>NZ_JADBEG010000001.1:8612500-9862500 GCF_014873755.1 Amycolatopsis lexingtonensis
GCGTCGTCGGGCGGGGCCGTGCTGGGCTCGGCCGATACGCAGGGCGGCACGTCGGCGACCACCGGCGAGGTCACCGTGCTGGCCGGAGCGCGCGGTGGCGATTACACCCTGCGCGAGGCGGCCACTTCGGGCCTCGAATCCAATTACGACAGATCGTGGACCTGCACCCGCAACGGCGCCGCGGACAGCGAGCTGCCCAGTGGTGACGCGGGTGGCTCGGTCCGGGTGCACATCGGCATCGGCGACTTCGTCTCCTGCACGGTCACCAACACCGCGAAGGCGGCGACCCTGCAATTGGTGAAGCACGCGGCCTCGCCGGTGGACGTGAACGGCAACGGGATCACCGACGCGGGTGACACGATCGGGTACACCTTCACCGTCACCAACACCGGCGCGCTGGCGCTGCACGACATCGCCGTGACCGACGCCAAGGCCGGCGTCGTCACCTGCCCCCGGCCGGCGCTCGCCCCGGGAGAGTCCCAGACCTGCACCGCGCGGACCCCCTACCCGATCAGCAAGGCGGACGAGTCGGACGGCGCCGCGCTGAACACCGCGACGGCGTCCGGGCTGCCGCCGGGCGTGACCACCAGGGTGACGTCGAACCCGTCGTCCACCCGTACGCCCACCGAGTCGCCGAAGCCCGCGCTGACGCTGAAGAAGTCCGCTTCCCCCGACGACCCGGAGGCCTATACCGCCGGGCGTCGGATCACCTACTCGTTCCTGGTCACCAACACCGGCAACGTGCCGCTGGGCGAGGTCGGGGTCGACGAGACCGCGTTCTCCGGCAGCGGCGTCCTGTCCACGCCGGTCTGTCCCGTCGCCACGCTCGCCCCCGGCGCCAGTACGACGTGCACCGCCACGTACGTGCTGACGCAGGACGACGTCGACTCGGGCCTGCTGCACAACACCGCCATCGCGCACGGCAAGCAGCCCGGCTCTCCCGACCCGACGACCTCGAATCCCGCCACCGTGTCCGTTCCGACGCCGGCGCACCCGGCGATCACGCTGGTCAAGACCGCCGAGCCGACGATCGTCGGGCGCGCGGGCCAGGTCGTGACCTACACGTTCACCGTGACCAACACCGGTGACGTGACGCTGCGCGGGGTCGGGGTCGACGAGACCCGGTTCACCGGCTCCGGTCCCGCGCCCGCGATTTCCTGCCCGGACGCGGTGCTCGCACCCGGGGCGTCCCAGACGTGCCGCGCGACCTACCCGGTCACCCAGGCGGACATCGACGCGGGCTCGATCGAGAACACCGCGGTCGCGCACGGCACGGCCCCGCGCGCGACCGAGCCGACCACCTCGGCGCCCTCCTCGGCGAAGGTGACCGCCGACCGTTCCGCCGCGCTCGCGCTGGTGAAGTCGGCCGCCCCCGGCGCGGTCGCCGCCGCGGGCGAGCCGGTGCGCTACTCGTTCCTGGTGACCAACACCGGGAACGTGACGCTGACCGACGTGACCGTCACCGAAGAGGCCTTCAGCGGCAGCGGATCGCTGTCGGCGGTCTCCTGCCCGGCGGGAGCCGCCGTGGTGCCCGTGCTGGCGCCCGGCCAGACCGTCACCTGCACCGCGGATTACACCGTGACCCAGGCCGACCTCGACGCCGGCCGGATCACCAACAGCGCGACCGCGGCCGGCACCCCGCCCGGTGGCCTGCCGACGGTGACCACCCCGCCCGCGTCCGCGGTCGTCACGGCGCGCGGTGGAGCCGCGCTGACGCTGGTCAAGTCGGTCGAGCCGGCCACCGTGGACGGCGCCGGGCACACCGTCACCTACCGGTTCGCCGTGACCAACACCGGCAACCGCACGCTCACCTCGGTGGCCGTGCGCGAAACCGCGTTCACCGGTACCGGGACGCCGCCCGTCATCGCGTGCCCGTCGGACACCCTGGCCCCCGGCCAGGCCGTCACCTGCACCGCCACCTACACCCTCACCCAGGCCGACGCGGACGCCGGCTCGGTGACCAACACCGCCGAGGCGACCGGCAGTCCGCCACAGGGTGACCCGGTGACCTCCGGCCCGTCCCAGGCGACGGTGACCGTACCGGGCAGGCCGGGGCTGTCGCTGGTGAAGTCGGCGGACGGCGGGCACTTCGAGGCCGGGCAGACGGTCACCTACTCGTTCGTGGTGACCAACACGGGCAACCGGACGCTCACCGCCGTGACAGTGCGGGAAACGGCGTTCTCCGGCATCGGAGGGCTCTCGCCGCTGTCCTGCCCGGGCGGCGGCGCCACAGTGGCCGTCCTGGCGCCGGGCGAGCAAGCGGTCTGCACGGCCACGTATGTGCTCACCCAGTCCGATGTGGACTCCGGGCACGTGACGAACACGGCGGTCGCCACCGGCACCCCGCCCGGTGGGACCGAGCCACCGACCTCGGACCCGTCGACGGTCGTCGTGCCGACCCCGCCGGACGCCGCGCTGACGCTGGCCAAGACGGCCACGCCGGGCACGGTCTCCGCGGCCGGCCAGCAGATCACCTATGCGTTCCTGGTGACCAACACCGGCAACGTCACGCTCGCCCCGGTGACGGTCCGCGAGACCCGCTTCACCGGCAGCGGCGCCGCGCCGGTGCCGGTCTGCCCGGGCGGTGCGCTGGCTCCCGGGCAGCGGGTCACCTGCACCGCGACCTACCGCGTGACGCAGTCCGATGTGGACGCCGGATCGATCGGCAACACCGCCGTGGCGTCCGGCACCCCACCGGAAGGCGGCAGCCCGGTCGACTCGAAGCCCGCGACCGCGACCGTGCACGCCACCGCGGCCGGCGCGCTCGCGATCACGAAGGCCGCCGGTCCGGTGGACGTGAACCGCGACGGGAGCATCGGAGCCGGGGACCGGATCGGGTGGACGATCACGGTCACCAACACCGGCACGGCCACCGTCGGTGAGATCAAGGTCGACGACCCGTCCGCCGGCCCCGTGACCTGCCCGGGCACCGTGCTCGCCCCGGGCCAGGCGATGACCTGTACCGTGCCGCCGCACACGGTCACCGCGGCGGACGTCACGGCCGGCCGGGTCCGCAACGTCGCCACCGCCACCGGGACCGGTCCCGACGGCAAGCCGGTCGCGGGCGGCGAGGCGACCGCCGTCGTCCCGGTGGTTCCCGTGCCGCCGCCGGGATCCCGTCCAGGACCGGCGACGGGACCGGGGGAGCCGCCGCACCGGTTGCCGGACACCGGTGTGGACGTGGGACGGCAGCTCGCCTTGGCAGGCCTGCTGCTGATCGCCGGGCTCGCGCTGTGCCTGGCCGGGCGACGACGGCGCGCCTGAGCAAAACGGGTCGTTCGAGGTCCGGCTGGAAGCGTCCCGGTGTATGCCGGGTGGGCTTTCCGGCCGGGCCTCGAAGGTTTCACCCGACGGTAACCGGAAACTTCGCCGGACCACGCAGGTTGATCCGCCCGTTCCACTCCAGCGTCCCGGCGAACCCGAGGTCCGGGAACCGCTGCACCAACCGGCTGATCGCCACCTGACCCTCCAGCCGCGCCAACGCCGCACCCAGGCAGTGGTGCGGCCCAGCACCGAACGAAACCTGGTGGCGCGCCTCCGGGCGGTCCAAACGCAACTCCGCGGCATCCGGCCCGAAGAACCGCTCATCCCGGTTCGCCGAACCCAAGCAGGCCAACACGAAAGTCCCCGCCGGAATCTCCTTACCCGCCAATGAATAAGGCGAAGTCGTGATCCGCCGCGTCTGCTGCACCGGCGAGTCGTACCGCAAGAACTCCTCCACCGCATTCGACGCCAGCTCCGGCTGAGCACGCAGCAGCGCAAGCTGATCCGGGTTCCGCAGCAACGCGTTCACCCCATTGGCGATCAGGTTGACCGTCGTCTCGTGACCCGCCACGTACAGCAGCACCACCTGCGCCACCAGCTCGTCCCCGTCCAGGACCTGCCCGTCGTGCTCAGCCGCGATCAACGCCGTAAGCAGGTCGTCCGCCGGGTGGTTGCGCTTCCACTCGATCACCGAACGGGTGATCGCCGACAGCTCCGCGTCCGCCGACGCGATCGCCCGCGCCGTCTCCTCGTCCGCCACGATCTCCAGTGAGCGCACCAGGGTTCCGCTCAGCTCGCGGATGCGTGCGTGGTCGGTCGGCGGCATGCCGAGCATCGTCGAAATCACCGCGAACGGCAGCGGGAACGCCAGTTCCTCGACCAGGTCCGACGTGCCCTTCTCCGCCATCCGCTCCAACGAGGCGTCGACGAGTGAGACGATCTGCGGCTCGAGCGCCGCGACCGCGCGGCGGGTGAACACCTTCGTCACCAGTGAGCGCAAGCGGGTGTGGTCGGGCGGGTCGCGGTCGAGCATCGACAGGTTCAGCGCGCCGGGGTCCGCGGCCGGGGCCAGCGCGGCCTGCTGGTCGAGGAATGGGCCCGCGGCCAGGTTCTGGATCTCCACCGAGAGCCCCGCGCGCAGCAGCGCCGAGACGTCTTCGTAGCGCGAGACGAACCAGAAACCCAGCGGGTGGCTCTGCACCGGATCCTCGTCGCGAAGCACCTTGTACTGCGCGTACGGGTCTTCGAAGAACCCTGGCGCGAACGGGTTGAAGAGCAGCTCGTCGGTGTTCGTCATCGCAAACCCCCAGAGACCTACGCCGTGTCTGTGACATACACAGTGTATGTCCTATGCTTTGCGCATGTCGACCGTCAAGAGCCGGCGGGAGCAGTACTCCGAGGCCACCCGGGCCGCCCTGCTGTCGGCGGCCACCCGCCGGTTCTTCGAGCACGGCTTCGGTGGCACCGCCCTGGAGGACATCGCCGCCGACATCCAGGCGACGCGTGGCGCGATCTACCACCACTTCGCGAACAAGACGGCGCTCTTCGAGGCCGTGTTCGAGCAGTTGGAGACCGAGGCGATGGAGCTGTCCGCGGCCGCGGCGGCCCGTGCGGACGATCCGTGGGCGGCGGCCTTCGCCGCGCTCGACGCGTTCCTCGACCGCTGCTGCGACCCGGTGTACGGCCGGCTGGTCTGGCAGGAAGCCCCGATCGCCCTCGGCTGGCTGCGCTGGCAGGCGGCCGAGGAGCAGTTCGCCTACGGCCTGGTCGAGCAGCTGATCAAGGCGCTGGTGGACGGCGGCGACATCGACGACCAGCCGCTGGAGACGACGACCCGGCTGGTGTTCGGCATGCTCGGCACGGCCGGGATGGCGCTGGCCGAAGCGTCCGATGTGGACAAAGCGCGGCTGAAGGCGGAATACGCCGCGGTCATCGGGAGGATGGCTTCGGGACTACGCCCTTCGGCGTAACGGCGATGATTCGCCGCCGCGGTGCCGCCTGGTCCGGAAAGAACGGCGTCGAAGGCCATTTTCAAGAGTGCTTCCGCGGCTATTCGGGCCCATTCGTGTTTAAGGGGGCACCCTGTGTAGTGCTTGTGCGGTCTGTGTAAGCTCCGGATTCGCTTGACCGGGTGATCACTCACCCGAATCGGTGGCCGCCGCGATCGACGCCTGTCATCTGCGCGGCCCTCACGTCGTGGTTCGGGCTCGGATAGGAGATTTATGCAGGTCAGGTCAGCTCTCGTGCGTGGCGGGATCGCGGTGCTCGCCGCGGCTGCCGCGGTCATGGTCGGTGCCCCCTCGGCCCTCGCGGACGACGGCGCGGCGCGCGGCCGGGTCAGCGAAAACGCCGGCACCGTCGGCTACCGGCTCAACCTCGAGGGCGGCGGTGACTACATCACCAAGCTGTTCTCGCTGAAGCTGTCCGACGGCAGCACGCTCAAGCTCTACTGCGTGCAGATCACCGTCGGCATGCGCACCGACGTCGACATGGTCGAGACCCCGTGGAACAAGTACCCCGCCGCGAACTCGCCCTTCGAGAAGAACAGCGCGAAGATCAACTGGGTGCTGCACCACGGCTACCCGGGCGTCGGGCTGGACGCGCTGGGCAGCACGCTGTCGAAGGCCGGCGTCAAGGTCAACGACGGCATCTCCGAGCGCGAAGCGATCGCCGCCACGCAGGCCGCCGTGTGGCACTTCAGCGACGGCGTGAACCTGAACCTCACGAAGCCGCTGGCCGAGAACAACCCGGCCGAGGCCAACGCCGACGTCGCCGCGCTCTACGGCTACCTGACCGGTGACGAGAACAAGGGCATCGCGCAGCAGCCGAAGCCGACCCTGAACATCGCCGCGGACAAGACCGAAGGTGCCGCGGGCACCAAGATCGGCCCGTTCAGCGTCGCCACCTCCGGTGACATCACGTCGCTGACCACCGAGCTGCCCGACGGCGTCAAGGTCACCGACGCCGACGGCAAGGAGCTGAAGTCCACGGACGTCAAGGACGGCAGCAAGCTGTTCGTCGACGTCCCGGCCGGCGTGAAGCCGGGCAACGGCTCGTTCTCGCTCAAGGTCACCGGCGAGCTGGACACCGGCCGCCTGTTCGTCGCCGACAACTACGCCAAGAAGCCGGCGCAGTCGCTGATCGTCGCCGACTCGGAGAAGACCCAGGTGACCGCGAAGGCGGCCGCGACCTGGACCGAGGCGGGCGCCCCGGCCACCAGCACCGCGCCGACCACCCCGGGTGGCGCGCAGTCCGGTGGCGGCGACCTGGCCAACACCGGTGTCGACGCCGCGGTTCCGTTCGGTGTCGGCGGCCTGCTGCTGGGCGGCGGCGCGCTGATGCTGCTGGTCAACCGGCGTCGCAGCCGCGCGTAAGCAAGTCCCGTGAACGGGGCCGGTCCACTGTGGACCGGCCCCGTTTTCGTGTTCGGACCAAGACGTTCGGATTGCGATCATCGGGGCACAACCGGACGAAACGCCGGGTAATTGGTCTAGACTTTTTCGCCATGCGCGGTACCACCGTTCCGCCCGGGACGCCCTGCCCGCCGACGAGGCCGGGCGAACTGCCGATGCACCGGCTGGAAGTGCCGGCCCCGCACTCACCCCCGATCGCCGTCGGCACGTTCGACGCGCTCGGGCCGCTGTCACGCGCGGAGTTCCCGCACCGGCACACCTTCCACGAGCTCGTCCACGTCACCGGCGGCACCGGCGCGCACGTCGTCGAGCTGGCGCGCTGGCCGTTGCGGCCGCCGCACCTCGGCGTCATCGCGCCGGGCCAGGTACACCAGTGGGCCGACGTCCGCGGCCTCGACGGGCACGTCGTCGTGTTCACCGACGACTTCCTCCTCGACTACCCCGCCGACCGCGAGCTGCTGCGGCGGCTGAGCGCGCGGCCGTGGCTGGAACTGGACGCCCGCGCGAACGCCGGTGTCACGCGGCTGATCGCCGATCTGGAAGACGAATACCGGCGCGGTGGCGATGACTCCGAGTCGGTGCTGCGCGCGCTGCTGCACGTCCTCGTCGTGCGCGCGGGACGCCTGCCGGGGACGCCGGAAGCGCCGCCCGCGCCCGCCGGCGCGGTGGCCGCGGAGTTCGCCCGGCTCTCCGCCCGCACCGAACTCGGGCTCTGGTCGGTGACCGCGCACGCCGAACGCATCGGCGTCACCCCCGGTCACCTCACCGAAGCGGTGAAGGCGGCGACCGGCCGCACCGCCGCGCAGCTGCTGCGCGAGGCCAGGACCCGGGAGGCGCAGCGGTTCCTGCTCCGGACGGACCTCACCGTGCGGCAGGTGGCGAGCCGCGTCGGGTTCGCCGATCCGGCCTACTTCTGCCGGTTCTTCCGCCGGGAGACCGGGCTCAGCCCCGGCGATTTCCGGCGCGCCGGGGAGATTCACCACGACTGACCGGTCCAGTCCATCGTCGCCCGGGGAGTGCGCTGCCTACGTTCGAGGGGATCCCCGACGCCCCCACGAGGAGCAAGGCATGGACGAAGAGAACAAGCTCAGCCGCAAGACGGTGCTCAAGGCCGCGCTCGCGGCGGGTGTCGCCGCGCCGGTCGCGCTGATCGGCGGCCCCGCGCTCGCCCGCACCACCGTCGCCGGCGGCACCGTCCCGGCGCTGACCCCGGAGTGCCACGACGGCGACGAGCCGACGATCGAGCAGACCGAAGGCCCGTACTTCAAGCCGAATTCGCCCGAGCGGACCAACCTCGTCACGCCCGGTACCCAGGGCACCCGGCTCACCGTGACCGGGTACGTCTTCGGCCTCGCGTGCCAGCCGGTGAACCGCGCTCTGCTGGACTTCTGGCAGGCGGACGTCAACGGCGCCTACGACAACACCGGCTACACCTTCCGCGGCCACCAGTACACCGACGCACAGGGCGCGTTCACGCTGTCCACGATCGTGCCCGGCCTCTACCCGGGCCGGACGCGGCACATCCACGTCAAGGTGCAGGCCCCCGGCCGGCCGATCCTGACCACGCAGCTCTACTTCCCCAACGAGCCGCGCAACAACACCGACACGATCTTCGACGCGCGGCTGCTGATGACCGTGCGCGACAACGGTTCCGCGAAGGAGGCGGCGTTCGACTTCGTGCTCAACGTGCCGCAGACCGGCACCCCGACGCCGACGACGGGCGTGCCGACTTCCACGCCACCCGGGGGCACTTCCTGGGCGGTGGGCACCAGTTTCGCGGCGGGTGCCCGGGTCACCTACGGCGGTCAGGGGTACGTGTGCCTGCAGGGGCACACCGCCCAGCCGGGCTGGGAACCCCCGAACGTCCCGGCCCTGTGGCAGGCCGGGTGACCTCCCGCCCGAGGTGTTCCTGAGGAGGGAGGCGGGTCCCGGTCCGCACGCCGGGGCCCGCCGACCCCCCAGAATCCGCCGTTAGGGGTCGACGCGGGACGGCGCGCCTGCCAGATTGGCGGGCATGAGCATTTCCATCGAAGCCGCGGAGTGGATCCGGCGCTTCCACCCGGCGCCGGCCGCGCCGGCGCGGCTGGTGTGCTTCCCGCACGCCGGGGGATCGGCGAGCTACTTCCACCCCGTGTCGGCCGCGCTGGCGCCGTCGGTGGAGGTGCTGGCCGTGCAGTACCCCGGCCGCCAGGACCGGTACGCCGAAGCGCCGGTGGACGACCTGTTCGTGCTCGCCGACCGGCTGGTCGACGTGCTGGCCGCGGAGCTCACCGGGCCGGTCGCGTTCTTCGGCCACAGCATGGGCGCCAGCCTGGCGTTCGAGGTCGCACGGCGGCTCGAGGAGCGTGGCACGCGGCTGCTCGCCCTGTTCGTTTCCGGGCGGCGCGCGCCTTCGGCGTTCCGCGACGAGCGGGTCCACGAGAAGGACGACGACGCGCTGCTGGCCGAGGTCAAGCGGCTCAGCGGCACCGATTCGCGGGTGCTGGAGGACGACGAGATCCTCCGCATGGTGCTGCCCGCGCTGCGCAGCGACTACAAGGCCGCCGAGCTCTACCGCTACCGTCCCGGCCCGGACGTCAGTGCCCCGGTGGTCGCCCTGATCGGCGACCAGGACCCGAAGGTCACCGAGGCCGAGGCGCGGCAGTGGGCGGAGCGCACGTCCGGCGGGTTCGAGCTGCACAGCTACCCGGGCGGGCACTTCTACCTCAACGACCACGCCCCGGCGGTCATCCGGCTGATCGGCGAACGGCTCGCCCGCTGAGCGAGCCGTTCGCGTCCGGAGTTCAGCAGTAGAGGTTCGCGCCGGGGTCGACGCCGAGGACCGAAGCGATCTGGCGGTACTTCGAGACCCGGCTCTCGACCTGGGCGGGGTTGCCGCCGTTGCACTCGATCGAGCCGTTGATGCTGCGGATGGTCTCGCCGAAGCCGCGGCTGTTGACCATCGCGTTGTGCGGGGTCATCGTGCCGGGGCCGGTCTGGGTGTTCCAGTACCAGAGGCCGGTCTTCCAGGCCACGGCCGAGTTCTGCTCGACCTGCCAGGGATTGCCGAGCAGGTCGATGCCGAGCGCGTCACCCGCGGCTTTGTAGTTGAAGTTCCAGCTGAGCTGGATGGGGCCGCGGCCGTAGTAGGCGGCCTGGCCGGCCGGGCAGCCGTAGGACTGGCTCCAGTCGCAGTAGTGCGGGTAGTTGGCCGTGTTCTGTTCGACGATGTAGACGAGGCCGCCGGTTTCGTGGTTGACGTTCGCGAGGAACGCCGCCGCTTCCTGCTTCTTCACGGTGTCGCTGCCCGTGTTCGCGAAGCCGGGGTACGCCGAGAGGGCCGCGGTCAGGCCGCTGTAGCTGTAGAAGCTGTTGCGGCCGGGGAAGATCTGGTTGAACTGCGCCTCGCTGACGACGAACGAGCCGGGGTTGCCCGGATCCGTGCCGCCGCCGCAGTTGTACGGCTCCCAGTACCAGGTGCTGATGATGGGGTCGTAGCCCGGGTTGGCGTTCTTGGCGCGGTAGTAGCCGCCGTTGGTGTACTTGACGATCGCACCGACGTCGTACCACTGGCCGGCGACCCAGTTCGGGTAGCTGCACGTGGTGCCGCCCCCGCCGTCGCAGCTGTAGGGCTCCCAGTACCAGGTGCTGATGATCGGGTCGTAGCCCGGGTTGGCGTTCTTGGCGCGGTAGTAGCCGCCGTTGGTGTACTTGACGACCGCGCCCACGTCGTACCACTGGCCCGCGACCCAGTTGGGCGCGCTGCAGGCGGCGGCCGCGGCCTGCGGGGCCTGACCGGTGGCGGCGGGCACGCCGAGCACGAGCCCGGCTACGGCGGCGAACGCTGACAGGACCGCGACAAGACGTCTTCTCAAGACTGGCTCACTCCTTCGGCCACGACAGAGTCCGGGCGCGGGGGCGCCCGGTGTCGGAGGGGGTGTGCTCATCCGGCCGGAACGAGGGTGACACCGGTCACTAGAGCAGATTGGTCTAGTCCAGTCAAGAAACCCGGCAATCGGGGCAAGGGGTCTGCGCGAACGTCCGCTCCGGCCCGGCTCCGTACGCGGTCTCGGAGCCGGTTCTTCACCGCGGGATCACGTGCTTCGCGGGGGAGTGGCCGGGCCCGGGCCCGGCCGTCCCCTCGTCACCGCGCCTGCGGGATCCGCACCTGTGCGGCCGGCGCGAACTGCAGGATGCGCTGCAGCCGCGCGCGGCCCAGCCGGTGGAGCATCTCCCCGAGCTCCTCCGGCGCGATGCTCCCTTCGAGGTCGACCCGCGTCACCTTGACGACGCGGTCGATCTCCGAGGCGGGGAGCCGCCCCGCGAACTCCCCGGCCAGCCACACCCCGACCTCGTCCACGACGTCGTCCGCCCGGTGGCTCCGTACGGTCATCGCTCTCCTCGTTTCGGATCGCCCTGCTTACCCAGGTCGAAGCCGGAAAATCCCGGTCCGACGCAGGTCGGACGACGCAGCCGGGGAGCCATGACGCGGAATCGGTGAAGTTCCGCGCACAAACGCTTTCCGTGTCGTGACCGGTCGGTACCGTGACCGGCTTTGTCACTCACACGGCTCGGTTGCCTACGCCCGTTGTCCGCCGATCGGGTGGAAAACGGGGGAACCTCGCCGATGGCGCGTCCCGGCCAGGACCCTGGAGACGTCCGGTAGTGCGGGTGTTCCTTCGCGGGGACGCGGAAACGGAGACGCGATCCATGGGCCGGTACGACCGGACCGACCTCGGGGCCTACAGCCTGGGGTTGCTCGAGACCGCCGAGGCGGCGCGCGTGGAGCGGCACCTGGCGGCGTGCCAGGACTGCCGCCAGGAGGTTCGCGAGTTCGAGGCCGTCCGCGGCATGCTCGACCACCTGGTCCAAGTCGAGTCCACTTAGGACTATTCCCGGAATTGTCGGTGCCCGCCGGTAGCGTCCGCGCCGTGACCGATGACGAGTTCCTGAACCCCACCCGGGCCACGTACGCGATCGTGGCCGAGAGCTACGACCGGTTCGTGCCCCCGCTCGCCGAAGACGTCCAAGACCGCGCGCTGTTCACCGCCTTCGCCGACCTGGTGCGCGACGGCCCGGTCGCCGACCTCGGCTGCGGTACCGGGCGCGTGACGGCGTTCCTGGCCGAAGCGGGCCTGGACGTCACCGGTGTCGACCTGTCGCCCGAGATGCTCGCCGTCGCCCGCCGCGAGCGCCCCGGCCTGCGGTTTTCCGAGGGTTCCCTGCTCGCGCTCGACCTGCCGGACGGCGGTCTCGCCGGTGCGGTGGCGTGGTACTCGATCATCCACACGCCGCCGTCGAGGTTGCCGGCGGTGTGCGCCGAGCTGTTCCGGGTGCTGCGCCCGGGCGGCTACCTGCAGCTGGGGTTCCACGTCGGCGACAAGCGGCACCACCGCAGCGACGGCTACGGCCACGACGGGTTCTCGCTCGACATCTACTGGCTGCCGGTGGAGCGGGTCTGCAGGCTGGTGACCGATGCCGGGTTCGAAGTCATGACGCAGGTGCTGCGCGATCCGGCGGCGCGGGTGCCGCAGGGGAGGGTGCTGGCGCGGAAACCGGAGTGAACTTCAGCGGGACGCGGCGGCCTTGATCGTCCGCAGCACGGGCGCGGTTTCCAGCGTCCGGATCGCCTCGAGCGCGCCCAGCCGGCGGGTCAGGTAGCGGTGCAACGCGGCCGCGTCCGGGCAGAGGGCCAGCGCCACCAGGTTGGCCGGCCCGGTGGTGGCGGCGACGAGCGCGAGTTCTTCGTGCGTCGCGAGCGTCTTCGCGACGTCGTCGAGGTGCGCCGGCGCGACGGCCATCCAGAGCAGCGCCTGCGTCGTCGCGCCCAGCAGCGCCGGGTCGATCTCGAGGTCGAAGAACACCGTGCCGCCGGCTTGGAGGTCCGCCAGCCGGCGTGCGACGGTCGCCGCCGACCAGCCGGTCGCCACGGCCAGCTCGGCGAGGCTCGCGCGGCCGTCCCGCTGCAGCGCGGCCAGCAAGGCGGCGTCTTCGCCGGTCAGCGGCTTGCCTTCGCCCGATGACGGCGGCGTCAACGCCGAAACCTGCGCCGCGTCGAGCGAGTTCGCCCGGCCGAGCCACGCGGTCGGGCCGCCGAAGTAGCGGTGCAGCAGCTGGTGCGCCGACACCGCGGTGACGCTCGCCGTGCGCGGGATGTCCCGCAGCAGCAGCGAATGGTCGCTCGCGGCGGGCGTCTGGACGTTGACGCAGATCTCGGTGCCGCCGGACATGAGCTTGATCCACGCGGTGTCCGCGCGGCGCGCGAGCGCGCGGGCGAGATCTTGCGCGGCGTGCGGTGTCGCGGTCAGCCGGACCATCCACTCGGCCTGCCCGGCGCGTTGCGGGTCCGGTAACCCGACAACGCGAAGGGACGCTTCGGCGCGAAGCCGCCGGTAGCGCCGCGCCACGGTCTGCGTCGAGACGCCGAGGACGTCACCGATCTTCGTGAACGGCGCCCGTCCGTCGACGTGCAGCGCATGGATCAGCGCGCGGTCGATGGCGTCAAGGATGGCCATATCTAACATTTTAGAGGTCCGTCTGGAAGAAATCTGCAATTTCACGGCCGTGAGTGGAAGCAGGGTTGCCGGAGCGGTCAAGGTGGCGGCCGACGAAAGGGTTTACCTCGTGCCGATCACCTCATACCGCCTCCGCTGGGCCGCACTCGCCGTCCTGCTCACCGCCGAGGCGATGAACCTCCTCGACGCCACGATCGTTCAGGTCGCTGGCCCGGCGATCCCGGGCCTGGCGGCCGCGATCCCGTGGTTCAGCGCGGCGTACACGCTCCCGTTCGCGGCTTTCCTGATCACCGGCGGTCGCCTGGGCGACGTCCTCGGGCGCGCCAAGGTGTTCAAGATCGGCATGGCGGGCTTCGTACTCGCTTCGCTGGCGTGCGCGGCCGCCCCGGACGCGGGCGTCCTCATCGGCGCGAGGGCCGCCCAGGGCGCAGCGGCGGCACTGGTCATCCCGCAGACGATCGGCCTGATCCGAGCCCTGTTCGACGGCGCCGAACTCGCGAAGGCCCTGGGCACGGTAGGCCCGGTGATGGGTTTGTCGGCGGTCACCGGGCCGTTGCTGGGCGGGCTGCTCACGCAGGCGGTGTCTTGGCGAGCGGCGTTCCTGGTGAACGTCCCACTCGGCCTCGCGGTGCTCTTCGCCGCGCGGCTGCTGCGCGAAGACCATGTTGCCGCGCGGTTGGGGGGTGACCCGGCCGGTGCTGCGCTTGCCGGTGCAGGGCCGCGCGAGGACCGGGCCACCACGCGGCCGCACCTGGACCCGGCTGGCACTGCGCTCCTCGCTGGTGCGGGGCCGCGCGAGGACCCGGCTGCCGCTCGGCCGCGGGTCGACTCGATCGGCTCCGCCGATGCGGGGCCGCGCGAAGACCAATCCTCCACTCGGCCGCGGATCGACCCGATCGGCACCGTGCTCGTCGCCGCCGGCGCGGGGCTCCTCGTGTACCCGCTGCTCGACCCCGCCGGCCCGGACTGGCGCTTGCTCGCGGCCGGCGTCGCGCTACTCGTGGCGTTCGGATTCCACCAGCGCCGATCGGCCGCACCCCTGGTCGAGCCGAGCCTGTTCACCCACCGCGGCTTCCCGGCGGCGCTCGCCGGATCGCTGCTGTTCTTCGCGGCGATGACCGGGCTGATGCAGGTGGTACCGATGCAGCTCCAGCTCGGCCTGGGCGCCGACGTCCGCACCGCGGGCCTGACCCTGCTGCCGCTCTCGGCCGGGCTCGCGGTCTCGTCGTGGTTCGCCGGCACGCGGCTGGTGCCGAGGTTCGGCGCGCGCGTGATGTTCGGCGGGCTCGCGTTGTTGCTGCTCGGAATCCTCGCCGCGATCGCGGTCTACGCCTCGGTGCCGGGCTACCCGTGGCCGCTGCCGATCGCGCTGGCGCTGTGCGGGCTCGGGATGGGCACGTTCACGGTGCCGTTCTTCACCGCGGCACTGGCCCGCGTCCGGCCGCACGAGACGGGCTCGGCGGCCGGACTGCTCAACGCCGTCCAGCAGCTGGGTGGCACCCTCGGCGTCGCCCTTCTCGGCGGGCTCTACCTGGGCAGCGGCACGGCGACGGCACCGCTCGGCTTGGGGGCCGGGCTGGTCGTCGCCGCGGCCGCCGCGGTGGTTCCCCTCAGTAGTCGTCGCGGCCGGTGAACTGCTGCTCCAGCAGCTCGGCCGCGCCGGCGACCAGCTCGAGCGGGTCGATGAACTCGTTGATGTCGAGGTTGATCAGCGGGAGCGAGTGGCGCAGCACGAGGTGGTCGCCCATCACGGCGATCCCGCCCACCACGATCGCCTCGCCGACCTCGGTCAGCACGGCGAGGAGGTCGACCTCGTCGTGGCGCGCGAACGGCGTCGCGATCTGCACCCAGTCCTCGCGCTGGTCGAGGATCTCGCGAGCGATCACGACGATCTGCGCGCGCTGTTCGGTGTCGGGCTCGTCGCCGAAGATCAGGCGGATGCGGATCTCGTCGGGCTCGTCGCGCACCACCCGGTACGACTCCCTGATGTAAGCGACCAGATCGCCCCACTGCGCCACGCTGTTCTCCGTTCTCGTGCCTGTGTGCGCGCTCAGCGTAGCGATCAGGGCGCGCCGATCCGGTCCAGATCGGCGAGAACATCGCCGGGCAGTTCGAGTTCGGCGGCGGCGAGGTTCTCCCGCAGGTGCTCCGGCGACGAGGTCCCGGGAATGAGCAGCATCGACGGCGACCGCTGCAGCAGCCAGGCCAGCGCAACCTGCATCGGCGTGGCCCCGACCCGCGCGGCGCAGTCGTCGAGCAGCCCGGACTGCAGCGGGCTGAACCCGCCGAGCGGGAAGTACGGCACGAAGGCGGTCCCCTCGGCGGCGCACTTGTCGACGAGCGGATCGTTTTCGCGGTGCGCGAGGTTGTACTGGTTCTGCACGCAGACGACGGGCGCGATGGCCTTGGCCTCGTCGAGCTGCTCGGCGGTGACGTGACTGACGCCGAGCTGCCGGATGAGCCCCTGTTCCCGCAGTTCCGCGAGCACCCCGAACGGTTCGGCGAGCGACATCGCCACGGGGTAGTCCCCGGCGGCGTTGCTCAGCCGGAGGTTGACGACGTCGAGCGCGTCGACCCCGAGGTTCCGCAGGTTGTCGTGCACGGCCTGGGTGAGCTCTTCGGGCGACAGCGCGGCGGGCCAGGCTTTGTCTTCGCTCCGCCGCGCGCCCACTTTCGTGACGATGCAGAGGTTTTCGGGGTAGGGGTGGAGCGCTTCCTTGATGAGCGCGTTGACGGTGTGGGGACCGTAGTAGTCACTGGTGTCGAGGTGGGTGACCCCGCTGTCGACGGCTTCCCGCAGCACGGCGACGGCGGTGTCGTGATCCTTCGGCGGCCCCCAGACACCGGGGCCGGCCAGCTGCATGGCGCCGTATCCCATGCGGGTGACCGTGAATTCGCCGCCGAGGGGGTAGGTGCCGCCCAGGTTCGCCATGCCACTCCTTGCTTCGGGTGCTGTTGTGAGGAGTGTAGGCGGGGTGCCGACGCGACCGGTT
Source organism: Amycolatopsis lexingtonensis (assembly GCF_014873755.1). Lineage (NCBI taxonomy): Bacteria > Bacillati > Actinomycetota > Actinomycetes > Pseudonocardiales > Pseudonocardiaceae > Amycolatopsis > Amycolatopsis lexingtonensis. The sequence continues at coordinate 8,628,665 of NZ_JADBEG010000001.1, forward strand.
TTGTCGGTGGTCGACGGTAGGATGGAATTGGGGGCTGCTTACGTCGATTTCCGTTGTGGGGCAAGGGAAATCGATGGGTTGGTTTCACCCGATTCAGCGATGATCTTTCGCACGCTTGTTCGGTAGCGTTGGTGGTGTGGCCGGGAGAGCGGGCCTGCGAAAGGAGATCACTGTGGAGATTTGAGACTTGGCCGTCGAGACGCCTTGCTGTGCCTGTGTCGCGATTCCTGCGTTGGCTGCCGTTGCTTCCCGATGACTGCGGCGCGGGACCGGTGTCGGCGGGTCGGCTCACGGGCGGGGCGGCCTTGGCTGGTTTGTGTTGCTGCGACCGGACTCCGCGCGCCGGTCCGATCACGGCGACAGGCCTGGACGATCCGGAACGTGTGGGCTGCCCGCTGCCCGCTGCCCGCTGCCCGCCGGTCGCCCGTCGCCCGTCGGCCGCCCGCCGCCGGTTGCCCGGCCGCCGGCCGCCAGGTCGCCTGGCCACTCCGTCATCCAGTCTCGCGCCTTGGGCCTCGGGACGTCCGGCCACCGGGGCCACCCGGCTACCCGGCCGGATGTCCGGCAGCGGCGCCCGCGCGACAGGTCGATCATCGTGCGGGCGTGCGGGCGTGCGGGCCTGCGGCAGTCCGGGTGCGATCAGCCGCTACCCCAACTGATCGCGCCGGCGAGTCAACGCGGCGGTCTCCGCGGTGTTGCCCGCCAAATCGATGGCCTCGTCATAAGCCGCCCGCGCCTCCTCACTACGACCCAACCGACGCAACAACTCAGCCCGAGTGGCATGGAAAGGGTGATAACCGACCAACCGAGACTCGAGACGGCCCACAGCCGCCAGCGCCACCTCAGGACCGTCGAGCTCAGCGACCGCAACGGCGCGGTTGAGCGCGACCACCGGCGACGGATCAAGACGAACGAGCTGATCGTAGAGAGCGAGGACCTGTGACCAATCGGTATCGCGCATATCCCGGGCGGAGGTGTGCACGGCATTGATCGCGGCAAGAATCTGATACCGCCCCGGAGCAACCCCGCTGGCAAGGCGTTCGCGCACCAGCTGATGGCCCTCGGCGATGAGGTCCGCGTCCCAGGCCCCGCGGTCCTGCTCGTCGAGCGCGACAAGCTCGCCGCTCGCTGAAAGGCGGGCCGAGCGGCGGGCTTCGGTGAGGAGCATCAACGCCAGCAGTCCGGCTACTTCACCGTCGGCGGGAAGGAGAGTACGGATCAGGCGGGTGAGGCGGATCGCCTCGGTCGTCAGGTCTTGGCGCACGGGGTCGGTGTCCGGTCCCGTCGCCAGGTAGCCCTCGTTGAAGACCAAAAACAGAACAGCCAGCACGCCGGAAACACGAGAAGGGAGGTCCTCCGCGGACGGCACACGATACGGAATGCGAGCGGCCTTGATCTTGGCCTTCGCGCGGGTGATCCGTTGCCCCATGGTGGTCTCGGCGACCAGGAAGGCGCGGGCGATCTCGGGCACCGTCAGGCCGCCGACCATGCGCAGGGTCAGCGCCAGGCGGGCTTCGGTCGCCAGGGCCGGGTGGCAGCAGGTGAAGATCAGGCGTAGCCGGTCGTCGTCGATGGCGCCGACGGGGGTGGGTGGGTCGTCGTCGTACACCAGCTGGGCCTCCTTCTGCTTGTCGTCGCGTTTGCTCTCGCGCCGGATCCGGTCGATGGCCTTGCGGTTGGCGGTGGTGGTCAGCCAGGCGCCGGGGTTGGGCGGCACGCCGTCGGACGGCCAGCGCTCGACGGCGGTCGCGAACGCCTCGGCCGCGGCCTCTTCGGCGATGTCGAGGTCGCCGAAGCGTCTGGTCAGCGTGGCCACCACCCGTGCCCACTCCTCGTGGTGGGCCCGGGTGATCGCTTCCTCGGCGTCGCTCACAGGAACGGCCGGACCTCGATCTTGCGGTCGCAGACCTTCGACGCTTCGGTGGCGAGCTTGAGCGCGACGTCCAGATCGGGGGCCTCCCACACCCAGACGCCGGCGAGGTACTCCTTCGACTCCACGAAGGGGCCGTCGGTGACCACCGCCTGCTCGCCGCGGTTGTCAACGACCGTGGCGGCGTCGGTGGCCGCGAGGCCGCCCGCGAACACCCAGTAACCCTCGGCGATCAGCCGTTCGTTGAACGCGCTGATGGCGGGCTGCCGGTCCGTGCTGCCGGGGTTGTCCTTGTCGTCGATCACGGAAACGAGGTACTGCATCGGAAGCTCCTGTCTGTGGTGGTGGGGGACTTCACGCCGCGGGCGCGTACTGCGGGCGCCCGGCCGGCCGGAACACCTGGGTCGTCACGCCCTTCGTGTCGACGCGTGACTCGACCAGGTCGAGCGCGAGATCGGGGCCGGCGGCCGGGAACAGCCGCGTGCCCTGGCCGAGCACGACCGGGACCACCATCAGGACCAGCTCGTCGACCAGGTCGTTCGCCAGCAGCCACCGGACCAGGGTGCCACTGCCGTGCACCTGCAGCTCGCCGCCGGGCTTGGCCTTCAGCTCGGCGATGGCTGCCGCGAGGTCGGCGGGCAGGACGGTGGTGCCCGGCCACGCCGCGTCGGCGAGCGTGGTCGAGGCGACGTACTTGGGCGCCTCCTGCAAGGCCACGCCGATCGGGTGCGCGCGCATCTGGTCCACCGAGCCCCAGGACCCGAAGAACAGGTCGTAGGTGCGCCGGCCGAACAGGAACGCGTCCGCGCGCTGGTAGGTCCGCGTGATGAACGCGCGGGTCTCGTCGTCGCCGCGGCCCAGGGCCCAGCCGCCGCGATCGAAGCCGTTGCGGCGGTCCTCGTCGGACGCGCCGCCGTTGCCCTGCACGACTCCGTCGACGGTCAGCTGGGTCACGGTCGTCAGCTTCATGATCGGGGCTCCTCCGCTCCGGCGCCACCCCTCGCGGGCGGCCTCACCCCTGCTACGAACACGACCGCGCCGATCCGACAGCGCCGCCGGAACTTTTTTCGAGGGCGCTCGCGGTCAGCCGCAGAGGCCCTTGCCGCGCAGCACGCGCGTCACCGACTCCTGCACCCGCGACGGCGGCAGCTCGCCGGACTGCACCGCCTTCACCAGCCGGTCCAGCACCTCGTCCACGCGCCCGCCGGACGACCACAACGCCTGGTCCGCGCCGGCCTGCAAGGCCTTCAGCACCGCGTCCGGCAGGGAATACTGCGCCGTGATCGCCTTCATCGCCCCGAGGTCGTCCGTGACGACCGGCCCGGTGAAGCCGAACTCGCCGCGCAGCAGCTGGTACGCCGGGGGTGACAGGGACGCCGGGACCCCGGCGGTCAGATCGGGCACGTCCAGGTGGCCGACCATCACCGCGACCGGGCCGTAGTCGGCGAGGTCGCGGTAGGGGACCAGGTCGACCGACCTCAGCTGGGCGAGCGGGGGCGTCACGACCGTGCCCTTGTGGGAGTCGCCCGAGCCGTGGCCGTGGCCGGGGAAGTGCTTCAGCACCGGCTGGATGCCCGCCTCGCGGAGGCCCTCCGCGTAGGCCTTCGCGTACGTCTTCACGCGCGCCGGGTCCGGGCTGAAGGACCGGTCGCCGATCACGTCGTCGTCCGGGGCGTCCGTGACGTCGGTGTCCGGGGCGAAGTCGACCGTCACGCCGCGGGCGCGCAGCTGGCGGCCGCGCTCGGCGGCCAGGGCGCGGACCTGCTCCGGGGACTTCGTCGCGGCCATCGTGCGGGCCGACGGGATGTCGCCGTCGAGGTCGTCGATGCGCTGGACGCGGCCGCCCTCCTCGTCGACCGAAACCGCCACCGGCACCTTGGCCACCGCCTGGACCGCGGCCAGGGCGCGGTCTTTCAACAACGCTGTTGCGTTACCGCCGATGAAGATCCCGCCGACCTGGTGGTCGCGCACCAGGGAGACCGTTGCGGCCGGGTTGTCGCCGGTGACCCCGACGACGACCAGCTGCGCGACCTGGCCACGGACGCCGAGGGAGCCGGCCAGTGAAGCGCAGTCGCCGGGGCGAGCCAGCCGAGACGTCGGGGCGGGCGCCGCGGGCGGGACAGCCGCGCTGAAGGATGAAGGAGGAGGCGGCGGGGTGGAATCCAGGGGCAACGCCAAACCGGACACCGTCCGCGGCTGCAGGCCCACGACCAGCAGACACCCGGCCACGATGGAGAACGCCACCCCGAGGGCGGCAAGACGTCGGCGGTTCATCGGTCCCTTCACTCGTCTGCGTGCCCCACGACCGTAGTCGACTTCACGGCGTGAAGAACGGCTCCACCGCGGTTAGAGAATTCGTGAAGGCGCCCCCAGCAGAGTGAGGCTGTCGGAAAATGGCTGAGGAGGGCTTGATGGATCAGGTGCGAGTGGCCGCGTGGGCGTCGGACCCGATCGCCCTGACCGGGCTGATCAACCACCTGAAGTCGCGCCCGGAGCTGCTGGTCGTGCCACGGGCCCGCCGGGCCGAGGCGTCGGTGCTGGTGTTCGCCGTCGGGCAGGTCGACCGGGAGGTCGTCGCCGCGCTGCGGGCCGCGGCCGCCGAGTCGCCGGCCGCCATCGTGCTGGTCGCCGGGCACGTGGACCCGGCGCACCTGAGCGTGCTGGCCGATTGCCACGTCTCCGCCGTGCTGCCGCGGACCGCGCTCGACCGGCTCACCGAGAGCGTGCTCGCCGCCGCGCGGGGGCGCACGACGTCGCTGCGCGAGCAGGTCGAGGCGCTGGCGCAGGAGGGCAGCGGTGCGGCGCTGACGCCGCGCGAGGTGGATGTGCTTCGCTTGATGGCCGAAGGCTGGGACACTGCCGAAATCGCGGGCAAGCTCTGCTACTCGGAGCGGACCGTGAAGAACGTCATCTACGCCATGACCAACCGGCTCAACCTGCGCAACCGGCCGCACGCGGTCGCGTACGCCGTACGGGCCGGGGTGATCTGAGGGAGCCCGTGCCCACGACCGTTCGCCGGACCGCCGCCGCGGTCGCCGCGCTGACCCTGCTCGCCGCCTGCAGTCCCGCCGACTCGGGTGACCGGACGAAGCTCACGATCGCGACCTTCGGCGAGTTCGGTTACGCGCCCCTGATCGCGGAGTACGAGAAGCTGCACCCGGACATCACGGTGCAGAACCGCGTCACCGACTTCGACACCCACCACAAGGGCCTCGCGACGCAGCTCGCCACCGGACGCGGTGCCGCCGACGTCGTCGCGATCGAGGAGCAGTACATCCCGCAGTACCGGCGGGCGAAGGACAAGTTCGCCGACCTCGCGTCCTTCGGGGCCCGCGACCTGCAACAGCAGTGGGCGCCGTGGAAGTGGGCGCAGGGCACCGACGGCGACTTCGTGCTCGGGCTCGGCACCGACATGGGCAGCCTCGCCCTCTGCTACCGGCGCGACCTCTTCCAGGCCGCGGGCCTGCCGACCGACCGCGAAGAGGTCGCGAAGCTGATCCCCGACTGGCCCGCCTACGCCGCCGCGGCCGACCGGTTCACGCAGAAGACGCCCGGCGTGAAGTTCGCGGACTCGGCAGGCACCGTCTACACGGCGATGCTCAACCAGTCGCCGGAGAACTACTTCTCGCAGCGGGACGACTCGTTCATCGCCGACACCAACCCCAGCGTGCGCGCCGCTTTCGAGCTCTCCGGCGGTATCGCCGCGAAGGGGCAGACGGCCGCGGCGACCACGTTCACGCAGGCGTGGAACGTCGCCATCAAGCAGGGTTCGTTCGCCACCGTCGCCTGCCCCGCGTGGATGCTCAGCCAGATCAAGGAAGCCGGCGGGGACACCAACAAGGGCAAGTGGGACGTCACGACCGTGCCCGGCAAGAGCGGCAACCAGGGCGGCTCGTTCCTGACCGTGCCGAAGCAGGGCACGCACCAGAAGGAGGCCTACGAGCTCGCCCGCTGGCTGACCGCGCCGGAGCAGCAGAAGAAGCTCTTCCTCACCGACGGCATCCTGCCCAGCGAGCCGTCCGTCTACCAAGACCCCCAGGTCATCGCGCACACCGATCCGTACTTCGGGGACGCGCCGACCGGGCGGATCTTCGCGGCGTCGGCCGACCAGCTCCGGCCGAACTACCGGGGCCTGCACGACGCCGACGTCCGGCCGGAGTTCGGCCGCGCGCTCGGGCGGATCGAGGACAAGACCCAGACCGTCGACCAGGCCTGGGCGCAAGCCGTCCAGCAAGCCCGAGCCCTGCTGAAATAGTGCGCCACCGGCTCGCCCGCTTCGACCGCAAAGTCACGCCGCTGCTGCTCGTCGCGCCGTTCTTCGGGCTGTTCGCGGTCTTCGGCGTGTACCCGCTGCTCTACACCGCGTGGGTTTCGCTGCACGACTGGAACCTCCTCGAGGGCAGCCAGGGCCGGCTCGGCCTCGCCAACTACGGCGAGCTGCTCGCCGACCCGCACTTCTACAACGCGCTCGCCAACACCGTGAGCATCTTCCTACTGGCCGCCGTCCCGGAATTCCTGCTGGCGCTGGGCATCGCGGCGCTGCTCGACCGGCCGCTGCGCGCCGCGACCTGGTGGCGCACCGGGATCCTGCTGCCGAACGTCGTCTCCGTCGTCTCCATCGGTCTGGTGTTCGGGCAGCTGTTCAGCCGCGATTACGGCGTCGTCAACGCGGTGCTCGGCTGGTTCGGCGTCGCGCCGGTCAACTGGCAGGCGTCGACCTGGACGTCGCACCTCGCCGTGGCGAGCATGGTGCTCTGGCGCTGGACCGGCTACAACGCCCTGATCTACCTGGCCGCGATGCAGGCCGTCCCCGGCGACCTCTACGAAGCCGCGGAGCTCGACGGCGCCTCGCGGTGGCGGACGTTCTGGTCGATCACCGTGCCGGGCATCCGGCCCGCGATCGCGTTCACCGCCGTCGCCGGCACGGTCAGCGGTCTCCAGCTCTTCGCCGAGCCGCAGCTGTTCGACGCCGGCGGTTCCGGTGCCACCGGCGGCAACGACCGCCAGTTCCAGACGCTCGTCATGTACCTCTACGAAAAGGGCTTCACGCAGTTCAACGCCGGGTACGCGGCGGCGCTGACGTGGGTGCTGTTCGTGGTCTGCGCGCTGTTCGCGCTGGTCAACTACCGGCTGGTGCGCCGGTTCGTGGGTGCGGCGTGACCGCGCGGCGCCGTCCGGGCGGCTGGGTGTACGCGGTGCTGACCGGCGTGCTCGGCGCGTCCGTCTTCCCGCTGTACTGGTCGTTCGTCGTGGCCACGCGCGACAACGCGGCGATCGGGGAGCCGGCGCCGGTGCTGGTGCCGGGCGGGCACCTCGTCGAGAACGTGCGGCGCGTCTTCGACACCGTCGACTTCTGGCTCGCCATCGGGAACTCGCTGATCGTCGCGACCACGGTCATGGCGGCCAACGTCGTGCTGGCCAGCCTCGCCGGATTCGCCTTCGCGCGGCTGCGTTTTCCCGGCCGCAACACGCTTTTCCTGGTCGTCGTCGGCTCGGCGATGGTGCCGGCGCAGCTCGGTGTCATCCCGCTGTACCTCGTCGTCGGCGACCTCGGCTGGTACGGCCGGCTGGAAGCGGTGATCGTGCCGGCGCTGGTCAGCGCCTTCAGCGTGTTCTGGATGCGTCAGGCCTGCGAGAACGCGATCAGCGCCGACCTCGTCGACGCCGCCACCGTCGACGGCTGCTCGATCCTGCGCACCTACTGGCACGTCGCCGTGCCCGCGTTGCGCGCGCCGGCCGCGGTGCTCGCGATGCTCACCTTCATGGCCACGTGGAACGACTACTTCTGGCCACTCGTGGTACTCGACCCCAACGAAACACCGACCGTGCAGGTGGCCCTGTCGCGGCTGGCGAGCGGTTATTACACCGATTACGCGCTGATGCTCACCGGCGCGACCGTCGGCGTCGTGCCCGTCATCGCGTTGTTCCTGCTGCTGGGGCGCTACATCGTCCAGGGGATCCTGAAAGGGGCGCCAGTGTGACCGGACCCGAATTCCCGCCGGGGTTCCTGTGGGGCGCGGCGACCGCGTCGTACCAGGTGGAAGGCGGCGTCGGCGAAGGCGGCCGCGGACCGTCCATTTGGGACACCTTCGCGGCCACCGACGGCAAGGTGCTCGGCGGCGCGACCGGCGACGTCGCCTGCGACCACTACCACCGCTACCCCGAAGACGTCGGCCTGCTGGCGGACCTCGGCCTCAACGCCTACCGCTTCTCGGTCGCCTGGCCGCGGGTGCTGCCGGACGGGCGGACGAAGTCGGCGGCCGGCCTCGCCTTCTACGACCGGCTGGTCGACGAGCTGCTCAGCCGCGACGTCGTCCCGGTGCTGACGCTCTACCACTGGGACCTGCCGCAGGCGCTGGAAGACGACGGCGGCTGGCCGGAACGCGACACCGCTCAGCGGTTCGCCGACTACGCGGTGGTCGTGCACGACGCGCTCGGCGACCGCGTGAACCAGTGGACGACGGTCAACGAACCGTTCTGCGCGGCCTTCCTGGGCTACGGGAGCGGGGTGCACGCGCCCGGCGGCCAGGACTACGACACCGCGCTGGTCGCGGCGCACCACCTGCTCCTCGGGCACGGCCTGGCGACGCGCGCGCTGACCGAGCAGGCGCGGCCCGGGCACGAGTTCTCGCTGGCGCTGAACTTCGCCCCGGCGATCCCGGACGGCGACACCCCGGCCCACCGCGAGGCGGCGCGGAAGTTCGACGGCATCCACAACAGGTTCTTCCTGGACCCCGTGCTGGGCAAGGGATATCCGGCGGACGTCGTGGCGGACGTCGAGCACCACGGCGGCCGGTTCGCGGCGGCCGTGCGCGACGGCGACACCGACGTCATCGCGGCGGCGATCGACTGGCTGGGCGTGAACTACTACGCCCCCGCGCGCGTCACCCCGCTCGACGACCCGCTGGGGCCGGGCAACTGCCCGCTGCCCGGCTTGCGCGGCCTGGACGTGCTGCCCGCGCCGCCGCCGGTGACGGCGTTCGGCTGGGAGCAGGCGCCCGGTTCGCTGACCGGCCTGCTGCAGTGGATCGACGAGCGGTCCGGCGGGCTCCCGCTGGTCGTGGCCGAAAACGGCGCGTCCTTTGTGGACGAAGTGGTCGACGGCCGGGTCCACGACACCGACCGCGTCCGCTACTTCGCCGAGCACTTGGCGGCGGTGCGCGACGCGATCCGCGGCGGCGCCGACGTCCGCGGGTACTTCGCCTGGTCGCTGCTGGACAACTTCGAGTGGGCAATGGGGTACACCCAGCGCTTCGGCCTGGTGCACGTCGACTTCGACACCCAGCGGCGGACCGTCAAGGACTCCGGCCGGTTCCTCGGCCGGGTCGCGAAGGCCAACGCGCTAGGTGCGCCGCCGGACGGCGTCGGCGACGCCGGAGCGTGAGGGCGTCTCCAGTTTTCCGAGCAGCCGGGCCACGTGCGCCTGGACCGTCCGCCGCGGCAGCGACAGCTCGGCCGCGATGTCCGGGTTGGACCGGCCTTCGGCGACCAGGCCGGCGATGCGGACCTCGATCGGCGTGAGCGACTCCCAGCCGTGCCCGGGCCGGATCGGCGAGAACAGCGCGCCGCGCCGGACGCCGAGGCGGCGCAGCCGGGTTTCCGCGCGCCGCAGGTCCCAGCGCGCGGACAACGCCGTGTAGAGCTCGGCGGCCTCCTCGAACGCCGCCTGCGCCGCGTCCAGCCGGCCCGCGCGGGCCAGCAGCACGGCCGCGTCCTCCAGCGCCGTCGCCAGTTCCGGGCGGCGGCCGACCGCGCGGAAGTGCTCGGCCGTGGCCAGCACCGCGGCCGGGTCCTCCTCGATCAGCCCGCGGCACCACGACGCCGCCGCGTGCGCCCGCGCCGGCCGCCGTTCCTTCGCCGCCTCTTCTTCGCAGACGTCGAGGGCGCGGCGCGCGCGGACGCGGTCGTCCTGCTCCATCGCCAGCCGCACGAACGCCGGCAGCCACTGGTGCCGCAGCATCATCGCCGCGTACGTCGGGTTCAGGATCGGCTCGAGCACGGTCAGCGCGCGCACGCGGTCGCCGCGCTGTTCGGCCGCGAGGGCGTCGGCGACCAGCAGGAAGTCGAAGCTCTCGCGCTCGGCGCCGGTCGCCGGGGCGTACTCCTCCGCCGCGTCGAGGTGGGCGGCGGCCTGCGCCCGGTCGTCGCGGCGGCCGGCGATCAGCGCGGCGACGCCGTGCAGCAGCAGCGCGGCCGGGCCGGGCTCGCGCAGGCCGTAGAACGTGATCGCCGGGCCGTCTTCGATGACCGTGTCCAGCTCGACCAGCGCTTCGTCCCAGCGGCCTTCCCAGTACCGGTGCACCGCCGCGGACACCTGCAGCCCGACCGGCAGCGAGTGCCGCGCGGCGACTTCACCCGCCGCGCGCAGGGCGTCGCCCGCTTCGGCCAGGCGGTCGAGGTTCTGCAGCGTGAAGACGCGGTTGTCGAGCAGATCGAGGTGCAGGTCGGCCAGCTCGTGCTCGTCGCCGACGGCCTCGATCGCCGCGTCGACGTGGCCGAGCGCGCGGTCGTGCTCGCGGCGCACCGAATCGAGCAGCCACAACGTCTGCAGCGCGTGCGCGGTCACGTACCGGTCGCCGCCGGCGAGCGCCTTCGTCTCGCGCGCCGCCTTTTCCGCGGCGTCCAAATCGGACAGATCGCCGCGGCGGAAGTTGGCCAGCAGCTGCCGGTGCTTGACCCGCCAGATCTCGGGCACGGCCGGGTCGTCGACCGCGCCGGCCAGCGTGGCGACCGCGCCTTCGGTGTCGCCACGGCGGTGTCGCAGCGCCGCGGCGATGTGCCGCATCTCCTCGACGGCGTCCGGGTCGGTGGCGACCTCGATGGCCTGCTGCGCTTGGGTTTCCGGGCTGCGCTCCAGCCGGAACAGCACCTTGACCAGCGCGACGAGCAGCACCTCCCGGCGCGGTCCGGCCCCGGCGGCCAGCGCCCGTTCCAGCAGCTCGACGGCGATCAGCGGCGCCCGGTTGGACACGGCGGCGTGGTGCCCGGCGAGCCAGTCCAGCACCCATTCGTCCACTGTGGCCGGTGCGGCCACCAGCTGTTCGGCGACCCGCTTGACCGGCGCGCCGATCCCGGCGAGCGCCTCGGCCGCCTGCCGGTGCAGCGCCGCCCGCGTCGCGCCCGGCAACCGGTCGTAAAGCGCTTGGCGCAGCAGGGGATGGCGGAACGCGAGCTGCGTGCCGGTGTCGATGAGGACGTTCGCCGCGACGGCTTCTTCGAGCGGCTCCAGCAGGTCCGACGGCCGGGTACCGAGCACCGCGGCGACGTCGCCGACCGCGAACTCCATGCCCAGCAACGCGCCCCAGCGCAGCACTTCCTGCGTCCGCGCGGTGAGGAAGTCCAGCCGCCGGTCGACGGCGGCGACCAGCGAACTCGGCGCCTCGAACTCGGCCGGGTCGTCGACGTCGGCCTCGCCGCCGCTCACCTCGACCGCGCCGGCGCGCAGCAGGACGTCGACCATTTCCTTGACGTACAACGGGTTCCCGGCACCACGAGCGGCCAGCTCGCGCAGCCCCGGCCCCGGCGGCGCCCCGATCCGGTCCTCGATCAGCCGTCCGACGTCTTCGCCGGTCAGCGGCGCGAGGTCGAGCACGACGCCGTCGCGCGCCTGGACACCGCGGCGCAGCTGGGCGAGTTCCGCGCGGTCCGGTGCTGGGCGGGTCGCGGCCACCAGCAGCAGCGGCAGCTGCCGGGTCGCCGCGCAGAGCCGGTGCCAGACCAGCACGGACGCCTCGTCCGCCCACTGGAGGTCGTCGAGGACCAGCACCTGCGGTGAGTGCGCGCAGAGCTCGTCGACCAGCGCGAGCAGCCGGTCGACGGCGCCGAGCACCGGGTCGGCCGGGCCCCAGCTGCGCCGCACCGGGCCTTCGCCGGCGAGTTCCTGCGCCACCCGCGCGCGCCGCGGGTCGGCCGAATGCACGTCGATCGCCAGGCACTCCAGGATGACCTGCAGCGGGAACCGGGTGCTCAGCTCGTCCGCGGCCGCCGAAAGCCGCTGGTAGCCGGGGCCGTCCGGCAGCGAGCCGGCGAGCAGCTCGGACTTGCCGATGCCCGCCTCGCCCTCGATCCAGACGGCCCGCCCGCGGCCGGCGCGGACGTCGGCGACGAGCCCGGCGAGGGTCTTGGTTTCGGCTTCCCGGCCGAACAGCCGGTGCCCGGTGACCACGACCGGCGCCGCGGGCGCGTCGAGCCCGGGATCCTGGGCGAGGATCCGCTGGTGCAGCCGCCGCAGCGCCGGGCCGGGCTCGACGCCGAGCTCCTCGACGAGCGTGGTGCGGGCGTCGCGGTAGACGTCGAGCGCGTCGGCGTGCCGCCCGCTGCGGTAGAGGGCGAGCATGAGCGACTCGCGCAGGGACTCCCGCAGCGGGTGCTCGCCGGCCAGCACGGCCAGCTCCGGCGCGAGGTCGAGGTGCCCGCCGAGGGCCAGCACCGCCTCGGCCCGCCGTTCGAGCGTGTTCAGCCGCAGCTCGGCGAGATATTCGCGGTGCCGCTCGGCGAACCCGCCCGGCACCCCGGAAAGCGCTTCGCCCTGCCAGAGCGCGAGAGCGGCGTCGAGTTCTTCGACGGCGGCCCGCGGATCGCCGCCGTCGAGGTGGCGCTGGGCGTGCTCGCGGTGCCGTTCGAACCGGGCGGCGTCGAGGGCGTCTTCCGCGAGGAGCAGCGAATACCCGGCCGGATCCGACACCAGGACACTCGCCGCCGACCAGCGTGACCGGTCCGGTTCGAGCGCGCGGCGGAGCCCGGAGACGTAGGTGTGGACGCTGCCTTCGACGCTCGCGGGCGCGGCGTCACCCCAGACGCCGGCGATCAGCTCGGCGCGGGGGACCGGCCGCCCGGCGTTGACCGCGAGCACCGCGAAGATGGCGCGCTGACGCGCGGGGCCGAGGCCGATTTCGGCCGCCCCGCGCCAGGCCCGCAGCGGGCCGAGCACACCCACCCGCAGGCCGCTGTCCGCATCCCCTGGCATTCCACTGCCGTCCCCTCTGGGGCTCCGGCCCCAGACCCCATTCCCCCAGGGACATCTCGGTTACACCGTGACCTTACTGACGTGGCAACCCCCAGCCGGGTTGCGCGCTCGCCCGAAGGCCGTGAATGCCACATCGAGGGACCTAAAGGCTGTGAATGTGGCATTCACGGACTTCGGCGGGGCCGTAGGGCAGTCACTCGCCGGCGGCGGCGCGGGAGCGGACCGCGTGGGCGCGCCGGATGCCGAACGGCTGCATGCGGCCCTCCGCACGCCGGACGTCCCACACCGCGCCCATCCCGGTGTACGCCGTCAACGCGCCCCGGAACGCCGCTCGTGCCTCGTCCAGCCGGTCGGACTCGGCCAGCAGGATCGCCGCGTCCTCCGTCGCCTTCGCCTGCTTCAGCAGCCGGCCGGCCACCCGGTAGTGCCCGGCGGCGGTGAGCACCGGCTCGGGGTCGCCGGTCACCAGGCCGCGGCAGTGCGCGGCCGCCGCCGCGTGGGCCGGTGGGGCGTCGCCGTCGACGTCGAGCAGGCGCAGTGCCTGGTGGGCGCGCTGGGGTTCGCCGAGCCGCAGCGCGAGCCGGACCAGGTCCGGGAGCCACTGGTGGCGGGCCGCGGGCGGGTAGTTCTCCTCCAGCAGCGGCAGGAGCGCGGCCAGCGCCGCCTCCGGACGGCCCTCCTGCTCGGCCAGCAACGCGCGGGCCGCGAGCAGGAAGTCGCCGCCGTCGGGCTCGAGGCCCGGTGGCCACTGCCGTCGGTCGGCCGCGTCCAGGTGCGTGCGGGCCTGGTCCGGGTCGCCGCGGTGGCCGGCGATCAGCGCGCCGACGCCGTGCACCAGCAGCGTCGAGCCGGGGCTGCGCAGCACGTACGACGCCGTTTCCGCGCCGTCGCGGATCACCGCGTCCAGCTCTTCGAGCGCCTCGGGCCAGCGCCCCAGCCAGTAGTAGTGCACCGCGCCGGCCAGGTGCATCTCGCCCGGCACCGCGCGGGTCGCGGCGATCCGGCGGGCGGCGTCGAGCGGCTCCGCGGCCTCGTCGAGGCTGTCGAGCTTCGGCACCGAAAGCGCCGCGTCGTCCAGCGGGTGCAGCCCGGCGGGCGCCAAGGCCGTTTCCTCGCCGAGGCGCTCCAACGTGGCCAGCAGGGACTCGTGCCGCCCGCGCCACATCTCCGGGACGTCGGTGTCGTCGAGGGTCCGCTTCAGCTCGGCGGTCGCCTCGGCGAAGTCGCCGCGGCGGTAGTAGACGTAGGCCAGGATCCAGCGCATCTCGGCCGCGCGCCTGCTGTCGGACGTCCGCGCGACGACCGAGCGCGCCTCGGCTTCGGGCTCCCGGCCGAGCCAGAACAGCAGCCGGGCCAGGGTCGCGGTCAGCGTCTCGCGCGCGTCCGGCGCCAGCGTGCCCTGCGTGAGGGCGTGGCGCAGCAGGTCCACGGCGATCCGCGGGGTCTCGGTGGCGACCGTCCCGATGTGGTCGAGCAGCCACGTCGTCACCCACGGGTCCACCTGCGCGGGCGCGGCGGCGAGCTGTTCGGCGACCCGGACGGCGGGCGCCCCGGCCGCGGCGAACGCTTCGGCCAGCTGCCGGTGTAGTGCCACGCGCATCGCCGCCGGCGTCTTTTCGTAGAGGACCCGGCGCACCAGCGCGTGCCGGAACGCCAGCCGGTCGCCCGATTCGACGAGCACCCCGGACGCGATCGCCTCGTCGACCGCGCCGACCAGCGCCGTCGGCGGCCGTTCGGTGGCGACGGCGATGTCCGACAGCGAGAACTCGCGGCCCAGCATCGCGGCCCAGCGCAGGGTGTCGCGCGTGCCGCTGGAGAGGAAGCTCAGGTACAGCGTGATCCGCGACCCCAGCGGCGCCGGGATGCTGTGGCACGAGTTGCCGTCCAGGTGCGCGTGGACGCCGTCGAGCACGATCATCGACTGCCCGAGCAGCGTCTCGACGATTTCCCTGGTGTAGCGCGGGTTCCCGGCCGCGTAGGAGACCAGCAGCTGCAGGCCCGGCCCGGGCGGCGCCCCGACCAGCTCGGTGGCCAGCTCGCGGGTAGCGCTTTCCGGCAGCGGGGGCAGCACCAGGACGGTCGTGTCATCGTTGTCAAGCTCGGCCCGCAGCTCGTCGAGCGCGGCCGGTCGTGGCACCGGGCGGCAGGCGCCGACGAGCAGCAGCGGCAGCTGCCGCGTCTCCCGGCTCAGGTACCGCCAGACCCGCAGGGTGGCGTCGTCGGCCCAGTGCAGGTCGTCGACCACGAGCACCAGCGGCGCTTCCGTGCACAGCTCGCGGACCAGCGCGAGCAGGCCGTCGACGGGATCCTCGCCCGGCTGCTCGGCGAGCCGGGCGGCCAGGACCGCGCGGTGCCCGGCGGCGCCGGGGTGCACGCCCAGCGCGTCGAGCAACGGCCGCAGGGCGAACCGCTGGTCGAGCGCGTCCGCGGCGGCGAAGGCGGGGGTGAAATCCGCGGCCATGGTGAGCAGTTCGGCCAGCAGCGCCGTCCGGCCGCTGCCGGGCTCGCCTTCGAGCCACACCGACCGGCCGACGCCCGCGCCGAGCCCGTCGACGGCTTCGCGGAGCCGGGCCAGCTCGGCTTCCCGGCCGACGAAGAGGTCGGCGCGCTCGGGCATGGCCGCGACCGGGAGCCGTGCCGGGCGCGCGAGCGGCGCGGGCTTCGGTTCCGGTGCGGCCGCGGGCTTTTCCCGCAGCTGGTCGTACAGCCGCCGCAGCGCCGGGCCGGGCTCGGTGCCGGACGACTCGACCAGCCGGTCGCGGACGTCGGTGTAGACGGCGATCGCCTCGGTCCGCCGGTCGGCCCGGACCAGGGCCCGCATGAGCAGCCCGCGCAGCGTTTCGCGGAACGGGTGCTCGCGGGTCAGCGCGGTCAGCTCGGCGACGAGTTCGGCGTGCCCGCCCGACTCCAGGACGACTTCGGCGCGCCGCTCGACCGTCGCGAGCCGCACCTCGGTGAGCCGCGCGCGCTGGGCGGCGGCGAACGGGCCGGGCAGCCCGGACAGCGGGACGCCGTGCCAGAGCCCGAGCGCTTCCTCGAGATCCTCGCGCGCGCCGCGGAGATCCCCGGCCCCTTGCTTGCGCAGCGCCTGTTCGCGCAGGGCGTCGAACCGGTGGACGTCGATCGCGCCGGAGTCGAGGCGCAGGGAGTAGCCGGATCCGATCGACGCGAGCAGCTGCGGGCCTTCGCCCTTGGCGCGGCCGGGTTCGAGCGCCCGCCGCAGGCCGGAGACGTAGGTGTAGATGGAGCCCTGCGCGCTCTGCGGCGGCGCTTCGCCCCAGACGGCGTCGATCAGCTCCTCGCGCGAAACCGTGCGGTTCGGGTTCACCGCGAGCGCGGCGAGGACCGTCCGCCGGTGCGCGGAGCCGAGGTCGAGCTCCACTTCACCGGACCACGCCTTGACCGGGCCGAGCAGCTGGAGTCTCGGTGCGGAGCCGTCCGCAGCCGACATCGGTCTCCCTTCGTGCGCTGACGAAACGTCACACGCCGGATGCCTGACGTGAGCATACGCGGCCGTCGTGAACCGGCAGGCAAGGATGGCGGACATTCGGGCAACGGGCGGAGAGCGGGGTTCCGCCGGTGCCGCGGTGTTTGCCACCCTCGGAACGCCTCGAGAGGAGTTCCGCATGGCCACAGCCGCGCCGACGGACGAGATGCGGCGGGCGGCCGCCCGCTTCGCGCACACCATCGAAGCGGCCCGCTCCCGGCTCCGCGACGTCAACAGCGAGATGGCGACGGTCCAGGCGTCGTGGCGGGGCGAGTCCGCGGTGCGCTTCGGCCAGGCGATGAACGACTGGGAGCAGGAGTTCGACGTGATCCTCTCGCGACTGGCCCGGCTGCTCGAGACGACCGGCGGCGGCCCGGTGCCGCGGCAGCGCGTGCCGTGACGCGCCAGGAGCTCGAGTTCAGCTTCGCCGGCCTCGTGCTCGACCGGATGGGGTCGATCACGGGCGAGCTCGGCGAGCTGCTCGCCGAGCTGGAGGCCGGGGTGGAGCCGGGGCTGGCCGGCTGGACCGGTGCGGCGCGGGAGGAGTACGCGCGGGCGAAGCGCGACTGGGCGCGGGCGGCCGGGCGGCTGCCGGACTGCCTGGAGCGGGCCCGGGCGGCGTTCGAGGAGCTGGAGACGTCTTCACGCGCGTGAAGACGGAATAGGGAAGGCGTGAAGGCGCGCCCGCCACACTGCGTCCATGAAGCCCGTGGAAGTGACCGTCCTCGCCTCGGACCCGATCACGCACGCCGGCGCCGAGAGCCTGCTGGAGTCGCATCCGGACATCCGCGTGACCGACCTGGTGCCGGACGTCCTGCTGGTGATGGAGGAGCACGTCACCGAGACCGTGCTGGGCGAGATCCGCGCGGCCAAGGCGTCCCACGTGGTGCTGGTCGTCGAGCACTTCCGCGAGAGCGACCTGATGGCCGTGCTGGAGTGCGGGGTCGTGGCGATCCTGCCCCGGCGCGAGACGGGCGGCGCCGAGCTGGTGACGGCGGTGCTCGCGGCGGGCGACGGCACGGCCAACCTGCCGCCGCGGCTGCAGGGGGCGCTGCTTTCGCAGGTCCAGCGGATGCGCAAGGACGTCCTGGAGCCGAACGGGCTCACGCTGTCCGGGCTCGCCGCGCGGGAGTGCGACGTCCTGCGCCTGGTCGCCGAGGGGTTCGGGACGGAGGAGATCGCGGCGAAGCTGTGCTACTCCGAGCGGACCGTGAAGAACGTCCTCTACGGCCTGATGACCCGCTGCGGCCTGAACAACCGCGCCCACGCCGTCGCCTACGCGTTGCGAGCAGGCGCCATCTGAGCTGTCGGCTAGGGTCGCGATCATGGTGCTGACGGCAGTGGAGATCGCGGCCTCCGTCCGGGCCGGGACCCTGGACCCGGTGAGGGTGACCCAGGAGGCGCTCGACCGGATCGCCGCGGCGGACGGCGTCGTCGGTGCCTTCCGGCGGGTGCGCGCCGAGGAGGCGCTGAAGGAAGCCGCGGAGGTCGCCGCGCGGCCCGACCTCGCGTCGCTGCCGCTGGCCGGGGTGCCCGTCGCGGTCAAGGACGTCACGGACATCGAGGGTGAGTCCGTTTCGCACGGTTCGCTGGCGGGCTCGACTGCGCGGGCGGCGTCGGATGGCGTGATCGCGACGCGGCTGCGGGCCGCGGGCGCGGTGCTCGTCGGGCTGACGCGCGTGCCGGAGCTGTGCATCTGGCCGATGAGCGATACCCCGGACGGCATCGCCCGCAACCCTTGGGACCCGACGTACGCCTCGGGCGGCTCGTCCGGCGGCAGCGCGGCGGCGGTGGCGGCGGGCCTGGTCCCGCTGGCCCACGGCACCGACGGCATGGGCTCGGTCCGGCTGCCGGCGGCGATGTGCGGCCTGGTCGGCCTGAAGCCGAGCGCGGAGCTGCTGGCCGAGGACGGCTGGTTCGGCATGTCGGTGCACGGCCCGCTGGCCACGACGGTCGCCGACACGGCGGTGCTGCTGTCGGTGCTGGCCGCGGATCCTTCGCTGGCTTCCATCCCGACGCTCGATCCGGTCCGGATCGGCATGTCCACGACGGTGCCCCTGCTGCACACGCCGGTGCCGAAGGAGCTGGTGGCGGCGGTCTCGACCGCGGCGGGTCACCTGGCGGCGGCGGGTCACACGCTGACGTCGTCGGCCCCGCGCTACCCGGCGACGATGGTCCTGGGCATGACGGCCCGCTGGCTGGCCGGCCCCGCCGTCCAGGCCCGCGATTTCGACTTCTCACGGCTGCAGCGGCGGACTCGCGCGCACGTCCGCGCGGGACGGCTGATCGAGCGCGCGGGCCTGATCCGCGAGCGGACGCGGCAGAACTGGCTCTCGCGGGCGGCGGAGTACTTCGAGGAGCACGACGTCCTGCTGACGCCGACGCTGTCGCACTGGCCGGTGAAGGCGGGCCGCTGGCACGAGAAGCGGTGGCTGACGAACGTGTTCCCGTCGACGCGCCTGGCCGGGTTCACGGGCCAGTGGAACTTCGCGGGCTACCCGGCGATCACGGTCCCGGTGGGCCGGTCGGTGGTCTCCGGCCTGCCGACGTCGGTCCAGCTGGTGACGCGCCCCGGCGGCGAGTCCCTCCTACTGGGCCTGGCCGCCCAGCTCGAAGCGGCCAACCCCTGGCCCCGCACCGCCCGCAAGTAAAAGCCGTGAAGGCCTCCTTACCGGCTTTTTTGCCCGGTAAGGAGGCCTTCACGGCTTTTGATCAGGAGCCGGGCTTGCTCGCGGTCGGGGAGAGCGGCTTGGCGCCGTTTCCGTTGCCGTTCGCGGGCTTCGTGGCCGGGCCGTTCGAGTTGGCCGGGGCGTTGCCCGGCTTCGGCGCGGGCGCCGGCTTGGGGGCCGGGGCCGCCTTCGCCGCGGGCTTCACCGGGATCGGCGGCTGCACCACCGGGACCACCGGCGCGGCGGGCGTCGTGGCCGATTCCGTGTCGCCGCCCACCAGCTTGGACGCCTGGGGGATCACCGCTTCCTCCGGCAGCGTCGCCAGCTGCGTCTCGCTGCGGTTGAGGATGTCCTCCGCCATCGCCAGGCTCTTGCGCGCCTGCTCGCGGATCTCCGCCAGCCGCTCGACCTTGCGGTTCGCCACCGTCGTGCGCTGGGCCGCCTGAGTGGTCGCCTCGTCGAGGCGGCGCTTGGCTTCCGCCGTGGCCTCGTCGAGCCGCCGCTTGGCTTCCGCCGTCGCCTCCGCGATCCGGCGCTCGGCCTGGTTCTTGCTCGCCGTGCGCTGGTCGGCGATGTGCTTTTCCAGCGCCGTCCTCTGCGCGGTCTGCGACGCCTCGAACTCGCGCTCGATCTTCCGCCGCTTCCGCTCCGCCTCGTTGTCGAGCAGTTCCCGTCGCTGGGCCGCCTCGACGGTCAGCCGCTGCACCTCGGCGCGCGTCTCCGCCAGCGCGTTCTCGTGCTCGGAGTGCAGCAGGTCGGCCTGCTTGTCCAGCTCCGCGACCAGCTTCGTGTACCGCTCACGCAGCTTCGTCGACGCCTCGGTCGAGCTCGCCCACGTCTTCTCCGCGGCGGCCTCGGCGCGCTTGACGATCTCGTCCGCGCGGGCCTGCGCGAGCGTGACCGTCCGCTGCATCCGCTCGTCGAGGTCCTCGAGGCGCTCCGGCGGTTTCTTGAGCTCCTCGACGCGCGCTTCCAGCGAAGCGACCTGCTGCCGGACGGACTCCGCCTCGCGGGTCGCGGCCGCGGCCTGCGCCACGGCGGCGTCGCGCTCGCTGAGCACCCGGCGCAGCTGTGCCTCGACGTGATCGAGGTACTGCCGGACTTCGTTGCGGTCGAAGCCGTGCCAAGCCTGGGTGTACTCACGACGGAGGGGGAGGAGGCCGTTGAGGGCGGTTGCGGCGGGGTCGCGCTCAGGAACCATGCGCCCGACCGTACCTGGGCACGGACCGCTTACGCCCTTCGGCTTAACAAATCACCAACACGTGTCGCCACCCGGGCGGCGCGTCGCCGGAACGGCCGCACCCCGGAAACACTGCGTCACCAGTGAAAGCCCCGGGACAGCCGGGCGAGCGCCATCGCCGCGCGGGAAAGGTGTTTCTCGCCACGGCCGATCTTGAGCTCGCCCGAACCACCGGCCGCGGCCGAGTCCGGGAAGATGCGGAAACCCTGGTACGCGATGGCGTCGGTGAGGCCCGGCGTGAGCGTGTAGGCCAGCCCGATCGCCTGCCCGGCGGGCGTGCCGATGTGCTTGGGCCGCTCGACCAGCGCCTTCAGCACCATGTCCGCCGCCTGTTCCGGCGACTTCGTCGGGAACGCGTCGTAGATCTTCGTCGGGCGGATCATCGGCGTGCGCACCAGCGGCATGTGGATGGTGGTGAACGTGATCCCGTCGCCGTGGGTCTCGGTCGCCGCGATCCGCGAGAAGTAGTCCAGCGCCGCCTTCGACGCCGCGTACGCCGAGAAGCGCGGCGCGATGCCCTGCACGCCGATCGACGACACGTTCACGATGTGCCCGAACTTCCGCTCCGACATGTGCGGCAGCACCGCGAGGATCAGCCGCACCGCGCCGAAGTAGTTGATCGCCATCGCGCGCTCGTAGTCGTGCATCCGGTCGTAGGACAGCTTGATCGACCGGCGGATCGACCGGCCTGCGTTGTTGACCAGCATGTCGATCCGGCCGTGCTCGGTCAGCATCGCGTCGACGGCCTTGCGCACCGAGTCCTCGTCGGTCAGGTCGGCCGGGTACACCGACGCGGTGCCGCCGGCGGCGACGATCTCGTCGCGCACCTCTTCGAGTTCGTGCTGGCGCCGGGCGACGAGCAGCGGCACGCCACCCGCGGCGGCCACCTTCAACGCCGTCGCGCGCCCGATGCCCGAGGACGCGCCGGTGATGATCACGCGACGGCCGTCCAGCTCGCCGCGCGGGCCGTGCTTGCGCGCGCGGAACGGGTCGAGGTGCTCGCGCCAGTAGCGCCACAGCGTCGGCGCGTACTCCTCCAGCCGCGGCACCTCGACGGTGCCGGCCAGCGCCTTGCGCGTCTCGGCCGAGGAGAACACCGACGGGAACGCCATGGTCTCCAGCAGCACCGGCGGGATGCCGAACCGCTCCATGACGGCGTCGCGGGCGATGGTGACGCCGGGGATGTGCTCGGTCAGCTTGACCAGCCCGACGATCCGCTTGGAAATCCCTTCGCCCAGCTGCACCGAGATCGTCGGCGCGCCCGCGGCCCGCGCGAAGGCGTTGTAGACCGACACGACCGGCTGCGGCTCGGGGTTGACCAGGTGGAAGGCGTGGCCGTCGAGCCCCGGCTTGACCACGAGTTCGAGCAGCGCCTTGGCGACGTAGTCGACCGGGACGATGTTGGTGTCGCCGAGGTCGGGGCCGACGATCGGCAGCACGTCCGGCAGCCCGGCGAGCCGGTTGATCGCGGGGAAGAGGTAGTAGGGGCCGTCGACCTTGTCCATTTCGCCGGTCTCGGAGTGCCCGACGACGACCGCGGGCCGGTACACCCGCCACGGCACCTCGGTCTGCTCGCGGACGATCTTCTCGGCCTCGAACTTCGTCCGGTGGTACGGCGTGACCAGCCGCTGCCCGGCGTCGAACATCTCCTCGGTGAAAATGCCTTCGTGGTCGCCCGCGACGGCCACCGAAGATACGTGGTGCAGGCAGCCCGCGCGCAGGTCCGCGGCGAGGTCGACGACGGCCCGCGTACCGTCCACATTGGCCTTGATGCTGGCTTCGTCGTCGGCGGTGAGGTCGTAGAGGGCGGCGAGGTGGACGACGTGGTCGACGTGCCCGCGCAGCTCGTCGCGGTCGGTCTCGGACACCCCGAGCAGCGGCTCGCCGAGGTCCCCGGTCACCAGCGTGACGCGGTCGGAGTGCGGCCACTGGTCGACGAGCGCGGCCAGCTTCGCCCGCGACGACGCGCGGACCAGCAGCGCGACGCGGTCCTCGTCGGGACGGGAGAGCAGCAGCCGGGTGAACTGGCGCCCGATCAGTCCGGTCGCACCGGTCACCAAGAACGTCGCCATCGTCTTCACACCTCTCGCTCCACGCCCTGACCCTGGGCATTGTGCTGCATCGGGAGGTTCGTGACCACCGTGGCGGGACGTGAAGTTACTCACGGGTAACTTATTCGGGCTCCGCGATGACGATGCGGTTCTCCTCGTAGCCGTCCGAACCGCCGACCCAGCGGCCGCCGCAGGTCGCCAGCACCACCCGGTGCGGCCCGGACTGGCCGAACAGGTCGTCCGCCTGCGCGGGCAGGTCGTCCTTGTGCACGGTGAGCAGCTGGGAGATCCGGTAGCGCCAGGTCTTCCCACCCCGGTCCACGACGGTCACCGCCCCGCCGATCCGGGCGGTCCACAGCTCGGCGAACGGCCCGGTGGCGCCCCGCCAGTTGACGTGCCCGGCGAAGACGCTGGCCCCGCCCGCGGCGTCGAGTTCCGCGCCCCACCAGGTCGCTTGGCCGAGGTCGGCGGGGATCGGGAGTTCGCCGTTCGGGCCGAGGTCCTCGCGCACGAGGGTGGCGGTGCCGCCCGCGGGCAGCCGGACGGTGCCGGGCGGTTGCGGGGATGGCGTCGACGGCTGGGCGGCGGGAGCGGCCGGCGCGGTGCTGGTCGGCGGTGGTGGTGTGGCGGAGGTGGGTGGCTGGGTGGCCGGAGCGGCCTTCGGAGCGGCGGCTCCCGCGGCGGGCAGTGCTGTGCCGGCCACGACGGCCGTGGGCGGGGAGGCGACCACGGAGGAGCCCAGTTGTACGGCGAGCACGGTGGCGGCCCCGAGCGCGAACCCGGCGAGCAACCGGCCACGGCGGGGTTTCGGCGCGCGTGAGTTCCGGCGGTCGCCGGACCACGGGTCGCCACCGCCCGCCCAGCCGCTGCCCGGGTGCTGCTCGTCGTCGACCGCGGCCCAGCCGGTGCCGCGGTGCCACTCCTCGATGAACCAGTCCTCGCCCCGCCAGCCTCCACCGGCGTCCTTCGCCACCCCGCTACCTCCGCGAAGCACGCCGCGCGGCGAAGCCGACCAGACCGGCACCCACCAGCGCCAGCAACCCGACACCGGCCACGCCCAGCACCGAATAACTCGTCTCGACCGCGCCCCGCATCTGCGCGATCGGCGCGTCACCCGCCGGGATCGCGCGCGGGACCTCGTTCGGCTTGTTCGTCACGGTCAGCGCGAGCGTCTCGCCCGGCTTCACCGTGCCGCACGCCGACGGCGGGTTCCGCGGGTCGTACGCGTTCGTGTAGCCCGGCGGCGGACTCGCCTCCACGACGCAGATCTCCTGCGGCGCGCGGAGGTTCCCGACCGACACCCCGCCGGTCGCGCCGTCCGTGGTGACCACCGCGGGCTTGCCGTCGGCGCCGAGGAGCGGCTTCCCGTCCGCGCCGAGCGCCGCCGACGTCTTGTCCGCCCCGGTGATCCGCAGGGCCGCGCCGCCGACGCCCTTGCCCGTGTTCGCGTCGGTCTTCGTCACCTGCGCCGTGCCGGGCTTCGCGACCGTGGCGACGCCCTGCGCGGTCAGCTCCTGCTCGCCGCCGGTGGAAACCACTCGCTGCGCCGCGGTGTCGACCGGCACCCGGACGTAGGGCCGGGCGGCCGGCGCGGACAGCGAGGCCACCAGCTTCGGCCGGGCACCCGCCGGGGTCAGCTTCACCTTCACGGTGCCGTCGGCGCCGGTCTTCAGCGTGACGTTCTTCGCGGCCGCCTGCGGGCTCGCGTTGCCCGCGCTCTCGCCGGCCGGGTCGCCCAGGGTGCCGTCGGTCGCCGTCAGCTTCACCGCGACGTCCGGAACCCCCTTGCCCTGGGCGTTCTTCACGGTGGTGGTCCACTCGGCCGCTTCGCCGACGTGCTGGTCGCCCTTCGGCGCGGTCACCGAGGCGGTCCACGGCCCCCGGTTGGCCTCGGCGTCCTTCTTCAGCCGCTCGACGGCGGCGGCCGACTCCTTGCTCATCGCCTTCAGGTATCCGTCAGCGTCGTAGGCGATCTTGTCCGCGGGCAGGCTCGGGTCACGGTCGGCCGGGGTGCGCGACGGCGCGGTCCACGAATGCAGCAAGTGCGCGAGCGCGGTCGCCTCGTCGGCGTTCTTGGTGCCGCCGTAGCGCAGCAGCAGGTACGAGATGTTCGCCGCCTGGTCCGCGGGCAGCTTCGTGCCCCACTTCGTGAGCAGCTCGTCGCCGGGCTTGTACTGCTCGTCGGTGTCGGGCGCGCGGAGCCGGAAGCTCACGCAGAACACCTGCTGCCCGCCGACGACGTACGACCCCAGCCAGACCGGCTTCGGGGCCGGGTCCGCGCCGACCCGGTGGCCGATGCCCTCCTGGCTCGCGGCCGACGCGGCGGGCGCGCCGGCGGTCACGGAGAGCGCGCCGAGCAGCGCCGCGGTGACGAGGGCGGTGAGCGCGCGGAGGCTCGCGCGCGGGCGTGTCGACCACCTCATGGTGTGCAGGCTCCTCTTCAGGCGCACGATGACGACCTGCGGTGTCTCCGCAGGTCACACGATTGATCAACTCCCCGACGCGCGTTCGGTGAAGGACCGGGCACGCCAAGTGAGCGTCGCGCCGGACGGGTCCGGCTGTCTACCGCCCTTCGAGTGGCCGTCGCCGAACGGTCGTGATCTCCATCGCTTACGGTGTCTGCCGTGGCCACGGGCCCGCGGTCGAGTAAAGTCGTCTTTACTCGACGGGAACCGCACGTCCCCGGCGGTCGTTGAACCCGATGCAGCGTCGATCCACAAAGCAGCAGATCCAGGAGGATCAGGTGCGTTCCAGTAGCAACCCGGCGTTCCGCAACCTGCCCCACGGCGGAACCCAGACTTACGGGCAGTACGGGCCCCCGGTGGGCTTCAACCAACCCCAGGGCGGCGTGCCCGGCTACGGCCCCGGCCAGGCCGCCTCCGGCGAAGGCGACCGCCCCATGACGGTGGACGACGTCGTCGTCAAGACCGGCATGAGCCTCGGCGTCGCGCTGCTCGTCGGGATCGTCACCGCGATCTGGGCCCAGACCTCGCTGGCCGAGACGGGCCGGCTCTCCGGCGCCCTCATCGGCGCGATGATCGGCGGCCTGATCGTCGGGCTCGTCATCTCGCTGGTGATTATTTTCCGGCAGAAGCCGAGCGGCCCGCTGACGCTCGTCTACTCCGCCGCCGAAGGCCTGTTCCTCGGTGCGCTGAGCGGCGTGTTCGAGGTGATCTACCCGGGCATCGCGCTGCAGGCGATCATCGGCACCGCGGGTGTCTTCATCGGCATGCTGGTGGTCTACAAGACCGGCGCGGTCAAGGTGACGCCGAAGCTGACCAAGTGGATCGTCGGCGCCGTCGTGGGTGTCGCGATCCTGATGCTGTTCAACCTGATCAGCTCGCTGTTCTTCGGCTTCAACCCGCTGCGCGACGGCGGCCCGATCGCGATCATCTTCAGCCTCGTCTGCATCGGCATCGCGGCGTTCAGCTTCCTGCTCGACTTCGACCAGGCCGACCGGATGATCCGCGAGGGCATGCCGTCGAAGTGGGCCTGGTACACCGCGTTCGGCCTGATGACCACGCTGGTCTGGCTGTACCTGGAGATCCTGCGGCTGCTGTCGTACCTCCGCGAGTAACTTGGCTCACAGTCTCACAGTGAAGGCGCTCCGTAATCAACGGGGCGCCTTTTCTGTGGGTAATTCATGCTTTCGGGGACCCCGCTGCGGATCGTGCTCACCCTGCGTGTTTGATGTGCCGGTCAGTTCTTCATTTCACATGTGTGAGGTTCACAGTGAGCGTTCCCCCTCCGGCCCCCGGGGGCCAGCAGCCGGTGGGTCAGCCCGATCCCTACGGTCCGCCTCCCGGCGGCCACCCGCAGCAGTACGGCCAGCCCGGCACGCCGCCGCAGGGCCAGCCCGGCCAGTACGGCCCGCCGCCCGGGCAGTTCCCGCCCGGCCAGTTCCCGCCGGGCCAGCAGGGCTTCCCGCCCGCGCCGCCGGTGCCGAAGAAGTCGAAGGCCGGCACCTTCATCAAGTTCGGCGTCCTCGGCGTCATCGTGATCGTCGCCGTCGTCGTGGGGATCGTGTCGTTCGCCAACTCGCCGGCCAGCTCCAACGCCGGTGACTGCCTCACGATCACCGAGTTCACCCGGGGCGGGGACGACCCGGCGAAGGCGGACTGCAACGACCCGAAGGCCAACGTCAAGATCGCCGCCAAGCTCGACAGCGCGTCCGACAACTGCCCGGGCGGCTCCGACGCCGGCTACGACACCTACTCGGTCAGCGGCCGCAGCTCGTACAAGCTGTGCCTGATGATCAACGCGAAGCAGGGCGACTGCCTCGCGAACTTCACGTCCACGACCAAGGGTTACGTGAAGGTCACCTGCACCGACCCGACCAAGGACGGCGAACTGGTGAAGGTCGTCTCGGGCCAGGCGGACAAGAACCTCTGCGAGGGCACGGAGGCCACGCGCGTGGCCGTCTACCCGGAGCCCGCGACGACGATGTGCGTCAAGACGAACGAATAGCTCCGGCTCACCGCGGCTCGTCCCACACTGTGCGACGAGCTGCGGTGAATCGATCACCGGATCTAACTTCACCGGGTGGCGACGACCGAATCCCCAGCCGGTGAAAAGAAGTTCCTCGATTTCCCGACCTCCTGCGCGGCGCCCGTGCCGCGGCCCGAGGAGCCTGTCCGCGTGGTCCCGCTGGCCGTCGCCGGCGTGCTCGCGGCCGGCCTGACCGCCTACGTCTGGGCGAGCTACGGCGCCAAGTTCGGCGTCCTGCTGCTGCTCGGTCTCGGCCTCGGGCTCGCGCTGTTCCACTCGCGGTTCGGGTTCACGTCGGCCTGGCGCCAGCTCATCGCCGTCGGCAACGGCCAGGGCCTGCGGGCGCACACCCTCCTGCTCGGCACCGCCGCGACGCTCATCGCGCTGATCGCGGGCACCGGCAGCGGGCTCTTCGGCAGCAAGCCGGCGCCGACGGCGGGCGCGCTCGGCCTCGCCCTCTTCGTCGGCGCGACGCTCTTCGCGATCGGCATGCAGCTCGGCGGCGCGTGCGCGTCCGGCACGCTGTTCGCGGTCGGGTCCGGCCAGTCGGCGATCGTGCTGACCCTCGGCGGCTTCATCGCCGGGTCGGTGCTCTACACCTGGGCGTACCCGGTGCTGTCGGGCTGGCCCGAGGTCAAGGGCGTGCTGCTGGCCGACCACGTCGGCTGGTTCGGCTCGTGGGCGATCACGATCGCCGTGCTCGTCGCGATCGTCTTCGCGACCCGTGCGGTGCAGCGCCGCCGCACGCCGCCGCCCACCGACGCCGTGCCGACCGCGCGGGGCTTCGCCCGGGTGTTCCGCGGCTCGTGGCCGATGCTCGTCGGCGCCGTCGTGCTGGGCGTGCTGGCCGGCGCGGTGTTCCTGGTGTCCGGCGGGATCTGGGGCATCACGAGCGCGTTCTCGTTGTGGGGCGCGAAGATCCTGCAGGTGTTCGGGCTGCACCCGGAGACGTGGGAGTTCTGGCGGCAGAAGTCCAACGCGACGTCGCTGGCCAACCCGATCTGGAAGGACAAGACCAGCCTGACCGACATCGGGATCATGATCGGCGCCGCGGTGGCCGCCGCGGCAGCGGGCGCGTGGAAGATCCACAGCTCGATCCCGTGGCGCACCGCCGTCGCCGCGCTCCTCGGCGGCGTGCTGATGGGCGTCGGCGCGCGCATGGCGGGCGGCTGCAACATCGGCGCGTACCTCGGCGGCATCTCCACCGGCAGCCTGCACGGCTGGCTGTGGGGCGTGTTCGCGCTCGGCGGCACCTGGCTCGGCCTCAAGCTGCGCCCGCTGTTCGGGCTGGCGAACCCGGTGCCGACCGACAGCGTCTGCTGAACACGGCGAAGGCCCCCTGCTCGCGAGCAGGGGGCCTTCGCCGTCAGATCAGGAAAGACGCTCGATGATCAGCGCCATGCCCTGGCCGCCGCCGACGCACATCGTCTCGAGGCCGAACTGCTTGTCGTGGTGCTGCAGCGAGTTGATCAGCGTCGAGGTGATCCGGGCGCCGGTCATGCCGAACGGGTGGCCGACCGCGATCGCGCCGCCGTTGACGTTCAGCCGGTCCAGGTCGATGCCCAGGTCCTGGTAGGACGGGATGACCTGCGCCGCGAAGGCCTCGTTGATCTCGACCAGGTCGATGTCGCCGATCGACAGCCCCGCGCGCGAGAGCGCCTGCTTGGACGCCTCGACCGGGCCGTAGCCCATGATCTCCGGCGACAGGCCGGTCACACCGGTGGACACGATCCGCGCCAGCGGCGTCAGGCCCAGCTCGCGCGCCTTGGTGTCGGACATGATGACCAGCGCCGCGGCCCCGTCGTTGAGCGCGCAGCAGTTGCCGGCGGTGACCCGGCCGTCCGGGCGGAAGACCGGCTTGAGCCCGGCGACGCCATCGAGGGTGACGCCGGCGCGCGGGCCGTCGTCCTTCGAGACGACCGTGCCGTCCGGCAGCGTCACCGGCGTGATGTCCTTGGCCCAGAAGCCGTCCGCGATGGCCTTCTCGGCCAGGTTCTGCGAGCGGACGCCGAACTCGTCCATCTCCTCGCGGGAAACGCCCTTGAGCCGCGCGAGGTTCTCCGCGGTCTGGCCCATCGCGATGTAGACGTCCGGGAGGTTCCCCTCGGCACGCGGGTCGGTCCAGGTGTCGGTGCCGGACTCCGCGGTCGCCTGGGTGCGCCCTTCGGCGTCGGCGAAGAGCGGGTTGTGGGTGTCGGGCCAGGAGTCCGAGCTGCCCTTCGAGAACCGGGACACGGTCTCGACACCGGCCGAGATGAAGACGTCGCCCTCGCCGGCCTTGATCGCGTGGAAGGCCATCCGGGTCGTCTGCAAGCTGGAGGAGCAGTACCGGGTGATGGTGCAGCCGGGCAGGTGGTCGTAGCCCAGCTCGACGGCGACCGCGCGGCCCATGTTGAATCCGGACTCGCCACCGGGCAGGCCGCAGCCGAGCATCAGGTCGTCGATGTCGGCGGGGTCCAGCTGCGGCACCTTGGCCAGCGCGGCCTGGACCATCTGCACGGTCAGGTCGTCGGGCCGCATGCTGACCAGCGAGCCCTTGTTGGCGCGCCCGATGGGCGAGCGCGCGGCGGAGACGATGACGGCTTCGGGCATGACGGACACATCCTCGTATCGACGGTCACTAAGCGGTTGCTCACATAGTGCCGCGCGGAGCGCGGCGCGCAAAGTCGAAGCCGGTGTGAGCTTGCCGGGGGCTACCGGATCCGGAACCGGTCGCGGTACTCGCCCGGTGTCGTGGTCAGCCGGCGGCGGAACGACCGGGTCAGCGTGGACACCGTGCCGAAACCGCAGGTCGTGGCGACGCGGGAGAGCGTGTCGTCCGTGGTTTCCAGCCGTTGCCGGGCCGCTTCGACCCGGGCGTGCTCGACGTACGCGGCGGGCGTCATGCCCAGCTCCGCCTTGAACACGCGCGTGACCTGCCGGTCGGTGAGGTGGGCGCGGGCGGCCAGGTCGGCGACCGTCAGCGGCTCGGCGAGGTGGGTGGCGATGTGGTGGCGCAGCTCCTCGACCCGCCGCGTCGCGGACGCCGGTTCGAGGGACACGCTGAACTGGCTCTGCCCGCCGGGCCGGCGGAGGAACATGACGAGCTGACGGGCGACGCGCGACGCCGGCTCCGGGCCGAAGTCGTCCTCCACCAGCGCCAGCGCGAGGTCGGGGCAGGCGGTCAGGCCGGCCCCGGTCCACACTTCGCCGTCGCGGATGAAGATCGGGTCGGCGTCGACCGCGACCCCCGGGTGTTCCTCGGCGAGCTGCGGGGCGGTGGACCAGTGCGTGGTGGCGCGCTTGCCTTCGAGCAGCCCGGCCGCCGCGAGCACGTGCGCCCCGACGCAGACGGAGGCCACCCGCCGCGCGCGCCCGGCCAGCCCGCGGACGGCCTCGACCACGGCGGGATCGCACTCGGCGACGATCTGCCGGTTCTCCCCGACGGTGACCGCTCCCGGCACGACCAGTGTGTCGATCGCCCGGCCGGCCAGCTCCCCGAAAGTGGTGTCCGGCAGTACGCGCACGCCGGCGGACGTGGTCACCGGGTCCGCCGCCCCGGCCGCGAGGACGACGCGGTAGCCGGACGGGCGGTCCAGTTCCCGTTGCAGCAGCGAGAAAACCTCGGCCGGGCCGGTCACGTCGAGCAGGTCGACCCCGGCGAAGAGGACCACGACGATCAGCCGTTCCACGGTGCTCCGCTCCATGTCGGTTTCTGCGTCTCGCATGTCATTGCCGACACGCTCCGCCGACTTTAGCGTCGGTGGTACCGACAAAGTGGAAGGACAACCATGCCGAGGACGACGCTGCGGGAGCTGAACGGGCTCGACCGGACCCCCGCCGCACTGGCCGGGTCGACGCTGATCCTGGTCGACTACCAGAACACCTACACCCGGGGAGTGATGGAGCTGGACGGGTGGCGGCCCGCGCTGACCGCCGCCAAGGACCTGCTCGCCCGCGCCAGGGCGGCCGGCGCGAAGGTGATCCACGTCGTCCACGACGGTGGCGCGGGCAGCGCGTACGACATCCGGGCGGACATCGGCGGCATCCACCCGGACGTCGCCCCGGCCGAGGGTGAGCCGGTGGTCGTCAAGGCCGCGCCGAACGCCTTCGTGGGCACCGATCTGGGTGAGCGGGTCGACGCCGCCGGGAACGAGAACGTGGTCGTCGTCGGCTTCATGACCAACATGTGCGTCACGTTCACCGCCGAGGGCGCGTTCCTGCGCGGCAACACCCCGACGGTGGTGGCGGAGGCGTGCGCGACCCGGCCGCTGGCGACCGCGGTGGCGGCGGTGACGGCCGAGCAGCTGCACCACAGCGCGCTGGCGACGATCGCCGACCTGTACGGCGTGATCGTGCCGAGCGTGGCCGATCTGCGGTAGCCGGGCCGGGGTCGCCCGAATCCGGTGTGCGACCGCCCGGTGACTGGCAGGATCGGGCCCCGTGTCGAACGAACTCGAGCGCGTGCTGCGGACCAGGACGATCCTGCTGTGGGGCGCCGGGCTCCTGGTGCTCGCCGCGCTGTCGGCCACCTTGCTGCTCAGCCTGCTGGGCGGCGGCCGTCCGGAGGACTCCGCGCGCCTGGAAGCGCTCAAGACCGCCGCCAACATCGTCGTCGGGACCGGGGGCGCCGCCGCGCTGCTGCTCGCCGCGCGGCGGCAGCGGTCCGCCGAGCTCGACCTGGTGCAGAAGGACCACGACGCCACCGAGCGGCGGGTCACCGAGATCTACGCCAAGGCCGCCGACCAGCTCGGCAGCGACAAGGCGCCGGTGCGGCTCGCCGGGCTCTACGCGCTCGAACGGCTCGCCGGCGGGTACGCCGAGCACCGGCAGACGATCGTCAACGTCCTCTGCGCCTACCTGCGGATGCCGTTCGAGCCCGGCGACGAAACCCTCGAGGAGCTGCAGGTCCGCAAGGCCGCGCAGCGCATCCTCATGCTGCACCTGCGGCCCGGCAAGCCCGAGACGCCGAACGACGGCTTCTGGCCCGACATCGACCTCGACTTCTCCGGGGCGAAGCTCGTCGGGCTGACGCTCACGCACTGCTCGATCCGGTCGATCGTCTGCTACGGCACGACGTTCTTCGAACTGGCCACGTTCCGCAGCACCGAATTCCGTACCAAAGCGGACTTCAACAATGCCGAGTTCAACGACCACGCGGATTTCCGCAGAACCGTTTTCGGCGGCGAGGGCGACTCCTTCAACGGTGCAGTTTTCGCAGGTCCGGCCGATTTCGGCACCAAGTCGGCCGCGCGGCTCACGGGCGCGACCGCGCAACGGGGATTTCCCCGGACCTGGCCGCCGGGCTGGGAAGAACGGCCGATCGCCGACCGGCCGGGCTGGGCGGAATTGACACGAAAGGATGTTCCGGGGCAACCGGCCGGCCGATAGGATCGTGTACTCAGTGAAGTCGCCGTTCCACGACACGGGAGGTGAACTGGCGATGATTACGGGTCGGGCCGCCTTCTGGGCGTCCCTGGTTTTGCGGACGGGCTGCCGCGTGCCGATCGGCGCCGGGCGGATCCTCCGGGACGGGATGACGGCTCAGCGTGCGGCGGCCCTCGGGCCGGAACCGGTGTGGACGAGCGGCTTGGTGGCCGCCTGAGGAGTCCTCGCCGGGCGGTCCGACCTCGCTGCAGCTGCCTGGCATCACCGACGCGCACCCGGAGGCCCCCGGGACCCCGATCGCGCGTGAGGTGGACAACGCCACCGGTCGGCCGTTTAGGGTGGCGGTTGTGGAGTACGCAGAGCACATCGCAGACCTCGTGGGCAACACCCCGCTGGTCAAGCTGAACTCGTTGACCAAGGGGCTCAAGCCGCTCGTGCTGGCCAAGGTCGAGTACCTGAACCCGGGTGGCTCGGTCAAGGACCGCATCGCGCTGCGCATGATCGAAGCCGCCGAAGCCTCCGGCGAACTGCGCCCGGGCGGCACGATCGTGGAACCGACGTCCGGGAACACCGGCGTCGGCCTCGCCATGGTCGCGCAGCGCAAGGGCTACCAGTGCGTGTTCGTCTGCCCGGACAAGGTCAGCGAAGACAAGCGCAACGTGCTCAAGGCGTACGGCGCCCGCGTCGTGGTGTGCCCGACGGCGGTCGCGCCCGAGCACCCCGACTCCTACTACAACGTCTCCGACCGCCTGGTCCGCGAGATCGACGGCGCCTGGAAGCCCAACCAGTACGCCAACGCGCAGAACCCGGAGAGCCACTACCTCTCCACCGGCCCCGAGCTGTGGAAGCAGACCGACGGGAAGATCACGCACTTCGTCGCGGGCGTCGGCACCGGCGGCACCATCTCCGGCACCGGCAAGTACCTCAAGGAGGTCAGCGACGGCCGCGTGCAGGTGGTCGGCGCCGACCCGGAGGGCTCGGTCTACTCCGGCGGCAGCGGCCGGCCGTACCTGGTCGAGGGCGTCGGCGAGGACTTCTGGCCGGACACCTACGACCGCAACATCGCCGACGAGATCATCCCGGTCTCCGACGCCGATTCGTTCCAGATCACCCGGCGCCTCGCGCTGGAAGAGGGCCTGCTCGTCGGCGGCTCCTGCGGGATGGCCGTCGCGGCCGCGCTCAAGCTCGCCGAGCGGCTCACCGAGGACGACGTCGTCGTCGTGCTGCTGCCCGACGGCGGCCGCGGCTACCTGACCAAGGTGTTCAACGACACCTGGATGTCCTCCTACGGCTTCCTGCCGCCCGACTCCTCCGGCGCGACGGTCGCCGACGTGCTCACCAAGAAGAGCGGCTCGCTGCCGAACCTCGTGCACTCGCACCCGAACGAGACGGTCGCCGAGGCCATCGCGATCCTGGCCGAGTTCGGCGTCAGCCAGATGCCGGTGGTCAGCGCGGAGCCGCCGGTGATGGCCGCCGAGGTCGTCGGCGCGGTCAACGAGCGCGACCTGCTCGACGCGCTGTTCACCGGCAAGGCGCAGCTGGCCGACCGGCTCGACCGGCACATGTCACCGCCGTTGCCGACGATCGGCGGCGGCGAGCAGGTGGGCTCCGCGATGACCGCGCTCGAGAGCGCCGACGGTGCCCTCGTGCTGATCGACGGCAAGCCCGCGGGCGTGGTCACCCGGCACGACCTCCTGGGCTTCCTGGCCGGGCGTTGAACACTGCCTGAGAAGTGTCTTAATCGGTGAACCCGGCAGGGGCGTTACGAGCGCCCTGCCGGGTGATCCGATAGCGTGGGCGCGAGTAGAACACTTTCGCGTCATCGTCAAGGGGGTTCAAGACCCACATGAGTGCACCGCAGCCACCGAACCAGCCGTGGGGTGGCGGCCAGCCACCTCAGGGTCCGCCGAGTGGCCCCCAGCCGCAGCAGGACCCGTTCGGCAGCCCGGAACCGACCCAGGTCGTCCAGCCCGCCCAGCACCAGGGCGGTTCCCCGTTCGGGGAGACGCCGGAGCCGACCCAGGTCGTCCAGCCTGCCCAGCCGGGTGACGGCGGCGCGGGCGCGACCCAGGCGATGCCACCGGTCGACGCGAACGCGACCCAGATGGTGAACCCGGTCGGCGGCGGCGACGCCCCGGGCGCGGACTCCACCCAGCTGGTCCCGCCGGGCTCCCAGCCGCAGGGGATCCCGTACACCCCGCCGCCGAGCGCGGCCGACAACCCGGCCGCCGCGTTCGGCCAGCAGCCGGGCGGGTTCGGCCAGCACGAGCAGCAGGGTGGCTTCGGCCAGCCCGGTCAGCCGGGCGGGTTCGGGCAGCAGCCGGGTGGCTTCGGCCAGCCGGGCCAGCCCCCGCAGGGCTTCGGCGCCCCCGGGTTCGGCGGCCCGCAGCAGCCCGGCTTCGGCGGGCAGCCGCAGCCGTTCGGGGCCGCTCCGGCCGGCGGCGGCAACGCGCTGTTCGGCTACATCGCCGGCGGCGTCGTCGCGGTGCTGGGCCTGATCGCGCTGATCATCTCCTTCGGCTACATGGGCGACGCGAGCGACTACTCGAAGCTCTTCGACAGCGCGCCGAGCCAGGAAGCGATCAAGGACGTCCTCGACCGGCTGGGCATCATCGGCCCGGGCACGGTGTGGTTCTACGTGATCATGATCCTGGTGGGCTCGCTGCTCTCCCTGGCCGGCGGCGTCGGCCTGGCGCTCGCGGGCAAACTGGGCGGCCTCAAGAAGATCGTTCCGATCGTGGTCGTCGCGGGCGGTGCGCTGCTCACGCTGTTCGCGCTGCTGCTCAAGATCGGCATGACGCCGAAGGCCGAGGCGCTGGCGCAGGTTTCGGCGTCCGCCAAGGACACCTTCGGCCTCGGGCTCCCGCC
Source organism: Amycolatopsis lexingtonensis (assembly GCF_014873755.1). Classification (NCBI taxonomy): domain Bacteria; kingdom Bacillati; phylum Actinomycetota; class Actinomycetes; order Pseudonocardiales; family Pseudonocardiaceae; genus Amycolatopsis; species Amycolatopsis lexingtonensis. The sequence continues at coordinate 8,663,671 of NZ_JADBEG010000001.1, forward strand.
GCTGATCCTCGGCGTGCTCATCCTCATCGCGGGTGTGCTCGGCCTCATCCCGGGGACCGCGCAGTTCGTCGGCCTCGGCGGTGGCGGCGGTGCCGCGCCGGCCGGGCCGCAGGGCTTCGGCGGTCCGCCGCAAGGCTTCGGCGGCCCGCAGCAGCAGGGCGGCTTCGGCCAGCCGGGCCAGCCCGGTCCGCCGCCGCAGGGCTACGGCCAGCCGCCGCAGGGTTACGGCCCGCCCCCGGGCTACGGCCAGCCGGGCGGCCCCAACCCGTCCAGCGGCGGGTTCCCGCAGCCGTCGAGCGGGGGCTTCCCGCAGCCGGGCCAGCCGCCGCAGCAGGGTGGCTACGGCCAGCCGGGCCAGCCGCCGCACGGCTACCCGCAGCAGCCGGGCCAGCCGCCGCAGGGCTACGGCCAGCCGCCGGGCCAGCAGGGCCCGCCGAGCGGCGGGTTCGGCCAGCCCGGCCAGCCGCCGCAGCAGTGGTGAACTGATCTCCCTTTCGTGCCCCGGAGCCCATTCGGCTCCGGGGCACGCTGCATTGACGGCCCCATTCGCAATTGTCCGAAAAGGACAAAGGTCGCGTGACATGATTTCCGCCGCTACCGCACAATAATGATCTTGGGTTCCGCCGTCCGGCCGAATTCGGTTCCGATTCCGGACTGCTTCCCCCATTCCGGTCTAAGGTGAGCGCCGACGTACTTGGGCTTGCCTGATGGGGGACTTGTGACCGGCTATCCGGTAGCGCGCTCGCATTCGTATTCATCGACTCGGCCATCCGGAGTAACGGCGGTACTCGCCGGCCTGCTCGGTATTCCGGCCGCGGTCGCCGCGGGATACGTACCGGTCAAGATCTTCCTCGACATGCCGGCCGAATTCAGCCTCGGCGCGCTGCCGGGTCTGGTGCTCGCGGACTTCGCGGGCTACCTCCTAGCCGGGCTCGTCCTGCTCCTCGGATCGCTCTCGACGCTGTTCCGCGCGACGGCGGGCGCGGTCCTGCTCGGCGTCGGCGCGCTGCTGGCCATCGGGGCGCTGCTCATCGAGCCGCTGTCGATGGGCGTGCCGCTCGGCCGCTTCGCCGACGCGATGTTCACCCACGGCGGCCTCGCCATGGTCGACCGCGTCGGCCTCGCCACGCTCTCGGTGCTCGTGCTGGTCCTGGCCTTCCTGCCGCCGACGTTCCGGTACCTGCGCTACCGCGCCGCGCTGCCCGTCATGGCCGGTCTGGGCGCGTACCCGTCGTCGTCACGGAGCTGGTGAGGTCCGCCTTCGCGACGTACGGTAACCAGCCGTATCCTCGGCAGCCGTGCCCACCTCCACCGAAGGCCGCACGGCGCTCGCCGCGGCGGCGCTGGCCCTGTTCGGCGGCCTGGTCTACGCGGCCGGGCTCGTGCTGGACGTCGTCACGCTGGTCCGCTTCCCGGCCGACGCGGCCCGCGTCGGCCTCCACGCGGCGGTCGACGCCGTCCTCGCCTCGGCCCTGCTCCCCGGCGGTGTCCTGCTGCTGCGCCGCCACCCGGTCGGCCGGATCGGCTGCGTGGCCGGCAGCTCGGCGGCGCTGCTCGCGACGCTGACGTCGCTGGTACTGGCGGCCACCGGTCTCGCGGTGGTCGATCTCGGCGGCCCCGGCGACCTGGCCGCGGGCGGGCTGGCGGCGCTCGCGCTGGTGCTGCCGCCGTCGATCACCACCCTGGCGCTGGCCGCTTCCCGGCCCGCCGCCCGCTGGGTCGGGGTCGCGGCGGCCTGATCTCCGGGCGTGCGGACTTCCACCCGGCGATGTCGATCGCGGCGAAACCGCTGACCTGGCCGCGGGCCGACTCGCCGGTGACACTGAGACCCATCCCACCTGACGGGAATGTTCACGCCAGGCCTTACGCTGAACAGATGGTGGACGACTACTCCGAACTGGGCTTCGAGACCCGCGCGATTCACGCGGGGCAGAAGCCCGACCCCCGCACCGGCGCGGTGATCGTGCCGATCTACCAGACCTCGACCTACGCGCAGGACGGCGTGGGCGGGACCCGCGAGGGCGACTACGAGTACTCGCGCACCGCGAACCCGACCCGTTCGGCGCTGGAGGAGGCGCTGGCCTCGCTGGAAGGCGGCCGGCACGCGCTGGCCTTCGCCTCCGGCATGGCCGCGTCCGACGTGGTGCTGCGCAGTACCCTCCGCCCCGGCGACCACCTCGTGCTCGGCAACGACGCGTACGGCGGCACGTTCCGGCTGATCGACAAGGTGCTCAGCCTCTGGGGCGTCGAGCACACCGTCGCGAACCTGGCCGACCTCGACGAGGTGCGCGCGGCGATCCGCCCCGAGACGAAGCTGATCTGGTGCGAGTCGCCGACCAACCCGATGCTCGGCATCGCCGACATCGCGGGGCTGGCCGGGGTGGCGCACGACGCCGGCGCCCGGCTGGTCGTCGACAACACCTTCGCGACGCCGTACCTGCAGAACCCGCTCGCCCTGGGCGCGGACATCGTCCTGCACTCGACGACGAAGTACCTCGGCGGGCACTCCGACGTCGTCGGCGGCGCGATCGTCACGAACGAGGACGAGCTGCGCGAGCAGTTCTTCTTCCTCCGCAACTCCGCGGGCGCGGTGCCCGGCCCGTTCGACGCCTGGCTGACCCTGCGCGGCATCAAGACGCTGGCCCTGCGCATGGAGCGGCACAGCGACAACGCCGAGCGCATCGTGCAGGCGCTGGTCAACCACCCGAAGGTGGCCAAGGTCTACTACCCGGGCCTGCCGGAGCACCCGGGCCACGAGGTCGCGGCGAAGCAGATGCGCCGCTTCGGCGGCATGGTCTCGTTCAGCCACGCGGACGGCGAGCAGGCGGCGCTGGAAGTCGCTTCGCGCACCAAGCTCTTCATCCTCGCGGAGTCGCTCGGCGGCATCGAGTCGCTGATCGAGCACCCGGGCAAGATGACGCACGCGAGCACGGCGGGCTCGACCCTGCAGGTCCCGGCCGACCTCCTGCGCCTCTCGGTGGGCATCGAAGACGGCCGCGACCTGGTCGCCGACCTGCTGGCGGCGCTGGACTGAGCGGTCAGTTCAGCTCTTCGGCGAGCCCGACGACGATCCCTTCGGGACCGCGGACGTAGCACAGCCGGAAGATGCCCCCGTACGGCTCGATCTCGCCCACGAGCTCGGCGCCGTGCGGGCGCAGGCGTTCGAGGACGTCGTCGAGGTTCTCGTCGAGCGCGAACATGATGCGGCGGTAGCCCAGCGTGTTCGACGGCGCGATCTTCGGCTCGGGGACGACGGCCTTGGGCTGGTGGAACTGCGCCAGCTCGATGCCGCCGTTGCCGTCCGGCATCCGCAGCATGGCGATGTCCTGCTTGACGTCCTCGAGGCCGATCACGCGTTCGGCGAAGCGCCCTTCGAGCGGGCCCTTGCCTTCGAGCCGCATGCCGAGCTCGACGAAGAACGCGATGACGGCGTCCAGGTCTTCGACGACGATGAGGACGTTGTCCATCCGCTTGAGCGCCAACGGGGGTTCCTCAGGGGTTGTAGTTGCCGTGCACCACGCCGCCGGCCTGCTGGTTGCCCGTGGCCGGCAGCTTCGAGCCGTCGACGCAGCCACCGACCAGCTCGACGTGGCTGTCGTGGCGGATGTACTGGGCCGGCGAGCCGCACGAGGCGTTGTCCACCGTGATGTACGCGGCTCCGGTGAGCGCCGCGGCCGAGGCCAGCCCGATCACGAGCGGGACCAGCCCGGCGGACCGGGTGGCGCGAGCCCGTCGAGCGTCGTTCCCCCGTGCCATGAGTTGCTCCCTGTTTACCGCGTGTTGACGGGATCCAGGGTACCCGGCTCCTGGTCCGGTCAACCTGTGGATCTCCTGAGTGGCATAGTCCGGCCCATGGAACTCGTCACCCTCGAGCGTATCCAAGCCGCCCGGGAGCTCCTAAAAGGAGTAACCCGGGTGACACCGATGGAGCACGCGCGCGACCTGCGCAAACTCCACGGCGGCCCGGTCCACCTGAAGTGTGAAAACCTGCAGCGCACAGGTTCGTTCAAGATCCGCGGCGCCTACACCCGCATCGCCGGCCTGACCCCGGCCGAGCGCGAGCGCGGCGTCGTCGCGGCGAGCGCCGGCAACCACGCGCAGGGCGTCGCGCTGGCGTCGTCGCTGCTCGGCGCCAAGTCCACCGTCTTCATGCCGCTGCGGGCGCCGCTGCCGAAGCTGGCCGCGACCCGCGGGTACGGCGCCGACGTCCACCTCCACGGCGCGCTCCTGGAGGAGACGCTCCGGGCCGCGATCGAGTTCGGCGAGCGGACCGGCGCGGTGTTCATCCACCCCTTCGACCACCCGGACGTCATCGCCGGCCAGGGCACGGTCGGCCTCGAGATCCTCGAGCAGGTGCCGGGCGTGAAGACCGTCCTGGTCGCCACCGGCGGCGGCGGGCTGGTCGGCGGGGTCGCCTCGGCGGTCAAGGCGCTGCGCCCGGACGTCCGCGTCGTCGGCGTCCAGGCCGAGGAGGCCGCCGCGTACCCGCCTTCGCTGGCCGCGGGCGCGCCGGTGCGGCTGGGCCAGACCTCGACCATGGCCGACGGGATCGCCGTCGGCGAGCCGGGCCTGGTCAGCTTCGCGCACGTCGAGTCGCTGGTCGACGACGTCGTGACGGTGTCCGAGCAGTCCCTGTCCCGCGCGGTGCTGCTCTGCCTGGAGCGGCGGAAGCTGGTGGTCGAGCCGGCCGGCGCGGCGCCCGTCGCGGCACTGCTGCAGCACGTCGGCGCCTTCGAGCCGCCGGTCGTCGCGATCCTCTCCGGCGGCAACGTCGACCCGGTGCTGCTCCTGCAGATCATCCAGCACGGCATGACCGCGGGCGGCCGCTACCTGCGGCTCCGCCTGCGCGTCCCCGACCGCCCCGGTTCCCTGGTCGGCGTGCTGTCCTGCGTCAGCGAACTCGGCGCGAACGTGCTCGACGTCGAGCACTCGCGCATCTCCGGCACGCTCGACCTCGGCGAGGCCGACGTCGAACTGGCGCTGGAGACCCGCGGTCCCGAGCACTGCAAGGACGTCGAGCGCGCGCTGGCGGACGCCGGTTACACCGTCGTCTGAGGCTGCTCGCCGGTGATCGCGGTGAGCGCGAGGTCCTTCGCGGCTTCCGGCACCTCCGCGGGCGCGGTGAAGCGCCGGGCCCGGATGTGGGCGACCAGCTCCGGGTCCGGTGGCACGCCGTGCTCGCGCAGGTAGTACGCGACCGCGCCGGGCCACGCCCAGACGCCGTCGGTGCGGAAGTTCATCGGCACCGCGTCCGCGCGGTCGGGCGCGAACGCGTCCGGCCCGTTGCTGCGGGACGCCAGGATCACCGGCGCCGCGTCGAGGTACGCGAGCACCCGCTCGATCTCGGCGGGCAGGAGCGGCTGGCGCCGGATGAGCGGGCGCCCGGAGGCGTCTAGGCCGTCGTAGATGCGCGGGGTGCGCACCTCGCCGTCACCCGGTGGCGGTGTCAGCCCGGCTTTGTCCCGGAGCCAGCCCGGGATGTGCTCGTCCGCACGCGGGAAGAACCGCAGCTCGTCCTGGAACCCGATCGGCGGCGGCTGCTGCCGGAACGGCGGTTCGAGGTCCGGCCGCACGAAGTCGACGTCGGGGGCCTGCCCGGGTTCGAACACGAGGATCGCGCCCAGCCAAGTACCGAAGCCGGGCTGGTACATGCCCGACCGCAGCACGCCGAGCAGCCGCACGGCCTCCGGCGGCGGCTGCGCCACGCGGGGCCGCCCGTCCGGGCCGGTCACCAGCAGGTCGGCCTCGACGTGCCGGCCCGCGGCCCGGTACTCGATCCGCAGCTGCCGCCAGCCCGGCGGCGTCGACGCGGTGAGCGCCGCGCCGATCTGGCGGACGATCTCCTGCTGCTGGTCCGGGCGCAGCGGCCCCGGTGGCTGGGTCATGGTCAGGCTCCTTCGGCGCCTTGGCGCAGCCAGTCAGGCGTGCGCCGCTCCGATCGCGGGTAGCGCCGCAGTTCTTCGGCGAACGCCCCGGCGGGCGGACGCTCCCGGAAGCCCGGGTCCTCGGTCGCGTTGAACTGCGCCTTGACCGAGTCGGGGAACTTCATTTCGTACTTCAGGCTCACCCACGTGCCCCGGCCGTCGGACAGCGAGGCGGCGCGGTGGCGGCGGAGCAGGTCGAGCACCTGGTCCGGCGGGGTCCACGGGTAGACGGTGCCGGTGATCGAGTGGACGACCGCGCCGGACTCCTCGTGGTCGCCCAGCGCCCGGTACTGCAGCTGGACGTAGTCCCAGCCCGCTGGGAGGGTGAACTTCAGGTAGTCGGCGACGTTCTTTAGCAGTGCGTTGGGCTCGTCGGGGGGCCGCTCCCCGGCGGGCTCGCCCTTGATGCCCTCCCGGTACCAGGCGGGCGTCCACTCCGCGTCGCGGAAGTAGGCCTCGAAGTCCTGGTGCCAGACGTCGGCTTCGAGCGGCGGGTCCCACAGCGGGTCGAGGTCGAAATTGTAGGAGACGCGGTACTCGCCGTCCGGCTCGATGACCAGCCGCAGCGACAGCCAGGTGCCGCGGTCGCGCATGTACTTCTTGTTCCGCAACTCGAACAGCAGCGGGCTGACGTCGGGCGGCGGCTCCATGCGCGCGGCCGCGCCGTCCGGCATCACGACGGCCAGCGCGATCTCCTCGACCGCCGCGGTCAGCCGGACGGTCATGTCGATCCGCCGCCAGCCTTCGGGAGCGGCGTCCATGAGCCAGCCGCCGATCCAGCGGACCACCTGGTCCTCGTCCGCCTCCCGGAGGTCAGGTCCGGGTGGGGGGTACCACGGGGGCTGGGTTCGGGACATTCGGGAAGCTCCTGTAGTTGTACGTGCGGGTGCCGTCGGGGTGGATTCTCTCGGACATCACGTGCAGCCGGTCGGGCGTCTCCCCGGTCGACGGCGCGTCGGCGTAGACGCGGGTCGTGCCGTGGTCGCCCCCGCCCCGCTCGAACGTCTGGCGGTCGATCTCCATCTGCCGCCAGTTGTCCGGGTTGCCGACGCTGTGGTTCTGCTCGTAGAGCTGGGGAACCATGCCCATCCGGCCCTGCAGCCCACCCGATCGGTGGTCGGCGGTGTGCCCGCCGCGGTTGACGGTGCTGCCCGGGTGGTCTTCCAGCCCGACGTGGCCGGTGCGTTCCTGCGGGCCGAGGCCGACCCGTTTCGTCGCCGGGCTGGAGTAGTCCGGCTCCCAGGAAACGGCGGCGTTCCCGTGCTCGTCGACGTGGTAGTGCATGTTGTCGGCGCCGATCTCGTACTTGGCGCCGCGCACCGGCATGCCGTCGGGCCGGCCGGCGTGCTGGTCGTGCATCGTGTGCTGGTCACCCGTCTCCGGGTTGATCATGCCGCGCTCGTTGTCGTGCCACGTCTTGATGTGCGTGAACTCCGGCGGGTTGTCGCCGCTGGTGTAGAAGGTGCCGTGCCACTGTTCGGTGCCGTCGGGCGCCGTCGAGTAGATCTCGTACCGGCTGTTCGGCTTGAGGTCCTCCGGCGGCGTGGCGCCGAACGGCCCGTCGCCGTTGTGACTCGGGTCGTAACCGGTGATCCGGCGTTCGACGGGCGGCGGCGTCATCGGCGGGTCGAAGTGGTCGATGTCCAGCTCGGGACGGCCGTCCGCGTCGGTGTGGAACTCGAACTGCCCCTCGCCGGTGTTGACCCGGTAGTCGACGTCGCCGTGCAGGTGCGAGGTGTCGGGGTTCCCGACCTCGACGCTGCTGTTCCCGACCCGGGTGTTCGGCACGTCCGCGTCGATGTGCGTGATCCGCGGCGGGGTCTCGCCGTTCGTGTAGACGCGCGTGAACCGCCCGTCCGGATCGGTGATCTCGTAGCGCGTGTTCGGTTCGAGGTGCCGCGGGTTCGCCGGGTCGAAGAACCGCTCGTTCCGCCCGAGCGTGACGTCCTCGTGGCGCTTGAACTCCGGTTCCCGCCAGCCCTCGTCGAGGTCCCGCATGTCCGGGTGGTCCTTGCCCCGCGCGACCGCGCTGTCGGCGTCGACGTCGACGTCGTGCGCGTCCCCGTGGTGGCTGTCCGGCGCGAACCCGTCCTCGCCGGCCCGGTGGGTGGAGCCGTCGGGGTGGTGGGTGTTCCATTCGCCGTCCGGCGGGATCCGGGGTCGCATGCGGCCGTCGGGTCCGATTTCGTAGTCGGAGGAGAAGACGCGGCCGTGGGAGTCGGTCCAGGCGGGTCGGGTGGGGGCGAGGACTTCGGTGTCGAGTTCGCGGGAGAGGCGGTGGGCGAAGTCGTTGGAGGAGGCGTCGCAGCCGATGAGGCGGATGGGGCGGCCGTCGTAGTCGGCGTTGCGGCGGAGGACGTCGGCGAATTGTTCGGGGGTGTAGAGGCGGTCGCCGATGCGTGCGTGCCCGTCGGGTGTGACGTGGACGTCGACGGTGTAGCGGCCGTGGGGGTCGGGTTGGACGCGGTGGGGGAGGTCGCCCATGTGGGGGTCGCCGGCGTGGTAGGAGGTGCCGGCGGGGGTGTGTTCGGCGTGTCGGGTGTTGATTTCGTCGGGGGTGAGGGGGTCGTGGTGGGGGGTGGTGCCGTCGGGGTCGGCGGGGTCGTGGTGGCTGGGGTTGTTGTCGTGCGGGCTGTGGCCGTCGGGGGTGTGGCCGGTGCCGTCGGGGTGGTGGGTGCCGGGGTTGTTGCCGGTGGGGCCGGGGGTGCCGGGCCGGGTGGCCGGGGTGCCGGCGCCCGGCGTGCGGGCGCCGGGGGTGTCGGGTGCGTGGGTGCCGGGCCCGTAGCCGCCGCGGGCGGCCGGGGCGGGTGTCTCGGGCGTGCGAGGCCGACCGGCGGGCAGGTCGGTGCCGGGGCGGGGACGTCCGGGTGCGTCGACGTGCGCGCCGGGGCTGCCGGGGGTACCGGTCCAGCCCCCGCCGCTGGTGCGCGGGGAGCCTCCGCCAAGCCCGCCACCGCCGCCGGCGGCGGGTGTGCCACCGGGTGGCATTCCCCCGGCCATGGGGGCCCCGCCCTGCGGCGGGACACCGGAGGTGTCGGCGCCGCGGGGTGCGGGCACGCTGCCGGGGTCGGTGGTGCGGGGTGTGGTGGGGGCGGTGCCGCTGGCGGAGGTGGTGCCGTCGGCGCGGGGAGGCGCGGCGCTGCTGGGGGTGTCGGTGCCGGCGTGGGAGCCGGGGCCGTCGGTTCGTGCGGCGGGCGAGGAGCCGGAGTGGGTGGGAGTGCTGTCGCTGCCTCGTATCGGTGACGGGCTGGAGTCCCCGCCGGTGTGGGCGGGTTCGCTGCTGCGCGTCGGTGCGGGGCTGCTGTCGCTGGCCCGGGCGGGGGTGTTGTCCCCGGTGTGCGACGGTGTGCTGTCGCTGCCCCGGGTCGGCGAGGGGCTGGAATCGCCTGTGTGGGAGGGCGTGCCGTCGCTCCCGCGGGTGGGTGAGGGGCTGCTGTCGCTCGCCCGCGACGGCGTGCTGTCCCCGGTGTGCGACGGTGTGCTGTCGCTGCCGCGGGTGGGCGACGGGCTGCTGTCCCCGCCGTGCGAGGGCTCGCTGCTGCGGGTCGCCGACGGGCTCGCATCGCCCGTGTGGGACGGCGATCGAGTCGGCGCGGGACCGCTGTCCGACGGCGCGCCATCGCTGCCGCGAGTCGGCGAGGAACTGCTGTCCCCGCTGTGGGTGGGCGCACCATCGTCGGAGCGTGCGGCCGAGGGGCTGCCGTCCGGTGCCTCGTCCCCGGTGTGGGAGGGGGAGCTGTCCCCGTCCCGGCCCGAGCCGCGGCGGGACCCTCCATCCGGTGTGGAATCGGTGTTCATCGGGTCCGAACTCGGCGAATCCCCGTCCGCGCGACCAGATTCGCCCGACTCACCCCGCGACCCGTCCCCCTCACCGGAGTGGGAACCGTCCCCACCGGACGAGCCGTCCCCGTCCGGGGAGTCGCCGTGGGCCCGGGCATGAACCCCGCCACCTTCGCCCTTGGGGATCTTGTGGACGAAGCCGCCTTCCTTGACCTTCAGCCCGTCCAGGCCGGAGACCTTGCCCAGGACCTTCCCGAACACCTTCGCGATCTTCTCGAAGACGTCGACCAGCTTCGACAGCAGCGGCGACACTTTCCGGATGGTGTCGGTGAGCTTCTTGAGCAGCTCCCCGATCTTCTTCCCCCACTTGGCGATCGCCGCCGACGCCTGCGCGACCACCACCGGGGTGCCGAACCCGAGGGAGAAGACCTCCTCCATCACCCACGCGATCAGTTTCCCGACCAGGTCGGCGATCAGCTGCCGGACCGTTTCGCGGACGAACGACACGACCTGGCCCATGATCATCGTGACCGTGCTGATCGCCCCGGCCACCGTCGCCGCCCCCGACAGCGCCTCCGAATGTTCCGCGGCGAACTTGCGGTAGGCGTCCGCGCCCGCGCCGGTCCAGCCGGTGGTGCCGTTCTTGACCGCGTTGTCGAAATCGGTTTTGCGTTCGCCCAATGCTTTGGAGACGTTGCCCCAGGTGTCGGCGTAGGACTGGATGACCGGCGGGTTGCCGGCGACGGAGTCGAGCATGTCCTTCAACGGCTGCACGTGTTCCATCAGGAACGACGCGACCGAGGACATCAGGTACCCGAACGGGTCGATCGCGGCGCCGGCGATTTCTCCGGCGAGGGAGAGCATGCCGAGGCCGCCGGAGACCCAGTCGCCGTCTTTGATGCCGTTGAAGGCGTCCATGGAGGATTCGGCGATGCCGATGCCGCCGGCCCAGCCGTAGTCGCCGTTGCCGGCGGTGAACGCGCCCGGGCCGTCCGGGTCCTGCTTCGAGTCCGCGACGAGCGGATTCCCCTCCGGCATCACGCGCCGCCGGCGGACTTGTTCAGGTCGTCGGCGACGCCGGTTTCGTACTTGTGGTACGCCGCCGCGGCTTCGCGGACCTTGCCGGACACCGCCGTCATTGCTTCGACCGCGTCCTTCAGCGCGTCGATGCCGTACTGCTCGACCGGGTCCAGCATCATCCGGAACGGCTGGCAGAGGATGCCGTACGCGTCCGTCGGCATGCTGACCTGGTTCGCCGCGTCGACGGCCTGCTGCAACCCGTCACCGATGGCGTCGAGCTGGTGGGCGTGCGCCGTCAGGTCGGTGCTGAGTTCCACATCCGTCATCGGTTCCCCCTCAGGAAAGGATCGGTCCGCCGAAATCGTCGTCATCGTCGTCCACCGGACGGCGGCGCCGCGGTGGTTGCGGCGGCGCGGGCGGCGGCGGCGGGGTGCGCGGCGGCGCCGGTGGCTGCTCCTCGTTGTCCTCCGGCAGGAACCGGCGGACGCGGTCGGGCTCCGGGAACGCGGGTTCCGGCTCCGGCGGCGGCTCCGGGAAGGTGCTCTGCGCCTCGCGCACGATTTCCGCGGCGGCCTGGTCGCCGGTGCCCGTGGTCTCCGCCATGGCCTGCTGCAGCAGCTCCGGGATCCGCGCCTGCGCGCGCTGCACCAGCTGCATCACCTGCGCCGACACCTCGGCCATCCGCTTGCCCGCCGCGGCTTCGGCGATGACGAGGTTCTTCAGCAGCCCGCGCGAATCGACGGTCACCTGGACGGTCCCGTCCTTCGACCGCTCGGTGACCGACTGGCCCTGCACGCGATCGGCCAGCGCCTGGTACCGCACGGCGTTCTCCTCGAGCCGCTTGGTCCAGTTGTCGATCATCGCGTCGCTGGCGTCGATGCTGTCCGGCATCCCGGCCCCTTCTCTCTGCTCCACCACACTGACGGAACCGGGCCGCGCGCGGTTCCCGGGAAACGCCAAAAGCCACCATAGGGGACCCGGAGGTCTCCCACGGTGGCCTTCGCCGAGATGTGTCAGAGGTTGCCGCGGCGCTCCTGCTCGCGCTCGATCGCCTCGAACAGGGCCTTGAAGTTGCCCTTGCCGAAGCCCAGCGAACCGTGGCGCTCGATCAGCTCGTAGAAGACGGTCGGGCGGTCGCCGATCGGCTTCGTGAAGATCTGCAGCAGGTAGCCGTCCTCGTCGCGGTCGACCAGGATGCTGTGCTCCTTGAGCGTCTCGATCGACACGCGGACCTCGCCGATCCGGGCGCGCAGCTCGGGGTCGTCGTAGTAGGAGTCCGGGGTGTCCAGGAACTCGACGCCGGCGGCGCGCATCGCGGTGACCGTCGCGATGATGTCGTTGGTGGCCAGCGCGATGTGCTGGCAGCCCGCACCGTCGTAGAACTCGAGGTACTCGTCGATCTGCGACTTCTTCTTCGCCACGGCGGGCTCGTTCAGCGGGAACTTGACCCGGTGGTTGCCGTTCGAGACGACCTTGCTCATCAGCGCCGAGTACTCGGTCGCGATGTCGTCGCCGACGAACTCCGCCATGTTCACGAAGCCCATGACGCGGTGGTACCAGTCGACCCAGTAGTCCATCTTGCCGAGCTCGACGTTGCCGACGCAGTGGTCGACGGCCTGGAACAGCCGCTTCGGCGCGCCCTCGGGCCGCTTGATCGTGCTCTCGCGCGGCTCGTAGCCGGGCAGGTAGACACCCTTGTAGCGCGACCGGTCGACCAGCGAGTGGCGGGTCTCGCCATACGTCGCGATCGCGGCGACGCGCACGGTGCCGTGCTCGTCGGAGACGTCGTGCGGCTCCTCGAGGATGGTCGCGCCCTGCGAACGGGCGTGCTCGACGCACTTGTCGACGTCGGTGGTCTCGAGCGCCAGGTCGATGACGCCGTCGCCGTGCTTGCGGTGGTGGTCGAGCAGCGGCGAGTCCGGCTTCACGCCGCCGGTGATGACGAACCGGGCCGAGCCGGACTTCAGGACGTAGGACTTGCGCTCGAAGTCGCCGGTCTCGGGGCCCGAGTACGCGACGAGCTGCATCCCGAAGGCGATCTGGTAGTACCAGGCCGTCTGGGTGGCGTTGCCCGCGATGAACACCACCGCGTCCATGGCCTTGACCGGGAACGGGTCGGTCGAGGCGTCGTGGTCGACAAGCCCGACGAGCTGACGCAGCTGGTCGTAGCTGACGTCGTCGAGGCCGCTCTGGGGTTCGGCAGTCTGGGTCATACCCCGAAGGATCACGCCTGCGAGTCAAGATGTGCAATGGTCTCTGTTTTCACTGGGCAATCTGCCGAGTGTTCGCCGCGAATCGGCCGTCATCATGGACAATCTGTGCATGCCGGAGAACCTCGATGCGCTGGATGCGCGACTGCTGCTGTTGCTCACCGACTCGCCGCGTCTCGGCGTGCTGGAGTGCGCGCGCCGGCTGGGGGTCGCGCGCGGCACGGTCCAGGCGCGGCTCGACCGCCTGACCGAGCGCGGCATCCTGGGCGGCTTCCCGCCGGAACTGGACCTGGCGGCGATGGGCTACGGCCTGACGGCGTTCGCGTGGCTGGAGATCGCCCAGGGCCGCCGCGCGGAGGTGGCGAAGGCGCTGTCGGCGATCGACGAGGTCTGCGAGGTCCACGCGACGACCGGGCAGGGCGACCTCTTCGTCCGGATGGTTGCGCGGGGCAACGACGACCTGCAGCGGGTGATCGACGAGGTGGTCGGCGTGCCGGACGTGCTGCGGACGTCGACGTCGATCGCGCTGTCGACGCCGGTGCCGCCGCGGGTCCGCCCCCTGCTGGAGCGGACCGCGCGGGGCTGACGCCGCGTAGCTTTCACGTGAAAGCTACGGCTCAGGCTTCGCCGGCCACGTGGGCCAGGTAGCGCCGGGCCGACCGCTGGACGACCTCGTACCCGTCGGTGCGCACGATCGCGTCCCACCAGGCGCCGTAGATCGCCTCGAACCGGTACCCCGCCAGCAGCTCCGCCGCCCGGCGAACGACGTGCGGGCGCTCCGGGATCAGGTTCGGGTAGCTGTACATGAAGCCGACGTGCGTCCGGTCCGGGATGACCTGCACGATGTCGCCGGACAGCAGCGCGCCCTGCCCGTCCTCGCCGTCCGGCCAGTGCAGGACCGTGCCGCCGGTGAAGTGCACGCCGAGGTTGATCAGGCGCAGGTCGTCGGCGACGTCGAGGGTCGTGCCGGACCACAGCTTGACCGCCGGATCGGGCCTGCCGATCCACTCCTGGTCGCCTTCGTGCAGGTAGATCGGCACGTCGAACGCGTGCGCCCACTCCACCATCGTCGTGTAGTAGTGCGGGTGGCTGATCGCGATGCCGGTGATCCCGCCCAGGTCGCGGACCTGGGCCACCAGTGCGTCGTCGAGGTACGCCGCGCAGTCCCAGAGGAAGTTGCCCGAGCGCGCCTGCACCAGCAACGCGCGTTCGCCGATCGCGAAGCCCGGGTTCGAGCCGACGCCGATGATGCCGCGGCCCTGCTCTTCGATCCGCGGCGTGTACGTGCCGCTTTCGCGGAGCGAAGAAAGGTTCGTCCACTGCTGCCCGGACCGCGGGACGTACTGGCGTTCGTCCTCGCAGACCGGGCAGTCGTCACGGACGGTGGCGTACTGCATTCCGCACGCCAGGCAGATCGGTTCGGTGCTCACGGCTGTGTCCTCCCAGAATGTGGATCCTGGGAGGACACGCTAGCCGGGGCTATTTGGCGTCGGTGTAGGGAACCGCCTTGACGAGGGTGACCTTCTGCAGCTTGCCGTTGGGCAGCTCGTACTCGCGGGACTCGCCCTCCTTGGCGCCGAGCAGGGCCTTGCCCAGCGGCGACTCCGGGGAGTACACGTCGAGTTCGCCCTCGGCGCCTTCTTCGCGGGTGGCGAGGAGGAACTTCTCGTCCTCGTCGTCGCCCTCGTAACGGACGGTGAGAACCTTGCCCGGGCCGGCGGTGCCGTCGTTCGCGGGCGCTTCGCCGACCTTGGCCGAGCGCAGCAGCTCCTGCAGGTGCCGGATGCGCGCCTCGGCCTGGCCCTGTTCCTCACGGGCGGCGTGGTAGCCGCCGTTCTCCTTGAGGTCGCCCTCTTCGCGGCTGTCGTTGATGCGCGCGGCGATGACCGGACGATTCTCGATCATTTCGTCGAGCTCGTGCTTGAGCCGGTCGTAGGCATCCTGGGTCAGCCAGGTCACCTTGGTGTCGCTCACGGTCACCATCTCCTCGTCGGGCCTGCCAGGCTTGCGTGTTCAAGCCGGCCCACACGGGCGTAGTTGCCCGCGTGGCTGAGATAAAGGAAAAACACGGCCCGTCGTGGGCCGTGCTGAGGGGTCAGACTATCACGGCGCGACAGGTCGACGCCCGTTAATTCCGCTGGCCCCGGGCGTTGGGCGCGCGGTTCACCCCGTTGGCCGCTATGGGGTTGACAGATACCGTGGTATGTCGTACGAGCAGCCGTACACGTCGGCGGTCACCGGCTCGCCGATGCTCCTGATCGTGGTGCTCATCCTGCTGTACTTCGCGCCGGCGGGGATCAAGAGCTCTTTGCGGCCGCTCTCGGCGCCGGTCTTGTCGCGGGCCCGCACGATGCAGACGCCCGGCTTGCTGTCGTCGTCCCGCGTCACGTTGATGGTGATTTCCATCGCGTTGCCCGGTTCGGCCTTGAACGCGACGCGCTCGGCGTCGATCGGAGCGGCACCGAGGTTGACGTACGCGACCCACGCGATCACGCCGCTGACCAGCAGGGCGACGGCGAGGAAGAGCCAGCGGCGCCACCGCCGCGACGGCGTGGCCCCCCGCGTGCCGTACCGGCCTTCGGGCAGCACGGGCGCTGCCGTTTCCGCCGGTCCGCCTGCCAACGCGGGGCCTCCTGCTCGTTCTTGTCGTACCCGCGGGGACAATGGTGGGGCGGGTACGGCTTCGAGTATCCGCCCGCTGGGTGGGCGGCCCGCAGGTGGGTCGCGGAATACGGGTAGAGAAGGAGTCGTTCGCAGCATGGTGGACCAGCTGACGAAGACCGCCAAGCCGCGCCTGCGCCTGATGGCCGTGCACGCGCACCCCGACGACGAGTCGAGCAAGGGCGCCGCCACGATGGCGCGCTACGCCGCCGAAGGCCACGAGGTGCTGGTCGTCACCTGCACCGGTGGCGAAGCCGGCAGCATCCTGAACCCCGCCATGGACCGGCCGGAGGTCCTGGCGAACATGGCCGAGATCCGCCGCGAGGAGATGGCCCGCGCGGCCAAGATCCTCGGCGTGAGCCAGCGCTGGCTCGGCTTCGTCGACTCGGGCCTGCCCGAAGGCGACCCGCTGCCGCCGGTGCCGGAGGGGTCGTTCTCGGTCGTGCCCCTGGAGGAGTCGACCGAGGCCCTGGTCCGGGTGATCCGGGAGTTCCGCCCGCACGTCATCACGACGTACGACGAGAACGGCGGCTACCCGCACCCCGACCACATCCGCACCCACGAGGTGTCGATGGCGGCGTGGGACGCGGCGCCCGACCCGGCCCGGTTCCCCGACGCCGGCGAGCCGTGGCAGCCGTTGAAGCTGTACTACGGGCACGGCTTCTCGCGCGCCCGGATGACGATGTTCGACGAGGCGCTGAAGGCGGCCGGGCTCGAGTCGCCGTACACCGAGTGGCTGGCCAAGTGGGACCCGGACCGGGCCGATGTCATGGAGCGGGTGACGACCCGCGTCGAGTGCGGTGAATACTTCGAGGTGCGGGACGAGGCGCTCAAGGCGCACGCCACGCAGATCGACCCCACCAGCCGCTGGTTCGCGGTGCCGCTGGAAATGCAGCGCGAGGTCTGGCCGACCGAGGAGTACGAGCTGGTCAAGTCGCTGGTGGACAGCACGTTGCCGGAGGACGACCTGTTCGCCGGCATCAAGGAGAAGGTGAGCACATGAGTCTGACGCTGCCGGCCGGCGTGGCGCTTCCGGTGACCGCGTCGGCCCTGGTCCTGACGCAGCAGCCGGGCAACGGCGACAACGGCGGGCAGGGGGAGGACTTCGGCAAGTCCTCCCCGGTCGGCTTCCTGGTGCTGATCCTGTTCCTCGTGGCGGTGGCCTTCCTGGTCCGCTCGATGACGAAGCACCTGAAGCGCGTCCCGGCGAGCTTCGACGACCCGCCGGCCGAGGCCGCAACGCAGGAGCCCGTGGCGAAGTCCGAGGAGCCCGCGGCGGCCGAGAAGCCCGCGAAGGACTCCCCGGCCGCCAAGGCCGACTAGAGCCGCGGGTCCACCGGGTCCGACTCCAAGGCGAGCACCGCGAACACGCATTCGTGGACTCGCCAGAGCGGCTCGCCCCGCGCGACGCGCTCCAGCGCCTCCAGCCCGAGCGCGTACTCGCGCAGCGCCAGCGCCCGCTTCCGGTTCAGCCCGCGCTTGCGCAGCCGCTCCAGGTTCGACGGCAGCGTGTAGTCCGGCCCGTAGATGATCCGCAGGTACTCGCGCCCGCGCACCTTCACCCCGGGCTGGACGAGGCCGCGCGTGCCCCGCGTCAGGTTCGCCGCCGGCTTGACGACCATGCCTTCACCGCCGCGGGCGGTCAGCTCCTCCCACCACGAGACGCCCCGGGCGACCGACGCGGCGTCCAGGAGGTCCACCTCGAGCGTCCGGGTCGGTTGGAACCGCGGTCCGGTCAGCCGCTCCAGCATCGACAGGTGCCACGTGTGCGGCCGGTCGTGGTAGGCCGCCCCTTCCGACGCCAGCAGCTGGAACGGCGCCAGCCGGACGCCGTCCAGGCCCGACGTCGGCCAGCAGTAGCGCCGGTAAGCCGCCCGGTAGTCGTCCACTGTGGACGATCGAGCCGCCGTCCGCGCCAGCAGGTCCGAGACGTCGATGCCGCGCGCGGCCGCCGTCGTCAACGCCGACACCGCGGCCGGCAGCACCGCCTGGGCGGCCGCGCCCACCGAGGCGTACTGCTCCGAAATGAGGGAGCCCGCCTTCGCGCTCCACGGCAGCAGCTCGGCGTCGAGCAGCAGCCAGCCCGTTTCCAGCTCCCGGAACAGCCCGGCCGCCGCCGTCCGCACGTCCGCCAGCAGTTCGTCGTTCTGCGCGGCGGAGAAGAACGGCCGCCCGGTCCGCGTGTACACCGCCCCGCCGCCCTCGATGCCGAAGCGCCGGGCCGCGACGCCGTCCTCGCAGACCAGCACGACCGCCCGCGACCCCATGTGCTTCTCTTCGCACACCACGGCTTCGACACCGGCGGCCCGGTACTCGGCGAACGCCTCCTCGGGGTGCTCCAGGTACTCGGGGCGGGACGACGTCGAGCACGGCGCCATCGTCGGCGGAAGGTACGCGAGCCACCGCGGGTCGACCGCGAACCGGCTCATCACCTCCAGCGCCGCCGCCGACTGCTCCGCCGAGACGCCGACCCGGCCGTGGTGCGCGGTCTGCACGATCCGCTTCCCGGTGACGTCGGCCAGCTCCAGCACCGCCGACTCGCGCCCGCCCGGCGGCCGCGAAGAATCCAGCGGGCGGACCGGCTCGTACCAGACCCGGTGCGCCTTCACCGAGACGACCTCACGCTCCGGGTAGCGCAGCGCGGTCAGCTTCCCGCCGAAGACGCACCCGGTGTCCAGGCACATCGTGTTGTTGACCCACTCCGGCTCGAGCGTCGGCGTGTGGCCGTACAGGACCATCGCGGACCCGCGGTAGTCGCGCGCCCACGGCAGCCGCACCGGCAGGCCGTACTCGTCGGTCTCGCCGGTCGTGTCGCCGTAGAGCGCCATGCTGCGCACCCGCCCGGACGCGCGCCCGTGGTACCGCTCGGGCAGCCCCGCGTGGGCGACGACGAGGTTGCCGCCGTCGAGGACGTAGTGCGCGATCAGCCCGTCGCAGAACTCGTGCGCCTGCCGCCGGAACTCCTCGCTCTCTCCGGCGAGCTGGGCGAGCGACTCGGCGAGCCCGTGCGCGGCGTTGACCTTCCGGCCGTGCAGCGCGCGCACCAGCTTCTGCTCGTGGTTCCCGCAGACGACCAGCGCGGTGCCGGCCGCGGCCATCGCCATCACGCGCCGCAGCACGCCGGGGGTGTCCGGGCCGCGGTCGACGAGGTCGCCGACGAACACCGCGGTCCGCCCGTCGGGGTGCGCCCCATCGACGTACCCCAGCTCGGCGAGCAGCTCGTCGAGCTCGGCCGCGCAGCCGTGGACGTCGCCGATCACGTCGAAGGGACCGGTCAGCTCGCGCTTGTCGTTGCGCAGCGGCTCGACGACGAGCTTCGCCTCGGCCACCTCGGCTTCCGAGCGCAGCACGTGCACGCGCCGGAAACCCTCGCGCTCCAGCGACTTCAGCGACCGCTGCAGCTCGCCGCGCTGCCGCCGGACCACGTGGTCGCCGAAATCGCGGTCGGGCCGCGACGCGTTGCGCGC
This sequence comes from Amycolatopsis lexingtonensis, assembly GCF_014873755.1. Taxonomy (NCBI): domain Bacteria; kingdom Bacillati; phylum Actinomycetota; class Actinomycetes; order Pseudonocardiales; family Pseudonocardiaceae; genus Amycolatopsis; species Amycolatopsis lexingtonensis. The sequence continues at coordinate 8,682,733 of NZ_JADBEG010000001.1, forward strand.
CACGCAGACGCCGAGCGGCAGGTCGAGGACGATCGCGACGGGCAGCACGTCGTGCTCCTTCGCGAGCTTCACCAGGCTCGCCCGCGAAGCGCGCTGGACGTTCGTGGCGTCGATGACGGTCGTCCGCCCGGCCGCGAGCCGCTTCCCCGCGACGTAGTGCAGCGCGTCGAAGGCGTCGGGGGACGCGGACTGGTCGTTCTCGTCGTCGGCGACGAGCCCGCGGAAGAAGTCGCTGGAGAGCACCTGCGTCGGGGCGAAGTGCGTGCGCGCGAACGTCGACTTGCCGGAACCGGAAGCGCCGACGAGCACGACGAGCGCCATGTCGGGGACGGTCAGCTTCACGCGGCCACCTCCTCACTGGTCGAAAAGACCGCCATCTGGGTCGGCGGTCCCGATTCCTGGTCCACCGGTCCGATCGGCAGGTACCGGACGTCGTAGCCGCGCCGGGTCGCGACGCCGTCCGCCCAGGCGCGGAACTCGGCTCGCGTCCATTCGAACCGGTGGTCGGCGTGCCGGAAATGCCCCATCGGCAGGAACTCGAACAGCCGGTTGTACTCCGCGTTGGGCGTCGTGACGACCACCGTGCGCGGGGCCGCGACCCCGAACACCGCGTGCTCCAGGGCCGGCAGCCGGTCCGCGTCGACGTGTTCGACGACCTCCATCAGCACGGCGGCGTCGTACCCGGCCAGCGCCGGGTCGGCGTAGGTCAGCGCGGACTGCCGCAGCGTGACCCGGGTGTAGCCGCCCAGCCGCTTCTCCGCGATGGCGAGCGCGCTCGCGGAGACGTCGACGCCGACGATGTCGACGAAGGACCGCTCCTTCTCGAGCACGCGCAGCAGCGCGCCGGAGCCGCAGCCGAGGTCCAGCACGCGCCGGGCGCCCGCGGCCCGCAGCACGGCGAGCACGCTGCCGTGGCGCTGCGACGCGAGGCTCTCCGGCTTGTCCGGCAGCTCGGTGACCAGTGCCTCGGCCTCCGCGGGGACGTCGTCGGACTCGGCCAGCCGGGAAAGCGCGTAGTTCACGACCGGGCGGCGCCGCTCCAGGTAGCGGTTCGCGATGAGCTCCCGCTCGGGGTGCCCGGCCAGCCAGCCCTCGCCGGCGCGCAGCAGCTTGTCGGCCTCGTCTTGGCCGACCCAGTAGTGCTTGTCGCCGTCGAGCGCGGGCAGCAGCACGTAGAGGTGCCGCAGCGCGTCGGCGACGAGCTGGGTGCCGGTCAGCGTCAGGTCGACATAGCGGCTTTCGCCCCACTGCGGGAACTGCGGGTCGAGCGGGATCGGCGTGGCCGAAACACGCCAGCCGAGCGGCTCGAACAGCTTGTGCACGGCCTCGGGGCCGCCGCGCGCGGACAGCGACGGCACGCGGACCTCGAGGTCGAAGAGCTCGTCGACGAGCTCCGGGCGCGCGGCGCAGCGCCCCGCGAGCGCCGTCGTGAACGCGGCCCGCAGCGCGACCGCGAGGTACGAGCCGCCGGCGTAGGGCCGGTCGTTGACGTACTGGGTCAGCGACGTGCCGCCGCCGCGCACGAGCCCGACCGGGTCGATTTCCACGAACAGCGCGGCGGTGCACCGCTCCGGCCCGGCTTCCGGGTAGAAGACGTGCGCGGTGCCGGCCGAGAGCGCGACCGACTGCGCTTTCTCCGGGTGCTTGTGGAGGAGAAAGCCCAAGTCGGTGGCGGGGTTCCGGGTCGTGGTGATGGTCAGCAGCACCCGCACAGTGTGGCCGAGCCGCCGGTGCGTGCGCGCCCGCTTTTCCGGGGTGCGACCCTGAAGGCATGAACCGCCTCGCCAGCGCGACCAGCCCGTACCTGCTCCAGCACGCGGACAACCCGGTCGAGTGGTGGCAGTGGGGTCCGGACGCGCTGGCCGAGGCGCGGCGGCGGAACGTGCCGATCCTGCTTTCCGTCGGCTACGCCGCGTGCCACTGGTGCCACGTCATGGCGCACGAGTCGTTCGAGGACGCCGAAACCGCCGCGGTGATGAACGCGCACTTCGTCAACATCAAGGTCGACCGCGAGGAGCGGCCGGACATCGACGCGGTGTACATGGCCGCGACGCAGGCGATGACCGGGCAGGGCGGCTGGCCGATGACCTGCTTCCTGACCCCGGACGGCGAGCCGTTCCACTGCGGCACCTACTACCCGCCGTCGCCGCGGCCGGGCATGCCGTCGTTCCGGCAGCTGCTGGCCGCCGTCGCCGAGGCGTGGGGCGAGCGGCCGGACGAGCTGCTCGAGGGCGCGAAGCAGATCGTCGCGCACCTCGCCGAGCAGACCGGGCCGCTGCAGGAGTCCGTTGTGGACGAAGCGGTGCTCGACGCCGCGGTGACGAAGCTGGCGCAGGAGGCGGACCCGGTCAACGGCGGGTTCGGCCGCGCGCCGAAGTTCCCGCCGTCGATGGTGCTGGAGTTCCTGCTGCGCCACCACGAACGCACCGGGTCGACGGCCGCGCTGTCCCTTGTGGACAAAACGGCCGAGGCGATGGCCCGCGGTGGCCTGTACGACCAGCTTGCCGGCGGGTTCGCGCGCTACTCCGTGGACGCCGAATGGCTCGTGCCGCACTTCGAAAAGATGTTGTACGACAACGCGTTGCTGCTCGGCTTCTACGCGCACCTCTGGCGCCGGACCGGCTCGGCCACGGCGTCGCGGGTGACCACCGGGACCGCGGAGTTCCTCTTCGCCGGCCTGCGGACGCCGGAGGGCGGCTTCGCGTCGTCGCTGGACGCGGACACCGACGGCGTCGAAGGCCTGACCTACGTCTGGACGCCGTCGCAGCTGCGCGAGGTGCTCGGCGACGACGCCGAGGCGGCCGCCGAGCTGTTCGGCGTCACCGCCGAGGGGACCTTCGAGCACGGGACGTCCACGCTCCGGCTGTTCGGTGACCTCCCCGAGTCGATCCGGGTGCCCCTGCTGGCGGCGCGGGACCGGCGGCCGCAGCCGGGCCGCGACGACAAGGTGATCGCGTCCTGGAACGGCCTGGCGATCAAGGCCTTGGCCGAAGCGGGCGTGGCGCTGGATCGTCCACAGTGGATCGACGGCGCGGTCGAGGCGGCCGAGCTGCTGTTGCGGGTGCACGTCGTCGACGGGCGGTTGCGGCGCAGTTCGCGCGACGGCGTCGTCGGGGAGTCCGCCGGCGTGCTCGAGGACTACGCCTGCGTCGCCGACGGGTTCCTCGCCCTGCACCAGGCGACCGGCGCGGCGAAGTGGCTCACCGAGGCGACGCGGCTGCTCGACCTGGCGCTGGCGCACTTCGCGTCCCCGGACGTCCCCGGCGCGTACTTCGACACCGCCGACGACGCCGAGACGCTGGTCCAGCGCCCGGCCGACCCGGGCGACAACGCGAGCCCGGCCGGGGCGTCGGCGCTGGCCGGCGCGCTGCTGACGGCGTCCGCGCTGGCCGGGCACGCCGATTCGTCGCGGTACCGCGAGGCCGCGGAGCGGGCGCTTCGCCGCGTCGGCGTGCTGGCCGCGCGGGTGCCGCGGTTCGCCGGGCACTGGCTGTCGGTCGCCGAAGCGCTGCAGGCCGGCCCGGTGCAGGTCGCGGTGGTCGGCGCGGACCCGGCGTTGCGCCTGGCCGCGGCGCAGGGCGTGCACGGCGGCGGCATCGTGCTGGCCGGCGAGCCGGACGCGCCCGGCGTCCCCCTGCTGGCGGACCGTCCGCTGGTCGACGGCGGCGCGGCGGCCTACGTCTGCCGCGGGTACGTCTGCGACCGGCCGGTCACGTCGGCGGAGGCGTTGACGGCCCAGCTCTGATCGCCCTGGGTGAACGCGTCCCTGTTGCTCTTGTAGTCGGCGTAGCGTCAGTAGCGTTGTAATCATGTAATCGCGGAGGTGGCGAACATGGGACGAGGCTGGCGAGGGAGCCGGGGCTGGCAGCAGGCCGAGGTGCCGTCGGCGGACGACGCGGCGGCCTGGTTCGGCGGGCGCCTGCCCGACGGCTGGTTCACCGGCGCCCCGGAGGTGACGGTCGACCGCGAGGAGATCATCGTGGTCGGCGAGCTGCCGGCGCTGAGCGGAGAACACGCCGATGACGCGGCCCGCGCGGCGGCGGAGGAGGGCCGGATCAGCCGGTTCCGCGAGGAGACGCGCGACGAGCGCATCGAGATCGCGCGCCAGGCGGAGCACCGCTACCAGCGCAAGGTGGCGTGGGGCGCCCGCCTCGGCGGGACGAAGGCGCTGTTCACGACGCATTCGGCCCCGGTGATGACCCGCTTGCGGCAGCCGGAGCGCCTGGTGCTGGACACGCTGGTGGACGCGGGTGTCGCGCGGTCGCGGTCGGACGCGCTGGCGTGGGCGGTCCGCCTGGTGGGCGAGCACGCCGACGCCTGGCTGGGCGAGCTGCGCGAGGCGATGAGCAAGGTCGACGACCTGCGCTCGAAGGGCCCTGACCTGGCGTGAAGAAGTCCACGTTTAGGGGTCTCCCGCCGTTCTGAACCTGCGGCGCGGACGGGGCTGCGGCAGGCTTACTACCAACGAGTAGGAAGCCTGCCGTCAGCCCTTTCCGGAGGTAGCCGTGGACGTCCCCGAAGTGCCGTCGAAAGTGGACCCGGACTCGCTGACCGCCGTTCTCGACGGTCGCTGGGCCGAGCTGCGCCGCGGGGTGCGGGCGCAGATGGCCGGCACGGAATTCCGGGACCCCGTCGACCTCGGCACCGAGCCGCACCGCGCGCAGGTCCTCGACCAGCTGCGCGCGCTCGCCGCGACCGACCGGCCCGGCCTGGGCTTCGACCCCGCGTACGGCGGCGGTGGCGACGTAGGCGGTTCGGTGACGTCGTTCGAGATGCTCGGCTACGGAGACCTGTCCCTGATGGTCAAGGCCGGTGTCCAATGGGGACTGTTCGGCGGCGCCGTCCAGCTGCTCGGCACCGAGCGGCACCACGAGCGGTACCTGCGCTCGATCATGAACCTCGACCTGCTCGGCTGCTTCGCGATGACCGAGCACGGGCACGGTTCCGACGTCCAGCACCTGCGCACGACGGCGACCTACGAGGACGGCGAGTTCGTCGTCCGCACGCCGGATCACATGGCGCAGAAGGAATACATCGGCAACGCGGCCCGCGACGGCCGGATGGCGGTGGTGTTCGCGCAGCTGATCACCGGCGGCGAGTCGCGGGGCGTGCACGCGTTCATGGTGCCGATCCGGGACACCGTAGGGAAACCGCTGCCCGGAGTGTCCATCGAGGACTGCGGCCCGAAGGCCGGGCTCAACGGCGTCGACAATGGACGGCTGAGCTTCGACGACGTCCGCGTTCCGCGTGAGGCTTTGCTGAACCGCTTCGGCGACGTCGACGAGAACGGGACGTACTCGAGCCCGATCGAGAGCGACAGCCGCCGGTTCTTCACCATGCTGGGCACGCTGATCCGCGGCCGGGTGAGCGTCGGCGGCAGCGCGGGCAGCGCGACGAAACGCGCGCTGGCACTCGCGATCCGCTACGGCGAGCACCGCCGCCAGTTCGCGACCCCGGACGGCGACGAGGTCGTCATCCTCGACTACCTCGCGCACCAGCGGAAGCTGCTGCCGGCGCTGGCGAAGACGTACGCCCTGCACTTCGCGCAGGAAGAGCTGGTGTCGAAGCTGCACGACATCGACTCGTCGGCGCCCGAGGAGGAGCAGCGTGAGCTGGAGTCGCGCGCGGCCGGCATGAAGGCCCTCAACACCTGGCACGCGACCGCGACGATCCAGGCGGCGCGCGAGGCCTGCGGCGGCTCGGGCTACCTGGCGGAGAACCTGCTGCCCGGGCTGAAGGCCGACACCGACGTCTTCACGACGTTCGAGGGCGACAACACGGTGCTGCTGCAGCTGGTCGCGAAGGGGCTCTTGACCAGCTACAAGCAGGATTTCCAAGACCTCTCCCCGCTGGCGACCGCGCGGTTCTTCGCCGAGCAGGTGGTGAGCGCGGTCCTGGAACGCACGTCGGCGCGCAAGGCCGTCGAGGCGCTGACCGAGGGCTCCGACGCGGAGGTCTTCTTCCGCCGCGAGTGGCAGCTCCGGCTGTTCGAGGACCGCGAGGAACACGTCGTGGAAGGCGTGGCGAAACGCCTGCGCAAGGCGGCTTCGGACCCGTTCGGCGTGTTCAACTCGGCGCAGGACCACGTGCTGCGCGCCGGCCGCGTCCACGTCGAGCGCCTGGTTCTCTCGGCGTTCGTGGCGGCGATCGAGCGCTGCGAAGACCCGGACGCCCGCACGCTCCTGGAGCGCGTCTGCGACCTGTACGCGCTGTCGGCGATCGAAGAGGACCTGGCCTGGTTCCTGGGCCACGGCCGCCTGACGGCGTCGCGCGGGAAGGCCGTCACCGCGGCGGTGAACGGCCTGTGCGCCCAGCTGCGCCCGCACGCGCGGACCCTGGTGGACGCGTTCGCGATCCCGGAGCAGTTCCTGGCGGCGCCGATGCTCAAGTCCTGATCGGACGTTTTGGGCGGATCCTTCGGTGGGGTGGCGGAAACGGGGCCGTAGCGGCGATCTAGCCTTGCGCGTCCGCTTCCCGAACTCCCCGAAGGACCCGCGATGGGCGCACGCCGCGAAAGACGTCTGCTGGAAACCGCCGCACCGATGATGCAACCGGGCGAAACGCCCGAAGTGATCGCCATGGCCAAGGTCGGCTCGCTGCGGAAGGTGCTGGGTGAGCACTTCGCGCTCGGCATCGCGACCGCGGTCCTGAGCGGCGGGACGATGTTCTCGATCACGTCCCAGCGCGAGCTCTACCTGCTGCTGACCGACCGCCAGCTGCTGTTCTTCGAGGCCGACGTGCACACCGGCGGCCCCGGCAAGGCGCTCTTCGGCGTGCCGCGCACGCACGTCGCGATCACCGAGCCGAAGGGCGGCTTCCTGGTGAAGTTCGAGCTCCGCATCCACGGCTGGGACCAGGTCCTGACCCTGTCGATGCCGCCGTTCCCGCCGTCGATGCGGAAGAAGGGGCTGCGGCTGATCGCGGGCCTGCCCCGCCTCGAGCACGCGAATTCGTGACCGCGGCGGGTGGCCGGTATCGGGGACCGGCCACCCGCCGCGGGGTTTTCAGCGGCGGCGCTTGCCGTCGTCGTCGGTGACTTCGAACTGCTCCTTGCGGACCTTGCCGGAGACGGTCTCCTCGTCGGTGACCGACTCGGTCCGCAGCCGCACCCGTTCGACCGGCACGGCTTCCTTGCGCACCACGGGTTTCTCGGCGTGGAGGACGACGTCCTGCTCGTCCTCGCCGATCTCGACCTTCCCGTCGGCCTTCGTGATCGGCTCGCGTTCGATGCGCACTTCCTCGTGCCGCACCGGAACGGTGACCTGCTGCTCCTCGGTGACGACGTACTTGCGCAACCGGACGTGACCGGTCTCGACCTCTTCGGTCCCGACGTTCAGCCGTTCCTCGGACCGGATCATGCCCTCGTCGGCCTTGCCACGGCCGGCGTCCATACCCGGCTTGCCGCGGCCGCCGGCGTCCATGCCGTGCTTGCCCCGGCCGGTGCCGCCCATGGCCGGATCGCGGCCCTGCGACCGGTCGCCCATCCGGCCATCGGGTGAGGTCCGCGGCACGGGCAGGCCGTAGTGCTGGTAGAGCTGCGTGCTTTCCTCGGGCGAGAGGTGCCCGTCGGCGTCGATGCGCGGCGCGTCGGAGACGGCGTCCTTGTCGACCCGGACGTGCACGCCGTCCTTGTCGGTGTGCGCGCCGGAGAGCGGCACGAAGCTTTCCTTCGTGCCGAACAGACCGGTCTTGACGGTGATCCACTCCGGCTGGTGGGTGGCGTCGGCGAGGTAGACGTTGCCGACCTTGCCGAGCTTGTTGCCCGCCGGGTCGACCACGGCACTGTCGATGAGCTCTTGCGGCTGCATGGTCGTGGCTGCTCCTTTCGCGCGTTGGGTCCGTGGGCCAACGGTCTGCCCGCCCGGTGATCACGGCAACCGTCGTGATGTCCCCGTGGGTGACCCCCGAACGTGCTGGTTTGAAGCGCCGCCGGCGGGCCAGTCCGTGGTGCCGACCGAGGCTGAACCCGGCATTCCGCGCGTGATCGAAGCGGGCCGCGTGACGCAAAGGTGTGGATGTGACCGGCGCCACTCCGGTCGCTGTCACAACGCCGGGAGCCGGGTCGTCATGTCTGTGAACCGAACGAAGGGAACAACGATGGAAGCGCGGCTCAACATGTTCGAGAACCCGGTCACGGCGAAGTTCGTCAAGCGCCTGATCGCGGCGTCCCACCCGGTCGAGGAGTCCTCGCTGCCGAAGGCCACGCAGGAACTGGTGAAGATCCGGGCGAGCCAGATCAACGGCTGCGGCATGTGCCTCGACATGCACACGAAGGACGCGGCGGCCGCGGGCGAAACGGCGGTCCGCCTGGCAATGGTGGCGGCGTGGCGCGAAGCGGTGGTGTTCACCGAAGCCGAGCGCGCGGCCCTGGCCCTGACGGAGGAGGCCACCCGCCTGGCGGATGCGCACACCGGCGTCAGCGACGCGACGTGGTCGGAGGTCCGCAAGCACTTCGACGACGAGCAGATCGGCGCCCTGATTTCGCTGGTGGCGATGATCAACGCGTGGAACCGGCTGAACGTGATCGTCCAGAACCCGGCGGGCGAGTACCAGCCGGGAATGTTCGGCTGAAGGTGGTGGCCGAGGGGCTTCGTTCGCTGGGGGAGTGCGAGCGAGGCCCCTTTTGTCGGGGCGAGCCTAGGCGTACATGGCCAGCCAGATCGCGATGTAGTGCGAAATCGCCGCCAGCACCGTGCAAGCGTGGAAGTACTCGTGGTACCCGAACGTCTCCGGCCAGTGGTTCGGCCACTTGAACCCGTAGAACGCCGCCCCGAGCGTATAAAACAGCCCACCCACGCACAGCAGCACCAAAGCCGCCACCCCGGCGTGCGTCAACAGCTCCGGGAACACGAACACCGCGACCCACCCCAGCGCGATGTAGATCGGCACCCCGAGCCACCGCGGCGCGTGCGGCCACAGCATCTTCAGCGCCACACCGGCGATCGCGCCGCCCCACACGATCGACAGGATTACGTACCCCGTCGGCTTGGACATCGCCAGCAGCGTGAACGGTGTGTATGTGCCCGCGATGAACAGGAAGATCATCGAGTGGTCCGCGCGCTTCATCCACTTGTACGCGCGGGGGCTCCAAAAACGACGGTGGTACAGCGCGCTCACGCCGAACAGGCCGAGCACCGTCAATCCGTATACCGACGTCGCCAGTGCCGCCACCGGGGACACCGTGGACGCCGCCAGGCTGATCAGCGCCGCCGCCGCGGCGAGGGCGCCGAAGAAGGTCCAGAAGTGGATGTGGCCGCGCAGGCGCGGGCGGAGGTCCACGGCCGGCTCGGGCGGTTCGGTCGTCAGGCTCACCCTCCCAGGTTACGGGAGCGTAGGTTCTCCAGCAGTGCTCAGTCACGCGCCTCACACCGAGTGCGTAGGCTGCCTCGACGTGAGTGTTCGCTCGTTCTTGTCCGACGTCGTGTACAGCGCCTACGGCAGGCGCCTCATCCAGCAGGCCGCCGGGCGGCATCCCCGGCACATCGCCATCATGCTCGACGGCAACCGCCGTTGGGCCCGTGAAGCGGGCTTCACGGACGTCGCGGACGGCCACCGGGCCGGCGCGAAGAAGATCGCGGACTTCCTGAGCTGGTGCCAGGAGGCCGACGTCGAGGTCGTCACCATGTGGCTGCTCTCGACCGACAACCTCAACCGCGATCCGGACGAGCTCACGCCGCTGCTGAAGATCATCACCGACGTCACCGACGAGCTCGCCGCGCCCGGGACGCCGTGGCGGCTGCGGATCGTCGGGGCGCTCGACCTGCTACCCAGTGAAGTCGCCAAGCGACTCAGCGAAGCCGCCGCGCGGACCGAAGGCCGGACCGGGATCGAGGTCAACGTCGCGGTCGGTTACGGCGGGCGCCAGGAAATCGCGGACGCCGTGCGCAAGCTGCTGCTCCAGCACGCCGACGAAGGCACGTCGATCCACGAGCTGGCGAAAATCCTCGACGTCGACCACATCTCCGAGCACCTCTACACCTCGGGGCAGCCGGATCCGGACCTCATCATCCGCACTTCGGGAGAGCAGCGGCTTTCCGGATTCCTGCTCTGGCAATCCGCGCATTCGGAATTCTGGTTCACCGAAGCTTATTGGCCGGCATTTCGCCGGGTCGACTTCCTGCGTGCCATCCGCGACTACGCCTGGCGGCACCGGCGGTTCGGTTCCTGAGCACGCCGAAGGGCCCCGGAGCGGACTCCGGGGCCCTTCGAAAGCCTGACTCAGCCGTGGTGGTGCTCCAGCGAGTGCAGGATCAGCGCCGGGGTGGTGGCGATGCCCGTGTAGGCACCGGCGACCAGGGAGGCCGCACCGTAGCCCAGGGCGCCGCCGCCCTCGATGAACGTGGCGTAGGCGTCGCCGAACGTCGGGTCCGGCGTGCCCGTCGTGTCGCCCGTCGCGGCGAACGCGGTGCTGCCGATCATCATGAGACCCGCAGCCGTGGCGGCGACGAAACCAGCCTTCTTCAGCACTTCGCACACTCCTAGGTAGAACTGTTGGGATCCGGGGCACCGGGGGTCCGGTGGTGTGTCCCGCAGCCAGAAAATTACTCGCTTAACAGGCGTCTCGTACGGCTTGTACGCCCATTGTGTGAGCCTGTAGCAGGCGCTTTCACTCGGACCGGTTCTCTCTTGGTGGCGGGAAATGCGCGCCGCAACCGAACGTGGTAGAAGCCGGGAAAACGCTCTTGTGAATACAACGGGTCAGCAATTCCGCCAAGATCATTCCGACGTGGGTGTATCGATCGAGACGCCGGTGACTCACGGTAGCGGTCACTGGACGTCGATGTCGGACGACCGACAGTGAGGTGACGATCTGGCGAATCACCGTGTTGGCTCCCTGCGCGATCCGGCATTCGTGGGTACCTTCCGAAGAGAGGACACGCGTTCCGTGCGGGTCCTCGCGGGAGGCCCTGGTCGTGACGGTGATCGAGGGGGCGGCGCAGCCGCCCACGAGACGCACGAGGGGGCCGGCACCCGGCCCTCGTGGCCGCGCCACCTGACCCACCGGTCAGGAGGAGTGGTCCAGCCAGGGAGGTGCCCGGCCCAGCGAGTGCGGGCGTGAGGTGCACACGCCCTCGAGGGAGATGCCGTCGTGACTGCGCAGCGTTTGCCCCGTAAGGCCTCTGGCCACTCTTCGACCGGTGCCGTTCCTGGCCCGGAGAAAGCCTCGACCTCGCCCGAATCCCAGCAGCACATGTACGTGCTCGACACGTCGGTCCTCCTTTCGGACCCGTGGGCGGTCACCCGCTTCGCCGAGCATGCCGTCGTGCTTCCGCTGGTCGTGATCAGTGAACTGGAGGCCAAGCGCCACCACCCGGAGCTGGGCTGGTTCGCCAGGGAATCCCTGCGCATGCTCGACGACCTGCGCCGCCAGTACGGCCGGCTCGACGCGCCGCTCCCCATCGGGGACCACGGCGGCACGTTGCAGGTGGAGCTGAACCACTCGGACCCGTCGGTGCTCCCGTCCGGGTTCCGGACCGACTCCAACGACCACCGCATCCTCGCCTGCGCGCTCAACCTCGCGGCGGAGAACCAGGCGGTCACGCTGGTCACGAAGGACATCCCGCTGCGGGTCAAGGCCGGGGCCGTCGGTCTCGAGGCGGACGAGTACCGCGCGCAGGAAGTGACGCCGTCCGGCTGGACGGGCATGGCGGACGTCGACGTCGAACAGGACGTGCTGGACACGCTGTTCGGCGGCAGCACCGTCGACCCGGTCGAATACGGCATGGACGAGCTCGCCGAGCTGCCCTGCCACACCGGGCTGCGGCTGCTCGCGGGCACGTCCAGCGCGCTGGGGCGGATCACGGCGGACAAGCGCATCCGGCTGGTCCGCGGCGACCGCGAGGCGTTCGGCCTGCACGGCCGCAGCGCCGAGCAGCGCGTCGCGCTCGACCTGCTGCTCGACTCCGACGTCGGGATCGTGTCGCTGGGCGGCCGGGCCGGCACCGGCAAGTCGGCGCTCGCCCTCTGCGCCGGCCTCGAGGCGGTGATGGAACGCCGCCAGCACCGCAAGGTCGTGGTGTTCCGGCCGGTCTACGCGGTCGGCGGCCAGGACCTCGGCTACCTGCCCGGGTCCGAGAGCGAGAAGATGCAGCCGTGGGCGCAGGCGGTGTTCGACACCCTCGGCGCGCTGGTCAGCCAGGAGGTCCTCGACGAGGTCTTCGACCGCGGCATGCTCGAGGTGCTCCCGCTGACCCACATCCGCGGCCGCTCGCTGCACGACGCGTTCGTCATCGTCGACGAGGCGCAGTCACTGGAACGGAACGTCCTGCTGACGGTGCTCTCGCGGCTCGGCACGGCGTCCCGGGTGGTGCTCACGCACGACGTCGCCCAGCGCGACAACCTGCGCGTCGGCCGCCACGACGGCGTCTCGGCGGTGATCGAGAAGCTGAAGGGCCACCCGCTCTTCGCGCACGTCACGCTGACGCGCTCGGAGCGTTCACCCATCGCCGCCCTGGTCACCGAGATGCTGGAGGACCACGGCTGATCCCCAGTCCGTGAAGGCCTCCTTACCGGCATTTATGACCGGTAAGGAGGCCTTCACGGCTTTTACCAGCCCGAGGGGAGGGGGCGGCCTTCGGCGAAGCCGGCCGCCGACTGGACGCCCAGCAGTGCGCGCTCGTGGAACTCCTCCAAGGTGCGCGCGCCCGCGTAAGTGCACGAAGAGCGGACGCCGGAGCCGATCGAGTCCAGTAGGTCCTCGACGCCCGGGCGCTGCGGGTCGAGGGACATCCGCGACGACGAGATGCCCTCCTCGAACAGCGCCTTCCGCGCGCGGTCGAACGAGTTGTCCGTGCGCGTCCGCGCGCCCACCGCGCGCTTCGACGCCATGCCGAACGACTCCTTGTAAGGCCGGCCCTGCTCGTCGAACCGCAGGTCGCCGGGGGATTCGTAGGTTCCGGCGAACCACGAGCCGACCATCGCCGCGGACGCGCCCGCGGCCAGCGCCAGCGCGACGTCGCGGGGGTGGCGGACCCCGCCGTCGGCCCAGACGTGCTTGCCCAGCTCGCGCGCGGCGGCCGCGCAGTCGGCGACCGCGGAGAACTGCGGGCGGCCCACGCCGGTCATCATCCGGGTCGTGCACATCGCGCCCGGCCCGACGCCGACCTTGACGACGTCGGCGCCGGCCTGGATCAGGTCGCGCGTGCCCTCGGCGGTGACGACGTTCCCGGCGACCACCGGGACCTTCGGCGACACCGACCGGACGGCCTTCAGCGCGGCGATCATCTTCTCCTGGTGCCCGTGCGCGGTGTCGACGACCAGCACGTCGACGCCGGCGCCGAGCACTGCTTCGGCCTTCGCCGCGACGTCGCCGTTGACGCCGATCGCGGCGGCGACGCGCAGCTTGCCCGCGCTGTCGACCGCCGGGGTGTAGATGTCCGCGCGCAGCGCCCCGACGGCGGTCAGCACGCCCGCGAGGCGGCCTTCGGCGTCCAGGCCCAGCGCCAGGTGCGCGCCGTGGCTGTGCAGCTGCTCGAAGACCTCGCGCGCCGGCGTGGTCACCGGGACCGCGACGTGCGCGGGCTGCGCGACGTCGGCGAGCCGCGCGAAGCGGTCGACGCCCGCGCAGGCGGCTTCGTCGACGATGCCGACCGGGCGGCCTTCGCCGTCGACGACCACGACGGCGCCGTGGGCGCGCTTGTGGACCAGGTTGAGGGCGTCGGCGACCGCGTCACCGCCGGTGAGCACCAGCGGGGTGTCCCACACCGTGTGGCGGCTCTTGACCCAGCCGACGATCTCGGTGACGGCGTCGGTGTCGACGTCCTGGGGCAGCACCACCAGCCCACCGCGCCGGGCGACGGTCTCGGCCATCCGGCGGCCGGCGACCGCGGTCATGTTGGCGACGACGATCGGGATGGTCGCGCCGGTGCCGTCCGCGGTGGAGAGGTCGACGTCGAAGCGGGACTCCACGTCCGAACGGTTCGGCAGCAGGAACACGTCGTCGTAGGTCAGGTCGTGGGCGGGCCGGTGGCCGTCGAGGAAACGCACGAGTCACCAGACTACCTGCCGGGCCCGTGGCAGGATCGACGGCATGAGCCGCCGCGACCGGGACACCGAGGGACGGGCACGCAACGCACGGCCGCGCGACGGTCTCGGCCGGCCGCTGCCGTACGGCGCCGACGGCGTCGAGCGCCAGCCCGAAGGCATCGAGAGAACCCCGGCGCAAACGCTTGCGGAGGCGCAGCGGCTGCTCGACGACGGCAAGCCGTTCCACGCGCACGAGGTCTTCGAGGACGCGTGGAAGACGACCGACGGACCCGACCGTGAACTGTGGCGCGGCCTGGCCCAGCTCGCGGTGGGGCTGACGCACGCGGCCCGCGGCAACAACGTCGGCGCGGTGTCGCTCCTGGAGCGCGGGGCGGCCAACATCGAGCCGTTCCGGAGCGAGCCGCCGCACGGGATCGACGTCGCCGGGCTCCAGCAGTGGGCGCTCAAGCTGGCCGAAGAGGCGAAGCAGCGCGTCCGGGTGTCGCCGGGCGCGCCGAGGCTGACGTGCTGACGGCGGTCGGGGCCGCGGCCATCGCGGCCGTCGCGTCGCTGATCGGCGTGACGCTGGGGGCACTCGTCGAACCGGTGAAGCTCAACGCCGCCAGGCGCGCGAAGCTGCGGCAGGATCGCGCCGACCGCTGCGCCGGACTGATCGAGGCCGCGACCCGGGCGCGCAAGCACATCGTCGACATCAACGTGATCCACCGCCGCCGGGAACTGGACGAGGAGCTCGAAACCGACGCACAGCGCGAGATCGAGTTCGAAGACGCGTACTACACGGTTCGTACCGAAATGCGCTCGTTCTACGGGCTGCTCGTGATGAGCGGCCCGGACGAGCTGGTCGAGCAGGCGGACGAGCTCCGCCGGAAGGAGATGGAACTCCACCAGACCCGGTGGGAGCTCGACACCGACGGGAAGTTCGACCAGAGGTTCCTGCCGCCGCCGGTTCGGCAAGCCAGCTCCGCCTTCGACCGGGCGATCGAGGAGTTCGCCCTCGTCGCCCGGAAGCACACCTCCTGAGCCGCACTTTCACGTGAAAGTGCGGCTTTTAAGCCGCGTCCCAGCCGCTCGAGGCGGCCTTCTCCGCGCCGATCGTCGTGCCTTCGCCGTGGCCCGTGTGCACCTTCGTCGCCTCCGGGAGCGTGAACAGCTTCTCCCGGATGGACTTCACGATGGTCGGGTAGTCCGAATAGGACCGTCCGGTGGCGCCGGGGCCGCCGTGGAACAGGGTGTCGCCGGTGAACAGCACGCCCAGCTCTTCGGCGTACAGGCACACGGCGCCGGGCGCGTGTCCCGGCGTGTGGATGACCCGCAGCGCCGTGCCCGCGATCGTGATCGTCTGGCCGTCCTTCAGCTCGCCGTCGGGCGCGCGGTCCGGGTGCGTCTGGTCCCAGAGGACACGGTCGTCCGGGTGCAGCAGGATCGGCGCGCCGGTGGCCGCGGCGAGCTCCGGGGCCGCGTTGACGTGGTCGTTGTGCGCGTGGGTGCAGACGATCGCGGCCAGTTTCCGGTCACCGACGACGTTTTCGATCGCCTTGGCGTCGTGCGCCGCGTCGATGACGATCACCGTCGTGTCGTCGCCCACGATCCAGACGTTGTTGTCGACGTCCCAGCTGCCTCCGTCGAGCTGGAAGGTTCCGGACGTCACCAAGTTCTGCACGATCGCCGTCATGCGCCCGACCCTAACGGTCATTCGACGGGTAGATGACATACCGACGGTATGCTACTCTCGCGTCACCTTACTTCGAGTAAGTTCGAGAGGTGAAGCGATGACGCTCCTGGCCGAGCCGCTGAAACTGCGCTGCGGCGCCGTGCTGCCGAACCGCCTGGCCAAGTCGGCTCTGAGCGAGCAGCTCGGCGACCGGCGCAACGCGCCGACGCGGGAGCTGCACGAGCTGTATCGCACCTGGGCCCGCGGCGGCGCCGGGACGTTGATCACGGGCAACGTCATGGTCGACCCGGCCGCGCTCGGCGAGCCGCGCAACGTCACGGCGACCGCGGACCCGGCCGGCTTCCGCGCGTGGGCCCGCGCGGTCGAGGGCACCGACACGCGGTTGTGGGTGCAGCTCAACCACCCGGGACGGCAGAGCCCGCGGTACCTCTCGCGCGAGCCCGTGGCGCCGTCCGCCGTGCCCTTCGGCACCCGCGGCATCCGTACCGCCTTCGCCGCTCCGCGCGCGTTGACCGGCGAAGAGATCGAAGCGATCATCGAACGCTTCGCCGTCGCGGCGCGGACGTTCGCCGACGCGGGCTTCCACGGCGTCCAGATCCACGGCGCCCACGGCTACCTCGTGTCCCAGTTCCTTTCGCCGCTGACGAACCTGCGCACGGACGAGTGGGGCGGCGACGCGGTGCGCCGGCGCCGATTCCTGCTGGAAGTCGTGCGGCGCGTGCGGTCGGCGGTAGGGGACGACGTCCCGGTGGCGGTGAAGCTCAACAGCGCGGACTTCCAGCGCGGCGGCTTCACCGAGGAGGAGTCCCTGGAAGTCGTGCGCGATCTCGGCGAGACCGGCGTCGACCTGCTGGAAGTCTCCGGTGGGACGTACGAGAAGGCCGCGATGATGGGCTCCGGCCGAGCGAGCACGCAGGCGCGCGAAGCGTACTTCCTGGACTACGCGGCGAAGGCGCGTTCGGTGTCCGACGTGGCGTTGATGGTCACCGGCGGCTTCGCGACGCGGGACGGGATGGAAGAGGCGCTGCGCTCCGGCGCGCTGGACGTCATCGGGCTTGGCCGGCCGCTGATCGTCGACCCCGGGCTGCCCGCGCGGCTGCTCGACGGCGAGGACGCCCGCGCGGAGCGGCGCTGCCCGAAGACCGGCGTCCGGCTCGCCGACAGCCTCCTCGAGATCCAGTGGCACACCCGGCAGATGCACCGGATCGCGGCGGGCAAGCCGGTCGACCGCCGCGGCGCGCTGCCGACGCTGGTCCAGGCCGGGCTGACCGACGGGCTCAACGCATTCCGTCGGGTGCGGGGCTGAGCCGGCGGTCGTAGAAGCGCGCGCCCGCGGCGAGCGCGGTGAAGAACAGGCCGATGAAGACGCAGTTGAGCGTCACCTGGCCGTAGCCGAGCGCGCCGGCGTCGACGAACGGGTACGGGTAGAAGCCGGTGACCGCGCCGCGCGGCAGGGTGAACGCTAGCCAGGCCAGCGGGTAGAGCAGCGACCACCAGACCGTGCGCCAGGTCAGGACGCCGCGCGGAGCGGCGAGCAGCCAGCCGAGCACGAACAGGATCGGCGTCACCTTGTGCAGCATGGTGTCGGCGAAGAACGCCAAGCCGTGCAGCTCGTACAGGCCGGCGAGCGCGACCTGGTAGACGATGCCGGTCACGATGATGCCGACCAGCGCGTCGAGCAGGAGGACGGTGAACACGCGCCCGCGCGCCCGGTCCAGTGCGATCAGCGCCGAGGTGAGCGCGACCAGCAGGTTCGAGTCGATGGTGAAGAAGCAGAGCAGGTTCGCGGTGGGGGTGGCCACCACCTGGCTGACGAGCCCGGTCAGCGCGACCACGGCGGTGACCGCGAACCAGGCGCGGGTGAGCTTCTCGCTGCGCATTTCCGGAGCTTAGCTCCACAGTGGACGTCTCGATCGGGATCACTCGATCGAGGAGCGCCGGTCACCCGGTCCGCGTCCTATTGTCGGCGGCGATGGACGTCGAACGCACCCCCGGACGCCGCGGGCGGGTCGCGCAGGGACCCGTGGAGGACACCGGCCCGGTCGCGGAATTCGCGCGCCGGCTGTGGGAGCTGAAGCGCGCGGCGGGCGACCCGTCTTACGACCGGATGCGCGACGAGCTGGGCGCACTGGCCTCGAAGTCGGCGCTGTCGGCCGCGGCCCGCGGGAAGCACCTGCCCAGCTGGGAAACGACGTGGGAGTTCGTGCGCGTGCTCGCGGTAGGCGTGCTCGGGCAGGACGAGACGGCGGCCCGGCTCGACTGGCGCGGGTGCTGGGAGCGGGCTCGCGAGCCGGCGGAAGCCGTCGCGAAGGCGGCCGAGCCCGGTCCGTCCCGTGGCCGGTGGGCGGCCTACGGCCTCGCCGCGGCCGTCGCGATCGTGCTCGTCGTCGCGCTGGCGCTCCTGTTCGGTGGCGCGTTCTCGACCGAAGAGCCGGCCGCTGCCGGCGACGTGTCCGAGTTCGTCGCCGACGTGACCGTGCCCGACGGCACGCCGATCCCGGCGGGTAGCCGGTTCGTCAAGACGTGGGAGCTGCGCAACGCCGGATCGGTCGGATGGATCGGGCGGTACCTCGTCCGCTCGGGTTCGTTCGGCAGCCCCGGCGAGTGCCGGACGCCCTCGCGCGTCCCGATCCCGTACACCGCGCCCGGCGAGCACGTGCGGATCTCCGTCGACGTGCAGGCGCCGTCCGAGGCCGGGCACTGCCAGGTGTACTGGAAGATGGCCGACTCCGAAGGGCACCTGCTGCTGCCGGACGCCCGCGCGGTCTTCTTCTCGGTCCGGATCGTGCCCTGAATTTGGCTTTCCCGCCCCGCTGGCCAAATCGCTGACCTGCGAAGACGATCTTCGTTTGGCTCGCGCGCGGAGCTGGCCGGCCGATGTCTTCCCCGCCACCGCCGAGGGTCCCTAACGTCGTCGGTGTCCGGATCTCCTGGGCGAATCCATTTCATCTTTTCTTGCAGGGGAAGGAAATCCATGCGTCCGTATCTGAGGGTCGCGGCCGTCACGGGGGCCGCGCTCGTCGCGGGTCTGCTGCCGGCCGGCACGGCGTCGGCCTCCGCGCCGGCGGCAGGGACCGTGGCGAGTGATCCGATCATCACGTGCGAGTCCGGGTACCACGGCTGGATGCGCCGCGCCGGCAAGGACGCCATCTGCCTGTGGCCGGGGGAGCGCACCTGGAACATCCGCGTCTTCGAGTGCGCGGGTGACCTGACGCTCTACTTCGAGAACGGCAAGCACACCTACTGCGGCGGCTCGATGAAGTTCGGCATCGACATCGCCGAGACGTCGAACGTGGTCAAGACGAAGGTGGGGAACCGATGACGCGCACACTGGTGGTCCCGGTCGTGGCGCTGGCCGCGACACTGCTGGCGGCGCCCGCCGCGTCCGCCGCCTCCGCCGCGACGAAGGTGTGCGCCGGCGGTCAGCTGATGGGCGGGGCGACGAAGGTCGTCGAGGTGAGCGCCGGGCAGAAGATCGACATCACGGTGCACAACAGCGACTACCGCGGGATGCTCGTCCAGATCATCGAGGACGTCTTCGACAAGGGCCTGTGGAGCGGTGCGATCGCCCCGGGCAAGGAGCACACGGTGTCCCACGGCGTGCTCGGCGACCCGCCCGTCTACCACAAGATCCGCTTCGAGGTGACGTCCAACCTGTCCAACAACTACACCTACGCGATCAAGTCGGATCGCTGCTACTGACGCCGGACGCGCCCCGGTGCCGGGCACCGGGGCGCGCGTTCGTCAGGCGGCGGTGAGGGCGTCCCGGAGGGTGGTGAACGCCTCGTACTCGGCCTTCTGGTCGACGGGCAGCTGGTAGGCGGCGGCGAGGACCTTCGGCACGGACGGCAGGATGCTCAGCCGGAACGACCGGCCGTCCGTCGTCTTGATCACGAACCGGCCCTGCAGGTCGCGCTTCTTGACCGCGGCCCGGTTCGCGTCGGTGATCGTCAGCGGGGTGCCCGGCGTGACCGTGCCGCTCTTTTCTTCGAGCGGCACGATCACGAGGTCGGTCGAGCCCGGCCGGAAACCCACCGCGAAATTGCTGACGGTGGTGGTGCGGAAAAAGATGAAGTTCTTCTGCTTGATTTCCGCGGCGTACACCTTCGTGTAGCTCGTCCCGTCCGGGACGGCCGCGTCGAAAGCGGCGTGGATCGACGCTTTCAGCTGTTCTTTGCTTGCCACTTCTACTCCTCCATGACCGCTCGGGGACTGAGCGGGTCTTCCGAGGAGCAGCATCGTAGTGACAGCCGCACTCTTGATCTGTGGGGAAAAATCGCGTCATCGAGCGGTGTCGAACAAACCGAACGACGCTATTTCCGGTCAAAGATCAGCGGAGCGCTTTCGCCAGTGCGGGGACGAAGACCGACGCGTCGACCGTGCCCCAGCCGCTGGCGATGTCGAAGCCCTTGGCCGCGGTGAAGCCGGTGACGCCGTCCTGGCTGTTGTCGCCTTCGGTGACGTCGACGATGCCCGCCTGCGTGCCCGCCGGGCCCAGCTTCGTGTACAGCGCCGGGTTGATCTGGCCGAGCTTGCCGTGCTTGGCCTGCACCGCGAGCGCGAGCACGCCGGCGAACAGCGGCGCGGACTGCGACGTGCCGTGCACGCCTTCCATGCTGATGTCCGGGAACGACCGCATCTTGCTGCCGGTGATCTTCTTGACGCCGTCCTGCCAGGACGGCCGCGCGTACGCCTTCGACAGCCCGGCGCCCTCGGCGAACCCGTTGTCGGCGACGTTCACCAGGTCGTCCGCCTTGGTGCGCGCGCCGTTCGCGTCGAGGTGCAGCTGCGTGCCGCCGAGCGTCGTGACGCGCGGGTCGGACGCCGGCCAGCTCGCGACGCGGTACGGGTAGTTGCCCGGACCGTAGAGGTAGCCGCCGGTCGGCCCGTCGTCACCGGAGGAGGCGACCATCGTGATGCCGGCCTTGCTCGCGCGGTCCAGCGCCGGGTCGAGCGTCTTGATCGAGTCGAACGACGGGAAGTTCTCTTCCGTCGTGCCGAAGCTCATCGAGATCACGTCGACGAGCTTGTGCTCGGTCATGTAGTCGACCGCGTGCATCATCTCGGGCAGGCCGGTGAAGCCCT
This sequence comes from Amycolatopsis lexingtonensis, assembly GCF_014873755.1. Taxonomy (NCBI): domain Bacteria; kingdom Bacillati; phylum Actinomycetota; class Actinomycetes; order Pseudonocardiales; family Pseudonocardiaceae; genus Amycolatopsis; species Amycolatopsis lexingtonensis. The sequence continues at coordinate 8,703,476 of NZ_JADBEG010000001.1, forward strand.
GCGTCTCGGCGACCGGCGTCGCCGCGACGACGATCTTCGCGTTCGGCGCCATGGCGTGCATCATCGTGACGTCGAGGTCGGTCTCGCCGCCCCAGCCCTGGCAGGTGGCGGTGTCGACGCCGGGGTCGGTGCACGCGGGCACCGGGCCGGACGGCTGGATCACCTCGACGTTCGCCGGCGGGAGGCCGTGGTTCTTCGAGTAGGTGTCCAGGACCTCCTTCACCTTGTCGTCGCCGAAGGACACCAGCGTCGCCACGGTGCTGCCCGCGCCGGTGATGCCGGCGTTCCACAGCTTCGTCGCGTTGTACGCGGTGCTCTCCTTCGGCAGCGACGCCATCGCCGCCTCGAGCTTCGCGACACGCTTCTGCACGGTGTCGGCGCCGACGAACGACCGCGCGGCCGCCGAGAAGTGGTGCTTCGACGGCTGGTGCCCGGCACCCGGCGTGCTCGGCACCGGCGTGGCGAGAGCCGGTGCCGCGAACGCGGTCACGAGCAGGGTCGTGCTCGCGAGCAAGCCGGACACAGCGCGCAATCTCATGCTTTTCTCCCGTGGCTGAAGGAAACTCCGTCAGCCACTCTGGCCAGAACCGGGAGAAGGCAACATCGACTTTCGTCTTTCCTTTTACGAGGAAAGCACCGCCGACACGCGAAATGTCGCGATCAAGACGTTCGTAGTCAGCTCCCTTCCGACCGGTCGCCGTGCAGGAGGCCGCGGACGGTGTCGATCGTGTCCGCGTCGGCCGGCTCCTTGTCCGGGCGGTAGCGCACGACCCGGGCGAACCGCAGCGCCAGGCCACCGGGGTAGCGGGTCGAAACCTGGGCGCTGTCCAGCTCGATCTCCACCACCACTTCGGGCCGCACGTACACCGTCCAGTCGTCGCGGTGGGTTTCGATCTCCTGGAACCTCGTCGTCTGCCACGCGAGCAGCTCGTCGGTCATGCCCTTGAACGTCTTGCCCACCATGATCGGCGGGCCGCCGTCCGGGTCTCGTGCGCCCAGGTGGAGGTTGGACAGCTTGCCCGTGCGCCTGCCGTGCCCCCACTCCGCCGCGAGCACCACCAGGTCGATCGTGTGCACCGGCTTGACCTTCAGCCACGCCCGCCCGCGCCGCCCGGCCGCGTACGGCGACGCGAGGTCCTTGACCATCACCCCTTCGTGCCCGGCTTCCATCGCCGCCTCCAGCACCTCGGCGGCGCGCGAAACACCCACCTCGCCGGGGATCACGTGCGCCCCGGCGACCTTGCGCAGCGCCGCGTTGCGCTCGGACAGCGGCGCGTCCAGCAGGTCGACGCCGTCGAGGTGCAGGCAGTCGAAGAAGTACGGCCGCAGCAGCAGCGCCTGGACCTGCTCCTCGCGCGTGCTGCCGAACCGGCTCATCGTGTCCTGGAACGGCCGCGGCCGCCCCGCGTCGGTCAGGGCGAGCGTTTCGCCGTCCAGCACCACGGATTCGCACGGCAGTGCCCGCACGAGTTCGACCAGCTCCTGGACGCTGCCGGTGATCTCGCGCAACGTCCGCGTCCAGACGTGCACCTCGTCGCCCTGCCGGTGCACCTGGATCCGCGCACCGTCCATCTTGTACTCGACGATCGCCTCGGCGTGCTCGGCGACGGCCTCCTCCAGCGATTCCGCCGGCGACGCCAGCATCGGCTTGACCGGCGTCCCGAGCGCGAGCCGGAACTCCGCCAGCGCGGCCTGCCCGCCGGTCATCGCCGCGACCCCGGTGACGCCCAGCTTCCCGGACAGCATGAACGCGCGCCGCACGTCCTCGGCCGGCACCTCGGCCGCCGCCGCGACGGCGTCGACCATCACGCCTTCCAGCGCACCCTGCCGCAGCTCGCCGGTGACCAGCCGGAACAGGAACTGCTGCTCCTCCTCGGTGAGCCGGACGAACAGCGCCCGCAGGACGTCCTGCCTGCGGGTCGACGAGCCCGTGCCCGCCGCAACGCCCGCGGCCTCCGTCAAGGCCGCGTCCACCTCCAGCACCGTGATCGCAGGCTCCGGCGCGGGCGACGCACCCAGCCCGGCCAGGGTGCGCCAGCCCGCACCCAGCCGGTCCTGCGCCGTCTGCCCGGTCAGGTACGCGATCACCGTGGCCAGCTCGGTGAACTCGGCGGCGCGCAGCACCGCGGCCAGGAGGGCGATCTTCGCCTTCCTGGACCTCGTCGCCGCCAGCTCGGCGGACACCCGGACCAACTCGCTCAGCAACACCCGGACATCATGACCCGCACCACCGACAATTTCCTGCCGATCAGATGTCTCCCCTGGTGCAGAGGGGGTCGAGCAGCCCGTCCTTGGTCACGCAGGGGGTGTACCCGGCGTCCTGCAGCTCGGCCCGCGCGGTCGGGCTCGCCAGGTAGTCCAGGAACCGCTTCAGCACGCTCTCGCCGTCCGGTACGCCCTTCGTGTACAGGTACTCCACGGTCCAGAACCGGTAGCCGGCGCCGATCGTCGTGACGTCCGGGTAGTGGCCGTCGAGCTGCACGACGCCGACCTGCTGGTCGCGGGCGGCCGCTGTCTTGGCCGCCGGGACGTCGGCGTACCCGATCGCGCCCGGCACGTTCGCGACCTCGGTGAGCACCTCGGCGGTCGTCCCGCGCTCGCAGCGGGTGGTCGCCGCGGCCGGATCGCGCTCCGGCTTGCGGCACGAGTCCGACGTCAGCCGGTCTTCCGCACCGCCGAGCACCTTCTGCTCGAACGTCTTGCGCGTGCCCGACTCCTGCCCGCGCCCGACGATCCCGATCGGCACCGACGGCCCCGGCCGCAGCTGGTCCCAGTTCCGCACCCGGCCGCTGAAGATGTCCTTGACCTGCTGGGTCGTCAGCTTGTCGACCCCGGCCGCGCGGTTGACGACCAGGCTGTAGACGACCACCGCGACCGCCTTCGCCGCCAGGTCGGGTCCGGCTTCCCCGGACCGGCCGTCCGACAGCACCGCCAGCCCGTTCTTGTTCGCGGCGTCGACGGGGGCGAGCGCGCGGACGCCGGTGACGCTGCCGGTCGCGCGGGTGGTGATGGCGGCGCCGTCGCACTGGCCGTGGTACTCGGCGGCGATGCTGTCGATGATCGGGACGAACGCGCTCGAGCCCTCGACCGACAGCTTCCCGGTGGCGCACTGCGCGGAGGTAGCCGGCCGGGACCACGAGACGAGCAGCGTGGCCAGCAGGGCGCCGGTCAGCAGCACCCCGACCGCCGTCGTGATGACCGGCCAGCCGAACCGGCGCTGCTTGCGGTCGTCCTTGATGCGGCCGGCGGCGAGCCGGGCGTGGTGGTCGATCTCCTTGCTGATCTCGCCGTCGTGCTCGTCGGACTCACGCAGGACGACGACCAGCTTGAACTTCTCCTTGCGCTTCAAGGAGAGCCGCGCGAACCGCACGCCGTGCCAGTCGGGCGCCTCGGGCGGTACTTCGGCCGCGGCGAGGCCGGCGAACCGTTTCGGCAGCCACGCGCGCACCCGGGCCAGCTTCACGGCTTCGACCGGCCGCTGCGGCGTCTCGCGCGTGAAGAACTCGAGGCCGTCGCGGACGTGCTGGCGCAGGCCGTCGTCGGTCGCGTCGGACACCCGCGCGTCCCAGACGATCCGGCTGCCGAAGGTGAACGACAGCGGGATCTCGAAGTCGCCCGGCGCGATGTCGAAGCTGCCGGTGTTGTGGATCCGGATGACGACGATGCTCATCCGGTCGAGCAGCCGCGCCACTTGTTCGAGCTGCGGGGCGGCCTGCGCGGAGCCGTTTTCGCCGTCGTGCAGGTCGATCGGGGACAGCCCGATCTTGGAGTTGTAGAGCACCCGGAACGTCATCCGGCGGCGGCGGATGAAGTAGCGGTCGACGAACGGCGCGGCGATCGCGACCAGCGCGGCGATGCCGAGGACGAGGCTGCCGGAGTCGGAGCTCAGGATCTCGGCGAGGGACTGCATGGTCGCGCCGACACCCACCGTGCTGCTCCTCTACCCCCGGATCCCCAGTTAGAGCAGCGTAGGCAGGCCTCAGCCGGCGTGGGGTGACGACGACCGAGTGTTCACCGGCCGTTCATCGGTGGCGATCCAGCTGGCCAGCAGGCCGAGCGCGCGTTCGGTCTCGGACCCCGGTTCGGCGTGGTAGACGACCATGCCCTGGTCGGGATCCTGGGGCAGCCGCAGCGTCTCGTAGCGCAACCGCAGCTCGCCGACGACGGGGTTCAGCAGGACCTTCCACCCCTGCGCCTTCTCCCGCACGGCGTGCTCGGCCCACAGCTTCCGGAACTGTTCGCTGGCCAGCGAAAGCTCGCCGATCAGCTGGGCGAACCGCGGGTCGCCGGGGTGCCGGCCGCTCTCCGCGCGCAGGTTCGCGACGAGCTCGCGGCAGACGGCGTCGTACTCCGGGTGCAAGTCCTTCGCGCGCTCGTCGGTGAAGATGAGCTTCGGCATGTTGCGCTCTTCGAGGTCGGCGAAGGCGAACGCGACGGCGCCGCCGAGCGCGTTCCAGGCCAGCACGTCCATGTACCGCCCGAAGACGAACGCGGGCGCCTGGATGGCGTCGAGCAGCTGCTGCAGTTCGGGCCGGATCCGCTGCGGCGCCCGCTCGTCCCGGCGTTTCGGCGCGGCGAGGTTGCGCAGGTAGGCCTCTTCACCGGGGTTGAGCCGCAGCGCGCGGGCCAGCGCGTCGAGGACCGCGTCCGAGACGTTCTTCGCGCGGCCCTGCTCCAGCCGCGTGTAGTAGTCGACGCTGATCCCGGACAGCTGCGCCAGCTCCTCGCGGCGCAGGCCCTTCACCCGCCGCTGCGTGATCCCGGGCGGCAGGCCCAGGTCGGCGGGGTCCAGTGCGGCGCGGCGCGCCTTCAGGAAGGCGCCCAGCTCGGCTGCGTCACTCATGCCTCCAGTATCCCCGGCTCGCGGTTCCCCGCCTGGTACTGCCGGACCCAGGTTGACCGTGACCTGGTCCGGTGCTTTTCCCGCCAGCAGGGTGGAGCCCATGGAACGACGAATTCTGGGCGGCACGGGGATCTCGGTCAGCGAGTACGCGTTCGGCGCGATGATGCTCGGTCAGTGGGGCAACCCGGACCACGAAGAGGGTGTCCGGATGCTGCACACCGCGCTCGACGCGGGCGTCAACTTCTGGGACACCGCGGACATGTACAGCCACGGCGAGAACGAGCAGATCGTCGGCAAGGCGCTCAAGGGCCGCCGCGACGAGGTCGTGCTGGCCACCAAGGGCTTCTTCCAGATGGGTGCCGACCCCAACCAGGGCGGGCTGTCCCGGCGCTGGCTGACCCGGGCCCTGGACGACAGCCTGCGGCGGCTCGACACCGACTACATCGACCTCTACCAGGTCCACCGGCCCGACCCCACGACCGACATCGAGGAAACGCTTTCGGTGCTCACGGACTTCGTGCGGGCGGGCAAGGTGCGCGCGATCGGCTCGTCGGACTTCCCGGCCGAGCAGATCGTGGAAGCCCAGTGGGTGGCGGAAAAGCGCGGCCTGGCGCGGTTCCGCGCCGAGCAGCCGCCGTACTCGATCTTCAACCGCGCGATCGAGGCCGCCGTGCTGCCGACCGCGCAGAAGTACGGGATGGGCGTGCTCACCTGGAGCCCGCTCGCCAGTGGCTGGCTGTCCGGCCGGTACACCAAACCGTCCGATGTGGACCTTTCGGAGGGGCGCAAGACCCTGCAGGTGCACAAGTTCGACCCGGCGCTGCCGGAGAACGCCGTCAAGTTCGAAGCGATCGCGAAGCTGAAGAAGATCGCCGACGACCTGGGCCGGCCGATGACGCACCTCGCGACGGCGTTCGTCCGGGCGCACCCGGGCGTGACGTCGGCGATCATCGGCCCGCGCACGCCGGCGCAGCTCGACGACCTGCTGGCGGGCGCGGACCTGGTGCTCGACGACGACGTGCTGGACCGGATCGACGAGATCGTCCCGCCGGGCACGGACTTGAACTCGGCCGAGAAGGACTACACCCCGCCGGCGCTGGCGGACAAGCGCCTGCGCCGGCGGTAGCGGGTCACGCCCGAAGCGCCACTTTCCCTATGAAAGATGCGGCGCCTCACGGGAATTTCACTTGCCGCCGCGGGCCATGCGGAGGACGTCGAGCGCTTCGTCGAGCTGGGCTTCGGTCAGCTTGCCGTCCTTGACGTACCCGCGCTCGAGGACGACCTCGCGGATCGTCTTCAGCTCCTTCAGGGCCTGCTTCGCGACCGCGGCGGCTTCTTCGTAGCCGATGTACTTGTTCAGCGGTGTCACGATCGACGGCGAACCTTCGGCGTACTGGCGGGCGCGGTCCACGTTGGCTTTCACGCCGTCGAAGACCTTGTCCGCCAGCAGCCGCGAGACGGCCGCGAGCAGGCGCGCCGACTCGAGGACGTTCCGCGCGATCACCGGCAGGTTGACGTTCAGCTGGAAGTTGCCCGCGGCGCCCGCGAAAGCGACGGCCGCGTCGTTGCCGATCACCTGCGCGACGACCTGCAGCGTCGCCTCCGGGATCACCGGGTTCACCTTGCCCGGCATGATCGACGAGCCCGGCTGCAGGTCCGGCAGCGCCAGCTCGGCCAGCCCGGTGCGTGGGCCGGAACCCAGCCAGCGCAGGTCGTTCGCGATCTTGTTGAGCGACACGGCGATCGTGCGCAGGTGCCCGGACGTCTCGACGACGCTGTCCTGCGTGGCCTGCGCCTCGAAGTGGTCGCGGGCCTCGGTCAGCGGCAGCCCGGTCACCGTCGCGAGTTCCGCGGCGACGCTGGCCCCGAAGCCGTCCGGCGCGTTGAGGCCGGACCCGACGGCGGTGCCGCCGATCGGCAGCTCGCCCAGCCGCGGCAGGCCCGACTTCAGCCGCTCGACGCCGAAGCGGACCTGCGACGCCCACGCGCCGGCCTCCTGGCCGAGCGTGATGGGCACGGCGTCCATGAGGTGCGTGCGCCCGGACTTGACGACGTCGGCCCACTCGGCGGCGCGGACCTCGATGGCGCCGGCGAGGTACTCGAGCGCCGGGATGACGTCCTTGAGCACGGCTTCGGTCGCGGCGACGTGGATGGTGGTCGGGAAGGTGTCGTTCGACGACTGCGACGCGTTGACGTGGTCGTTCGGGTGCACGTCCTTCCCGAGTGCGCGGGAGGCGAGCGTCGCGATGACCTCGTTGGCGTTCATGTTCGACGACGTGCCCGAGCCGGTCTGGAAGACGTCGATCGGGAAGTGCGCGTCGTGCGCGCCCTCGGCGACCTCGTCGGCGGCGGCCGCGATGGCGTTCGCGACGTCGGCGTCGAGCACGCCGAGCTTGAGGTTCACGCGGGCGGCGGCGGCCTTGAGCAGGCCGAGCGCGCGGATCTGGGCGCGCTCCAGGCCCCGGCCGGAGATGGGGAAGTTCTCGACGGCCCGCTGGGTCTGCGCGCGGTAGAGCGCGTCGGCAGGCACGCGGACCTCGCCCATGGTGTCGTGTTCGATCCGGTATTCCTGGTCAGCCATGACACCGATTCTGGACCTGTTCGCGAGTCACCGCGTGGTGGCGTTGCGCACCCTGCGCCGCTCGCCGACCGTCGCCGTCACAGCGACCGAGACGAGGAGGCCGCCCACGCCCAGCCACGCGAGCTGGGTGGCGACGAGCCCGCCGGGATCTTCGACGACCGGCACCCTGCTGCCGATTTTCAGCCCGGTGCCGACGCCCGGGTCGAGTGAGCCGGTGCTGCCGTGCGGGTTCCGCAGGTCGTACGTGTAGTCGAGGCCGGCCTTGAGGTGGTGCGGGACCTCCGCCGCCACCACGCGGCGTACGCCGGCAGCAAGCCGAGCAGCACGAGCAGCGCGCCCGTCCGGGCCAGCCAGCGGCCGAACACCAGCAGGAGCACGAAGGACACGGCCACGAAGAACACGAGACCTTCCGCTTCGGCCGACGGCAGCGCGAGCCGGACGGCCAGCGCGAACCAGCCGAGGAGCACGACGGCGGCGGCCGTCGCGCTCAGCAGCGTTCGCCGCACGCCCCACGGCGGGCGCCGGTCGTCGGGGCGGCGGTGTCGCACGTCGTCGAGTGAACTCCGATCCGGCTAGGATCGACTGTGTTCTCGATCACCGCCATCCACCACTGGCTGGAGCGAGCATGACTGAAGTCCCTGGGGATTCGTACGACCTCGTGATCATCGGCGCGGGCCCGACCGGCCTGTTCGCCGCCTACTACGCCGGGTTCCGCGGCCTCTCGATGGCGGTGGTCGATTCGCTGCCCGAGCCCGGCGGCCAGGTCACCGCGATGTACCCCGAGAAGATGATCTACGACGTCGGCGGGTTCGCCGAGGTCCGCGGGCGCGACCTCGTCGACGGGCTGGTCAAGCAGGCCGCGCCGTGGAAGCCGAAGTACCTCCTCGGGCGCAAGGCCGAGAAGCTGGAGACGGTCGGCGACGGCGTCGAGCTGACCTTGGACGGCGGCGAAACCCTGCGCGCGGGCGCCGTGCTGATCACCGCGGGCATCGGCGAGTTCACCCCGCGGCCGCTGCCCGCCGGCGACGGCTGGCTCGGGCGCGGCATGGTCCACTTCGTCCCGTCGCTGCAGGCGCACGCCGGGCAGCACGTCGTGGTCGTCGGCGGCGGGGACTCGGCGTTCGACTGGATCCTCGCGCTGCACCCGGTTGCCGCGAGCGTCACCCTCGTGCACCGCCGCGCCAAGTTCCGCGCCGCCGAGTCCATCGTCCGGCAGGCGCGCGAGCTCGGGACCCGGATCATCACCGACGCCGAGGTCACGCGGTTCGTCGAAGCTCCCGATGGGACGCTCGAAGCGGTCGACGTCTCGATCAAGGGCGCGGAAGACGAGCGGCTGCCGGCCAACGCCGTCGTCGCGGCGCTCGGGTTCACCGCCGACCTCGGGCCGATCGAGAGCTGGGGGCTGGAGATCGACCACCGCGCCATCGCCGTCGACTCGACCATGGCGACCGCGCGCGAACGCGTCTACGCCGCCGGCGACGTCGCCGCGTACCCCGGGAAGGTCAAGCTGATCGCGACCGGTTTCGGCGAGGCCGCGACGGCCGTCAACAACATCGCCGTCGCGCTCGACCCGGACGCCCACCTGTTCCCCGGGCATTCGAGCAACGCCGAGTAGGTCAGGCCTTCGTCTTCTCCGCGATCCACGGCGCGTAGGCGACCGCGGACGTGTAGATCGACGGCGCCGTCGCGCATTCCGGGCTGTCGTTGCCCGGCCGGCTGGTGACACCGGCGAGCGACCAGTGGTCGCCGTCGCGGACGATTTCTGGGCCGCCGGAATCGCCGAAGCACGCCCCGGACTTGCCACCCGGGTTGTCCGTGCACAGCTCGGCCGTGCCGTCGAACACCGACGTGCACTTCGCGCCTTCGACGATGTGCGTGTCGAGCTGCTGCAGCGTCTTCGGGATCTGGCCGCAGTTCGGCTTCGGGCACGTCTGGCCCCAGCCGAGGATGCGGGTCGCCGTGCCGGGCGCCGCCGCCGTCGCCAGCCCGATCGGCGCCGCCTTCACCGGCGCCGCCAGCCGCAGCAGCGCGATGTCGCCCGCCGGGCTCTGGGTGTCGAAGGCCGGGTTCACGACGATGCCGGCGAGCTTGGCGACCTCGCCGCCGTCACCGGAGTCGTTCGTGCCGGCCCGCACCGACACCGCGGACGGGGACTTGTCGAACGCGCAGTGCGCGGCGGTGACCACCCAGGTGGGGGCGATCAGCGCGCCGGCGCAGAACAGCTTCCCCGTCGAGGAGTGCAGCGACACCGCGAACGGGTACGGCTGGTCGGCGTCGCCGCCCCCGACGATGGCGGGGTCGGCCGACGCGGTGGCGGGGACCAGGGCGAACACCAGAACCAGCAGGACCAGCAGTCGCCTGGGCACGGATCTCCTTACGGCAGCGGGGGCACGACGTCGTCGTCGGGCGCGTCCAGGTGGCCGTCGAAGTTGACCGAGGAGTACGCCCGCAGCTTGGTCAGCCGGTGGTAACCGTCGATCATTCTGACGGTCCCGGACTTGGACCGCATCACGATGGACTGCGTCGTCGCCCCGCCCTCGCGGTAGTGGACGCCGCGCAGCAGGTCGCCGTCGGTGACGCCGGTGGCGCAGAAGAAGACGTTGTCGCCGCGCACGAGGTCGTCGTTCAGCAGCACGCGGTCCAGGTCGTGACCGGCGGCGATGGCCTTCTCGCGCTCGGCGTCGTCCTTCGGCCACAGCCGGCCCTGCAGCTCGCCGCCGAGGCACTTCATGGCGCAGGCCGCGATGATGCCCTCGGGGGTGCCGCCGATGCCGATCAGCATGTCGACGCCGGTGGTCGGGCGGGCCGCGGCGATCGCGCCCGCGACGTCGCCGTCGGAGATGAAGCGGATCCGCGCGCCTGCCTCGCGGACCTCCTTGATGATCTGCTCGTGGCGCGGGCGGTCCAGGATGCACACGGTGACGTCGCCGACGCTGCTGTTCTTCGCCTTGGCGACGCGGCGGATGTTCTCCGCGATCGGCGCGCCCAGCTCGACCTTGCCCGCCGCCTCCGGCCCGACGGCCAGCTTCTCCATGTAGAACACCGCGGACGGGTCGAACATCGCGCCGCGCTCGGCGACCGCGAGGACCGCGAGCGCGTTCGGCATGCCCTTGGCCATCAGCGTGGTGCCGTCGACCGGGTCCACCGCGACGTCGCAGGCCGGCCCGTCGCCGTTGCCGACCTCTTCGCCGTTGAACAGCATCGGGGCTTCGTCCTTCTCGCCCTCGCCGATCACCACGACGCCGCGCATCGACACGGTCGACACCAGTTGGCGCATCGCGTCGACGGCCGCGCCGTCCCCGCCGATCTTGTCGCCGCGGCCGACCCAGCGACCGGCGGCCATGGCGGCGGCTTCGGTCACCCGGACCAGCTCCATCGCGAGGTTGCGGTCGGGTGCTTCACGACGACGCGGCTCGGTGGACATCAGGCCTCCCGGATCGTGGAACTGGCGGGTCAACAGTCTGTCAGATCCCTGTCCGGTTTCCCGATGCCGAAGACATGGCAAACGTCACTGACTGTCGCCGGTCTCGTCCTCCACGGACGCCAGAGCAGCCTCGATGCGCTCACGCGCGCCTTCGAGATGGCGCTCACAGACCTTCGCGAGCTTCTCGCCCTTCTCCCACAACGCGAGCGACTGCTCGAGGGACAGGCCACCGGCTTCGAGCTCGCGGACGACCTCGACGAGGCGGTCGCGGGCCTGCTCGTAGCCGAGTTCCTCGCTGGCTGCTTCACTCACGCTCGGTGCTCTCCGACCTTCCGGGCTTCCACGCTGTTCGCGCACACTACCGCGCTGGCCATGGCGTGGTCGTACCCGACGAAGGCGAGGGCGAACTCCTGGCCGTCACCGTCCGCGATCGCCTCTTCGAGGTTCTCCTGCGCCCCGGCCACCCGCCGCCGGTGCCCGGCCCCCTCGGCGAACCACCAGCGCGAGCCGACCTGCATCGACGTCGCTTCGGACAGCCGGCGCAGCTGCGGGCCCAGGTCGCGGCGGCCGGCGCTGTGGCAGCCGGCGAGCAGCGCCGTCCAGCACTCGGCGGCGGCCTGGTCGGTGCGCACCGCCTGGTCCAGCAGCGGCCGCGCGCCCAGGCGCCGCGCCGCGTCCACCGTGAGCGGGAGGAACGTCGCTCTCACTCCTGTGCCCCTTCCGCCACCGCGCCGATCGCACCGTCGCCCACGCGCACGCGTAGCTGGGCGCCGGTCTCGACCTCGGAGACGGAGCGGAGTACCTGGAGGTTGCCTTCGGCGTCGACGAACTGCACGACCGCGTACCCGCGGGCCAGCGTCGCGGCCGGGCCGAGCGCGGTGAGCCGGGCCCGCGCGCTCGCGATCTCGGCCTGGTCCTTGGCGAGCAGGGTCAGCATGGCGCGGCGCGCGCGTTCGCGGTGGACCTCGACGTCGTCCTGGCGCCGCTGCACCGGGCCGAGCGGATCGGCCAGCGACGGGCGGCTGCGGATCTGGTTCAGCAGCCGCGTCTGTGTGTCGACCCAGCCGTGCAGCGCGCGGCGGCCGCGGTCGCGCATCTGCCGGACGCGTTCGGTCTCCTCGCGCAGGTCCGGCACGATCCGCTTGCCGGCGTCGGTCGGCGTGGAACACCGCAGGTCGGCGACGTAGTCGAGCAGCGGGGTGTCCGGTTCGTGCCCGATGGCGCTGACCACCGGCGTGCCCGCGGCCGACACCGCGCGGCAGAGCGCCTCGTCGGAGAAGGGCAGCAGGTCCTCGACGCTGCCGCCGCCACGGGCGATGACGATGACGTCGATGTCGGGGTCGGCGTCGAAGATCCGCAGCGCGCGCATGACCTGAGGCACCGCCTGCGAGCCCTGCACGGCCGTGTTGAGCACCTTGATCCGGACGTGCGGCCACCGCCCCTGCGCGTTGGCCAGGACGTCCCGCTCGGCCGCCGACGCGCGGCCGGTGATCAGCCCGACGCCCTTCGGCAGGAACGGGATCGGCCGCTTGCGCTGGGCCGAGAAGAGGCCTTCGGCGGTCAGGAGCTTCTTGAGGCGCTCGATCCGGGCCAGCAGCTCACCGATGCCGACCGCGCGGATCTGGTCGGCGCGCAGGCTGATGGTGCCGCGGCCGAAGAAGAACGACGGCTTCGCGTGCACCACCACGCTCGCGCCTTCGCGCAGCGGCGGCTCCATCTCGCGGATCAGCCAGTTCGGGCAGGTCACCGACATCGAGACGTCCGCCGACGGGTCGCGCAGGGTCAGGAACGCCGTCTGCGTGTTCGGGCGAGAGCTGACCTGTGTGACCTGGCCTTCGACCCAGACGGCGCCGAGGCGGTGGATCCAGTCGCCGATCTTGCGGGCGACCGTGCGCACCGGCCACGGCTTCTCGGCGGTGCTCGCTTCGGTTTCGGTCACTGGCCTTCCGCGCCGTCGCCGGGTTCTTCGGGCGCCTCGGCCCCGGCTCGCTCGGCCTTGCGCGCGTTGGCGATCCGCCGCGACAGCATCCCGGTGAACGACGAGCGGTCGGCGTGCGCGCGCTCGTACTCCAGGATCGTTTCGAGCTGCGGGATCGAGAGCTGGCGCAACCGGGCGCGCAGCTGCGGGAGGGTGAGCTGGTCGTAGCCGGTCAGCCCGGCCGGCCCGTCGTACCCGCCGGCGCTGGTCCGTGGGACCTCGCCCTTGGCCTTCTTGTCGATCTTGGGCGTGCCCGGCTGCGGCTTGTTGTCCTCCGAGGCGTCGTTTTCGCCGTCGGCGTGGTCCTGGGCGAGCGCGCGCTCCTCGTCAGCCCACGGATCACCCAGTTCCGCTTCGAGGTCGGAAAGTGACCCAGGGTGACCGTTCAGTTCCGAACGGGGTTCCGGCACGTCGGCGACCGGCGTCAGGTTCGGCCGCTGGGGCGTGACGTCGAGGTCCTCGTCGAAGGTCGCCCAGCTCGGCGTGTCCTCGACCGGGCGGAGGCTCGAGAGCGCGTTGTCGCCCTTGATCGCCAGCTCGGTGACGTGCTGCTGCACGCGCATGGAGGCCTGCAGCACCTGGCTGACCACGGTCACCGGGAGGCCGGCGAGCTGGCGGGGGAGGTCACGAACCCGCTCGGCGGTGGAGACGGCGAGGCCCGCGGCGACCCGGAGGGGGAGCGGGAATGGCTTCATACGTCTAGCCTGCCGCATGTCCGCCATCCTGCCCAACCGGACGGGTGGAACCGGCCGCGTTGCGTGACCCCGCGCACACCGCGGAAGGGGGACGAAGCTCACCCGAAAGGGACTTCGAGTTCGGCTCCGGCCTGCCCGTACCCTGGGTGCCATGAGTTCAGCGAGTCCCGGAATCGAGCCCGCGGGTACCCCGACGATCACCGGAACCGCCTCCGGCAAGCGGGTGCTGCTCGCCAAACCGCGTGGTTACTGCGCCGGCGTGGACCGGGCGGTGATCGCCGTCGAGAAGGCCCTCGAGGTCTACGGCGCCCCGGTGTACGTCCGCAAGGAGATCGTGCACAACAAGCACGTGGTCGAGACGCTGCGCGAGCGCGGCGCGATCTTCGTCGAAGAGACTTCCGAGGTGCCCGAGGGGGCGCTCGTGGTGTTCTCCGCCCACGGCGTTTCGCCGATGGTGCACCAGGAGGCCGCGGACCGGAACCTGCGCACGATCGACGCGACCTGCCCCCTGGTGACGAAGGTGCACAAGGAGGTCAACCGGTTCGCGAAGGACGACTACGACATCCTGCTGATCGGCCACGAGGGCCACGAAGAGGTCGAGGGCACGGCCGGCGAGGCGCCCGACAAGGTCCAGCTGGTCGACAAGGCCGAGGACGTCGACAAGGTCGAGGTGCGCGACCCGTCGAAGGTGATCTGGCTGTCCCAGACGACGCTGTCGGTCGACGAGACGATGGAGCGCGTAGACCAGCTCCGCGAGCGCTTCCCGGGTCTGGCGGACCCGCCGAGCGACGACATTTGCTACGCGACGACGAACCGCCAGGTCGCGGTCAAGGCCATGGCCGCCGAGTGCGACCTGGTGCTGGTGGTCGGGTCGACGAACTCGTCCAACTCGAAGCGCCTGGTCGAGGTGGCGTTGAAGGCCGGGGCTCGGGCGTCGTACCTGGTCGACTTCGCGCACGAGGTCGACGAGGCGTGGCTGTCCGGGGTGACGACGGTGGGCGTGACGTCCGGGGCGTCGGTGCCGGACGAGCTGGTCATGCAGCTGCTGGAGTGGCTGGCCGAGCGCGGCTACGGCGACGTCAACGAGGTGACGACGGCGAACGAGAAGATCACCTTCGCGCCGCCCAAGGAACTGCGCAAGGTCTGAGTTTTTTAGACGAAACGGCGGTTGCCTCCCGAAGGGGGCAACCGCCGTTTGCGCTGTTCAGCGCTCTTCGTCGTCCCAGGGACGGTTCCGCCGCGGCGGCGCACCCCGCCCCCCGGCCGGCCGGCGAGGCGGCGGAGCGTCACGACCATCTTCGGCGGGCGGCCGCGGACGGCGCCGCGGAGCATCACCGCGAGGCTCCCGACGGCGCGGGTCGGCGTCTTCGGGCCGCGGACGCCGGTTGGCCGGCGGCGGCTTCCGCGTCCCCCGGGTGCCGGGGTCGCGCTCGGCGGGCGGGCGCGGCGCACGGCGTTCACCCTCCGCGGGCGGCCTCGGCCGCCGCGGCGGTTCGCCGTCCCGGCCACGCCGAGGCGGCACAGGCGTCTGCCCGGTCCGGTTCGCCGGCCGCGGCCTGCTCGGACGGGCCTGCTCGTCGTCCTCGTCGGATCGCCGGTCGGCCTTGCCCTTCTTCGGGGCGTCCGGATCGCGCTCGCGGAAGATGCGGACGAAGCCGATCAGCAGCGTGATGCCGGTGGTGATGGCCATCATGGGGAAGCTGTTGATCAGCGGGCTGCCGATGTTCAGCGCCTTCGACAGCAGGTCGTCGCCCTGCGACCCCGAGGTCAGCAGGATCACGCCGGGCACGATGACGGCCAGCACGAGCGGCGGCATCACCATCGGCCCGAACAGCCCCCGCCGCCGCACCGCGCAGACCGCGATCACGGCCCCGGCGATGTAGCAGACGATGAAGACCACCGGGATGTTCGCCTGGGTCGGCTTGCCGAGGAGGGCGCCCACGACCGCCAGGCCGAGGCCGACCAGGACCGCCGCCCACCAGGGCAGTCCGCGCCTCGAACCGACGACAGGACGCTCATCCCACGGCACGGGGACGTCGTCGGCATCTGGATCGCTCTGGCGATCGCGAATCGCGGTCACAGGGCAACACCGTATCTCGTGGTTGTGAAGATCTTGCCAGCACCGCCGCCGACGTGGGCCTACAGCCACTCGAGGGCATGACGGTGACGGTGGGGACGACCTTCGCCACGAGTGCTTGGGCGACCGGCCGCGGAGGCGTGTGGTCCGGTTTCGAGCGGCGTACGTCGGGCTCGCGTGGGCACCGATCGTGCCTGGTCGAGCGGCGGCCGAGCAGGTTCGACGCTCCTCGTGGCCCCGGCGCGCAGGCCGACTGGTCCGGGTGCCGCGTTGCCCGGCCCGGACGGGCCCGCGGTGCTGCTCGCCGTGCCGCTCAGTTGCCGCAGTGCGTCGGCCGACCGGTTTGGACGCGGAGCTGCCGGATCGACCGGGCCCGCTCTGCCGCTCGCCGTGCGCTGGGTGGCCGCAGTACTCCAGCCGGCCGGCCTGGTGCCGACTTGCCGGGCTGAAGGGCTCGCGGTGCGCCTGGGTGACCGCGGGTTCGCCGGTCGGTGGCGGCTCGTGCCGCCGACCGTCGGCGCGGGGCCGTCAGGCCGCCGACCGTGGCCGCGAGGTCGCCGATGGCCCGCACAACCGGTGGCCGCAGGGCCGCCCAACCGAGGCAGCTGCCGATCGCCACCGGTCAGCAGCCGTCCGAAGTCCATGCCGCCGCCCAGCCGGGTACCGCCCCGGCCGCGTCGCGAGATCTCTCAACTGGCCGCCAGTTCATCCCCCTTCCGCACCGTCGGCACCGGCGCCGGACTCCCCGACGCCTCCGACAGCGGCGCCACCGTCGCCCGGAACGTCTCCAGCGCCTCCAGCTCCCGCCGCCGGGCCGACAGGAACCGCTGCAGGTGCGTGCTCGACAGGTTCAGCGCCTCCACCGCCCCGCCCGCCGCGCGGTGGGCGGCCGCCGCGCCCGTCCGGACCTGCTCGACGTCCGCTTCCAAGGTCCGGTCGCTCGCCGCGAACAGGGCAGCCGAGGCCAGGACGCCGAAGCCCGTCGGGCCGCACAGGAACACCCGGCGGTCGATCAGCCAGCGCAGCAGCTCCGGGTCGGTGTCCATCGCCGCGACCACCGCCGCGTCGGAAGGGACGAACATGATCGTGCCGTAGATCGCGTCGGCCCAGCGCTGATAACCCTTGCCCGCCAGCTCGGCCGCCCGGGAGCGGATCTGGCGGACGTGCGCGCGCAACGCGTCGATCCGCTCGTCCGGGTCGTCGGTCTCCACCGCCTCCGACCACGTTGCCATGCTCGCCTTCGCGTCGACCGGCACCGTGCGGCCGCCGCCCACGCGCAGCACCATGTCCGGTTTCGCCGCGCCGCCGCCCGCGAGGTCCGTCTGCAGGGTGAAGTGGAGGTCTTCGCGCAGCCCGAGCGCGCGGGCCGTCTCGACCAGGACCTGCTCGCCCAGCTCGCCGCGCCCGCTGATCGACGCGAACGCCACCTCGTAGCGCCGCAGCGCGAGCTGCTGCTGATCCGCCTTCGCGCGCTCGGCCGCCACCAGCCGGGCCGCCGCGTCCGCCCGGCGCATCCCGTCGTTGTACAGCCGCCACAGCACCGCGACGGCGACGAGCAGCAGGACCGCCAGCACGATCGCCGCGGTGGTCAGCACTGTCGCCACTTCGTCTCCTCCCTCCGGCCGGAATCGGACCGCGGGGACATCATGGCGGACCCCACCGACAAAAACCGCACCCGAACCGTCGCTCTGGGTAGCTGACCTGCGAACACATCGATTCCACGCAGGGCGTGTCCGATCCGGCACGCTCGTGTTAGTACACACGTTCGAGTGAGCAGGCGGCGAGCCTCCGGGTTTTCGTCGGAGCCGGGTCGTACCTTGGCCCTCGTGAGATTCCTGCACACGTCCGACTGGCACATCGGCCGCACGTTCCACGGCGCCGATCTGCTCGCGGAACAGGAAGCGGTGCTCGGGCACCTCGCCGGCCTCGTGGCCGGTGAGGCGATCGACGCCGTCCTGGTGGCAGGCGACATCTATGACCGCGCGGTGCCGTCCGCCGAGGCCGTCCGGGTGGCCACCGCGGCCGTCGCCCGGATCCGCGCCGCCGGCGCCCAGCTGATCGTCACGCCCGGCAACCACGACTCCGCGCCCCGCCTCGGCGCCTTCGCGGAGTTCGCCGCGGCGGGCGGTCTGCACCTGCGCACCACCGTCGGCGGCCTGGCCGAACCGGTGCTGCTCGAGGACGACCACGGGCCGGTCGCCGTCTACGGCATCCCTTACCTGGAACCGGAACCGGCCCGGCACGCGCTGGGCGTGCCGGAGGCGCGCGGCCACACCGGCGTGCTCACCGAGGCCATGCGCCGGATCCGCGCGGACCTCGCCACCCGGCCGGGCACGCGGTCGGTCGTGCTCGCGCACGCGTTCGTCACCGGCGGCGAGCCGACCGATTCCGAACGGACGATCGCGGTCGGCGGGGTCGAGCAGGTGCCCGGTTCGGTCTTCGACGGCGTCGACTACGTGGCTCTGGGCCACCTCCACGGCCCGCAGACGCTCGCCGAGCACCTCCGCTACTCCGGCAGCCCGCTGGCGTACTCGTTTTCCGAAGCGCGCCAACGGAAATCGGTCTGGCTGGTCGATCTGGACGCTGGCGGGCTGCGCGAGGTCCGCCGGCACGAGCTGCCGGTGCCGCGCGCACTGGCCACGATCAGCGGTGAGATCGAGGACCTCCTGGCGGACCCGGCGCACGAGGTCCACCTCGGCCACTTCCTGTCGATCACGGTCACCGATCGCGTCCGCCCGGTGGACGCGATGCGGCGCCTGCGCGAGCGGTTCCCGTACGCGGTCCACCTGGAATGGGAGCCCGCCGGCGGCCACGACGGCGCCCCGCTGCGCTACTCCGACGCCGTCCGGGGCCGGTCGGACATCGAGATCTCGCGCAGCTTCCTCGACGACTGCCGGGGCGCCCCGCCGACCGAGAGCGAAGAGCGGCTCCTGTTCAAGGCACTGGAAGCAGCCGACCGGGGGGCCCTCGCGAAATGAGGCTGCACAGGCTGGAGGTCGAAGCCTTCGGGCCGTACTGCGCACGCGAAGTGGTCGACTTCGACGTGCTCGGCGCCGACGGCCTCTTCCTCCTGCACGGCGAAACCGGGGCGGGCAAGACGACACTGCTCGACGCGATCGCGTTCGCGTTGTTCGGCGTGGTCCCCGGCGCCCGCAACGAAGCCAAGCGGCTGCGCTGCGACCTCGCCGACCCCGACCAGGTCACCGAGGTCGCGCTGGAGCTCACCGTGCAGGGGCACCGGCTGAAGATCGTGCGGAACCCGGAGTACCAGCGGCCGAAGCGGCGCGGCGAGGGCACGACCACCCAGCAGGCCCGGGTGTCGCTGAGCTGGATCGGCACCGCGCCCGCCGGGCTGGCCCCAGAGGGCCTGATCCGGATCGAGGAGGTCGCGCGCACCGTCGAGCGGCTGCTCGGGATGACCGCGGCCCAGTTCTTCCAGGTGGTGCTGCTGCCGCAGGGCGAGTTCGCCCGGTTCCTGCGGTCGGACACCGCCGAGCGCGAGAAGCTCCTCGAGCGGCTGTTCGGCACCGAGCGCTTCGCCGACGTCGAACGCTGGTTCGCCGACCTGCGGGCCGAGCGCGGGCGCGAGCTGGACAGCCGGCAGCGGGACGTGCGGGAGCTGCTGGCCAGGTACGCGCAGGAAGCCCAGCAGGACCCGCCGGAGACGGACGTCGCCGACTGGGTCGGGGCCGTGCTCGCCGCTTCGGAAGAGCGCGTCGGGCAGGTCACCGCCGAGGAGCTGCGGGCGCGGTCGGCCGCCCAGCGGGCGGACGCCTTCCTGCAGGAAGAACGCGCGGGCGCGGAGAAGATCCGCCGGGTCCGCACCGCGCACCTGCGGCTGCTCGAGATCACCGAGCAGGCGCCACAGCGGGCCGAGTGGGCGCGGGAGGTCGCGGCCGCTCGCCGCGCGGCCGGGGTCGCCGTCGAGGCGGACCTGCTCGACCGCCGGGCCGCCGAACTCGCCGAGGCCGAACAGGCGGAGCAGGCCCGTGGCGCGCACCTGCGGGAATTCGGCACGCGCGCGACCGGTGACCTGAAGGCGCGGGCGGCGACCGCGCGGGAAGAGGCCGGCGCGGTCGCCGAGCTGGTCGCCGAAGCCGAACAGCAGCAGCTCGACGTCATGCGGCGCGACGACCGGAAGCTGGCCGCCGTCACGGCCCAGCAGCAGGCCGAGCAGCTGACCGCCGAGCTGGCCGCGATCCCGGGCCAGCTGGCCAAGCTGCGCGCGGACGCGCTCGCGGCGGCCGAAGCCGAGGCGAAGCTCGACGGGGCCCGCGCCAAGGTCGAGGAACTGAGGGCCGTGGCGCGCGACGCGGCCGAACTGCCCGAAGCGCAAGCGAAAGTCGGGCGGGGCGAAGCGAAGCTGCGCGAGGTGGTCGACGCGCACCAGGAAGCCCGGCAACGGCGGCTCGACCTGCGAGAGCGGCGGCTCGACGGGATGGCGGCCGAGCTGGCCGCCGCGTTGCCGGACGGCGCGCCGTGCCCGGTGTGCGGGTCGGCCGAGCACCCGGCGAAGGCGAACCGCGACGTCGAGCTGGTCGACCCGGCGGAGGAGCGGGCCGCCGAAGAAGCCGAGCAAGCGGCGGACGCGGTGCGGCAGCGGGTCGTGGTCGCGCTGGAAGAGGCGAAGGCGCGGCTGGCAGGCCTGGTGGAACGGCTGGCCGGGCGCACGGCCGAGTCGATCACCGCGGAGCTGACGGAAGCGCGTTCGGCGGTCGTGGCGCTGACCGAGCAGGCGGCCGGGAAGGCGAAGCTGGGCCAGCAGGTCGTCCTCCTGGAGCGGGACCTCGAAGCGCGGACCGAACGCCGCCGTCAAGCCGAACAGGCGGCGACCGAAGCGACGACCGACGTCCGCGCCCTGGAAGAACGGCTGGCCGAGCGCGAACGCCGGCTGGTCGCCGGCCGCGGCGAGTTCGCGGACGTCGGGGCGCGCCGGGCGCACCTGCTCGGCCTGGCCGAAGCCCTCGAAGCGGTCGCCGAAGCCCGGATGGCGGTCACCGGCGCCCGGGAACGGGTGGCCGAGCAGCGCAAGCTGGTCGAGGCGGCGGTCCAGGCGAAGGGGTTCACGTCGCTGAAGAAGGCGCGAGCCGCGATGCTGCCGGACGAGCAGATCGAGAAGCTCGAACAGGGCATCGCCGAGGCCGAAGCGGCCGCGGCCGGGGCACGGGCGTTGCTGTCGGAGCCGGACCTGTTCGGGATCTCGCCGGACGACGTCGCGGACGTCGACCGCGCGGCCGACGCGGCCGAGCTGGCGCGGGCGCGCGCCGATTCGGCGTACGCGGCGCTGCGCGCGGCCACCGCGCAGCACGAGGAGCTGACCCGGCTGGCCGGGCTGCTGAAGAAGGCGCTCGCCGGGCTGGCGCCGGCCGAAGCGGCGTACGCCGAGCTACGGGCGCTGGCGGAGGTCGTCAACGGGCGCGGGCAGAACAGCCGCAAGATGTCGCTGCGGTCGTACGTGCTGGCGGCGCGGCTGGAGGAAGTGGCGGTCGCCGCCACGCACCGGCTGCGCACCATGAGCCAGGGGCGCTACTCCTTCGTGCACTCGGACGCGGCCGGGGCGCGCGGTACTCGCGGCGGCCTCGGCATCGACGTGCTGGACGACTACTCGGGCACCATCCGCCCGGCGAAGACGCTGTCCGGTGGCGAGTCGTTCCTCGCCTCGCTGGCCCTCGCGCTGGGGCTGGCCGACGTCGTCGCGGGCGAGACCGGCGGCGCGCTGCTCGACACGCTGTTCGTCGACGAGGGCTTCGGCACCCTGGACGCCGAGACGCTGGACGTCGTGATGAACATCCTCGACGAGCTGCGCGCGGGCGGCCGGGTGGTCGGGCTCGTGTCGCACGTCGAGGAGCTGCGGCAGCGCATCCCGACGCGGCTGCGCGTCCGCAAGTCCCGCACGGGCTCCACATTGGAGGTGCGCGCCGGCTGATCACTCGGACAAGATGAAGCCATGACGGACCAGCCGCCGAACGGCCTGCCCCGCTACCGCCTGCTCACCGGCCCCGACGACGCGAAGTTCTGCCACCGCGTCAGCGAGGCGCTCGAACTCGGCTACCGCCTGCACGGATCGCCGGCGGCGACGTTCGACGGGGACCAGGTGATCGTGGCCCAGGCGCTGCTGTGGCACGGCGAGCAGGGCTGACGCGCCTCAGCTGACGGCGAGTCCCGTCGCGGCCGCACGCTGGAGGTACCTCCCGGCGTAGGAACACCACGGGGTCCACTTCCGCGCGTGCTCCGGCAGCGACTCCGGGGCGATGCCGAGCGCCTCGGCGCCGTACCGGACCTCGGGGTCCTCGGCGAGCAGCACGTCCGGGGCGCCGAGAACGCGCATCAGCACGTAGTCCGCGGTGGCCGCGTCGATGCCCGGGCACGCCAGCAGCTCCGCGCGCAGGTCGGCGGCGTCCCGGCCGACGTGCACGTCGAGCCGTCCCTCGGCCAGCGCGGTGGCGGCCGGGTGGCCGGTGGCCGCGATCCGGGCCGTGGCCGGGAAGAGCCGCGTCACGCCCCACTCGCCGGGGACTTCCTCGCCGAGCGAGGCGGGCACCTGGTCGCCGAGCAGGGTGCGGAGCAGGAGTTCCTCGCCGTCCACCGCGCCCGGGACCCGGATCCCCGGCGCAGTCGCGACCAGCGGCGCCAGCGCCGGGTCGGCGCCGAGGACGCGGGTGACCGCCGCAGGGGCGGCGTCGAGGTCGAGCAGCCGGCGCACCCGGCTGACCGCGCTGCCGAGGTCACGCAGGTCGGTGAGCACCAGCTCGCAGCGCACGTGGTCCGCCTGCGGCGTCAGCCGGACGACTCCGGTGCCGTGGGCGAGCCGCAGGCTCCGGGCGTACGACTCCGAGGTGACGACCTCGACGCCCGGCACCGCGTGGCCGGCGAAGAAGCGAAGCAGCCCGTCGGCGTCGAACGGCGGCCTGAACGGCAGCCGCAGGCTGAGCCGTGTCCCGCTCACGTCGCCGTGACATCCTCGTCGTGAAGCCGCGAAGGCGCGAAGCTGCGAAGGCGTCGTCGCGAACACTTCGCGGATCGTCTCGTTGAACTGCCGCACGCTGGAGAAACCCGCGGCGAACGCGACATCGGTCAGCGGCAGCTCGGACAGCTCGATGAGCAACCGCGCCGAGTGCGCGCGGTGCGCCCGGGCCAGGGCGAGCGGACCGGCGCCGAGCTCGGCGGTCAGGACCCGGCCGAGCTGGCGTTCCGAGTAGCCGAGCCGGCGCGCGAGGCCGGGGACGCCTTCGCGCTCCACGGTCCCGTCCGAGATCAGGCGCATCGCCCGCGCCGCGAGGTCGGCGCGCACGTTCCAGTCCGGCGAGCCGGGCACGGCGTCGGGCAGGCAGCGGCGGCAGGCGCGGAAGCCGTTGGCCTGCGCGGCCGCCGACGTCGGGAAGAACCGGACGTTCTGCGCCTTGGGCGTCGACGCCGGGCACGACGGGCGGCAGTAGATGCCGGTGGTGCGGACGGCCATGATGAACTGGCCGTCGAAGCGCGAGTCGCGGGCGGTGACCACGCGGTAGCAGCGTTCGACGTCTCGCCAGAGCGCCGGCGGCTCGGTTGTCGTGACCATGGATTCGAGCATGCCAGCAGGTCAGCGCCGCGGCTGGCGGAAATCCGACGCGGCGTTGGGTGCGTGGGGCCCGACCGGGGGAGACACGTAGACTGCGGGGTCGTGAGCCTCACCCTCGGTATCGTCGGCCTGCCCAACGTCGGCAAGTCCACCCTGTTCAACGCGCTGACCCGCAACGACGTGCTCGCCGCGAACTACCCGTTCGCGACGATCGAGCCGAACGTCGGCGTGGTGCCGCTGCCGGACCCCCGGCTGGACAAGCTGGCCGAGCTGCACAAGTCGGAGAAGATCGTCCCGGCGGTTGTGTCCTTTGTGGACATCGCGGGCATCGTGAAGGGCGCCTCCGAGGGTGCCGGACTGGGCAACAAGTTCCTCGCGAACATCCGTGAGGCCAACGCGATCTGCCAGGTCATCCGGGTGTTCGACGACCCCGACGTGGTGCACGTCGACGGCCGCATCGACCCGTCGAGCGACATCGAGACGATCAACACCGAGCTGATCCTCGCCGACCTGCAAACCCTGGACAAGGCGCTGCCGCGGCTGGAGAAGGAAGCGCGGACGAAGAAGGAGAACAAGCCCGCGCTCGACAACGCGCAGAAGGCGAAGGAGATCCTCGACGCCGGGCGCACGCTCTTCCAGGCCCAGAAGGAAGTCGACTTCGACGCGCTGCGCGAGCTGAGCCTGCTGACGACGAAGCCGTTCCTGTACGTCTTCAACGCCGACGAGTCGGTGCTGACGGACGAGGCTCGCCGCGAGGAGCTGACCAAGCTGGTCGCCCCGGCGGACGCGGTGTTCCTCGACGCGAAGGTCGAGGCGGAGCTGCTGGAGCTGGACGACGAGGAGTCGGTCCGCGAGCTGCTGGAGTCGGTCGGCCAGCCGGAGCCGGGCCTGTACTCCCTGGCCCGCGCGGGCTTCCACACGCTCGGCCTGCAGACGTACCTGACGGCGGGCCCGAAGGAATCCCGCGCCTGGACGATCCCCCAGGGCGCAACGGCCCCGCAGGCGGCGGGCGTGATCCACACGGACTTCGAGCGCGGCTTCATCAAGGCGGAGATCGTCTCGTACGACGACCTGATGGCCGCGGGCTCGATGGCGGCCGCGAGGGCAGCGGGCAAGGTCCGCATGGAGGGCAAGGACTACATCATGGCCGACGGCGACGTGGTGGAGTTCCGCTTCAACGTCTGACGCACGCTTGGTGAGCAAGAACTACTGAGTGTTGCTTTCATTCGGCGCAGGGTATGCTGCGTCCAATGAAAGCTTCGCCGAGCCTGCTGCCCTTGCTGCGTTCGCGCATGCAGGGTGAGCTGCTGGCGCTGGTCCTGCTGCACCCGGAGCGCGAATACAGCATCACCGAGCTCGCCGAGGCCTGTGATGTCACGCCGACGGCCGTGCTGCGCGAGGTCGAACGGCTCGTGGGTGGCGGCATCCTGGAAGACCGGCGGGTCGGCCGGAGCCGGCTCGTCAAAGCACGCACGGACACCCCGCTCTACCGGCCGTTGAGCGAGGTCATCGCGGTCACCTTCGGGCCGCTGCCGCTGCTCGCCGAGGCTTTGTCGGGTCTGGCGGGTGTGCGCGAGGCCTACATCTACGGGTCCTGGGCCGCGCGCTACCGCGGCGAACCGGGCCCGCCGCCCGGGGACGTCGACGTGCTCGTCGTCGGTTCGCCTGACCCGGACGTGCTCTTCGACCTGGCCGAGGGTGTGTCGCGCAGGCTGGGCCGCGAGGTCAACGTCCACCGGATCTCGCCGGCCTCGTGGGCGGCGGGCAGCACGGATCCGTTCCTCGTCAGCGTGCGTGAGCGTCCGCTGGTCCCGTTGTCCCTCGACCAGGAGACTTCCCGATGACCCGGTGGAACCAAGGGCGCGCCACGATCGACGCGCTCATCGCGCGCGGTTCCCTCGAACACGTCCCGGCTTCACGGGAAGCCGCGGAAGGGGAGCTCGCCAGGGCTCGTACACACGTCGTTTCGGCGCGGCAGCTGCTGAACTCGGATCCGGAAGGCGCCTACACGCTGGCGTACGACGGCGCCCGCCGGGCTTTGGCGGCCATCCTGCAGAACCAGGGCCTGCGTGCGACGAGCCGCGGTGGCCACATCACCGTCTACGAAGCGGTTCTCGCGCAGCTCGATCCGCCGCTGGGGCAGCTTCTGCGTCCCTTCAACCGGATGCGGGTTCGGCGCAACGAGGTCGCCTACCGCTCTTCCGAGGCACCTTCGGTGACCGCTGAAGATGTGACAGCCGACGTCGCGAAGGTCGAGGACCTCATCGGGGTCGCGGAGAAGGCGATCCCGAACATGTCCCGCTACTGATGGGGAGCCGTCCGCTCACGCGGAACGAGCGCGAGACCCTGGAAGTCCTTCTCGCCGGGGACTTCCCCGGCGCAGCTGAACTGCGGGAGCAGGCCACCACCGCGAAAGTGACCGGCCGGTGCGGTTGCGGGTGCCCGACCATCGAGCTCGTGGTCGACGACGCCACTCCCGCGGCCGAGATCACCGATCGGGTGGCGGTCGAAGCCGACGTGCCGGGCGGCGGGCTCATCGTGTTCGTCGACGAAGGCCGCCTGTCCGGGCTCGAGTACTGGACGACGAGAGACGAGCCCCCGACGTCGTTCCCGCCTCCGGAACAGATCCATTGAGAACGCCGTCGCTCCGAGCGATCAGAGCGACGGCGTACCGGTGATCAGCCGAGCAGGCCCATCAAAGCGATGGCGATCAGCACCACCGCGGGGGCGAGGGCGTTGATCCAGGCGCGCTGCGCGGGGGTGAGGGCGGCGGTGCTGTTCATGGCGTTTCCTAGGGCCGAAACCGATACTTCCGCCCTGCTCAGCGCGCTGATCATGCCCTTTGTTAGCGGCTGTGATCGAACTCACCGGCATCCGGGTGACGGCGGCCCCGGGCGGTGTACCAGAGCACGCCGCCTGCTGCTGCCACCATCGTCGCGAATGCCGCCGTGCCGACCACGATCGCCTGGGTCATAACCGTCCCTCCTAGCAAAGTCGTTTACCGAGAGACGTCGAAACCCCGAAAAAGTGCACCCAGAGTAACCAGGATCACAGCGAGGAGAGCACCTCGTCGATCTGCGCGGCCAGCGCGAAGTCCTTCGACGTCAGGCCGCCCGCCGAATGGGTGCTGAGGCGGAACGTCAGGGTGCGCCAGCGGATGTCGATGTCCGGGTGGTGGTCGGCCGCTTCGGCCAGCACCGCCACGCGGTCCACCACCTCGATCGCCTGGGGGAACGAAGCGAGTTCCACCTCGCGGGAGATCACCGCGCCGGCCCGCGTCCAGTGCGCGCCCAGCCGTTCGTCGGCCTCGGAGTCGCTCAAGATTTCCGTCATGTCTCCATGGTCGTCCGTCCTGGACTACGCTGCACGGTTGCCACGGGAGTCCGGTCAGCCGGGCTGAGAGGCGGGTCACCCCGCGACCGTTCGCACCTGACCGGATCATGCCGGCGAAGGGAGGGCTTTCCTCCTCGTCCGGCGAAGTGCAGGAGGGGTAGATGAAACGCAGGGCTGTTCGCGCCGCGACGGCCGTCGCCGTTGTCAGCGTCGTCGCCGCGGGGTGCTCGCTGTCGGATGGCGATGGTGGCACGCAGCAGACGCCCACCGTCACCCTCGTGACGCACGATTCCTTCCTGGCGCCGCAGGAGGTGCTCGACGCCTTCCAGAAGCAGTCGGGCATCAAGATCTCCGTGCTCAAGCAGGGCGACGCCGGATCGCTGACCAACAAGCTCGTGCTCACCAAGGCCAACCCGATCGGCGACGTCGCGTTCGGCGTCGACTCGACCTTCGCCTCTCGCGCGCTCTCCGAAGGCGTCTTCGAGCCTTACACCAGCCCGGAGGCCGACCGCGGGCCGCAGCGGTACGCCGTCGATCCCGAGCACCGGCTGTCCGCCGTCGACGTCGGGGACGTCTGCGTCAACGTCGACACGAACTACTTCGCCGCCAAGGGGATCCCGGCGCCGTCGTCGTACGACGACCTGGCCGACCCGAAGTACAAGGACCTGCTGGTCGCCGAGGACCCGGCCACCGCGTCGCCGGGCCTGGCGTTCCTCCTCGGCACCATCGCGAAGTACGGCGAGGCCGGCTGGAAGGACTACTGGACGAAGCTGAAGGCCAACGGCGTCAAGGTGGTCAGCGGCTGGGAAGAGGCTTACACCAAGGACTTCTCCGGTTCCGCCGGCAAGGGGCCGCGGCCGATCGTCGTGTCGTACGCGTCTTCGCCGGCCGCCGAGGTCGGGGACGACGGGAAGCCGCGCACGAAGGCACTGCTCGACACCTGCTACCGGCAGGTCGAGTACGCCGGGGTGCTCGCCGGCGGCAAGCAGACCGAGAGCGCGCGCAAGGTCGTCGACTTCCTGCTGTCGCAGCAGTTCCAGGCGACGGTCGCGGCCAACATGTACGTCTACCCCGCGCGCCAGGGCGTCGACCTGCCCGCGGGCTGGGCGCAGGTCGCGCCGTTGCCGCAGAAGCCGCAGACGCTGACGGCGGACCAGGTGCAGGCCGGCCGGGAGAAGTGGATCGGCGAATGGCGCACGCTCGTGCAGTAACTCCGCCATCGACCGCCCGCGGTCTCGGCCTGGCGCTGCTCGGGCTGGCGCCGATCGGGTTCCTGGTGGTGTTCTTCGCCTGGCCGGTGCTGGCGATCGTCGGCCGCGGGTTCGCCGCGGGCGGGCTCGACGTCGTCCTCGGCGACGCGCGGACGTGGCAGCTGGCCGGGTTCACCGTGGCGAGCGCGGCGGCGTCGACGGTGGTCGCCGTCGTGGCCGGACTGCCGGTGGCGTTCCTGCTGGCCCGCGTGCGGCTGCCCGGCGTCGGCCTGGCGCGCACGCTGGTGCTGGTGCCGTTCGTGCTGCCGACGGTCGTCGTCGGGCTGGCGTTCCGCGCGCTCTGGCCGGACGGCGGCGTGCTGCCGATCGTGCTGGCCAACGCCTTCTTCAACGTCGCCGTCGTCGCGCGCACGGTCGCCGGGCTGTGGGCGCGGCTGGATTCGCGGACGGCCGACGCCGCCCGCGCGCTCGGGGCGTCCCCGTGGCGGGCCTTCCGCTCGGTGACGCTGCCCGCGCTGGCGCCGGCGGTCGCGTCCGCCGCGGCCGTGGTGTTCCTGTTCTGCGCCACCAGCTTCGGCGTCGTCCTGATCCTCGGCGGCGCGCGCTACCGGACGCTGGAAACCGAGATCTACCTGCGAACCGTCGACCTCCTGGACCTTTCGGGCGCGGCGGCGCTTTCCCTGATCCAGTTCGCGGCCGTGGTCGCCGCCCTGGTGGCCGGCGGGCTGGCCCGGCGGCGCAAGGAGGGGGCCAGGACCGGTTCCGGCGGAGCGCGGCGGCCGCGAGGCGGCGAGTGGTGGGGTGTCGGAGCCGCGGGTGTCGTCCTGGCCCTGCTGCTGACGCCGATCGTCGCGCTGCTCGCCGAGTCGGTGTCCACTGAGGACGGCTGGAGTATCGCGGGTTACCGCGCGCTGAGCGGCACCGGCGAAAAGGGCGCGCTGCAGGTGTCCGGCTGGGACGCCGCGGTGAATTCGCTGAAGGTGGCGATCGACGCGACGCTGCTCGCGATGGTGGTCGGCGTGCTCGCGTCCGTCGTGCTGGTGGCGTTGCGGCGATCGCCCGCGAAGTCCGCGCGCGGCCTCGGCGAGACGATGGACGCCGTCCTGATGCTGCCGCTGGGCGTGTCCGCGGTGACCGTCGGCTTCGGCTACCTGGTCACGCTCGACGCGCTGCCCGGCGACCTGCGGACGTCGCCCTACCTCGTCCCGTTGGCCCAGGCGCTGGTGATCACGCCGCTGATCGTGCGGATGGTGCTGCCGGTGCTGCGCTCGGTCGACGTCCGGCTGCGGCAGGCCGCGTCGACGCTCGGCGCGAGCCCGCTGCGGGTGTGGCGCGAGATCGACCTGCCGCTGGCGCTGCGGCCGCTGGTCGCCGCCGCCGGGTTCGGCTTCGTCGTGGCGCTCGGCGAGTTCGGCGCGACCAGCTTCCTCGCCCGGCCGACGGCGCCGACGTTGCCGGTCGCGATCGCGTCGCTGATGGGACGGCCGGGGGAGCTGAACAACCAGATGGCGTACGCCGCGTGCGCGCTGCTGATGCTCGTGACGGTGCTGGCGGTCGCGGTGATCGAGCGGCTCGGCCGCGGCCGGGTGGGGGAGTTCTGATGGCGCTGTCGGTGCGGGACCTGACCGTCCACTACGGATCGTTCGCCGCGGTGCGCGACGCCCGGCTGGACATCGCCGACGGCGAAGTGCTGGCGCTGCTCGGTCCGTCGGGGTCGGGGAAGTCGACGCTGCTGCGCGCGATCACCGGGCTCGAGCCGTCGGCGCGCGGCTCGGTGAGCTGGGACGGCGAGGACCTCGGCGCGGTGCCGGTGCACCGGCGCGGGTTCGGGCTGGTCTTCCAGGACGGCCAGCTCTTCGGCCACCGCGACGTCGCCGCGAACATCGCGTTCGGCCTGCGCATGCACGGCGTTCCCCGCGCGCAGTGGGCGCCGCGGGTCGCGGAACTGCTGGCGCTGGTCGGTCTGACCGGCTTCGAGAAGCGGCGGGTGACGGAGCTGTCCGGCGGTCAGGCCCAGCGGGTCGCGCTGGCCAGGGCGCTCGCGCCGAAGCCGCGGCTGCTGCTGCTCGACGAACCACTGTCCGGTTTGGACGCCGGGCTGCGCGAGCAGCTGGCCATCGACCTCGCGGACCTGTTGCGGCGCAGCAAGATCACGGCGCTGTTGGTGACGCACGACCAGGAAGAGGCCTTCACACTCGCCGACCGGGTGGCGGTGCTCGACGCCGGGGAGGTCCGGCAGGAGGGCGCGGTCCGGCGCGTCTGGCGCAACCCGGCCGACGACAGCGTGGCCCGTTTCCTCGGCGTGACGACGTTCGTGGACGGCGTCGCGGCGGGCGGCGTGGTGCGCACGGCGCTGGGTGACGTCGCACTGCCCGATGCGGACGACGGTCCGGTTCGGCTGGGGCTGCGGCCGCACGCGCTGCGGGTCGCGGCCGAAGGAGTGCCGGGCGAAGTGGTCGCCGCCGTGCACCGGCGCGAGCACGTACGGCTCGTGGTGCGCCTCGAAGAGTTCACTGTGGACGCGGTGGCCCCGGTGGCCGCGGACCTACGCGCCGGGGACGCGGTGCGGCTGGAGTTCGACCCGGACGGCATCGCACTGGTGGGCTGACGCCGTCCGGGGAAGAACCTCAGCCGTCGCGGGTCGAGAGGCGGGCGTAGGCCAGCGACAGCCCGATGACGATGTAGCACACCGCGCGGAGGGCGCCCTCGCCCAGCATTTGCGTGCCCATCGGGTCCTGCAGCACCTCCGCTGGTGCCATCGACCAGTTCCGCGTCAGCAGGAACGGGTGCAGCCAGTCCAAAGAGGACAGGAAGCCGAGGATGGTGAACACGATGTCCGCCGCCAGGACGGACGCCACCACCAGCATCGGGTGCTCGGTCCAGCTGGAGATCGCCAGCGCGACCGCGCCGACCGCCCACAGCTGCAGCACCACCCAGCCCGCCACCAGCAGGATCCTCGCCAGCGCGCCGCCGAGCGACAGCGTCGTCCCGGACAGCGTGAACAGCGAATCCGTGCCGTTGATGATCAGGCCCGTCACCACGCCGGTGACGCACATCGCGAGCACCGAGACCACCGACACGGTCGCGACGCCGAACGCCTTCACCGCCAGGAGCCGGCCGCGGCCGACCGGCGCGATCAGCCAGCCGCGCAGCGTGCCGTGCGCGGTCTCACCCGCGATCGCGTCCGCGCCCGCCATTGCCGAAGCCAGCGGCAGCAGCAGGGTCAGCGTCATCACGATCGCCGCGATCGGCAGGACGAACGCGTTGTTGACCGCGGACGCCAGCAGCGCGCCGCCGCCGTCGTCCGGACCGCCGCCGCTGCCCGCCTGCTCGTCCACCAGCGTCAGGCCGATGCCGATCACCACCGGGATCAGCGCCAGCAGCCCGAGCACGGCCAGCGTGCGCGGCCGCCGGAAGATCCAGCGCAGCTCCGCGGCCAGCAGCCGGGGCAGCGGCACCGTGTCGTGGCCCGTGCGGGCCGCCGGTGCCTCGAGTACCGCGGTCATTCCGCCCCCTCCGTGAGCCGGGCGAACAGGTCTTCCAGCCCGGTGCGGGCCCGCGTCGCCTCGTGGACCGCGACCCCCGCGCCCACCAGGACCTGCAGCACCCGCGGGGCTTCCGCCGCCGTGAGGTCGGCGCGGACCCCGTCCGGGGTGAGCCGGGCACCGATCCGATTCTCCCGCAGCACTTCCACCGCCTGTTCCGCGTCCGGCGTGCGGACCAGCAGGGCCGCGTTCCCGGACTCCAGCAGTTCCGCCAGCTCGCCCTGCGCGACGACGTTCCCGCTCTGCAGCACGGCGACGTGCGTGCAGGTCGCTTCGACCTCGGCCAGCAGGTGCGACGACACCAGCACGGTGACGCCCACGGCGTGCAGCTCGGCGACGATCCTGCGGATCTCCCTGGTACCCGCGGGGTCGAGGCCGTTGGTCGGCTCGTCGAGCACGACCATCTTGCGCGGCACGAGCAACGCCGAAGCGAGCCCGAGCCGTTGCTTCATGCCGAGCGAGTAACCCTTGTACCGCCGTCGCGCGGCGCCGGTCAGGCCGACGCGCTCCAGCGCGGAGTCCACTGCGGACGGGATTCCGGCCGAGCTCAGCCGGGGTTCCGCGGCGGCGAAGCGCAGCAGGTTGTCGCGCCCGGACAGGAACGGGTGGAAGCCCGGCCCCTCGACCAGCGCGCCGACGTCCGGCAGCGCGTGTGCGGCGGCGTCCGGCATCGAGCGGCCGAGCAGCTCGACCTCGCCCTCGGTCGGCCGGACCAGGCCGAGCAGCATCCGGATGGTGGTCGTCTTGCCCGAGCCGTTCGGCCCGAGCATCCCGACGACCGCCCCCTGCGGGATGTCGAGGTCGACGTGGTCCACCGCGACGGTGCTCCCGTACACCTTGCGCAACCCCCGCGTGCGCGCGGCGAGCGGGACCGCCGGGGCGGACGCCTCCGAAGAGACGTCCGCCCCGGACTCGACAGCCGTGCTGGTCACTTCTGGCCCAGCGCTTCGTACAGGACCTGCTCCGGCACCGCGCCGGCGGCGAAGCGGCCGTCGTCGGTCAGGACCGCGGTGCCCACCTTCGTCGTGACGAGGTAGCCGCTGCCCCAGGTGCCGTTCACCTTCTTGGCGAACCGCTCGAGCAGGGCCTTCGGGTCGGCGGGCGCACCCTTGCGGTCGCCCTGTGTCTTCGGCGCCGCGTTCAGCGCGTCCGCCGGGACCTTGCCGGTGACGACGGTGTCCCACCCGTCGCCGACGACCTTGGTGTCCTGCTTGGCCTGCTCGGCCAGGTCCTTGTGCTCCTGGTCGACCGTCGGCGTCTTCTCCTGCACCTTCGCGCCCTTCGGCGGGGTGAAGGTGAAGAGGTCGGCCGGCTGCTGGGTGAACTCGATCTCGCTGAAGGCGACCTCGAGCGCCGGCGTCGACGTGCCGTTGCTCAGCACCGACAGCCGCAGCGGCATCCGCGTCTGCGAGTCGACCGCGACGCGGATCTCGCGCAGCAGTGTCCGCTCGCTCGGCTTCGGCGTCAGGACCAGCTCGTAGGCGGGGCGGTCGGCGACGGTCGCGGTGCCGTCGACCGACACCGTGCTGCTCTCCCGGACCTTCGCCAGCAGCTCGGTGCTCGCGGCGATCGGGTCGGCCGTCTTCTCGCTGCCCGCGCCCTTCTGCTTGGCCACCTCGGCCGGGACGGTCACCTTGGTCGCGGTGTTCGTCTTGGAGCTGTAGTCCCAGACGGTCGTGCCGTCGTGGACCACGGTCTCCTGGCTGGCCCCCTGCGTGACGGCGAGCCGGCTCTTGCCGGCGCCGTCGCTGAAGATGTGCGCCGAGTCGATGTTCAGCGCCGACGCGCCCGGCACCGCGTTCCCCACCGCGGGCAGGCCCAGGTCGTTGCTCACCTTCACCGTGCCGTCGAACGCGCCCGGCTTCGCCTTGACCACCGACTGGACCAGGTCCTCGGCGCTCACCTGCGGCAGCGCCGGCTTGTCGTCCGCGCTGGCCGGCATCGCGACGAACGCGAGCCCGCCGGCGCCGAGCGCGGTGCCGACGATGGCGGCGGTGATGCCCTTCGTCTTCGGTTTCATGCGTCTCTCCCTGTGGTGTTCCCGGGCCGAGTGTGCCCGGTTCCCTGGCCACGACGCTTCCCTCTCGAGGCTGAGATACCCCTGAAGGTTCTCCCTCCCCGGCTGAGATCGTGCTGAGAGCCGCCGCACGACCTGCGCGAACCGGCCATGATGAACCTCGTGAAACCTCGGGTGCTGGTGGTCGACGACGAACCGGGCGTGCGGAAGGCGCTGCAGCGCGGGCTGCGCGCGGAGGACATGGACGTGGTCACGGCCGCGGACGGGCCCACCGGGCTGCAGCTGGCGAGCACGGGCTCCTTCGACGTCATCCTGCTCGACATCATGCTGCCGGGACTGTCCGGCTACCGCGTGCTGGAGCGGCTGCGCAAGGACGGCGTCACGACGCCGGTGCTGCTCGTCTCGGCCAAGGACGGCGAGATCGACCAGGCCGACGGGCTCGACCTGGGCGCCGACGGCTACCTCGTCAAGCCGTTCTCCTTCGTGGTGCTGGTCGCGCAGGTCCGCGCGACGCTGCGCCGGGCGGGCCCGGACGCGAGCCGCGGCACGCTGCGGCTGGGTGCGCTGGCCGTGGACCGCGGGCTGCGGCAGGTGCACTGGAACGGCGAGGAGGTCGGGCTGAGCCCGCGGGAGTTCGCGCTGCTCGAAGTCCTGGTCGGGCGGGCCGGCACGGTCGTCACGAAGGACGAGCTGCTGCGCGCGGTCTGGGGCGAGGAGCAGGCCGTGACGCGCAACCTCGTCGAGGTCTACGTCGGATACGTACGACGTAAGTTGGACGCCGTGGGTGCCGGCGCGTTGCTGCGGACAGTGCGCGGGCACGGTTACCTGGCCTCCGACGCGCAGCTCGACGAGGTCATCACCCCGTGATCGGCTGGTGGCGGGGCCGGTCCCTGCAAGTGCGGATCACCCTGCTGGCCGCGACGATCACCCTGGTCTGCCTGCTCGGGCTCGCGGCGCTGGCCGCGTCGAACCTGTCTCCGCTGCTCATCGGCTCGGTCGACCGGGAGCTCTCGAGCGCGCTCGGTCCGGCCGGCGCCGAAGTGGGTGCCGGACGGCCGCTGGCCGGCGCGGCGCCGGTGACGCTGCGCGTGCTCGACATCGCGGGCGCGCCGGTCGACGGCGGTACCCCGACCGGCCTTACGTTGTACGACATCTCGGCGCTGAAGGCGGGACAGCCGGTGCAGCGCGACGGCGCGCGGTACCTGGGGACGGTCGTCAGCGCGCCGGACGGGGCACAGCGGCTGGTCGTCGCGGGTGCGGGCCTGGTCGGGTTCTCGGCCGCGGTGCACTACGGCGGGGTGTGGCTGGTCGTCGTCGCGTCGATCGGCGCGCTGGTGGCGGGCTTCGCGACGTGGCTGGTGGTGCGCCTGTCGCTGCGGCCGGTCGCGCGCATGCGGGGTTCGGTGCGGGCGCTGCCGCCGGGCGCGCGGCTGGCGCTGCCGGACTCCCACGACGAGCTGCGTGCGCTGGCGGAGGAGTTCAACGCGCTGCTGGCGCGGCAGGAGCAGGCGGCCGAGCGGCTCCGGCGGTTCACCGGCGACGCGGCGCACGAGCTGCGGTCGCCGGTCGCGTCGATCCGGGTGCAGGCCGAGGTCGCCGTGACGAACCCGGATCCGGAGCTGTCCCAGGAGACGCTGTCGGACATCCTCACCGAAGCCGAGCGGCTGTCGTCGCTGCTGGACGGGCTGCTGTCGCTGGCGCGCTCGGACGCGGGCGAGGTGCCGCCCGCGTCACCGGTCGAGCTGGTGAGCGAGGTGCGGTCGGCCGTGGCCCGGCTGCCGGCGGAGGCGCCGGAGACGCGGGTGAACCCGGCGGTGGCGCAGGCCTGGGCGTCGGCCGCGCACGCCGAGGTGGAGCTGGTGCTGGACAACCTGCTGCGCAACGCCTGCCGCTACGCGCGCGGGGAGATCGTGGTGTCGGTGCTGGCGACCCGATCGACGGTCCGGGTGGTGGTCGACGACGACGGCCCGGGCATCGCGCCGGAGCACCGCGAGAAGGTGTTCGACCGGTTCTACCGGATCGCCGACGACCGGGCTCGTTCGTCCGGGGGAACCGGGCTGGGGCTGGCGATGGTGGCGGAGACCGTCCGGCGGCGCGGCGGGCGCGTGCAGGTGGGGGAGTCCCCGGACGGCGGCGCGCGGTTCGTGGTGGTCTGGCGCGCGGCCGCGGGAGAGGCTTCCGGGTAGATTCCGGGGCTGTGAACGGTGTGATCGTGGGTGCCGCCCTGGTGCGGGACGGGAAGCTGCTCGCCCAGCAGCGCGGCTGGCCCGCCGACCACGCGGGGCAGTGGGAGCTGCCGGGTGGCCGGGTGGAAGCCGGCGAATCGGACGCCTTCGCGCTCGCCCGGGAGTGCAGCGAGGAACTCGACGTCGTCATCGAGGTCGGGGCGCGCGTCGGGGAGGACGTCCCGCTGCCCGGCGGGAAGGTGCTCCGCATCTACGCGGCTTCGCTCGTTTCGCCCGGTGGGGAGCCGCGGGCCGTCGAGCACCGAGCCGTGCGGTGGCTCGGGCCCGACGACCTCGACGACGTCGACTGGCTGCCCGCCGACCGGGTGCTGCTCCCGGACCTGCGCGCGCTGCTCAGTTAGCGCCGATCATCCGCAGGGCCGCGTCGAGCCGGTGGGAGCCGCGCTCCCGGGCACGCTCGGCGCCCGCCTTGCGGACCCGGTCCAGCTCCGCGGCGTCGTCGAGCAGCGTTAACGCTCGTTCACGCAGGGGTCGCAGCTCCTCGATCACCGCGTCGGCGACGGCGTCCTTCACCGCACCGTACGAGGAGAACTCCGAAGCCAGGTCCGCCGGCGAGCCGCCCCGGCAGGCGGCCAGGATCTCCAGCAGGTTCGCCATCCCCGGCCGGGTTTCCGGGGCGTGCTCCGGCACCGAACCGCCGTCGGTGACCGCGCGGCGGATCTTGCGGCGGATCTGGTCCGGCTCGTCCAGCGCGAACACCACGCCGGCCGCGTCGCGCGTCGACTTCGACATCTTGCGCGCCGGGTCGCTGAGGTCCTTCACCCGCGCGCCCGCCGGCGGGAGGACCGCCTCCGGGATGGTGAAGACCTCGCCGTACGTGCTGTTGAAGCGCTTGGCCAGGGTGCGCGTCAGCTCGACGTGCTGCCGCTGGTCCTCGCCCACCGGGACCTCGGCCGCGCCCTGGAGCAGGATGTCCGCGGCCATCAGCGCCGGGTACGTCAGCAGCGACAGCCGCACCCCGGCCTGGCCTTTCGATTTCTCCTTGAACTGGATCATCCGCGCGGCCTCGCCGTAGTTGCAGGTGCACTCCAGGACCCAGGTCAGCGCGCCCAGCTCGCGGGCCAGGTCGGACTGGACGAACACCCGCTCGGGGTCGATGCCGGCGGCGATCAGCACCGCCAGCTGCTCGTGGGCCAGTGATCGGAGTTTCGCCGGGTTGTGCGGGGTCGTCATGCCGTGCAGGTCGGCGACGAAGTACAGGTCGTCCGCGCCGCCCTCCAGCGCCCAGCGGCGGACCGCCCCGAGGTAGTTGCCGAGGTGGACGTGACCGGACGGCGTGATCCCGGACAGCTTGCTCATGTGTCTTCCTTTCGGGGTGGGGCCACCCCGGAGAAGGCACGAAAAAAGGCCGCCCGTCCGGGGCGGCCGCTGGGAGTTCAGCGCAGGACTAGACGGCCGCCGTGGGCGGCCACCAGCTGGACGTCTGCGCGCGCATACGGCGAGCATAGGCGCGAAGGGGCGCACGGGTCTACCGTCTAACCATGTATGTCGTCCTGCTGAACTACACGGCCCCGATCGAGCAAATCGACTTAGCGCTCCCTGACCACCAGGAGTGGCTGAACAAGCAGTACGAGCACGGTCATTTCCTGGCGTCCGGGCGGCGGAACCCCCGCGTCGGCGGTGTCATCATCACGCGTCCGCTGAACCGCGGGAAGCTCGACGCCATCCTGGCGTCCGACCCGTTCTGCGTCCAGCACCTCGCGCAGTACGAGGTCATTGAGTTCTCGCCGACCAAGACCGCTCCGGAGCTGCGCTTGCTCAACGAAGCGGTACCGCATTAGGCGGCCAGGTCCTGCTTCGCCTTCTTCAGAGCCAATACCGGGCACTTCTTGCAGCGCGGCTTCGACCGGCAGCACTTCTTCTTGACCTTGCCGGCCTTCATGAGCTTGCGCACGACCTTCCGCGGGTCGTCCGGCTGCTTCTTGCCCACGCGCACGCACCTTCCGGATCGGCGACCTTCACCGGGTTTCCACGTTAGGTCAGCCTAACCGTCATGGGGGCGTGGGGCCGCTCACAATGGGGCGGCAGGTATCCTGGGTGAGGTCCGCGTGTGACCAGAGCCGGTCACGGGATGCCTGAACGGCTTGCGCGGCCCATCCAACCCTTGAAGTTCAGGAGTTCTCGCGTGCCCGCAGCCAGCGCTACCGTCGAAACCGGCCGGCCGACCGGTAAGACCCGGCCCGACCTGCGCAACGTCGCGATCGTCGCCCACGTCGACCACGGCAAGACCACGCTCGTGGACGCGATGCTGCGCCAGTCCGGCG
Source organism: Amycolatopsis lexingtonensis (assembly GCF_014873755.1). Classification (NCBI taxonomy): domain Bacteria; kingdom Bacillati; phylum Actinomycetota; class Actinomycetes; order Pseudonocardiales; family Pseudonocardiaceae; genus Amycolatopsis; species Amycolatopsis lexingtonensis. The sequence goes on from NZ_JADBEG010000001.1 coordinate 8,741,248, forward strand.
CCTTCGCCGAGCGGGCCGAGCTCGTCGACCGCGTGATGGACTCCGGTGAGCTCGAGCGGGAAAAGGGCATCACCATCCTCGCGAAGAACACCTCGATCCACCGCCAGACGCCCGAGGGCCAGGTGACGATCAACGTCATCGACACCCCCGGCCACGCCGACTTCGGCGGTGAGGTCGAGCGCGGCCTGGCCATGGTCGACGGCGTCGTCCTGCTGGTCGACGCGTCCGAGGGCCCGCTCCCGCAGACCCGCTTCGTGCTGCGCAAGACCCTCGAGGCCCGCCTCCCGGTGATCCTGCTGGTCAACAAGACCGACCGGCCGGACGCGCGGATCTCCGAGGTCGTCGAGGAGACCCACGACCTGCTGCTCGAGCTGGCCAGCGACATCGAGGACGCCGACCACGACGCGATCCTCGACCTTCCGGTCGTCTACGCCTCCGCGCGCGCCGGCAAGGCGAGCCTCGAGCAGCCCGCCGACGGCGAGGTCCCCGAGAGCGAGAGCCTCGACCCGCTGTTCGACACGCTGCTCCGGCACGTGCCGCCGCCCGCCGCCGACCTCGACGCGCCGCTGCAGGCGCTGGTCACCAACCTCGACGCGTCCAACTTCCTCGGCCGCATCGCGCTGATCCGCATCCACGCCGGCAAGCTGCGCAAGGGCCAGACCGTGGCCTGGATGCGCGAAGACGGCACGGTGCAGAACGTCCGCATCTCCGAGCTGCTGGTCACCGAGGCGCTCACCCGCGTCCCGGCGACCGAGGCCAGCGCGGGCGAGCTCGTCGCCATCGCGGGCATCCCGGACATCACGATCGGCGACACCCTCGCCGACGTCGACAACCCGGTCGCGCTGCCCCGGATCACCGTCGACGAGCCGGCGATCTCGATGACCATCGGCGTCAACACCTCGCCGCTGGCGGGGCGCAACGGCGGCGACAAGGTCACCGCGCGGCTGGTCAAGGCCCGCCTCGACCAGGAGCTGATCGGTAACGTCAGCATCCGCGTCCTGCCGACCGAGCGCCCCGACACCTGGGAGGTCCAGGGCCGTGGTGAGCTGGCGCTGGCCATCCTCGTCGAGCAGATGCGCCGCGAGGGCTTCGAGCTGACCGTCGGCAAGCCGCAGGTGGTCCTGCGCACGATCGACGGCAAGCTGCACGAGCCGTTCGAGCGCCTCTACATCGACTCGCCGGAAGAGCACCTCGGCGCGATCACCCAGCTCCTGGCCGCCCGCAAGGGCCGCATGGAGGACATGAGCGGCAACGGCACCGGCCGGATCAAGCTGGAGTACGTGCTCCCGTCGCGCGGCCTGATCAGCTTCCGCACCGACTTCCTCACCGAGACCCGCGGCACCGGCATCGCGAACCACGTGTTCGAGGGCTACTTCCCGTGGGCGGGCGAGATCCGCACCCGGCACAGCGGCTCCTTGGTCGCCGACCGCACCGGCCCGGTCACCGCGTACGCGATGATCCAGCTGGCCGACCGCGGCACCTTCTTCGTCGAGCCGGGCGCCGAGGTGTACGAGGGCATGGTCGTGGGCGAGAACCCGCGCTTCGAGGACCTCGACATCAACATCACCAAGGAGAAGAAGCTGACCAACATGCGTCAGTCCTCCGCCGACGTGATGGAGACGCTGGCCCGGCCGCGCAAGATGGGCCTGGAAGAGGCGCTGGAGTTCTGCTCCGTCGACGAGTGCGTCGAGGTCGCGCCCGAGGTCGTCCGGGTCCGCAAGGTCACCCTGGACGTCAACACCCGCGCGAAGGAGCGTTCGCGCGCCAAGAGCCGCGACAACGGCTGATCCTTCTCAAGACCGCGAAAAAGCCTCCCGGTGCGAGCCGCCGGGAGGCTTTTTCGTGCCTTCTCCGCTACCGCGGGTGGAAAAGCGGCGGACGGGCTGTCACGAAATCCGGTGTTCTTCTCCTTATATCTTTATGGTGGCGACGGCGGCCCGTCGCGTGTTCCGCCGTTCCGGAACGGTCCGGGAACCCGGACGGTGGTCCGCGCGTCCCTTTCCATAGCGGCACCATGGGGCAGTGGGCCCGGCCGATCCGGGTATGGGAATCTCGGTTCCGGCCGCGCGGGCGGTCGTGGGAGCATGGCTGACCCGATCGGCGGAATCTGGGGAGGAACGGGGCGTGCGGGTGAATCGCAAGGCGGTGCCGGTACTGGCACTGGCGGCCGTGCTGCTCACCGCGTGCTCCAACACCCCGCCACCCCCGGTGGTGTCCTCGTCGGTGGCGCCGGTGTCGACCACCGGCAAGACGCCGTCGCAGATCGTCGTCGGCGTCGACGACGTGCTCGGCGGGTACAACCCGCACAACCTCGCGGACTCGTCCCAGGTGACCTCGGCGCTGTCGCAGCTGCTGCTGCCCTCGGTGTTCCGCCAGAAGGACGACGGCAGCACCCAGCTCGACAAGAACCTCATGAAGTCCGCCGAGGTGGTCTCGCAGCAGCCGTTCGTGGTCGCCTACGAGATCCGGCCGGACGCGTCCTGGTCCGACGGCGCGCCCATCGCCGCCGAGGACTTCGACTACCTGCGCACCCAGATGCGCGACCAGCCCGGCGTCATCGAGCCCGCCGGCTACCGGCAGATCACCGACCTGCAGTCCCGCGAGGGCGGCAAGCGCGTCGAGGTCACCTTCGCCAAGCCGTACCCCGGCTGGCAGGCGCTGTTCTCCGGCCTGCTGCCCGCCCACCTGCTCAAGGACGCGCCCGACGGCTGGCGCGGCGCGCTCGCGGCGAACTTCCCGGCCGTCGCCGGCCCGTTCTCGATCAAGAGCATCGACACCGCCCGCGGCGAGGTCATCCTCGAGCGCAACGAGCGCTACTGGGAGAAGCCCGCGGCGATCGACCGGATCGTGCTGCGCCGGTCGGACCAGAACACGCTGCTCGCCGCGCTGCAGAGCGGCAACGACCAGTTCGCGCTGGCCCGGACCAGCGGCGACGAGCTCAAGCGGCTCGGCGAGCTGGGCTCGGCCGTGCGGCTGCACACGGTGGCCCGGCCGGTGGTGGCCGGCGTGCTGCTGCGCCCGGTCAGCGCCACCCTCCACGACGCCCAGGTCCGCGCCGGGATCGCCGCGTTCCTCGACCGGAACAAGCTGATCACCGAGGGCGTCGACGGCGGCCCGTCGTCGGCGCTGCACGCCGACGCCCAGGTCAAGGCGCCTTCGGAGACCGGGTACGCGGCGACCATCCCGCCCGGCCCGCCGACCGCGCCCGACGTCGCCAAGGCCGAGGAGTCGCTGAAGGCGGCGGGCTACGCCAAGACGGCGGGCACCTGGCGCAAGAACGGCAAGGCGCTCTCGCTGGTGATCGCCTCGCCGGGCACCCAGGAGCCCTACGCGTCGATCGCCAAGGAGCTCACCGCCCAGCTCGTCGCGCAGGGCATCGAGGTCAGCGCGATCACCCCGCCGCCGCGCGACCTGTTCGGCGGCCTGCTCGCGATGCCGGTCGCCGACGGCGTCCAGCAGCCGACCGGAGACTCGGCCGGCAACGTCGGGATCGACATCGCGGTCGTGCCGCAGGCGGTCGGCGGCGACCCGGCCGCGGTGCTCGCGTCGACCTTCGGCTGCCGCCCCGAGCAGACGGCCACCGGCGCCGACCCGGCCAAACCCGTCGTTCCGGGCAATTCGGCCGGGTTCTGCGATCCGGCGCTGCAGCCGTCGATCGACGCGGCGCTGTCCGGATCGACCCCGATCACCGAAGCGCTCACCACCCTTGAGCCTGAACTTTGGCGCCAGAACGTGGTGGTCCCGCTGTTCCAATTGGCTGACACCCTCGCGATCGGATCGGGCATCTCGGGCGTCACGCCAGGTCCTCCCATGGTGGGCCCATTCGGGTCCGCGGTGAACTGGACTCGCGGCCCGAAGTAATCGCGCGACTACGCATTCAGTACTACCGGGTGATCTTCGCTGACGCCTTCGAGTGGGTGGCTTTGAATCCGTGAGGTAACCGTCGTATTTCTGGATGTCCACTGGAAGTCACCCTTTGGTCACGATCGACCCTGAACTGGTGACTGTCGGTGCTTTTCCTTTCTAGCGTGCTCCCGCAGTGCGCCAGTTGAGTGTCGCTTGGCGTGTCGTAGGCTCCGGCCCATCCAAACCGGAGCGGTGTGGGCCCTTGTCCCGATATTCAAGGGTTCAGTGCTAGGAGGGCACACTTCATGAGGAGATCCAAAGCTGTCTCCGCTTTGTCGCTCGTCGCCGGCGCCTCGCTGTTGCTGAGCGCCTGCAGCGGCGGCGATTCGGGTTCGGGCAACACCGACCAGAACGGATCGTCGACCGACGTCAAGGCGATGGCTGCCGGCAAGGCCGAGACCGGCGACCTGTTCAAGCTCGCGGACACCCCGGGGTACGACGGCACGGTCACGATCGGTATCGACGACGGGTACTCGGGGTACAACAACCAGACCCCGGACACCAACAGCTCGTACAACAACTACGTCCTGACCGCGGTGCTCTCCGGTACGTTGAAGCTCGACGGCAACAACAAGGTGCTGCTGAACAGCGACGTCTTCGAGTCGTGGGACATCACGCAGAAGGACCCGCAGCAGGTCACCTACAAGATCAAGCCGAACGTCAAGTGGTCGGACGGGCAGCCGTACGACTGCAAGGACATGTACCTGGCGTGGCTGTCGCAGAGCGGCATGGCGAAGGGCCCGGACGGCAAGAACCCGTTCAACTCGGCCTCGACCACCGGGTACTCGCTGATCAAGACGGCGACGTGCAAGGACAACCTGACCTTCGTCACCGACTACAGCGAGCCCTACCTGGACTACAAGGGCCTGTTCAACGCGCCGGCGATCATGCCCGCGCACATCCTCGAGGCCAAGACCGGCATCGCGGACATCACGAAGCTGGCCCCGACCGGCGACCCGGCCCAGATCAAGGCCGCCGGTGACTTCTGGTCGAACGAGTGGAAGGGCTTCAAGGCGGACATCATGCCGTCGTCGGGCCCGTACAAGATCACCGCGTTCGACGCCAACCAGAAGGCCGTCACCCTCGAGAAGAACCCGACCTGGGTCGGCGGCAAGGGCGGCCCGTCGAAGATCATCGTCCGCGCCATGGAAGACACCAAGGCGATGGCGACCGCGCTGCAGAACGGTGAGATCGACGTCGCGGCGTCGACCCAGCCGGACGCCACCGCGGCCCAGACGATGAAGGGCCTCGCGGCCCAGGGCGTGGTCTACGGTTCGGCCCCGCAGCTGACCTACGAGCACCTCGACCTGAACTTCAAGCGCATGTTCGCCGACAAGGACCTCCGCAAGGCGTTCCTCGAGTCGGTCAACCGCAAGGAGATCACGGACAAGCTGCTCAAGGAGGTCCAGGCGGACGCGGAGCCGCTGAACAGCGTCGTCTTCTTCCAGGGTGAAGAGGGTTACACCGACCTGTACAGCAGCAAGGCGGGCCTGGGCGCCGACGCGGCGGCCAAGACGCTGACCGACGCCGGCTGGGTCAAGGGCGGCGACGGCATCTTCGCCAAGAACGGCCAGCGCGCCTCGTTCAAGATCACGCACAACCAGAACGCGCGCCGCAGCCAGACCGTCGAGATCATCATCTCGCAGGCCAAGGCGGCCGGCATCGAGGTCAAGGACGAGACCGACGCCAACTTCCTCAAGGGTGGCCGCGTCTCGACCGGTGACTACGACGTCGCGCTGTTCGGCTGGTCGGCCCAGCCCTTCAAGGCGGAGTCGAAGTCGATCTACGTCTGCCCGGACAACGGTGGTGAGCAGAACTACCAGGCGCTGTGCGACAAGAAGATCGACGACGCCTACACCGCCGCGGTGAAGGCGACCGACGAGCAGGTCAAGCTGCAGAAGTACCAGGAGGCCGACAAGGCCATCGCGGACGACTACGCGACCCTGCCGCTGTTCCAGACGCCGAGCATGTGGGCGTTCAAGGGCATCGACCGCGTCTACATGCAGTCGTACGACGGTGTGCTGTGGAACGTCGGCGAGTGGGAGCAGAAGAAGTAGGGCTCGTCCCGCCTCTTCTTTCCCCTCGCTCCAGATGACCTGGGAGGTACCGGGGTCCGGCCACAAGCCGGGCCCCGGTACCCACCGGAAGTAGCTGTTGACCGTAGGGTTACCGCCACTACGGTAGACAACCGGGTAGCGGTCCAGCGCACTTCTGACGACCAGGCCCGGATGAGGAGCAGTTCGTTGAACCTGGTGATCTACATCCTTCGCCGTCTGGCGATATCGATTCCCGTCCTCCTGGTCGGGACTTTCCTGTGTTTCGTCATGGTCGCCGGCACCGGCGACCCGCTGGGCGAGCTGCGCCAGAACCCGCAGATCAGCAAGGAAGCGCTGGCCGCCACGGCCGCCAAGCTCGGCCTCGACCAGGGCATCATCCCCCGTTACTTCTCGTGGCTCGGTGACTTCCTGACCGGCGACTGGGGCATCTCCATCGCCCAGGGCAACGCCCTCGCGCCGGTCGCCCCGAAGGTGATGGCCGCGCTCGGCGTCACCTTCAAGCTGGTCGTCGGCGCCGAGATCCTCGCGCTGATCATCGGCATCATCGTCGGTGTCCTGGCTGCCGTGAAGCAGTACTCGATCATCGACTACATCGCGACCACCCTCGCCTTCCTGCTCTTCTCGATGCCGATCTTCTGCGTCGCGATCGTGCTGAAGCGCTACGCGATCGAGATCAACGGCTGGGTGCGCGACCTCGGCCTGTCCGACGTCCTCGGCAACCCGTGGCTGCGCACGACCAGCCCGGAGCAGCTGCGGACGGACGGCGTCGGGGACTTCATAACCAGCACGATCGGCGCGTACCTGCTGCCGACGCTGTCGATCATGGCGATCAGCTTCGCCGCGTACAGCCGGTTCCAGCGCGCCTCGATGCTCGAGGTCATGGGCTCGGACTACGTGCGCACCGCGCGCGCCAAGGGCCTCGCCAACGGCCGGGTCATCTTCCGGCACGCGTTCCGCAACGCCCTGATCCCCGTGACGACGCTGTTCTCGGTGAACTTCGGCTCGGTCCTGGCCGGCGCCATCATCACCGAGACGGTCTTCAACTGGCACGGCATGGGCACGTTGCTGGTCGAAGCGGTCACGAAGAACGACACCCAGGTCATGATGGGCTGGCTCGTGGTGATCGCCTCCCTCGTGATCATCGCCAACCTGATCGCCGACCTGATGTACGGCATCCTGGACCCGAGGATTCGCGTTGGCTGACTTGAACTCTCTTCTCGCGACCGAACAGGCGACCGCCGACGGCACGCTCCCGCCGGACGCGCTCCCGGAACCGCGGAGCCAGGGCCGGCTGGTCCTGCGGAAGTTCCTGCACCACAAGCTGGCGATGGCGTCGACGGCGGTGCTGGTCCTGATCGTGCTGATCAGCGTGATCATGCCGATCTTCTGGAAGCACGGCTACCAGGACAGCTCGTTCCCGTCCTTCGCCAAGCCCAGCGGCGACTTCCCGCTCGGCACGACCCAGGTCGGCAAGGACATGGTGTCGCAGGTGCTGCGCGGGACGCAGTACTCGCTGCTGATCGCGCTCACCGTGTCGATCCTCGCGACCGTGATCGGCGTCGTGTTCGGCGCGGTCGCCGGTTACCTGCGCGGGTTCACCGACTCGGCGATCTCGCGGGTGACGGACCTGTTCCTGATCATCCCGCAGATCGCCGCGGCGGCCATCCTCGCCAAGGTGTTCGGCGGCGGTACCTGGTACATCGTCGCGCTGGTCCTGTCCGCGTTCGCGTGGATGCCGATCGCCCGGATCACCCGGGCCGAAGCGATGTCGCTGTCGCAGCGCGAGTTCGTCGACGCGGCGCGCGCTTCGGGTGCCGGCGTCGTCCGGATCATCTTCAAGCACCTGGTGCCGAACATGGTCGGCAGCATCACGGTCAACGCGACCCTCGCGGTCGCGCAGGCCGTGCTGGCGGAAGCCGCGCTGTCGTTCATCGGCCTCGGTGTCCAGCTGCCCGACACCTCGCTGGGCCGCGTCATCCTGGAGAACTACGCCCAGCTGCAGACGCGGCCGGCGCTGTTCTTCGGGCCGTTCATCGTGCTCGTGCTGATTTCACTGACGATCAACTTCATCGGTGACGGTCTTCGCGACGCCTTCGACCCGCGCCAGCGGAGAATGAAGGCCTGAACGCACGACGCGGGGGTGACCGGGGTTCCGGTCACCCCCGCGCTCGTTCTCGCCGCGGGATCGCCGGAACTGGGGGTTTCGGATGAACCTTGTGCTCTACGTGCTCAGGCGGCTGGCCATCTCCATCCCGGTCCTGCTGGTCGGCACGTTCCTCTGCTTCGTCATGGTGGCCAACACCGGCGACCCGCTGGGCGAGCTCCGCAGCAAACCGGGCATCAGCGCGGCGGCGATCGCCGAGACCGAGCACAAGCTCGGCCTCGACCAGAGCGTCCTCGCCCGCTACTTCACCTGGCTCGGCCACTTCCTGACCGGCGACTGGGGCATCTCGATCGCCCAGGGCAACGCCTTCACGCCGGTGGCGCCGAAGGTCATGGCCGCGTTCAACGTGACGCTGGAGCTGGTGCTGGCGGCGTCCGTGCTGGCGCTCGTCTTCGGCGTGCTGGTCGGTGTTCTGGCCGCGGTCAAGCAGTACTCGCTCTGGGACTACGCGGCGACGACGCTGGCGTTCCTGATGTTCTCGATGCCCATCTTCTGCGTGGCGATCGTGTTGAAGGGCTACGCGATCCGGGCCAACATCTGGGTCCGCGACCTGGGCCTGTCGGACGTCCTCGGCGATCCCTGGCTGCGCACGACGAGCCCGGAAAGCCTCTCGGCGACCGGCGTCGGCGACGCGCTCGCGAAGTACGTCGGCGCGTTCCTGCTGCCGACACTGTCGATCATGGCCATCACGTTCGCCGCGTACAGCCGGTTCCAGCGCGCGTCGATGCTGGAGGTGCTGGGCGCCGACTACGTGCGCACCGCGCGCGCCAAGGGTGTCTCCGGCAGCCGCGTGATCTGGCGGCACGCGTTCCGCAACGCGCTGATCCCGGTGATGACGCTGTTTTCGGTCAACTTCGGCGCCACGGTGACGGGCGCGATCATCACCGAGACGGTGTTCAACTGGCACGGCATGGGCACGCTGCTGGTGGAGGCGGTCAACAAGAACGACCCGCAGGTGCTGATGGGCTGGCTGGTGGTGATCGCGGCGAGCGTCATCGTCGCGAACCTGCTGGCGGACCTGCTGTACGGCATCCTGGACCCCCGCATCCGCGTGGGCTAGAAGCACCCCAATGTGGCGTTGGTTGCGTCTGACGCACCGAACGCCACATTGGGGTGCGTTGGACGCACCGAACGCCACATTGGGTGCGTTGGACGCACCGAACGCCACATTGGGGCGCACGGGCCCGGGACGGCGAAGGGCCCCGCCTGGTGACCAGGCGGGGCCCTTCAGCGTCAGAACCTCAGTCGGCCACGGGGGCCAGCTTGCCGGCCTCCCAGGCCGCGCGGCGCTCGGCCTGCAGGACCGGGTCCGCGACCGGGGCCGCCGACAGCAGGCGCTTCGTGTACTCCTGCTGCGGCGAGTGCAGCACCTGGTCACGGGTGCCGACCTCGACCAGCTTGCCGTGCTGCATCACCGCGACGCGGTCGGCGAGCAGGTCGACCACCGCGAGGTCGTGGCTGATGAACAGGCACGCGAACTGCAGCGACTGCTGCAGGTCGAGGAACAGGTCCAGCACGCGGGCCTGCACCGACACGTCCAGCGCCGAGGTCGGCTCGTCCGCGATCAGCAGGGCCGGGTCGAGCGACAGCGCCCGGGCGATGGCCACGCGCTGGCGCTGGCCGCCGGAGAGCTCGTGCGGGTAGCGGTTCATGTAGTGGCCGCCCAGCTCGACCTTGTCGAGCAGCGAGCGCACCCGCGCCGACAGCTCCTTGCCGGAGAGCACCTTGTGCAGCACCATCGGCTCGGCGATCGACTCGCCGATCGTCATCTTCGGGTCCAGCGTCGACGCCGGGTCCTGGAAGACGATCGAGAAGAACCGGCGCAGCGGGCGGATCTCCTTCGCCGACATCGTCGTGATGTCCTTGCCCGCGATCGCGATCGTGCCCTGGGTCGCGCGCAGCAGGCCGACGGCGCAGCGGCCGACGGTCGACTTGCCGGAGCCCGACTCGCCCACCAGGCCGACGATCTCGCCCTTGGCGATGGTCAGCGAGACGTCGTCCACCGCGCGGTTCTTGGCCTGGCCGCGGCGGCCCGGGTACTCGAGCACGAGGTTCTTGATCTCGAGGGCCGGCGCGGCCTCTTCAATCACGGCCTCCAGCTCGGCGTCGGCCAGCCGGATCTCCTCGGCGATCTTGGCCGCCTCGGTGCTGTCGCTGGCGATGCCCGTGTCGTCGAGCAGGCGGCGGCCCTCGGGACGCTGGCCGAGCACCGGCACCGCGGCGAGCAGCCGCCGGGTGTAGTCCTCCTTCGGCGACGCGAACAGCTCGCGCACCGGCGCCTCTTCGACGATCTCGCCCTGGTACATGACGATGACGCGGTCGGCCATGTCGGCGACGACGCCCATGTCGTGGGTGATCAGCACGATCGCCGTGTCGAGCGTGTCGCGCAGCTTGCGCAGCAGGCCGAGGATCTCGGCCTGGACCGTGACGTCGAGCGCGGTGGTCGGCTCGTCGGCGATGATCACCTTCGGGTCGCACGAGATCGCCATGGCGATGACGACGCGCTGGCGCAAACCGCCCGAGAGCTGGTGCGGGTACTGCTTGAACCGCAGCTCCGGGTTCGGGATGCCGACCAGGTCGAGCAGCTCGACGGCGCGCTTGTCGGCGGCGGCCTTCGAGATGTCCAGGTGCGAGCGGAGGGACTCGCGCAGCTGCCAGCCCACCGTGTAGACCGGGTTCAGCGCGGTCATCGGCTCCTGGAAGATCATCGCGACCTGGTTGCCGCGGATCTTCTGCATGTCCTTCTCTTTGAGATCCGCCAGGTTGCGCTCGCCGAGGCGCAGCTCACCGGCGATCCGGCTGGTCTTGGGCAGCAGGCCCAGCACCGACATCGACGTGACGGACTTGCCGGACCCGGACTCCCCGACCACGGCGACGATCTCGCCCGGCTGCACGTCGAACCCGATGCCCTTGACGGCGTTCACGACGCCGTCCTCGGTCTGGAACGACACGCTGAGGTCGGAGATCGACAGAACGGATCCGGACACGCCGGCGACGTCCGCCGAAGTTGCTTCAGTGCTCACCAAGATGCCCTTCGTGGGGGTACAGACGATCGCGACGCGGCGGTCGCGACTCGCGCGAGGATAACCGAGGGTGTCCCCGACGAAGGTCGGAGCACGGGAATTACGCTCAACCCGTGATCTCCCCGGTACCGCGCAGGCTGCTGCTCGTCCACGCCCATCCCGACGACGAGAGCATCACCACCGGCGCCACGATCGCACGATACGCCGCCGAAGGCGCCGAGGTGACCGTGGTGACCTGCACGCTGGGCGAGGAAGGCGAGATCATGCCGGGCCTGGCGGAGCTGTCCGGGCTGGGCGCCTGGGCCGCCGACCAGCTGGGCGGCTACCGCGTCAGCGAGCTGAAGGCCGCGTGCGCCGCGCTGGGGGTGTCACGGCATCGTTACCTCGGCGGGATCGGCCGGTGGCGCGATTCGGGCATGGCGGGCACGCCGGCGGCGTCGCACCCGCGGGCGTTCACCGGCGGCAGCGCCGAGGAGCAGGCCGCGCAGCTGGCGGAGATCCTCGACGAGGTGCGCCCCCAGGTCGTCGTCACCTACGATGCGTTCGGCGGCTACGGCCACCCCGACCACATCCGCGCGCACGAGATCACGATGGCCGCGGCCCCGCGGGCGGCGTCCGTGGCGCGCGTGTTCCACACGGTGGCATCGAAGAACGCGGTGCGCGCCGGGTTGAGCGCGCTGCGTGCGGGCACGCCCGAATACGGCGTCCCGGCCGACGATGAGCTGCCCACGACCCCGGACGAAGAGATCACGACGGTGCTCGACGTCGCCGCGCACGTCCCCGCGAAGGTGGCGGCCCTGCGCGCGCACGCGACGCAGCTCGCGGTGGTCGACGGGCCCGTGCCGTACTTCGCCCTGACGAACCAGGTCGCCCAGCCGATCGCCGCGAAGGACTTCTTCGTCCTGGCCCACGGCCCCGCCGAGGGCGCGGCGGACGACCTGTTCGGCGGACTGTGACCGTGGAACCGCTGACCTGGGAGCAGCGGTTGCTCCTCTTACTGCTCGTCTTCGACACGGTCCTGCTGGCGATCGTCGAGCTGTTCTTCCTGCCGCTGCGGGTCGGCGTGGTGCCGCTGCCGGTGACCGTCCTGGTCGGCGCCGTCACGACGCCGTGGCTGGTGTCGACCACCGCGAAGCTGGTGCGGCCCGCTCTTTCGTGGGTACCCCTCGCCGTGTGGGTGCTCGTCGTCTTCGGGGTCGGCATGCTGGGTCCCGGCGGTGACCTGGTGCTGATCCAGGATTGGCGGGCACTGCTGCTGCTCGGCGCGAGCGCGCTGCCGGGCGCACTGGTGCTCGGCGGCGGGCTGGGCCGTGCGGTGGGAAGGGGAGCGGGACGTGGCTGAGGCGATTTCCGACCGGCAGGTCGTGGCGGTGCTGCGGCCGTTCGTGCGCGCGTGCGGGCCGATGCTCGACGCGCTGCGCGAGTCCGACCCGTTCGGCCTGCAGGCCCGCGCGGCGGACGACCTGGCCGAAGTCGAGTCCGGCCTGAAGGCGAAGCTGATCCACGGCGTGACGTCGGTGAAGGTCCCCGGCACGGCGGCGTGGGCCCGGATGACGGGCTACGACCGGTCGAGCTGGTGGATGAACCGCGTCGGCCGCTTCACGGCGCTGCTGACGTCGATCCCGGGCCTCGGCGGCGCACTGGCCGACCGGCTCCCGGTGCAGGACGCGCTGGGCGCGGCGTCGCAGGGGCTGCTGCTGTGCGCGATCGCGGGCGAGTACGGCGTCACCGACGTCGGCACGCGCGTGCGCCTGATCGCCTGGGTGCTCTTCGAGCGCGACATCGACGCGGACCTCGCGGCGGGCAAGCACGCGGACCACGACGAAGCCGCAGAGGCGGACGAAGCCGCGAAGCTGACCGAAGAACTGACGGCGTCGGAGAAGAAGCACGGCAAGGCGACGATCAAGGCGGCCGGCCGCACGCTGTGGCGGCTCGGGCGGGGACTGCTCGGGATCACCGGGGAACTGGAGAAGCGCCCGCGCGGCAACTTCCTGCACCGTGCGATCGGCATGTTGCCGGTCGTCGGCGCGGCGGGCGACTACCTCGGCGAGCGGTCGGGGTTGCGGGTGGCGTGGAAACGCGCGCACGTCTGGCTGACGGAGCACCGCGGCTGAGTTTCCCCGCGGCGCTCCCGCCAAACCTCAGTTCCAGAACCGGAACACGCTGAACCCGATCTGCGCACCGTCCACATAGCCCCCGAAGGCGTCGAAGAGCGCGTACGAGCCGTTCCAGAGGGCCGCGTTCGCGGGCTTGAAGAAGAACAGGACCGCGAACAGCAGGATCGGCGCCCACGGGCGCACCTGCGCGCCGATTTCGCGGGCTCGCGCGGGCAGGTACGGCTCGATCGCGCCCCAGCCGTCGAGGCCGGGGATCGGGAGGATGTTGAGGATGAACGTGACGATCTGCAGCAGCGCCAGGTAGGACATCGCGATCACGAGGCCGCCCGCCATCGGGACCAGCGCGACCACCAGCGCCAGCGCCGCGCCGACCGCGAGGTTGCTCAGCGGGCCCGCCAGCGACACCCACGACGACGTCCCGCGCGAGCGCAGCGCGCCCCGGTTGATCCAGACCGCGCCGCCCGGGAGCGGGATCCCGCCGATGATGAGGAAGATCAGCGGCAGGACGATCGACAGGACCGGATCGGTGTACTTCCGCACGTCCAGGGTGAGGTAACCCTTGTGGGCGACGCTGTAGTCGCCGCCCCGGTAGGCGACCATCGCGTGGCCGAACTCGTGCAGCGACAGCGACGCCACCCAGCCGGCGGCGACGAAGATCACGACGCCCGCGATGAGCAGCGGGTCGCGGTCGCGGACGAAAACGGTGTTGATGTCGCCGAACGCGGCCATCGCCCCGCCGGCGACGGTGAGCGCGAGGATGCCGAGGAAGACCGGGCTGGGGCGCACTGCTGACTTCTGCACGACTCCCAGTCTTCCGTATGCCCGGTGTGAAGTTACCGGCGTGTCCCCTTGCGCGATCGGGCTCCGACGTCCCCCGAACTCGCTACTCCGCTTGACCTGACCGCACTACACGGGTGTAATCACAGTGATGTCATTCGCCGCCGGAGGGGGCGGCGAGTGTCGTTTCACCACCGCCAGCCTGGGGAGTGCTAGGGAGCGAGGAGGCGGACGTGCGGTTGGAAGCCGATGGTAAGGAATGGAGGCACGTCATGAGTTGGGGCGAGATCCCGGAGCAGGCTCTGGGAGATCTCACCGAGCTCATCGATGCCACCGAGGAAGAGCAGGATTGGCAGGAACGCGCTCTGTGCGCGCAGACGGACCCGGAGGCGTTCTTCCCCGAGAAGGGCGGTTCCACCCGCGAAGCCAAGCGGATCTGCCTGGGCTGCGAGGTCAAGGACGAGTGCCTTGAGTACGCGCTGGCCCACGACGAGCGCTTCGGCATCTGGGGCGGTCTGTCCGAGCGGGAGCGCCGCAAGCTGAAGAAACGCGTCGTCTGAGGGGCGGATCACCGGTGATGCGTGCGTCACCGGTGATTCCACGTGGTGAACACACGGCGTGGGTTCACCACCGGGTGACGGACCGGGGCCGTAGGGTGGCCGCACCGACCCGCCGCCTGATCTGGAGCGTTCGTTGCCCCGCACCGCCGCGCCGCCCGCCCTGCGCACCGCGCCCGTTCTGGCCATTGTGGTCTGTCACAACGGCGAAAACTGGCTGCCGCTGGCGCTTTCTTCGTTGCGCCGCAGCACCGTCCGGCCCCGGCACGTGCTCGCCGTCGACACCGGCTCCACCGACGCGACCGCGCGGCTGCTCGCCGAAGCGGCGGCCGATCCGGGTTCGGATTCTTCTCCCGTGCTGTCGGGGGTCATCACACTATCGAGCGATACCGGCTTCGCGGCCGCGGTCGCCGAAGCCGTCGAGCACGCCACCGAACGCTGGGGCGACCCCGGATCGTGGCTGTGGCTGCTGCACGACGACTGCGCGCCCGAGCCCGACTGCCTCGACGAACTCCTGCGCGTCGCCACGAAAACGCCGTCGGCGACCGTGCTCGGCGCGCTCGGGCTCGACTGGACCGACCCGCGGCTGATAGTCGAAGCCGGCCTCTCCACCGACGCGTCCGGGCACCGCCAGCAGATCGCCGCGCTCGGCGAAGAACCGGCCGAGGTGCTCGCCGTGCCCAGCGCGGGCTCCCTCGTGCGCCGCGACGCCTGGGACGACCTCGGCGGCTTCGACACCGGATTCCCGTTGCTGCGCGAGGATCTCGACTTCGGCTGGCGCGCCAACGCCGCCGGCGGGATCGTCCTCTCCGTGCCGACCGCGCGGGTCCGGCACGCGCGCGCCGTCACGACCGGCCGGCGCGCGGCGGACGCCGTCACCGCGTCCCTGTCCGCCGCGAACCGCGCCCACGGGCTGCGCGTCTTCCTGGTGAACTGCTCGCCGTTTTCCTTCTGGCTGGGGATGATCCGGCTCCCGCTGCTCTCGGTGCTGCGCGCGCTCGCGTTCGTCCTGCTGCGCCGCACCGGTGAAGCGCGGGCCGAGTTCGCCGCGGCCGCGTACCTCCTCAGTGGACGCGGCGGATTGCGCGCCGCCCGTGCCCGGCGGCGGCGGAATCCGCGGCCGGGCACGGTACGCGGGCTCTTCACCGGGCGCGTCACCCGGCTCCGCAACGCTTTCCGCGCGGGCGTGGTCGGTCTGGTGCGCCGGGGCGTCGAGAGCGACGTCGCGCTCGGCCGGGTCCCCGAGACCGTCGAAACCGAGTCGGCGTGGGTGACGCCGGAAGCGCTCGATGCCCGCGAGACGCGTCCCGTCGGGCCCGGCGCGCTGCCCGCGGGTGCGCTGCGCGGGCTCAGCTCGCGCGGGTCCGGGCTGCGCCGGCCGGGCACGCTCGTCGCCGTCGCGCTGCCGGAAACCCCGGTGCCGGCAGCGGTCTCCGACGAACCGGTCGTCGCCGAACCGGCGGAAGAGACCGAACCCGAGCTCGTCTTCGTCGAGGTGAACCGGCGGCGGGTGCTCGCGGCCACGATCTTCGCGCCGCCGGTCGTGCTGCTCGTCGTGATGACCGCGCTCGGGCTGGTCGTCAACCGTGCCCGGCTCGGCCTGGACCTCTTCGGCGGCAAGCTGCTCCCGGTCGGGGGGCTGGGGGAGCTCTGGTCGTCGTACCTCGCGCCGTGGCACGCGATCGCGGGCGGCACCGGCGCCCCCGCGTCGGCGACGCTGCCGGTGCTCGGCACGCTCGGCGCGGTCTTCGCCCCGATCGGCGGCCCGGCCGCGCTCGTCGCGATCCTGCTCCTCGGCGACATCCCCCTGGCCGCGCTGAGCGCGTACGCGGCAACGCGGCGGCTCCGCGTGCGCCGCTGGGTCCGCGCGGTCGTCGCGGCGACCTACGCGCTCCTGCCCGCCGCGACCGCCGGGGTGGCGCAGGGCCGGCTCGACGTCGTCGTGGTGCACCTCGTGCTGCCGCTGGTGGCGGCGGGCATCGCCGGGCTGCTCGTCCACGCGGACACGCGCTGGCTGCACGTGTCCGCGCTCTCGGCGTTCGGGGTGGCGCTGCTCGGCGCGTTTTCCCCGCTGGCGCACGGGCTCGCGCTCGCCGGGCTGCTGATCGGGTTCGTCGTGCTGCCCGCGCCGACCGGGCTCGCCCGGCGGATCGCGTCGGTCGGCATCGTCGTGCTGCTGCCGCTGGCGTTGCTGCTGCCGTGGCCGACCGTGCTGCTGCGGCACCCGGAACTGCTCGTGCAGGGACTCGGCGGCGCGGCCGCGGCGGTGTCCGGCACCGACCTGGCCGGCCTCGACCCCGGCGGGCCCGGCGCGTGGCCGATCGGCGTCGCGGTGATCGCCGCGGCCCTCGTGGCGGTGGTCGTCCGCCCGACGAAGCTCGCCGCGGGCGGGCTCGCGCTGGCGGCGCTGGGCGCGGGCGGGCTGGTCCTGGTGCGGCTCGTGACGGCGGCCCCGATGCAGGGCGGTCCCGCGGCGCACGGCTACGCGGGCATCCCGCTGCTGATCGTCGGCGCCGGGCTGCTGTGGGTCGTCCTCGGGTCGTGGCAGCGCGGCGGTTCGGCCGGCGTGCCGTCGCCGTGGCTGCCGCAGGTGATGGCGGTGGCCGGGGTGGTGGTGTTCCTCGCGCTGGCGGGCGGCGCGATCGCCGTCGGCGGCCAGGGCCCGCTGCGCGCGGGTTCACGGCCCTCGTTGGCGCCCGAGGTCGCGGCCGAGCTCTCCGCGTCCGGCCGGTCGGTGCTCGACCTGGCGTCCGACGCGACCCGCCAGATCGGCGGCCGCCTGCCGCACCACGGCGACGACGAACTGGCCCCGACCCCCGGCACCCCG
The DNA here is from genome assembly GCF_014873755.1 of Amycolatopsis lexingtonensis. NCBI lineage: Bacteria > Bacillati > Actinomycetota > Actinomycetes > Pseudonocardiales > Pseudonocardiaceae > Amycolatopsis > Amycolatopsis lexingtonensis. Next base: position 8,758,676 of record NZ_JADBEG010000001.1, read on the forward strand.
GCCCGCCTGGCGGCGTGGCGTCACGACCTCGGCCAGGGCGACGCGGCGGCCGTCCAGCGGACCTTCGCCGCCGCGGCCGCCGCCGGGGTGGAGTACGTGGTGCTGCCGCCGGGCGCGGACCCGCGGGCCTACCCGCCGCTGGCGAAGGACCTGGTGTCGGTGGCCGCCCCGACGTCGGACGGCCGCGGCGTGCTCCGCCTACTCGCGCCGGCGGGCCAGGTGATCCTGATCTCGCCGGAGCAGGCGAAGGCGGCGGTCACCGGCGGCGGCGCACCGGGCCTCGCGCCGGGCGTGGCGCCGGTCCAGGCCGGGCTGCCGGACGTGCGCGTGCGGGTGTCGGACGGCCCGACCGGCCGCCTGCTGGTGCTGGCGGCGGAGCAGGAAGCGGGCTGGAAGGCCGCGGTGGGCGGCAAGAGCGTGCCGATCGTGCCGGCGTGGGGGCACCAGGTGGCGGTGTCGGTGCCGCCGTCGACGTCGGAGGTGACGGTGGAGTACCCGGGCACGGAACGGAACCTGCTCCTGCTGGCCCAGCTGGCGGCGGTGCTGTTCACGCTCCTGACGGCGGTCCCGGCCCGGCGGCGCCCCTGACCCGGCTCAAGCGCCCCAAGGTGGCCTTCGGTGCGTGAGACGCACCCAAGGCGGCCTTCGGTGCGTCAGACGCAACCAAGGCCACATTGGGGCGTTCGGGACCGGGCGCTACTCGCCTTCGATGACGTCCGGTTCCACGCCCAGGTAGCCCGCCACCTGCTCGACCAGCACGTCGTGCACCAGCTCGGCCAGCTCCGACGGGTCCTTCGCCCGTGCCTCCAGCGGCCGCCGGTACAGCACGATCCGGGCGCGCGTCGGCATGCCCGTGCGGTCCACCCCCGCCGGGACCAGGCGCGACAGCGGCACCGCGCCGTCGTGCAGCACGCCGTCCGCCGGGGAGTGGCCGTTCTCGCGGATCTCCGGGACGTCGTCCACCGCCACGTCGAGCTTCGTCAGCTCGTGGCGCCAGCGGGCCTCGATCGGTTCGAGCGCGTCCAGGACCAGCGCGTCGAAGCGTTCCGCGCGGCTCGCGGCGGCGGGCAGGGTCGCCGGGTACAGCGTCCCGCGCAGGCCCCGGCCGTGCCGGTCCCTTCGCAGGCGCCGCCGCTGTCGGTAGTCACGAGCCGTCGCCACTCCGGAAGTCTATGCGGTCGGCGCGTCCCAGCGCGTGTCGCTCCTCCTACCTTGCGGCGACGCGCTATCGTTTCGGATCGTGCGGAACGTACGGAAGTGTTCGCGTACCGGCTGTCTAGAGCCGGCTGTGGCCACGCTGACGTATGCCTACAGCGACTCCACCGCCGTCGTCGGCCCGCTGGCCACCGCCTCCGAGCCGCACTCCTACGACCTCTGCGAAGCCCACGCGCTGCGGCTGACCGTCCCCAAGGGCTGGGAAGTCGTCCGGCACGAAGGTGCCTTCGCCGCGCCGGACCCGTCGGCCGACGAGCTGACCGCGCTGGCCGAAGCCGTGCGCGAGGCCGGCCGCCCCGGCAAACCCGCGCCCGCCCCCGAGCCGGAGGGCCCGTCCGGGCGCCGCGGCCACCTGCGCGTCCTCCCCGGTCGCGCCTGAGCGCGTAACCCACGACCACCGCCGGTAGGCTTTCCGCGCGGCGCAGCGGGCGCCAGGACGACTAATCGCGGGGAGACGGCGTGCCAGACCTTTCGGGCATCGTGAAGGCCTACGACATTCGCGGCGTGGTCGGCGAGCAGCTCGACGCGGACCTCGTTCGCGACTTCGGCGCCGCGTTCGCGCTGCTCATCAAGCCCGAGGCGCCGTCGGTGGTGATCGGCCACGACATGCGCGACTCCTCGCCCGCCCTGGCGGCGGCGTTCGCCGAGGGCGTCACCTCGCAGGGCCTCGACGTCGTCAGCATCGGCCTGGCCAGCACCGACCAGCTCTACTTCGCCTCGGGCTCGCTGAACCTGCCGGGCGCGATGTTCACCGCGAGCCACAATCCGGCCAAGTACAACGGCATCAAGCTGTGCCGCGCGGGCGCGTCCCCGGTCGGCCAGGACACCGGCCTCGCCGAGATCCGCGACACCGTCGAGCAGGGCGTGCCCGGGTTCGAAGGCCAGCGCGGTTCGGTGACCGAGCGAGACGTCCTCGCCGACTACGCCGCCTACCTGCGCAACCTCGTCGACCTGTCCGGCAGCCGGCCGCTGAAGATCGTCGTCGACGCCGGCAACGGCATGGGCGGGCACACCGTCCCGACGGTGTTCGACGGGCTACCGATCGACATCGTCCCGATGTACTTCGAGCTCGACGGCACCTTCCCGAACCACGAAGCCAACCCGCTCGACCCGAAGAACATCGTCGACCTGCAGGCGAAGGTGCGCGAGGTCGGCGCGGACGCCGGTGTCGCCTTCGACGGCGACGCGGACCGCTGCTTCATCGTCGACGAGCGCGGCGAGCCGGTTTCGCCGAGCGCGATCACCGCGCTGGTCGCCGTCCGCGAGCTGGCGAAGGACCCGGGCGGCACGATCATCCACAACCTGATCACGTCGAAGGGCGTACCGGAGATCGTCGCCGAGCACGGCGGCAAGCCGGTCCGCACCCGCGTCGGCCACTCGTTCATCAAGGCCGAGATGGCCCGCACCGGCGCGATCTTCGGCGGTGAGCACTCCGCGCACTACTACTTCCGCGACTTCTGGCGCGCCGACACCGGCATGCTGGCGGCGCTGCACGTCCTCGCCGCGCTCGGCGAGCAGAGCGGTCCGCTCTCGGAGCTGACCAGCGCGTACTCGCGCTACGCCGCCTCGGGTGAGATCAACTCCACGGTCGACGACCAGGTCGCCAAGATGATGGCCGTCAAGGACGCCTTCGGTGCCCGCTCCGGCGTCGAGATCGACGAGCTGGACGGCCTCACCGTGCAGCTGCCCGGCGGCGCCTGGTTCAACCTGCGCCCGTCGAACACCGAACCGCTGCTCCGCCTGAACGTCGAGGCCGCGAACGCCGAGGCCGTGCAGGGCCTGGTGGACGAAGTGCTCGCGATCATCCGCAACTGACCCACCCCTAAGTAGGGTGCCTAGGGGCCGAACTGTGTCCTGAAGTGCTCTTCACCACAGTCCCCCGCGTGGTATGGAGGAACCATGGCCATCACGCTCGACGCCCAGCTCCTCGAGATCTTGGCGTGCCCGTCGCCGGATCACGCCCCGTTGCGCCCCGGCGCCCCGGACGATCCCGAGGCCGACGCGCTGACCTGCACCGAGTGCGGCCGGGTGTACCCGGTGCGCGACGGGATCCCGGTGCTGCTCCTCGACGAGGCGACGCAGCCCGGTACCAACGGAACCTCCGATGCCGACAGTGCTTGACGACACCCTGCTCGACGACCCGGCGCGGCTGGCCGAGGCCGACAGCGCAGGGCTGCTGCGGGCCGCGGCGATGGCCGGCGCCCAGGTGCGGGCGACCGCCGAGCTGGCCGCCGAGCTGGACCTGGCCGAGCGGCTCGACGTGGGGCGCCCCCGTGCCGTCGTGCTCCTCGACCGGCCGGGCGTGTCCCGCACGCTCACGCGGCTGCTGGCCGCCCTGCTGACGCCGTCGTGCCCGGTGCCGGTGGTCGTCGCCGAGGTCGTGCCGAGCTGGATCGGCGCGCTCGACGTCGTCTTCGCGCACACCGACGACCCCGGCGACCGCGAGCTCGCCGCGTCGCTGGAGCGGGCTGCCCGCTACGGCGCTTCGGTGGTGCTCTCCGGGCCTTCGGAGGGCCCGGTGGCGGCCGCGGTGGCGGGCAAGGGCCTGCTGCTGGCGCCGCGCGTCCCGGTGCCGCCGGAGCTGGCGTTCCCGCGCGGCCTGGCCGCCGGGCTGCTCACGGCGAACGCGCTGGGGCTGCTGCTCTCCGACGTCCAGGTGCTGGCCGACCAGCTCGACCTGGAAGCCGAGAAGGACTACCTGGCCCGAGAGTCGTTCGCGAATCCGGCGAAGGCGCTCGCGCTGCGGGTCGCCGACCGGGTGCCGCTGCTGTGGGGGCTGGACCCGGTCGCGGTCGCGGTCGGCGAGCACGCGGCGCACGCGTTCGCCGCGCACGCGGCCATGGTCTGCGACGTCGAGGACTATCGTCAGGCCCTGGCGCGGCCCGCATTGCGGCGAGCGGCGCAATCGGGGGGCTCCGAGCGTGACATCTTCGCTGATCCGGACGATCCCTCTGGTGACATCCCCACCCGGGTGCTGCTGCTCTCGGTGCGCACCGGTCCGGCGACGGACGCGGCGCGGTACCAGGCCGAGGACCTGCTGCCGGGTGCGGACGTCATCGCCCCGGCCGAGGAGATCGAGGCCGACGAAATCGTGCGGGCCGCGGTGCTGGCGCTGCGGTTCGAACTGGCGGCGGTCTATCTCGGGCTGGCGGCGGGCAGCATCGGCGGCGCAGGCCGCTACGCGCCCGCGACGGCGTGAGACCCGCCGAGCACCGGCCCCGGCCGGTGCCGAAGGAGTGGAGTTGAGGTGACAGTGGAGCTGCTGCGCAACGCGGTGCGGCCCTACGCCTGGGGATCGCGGACGGCGATCCCCGAGCTGCTGGGCCGCCCGGTCCCCGCGCCGCACCCCGAGGCCGAGCTGTGGATGGGTGCCCACCCGGGCGACCCGTCGCACGTCATCGGCCCGGACGGCACCGAGCGAAGCCTGCTGGAGCTGGTGGACGCCGACCCGGTGACGCAGCTCGGCGAGAAGTGCGCGAAGCGGTGGGGCGGGCGGCTCCCGTTCCTGTTGAAGATCCTCGCGGCGGAGGAACCGCTGTCGATGCAGGCGCACCCGTCGGCGGCACAGGCCGCGGAGGGGCACGCCCGCGAGGAGCAGCTGGGCATCCCGCGGGACGCCGCGAACCGCAACTACCCGGACCCGACGGCGAAGCCGGAGCTGGTCTGCGCGCTGACGGAGTTCCACGCGCTGGCCGGCTTCCGCGCCCCGGACCGCACGGTGAAGCTGCTCAAGGCGATCGAGACGCCGGGGCTGGCGAAGTACACCGGGCTGATCGAGGCCCAGCCGGACCCGGACGGGCTGCGGGCGCTGTTCACGACGTGGATCACGCTGCCGCAGGCGTCGCTGGACTCGCTGCTGCCGGAGGTGCTCGACGCGTGCGTCCGGCACGTCCAGGAGCACGGCGAGTTCGCGGTCGAGTGCCGGACCATCCTGGAGCTCGGCGAGGCGCACCCGCGCGACGCGGGCGTGCTGGCGGCGCTGCTGCTGAACCGGCTGACGCTGCGCGCGGGCGAGGCGATCTACCTGCCGGCCGGCAACCTGCACCTGTACCTGCACGGAACGGCCGTGGAGATCCTGGCGAACTCGGACAACATCCTGCGCTGCGGGCTGACGCCGAAGCACGTGGACGTCCCGGAGCTGCTGCGCGTGGTCGACTTCGCGTGCGGCGAGATGCCGGTGCAGTGCGGCGACAGCGGGGGGCGGCTGTCGGTGTACCGCACGGACGCGCCGGAGTTCGAGCTGTCGCGCGTCGAGTGGGCGGCCGGCCAGGACGACGAGATTTCGGTCGACAGCGTCGGCCCGCAGATCCTGCTGTGCACGGCGGGCGACTTGTTGGTGACGGCGGACGACGGCGAGAAGGTCGAGCTGCGGCGCGGCCAGTCGGTGTGGCTGCCGGCGGCGGACCCGCCGGTCCGGGTGCGCCCGCTGGACGGGGCGCGTGCGCAGCTGTTCCGTGCGACGGCGGGGACCTGCGAAGACTGAGTTCGGTTTCTTTTCGGCGGAGGCCTTTTTCGGGGCCTCCGCCGTTTTGTGTGCGTTCCGTGTGGCGGCGTGGGTGAGTATCTCCTCGACGGGGGGACCCTGGTGCGGTGGCGCGCGCTGCCGGTCCGCTGGGGGTGGCACCGGTCGGGTTTCCCGCCCGGCGCCTGTGGGCGTGGAGGTGGTGCCGCGAGGGGGCGGCACCACCTGGCCATAGGGGACGCGCAGCCGGGCTGGGGAGGGCTCGGGGGCGCTGCCCCTTGAGGGGGTGGGGTCGGCGCTGCCGGGGGGCGAGCGCTGGCCGGGCGGGGGTTCGGTGGTGTTGCCGGGGAGCGAGCGCTGGCGAGCGGGCCGCGCTTGCTCAAACCCGCTCGGTCAGCGCCAGCAATGCCCGTCTCAGCGCCGCAGCGCTGGCGTCGCGTGGGTCGGTGTACCGCGCGGCCTCAGCCGCCGCCGAAGCCGCGCCCTCCGAGTCGCCCACCGCTTCGCAAGCCCGGCCCAGCACGAGCCACGTCAGCCCCGTGGCGGACCGCCCGCCCATCTCGCGGAACTCCGTCAAGCACTGCCGCAGGACCGGGATCGCCTGCGCCGCACGGCCTTCGCCGATCCAGCCCGCGGCCAGTGCTCGGGTGCAGGACAGCTCCCGGGGCCGCTCATCCAGTTCACGCGCCAGCTCGCGTGCTTCCCCGAACGCCGCCAGCGCGCGGTCGCGGTCGCCCGTCGCGGCGGAGATCGCGCCGAGGGTGCGTAGCGACTTCGCCAGCTCCGAGCGTGCCGGTGTCGGGCGGAGGTGATCCACCGACTCCGCGATCGCCGCGGCCGCCCGGTGGTCGTCGCCGGTCAGGAGGGATGACCATGCGAAGCCGTGCAGGGCGATGGCGATCTGGCGGGTGTCGCCGGTTTCGCGGGCCGCGGTCAGGGCCGCGCGGTCGACGTCGCGTGCTTCCGTCACCCGGCCGAGCCGCAGGAGGGCCGCCGACTCCGCCGCGCGCACGCGGATCGGCTCCGGCTGACCGTCCATTGTGAACAGTTCGCGGGCGTGGGCCGCGGTCTCCAGGGCTTCTTCGGCCTGGCCCAGACCGATCAGGCAGTGGGCGAGGCCGGCCGTCACCCAGGCATGGGTGCGGTGGTCGCCACGCGCTTCCAGCTCCTTCGCGCACTGGCGGTACGCGGCCGCGGCCTCCTCGTACTGACCGCGTTCGTGGCGCAGCAGCGCGAGATTCGCCTCGGCGAGCAGGGTGACCGCCGGGTCGTCCGCCTTGGCCAGCACCGTTTCGTACGCCGCGCGCATCTCCGCGTATTGGCCGTGCAGGTACAAGTACACGCTCAGCTTGTCCAGCAGCCGCAACGCTTCCGACGCCGGCAGCCAGCCGATCAGCAGGACGAGGTTCGCGCGCTCGGCGGCGAACCAGTCGTCCGGGCGGGCCAGCAGCCGCGCCACCAGTTCGCCGGGCAACGGCTGGGGCAGCGGCGAGCCGGCCGGCGGTGGCATCGGCACCGTGCGTGGCAAGCGCGCCGCCGCCGCGTCGGCGAGGGCGAGCGTCGCCGACAGCACCGTCCGGAGGCCGCCGGTGTCTTCGGCGAGCTCGGCGGCGTACAACCGGACAAGGTCGTGCATCCGGTAGCGGCCCTCACCGGACGAGTCCGCGCCGCGCGCCTCCAGCAGGCTCGCCTCGACGAGCTCTTCGACGGCCTCGTCGGCGTCCGGGGCGCCGATCAGCGTCGTCACCGCCCAGGCCGGGAGGTCGGCGAGGCGACAGCGGCCGAGCAGCCGGAACGCGCGTTGCGCGGGTGGGCGGAGGCCTTCGTAGCTCAGCGCGATGCTGCTGCGGACGGCCAGATCGCTGACCGTCAGCTCGTCGAGCCGGCGGACCTCGTCTTCGAGGCGCCCGGCCAGCTCGCCGAGCCGCAGGTGCGGGCGGATGGCCAGCCGGCTGCCGGCGATCCGCAGGGCCAGCGGCAGCCGTGCGCACGCCGCGATGATCCGCTCGGCGTCGGCCCGCTCCCGGGCGACCCGCGACCCGGCGAGCCGGTTCAGCAGCTCGGCGGCGTCGGCGCCGGACAACGGCCCGAGCGGCAGCCGGTACGCGCCGGCGAGCCCGCTCAGCCGGCGCCGGCTCGTCACGAGCACCGCGCAGCCCGGCGTCCCCGGCAGCAGCGCGCGGACGTCGCCGGGGTCGGCGGCGTCGTCGAGCACCACCAGGACCCGCCGGTCGGTGAGCCGGCCGCGGAACACCGCCGCGCGCGCCCGGACGTCGTCGGGGACCGCCGGACCCGGTACGCCCAACGCGCGCAGCAGGTCTGCCAGCACGTCGCCGATGTCGCGGCCGGCGAGCGGGACGTACAGCTGCCCGTCCGGGAACCGCGCCCGCAGCCGGTGCGCGGCCCGCACGGCCAGGGTGCTCTTGCCCGCGCCCGGTTCGCCGCTGAGGACGGCGACTGGCACGCCCCGGTCGTCGCCCAGCACGCCGGTCAGTTCGCCGAGTTCGGCGTCGCGCCCGGTGAAGTCACCGATGTCCGGCGGCAGCTGGCACACCGGCCAGACCGGCGGCGGCAGCCGCGGCACGGGATCTTCGCCGCGCAGGACGGCCGCGTGCACCCGGCGGGCCTCCGCGCCGGGTTCGACGCCGAGCTCTTCGATCAACGTGGTCCGCAGCCGCCGGTAGACCTCGAGCGCGTCGCCCTGCCGCCCGGCGCGGTGCAGCGCGATCATCAGCTGCGCGGCGAGCCGTTCGCGCAGCGGGTGCTCGGTGATCATGGCCTGCAGCTCGCCGGTCAGCTCCCCGTGCCGGCCGGCGGTGAGCTCGGCGTCGACGCAGTCCTCGAACACGGCCAGCCGCTCGGACTCCAGCCGCGCGACATCGGCGTCGAGCCTCGGCACGTGCAGCCCGGCCAGCACCGGCCCCCGCCACTGCGCGAGCGCCCGCCGGTAGTGCCCCGCGGCGGTGACGGCGTCCCCCGCCCGCTTCCCCTCGGCGGCGGCCGACCGGAAGACGAGCAGGTCGAGCTCGTCCGGCTCGACGTGCAGCCGGTAGCCGAGCGGCCCGTGCTCGACGCGGAGGCCGTCGATCCGCTCGCGCAGCCGCGACAGGTAGGTGTGCAGGTTGGAGGTGTGGGACTTCGGCGGCCCGCCCGGCCACAGCGCTTCGACCAGCACGTCGACGTGGACGTGCTGGTTGGCGTTGACCAGCAGCACGGCCAGCAGCGTGCGCTGCCGCTCGCCCCGCAACGCGACCCAGTGCCCGGGCGGCCCTTCGACGGCGAGCGGCCCGAGCACGCCGAAGTGAGCCATGTCCGCCCTCCCGAGTACCGGAACGGCCACCGTAGCGAAGGGGTCCGACAGAAACCGGCGGCTGGCGCACGCTCGCGTCATCCAGGCGATCGATGCGCCGGCCGAGGGGCCCTGGTCTCGGGCGGCCGCTTGTCGACACCATTGCCGGGTCGAAGATCCAGAACCTGAAGGATCTGAAGGAACGTCAGGCAGGGAAGGCCGACCATGACGGAGTACAAGCGCTGGAAGGACGTTCGCGCGGCGCACGTCGAGCGGGCCGGTGGCGAGGAAGCGGTCGAGGCCGGCAAGCAGGAACTGCTCGCCACGGTCCACGGGCACCGCCTCGCCGGCTTCGAGGTGCTCGCCCGCTACGCCGCGGCTTTGGGGGGACGGCTGCACCAGGCGATCTCCTTCGACGACGGCGACATCGCCACCATCGCCTGACCGAACCGCGGGTGAAGGCCTGGCCGGTGGGGACCTGGCCGGGGCGGGTCCTCTAGGCTCCAAACCGGCAATTCGGGAACGTCGGCAGGGGAGCGGTCGTGTCAGCTGGAGGCGGAACCAAGGCGATCATCGCGGCCCTCGGGGCGAACGCCGGGATCGCGGTCGCGAAGTTCGCCGGCTTCCTCGTCACCGGGTCGTCGTCGATGCTGGCCGAGTCCGTGCACTCGCTCGCCGACACCACGAACCAGGGCCTGCTGCTGCTCGGGCAGAAGACGTCGAAGCGGGAAGCGGACGAGGAGCACCCGTTCGGCTACGGCCGCGACCGGTACTTCTACTCCTTCATCGTCGCGCTGATGCTCTTCACCTTGGGCTCCGCCTTCGCGATCTACGAAGGCATCCACAAGATCGGCCACCCGGAGCCCCTCGACTCGCCGATCGTCGCGGTGATCATCCTGCTCGTCGCGATCTGCCTGGAGGGCTACAGCTTCTACACCGCCATCGGCGAGTCGAGGAAGATCAAGGGCGACGCGAGCTGGTGGGGCTTCATCCGGCAGGCCAAGGAACCCGAGCTGCCTGTGGTGCTGCTGGAGGACGCCGGCGCGCTGCTCGGCCTCGTCTTCGCGCTCGCCGGTGTCGGGCTCGCGGTCGTGACCGGCGACCCGGTCTGGGACGGCGTCGGCACCCTCGCCATCGGCGCGCTGCTCGGGGTCATCGCGATCATCCTGATCGTCGAGATGAAGAGCCTGCTCATCGGCGAAGGCGCCAACGCCCCGGTGCTGGCGGTCATCGTCGACGAGCTCGCCGCCGGGAAGGTCGAGCGCGTCATCCACATCCGCACCCAGTACCTGGGGCCGGACGAGCTGCTCGTCGCGGCCAAGCTGGCGATGGTGCCCGGGCTCGACACCGCCGAGCTGGCCGCGGCCATCGACGACGCCGAAGCCCGCGTCCGCGCCAAGGTGCCGGTCGCGAAGCTGATCTACCTCGAGCCGGACCTCGACCGCAGCCTGGCGAAGTAGCTTCAAGATCCACTTCCGGGCGCTCGGCGAGCCGTCACGGACGTGACCCGTTAGGGTGACGTACCGCGATACACGCAGCTCAGCCGCAGGAGGTCAACGGTGCCCGGAACGGGATTGTGGCGCACTAAATCGATCGAACAGTCCATTGCGGACACCGACGAGCCGGACACCAAGCTCCGGCGGAACCTCAGTGCGTGGGACCTCACGGTGTTCGGCGTCGCGGTCGTCATCGGCGCCGGCATCTTCACGCTGACCGCGCGCACCGCCGGTGACTACGCCGGCCCGTCGGTGTCGCTGGCGTTCGTGTTCGCGGCGATCGCCTGCGCGCTGGCGGCGCTCTGCTACGCGGAATTCGCTTCGACGGTGCCGGTCGCGGGCAGCGCGTACACGTTCTCCTACGCCACCTTCGGCGAGTTCATGGCGTGGATCATCGGCTGGGACCTGATCCTCGAGCTCGCCGTCGGCGCCGCGGCGGTGGCCAAGGGCTGGTCGGTCTACCTCGAGACGGTGCTCGGCTACCTCTTCGGCAAGGGCACCACGACGACGTTCGTCGTCGGCGGCGTGACCGTCGACTGGGGTGCGCTGCTCGTCGTCGCGATCCTGACGACGCTGCTGGCGCTCGGCACGAAGCTGTCGTCGCGGGTGTCGATGGTGATTACCGGCATCAAGGTCGCCGTCGTGCTGTTCGTGATCATCCTCGGCATCTTCTACATCAAGGGCGCCAACTACACGCCGTACATCCCGCCGGGCGAGACCGGCGGCTCCGGCCAGACCGGTATCGACCAGTCGCTGTTCTCGCTGATCGCGGGCGGCGCGAGCAGCTCGTTCGGCGTGTTCGGCCTGCTCGCCGGCGCGTCGCTGGTGTTCTTCGCGTTCATCGGCTTCGACATCGTCGCGACCACCGCCGAGGAGACGAAGAACCCGCAGAAGGCCGTGCCGCGCGGGATCATGGGCTCGCTGGCCATCGTCACGGTGCTCTACGTCGCGGTGTCGCTGGTCGTCGTCGGCATGACGAACTACAAGGAACTCGCCACCAAGGCGGGCGACGGCAGCCACAAGACGCTCGCCACGGCGTTCTCCGACAACGGCGTCGACTGGGCGGCCAATATCATCTCCTTCGGCGCGCTGGCCGGCCTGACCACCGTCGTCATGGTGCTGATGCTGGGCCAGGTCCGGATCATCTTCGCGATGTCGCGGGACGGCCTGATGCCGCGCGGGCTGGCGAAGACCGGCGAGCACGGGACGCCGAAGGGCGCGACGCTGATCGTGGGCGGCCTGGTCGCGCTCGCGGCCGGCTTCTTCCCCGCGGACAAGCTCGAGGAAATGGTCAACGTCGGCACGCTGTTCGCCTTCGTGCTCGTCTCGGCGGGCGTGCTCATCCTGCGCCGGACGCGCCCGGACCTGCCGCGCGCGTTCAAGGTGCCGCTGATGCCGGTCATCCCGATCCTGGCGATCCTCGCCTGCCTGTGGCTGATGCTGAATCTGACCGTGCTGACGTGGCTGCGGTTCATCGCCTGGATGGTCCTGGGCGTGGTCATCTACTTCGCCTACAGTCGCCGTCATTCGCTGCTCGGCAAGCGGCAGGCCGACGGGACCGGCGATCCCGTGAAGCCGGCCTGATTCCCAGGTCGGCGGGGCTTTTTCGGCGCATCGTACGGAACGGCAGGTCACAAACGGGTTAAAACGATCTTGCGTAGCGCGCTCAAAGGGGGACCCCGCGTAAGAGGGGCAGTGACGTGCGATACCTTTCGTTCCTCCGCGTGCCACTGACGGGTGAATTACAGCAGTGTGGTTACACGCTCAGTGGTGCCGCGACCACAGATTTCGAAGTGCTGTCTCCCCCGCCGGTACAGGAGTTCCCCCTATGCGCAGACGTACCTTCCGCGGCGCCGTTGCAGTCATGGCGCTGACCACCGCCGCCCTCATCGGCACCGCCGGCTCCGCGCTGGCTTGCTACCCGTCGGACGGCCGCGCCACGCCGGTCCCGAAGAACGCGACCACCTGCGCGGACGCCAAGCTCCCCGGCAAGACGCTGGTCCGGTCCGACGAGCTGCCGACCGACGTCATCGACTTCACCGGCGGTGTTCCGGACAAGGACAAGTCCCTGACGATCACGGGGATCGCCAAGGGCGTCACCATCACCGCGGTCGTGGTGAAGGGCGGCGACGGCTACAACGTCTACGACGCCGGCAAGCTGGGCGACCTGCCGTGGAAGGACCTGATCTCGCCGAAGAACGGCGGGCGCCAGATCCCGACGATCAGCCACTGGTTCGTCTGCGGCACCACGAAGACGACGCCGCCGACCGAGACGACGGCGCCGACGAAGCCGTCCACCCCGGCCACCGAGACCACGAAGCCGAGCGCCCCGGCGTCTTCGGAGACGGTCGCGCCGACCAGCACCACCGCTCCGGCCGCCGTCCCGGCGGGCAACGAGTCGGGCACCGGTGGCGGCCTGGCCAACACCGGTTTCGACAACAGCTGGCTGATCTGGGTCGCGGCCCTGCTGCTGGTCGCCGGTGGCGGTCTGCTCGCGCTGCTGAAGTTCCGCCGCAAGGCTTCCGAGTAACCCTTGACGCACGAAGTTCCGTGAAGGCCTCCTTACCGGTCATAAAAGCCGGTAAGGAGGCCTTCACGGCTTTCCGAGGAAGTCGCCGAAGAGCAGGCCCTGCTCGCCGCCGGAGGGTTTGCCGAGGCCGGCGGCCATCGCGACGGCGTGGTCCCACTCCGCGTCGACCACGTAGTCCTGGTGCCGGAGCACCCCCGGCGCCCAGCGGTGCCGCCCGGTCGGGCCGCGCAGCGGGTCCGGCAGCCAGTGGTCGCCGCCGAGGATGAGGACGCCGTTCTCGTCCGCCTTCGCCTTCAGTGGCCCCGAGCCGCCGTCCGGCTGGAAGCCGACGCCGTACAGGCACCGGTCGGACACCTCGTGCCGCCAGGTCGTTACGCCGCCGCCGAAGATGTCGGTGCCGCGGCAGAGCGCGCGCCACCGGCCGTCGAGGTCGCCGAAGAGCTCTTCCAGCGCCTCCTGCGGCAGCAGCGCGGGGAACGCCCGCTGGTAACCCCACTGCAGCGGGGAGCCGGCGGTGAGCACGCCGACGCGTTCGAGGTCCGCCGCCGGCAGGTCGGCCGCGAGCCGGGCGGCCGCCATGATCGTGAGCAGGCTGCCGAGGTTGTAGCCGGAGAGCACCACCCGCGTCCCCGGTTCGGCGAGGTGCTCGCGGGCCCGCGCGGCCAGCTCCGGGACGACCTTCAGCGCGTAGCACGGCGGGACGGTCGGGTGCGCCGCCCGCGGCCAGAAGCAGACGAGGTCGGCCAGCGCGCCGAGGTGCCGGCTGCGCTGCGGGGTCCGCGCGGCCGTGTAGACCACGCGCAGCAGGCCCGCGGCCAGCGCGCCGAGCGCGACCACGCCGATCGCGGACAGCGGCTTGAACCAGCCGGGGACCAGCCCGAACCCGAAGCGCAGCACCAGCAGCGCCGCACCGCCCGCGGACATCGCCGACGCCACCGCGAGCGCCAGGTGGTGCAGGTGCCGCCGTTCCCACGCCGAGCGCGCCCACGCCGCCGCGGCCTGGGCCTCCTGGCGCTCGTCGTGCTCCATCAGCTCGACGATCTCCGGGACGCCCCGCCGCAGCCGGCGCAGCGGGACGGCGACCGCGAAGCCCAGCACGGCGAGCACGACGGCCAGTGCGAGGCCGGCGCCCCAGAGCACCGTGACCAGCAAGTACGTGTCGGGCACCCGCAGCGGCTCCGCGCCGGACAGCCGCCGGAGTGCTTCGGCGAGACCGGCGCCGAACCCGCCGCCGAGCAGCCCGGCCAGCGCGAGCACCGGCGCGGCCGCCCAGCCGCCCAGCCACGGCCGCAGCCGGCGCGGCTTGTGCCGCCAGCCGGGCCGGGCCAGCAGCGCGGCCGGGACCAGGAACAGCGCGAACAGCACCACGACGGCGACCAGGGCCGCGCCGAGGCCTTCGACGACGCCGTTCGTGCCCGGCAGCGGGCCGGTGCCGGGCCGCAGCCGCACCGCGGCCACGACGACCAGCAGGCTCGCGAAGGCGAGCACGCCGGGCCGGGCGAACCGGCCGGTGTCGACGCCGATCGCGGCCGCGACCACGACCGCGAGCACCACGGCCAGCGTGATGATCCAGACGACCAGGTCGAACGTGGCGCCCGGCACGCGGAACGGACCGCCCAGCAGCAGCAGCGCGACCGACGCCAGCGCCGCGACGGTGTGCAGGCAGCGCAGCGCCGGCGTATCCGGGTCGGCGCGCATCCGCAGCGGGCCGCCGACGAGGTCGCCGTCGGCGTGCACCGCCCACGTCGCCGACGAGATCCGGTGCAGCACGAAGATCACCACGAGCAGCGGGACGACGCCGAGCGCGATCCGCGCCGGAACCGTGCGGAGCACGTCGGGGACCACGGGCAGGCAGCCCGAACCGGGCGCGAGGCACTGCGTGGCGAACAGGTCGAGCGCGATCGCCGCGAGCTGGCCCATCAGCAGCATGGTGAGCAGCAGGGCGCCGACGCGCAGCAGGCCGCGGCACACGCCGCCGAGGACGCGGGGGAGGCGGCGGTCCGGCGGGACCGGCGGCAGCATCCAGAAGGCGACGTTGGCCAGCGAGAACGGGAACAGCAGCGCCCAGGTGGCCTTGGCGGCGCCGCCGGACGTCATGCCGTGCCAGAGGTAGCCTTCGAGGGTCCGCGGGATCGTCCGGCCCAGTGCCGGCAGCACCGGCCCGGGCGCGGGCCGGCGCAGCCGGTCGGCCGGGCGGATCACCCGGCCCAGCCCGTCGCCGGCGACGTCGACGGTCGAGACCGCGTCGAGCAGCGTTTCCCCGCTGGTACCCACGAGGCCGGCGACGCGGATTTCGACGACACGGGTGTCCGGGCCGGGCATCGGCACGGTAAGGGTCTCCTAACCGCTCTAGGGAAGGTCGAGCGGACAACGGTAGTGTTCCGGTGTCATCGAGTCTTGGAGGAATCGCCACTATGCCCCCCGAAAGCGTTGCGAAGCGGCACGAGACCCGCAACGGCATCGAATTCGCCGTCGCCGATCTCGAGGCCGCCGAGTTCGGCCGCAAGGAGATCCGCCTCGCCGAGCACGAGATGCCGGGACTGATGGCGCTGCGGCGTGAATACGCGGAGGTCTACCCGCTGCGCGGGGCCCGCGTGTCGGGCTCGCTGCACATGACCGTGCAGACCGCGGTGCTGATCGAGACGCTGGTCGCGCTGGGTGCCGAGGTGCGCTGGGCCTCCTGCAACATCTTCTCGACCCAGGACCACGCGGCGGCCGCGATCGTCGTCGGCCCGCACGGCACGCCCGAGGAGCCCAAGGGCGTCCCGGTCTTCGCGTGGAAGGGCGAGTCGCTCGAGGAGTACTGGTGGTGCACCGAGCGCATGCTCACCTGGGACGGCGAGGGTCCCAACATGATCCTCGACGACGGCGGTGACGCCACCATGCTGGTGCACAAGGGCACCGAGTACGAGAAGTCCGGCGTCGTGCCGACCCCGGACGAGAACACCTCGGACGAGTTCCGCGTGTTCCTCGAGCTGCTGCGCGCTTCGGTCGCCGCCGACACGAACAAGTGGACGAAGATCGGCGAAGGCGTCCGCGGCGTCACCGAGGAGACCACGACCGGAGTGCTGCGGCTCTACCAGCTCGCGGCGGCCGGCGAGCTGCTGTTCCCGGCGATCAACGTCAACGACGCGGTGACGAAGTCGAAGTTCGACAACCGCTACGGCATCCGCCACTCCCTGATCGACGGCATCAACCGCGGCACCGACGTCCTGATCGGCGGCAAGGTCGCGGTCGTCTGCGGCTACGGCGACGTCGGCAAGGGCGCGGCGGAGTCCCTGCGCGGCCAGGGCGCCCGCGTGATCGTCACCGAGATCGACCCGATCTGCGCACTGCAGGCGGCGATGGACGGCTACCAGGTCCGCACGCTGGAGAACGCGCTCCCCGAGGCCGACATCGTCATCACGACGACCGGCAACAAGGACGTCGTGCTGGTCGAGCACATGGCGAAGATGAAGCACCAGGCGATCCTGGGCAACATCGGCCACTTCGACAACGAGCTCGACATGGCGGGGCTCGCCCGTTACCCGGGCATCCGGAAGATCAACATCAAGCCGCAGGTCGACGAGTGGATCTTCCCGAACGGCAACACGATCATCGTGCTGTCCGAGGGCCGGCTGCTCAACCTGGGCAACGCGACCGGGCACCCGTCGTTCGTGATGTCGAACAGCTTCTCCAACCAGGTGATCGCGCAGATCGAGCTGTTCACCAAGCACGAGGAGTACGACAAGGAGGTGTTCCGGCTGCCGAAGAAGCTCGACGAGAAGGTCGCGAAGATCCACCTCGACGCGCTGGGCGGTGAGCTGACGAAGCTCACGAAGGAGCAGGCCGAGTACATCGATGTGGATGTCGAGGGCCCGTTCAAGCCGGAGCACTACCGGTACTGAGTTTTCCGCGTTTTCGCTGGTGAGGGCCGCCCCGAAAGTGTTCGGGGCGGCCCTTTGTTTTGCGCTTTGAACAGTGATAGCACGATTGGGTGACGTGTTATCATGGGGTGGTGAAGCAGTTGATCACGAGGATCGACGACGAGCTGCACGCCCGGCTGAAGGCGCGAGCCGAAGCCGAAGGGCGCAGCATGAACGACCTGGTCACGGAAGCGTTGAGGGGCGTTGTGGCGAAGACGGAAACCCGCGCGGAATGGAAACGGCGACTGATCGCCGAAGGCAAGGTCGTGCACGTGGAACCGCCGGCCCACGTGCCGACCCTGGACGAGATCGAAGACCTGTCCCGAGGCTGGGGCACGGCTGTGAGCGAAGCGCTCGACTGGACCCGAGGGGAGTGGTGACCGTGCTGTACGTCGACACCAGCGCGCTGGTCACGGCCTACCTTTCGGACGAGCCGGAGCACGACAAGTTCCGCAAGTTGCTGATCGAAGGCGATGCCCTGGTCGTGAGCAGTGACTTCACCCGCGTCGAGTTCGCCGGCGCCATGACGGCCGCCAAGCGGACCGGCCGGATTCCCGATCCCGAGACGGTGCTGGCGCACTTCGATCACCTCGCCTCGCCGGATGGGGACCTGGTGCTCATCCCGTTCAACCCGAACCGGATCATTCCCGCCGCACGGCGGCTGGTCACCGAGAACTACCCCGTGCGCACGCTCGACGCGATCCACATCGCCGTCGCGATGCACGACACCGCCGAGCTCACCGGCGGCGAGCCGGTCACCTTCGTCACCCGCGACGAGCGGCAAGCCGACGCCGCGAAGGCCAACGGATTCGAGGTGCTGTGACCGTCGAACTCTTCGCCGGCATCGCCGTCCGCGACTTCGCCGGTGCGCTTGCCTGGTACGAGCGGCTTTTCGGCTCCCCGCCGACGTTCGTCGTGCACGACACCGAAGTCCTGTGGGAGGTCACCCCGCACGGGTCGGTCTACGTCGTGCTGCGGCCCGAACGCGCGGGGCAGGCCATGCACACCCTCTTCGTCGAGGACCTCGACGAGCGCGTCGCCGGGATCTCCGCGCGGGGCATCGAGCCCGCGGATCGCGAGACCTACGGCAACGGTGTCCGCAAGATCATCTACCGCGACCCCGAGGGAAACGAGCTCGGCATCGGCGGCGGACCCGCGTAACGTTGTCCCGCAAGGGAAACCGGTGGCGCCAGGCTGATCCGTCACGCCTGGAGGTTTCCCGATGAGCGCTGTACCACGACGGCCGGTTCTGGGTCGGTGTCTACGAAACCCACGAAGACGGCCCGGTCCGCGCCGAGCTCGCGGCAGGGCGCGACTTCGTGCGCCTCGCCGATGAGGCCCGCAAGGCTCCGCCCGTTCCCGTCGAACGGCGGGCGAAGCGGACCTACGACGACGAGGGCATCGGCACCGCCGCCCAGCGGGCGTTGAAGCACGCCGTCACCGAGCGGGCGACCGAAAACAAGGCGGCCCGCAAACGCCGTGCCGCAGCCGAGGCCGCCCGTCGCCGCGCCCTCGCCAAAGCGAAGTCGCGCGCCAAGCACCGCGGTCACTGAAGCGGTGCTAGTTCCACTCCACCGCGACCCCGGCCAGCCCCGGCCCCGCGTCACTGAAGAACGCGCTGCTCACGCCGCCCATGTCGCACGCCAGTTCCTCCGCCACGACCGGCAGGGCGTCGTCGCGCGCGCGGACCTGGCGGGTGCACCGGGCCGGCAGGGCGTTGCGGTCGAACCGCAGCTGGACCAGGTAGCTCGCACAGCGATCGCGCAGCATCCGGTAGTACCCCGGCGACGCCGAGCCGGAATCGTCGCGGACCTCGAAGCAGAACACGTGGATGTCGCCCTCGGCGAGCTTGCGGTCGAACAGCAGCTCGGTCGCCATCGTGTCGGCGTCCGGGTTGCGGCGCATCCGCCCGACCCGGCAGCCCTCGTCCGTGATCAGCTCGACGTCGTCGATGCGGCAGCCCGGGTCGCCGTTGTACACCGTCAGGTACCGGTCCGGGCCGTGCCGCCGCGCCCGCGTCACCAAGCGCGTGCGCAGGCTGACCTGGCGGTGTTCCGCGTCGAACGTGATCGTGTCGTGCACCGACAGCAGCTCGAGGTCGGCGTTGTAGTGGTTCGACGACGGGTACGCGCCGAGCTCGGCGAGCAGGTCCTCCACGATCGAGCCCATGTCACCGGAACGCAGGTCGTGGAACGACGCCGCCGGCTGGTGGCCGCGGCGGACCAGTCGTGGTCCGATCAGCACCACGAGGGCGTCCGCGGGCAGCTGGAGGACCGATTCCAGGGCCCGGACCGCGGGCAGTGCTTTCGGCACCTCGGGCTGGCGGAGCCCGCGTTGCCAGTAGCTCAGCGTGGACTGTCCGATTTGGACCCCGCGCAGTGCGAGGTGCGCGCGCAGCCGGGCGAGCGACAGGCCGCGGTAGGCGATCGCCAGTCTCAGCGCGTGGTGGAACTCGCCGGTGCGGAGCGCCTCGGTCAGCTCTTTCGGCAGCTCGGCTACCGAAGCCCGGGTCGTGCGGGCGCCATCGATGATCAGTGGGAGGTTCCCGTCTTGTGCCACCGCTCGTCCCTTCACCCGACCAGTGTGTGCGCTGGGCGTGAACACCGCGGAACGTTCACGTTAGCAGCGTAGAGTGCCCCGGCCGACCCCCGTTCAGGGTGGTTGGCCACGTAATGGTGACTGTTCCGCGTTCCGGCTGTGCCCCGGAACGGTCCGTTCCTCCGGATGGCGTTCTTGCTCGGGGTGACCACGTTGTTCACCGTTGTGACCACCGCTGGTTCGCCCACGTTCGAGCAGGAGGCCGTCCGTGCTGGTGAAGTCGAGCCAGGTTCACGCCGTACTGGTTTTGAGCCTGATGATGTGCCTGGTCGCGCCGGCCACCGCCGGAGCCGCGCCCGGAGCGCCTTCGACCTACCGCAACCAGATCGTGATGCAGGCTCAGCAGAAGAGCCAGTGGTGCTGGGCCGGTGCGGGCAACACCATCGCCGCCTTCCACGGCGCCACCGTCGGCCAGACGCGGTTCTGCCAGCTGGCGCACGGCGAGTCCGGCCAGGACTGCGCCAACCTCACCGGCACGCTCGCCGACCCGCAGCGCGCCTTCGCCCGGCTCGGGTTCAGCTCGCCGGGCCGCTACCTCGACCGGCCGATCACCTACGCGGCGATCCGGGCGCAGACCGCGGCGGGCCGGCCGCTGGAGACCCGGGTCGGCTTCCGCTCGGGCGGCGGGCATTCGCACGTCGTCTACGGCTACGACACCGGCGGCGACTGGGTGTTCTGGGGCGACCCGGGACCGGCCAAGCGCTACAACTGGTCGACCTACGGCTTCTACACGCACAATTCGTCGTTCTCCTGGACGCACACGCTCACCGGGATCGCCCGATGAGCAGGCGAGTGGTGGTCCTCGCCGTGCTGACCGGCGCGGCGCTGCTGATGACGGCACCGGTGTCAGGCGCGGCCCAGGCCGCCGGCATCAGCAGCGCCGACGCCGTGGCCGCGCGGGCCGCGGCCGTGAGCCTCCAGGACACGCTGGTCCGGTTCTTCGCGCAGGCCCCGGACTCGCACGGGCCGGTCACGGTGCGGGTCGCCCAGGACGCCTACCCCGTCTACGAGCTGTCGGCGGACTTCGTCGCGGGCAAGCCGGGCGCGGCGCCCGGTGACTTCGCCTACTTCGCCGTTCCCGCCCAGGCCTCCGACGGCCGGACCGCGACGCTCTGGTCGGTGCGTGGCGACGACGGCGCCTGGCAGGTGGGCAACATCGCTTCGGGCGACGTCGAAGGCGCGTACGCCCGGCAGCTGCCCGCGGGGGCACAGCTCCTGCACGAACCCCAGGTCGACGCCTGGTACGCGGTGCGGGACGGCCGCCTCACCCCGCTGGCCGGCGGGACCGCGGTCACCGTCGCCGACTACCAGCGGACCGTCGGCGCGCGCTACGCGGACAAGCTGCCCGGCTCGGCCTACGCCCGCGACGGCGAGGCCGGCGGCTACGACGCGACGTCCCAGGTGATGCCCCGCGGCGACGGCGGCCCGGCGGCGCCGAGCCACGACACCGGCTGGGTGCCGCTGCTGATCCTCGTCGGCGTGCTCGCGGTCAGTGGCGCCGGCTACGTCTTCCACCTGCGGCGGCACGCCGCATAGACGAACCGGCGGGCTCGGCGTCGATCCCCTTCCACCGAGCCCGCCGGTCAACCACCGCTACTGTGACCACCCGTGGGTCGATTGGTGGTCATCGAAGGGCTTGACGGCGCGGGCAAGCGCACGCTGGCCGACGGGCTGACGGCGGCGCTGGGCGCCCGGGGCGCGAGCGTGGCGTCGCTGGCGTTCCCGCGCTACGGCAAGAGCGTGCACGCCGACCTCGTGAAGGAAGCGCTGCACCGCGGGCACGGCGACCTCGCCGACTCGGTGTACGGCATGGCCGTGCTCTACGCGCTGGACCGCAGCGGCGCCGCGGACGACATCCGCGCGCTGCGGGACACCCACGACGTCGTCCTGCTCGACCGGTACGTCGCTTCCAACGCCGCGTACGCGGCCGCGCGCCTACGCCAGGACGCGACCGGCGACGTCGTGAAGTGGGTGTACGAGCTGGAAGTCGACCGCTTCGGGCTGCCCCGCCCGGACGCGCACCTGCTGCTGCGCGTCGCCCCTGCGGTGGCGGCCGAGCGCGCCGAACGCCGGGCGGCGACCGAAACCGACCGGGAGCGCGACGCCTTCGAAACCGACGACGGCCTGCAGCGGCGCTGCGCGGCTGTGTACGACGAACTGGCTGCGGCCGGCTGGCTCGCGCCGTGGCACGTCTTGGACGGCGTCGCGGGCGTCGACCACGAAGCTCTCGCGACGACGCTGCTAGGCCAGTAGCCGGGCGGGGTCGAACCGCTCGATCGGGTGCGCGGTGGTGCCGTCGACCACCAGGTCCGCGAGGACCTCGCCGACCACCGGCGCGAACTTGAAGCCGTGGCCGGAAAAGCCGCAGGCGAGCAGCACCCGCTCTTCGGCCGGGTGCGGGGCGAGCACGAAGCGCTCGTCGGCGGTGTCGGTGTACATGCACGTCGCCGCGCGGAGGAACGCGCCGGGCAGCGTCGGCAGGTGCCGCTTCACGACCGTCGCGATCTCGTGGACCTCGTCGCCGGTCACCGCGCGGTCGATGCCGTCGGGGGTGCACACGCGGCCCCCGCTGTGCAACGCCACCTTGACGCCGTCCGCGGGCGCATTGTGCGCCGGGAAGCCGTAGAACGTGTAGCCGTCGCCCTCCCAGATGTACACCGGGTGCCGCTGGAACGGCGCGACCCCGCCCGAAGGCGCGAACCAGTACTGCACCTGCCGCCGCACGGTGAAGGCGACGCCGAAGTCGCGCAGCAGCTCGCCGGCCCACGCGCCGGGGCACAGCACCAGCCGGTCCGCCGTGTAGTAGTTGTGCGACGTCCCGACGCGCACCCCGCCGGCCATGGTGCTCCAGGTGAACACCTTCTCCTCGTGGTGCAGTTCGGCGCCGCAACGCGCGGCGAGCTGCAGGTGCGCGGCGACGCTGCCCTCGGGCGACACCAGCCCCGCGCCCGGTTCGTACAGCGCGACTTCGTCCGGCGACGGTGCCATGGTCGGGAACCGCCGCCGGAGCTCGCCCGCGTCCAACAGTTCGTGCGGGATGCCGAAAGCCGCCGCCGAAGCCAGGCTGCCGGTGATCGTGCGCGAATCCGCCGTGCCGACCATGACCCCGCCGCAGCGGGTGAACAGCCGCCGCCCGCTGTCGCGCTCGAGACCGTCCCAGAGTTCGTGCGCCCGCAGCAGGAGCGGCACGTACTCGGGGCCTTCGAGGTACGCCTGCCGCGTGATGCGCGAACCGCCGTGGCTGGACCCGCGGTTGTGCACCGGCGCGAACTGGTCGATGCCGAGCACCCGCTGCCCGCGCTGCGCGAGCCGGTACGCGGCGGCGCTGCCCATGCCGCCGAGCCCGACGACGATGACGTCGTAGTGCGTCATGGCACCCTTCCGAAGTTGCGTCTTCAGCAACAACGTGCGCGGTGCGCGACGCGGTTGTCAAGCGCGGGCGAACTCCATGACCCAGTTGGACTCCCAGGTCCGCCCGCCGTCCGCGGAGAACTCCTGTTCCCACCGCGGCGAGGACGTGGTCGTGCCCGTCCAGGCGTAGTGCACCTTGATGGGGGCCCCTTCGTGCGTGTCGTCGCCGTAGAAGTCGCCGCGGCCGTCGGCGAACCGGCCCACGACCGGCGGCTGCAGCACGCCGTCGCGGCTGCTGGCCCAGTACAGCGACCACTCCTCGCGCCCGACGTCGAAGAGCCGGAGGGTGCAGCCGCGGGAACCGAGGGTGGGGAAGGCGATTTCGTCCATGTTGCCGCCGCCCTCGAAGAGGGACCAGCAGGTCGTCGTGCCGGGGAACTCGGTCCAGTCGTCGCTGCCGGTGAGCGGCTTGGCGAGCCGCCGGTTCGTCACGGTCCAGGAGCCGAGGAAGAAGTCGAAGTCGTTCATGAGGGAGAGCTTGCACCGGTACCACTGACATCTTTTGTCAGTGGCTGCTGGCAGACTTCGCCGGGTGCGCGCGAGCCGGCTGGTGTCCCTGTTGCTGCTGCTGCAGAACCGCGGGCGGCTGAGCGCCGCGCGGCTGGCGGCGGAGCTCGGCGTGACCGCGCGGACGGTGTACCGCGACGTCGAGGCGCTCGCCGCCGCGGGCGTCCCGATCTACGCCGAGGGCGGCCCGAACGGCGGCTACCAGCTCATGGACGGCTACCGGACGCGGCTGACCGGCCTGACCGAGGGCGAAGCCGGTTCGCTGTTCCTCACCGGCCTGCCGCAACCGGCCGCGGAACTGGGCCTGGGCGCGCAGGTGGCCGCCGCCGAGCTGAAGCTGATGGCGGCGCTGCCGACGCCGTACCGCGACGCGTCGCTGCGCATCCGGCAGCGCTTCCACCTCGACGCGCCCGGCTGGTACCGCGAGGCCGACCCGGTGCCGCGGCTGCTCGAAGCGGCGGAAGCGCTGTGGCAGGACCGGGTCGTCGAGGTCCGCTACCGCCGCTGGTCGCCGTCGCCCGGCGTCGTGACGCGGCGGCTGCACCCGCTCGGCCTCGTCCTCAAGGCCGGCGTCTGGTACCTCGTCGCCGGGCCGGAGCCGCGGACCTACCGCGTCTCGAACATCGAAGACCTGCGGCCGCTCGACGAGCACTTCACCCGGCCCGGCGCCTTCGAACTCGCGGAGTTCTGGCGCGCGCACGTCGAACGCTACGAGGAAAGCGAAATCGACGAGACCGCCGTCGTCCGGCTGACGCCCGCCGGGATCGCCGCCCTGCCGGACGTCCTCGGCCCGAAGGCCGCCCGGCTCGTCTCCCGCACGCTCGAACCCGAGGACGCCGAAGGCTGGCGCCGCGCCCGCGTACCGCTGGAAAGCGTGCCCCACGCCGCCGCCGGGTTGCTGCGGCTCGGGGCGGACGCGCAGGCGCTGGCGCCGCCGGAACTGGTGGCGCACCTGGGAAAAACCATCGCGGCGATGGCCCGGCTGTACCCCTAGTCCCGGAAATACCCCAGCTGCGCGGAAAGTTCCTCCGCCGCGTCGGTCATCGGGCGCACGACCTGCTTCACCCGCTGCTTCGAAAGCCGGTACGCCGGACCGGAAGCGCTCATCGCGGCGACGACGTCACCGCCGGGACCGTGGATCGGCACGGCGACCGCGTGCATGCCGAGTTCAAGTTCCTCGTAGCAAGCCGCGTAGCCGTCTTCGAGCACCCGCTCCAATTCGGACAGCAGCTCTTCCGGCTCGACCGTCGTGCGCGGCGTGTACTGCTCCAGCTTCCGCTTCAGCACCCGCTTGCGCTCGGCTTCGCCCATGTACGCCAGCAGGATCTTGCCGCTGGACGTCGCGTGCAGCGGCGTGCGCTGGCCGGTCCAGTTCTGCGTGGTGATCGCGGCCGAACCGCGGGCCTGGCTGATGTTGATGGCGACGCCGTCGTCCGCGATGGCGATGTTCACCGTCTCGCCCAGCTCCTCGGCGAGCGACAGGCAGCTCGCACGGCCGAGCTTCGCCAGGTCCATGCGCCCGGTCGCGGCGCCGGCGAGCCGGACGACCCCGAACCCGATCGCGTACTTCCCGCGTTCCCCGAGCTGTTCGACGAGACCTCTGGACTCCAGGACGCTGAGCAGCCGCGACGCCGTCGACTTGTGGACGCCCAGCTCGCCCGCGATCTCGGTGATGCCGGTTTCGCCGTGGCGGGCGAGCAGCTCCAGCACGCTGATCGCACGGTCGACCGACTGCACCTGGCTCTGAGTTGCGTTGCCCGAGTCCTGGTTCCGCATAGCGCAACACTATCCGTTTCGTGCGTTTCCTATCGGCTGAGTGGGCGAATCTCTTGACGGGCGCGGCCGGGAGGCCCGATTGTTGCGCACGGGGCACGGAGTAGCGCGCTGCGCAACTTTCACGCACTGCCGCGCCATCCGGCCAGCCGTTTCCCTGAACTCGCCTCGCAGGTCCGCGGAGGCCGCGCGCGAAAGCCGCGCGGCCTCCGCGGACCGTCCAAAGCCGGAGGTACCGGCACCCGGATGGAGCAGGGAAGGGTCGCGATCTTGATCTTTCTGGTGGTCAAACACGCGGGTCGCGCGTGCGGCCACCGGAACTAGTGCGAATATGTGGACATGAAGGCACGTGTTCTCGTGGTCGACGACGACCCCGCCCTCGCGGAGATGCTCACCATCGTGCTCCGTGGGGAGGGGTTCGACACGGCGGTGGTCGCCGACGGCTCACGCGCGCTTCCGGCGCTGCGCGAGCTGAAGCCCGACCTCGTCCTGCTCGACCTGATGCTGCCCGGGATGAACGGGATCGACGTCTGCAAGGCGATCCGCGCCGAGTCCGGGGTGCCGATCGTCATGCTCACCGCCAAGAGCGACACCGTCGACATCGTCCTCGGCCTGGAGTCGGGCGCGGACGACTACGTCGTCAAGCCGTTCAAGCCGAAGGAGCTGGTCGCGCGGGTGCGAGCCCGGATGCGCCGCACCGAGGCCGAACCCGCGGAGTCGCTCACCATCGGGGACCTGGCGATCGACGTGCCGGGGCACGAGGTCACCCGCGAGGGCAAGGCCATCCCGCTGACCCCGCTGGAGTTCGACCTGCTGGTCGCGCTGGCCCGCAAGCCGCGCCAGGTGTTCACCCGCGAGGTGCTGCTCGAGCAGGTCTGGGGCTACCGGCACGCGGCCGACACCCGGCTGGTGAACGTGCACGTCCAGCGGCTGCGGTCCAAGGTGGAGAAGGACCCGGAACACCCCGAGGTGGTGTTGACCGTTCGCGGCGTCGGGTACAAGGCCGGCCCGCCGTGATGCGTCGATGACCTCCGCGACCGGCAGACGGATCCCCGCGTTCGCGCGTTCGACGGCACGCCTGGTGCGGCGTGTCGTCGTTTTCGCGCGCCGTCGCGCGGTCGCGTTCAACGAGCTGTGGAAGCACTCGCTGCAGTTCCGGGTCACCGTGTCGACCCTCGCGCTGTCCTCCGCGGTGGTCTTCGTGCTGGGCATGGTCCTGCAGAACCAGATCACCGAACGGCTGCTGGACACCAAGCGCGACGCGGCGATCGCGCAGACCCGCGCCGCGGCCGAGACGGCGGCCGGCGAGCTGGTCGGTCTCGGCGGCGAGACGCGCGACGCCACGACCAACCGGCTCGAGAACGCGCTGAAGAAGATCGCGATCACGCCGACCAGCCAGGACGCGGCCGGATCGGCGGCAGGCACGTTCGTCCCGGTGCTCGCCAGCGGCGGCCACGACCAGTCCGGCGACGAGCCGGCGTCCGCGGGCCCGTACGAAAACGTGCCGCCGCGGCTGCGCCAGTTCGTCGAGGCTGACCAGATGAGCTGGCTCGAGCACACCGTCCCCGACACCGCCGGCGGGCGCACGACGTACCTGATCGTCGGCATCCCGCTGAACACCGTGGCGAGCCCGTTGCAGCTGTACTTGCTGTTCCCGCTGACGACCGAGCAGAACACCGTCGCGACCGTGCAGAACACGCTGCTCGTCGGCGGGCTGGTGCTGCTGCTCCTGCTGGCCGGCATCACGAACCTGGTGACCCGGCAGGTGGTGCGCCCGGTCCGCCAGGCCGCCGCCGCGGCCGAGCAGTTCGCGGGCGGCGACCTCGACCAGCGGCTCGCCGTGCTCGGCGAGGACGACCTGGCGAAGCTCGCGGTGTCCTACAACGGGATGGCCGCCAGCATCCAGCGCCAGATCCGCCAGCTCGAGGAGTTCGGCGGGCTGCAGCGCCGCTTCACCTCCGACGTCTCGCACGAGCTGCGCACGCCGCTGACCACCGTCCGGATGGCCGCGGACGTGCTGCACGCCTCCCGCGAGCAGTTCCCGGCCGGGCTGGCCCGCTCGACCGAGCTGCTGGTCGACGAGCTCGACCGGTTCGAGGCACTGCTCGGCGACCTGCTGGAGATCAGCAGGCTGGACGCCGGCGTAGAGGAGCTGGCCGCGGAGTTCATCGACGTCCGCCCGATCGCGACCCGTGCGGTCGAGCAGGTGCGGGTCATCGCCGGCAACGCGGGCAGCTCGGTCGAGCTGGTGCTGCCCGACGAGGAGGTGATCGCCGAGGTCGACGCGCGGCGCGTCGAACGGATCCTGCGCAACCTGCTCGCGAACGCCGTCGACCACAGCGAGGGCCGGCCGGTGGTGCTCGCCCTCGGGGCGAACGAGGACGCCGTCGCCATCACGGTCCGGGACCACGGCGTCGGCCTGCGGCCCGGCGAAGCGGACCTGGTGTTCAACCGGTTCTGGCGCGCGGACCCGTCGCGCAACCGGCGCACCGGCGGCACCGGGCTCGGCCTGGCGATCAGCCAGGAGGACGCGCGCCTGCACGGCGGCGAACTCGACGCGTGGGGCGAACCCGGCTACGGCGCCTGCTTCCGGCTGGTGCTGCCGCGCCGCCAGGACGTGCCGGCCGGCGACCCGCCGCTGACGCTGCCGCCGCCGGACCACGTTTCGGCCGAGGTGCCGCTCGGGATCATCGACGTCACGCCGGCGCCCGAAGCGATCTTCGCGGAACGTGAGGAAATCGGTCAGTGAAACGGCTTCTGGTATCCCTGTTGTGCTTCGTGTTGCTCGCCGGCTGCGCGAACGTTCCGCTGGAATCGCAGCCCGTCGTGGTTCCCGGCGAGCGCCAGGGGCAGGGCTCGGGTGACGTCGTGGCCGAGCCGCGGCCGGACCTCGACCCGCTGACGCTGGTCCGGGAGTTCGTCCGCGCGACGCTCAAGCCGGGCCAGAACAACGCGGCCGCCCGCGCCTACCTGGACGACGCGGGCCGCGCGAGCTGGCGGCCGAGCCGCAGCCTGACGATCATCCAGAACACCTTCGGCACGGTCTACGACACGAACCCGCAGCCCGACCCGAACACCCAGGTCGTCAACGTGCGCGGGAGCGACATCGGCACGCTGGACCAGAACAACGCGTTCGTCCCGGACTTCAGCCCGGCGCTGCTGCAGGTCAAGGTGCGCAAGCAGCCGACCGGCCAGTGGCGGATCGTCGACCCGCCCGCCGACCTGTACGCGACCGAGTCCGACTTCAGCGAGAACTACACGCCGGTGCCGGTGAGCTTCTACTCGGAGTCGTCGAACACGTTCGTCCCCGACCGGCGCTACGTCGTCGCGAAACCGCAGTCCGGGCTGCCGGGCCGGGTGATGGACCTGCTGGTCAGCGGCCCCTCGACGAGCCTGGCCGGCGCGGTGAAGAACTTCCTCGGCGAGCCGGTCGAGATCGACACGAACGTCAAGAGCCTCGACGACGGCACGCTCGTGGTGCCGCTGAGCGGGCTGTCGGGGGTGTCCGACGACACCCGGAACCTGATCGCCGCGCAGATCGTCCTTTCGCTTCAATACGTCACGTCGGCGCGGATCCGGATCCTCGCCGACGGCGCCCCGCTGGTGCCGAACCACCCGGACTGGCGCCTGAACGACCTCCCGGCGTACGGCTCGACGCTGTCGCCGAACCTGGAGCTCTCGGGCCTGATGACGGTCGGCGGCCGCGTGCGTTCCCTCGGCGACGGCGCCCCGGTCCCCGGCCCGGCGGGCAACGGCGGCTACGACGTGGTGAGCGCGGCCCAGTCCCTCGACGGCAAGCGCCTGGCGGTGGTGGAGCGCGAAGGCGGCGGCGTCCGCCTGCGGATCGGCGACCTGGGGCACGAGCTGTCCCAGGTGACCCTCGGCGGCACGACACTGAGCCGCCCGACGTGGCGCCCCGGCACCGGCGAGGTGTGGACGGTGGTCGACCAGCTGTCGGTGGGCCGGATGGTGGTCAACCAGAACGGCGTCTGGACGGCGCTGGGCGTCAACGCGACGGACCTGAACCAGCAAGGCGAGATCTCGGAGCTCAGGTTCTCCCGCGACGGCGCCCGCGTGGCCGCGGTGATCAAGGGCCAGCTGTGGGTGGCCTCGGTGGTCGGCGTCGGCGACTCGGTATCGCTGCGCGAGCCCCGCCACCTCCAGCCCCACGACCTGGAAGACGTGGTCGACGTCGACTGGGTCGCCCAGGACAACCTGGTGGCGGTGACGAAGTCGTCGTCCCAGCCGGTGGTCCGCGTGACGGTGGACGGCCAGCGCATGGACGCGTTCAACAGCTCCAACCTGACGCCCCCGGTCCACGGCGTGACGGCGGCCCCGGGCCGCCAGATCGTGGTGGCCGACCTGAGCGGCCTGTGGACGGCCTCGGTGCTGGGCGAGGTGTGGCGGCCGCAGGCCCACACGATGAAGGACGCGGATCCGTTCTACCCGGGGTGATTCCACTCGTGTGGGTGACGGCTGGGTGTTCGAAACTGTCGGTGGTGGTCGTGAGACTGTCCGTGTGCTGGAGAAGCTGCTCGATCTGTTGATCCCGAGTCGCTGCGCTGCTTGTGGAGCGCGCGGCTTGCCGTGTTGTGCCCGGTGCGGGGAGGTTTGGGGGTCGGTCCGGGAGGTTTTCCGGGTGCCGACGACCGGGCTGGTGCGGGTGTTCGCACTGGCCCGGTACCGCGGCGTGGGGCGGCGGTTGCTGCTCGCGTACAAGGAGCGGGGGCGCCGGGATCTGGCGCCATCGCTGGGGCGGGCGTTGGCGGAGGCGGTGGTGGAGCTGCCACTCGGTGCTGCGGAGCCTGCGCTCACCGGCTTCGCTCAGCCAGCCGGACCTGCTTTTTCGGCGCGCGAGCCTGCGCTCACCAGCCTCGCCCAGCCGACCGCACCTCCACCCCGCTCGATCTGCCTGGTCCCGGCCCCAAGCCGCCCCTCGGCATCGCGGGTCCGCGGCGGCCCGCACGTCGAGCGCCTCGCGAACGCCGCAGCAGAAGCCCTCGCCGCCCGCGGCATCGAAGCAGCGGTCGCCCCAGCCCTCGAACTAGCCGGCAGCGCCCGGGACGCAGTCGGCCTGGGCCGCGCGGAACGGGTCGCCAACCTGGCCGGCCGCCTGCGGTTCCGCGAGGCAGGCCGCCCGCCGCCGGGTCAGACCGTCGTGGTGCTGGACGACGTGATCACGACCGGCGCCACCGCGGCCGCCTGCACGAGGGTGCTGGCCGCGGCCGGGGTCACGGTCTCCGCCGTCCTGACCCTGCTCTCAGCCGGGTGAAATTCCGGCGGGAACGCCCGGCCGTCACCCGGTGCGCGGGTGCCGGAGCCTCGGAGTCCGTCGGGTCCATGACCCCACCATGGCACCGCGGCCGCCGAAACGCACACCCGAAGCCCGGCAACGGACCTGGTCACCCACGCGACCCGCGAAACCGAACCCGCCGCGGTACCGGTTCCACCCGAACCACCCCCGCACCCGGGTGAACCCGCCCATCACCTACACGAGTGATGTCCGCCGGGAACGCGAGCGGCCCGGCGGCCGTTGTCCGGGCATGAGGGTGTCGATCACGACCACTCGGCCGCCACACCACTCCACCGGAGTGGCGGCTGTGCCGGACGTGGCCGTCACCCTCGGCGTCCACCTGGAGGAAGCGATGCGCCGTCCGTGTGAAAACACGCTCCGTGCACCGCGTCCGACCAGCGGGTGTTTTCTGGTGTTCATCCCGCGATCACTGCGCGGGGTGACGGAGTCTCATTCCTCGACATCCCCCGGCTCGGGGGCTGTTGCAACGGGCGTGAGGAAGCTAACGTGCTCCGCTATCAGCAATCCCCGCAGGCAGGGAGGTGACGAGCCCATGTCCCTGGCGCCGGAGGTGCGCTGAGTCCGCGCTCGGGCCCCGGCACGAGACGTCGTGAACCGTTCCCGAGTTCCTTCTCAGCCCGCGATCCGGGCTTCCGTCCCCGCAATACCGGCGCCGTGTGAAAACACAACAGCTCGCAGTCATCGAAGCGAGGGAGGTCGTGTATGGACATCGTCGTTAAGGGCCGCAACGTGGAGGTGCCCGACCACTATCGGGCGCTTGTCAGCGAAAAGCTGGCCCGGCTCGAGCGCTACGACAGGAAAGTCATCCGGTACGACGTGGAACTGTTCCACGAACCCAACCGACGCCAGGCCAAGAGTTGCCAGCGCGTCGAAATCACCGGAAAGGGGCGGGGCCCGGCCGTGCGCGCAGAAGCGTGTGCCGCCGACTTCTACGCAGCGCTTGATTCCGCAGTCACCAAGCTGGAAAACCGGCTGCGGAGGACACACGACCGGAGGCGTGTGCACTACGGGCGCAGCCGCCCGGAATCGGTCGCCGAAGCGACCTCGATGCTGCCCGGTGGTGGATCCCCGGCCGCAGCCAGTCCCGCCGCGCGTACCGCGGTGTTGGAGGCACCCGAAGCCCTGCCGCAGACGAACGGCTTCGCGAGTGCCGACGAGATAGACCTGCCCCAGCAGCAGAGCTGGGCCGACGACGACCTCGGTCACCTTCCCGGTCGCGTCGTTCGCGAGAAGCAGCACACCGCGGAGCCCATGACGGTGGACCAGGCTCTCTACGAGATGGAGCTGGTCGGCCACGACTTCTACCTCTTCAACGACTCCGAAGCGGGCCGGCCCAGCGTGGTCTACCGGCGGAAAGGCTTCGACTACGGCGTTATCCGGCTCGGCTGAGCCGGTCTAAGGAGGCCCGCCGGATGGCCCGCACGCGGCTCGCGTGCGGGCCATCCGCATGTCAGAACCTTATTCTGGTCAGGTCGGCGCTACGGACCGCAGGCCGCCCGCCCGCGGTGGCATTCGCGCCGGCCGACGGCTGAATAAGGTTCTCAGGACGTACGGCGTGTGCACACGACGGCCACCGTTCCCTACGATGGGGGTGGGAAGGTGGCGCCGAACACGGCCGCCACCGCGGGAGAACCTGCCCGGGACCGGCCTGGGCGTGCTCATATTCAGCTAGTGAGGTCGACCGGATGGTGCTGAACCGCCTGCTCCGCGCGGGTGAGGGCAAGATGGTGAAGCGGCTGCGCAACATCGCCGATCACATCAACACCCTCGAAGACGACGTCAAGGACCTGACCGACGCCGAGCTGCGGGCCAAGACCGAGGAGTTCCGCAAGCGGAACGGCGACGGCGAGTCCCTCGACGAGCTGCTGCCCGAGGCCTTCGCGGTCGTCCGGGAGGCGGCCAAGCGGGTGCTGGGCCAGCGTCACTTCGACGTCCAGCTGATGGGCGGCGCCGCCCTGCACCTCGGCCAGGTCGCCGAGATGAAGACCGGTGAGGGCAAGACGCTCACCTGCGTCCTCCCGGCCTACCTCAACGCCATCCCCGGCAAGGGCGTCCACGTCGTCACGACGAACGACTACCTGGCCAAGCGCGACTCGGAGTGGATGGGCCGCATCCACCGGTTCCTCGGCCTCGAGGTCGGCGTGATCCTGTCGGAACAGCAGCCGGACGTCCGGCGCGCCCAGTACAACGCCGACATCACCTACGGCACGAACAACGAGTTCGGCTTCGACTACCTGCGCGACAACATGGCGTGGAGCCTCGACGACTGCGTGCAGCGCGGGCACTACTTCGCCGTGGTCGACGAGGTGGACTCGATCCTCATCGACGAGGCCCGGACGCCGCTGATCATCTCGGGCCCGGCGGACCAGTCGTCGCGCTGGTACGTCGAGTTCGCCCGGCTCGCGCCGTTGATGCAGGGCATCGACACCACCACGATGGGCTCGCGCGAGCGCACCGAGAAGACGAACCTGATCAACTCGAAGTACCACTACGAGGTCGACCAGCGGAAGCGCACCGTCGCCGTCACCGAGAAGGGCGTCCGGTTCGTCGAGGACCAGCTCGGCATCGACAACCTCTACGAGGCCGCCAACACGCCGCTGGTCGGGTACCTGAACAACGCGCTGAAGGTGCAGGAGCTCTTCCACCGCGACAAGGACTACATCGTCCGCAACGGCGAAGTCATGATCGTCGACGAGTTCACCGGGCGCATCCTGGTCGGCCGCCGCTACAACGAGGGCATGCACCAGGCGATCGAGGCCAAGGAAAAGGTCGAGATCAAGGCCGAGAACCAGACCCTCGCCACGATCACGCTGCAGAACTACTTCCGGCTCTACGAAAAGCTTTCCGGCATGACCGGTACGGCCGAGACCGAGGCCGCGGAGTTCCACCAGACCTACAAGCTGGGTGTGGTGCCGATCCCGACGAACCGGCCGATGGTCCGCGTCGACCAGGCGGACCTGATCTACAAGACCGAGCAGGCCAAGTTCGAGGCCGTCGCCGAGGACATCGCCGAGCGGCACGAGAAGGGCCAGCCGGTCCTCGTCGGCACCACGAGCGTCGAGAAGTCCGAGCACCTGTCGAAGCTGCTGGTGAAGCTGAGCGTGCCGCACGAGGTGCTGAACGCGAAGCACCACGACCGCGAGGCGCTGATCGTCGCGCGCGCCGGCCAGAAGGGCGCCGTCACGGTCGCCACGAACATGGCCGGCCGCGGTACCGACATCGTGCTCGGCGGCAACCCCGACCTGATCGCCGACCAGGTGCTGCGCGAGCGCGGCCTGGACCCGGTCGAGCACTCCGAGGAGTACGAGGCCGCCTGGCCCGAGGTCCTCGAGCAGGTCAAGGCGGAGTCGAAGGCCGAGGCCGAGGAGGTCCGCGAGGCGGGCGGGCTCTACGTGCTGGGCACCGAGCGGCACGAGTCGCGCCGCATCGACAACCAGCTCCGCGGTCGTTCCGGCCGCCAGGGCGACCCGGGCGAGTCCCGGTTCTACCTCTCGCTCGGTGACGAGCTCATGCGCCGCTTCAACGCGACCATGGTCGAGCGCGTCATGACGACCATGCGGCTGCCCGACGACGTGCCGATCGAGCACAAGATGGTCTCCAAGGCCATCAAGAGCGCGCAGACCCAGGTCGAGCAGATCAACATGGAGCAGCGCAAGGACGTCCTCAAGTACGACGAGGTCATGAACGAGCAGCGCAAGGTGATCTACGCCGAGCGCCACCGCGTCCTCGCCGGCGAGAACCTGCGCGACCAGATCGAGGGCATGCTCGAGGACGTCGTCAACGCCTATGTGGACGGTGCGACGGCCAACGGCTACGCCGAGGACTGGGACCACGAGAAGCTGTGGACGGCGCTGAAGCAGCTGTACCCGGTCAGCATCGAGTGGGACGACCTGATGGAGGACGGCGACCTCGACGCGGCCGGCCTGCGCGAAGCCCTGCTCCAGGACGCCCGCAACGCCTACGACAAGCGCGAGGCGGAGATCAATGCGCTCGTCGGGCCGGACGGCATGCGGACCCTGGAGCACCAGGTGATGCTGACGGTGCTCGACCGCAAGTGGCGTGAGCACCTCTACGAGATGGACTACCTCAAGCAGGGCATCGGCATGCGGGCGCTCGCGCAGCGCGACCCGCTGATCGAGTACCAGCGCGAGGGCTTCGACATGTTCCGCGCGATGCTCGACTCGCTGAAGGAGGAGGCCGTCGGCTTCCTGTTCAACCTGCAGGTCGAGCGGGCCGAGGCGCCGCCGGCGGAGGACGCCGCGGCGCTGCCGACGGGGGTCGCCTCCGGCAACGGCCAGGCGTCCGAAGGCCGCCACGCGCGGCCGGCGCCGCCGCAGCCGCCGACGACCGACACCGAGTCCGTCCCGGCCGCGCTGCGCGGCAAGGGCCTCGGCGGCGGTGGCCAGCCGTCGGGCGTGACGCTGTCCGGCCCGGGCGAGGACGGCGAGGTCGAGTCCCACGCCGAGGGCGGCGCGCAGGCCGCGGGCGGCGGCGGGGGCACCCGCCGGGATCGCCGCGCCGCGCAGCGCGACGCGCAGAAGAAGGGCAAGAAGGGCCCGCGTCGCTGACGTGGGCAGGCACATCGGGGCGCGTGGCTCAGCCACGCGCCCCGATGTCGTGAATGGGGGTTCTCATGACGCAGGTCGTGGCCGAGCCGCAAGAGTTCTTCGCACTGTTCGCGGCCGATCGCCGGCCCGACCCGTACCCGCATTACGCGCATTGGCGCGAGCGCTGGCCAGTCGCGGAGCTGGCCGAGCGCATGTTCGCCGTCAGCGGTCTCGCCGAAGCCACGCAGGTGCTGCGCGACCCGGCGTTCGGGCACCCGGAACCGGAGTACCTGGATCCCGCGGACCGCCTCCCGGACCAGCCGGTCGACAAGTCGGGACGCGTGGTCCGGGCGTTCCTCTCGCTGAACCCGCCCGACCACACGCGGCTGCGGCGCCTGGTGGCGAAGGCGTTCACGCCGCGGATGGTGGAGCGGCTGGCGCCGCGGATCGAGGAGATCACGGCGGAGTCGCTCGACCGCGCGCCCGCCGAGTTCGACCTGATGACGTCGCTCGCGAAGCCGTTGCCGGTCGAGGTGATCGCCGAACTGCTGGGTGTCCCGCTGGACGACCGCGAGCAGTTCGCGGCGTGGTCGCACGCGATGGCGCGGGCCCTGGACCCGCCGTTCCTGCAGCGCCCGGAGACGATCGAGCCGGCGGTGAAGGCGCGGCAGTCGTTCGTCGGGTACTTCCGCGAGCTGGCGGACCGGCGCCGGAGCGAGCCGGGGGAGGACCTGCTCTCCGCGCTGGTGGCGGTCTCCGACGCGGGGGACGTGCTCACCGAGGGCGAGCTGCTGGTGACGCTCACGCTGCTGCTGATCGCGGGCCACGAGACGACGACGAACCTGATCGGCAACGGCGTGCTGGCGCTCCTGCACCACCCGGACGGTCTCCGCGCGGCGGCGGACGCCCCGGACCGCGTGGTGGAGGAGGTGCTGCGCTACGACTCACCGGTCCAGCTGACCGCGCGCACGGCACTGCGCGACACGACGCTCGGCGCGGTGCCGGTCCCGGCGGGCAGCCAGGCGATCGCCCTGCTCGGCGCGGCCAACCGCGACCCGGCGGCGAGCCCGGACCCCGACCGGTTCGACCCGGCCCGCCCCGCGGCCCGCCACCTGGCGTTCGGCCAGGGCATCCACTTCTGCCTGGGTGCGCCGCTGGCGAGGCTGGAGGGCCGGATCGTGTTCCGCGAACTGGCCCGGCGGCTCCCGGACCTGAAGCTCGCGGGCACCCCGGAGTGGAACCCGACGACCACCCTGCGCGGCCTGGCCACCCTGCCGGTCGCACGCTGAGACGGCCGGGACAGCCATCGGCGCGCAACCCGCCGATGGCTGTCCCGAACCCGTCATCCCGGCGGTGGTCGCGCCACTCCCGCTTCCCTCACGCCGCGCGCCGCAGGGGTCGGCCCGGCTGCTGGGGCTTCAGCAACGCGAACCGCACGCACCGCCACCCCGTCGGTGTGCGCGTGAAGCGGGCCGCCAGTGCGAACGAGCGGCCGTCGGCCTCCACCCGGGCGCACGCCTCGATCACGTCCGGGGCCGGGGTGCACGTGTGGATCGTCTGCGTGCGGTGGCGCGGTCGTGTCCTACTGGGACCGCTGAACCCCGCGTACACCTCCGGCGCCACCAGCGCGCGGACCTGCGCCGCCGGGCGGCGGCCGTCGTAGGCCTCCAGCAGCATGTTCAGCACGCGGCCGACTTCGCTCGCTTCGAGCTGACGGGGCACCGGGCAGCGGGCGCCGCCGCGGCGGTGTTCCAGTGGTGTCACCGACGGCGGCGGGTCCGCGCGCCTGGCCGCTTCGCAGTGGATCAACGTTCGCAGCCGGTGTTCCTCGATCATTTCGTCCCCTCCTGGACTCGGCATTTCCCCACCTCCGCCGCTTAGAGGCAGGAACGGGCCGGAAAGGCGACGGGAATCGCACAATCCGGGCGAGATCCGCCGAAGCGT
Source organism: Amycolatopsis lexingtonensis (assembly GCF_014873755.1). Lineage (NCBI taxonomy): Bacteria > Bacillati > Actinomycetota > Actinomycetes > Pseudonocardiales > Pseudonocardiaceae > Amycolatopsis > Amycolatopsis lexingtonensis. The sequence goes on from NZ_JADBEG010000001.1 coordinate 8,795,667, forward strand.
GGGAATCTTCGGCAGTGTTGCGCTATGCGAGACAGCGCGTTGCCGCCCGGCTATGGTGTGCCGGGTGCTGAAAGGGCTATTGGTCGATTTCGCCGGAGTTCTCACCGACCCCGACGCCGGCCGGTTCTACGACTACCTGGCGGCCGCGCGCGAGCGCGGCGTCCGCACCGCGCTCCTCTCGAACGCCCCCGGGGCGTCGGCCGAGGTCAAGAACACGATGTTCGACTATTTCGACGCTCTGGTGTTTTCCGGTGAGGTCGGCGTGGCCAAGCCGGATCCGGCGGTCTACCTGATCGCGGCGGACCGTCTCGGGCTGCCCGCCGTGCGGTGCGCGTTCGTCGACGACTCCGCGACGAACATCCGCGGCGCCGTCCAGGCGGGCATGGTCGGCGTGCACCACCGGTCGGTCGAAGAGACTCTCGCGGAACTGAACGTGTTGTTCCCGGACGGCTGAGTAGTCAGCGGGCGCGGCGCACCAATTCGAACGACAAGACCGCCGCGGCGGCCGAGACGTTCAGCGACTCGACGTCACCGGGCATGGGAATCGACACCCATTCCGTGACGAGCTCGCCGACTTCTTCGCCGACGCCGGCCGTCTCGCCGCCGAGGACGAACGCCGCGCGCTGCGGCAGGTCGACGTCGAACACCGTGGTGCGCGCCGAAGCGCCCAGCGCGTAGAGCGCGTAGCCCGCTTCGGTGAGCATCTCCGCCGCTTCGCGCGCCGAGCCGCAGCGCAGCACCGGGGCGCGGAAGGCGACCCCGGCCGAAGCCTTGACCACCAGCGGGTCCAGCGCCGCGACGCCGCGGCGCGGCACGATCACGCCCTCGAGCCCGGCGGCGGTCGCCGTCCGCAGGATCATGCCGACGTTCGCGGGGGTGGTGATGCCGTCCAGCAGCAGCACCCGTGACGGCGGCCGCCGGTCGGCCAGCGCCGCGGAAAGCGCGCGCATCCGCGGCGCGACGACGTCGGCGAGCACGCCCTGGTCCTGCTTGCCGTTGCCGGCGAGCACCTTGACCCGGTGTGCGCTGGCGCGCTGCACCGCCACGCCGGCCTCCTTGGCCGCGCGCTGGATCTCCGCCGCGCCGGGGCCGCGAGCGGTGTCGGCGAGGATCACCTTGTCCACGCGCAGGCCGTCGTCCGCGAGCGCCTCGAGCACCGGCTTGCGGCCGTACACGGTCAGGAAGCGGTCTTTCGGCGAGACAGTCGACTCATCACCCACACCCGGCAGTCTCGCACTGTGCGACGATCGGCTCATGCCCGACCGCCTTTCCGCGCTGGACGCCTCGTTCCTCTACGTCGAGGACCACGCGACGCCGATGCACGTCGGCGGGGTGGCGATCTTCGAGCGGCCCCGGTCCGGCTTCAGCTACGCGCAGCTGCTGGACCTCGTCGGCGCTCGGCTGGCGTACCTGCCGCGGTACCGGCAGCGGGTGGCGGAGGTGCCCGGCCACCTCGCCCGTCCGGTGTGGGTGGACGACGTCGACTTCGACCTGAACTACCACGTCCGGCGCTCGGCGCTGCCCCAGCCGGGCAGCGACGAGCAGCTGTTCGACCTGGTCGCCCGCCTGATGTCGCGGCGGCTGGCGCCGGAGCGGCCGCTCTGGGAGGCGTACTTCATCGAGGGACTGGCCGGGGACCGCGTCGCGCTGGTGACGAAGACCCACCAGTCCGTTGTGGACGGTGTCGGCACGATCGAGCTCGGCCAGCTCATCCTGGACCCGACGCCGGCCGAGCCGGAACCGTTCGAGGACATCTGGACGCCGCGGCGCGAGCCGAGCCGGACGCAACTGGTGCTGGACGCGGTCAGCGAGGGCGTCCAGCGGCCGGGTGAGGTCGTCGAGAACGTCCGCTCGGCGGCGAACGACGCGTTCGCGGCGGCGGGCAAGTTCGCCGAGACTGTCGGCGGGGTGGCGTCGACGCTGCGCACGCTGGTGCGGCCGGCGCCGACCGGCCCGCTGAACGTCCGCGTGTCCGGCGGCCGCGTGTTCTCCGTGGTCCGGACGCGGCTGGAGGACTTCCGCAAGATCCGCGCGGCGCACGGCGGCACGGTCAACGACGTCGTCCTCGCGGCCGTCACCGGCGCGTTGCGCGAATGGCTGCTTTCGCGCGAGGAGCCGCTGACCCCGGACACGACGGTCCGCGCGCTGGTGCCGCTGGCGGTCCGCGACAAGGAGACGGCGGAGTTCTCGACGCCGGCGCTGGTCGGCAACCAGGTGGCCGCGTACCTGGTGGACCTGCCGGTCGGCGAGCCGAACCCGGTGCTGCGCCTGCAGCACATCGGCCACGCGATGGCCGAGCACCTGGATTCGGGCCGGTCGGTGGCGGCGCGCGGCCTGCTCAAGGTCGGCGGCTTCGCCCCGGCTACGCTCCATTCGCTCGGCGCGCGAGCGGCGGGGTCGCTGTCGGGGCGCATCTTCAACGTCATGGTGACCAATTCGCCGGGCCCGCAGGTGCCGATGTACGCGGGAGAGGCCAGACTGGTCGAGATGTTCCCGGTGATGCCGCTGATGCGCACCCAGGCGCTGGCGATCGGGGTGACGTCCTACCACGGCGGCGTCTACTTCGGACTGAACGGCGACCGCAAGGCCGCCTTCGACGTCGACCTGCTGGCCGGGATGATCGAAGAATCCTTGGAAGAGCTGAAGGGTGCGCACTGGTGAGGGTTTATCTGCCTGCGACCATCGCGATGCTTCGCGACCTCGAGTCCTCGGGGGAGTTCCGCGCCCGCAGCGGAACGGCGTTCGCGCTGACGCCGGCCTTGCGCGAGGCGTACGTGAGCGGGTCCGACGAGGAACTGGAGTACGCGGCCCTGCTGGACGCGGCCCGCGCCTCGCTGCGGCTGATCGCGGCGGAGGAGAAGGGCGAACCGCGGCGCGTGGTGGTGTCGGCCGACGTCGAGGGCGTGACGCTGCGGCCGGACCTGGACGCCCCGGTCGTCCGCATCGGCGGCCCCATCCCGATGAAGTTGGTGGCGGCGATCCACGTGGACGCGCCCGAGGCGGCCGAAGCGGTCTCGGCGGCCGCGGCGGTGATCGACGCGGCGGATCTGGGGGATCCGGACGCCGAGTTCACTTTGGGCGATGCCGAGGACCACGAACTGGCTTGGTACGCGCCGCAGGAACTGCCGTTCCTGCTGGAGCTGCTCTGAGTTGTCCACAGGTGGGTTCACCTGTGGACTACCCGGGGATCAGTCCTCGGTGAACCAGTCCGGACCCCGGCAGCGGGCGCGAACGTGACTAGCCCACCTCACCCGGGGGCGGCGGCTGGACGTCGACCGGGCCGCCCCAGTCCGAATAACGCGTGGTGATGCGTGCTTCGGAGCCCTGCAGGATCGGGGTCAGGTCCAGCACGATCCGCAGCGGCCGGTGCGCGTCGTCGAGCCACAGCTCCACCGGGAACTTGCCGAGCCGCCCCGCGGACTCCGGGGGCAGGCCCGCGGGGAGGTCCGTGCCCAGGCGGGCGAGGTCCAGCTCGACGCGGTAGTGCTCCGCCGCCACGCCGTCCAGCTGCGCGCGCTCGGACGAGACGATCGTGCCCGCCGTCCGGATCTCGCCCAGCGTGTGCGCCGGGTCGTTCTGCGCCGCCAGCTGCGTCAGGCTGCCGCCGAGCACCTGGGAGAACGGGTCGCCGCCGTCCGCGGTGACCAGTACCCACGGCTTGCCCGTGCCGACCTCGTCGCGCGAACCCTCCGGCACCTTCGCGTACAGCTTGCCCGCCACCAGGCGCAGCTCCATCGGCTCGCCGATGAAGTCGGTCGTCATCACCTGGGACGTCCCGCCGGCGCCGAAGCGCGCCTGGCCGTTGCCCTTCGACCGGACCTCGCCCACCGCGACGTCCGTGGCGAACTTCGCCGAGCCGCTGCCAGTGGCGGCCGCCGTCGCGGCGTCGGCCAGCGCCCGCGCGTCGGTGAAGGCGGGCGGGGACGGCGGGCCGGAGCAGCCGGTGAGCAGGACGAACAGCAGCACGACGGCGGCTTTGCGCATGGCGCCAACAAAAACACAGCGGCTCCCCCGAACCCGTTCGGGGGAGCCGCCGCTACTCAGAGTTTTCCGGTCAGCGACCGGCCTTCTTCATCAGCTCGCCGAGGTCGACGACCTGCTCGGCCGGCGGGGCCGTCACGTCGACCTGGGTGCCCCAGTCGCTGTACTTCATCGTGAACTTCGCGTCGCCGGCCGGCGCGCCCATCGCCTGCATCATCGGGCCCTGGTCCATGGTGACCTGCACCGGCAGGTTGTCCTTGTTCAGCCACAGCTCGGCCGGGATCTTGAGGTCCTTGCCCTTGAGCTTCTCGTTGATCTGGTCGCGCGCGGCGGCCGGGACCTGGCCGGTGAACTGGTCGATGGCCTTGGCCACGTCGAGCTCGACCTTGTAGTGGTTGACCTGCTCGCCGTTCAGCTCGGTCTGGTCGGACGAGATGATCCGGCCGGCCTTGGAGACCTGCTCCAGGATCTTGCTCGGGTCGCTCTGCTCCGCCGACTGCGACAGCGCGCTCCCCATCGCCTGCGAGATCGGGTCGGTGCCGTCGGCCGAGATCTTGGCCCACGACTTGTCGGTGCCCATCTGCTTCTGCTGGTCGGCGGGCAGCTTGATGTACATGACCTTGTCGACCATGCGCATCTCGGTGGTCTGGCCGGCCGCGGTGCTGGTCATCGAGAACTTCGTGTCCGCGCCGTCGAAGGCCATCGCGCCGGTGGCGCTGATGGTCTGACCGGCGGCGGAGCCCTCCATGGTGAACTTCGCCGACTTGGACTTCTCGGTGCCCTGCTTCGACGCCGACGCCAGCTGGAACGCGTCGGTGAACGGCGAAGCGAGGCCGCTGCTGCTGCCGCCGGCCTGCTGGCCGGCCGGGGCGGCGGTGCCCGTGGTGGAGTTGCCGCTGCACGCCGTCAGCGTCAGAACCAGCGCGGCGCCTGCCGCGACCAGGGTGGTCTTGCGCATCGAATTCCCCTCAGAATCGGATCTTCCACTGGGCATATCGCCCGAACGGGCGAATGGTTACCGATGTGACGGTGACGATCCGCGGTCGGTTCCCGGTTGCCTCAGGACTCTGTGGGCCGGGTCACGTCGTGGCCGCCGCGGGAAGCCAGCAGGCGCCGCAGCGACGCGAGCCGTTCGGGGCTCGCCGTGCCTTCGGCGACGACGTCGTCGAGCGCGCAGTCCGGGTCCTCGGGCGGGCCGAGGTGCCCGCAGCCCGACGGGCACTCCTCGGCGGCCGCGGCGAACTCCTCGAAGGCGTCGACGATGTGGTCCGCGGTGACGTGGGCCAGCCCGAACGAGCGCACGCCGGGCGTGTCGATCACCCAGCCGCCGTCCGGGAGCGGCAGCGCCACCGCCGCCACGGACGTGTGCCGCCCCTTGCCGACCGCGCTCACCACGCCGACGGCCAGCTCGGCGGCCGGGACCAGCCGGTTGACCAATGTCGACTTGCCGACACCGGAGTGCCCGACGAGCGCCGTCACGCGGTCTTTCAGCAGCTCGTCGAGGCCTTCGGGCTGTTCGTCGAACCGGCTGACGATCACCGGGATGTCGAGGCCCGCGTACCCGGCCAGCAGCTCGTCCGGGCTGGCCAGGTCGGCCTTGGTCAGGCACAGCACAGGCTGGACGCCGCCCGCGTAGCAGGCGACCAGGCAGCGGTCGATGAAGCCGGTGCGCGGCGGCGGGTCGGCCAGCGCGGTGACGATCAGCAGGCGCTCGGCGTTGGCGACGACCAGCCGCTCGTACGGGTCGGTGTCGTCGGCCGTGCGCAGCAGGGAGCTGGTGCGCTCGTCGACGCGGATGATGCGCGCGAGCGTGTCCGGCTTGCCGGAGACGTCGCCGACGATCCCCACCCGGTCGCCGACGACCACCGGCGTCCGGCCCATTTCCCGGGCCCGCATCGCGGTGATCACCCGTTCGGGGTCGGCATCGATCGCGCAGGTCCAGCGCCCGCGGTCCTTGCCGATGACCATGGCGGTGACGGCGTCGGCGTGCTCGGGACGGCGCTTGCTGCGGGGCCGGGTGCCCTTGCCCGGACGCACGCGGACGTCGGACTCGTCCAGCTTGCTCCAGTCGTTGCGCGCCAAACCCGCCGTCCTCTCCTGCACCGGTGCCCACCCGAATGATCCCACGCCGCTCGCCACGGCCCTGGCCTGCGTGTAACGATGGCGTCCCCGGACGTTTCCGGCACGAGGAGGTTGGCGCATGTGCGGCCGTTACGCCGCCACGAAGGACCCGGCGAAGCTGATCGAGGAGTTCGAGGCGGTCGATCTCACCGAGGGGCACGCGCGCGCCGATCACAACGTCGCGCCGACGAAGAACGTCGTCACGGTCGTGCAGCGGCACCCGCGTGACGAAGACGGCCAGGTCCTCGAGGACGAGCCCGCCGAGCGCTCGCTGCGGATCATGAAGTGGGGCCTGGTGCCGTTCTGGGCCAAGGACCCCTCGGTCGGCTCGCGGATGATCAACACCCGCGCCGAGACGGCCGCCGAGAAGCCCGCCTTCCGCCGCGCGCTGGTGTCCCGCCGCTGCCTGGTGCCCGCCGACGGCTGGTTCGAGTGGCGCCGCACCGGCAAGGAAAAAGAGCCGTTCTACATGACGGAGCCGGACGGCTCGTCGCTCGCGTTCGGCGGGATCTGGGAGAGCTGGCACCCGAAGGACGACAAGGACGCGCCGCCGCTGATCACGTTCTCGATCATCACGACCGACGCCGCCGGGCAGCTGACCGACATCCACCACCGGATGCCGCTGATCGTGCCGAAGTCGCATTGGGACGGCTGGCTGGACCCGGACCGCGAGGACGTCAAGGACCTGCTGGTCCCGACGCCGGACGACATCGTCGCGTCGCTGGAGCTGCGGCCGATCTCGACCCTGGTCAACAACGTCCGCAACAACGGGCCCGAGCTGCTGGAGCGCGTCGAACCGGCGCACGAGGGCACCCTCTTCTCATGACCGCGCTCGAGATCGACACCGCCTACGGCCCCGCGCGGGCCTACCTGCACTGCGCCGAGGAGGGCGCGGCGGTGCTGATGCTCGGCCACGGCGCGGGCGGCGGCCTCGACGCGAAGGACCTGGTGGCGGTCACGCGCGCGGCCCAGGCGGCCGGCGTGCACGTCGCGCTGGTCGAGCAGCCGTACCGGGTGGCGGGCCGTCGCGCCCCGGCCCCGGCGAACCAGCTGGACACGGCGTGGCTGACGATCGTGGACGACCTGTCGGCGCGCTTCGACGACCTGCCGTTCGTGTTCGGCGGCCGGTCCTCGGGCGCCCGGGTGGCCTGCCGGACGGCCGCGCAGGGCCAGGCGGTCGCGGTGCTGTGCCTGGCGTTCCCGGAGCACCCGCCGGGCAAGCCGGAGAAGACGCGCCAGCCGGAACTCGACGCGGTCGAGGTGCCGGTGCTGGTGGTGCAGGGGGAGAACGACCCGTTCGGGCGACCGAAGGCGGGCCCGCACCACGAGATCGTGGTGGTCGAGGGCGACCACAGCCTGTCGAAGGACCTCGAGGGCGTTTCGCGGGCCGCTACGGAGTGGCTCTCGCGCGTACTGCGCCCGCTCGCCTGACCCTGGTCCCAAGCACCCCAATGTGGCGTTGGTTGCGTCAGACGCACCGAACGCCACATTGGGTGCGCTGGACGCACCGAACGCCACATTGGGGCGCTGGCGACCGGTCAACACGCTCGGTCAGGCCGCGATCGGCGCCACCACCGCGCCGGTCAGCCGGATCAGCTCGGCCGGGGCCAGCTCCACCTCGAGACCCCGGCGGCCCGCCGAACAGAAGACCGTTTCGAACGTCGAAGCCGACGCGTCGATCACCACCGGCAGCCGGCTCCGGTGGCCCAGCGGTGAGATCCCGCCCAGCACGTACCCCGTCGCCCGCTGGGCCGCCGCCGGGTCGGCCATCTTCGCCTTCTTGCCGCCCGCCGCCGCGGCCAAGGCCTTGAGGTCCAGCTGGCCCGTGACCGGGACCACGCCGACCGTCAACTTGCCGTCGACCTCGGCGACCAGCGTCTTGAAGACCCGCGCGCGGTCCAGGCCGAGGGCCTCCACCGCCTCCAGCCCGTACGACTCCGCGCGGGGGTCGTGGTCGTACGCGTGCAGCGTGTGCGCCACCTTCTGCTTGCCCAACAACGCCGTCGCCGGGGTGCCCTTGCCAGCCATGGGCCGGAAGTCTAGGGAATGCCCGCTTGCCCCGATCGGTTGTACGGGACGTGACACCAACGCTCGCCACCACACGCTCTCGCAGCCGTCGTCGTCCCGATGCACCGGCGAACCGCGGCGTGCCCGGCCCCCGCGTAAACTCGGGTCTGCCGTATGCGCGCACGCGCATCGACGCCGAGCGGGAAGGGAACGGTTTGCCGAGCACGCAGAACTCAGCGCCGGAGGAAGCGACCGAGGCCGAGCGCGCCGAGCGCTTCGAGCGGGACGCCATGCCGCTGCTCGACCAGCTGTACTCGGCCGCGATGCGGATGACGCGCAACCCCGCTGACGCCGAAGACCTGGTCCAGGAGACCTACCTGAAGGCGTACGCCGCCTTCGCGTCCTTCAAGGCGGGCACGAACCTCAAGGCCTGGATGTACCGCATCCTGACCAACACCTACATCAACGGCTACCGCAAGCGGCAGCGGCAGCCGGTGCAGCAGCCCACCGAGGAGATCACCGACTGGCAGATCGCCAAGGCGGAGAGCCACACCTCCAGCGGGCTGCGTTCGGCCGAGGTCGAGGCGATGGACAACCTGCCCGACACCGACGTCAAGGCCGCACTGCAGAAGCTGCCCGAGGAGTTCCGGCTGGCCGTCTACCTGGCCGACGTCGAGGGCTTCGCGTACAAGGAGATCGCCGAGATCATGGACACCCCCATCGGCACCGTGATGTCCCGCCTCCACCGCGGTCGCGCCCAGCTGCGCGACCTGCTCGCCGACGTCGCGAGGGAACGCGGCTTCATCCGGGGTGCCCAGGAGGAGGTGGCCGGGCGATGAACGACATGTGCGAAGGCGCGTCCGACAAGGTCCGCTGCGAAGAAGCGCTCGCCGACATCTACCTGCTCCTCGACCGCGAGTGCAGCCCCGAGCGGGACGCCGCACTGCGCGCCCACATCGACGACTGCCCGCCGTGCCTCGAGGAATACGGCATCGACGAGCACATCAAGCAGCTCCTGGCCCGCAAGTGCGGGGGCGACCACGCCCCCGCCGAGCTGAAGAGCCGGTTGCGCGCGTCGATCCGCCAGACCGTCGCCTCCCGCGGCGGGGTGACGGTCGAACGCACCGAGATCACCCTCGAGCAGCGTTCCGAATAACGCGCCTGAGCACGACGAAGGCCCCTACGCAGCTGCGTGGGGGCCTTCGTCATGCCGACGCCGGGAATCAGGCGTTGGGCTTCTTGCCGTGGTTCGCGCCGTTCTTCTTCCGGTCGCGACGCTTGCGGGCGCGCTTCGACATGTTCACTCCTCGTCGTCAAAGCTGGTCAACCTCTCAAGTGTGTCATGACGTCCCGTTCTGGTTGGATGGGGTGGTCGGGCGAGCACGAGGAGGGGTGGCGATGGCCGAGATCCGGGCGGAGATGGTCGGCACCGTGCTCGAGGTCGTCGCGGCGCCCGGCGCCGCGCTGAACGCCGGCGACACCGTGCTGATCCTGGAGTCGATGAAGATGGAGCTGCCCGCCGTGAGCGAAAAGGCAGGCACCCTGACCAGCCTCACCGTGGCGAAGGGCGACCGCGTCCAGCAGGGTGACGTGCTCGGGACGGTCGAGTAACCGTGTCGACGCTCGCCGAACTGCTCGCCGACAACACCGGCCTCCCCGGGGAGGCGGCGGACCACCTCCAGACCGTCGTCGCCGAGTGGCAGCTGCTGGCCGACCTGTCCTTCGCCGACTTCCTGCTCTGGGTCCCGGTGACCGAGGAGCTGCAGCCGGACGGCGGCGACTTCGTCTGCGTCGCGCACGCGCGGCCGACGACGGCGCCCACCGCGCACCCCGAGGACGTCGTCGGCACCCGGTTCACGGTGGAGGAGCACCCGCAGCTGGCGAAGGCCATGCGCGAGGTGCGGATCTGCCGCGAGGAAGACCCGCACTGGTACCGCGACCTGCCGATGCGGCGCGAGGCCATCCCGGTGCGCTTCCACGACGAGGTCATCGCCGTGATGAGCCGCGAGACCAACCTGGCCGCGCCGCGCGTGCCGTCGCCGCTGGAGATCGCCTACCTCGGCAGCGCCGGCGACCTGTGCCAGATGATCGTCGACGGCACGTTCCCGCCGAACGGCACCAACGCGACCGACACGCACACCTCGCCGCGGGTCGGGGACGGGCTGATCCGGCTCGATTCGAGCGGCACGGTCGTCTTCGCCAGCCCGAACGGCCTGTCCGCCTACCACCGGATGGGGCACGAATCCGACCTGGTCGGCACCCGCCTGGCGCCGCTGACGCGCTCGCTGATCCGCGACCCGTTCGACGCGACCGAGGTGTCCCACCGGATCATCGAAGCGCTCGACGGGAAGCCGTCGAGCCGCACGGAAGCCGATTCGCGGCGCGGCGCCGTGGTGCTGTTCCGCGCGCTGCCGCTGCGGCCGGCCGGGCAGGCGGCGGGCGCGCTGGTCCTGGTCCGCGACGTCACCGAGGTGAAGCGGCGCGACCGCGCGCTGCTGTCGAAGGACGCGACGATCCGCGAGATCCACCACCGGGTGAAGAACAACCTGCAGACGGTGGCCGCGCTGCTGCGCCTGCAGTCCCGCCGGACGTCGTCGGAGGAGGCGCGGCTCGCGCTGGCCGAGTCGGTGCGCCGGGTGACGTCGATCGCGCTGGTGCACGAAGCGCTGTCGATCTCGGTGGACGAGCGCGTCGACCTCGACAAGCTGCTCGACAACGTGCTGCCGATGGTCGGCGAGGTCGCCACGGCGGAGTCGCAGGTCGGGCTGAAGCGCACGGGCTCGTTCGGCGTGGTCGTCGCGGAGATCGCGACGCCGCTGGTGATGGTGCTGGCCGAGCTGGTGCAGAACGCCATCGAGCACGCGTTCCCGGCGGGCCGCTCCGGCAAGGTCGAGCTGATCGTGGAGCGCTCGGCGCGCTGGCTGGACGTCGTGATCCGCGACAACGGGCGCGGCCTGCCGGCGGGGTTCTCGCTGGAGCGGTCGGACGGCCTCGGCCTGCAGATCGTGCGGACGCTGGTGGAGTCCGAGCTGCGCGGCTCCCTTTCCCTGCGGAAGGTGCGCGCCGAGGCGTCGTCGACCCGGGTGACCGGAACCGAAGCGGCGCTGCGCATCCCGCTTTCGCGTCGGCTTTAGACAGTCGCGTTTGGACTCGATCACCGCCGGGCATTCCCCGCTGCGGCGACGTGATCGGGTGCGGATCGCGGGAGGGAACACGCTGAAGGCCCGGCACCAGGTGCACAGGTGCCGGGCCGTTCAACGTTTTCGCGGGAGGTCTTGAAGTCCCGGTGAGGTTTCAGCGCACCCGTCTCCAGGTGGTTTCGCCTCGGTTGTTAAGCTTGAACTGGGTAGGTATCGCCCCAGACGGCGTGGGCACAAGAAATGCCCGCCGGGTGAAATTCCTACTCGGCTCGGGTGGATCCGTGGATCTCGGTGAATCAGGCGTTGGTACGCGTGCCGATGTGCGTACGGCGGCGCTTGAGCGCGCGTCGCTCGTCCTCGCTCATGCCGCCCCACACGCCGGCGTCCTGGCCGCTGGCCAAAGCCCAGGCCAAGCAGTCGGAAGCGGAGGGGCAGCGGTGGCACACGGCCTTCGCCTGAGCTACCTGCGACAGAGCCGGACCGCTGGTTCCCACCGGGAAGAACAGCTCGGGGTCCTCGTCTCGGCAGGCCGCGTCGTGGCGCCAGTCCATGTTCGTGAGCTCCTTCACATGGCGCGGGAGAGCCGCGCCACAGTCGTCAATGGCGGTCGTGTTCTTGGGTGCTTGTGAATGCTTTCACGAAGCACCGCTTTCGACAAGGGTTTCCGGAAGATCGGTGAGTCAGCTCACCCGGCCGAGCGACGCTTCTGACCTGCGGTTTCTCTCCGAAACAGCCCGCCCGGGGGAAGGCTGATGCGCTGAGTGGAGCTTCTGGGTCGACGAACGGCAGATTGCACTTTGCCGCAGGCGATCAGCGGGCCCGTCGTCACACGATTACGGTGAGTGCATCCGGGACGCTGAAAAACTCCACGTGTTTCCGCTGGCCGACGAGGTCGCCGTCCACCTGGAAGTTTACCGGTTCAGCTGCGTCGATGCGGATCATCGGCAGGTCATCGTGACGCACGAGACGCCGTCCTTTTTGGTTGCTCTTCGTAGCCAAAGCACGCCGTACATGCTTGAACACGGTCGGCAACCCCAGACCGCTCAGCGCGAACAAGCCCAATCCCGTCTCGAACGAGCAACCCGGGTTGAGGTGGATCGGCCGCTCGCCCAGGTAGCTCCACGGATCGGTGTTCGACACGAAAGCGGTCAGCGCTTCGGTGGGTTCGTGACCGGGGACGCGGATCGTGAGCGCCGGCCGGCCCAGCGGCGGCCGGAAGTAGGAGCGGACGGCGGCCCTCAGGTAGAGCGCGGCCGTCGTCTGCTTGCCGCGGCGCTTCGCCACGCGGCCGACGACGTCGGCGTCCCAGCCGAGGCCGGCGTTGAAGGTGAACCAGTGCCGGTCGGCCAGGCCGAGGCCGACCCGGCGCGAGCGGTCGTGTTCCAGCGCGTACAGCAGCTGGTGGGTGGCTTCGACCGGGTCCGAGGAGATGCCGAGGGCGCGCGCGAACACGTTGGCCGAGCCGCCGGGCACGACGCCCAGGGCGGGCACCCGCCCGATCTGCGTGGGGTCGCCGTCCGCGTCGGCCAGCAGGCCGTTGACGACCTCGTTGACCGTGCCGTCCCCGCCGTGCGCCACGACCAGGTCGATCCCGTCCCGCGCGGCCGAGCGCGCGACGGCCATCGCGTGGCCGCGGTAGTCCGTCTCGACCACGTCGAGCTTGACCTGGCTGGCGAGCGCGTGCGCCAGCACGTCCCGGCCACCGGCGGTGGTCGAGGTGGCCTGGGGGTTCACGACGAGGATTGCGCGCACTACCGCAGGGTAGGTGACTTCCGGCGGCCCGAGAACCTTCCGGACCCGCATGGTGACCGGCGCAACCCCGGCGAACAGCACCTTCGCGTCCCTGTGGCGGGCGGCCCTCCTTCACGTGCGGCGTCCGCTCGTCGTGACAAGTGCACCCGGGCCGACCGCCCGCTCATCGACGACTCTTGAATTCTCAGCGCCCGGGCGGTCCCGGGAAAACGGCCGACCGGGTGGCATACGATCGAATCAGCTCACGCACGGTGACCCGCCCTGGTCGAGTCCACTGTGCTCCCGCGAAAAGATCTTCCGGAAGGCCCCCTGTGAAGCTCTCGCCCGCTCCCCGCGAGGTCCGGCTGGCCGGCGCGGTCACCGCGGTGCCGTCGCTCGCCCTACTGGTGTTCGGGGTGGTCGTGCTGGTGAACGGCCTGGGGTCGCCGACCCGGCCGGGGAACAACGTCTTCGTCGAGTCGGGCACGTTCATCGTGGTGGCGCTGGCGTTCCTGGCCGCGTCGGCCGGGCTGGTCCTCGGCCAGACGTGGGCCCGCTCGCCCGGCGTGGTGATCGCGCTGATCGTGATCGGGCTCGGCTGGTACCTGCTCGGCCCGTCCGGCGAGCCGGCGTGGGGCGTGCCGGTCGCGCTGTTCGGCATCGCCGCGCTGGCGCTGCTGTTCCGCCGCCCGGCCCGCGAGTGGGCGCTGGGGCTGCGCGAGGGCGAGACCGAAACGGAAGCCGCCGAGCGCGGCGGGCTGGCCGGGCGGCGTGCCGAGCGCGAAGGCCGCGAAGAGGACTAAGCCTGCGCCGCGAGGGCCCGCAGGGGTTCGTCGGTGAGGCGGTTGACGGTCCACTCGTCCATCGGGACCGCGCCGAGCGCCTTGTAGAACTCCGTGGCCGGGTTCCAGTCCAGGACCGACCACTCGAGCCGCGCGTAGCCGTTCGCGACGCACTCGGCCGCCAGCGCCGCCAGCAGGGCCTTGCCCAGGCCGGAGCCGCGGTGCGCGGGCAGGACGAACAGATCCTCCAGGTAGATGCCGTGCACCCCGCGCCAGGTGGAGAAGTTGAGGAACCACACCGTGAAGCCGACGATCTCGCCGTCCACTTCGGCCACGTGCCCGAACAGCTTCGGCGCTTCACCGAACAACGCGGAATGCAGCTGCGAAGCCGTCAGGTGGCACTCGTCGGGCGCGCGCTCGTAGTCCGCCAGCGCGTACGCGAGGGCGACGGCGGCCTCGACGTCGTCGGGTCTGATCCGGCGGATGCGGTCGTCGGGCACGTCAGTCCTCCAGGGCGGGCAGCAGGTTGAGGTGTTCGATCTGCGGCTCGCCGCGCTCGTCGCCGAGCACCGCGATGCCGGCCGCGTCGAGTCCGAAGTGGACGCCCGCGGTGGCGGGGAGTGCGACCCAGCGGGCCACCAGCACGCGGCTGAAGTGGCCGTGCCCGACCAGGATCACGTCGCCGGTTTCGCTGTCGCGGCGGGCGCGCGCGAGGACGCGGTCCGCGCGTGCGGAGACTTCTTCGGCGCTTTCGCCGCCGGGGATCGGGTGGGTCCACACCGTCCAGCCCGGCACTGTCTCGCGGATCTCCGGTGTGGTGATGCCCTCGTAGTCGCCGTAGTCCCACTCGGCCAGGTCTTCGGTGACTTCGTCGACGCGCAGCCCGGCCAGCGCGGCCGTCCGCAGCGCGCGGGCGCGGGGGCTCGACAGCACCAGCGACGGGCCGCCCACCAGGCTCCGGAGCGTGCCGCCCGCGGCGAGCGCCTGGCCTTCTCCGGCCGGGGTCAGCGGGATGTCGGTGCGGCCGGTGTGCCGTCCGTTCACCGACCATTCGGTCTGGCCGTGCCGGAGGAGGAAGAGACGGTTCGCCACGCGGCCGAACATACCCGGCCGTTTGCGCGCCAGCAGGTCGTCTGCTTTGCTACTGAGCAGTAGCTTAGTGCGAGGAGACCCCATGTCCGAGACGCCGACGTTCGCGCTGTGGCACAAGCTGGCCGCGAAGCCGGGCGGGAAACAGCTGTTCAGCGCCGCGATGTGCGTGCGCGTCCCGTACTTCCGCACGGTGCTGCCCTCGGTGCGCGAGCTGCGGCCCGGCCACTGCGAGGTGACCGCGCCGAAGTGGTGGGGTGTTTACAACCACATCCGCACGTTCCACGCGATCGCCGCCTGCAATCTCGCCGAGATCGCGATGGGCATGCTCGCCGAGGCGACCGTCCCGCCGACGCACCGCTGGCTGCCGAAGGGCATGAACGTCCAGTACGTCGCCAAGGCCGAGACGGGCCTGCGCGCGGTGGCGTCACTGCCCGAGCTGCCGGACTTCGGGGACGAGGGCTTCGAGCTGCCCGTCCCGGTGACCATTTCGGACACGAACGGCAAGGCCGTGGTCACCGGGACGATCACCATCTGGGTGACGCCGAAGAAGCGTTAGAGTTGCTTGTACTGCACGTACGTCGTCTGGTGGAACGTGTTCTCGCCCGACGGCGAGGGCAGGCCGAGCCGCCGGTCGACGAGCTTGCCCAGCGGTCCGCAGCCGGTGGTCGCGGGCACGGCGAGATTCGGGTCCACGACGCCGAAGTGCATGGTCGGCGGGGTTTTCGAGATCACTGTCGGCGGCACGGCCGGGTCGTCGTGGACGACGGTGTGCATGACGCCGATCCGGCAGTCCTCGCGCAGCAACGGGTGCCGCAGCACGGCGTAGACGTCCAGTTCGCCGCGCCGCTCGTCGTTGCCCTGGAAGTCCGAATAGCCGCCGTAGCGCAGCTGGAGCGTCGTGCCGGCGAGGCCGGGAACGCGTACCGGCTCGTGCCGCAGCGCGCCGAACGCCTGCGCGTACTCGCCGTTCACGCGGCCTTCGCTGAACGTCAGGCGCATTTCCCCGAGCGGGATCTCCTGGCCGTCGATGGTCAGTTTTCCTTGCGAGACAAAGGCTTCGCAGCGCCACGTGCCCGGGTCGGCGTTCGCGGGCGGCGCCGGGCAGTCCGAGAAGTCGAACGTCGGCAGTGCGTCCGCGGACGCCGTCCCGGGCGCGACCCCCAGTGCGGCGACGGCGGCCGCGGCCGCCCCCAGTGCGAGAAGTTTCATGCCGGTGAGCTTGCTCGCCCCGCGCGGCCGCGACATCCGGGATCGCCCCCAGGGGAGACCCGAGGATTCCCTCGACTGGGTGAAACGTGTTTCAAATAGTTAACACTGTTCACTCAATTGGGTCATGATCGGGCGCATGTCTGCCTTCTCCCGCCGCCGCTTCCTCGGCCTCGCCGCACTGAACTCCGCCGCCGCACTGGGGCTCACCACGGTGTCGACGCGGCCCGCCGCCGCGGCGACGCTCCCCGAACACGTCCCGGCGGTGGTGATCGGCACCGGCTACGGCGCCGCCGTGACGGCGCTGCGGCTCGGCGAGGCCGGCGTCCCGACGCTGATGCTCGAGATGGGCCGGCTGTGGAACACGCCGGGCGCCGACGGCAAGGTGTTCTGCCCGATGCTCACCCCGGACGAGCGGTCGATGTGGTTCAAGGACCGCACCGAGGCGCCGCTCGCGTCCTTCCTCTGGCTCGACCTCGCCAACCGCGACATCGGGCGCTACGCCGGCGTGCTCGACCGGGTGAACTTCGGCGACATGGCGGTGTACCTCGGCCGGGGCGTCGGCGGCGGCTCGCTGGTCAACGGCGCGATGGCGGTGACGCCGAAGCGCTCCTACTTCGAGGAGATCCTGCCCGGCGTCGACGCGGACGAGATGTACGGCAAGTACTTCCCGCGCGCCCGCGCCCAGCTGGGCGTCAACGTCGTCGACCCGGCGTGGTTCGAGGCCTGCCGCTCCTACAAGTACGCCCGCGTCTCGCGGAAGGCCGCCGAAAAGGCCGGGTTCGAGACGGTGTTCGTGCCGAGCGTCTACGACATGGACTACCTGCGGCGGGAGGAGGCGGGCACGGTCCCGCGTTCAGCCGACGCGTCCGAGGTCATCTACGGCAACAACCACGGGAAGCGCTCGCTCGACAAGTCCTACCTCGCCGCCGCGCTCGGCACCGGCAACGTGACCATCCAGGCGCTGCACGAGGTCCGCGAGATCAGCCACCAGCCGGACGGGACGTACACGCTGGTCGTGCGCGAGATCGACGACCGCGGGACGGTCCTGGCCACCAAGCACGTCACGACGAAGCACCTGTTCCTCGGCGCGGGCAGCCTCGGCTCGACCGAGCTGCTGGTCCGCGCCCGCGAGACCGGCCGGCTGCCCGAGCTGAACGACGCCGTCGGGCGCGGCTGGGGCACCAACGGCAACGTCATGCTCGGCCGCGCCAACCACGTCTGGGACACCACCGGCAGCCTGCAGTCCGGCATGCCCGCGCTCGGCATCGACAACTGGGCCGACCCGGTGCACCCGGCCTTCGCCGAGATCGCGCCGGTGCCCGCCGGTATCGAGACGTGGGTCAGCCTGTACCTGGCCATCACCAAGAACCCCGAACGCGGCCACTTCACCTACGACGCGGCGACCGACTCGGCGAAGCTGCGCTGGACGGCGTCGCAGGGGCAGCCCTCGATCGACGCCGCGAAGGCGCTGTTCGACCAGGTCAACCGGGCGAACAAGACGATCTACCGCTACGACCTCTTCGGGGACACGCGCACGTTCGAGAACCGCTTCACCTACCACCCGCTGGGCGGTCTGGTGCTCGGTGAGGCGACCGACGGCTACGGCCGGGTGAAGGGCTACCGGAACCTGTACGTCACGGACGGCTCGCTGATCCCCGGCAGCACCGGCGTCAACCCGTTCGTGACGATCACGGCGCTGGCCGAGCGCAACATCGAGCGCGTCCTCGCCGAAGACGTCAGGGGCTGAGCCGGGCCAGCGACTCGGTGAAGCCGTCGCCGACGCCCTCGAAGAAGGACGCGTCGGCGGCTTCGACGTCGTTCAGGGCCTTCGCGACCAGTTCGAGGCCGGCCGGGGTGACTTCCAGGCGCTTCGCGCGGGCGTCGGCCGGGTCGTCGGCGCGGGCGAGCAGGCCGCGCTCGGCGAGCTTGCGGACGACCTGGCTGGTCATCATCGTGTCGGTGCCCGCCTGCTCGGCGAGCTGCCGCTGGGTCGGTGGCTCGCCCGAGCGGGTGAGCCACCACGTCGTGGTCAGCAGCACGAACTGGACGTGCGTGAGGTCGTGCGGGGCCAGCGCGGCTCGCATCGCCCGCTGCCAGGCCAGCGTCACGCGCCACAGCAGGAAGCCGGGGCTGCGCTCGGGGCCGGGCAAGCGGGACTCGGGGGCGGTCATACCCGCGAGGATGCCTCAGCCAGGCGCGCAAGCGCTTGCATCGCGTCTGGAGTGTCTTCGGTGACCTGGGGACCGAAGCCTTCGGGACCGTCGATGGTGACGCGGTAGGTGATCTTCGTGCCGCCGTCGACGTCGGTCAGGACGTGCTCGAACCGCAGGAACGCGTCGGGCAGCCGGGTCTCGTCGGTGAAGCTGCGGCCCTCGGTGACCTCGGTCAGCGTGAAGGGGATCGGCGGCATCCCGTCCATGGTCATGGTGCCGTCGGTGCCCACGGCGAAGGGGCCGTCGAGCACCACCGACCGGACGCCGGCGTCCCACTCCGGCCAGCGCGCGGTGTCGGCCCAGAGCGGCCAGATCGCGGCGGCGGGTGCGGTGGACGTCTCGCTGTGTTCGTACTCGTAAAGTGCCATGCGGGCAGACTATATGCGCGCTTACTAACTTGGCAAGCGGCTTCTCGGTCGAGCCGGGGGACGGCTCAGTTCATCGAGCGCAGCTTGTCGTAGTAGGCGACGCAGTCCTCGTACACCGGGAGCAGGCCGCTCTCGCGGGCTTCGGCCAGCGTCGGCGCGGCGAGGTCCTTGGGGGAGAGGACGGGCTCGAGCTCCGCCGGCCAGGGCAGGTTCAGCGCCGGGTCGAGCGGGCTGATCCCGTGCTCGCCCGTCGGCGTGTACGGCTCGGAGCAGAGGTAGGCCATCACCGTGTCGTCTTCGAGCGCGATGAAGCCGTGGCCGAGGCCCTCGGCGACGTAGACGGCGCGGTACTCGCTCGAGTCGAGCCGGACCGAGTCCCACTCGCCGAAGGTCGGCGAGCCGACGCGGAGGTCGACGACGACGTCGAGCAGCGACCCGCGCGGGCAGTAGATGTACTTGCCCTGGCCGGGTGGCGTGTCGGCGAAGTGGATCCCGCGGATGGTGCCGCGCCGGGACACGCTGTGGTTGGACTGGCCGAGGCGCAGCGGGTGGCCGACGGCGGCGCGGAAGGTCTCCTCCTGGAACGGGGCCACGAACAGGCCCCGATCGTCGGGGAACGCCCGGGGGAAGAACTCGAAGGCGTCCGGGACGCTCAGCCGGCGGAATTGCATGGCTTCATCATATCGGGTGCCAAGAAAACCGGACAGACGTCTTGGGAATTGCCGGAATTGGCCTTTGATGTGACATCAACCGCACCGAGGGGTCCACCGCGCGACCGGACCTGTCACAATGGCCGGACCGCCGCGTCCGCGGCCATCGCCAGACCCACGGCACCGATGGCCGACGTGACGCCTCGCCGACAGGCCGGCGCTACCGCGCTGGGCTGCCGTGCCGGGAATCACCACGGTGTCCCCTGCAGCCGTGGTCCCCCGCTCGCAGGCCCAGGAGAAATTCCAGTGACACACGTTCGATCCGCGAGTTCCGTCATTCCCACTGGACGAATGACGGAAACGACGACAGGAAACCCCATGAGCGACCCCACCGGCGCCGTCGCGCCGGTCACCGACGAAGAGATCTTCACCGGGCACGAGGGCGGCAAGCTCTCGGTGGCGGCCACGCGCCCCATCTCCAGCCCGCGTGACCTTTCGATCGCGTACACCCCCGGTGTGGCGAAGGTGAGCCGCGCGATCGCCGAGGACGCGGCCAAGGCCAAGCGGTACACGTGGGCGGACCGGCTGGTCGTCGTGGTCAGCGACGGGACGGCGGTGCTCGGCCTCGGCGACATCGGCGCGAGCGCGTCGCTGCCGGTCATGGAGGGCAAGTCGGTCCTCTTCAAGACGTTCGGCGGGCTCGACTCGATCCCGCTGGTCCTGGACACCACCGACGTCGACGAGATCGTCGAAACGCTGGTGCGGCTGCGGCCGTCCTACGGGGCCGTCAACCTGGAGGACGTCTCCGCGCCGCGGTGCTTCGAGCTGGAGGACAAGCTCAAGGAGGCGCTGGACTGCCCGGTCATGCACGACGACCAGCACGGCACGGCCATCGTCACGCTGGCCGCGCTGCGCGGCGCCAACCTGGTGCTCGACCGCGCGATCGCCGACCAGCGCGTCGTCGTCTCGGGAGCCGGTGCGGCGGGTGTCGCCTGCGCCAAGATCCTGCGGGAGGCCGGCATCGGCGACGTCACCGTCCTCGACTCGCGCGGCATCATCCACGACGGCCGCGATGGCCTGAACCCCGTCAAGCAGCGGCTGGCGGAGACGACGAACAAGGCCGGCCTGCGCGGTGGCCTGGCCGAGGCGCTCGAAGGCGCGGACGTGTTCCTCGGGCTCTCCGGCGCGACGATCGACGAGTCGCTGCTGGGCCGCATGGCCGGCGGCGGCATCGTGTTCGCGCTGTCGAACCCGGACCCGGAGGTCCACCCGGACGTCGCGGCGCGCTACGCGTCGATCGTGGCCACCGGCCGCAGCGACTTCCCGAACCAGATCAACAACGTGCTGGCGTTCCCGGGTGTCTTCCGCGGCGCGCTGGACTCCGGCGCGCGGGCGATCACGGAGAACATGAAGCTGGCGGCCGCCGAGGCGATCGTGTCGGTGGCGACGGACGACCTGGGCCCGGACCGCATCGTCCCCAGCCCGCTCGACCCGCGGGTGGCCCCGGAGGTCGCGGCGGCGGTGGCGAAGGCCGCGGAAGCCGACGGCGTCACGGACTGACGTCCTGCTCCGAAAGCGGCACTTTCACGTGAAAGTGCCGCTTTCGGCGTTTCAGAGGAGGTCGGCGAGGCGGTGGCGGGGGACGTCGACCAGGCGCAGGTCCACGAGGTCTTCGGGGACGTCGAGGGAGACGTTCGCCAGCCGGGCGTGGGCGCGGGTCAGCACCTCGTCCTGGTGCTCGACGGCGTCCGCGACGACCACCGCGTGCCGGTTGTCCGGGGTGCTGCGCAGGTACCGCAGCGTGTACTTCCCCCGGATGAGCTCCGACAGGGACGTCTGCGAGCGCTCGTCCGCGAGGTCCGGGTGCGCGTTCGGGACGAGCAGGGCCAGCCGGCGGGCGTTCGTGCCCAACAGGGTCCGCAGCAGCCACGGGCCCGGGTCGCCGGTGAGGTCCATCGCGACCGCGTCGCCTTCGGAACCGGAGATCGACCAGTCCACCGGCCGCGACTCCAGCGCGAGCCCGCCGGCGGCCGCGATCTCCTTCAGCTTCTCCAGCAACGCCGGTTTCGTGCCCGCCGCTTCGACCGACTGCGGGCCGTGCGTGTAGATCGCCTTGGCCCCGCGCACCTTCTTCGCCTTCGCCGTCGGCTGGCAGACGTACAGGTCCGCCGCGCTGCCGATCGCCTGCGCCCCGAAGTAGCGGTTGAAGCCCGGCAGGATCGCCTCGAACGTCAGCCCGAGCGTGGCCAGCGCGCGTTGCACCTGCGCGCCCAGCGCCGGGTGGCGCGGGCTGTAGCCGTAGGCCAGCAGCAGCCGTCCCTCGCTCGGCTCCCGCAGCGCCTGCACCCCGCGCGTGGCGAACAGCCCCATGCCTTCCGGCGTGTACGGCGGATCGCTGAACACCAGGTCGAACCGGCCGGCGAAGGCCGGGGGCAGGCCGACGCGCAGGTCCGCGTGGGCCGTCGCGATCGCGCGCTCGCCGCGGTCGTCCAGGTAGGCGAGCACGCGCTCGTCGAGGTCGACGACCGTGAGCGACGCCGCCGGGCAGACCGCCCGCACCGCCAGCGACGTCAGGTCGTGGTCGCCGAGGAACAGCACCCGCGCGGACGCGAGGTCGTACTGCGCGTCGAGCCACAGCGCGCGGCGCAGCACGGTGCCCGGCGTGGCCTGCACGTGGTCGAGCGCGGCCAGCGGCGACGGCACCTCCGCCACCCACTCGGCGATCTTCGGCAGCAGTTCGTGGCCCTCGACGGCTTCGTCGAGCGGGTCGCCGTAGCGGGGGACGCTGTACTGCAGGTACGACGCGGCGACGCCGGGGGCGATCCGCAGCCGGTCGCCGCTGCGGTCGAGGTCGTCGCCGAGCGCGGTCAGGACGTCTTCCACGCTGCGCCGCGGCGCCGTGGACAGCCGGACCAGCTCGCCGAGGTCGTGGTCGCCGGTCCGCAGGAGGTCGATGACGCGGTACAGCGGGCGGACGCCGACGCCGTGCGCGGCGAGGACGTCGTCGAGTGCGCTCACGGGTTCTGAGCCTAGTAGTCACCTGTCGGAACAGCGTGCCAACCACCGCGGACTCGGCTACGGTCGGACGGACCGGGACATGGGGAGTGGCAGTGACCATCGAATTCCGCGACGTGACCAAGCAGTACCCGGATGGGACGGTCGCCGTCGACAAGCTGAACCTGACGGTCGAGGACGGCACGATCACCGTGTTCGTCGGCCCGTCGGGCTGCGGCAAGACCACGTCGCTGCGGATGATCAACCGGATGGTCGAGCCGACCGGCGGCCAGGTGCTGCTCGACGGCAAGGACGTCGCCGAGGGCGACCCGGCGCTGCTGCGCCGCGGCATCGGTTACGTCATCCAGCACGCCGGGCTCTTTCCACATCGGACGGTGCTGGACAACATCGCCACCGTGCCCCTGCTGTCCGGCTGGGACAAGGCGAAGGCGCGCAAGCGGGCCGCGGAGCTGCTGGAGATCATCGGCCTGCCCGCGGAACTCGGAAAGCGGTACCCGGCACAGCTTTCGGGCGGCCAGCAGCAGCGCGTCGGCGTCGCCCGCGCGCTCGCCGCGGACTCGCCGGTGCTGCTGATGGACGAACCGTTCTCCGCCGTCGACCCGATCGTGCGCGAGGACCTGCAGAACGAGCTGCTGCGGCTGCAGTCGCAGCTGGGCAAGACCATCGTGTTCGTCACGCACGACATCGACGAGGCCGTCCGGCTCGGCGACAAGGTCGCGGTGATGCGCGTCGGCGGCAAGCTCGCCCAGTACGGCACCCCCGCGGACGTGCTACGGCACCCGGTCGACGACTTCGTGGCGTCCTTCGTCGGCCGCGACCGCGGCTACCGCGGCCTGTCCTTCCTCTCCGCCGAAGGCGTCGAGATCAAGGAGATCGAGCTCGTCGAGCTCGGTTCCCCGGTGCCCGCGAGCGAGGGCTGGCGGCTGGCCGTCAACGCCGAAAAGCAGCCCCGCGGCTGGCTGGCCCCGAACTCCACAGTGGACGGCGCACTGTCCGAAACGGACCTCGTGGCCGGCGGCTCGCTGTGGGTCCACGGCACCCCGATCCGCGGCGCGCTCGACGCGGCCCTGTCGTCCCCGGCCAGCCTCGGCGTGGTCGTCGACGAAGACCACCGCGTGCTCGGCGGCGTCGTCGCCCGGCAGGTCCTGGACGTGATCGAGGCCACGCCGCAGGCGTCATGAGCTTCTTCGACGAGCTCGGGCGGTACCTGAGCAGCGCGAACACGCGCGTCGAAGTTCTGGGTGACCTGGGCGACCACGTGTACCTGGCGCTGCTCCCGCTGGTGCTCGGCATCGTGCTGGCGATCGCGGCGGGCTGGCTCGGCCACCGCTGGCAGCCCGCGCGGCAGGTCCTCATGGTGCTGGCGAACCTGCTCTACACGATCCCGTCGCTCGCGCTGTTCGTCGTCATCCCCGGCCTGATCGGCTCGAAGATCCTGGACAGCGTCAACGTCGTCGTGGCGCTGACGATCTACACCACCGCGCTGCTGGTCCGCCCGGTGCTCGACGCGCTGGACGCGGTGCCGCCGGCGGTGATCGCCGCGGCGACCGCCGTCGGGTACAAGCCGGCGCGCAAGTTCTTCGCCGTCGAGCTGCCGCTGTCGGTGCCGGTGCTCGCGGCCGGCGTGCGGGTGGCGTCGGTGAGCAACATCAGCCTGGTCAGCGTCGGCGCGCTGATCGGCACCGGCGGCCTCGGCGTGCTCTTCACCGACGGCTTCCAGCGCGAGTACTTCTCGCCGATCGTCGTCGGCATCGTGCTGACGCTGCTGCTCGCGCTCGTCGTCGACCTGGTCCTGGTGGGGATCCGGAACCTCCTGACGCCGTGGGAACGGGTGGCCGCATGATCACCGATCTCGTCCACTGGTTCGGCGACCCGGCGCACTGGTCCGGTCCGGACGGTGTGCCGCAGCGGCTGCTGGAGCACTTGGGCTACGTCGCTTTGTCGCTGGTGATCGCGCTGGTCATCGCTGTCCCGTTAGGACTGTTCGTCGGCCACACCGGTCGTGGCGGCGTCGCGCTGGTGAGCGCGGGCAACGCGATCCGCGCGCTCCCGACGCTGGGGCTCGTCACGTTCCTGTTCCTGCTCTTCACCGAAAGCGTCACCTCGACGATCATCGGGCTCGTCGTGCTGGCCGTGCCGCCCGTCCTGGCCGGGACGTACGCCGGGCTGCAGGCGACCGACCACGGCGTGGTCGACGCGGCCGAGGGTGTCGGGATGACCGGCTGGCAGCGGCTCTGGAAGGTCGAGGTGCCGATCTCGCTGCCGCTCGTGCTGGGCGGTATCCGCAACGCCGTGCTCCAGCTCGTCGCGACCGCCGCGGTGGCCGCGTACGTCGGGCTCGGTGGCCTTGGCCGGTTCCTGCTCGACGGACTGGCCATTTTGGACTATTCCGAGGTGATCGCGGGCGCGTTGCTGACGACGCTGCTGGCGATCGTGCTCGACCTCCTGTTCGCGCTGCTGAACCGCGCGCTCGTACCGCGCGGTGTCCGGCTCGCGGCGGCCGTGAAGAAGGTGACGGCGTGAAGCGCTTCCTGGCGATGGCCGTCCTGCTCTTGGCCGCGGGCTGCGGCAACC
Source organism: Amycolatopsis lexingtonensis (assembly GCF_014873755.1). Taxonomy (NCBI): domain Bacteria; kingdom Bacillati; phylum Actinomycetota; class Actinomycetes; order Pseudonocardiales; family Pseudonocardiaceae; genus Amycolatopsis; species Amycolatopsis lexingtonensis. The sequence goes on from NZ_JADBEG010000001.1 coordinate 8,820,550, forward strand.
CGCTCGCCGGCGGCGGCGAAGGCGGTGCGACCGGCGACATCATCATCGGCGCGTCCGACGTCGGCGAAAGCCTGCTGCTGGCCCAGATCTACGCCGGGGCGCTGAAGAACGCGGGCGCGTCGAACGTGACCGTGCGGCCGCCGGTCGGCAGCCGCGAGGTCGTCGTCAAGGCGCTGCAGGACAAATCGCTGTCCGTGGTCCCGGACTACAGCGGGAACCTGTTGCGGTACTTCGACAAGAACACGCAGGCGACCACCCCGCAGGACGTCTACGCGCAGCTCCGCCAGAAGGTCCCGGCGGGTTTCGAGGTGCTGGACCAGGCGCCGGCCGAGGACAAGGACCTGCTCGTCGTCGGCCCGCAGCTCGCGTCCACCGGCGTGAAGACGTTCTCGGACCTGGGGCCGCGCTGCCGCGACCTCGTCTTCGGCGGGCCGGGCCAGTGGAGCAGCCGCTGGAAGGACAAGATCAAGTCGCTGTACGGCTGCGAGTTCAAGGAGATCCGCACGACCGACACCGGCGGCCCGGTGACAGTGGCGGCCCTGAAGTCCGGCGACGTCCAGGTGGCGGACCTGTTCAGCACGTCGTCGACGATCGCCGCGAACGGCTTCGTGCCGCTGACCGACGACAAGAACATGTTCCCGGCGCAGAACATCGTCCCGCTGGTGGCCCGCGGGACGTTGGCGCCGGGCGAGGTCGCCGCGTTGAACCGCGTTTCGGCGGCGCTGACCACCGAGCAGCTCACGCGGCTCAACGTCGAGTTCACCGAGGAGAAGCGCAACCCGCTCGACATCGCGGAAGACTTCCTCGCCCGCAACAACCTCAAGTCCTAGGCTCGTAGCGGTCGAACGCCGTTTCGAGCACGCCCTCTCCCCGGGTGAGCCCGGGCAGCCGGCGGCGCAGCTCGTGCACCGCGGCGGCCGGGAGATCGCCCTCGACACGGGCTTCCGCACCGTCCGAAGTGGTCTGGAGCGGGGTGCCGCGCAGGCGCGCCACGGCTTGCGTGACGGCGCTGATCGCGTCGGCGGGGACGTCGAGCCGGAACCGGTGCACCGGCTCGCACTCGACGGTCCCGGCCCGGTTCAGTGCCTCCCGGAGCACGATCGGCGTGAGGTCGCGGAAGTCGCCGGCGGTGCTCGACATGCTCCTGTCGAACGTGCCGTGGGAATGGCTTTGCCGCGCGTAGTAGCCGGAGCGCGTCATGGTGACGGCGCAGGCCGGGATCGACCAGCGGGCCAAGGTCGCCCGCACGGTCTCCTCGACGGCGCGGAAGAACGCGGCGGGCATCGACCCGGGCTCCACTTCGAGCCCGAAGGTCACGCCGTCCTCGGCCGGTGCGACGCGGAGGCCGACGGTGGCGAGGAACTCGTTCGGTGCTTCGCCGATGAGCCGTGCGGATTCGCCGGTGCCGGTGAGCCGCCGGACGTGGATCGTGGTCGTCTCGCCGAACTCGGCTTCGATGCCGTACTCGTCGGCGAGGGTCGCCTGGATGACCTCGTTCTGGACCTCGCCGTACAGGGAAAGGAAAAGCTCGGACCCGTCGACGCGCAGGCCGATGAACGGGCCGCCCGGTGGACGTCCGCGCCGCCCCGATCGCGTCGCCGACCCGGGCGTCGAGCCCGGTGACCTTCGCGATCCGGCCGGCGGTGACCCGGTCGCGCCGGACGGCTTCGCCGCGCTCGAAGACGTGGATCGCGGTGACCTTGCCGGCCGGGAGCCGCTGCCGGACGTGCACGACGTTGCGGCGATCCACTTTGAACACGGTGCCGGACAACGGGCCGCCGGAGTCCTCTTCGGACTTCGGGAGCAGTTCGACGAGGCCGCGCCGGAGCTCGTCGATGCCGTCGCCGGTGAGCGCCGACCCCTCGAAGACCGGCGCCGGCGGTAGTTTCGCGGCGATTTCCCGCCGCACGCGACCGGGATCGGCGCCGCGGCGATCGGTCTTGTTGACGAAGTGCAGCACCGGGATGCCGAGCCGGTGCAGTGCGCGGGCAAGCAGCCGGGTCTGCGCCTGGACCCCTTCGACGGCGGAAACGACGAGCACGGCGCCGTCGAGGACTTCCAGGACCCGTTCGACCTCGGCGATGAAGTCCGGGTGGCCGGGGGTGTCGATGAGGTTGACGGTGGTTTCGCCGATTTCGAAGGAGACCACGGCGGATTTGATGGTGATGCCCCGCGCGCGTTCGAGCGCGAGGGTGTCGGTCCGCGTGGTGCCGTCGTCGACGCGGCCCAGCCGCTCGATCACCCCGGCGGCGAGCAGCAGCCGTTCGGTGAGGCTGGTTTTACCGGCGTCGACGTGCGCGAGAATTCCCAAGTTGAGTGCGGGCAATGAGCTTCATGTCCTCGGTGCGGGCGAATTCGGCCAACGGGAAGAACACGGAAGCTCCGCGCATGATCAGCTCCTGGGGGTCGGTTCGGGCCAGTGCAGCAGAACCGCGCCGGGCGCGGCAACCGATTTAGCGGTCGACGGCCAGCCGCACCCCGAGGCCGATGAAGATGCCCCCGGTGGCGACCTCGATGCGCCGCTGCGCTTTCCGCCGTCGCCGCAACCACCCGCCGATGCGGCCGGCGAGCACCCCGACGGCGCCGTCCACGAGGAACTCGAAGACGATCAGGATCGCGCCGAGGATCGCGAACTGCAGCCAGAGGTTGCCGCGGGCGGGGTCGATGAACTGCGGCAGGAAGGCGATGGTGAAGGTGACCATCTTGGGGTTGAGCAGGTTGGTGAGCAGGCCGCTCAGGTAGGCCCGGTTCACGGTGCCCGCGGGATCGGTGGGGATGGTGCCGCGGTGGCGGATGGCCTGCACCCCGAGGTAGACGAGGTAAGCCGCACCGGTCACGCGAACGACGGCGAAGGCCACGGGCACGGCGGCGAACAAGGCGGCGAGCCCGGCCGCGGCGACGGCGACGTGGATCGCCTCACTGGTGGCGACCCCGGCGGTGGCGAGCAGCCCGGCTTTCGGCCCGCCGCGCATGCCGCAGCCGAGGATGAAGAGCATGTCCGGGCCGGGCGTCACCATGGCGACGATCGTGGTGGCGAGGAAGGCCAGGAGGAGGTGCGGATCGACCGGCATGGGCCGATCCTGACACGCTCCGCGCGGGCGCCGAACTCCTTTTCCGCTCGGCCGCGGTCTTGCGGCGTCGGTGATGTCTTGAATGAGTCATTCAGGTCTTCGGAGGTCTTGAATGACTCATTCAAGACCTTTGCCAAGCCGCTCGTCCCGGCCGCGACGCTTCGCGGAGGCCGGGCCAGCCGGACCGGAAGCCCGGGCGGCCCCCGCCCTCCCTGGGGGGCGTGCCCTTGGCCAGTCTATCGGGGCCGCCCGACGAAAAGCCGGGAACAGCGGCGATCGCGCTCGCTTGTCCACAACCCGGCCGGGCTGTGGACAACGCGCTCAGCCGCGCAGGGCCGTCGCCACCCGGCCCGCGTCCTCGATGCCCCGCTCCGGCGGTTCCTCCGGTAGGGGCAGCAGCACCACGGACCCGCTCCCGGCCTCGTGCAGCGCGCGCACCGAAGCCACGCACTCGTCCAGCGCACCGCAGATGGCCAGCTTGCCCAGCCACTCCGGGCGCAGGCCCGCCGCCAGCTCGTCCACTGTGGACGCCGCATCGACCAGCGCCAGCAGCTCCGCGGCGAACGGCAAGCCCTCCACCTGGACCCGCGCGCCCGGCGTCAACGACTCCGCCACCGTCCGGCGGGCCCGGTCGCGGTCGCCCAGTGCCAGCCAGTTGTACGTCACCAGTGCGTGCGGGCCGGCAGCCGCGATGTCCGCCAACGCCGTGCGGACGAACTCCGGTGGGGACGGCTCGGCGAGGATCGTGCCGTCCGCCGCGGCGCCCGCGAGCGCCAGGGACTTCGGGCGGCGGACCCCGGCCAGCAGTGGAGGCACGGAAGAAGGCGGGAACACCAGCTCGACCTCGTCCAGGGAGACGTGCCGCCCGGTCATCGAGACCCGCTCGCCCGCGAGCAGCCGGCGGACCGCCACCAGCGTTTCCTCCAGGGCCGCCAGCTGCGAAGCCGGGAACGCGCCGATCTGGCGCATCCACGACGCGACCCCGTGGCCGAACCCGCCGATCAGGCGGCCCGGGTGCAGCTCGGCCAGCGCCGCGAGCTCCATCGCCGCGATCGCCGGGTTGCGCGCGACCGCCGGGAGCACGCCGATGCCCACCTTGATCGTCGACGTCGCCGCCAACGCGGTCGCGACCGTGGCGATGCCGGCCGCCCAGAAGCAGTCCTCGACGAGCCAGACTTCGTCGAGGCCGGCGGCTTCGGCCTGCCGGGCCAGCTCGACCAGCTTGGCCGGCGGCTGCTCGCGGTTGATCCGGACCCCTACGGACGTGGTCGGTGCGTACATCGGGCGACTCCTGTTCAGATCCGCGAGAAAGCCGGCGCGTACTCGAACGCGCCGGCCTGAGTGGACTTGTACCCCGTCAGCGTCCGGGCCTGGAAGTACTTGCCCCAGGCCGGATCCGGGGCGGTGATCGAGAGCGTCGACGCGGCGACGAAGCCGAACCGCGCGTAGTAGTCCGGGTTGCCGAGCAGGACGACCAGGCCGTGCCCGAGCGCGTCCGCCGCGCCGAGGACGGTGTGCATGAGCGCCGAGCCCACGCGGCGGGCCTGGTGCGCGGGCAGCACGCCGAGCGGGCCGAGGCCGACCGCGGCCGTCGTGTCGTCGCCGATCCGGGCGCGGCTGCAGCACACGTGCCCGACGACCTCGCCGTCGTGGAGTGCCACCAGGGACAGCGCGTCGATCAAGTCGCCTTCGGCTCTCAGGTCGTCGACGAGCGGCGCCTCGATCGGCGTCACGCCCGCCTCGCGCCGGAACGCTTCGCTGTGGACGCGGTGGATGGCGGCCTGGTCGGCCGGGGTCTCGCGGCGGATCAGCATGGCCGTCACCTTGCCGCGAACCGGGGCCGAGCGGAAATCGTTTTCGCGGGCAGACTTTGGTAGGGGACCGTTCGAGTGGTGTTGAACTGCCCAAACCGGACGATCTACCGATCTGGGTGGAGGGCGACCTACAGTTCGTCCACGTTCCGAGTGAACGCGCTTCACGTCTCACCCCTGGCGACCCGGTGGCCGTGCGCCGCCCGGTCGACCCTGCCCAGAAAGGGACGAACCATGCGCCTGGTGACCAAGATCGGGGTCGTCGCCGCCGTTTCGGCGTTGACCGCGTTGAGCGGCAACGCCGTCGCGACGGCGAGCGAAGGAACGATCGTCGGGGCCGGCGGCGCCGACGCCGTCAAGGACAGCTACATCGTCGTGTTCAAGGACGGCACGGCGGCCGAGAGCAAGGCGAAGGAAGTCACGAGCCGCCACGGCGGCACGGTCGCGAGGACGTTCTCCGCGGCCCTGCGCGGCTTCACCGGCACGATGTCCGAGACCCAGGCGAAGCGCATCGCCGCCGACCCCGCGGTGTCCACTGTGGAACAGAACAAGGTCGTGCGGGCGAGCGCCGACCAGCTGAACCCGCCGTCGTGGGGGCTGGACCGGGTCGACCAGCGGAACCTGCCGCTCGACCAGAAGTACAGCTACGGCACGACGGCGTCGAACGTGCACGCGTACGTGATCGACACCGGCATCAACCTCACGCACAGCACCTTCGGCGGCCGCGCGACGTCGGGCTACGACTTCGTCGACAACGACAGCGACGCCACCGACTGCCAGGGCCACGGCACGCACGTCGCCGGCACGATCGGCGGCTCGCAGTACGGCCTGGCCAAGGAGGTCAAGCTGGTCGCCGTGCGCGTGCTCAACTGCAGCGGCTCCGGCACGACCGCCGGCGTCATCTCCGGCGTCGACTGGGTGACGGCGAACGCGGTCAAGCCGGCCGTCGCGAACATGAGCCTCGGCGGCGGCGCCTCGAGCACGCTCGACGCCGCGGTGCAGCGCTCGATCTCCGCGGGCATCACCTACGGCCTCGCGGCGGGCAACGACAACGGCGCCAACGCGTGCAACGGCTCCCCGGGCCGCGTCGCGGCGGGCATCACCGTCGGCGCGACGACGTCGACGGACGCCCGCGCGAGCTACTCCAACATCGGCTCCTGCCTCGACATCTTCGCGCCGGGCAGCGGCATCACGTCGTCGTGGATCGGCAGCAGCACCGCCACCAACACGATCAGCGGCACGTCGATGGCGACCCCGCACGTCGTCGGCGCGGCGGCGCTGTACCTGGCCACGAACACCGGTGCGACGCCGCAGCAGGTCCGCGACGCCCTCGTCGCGAACGGCACCACCGGCAAGGTGACCAACGCCGGCACCGGTTCGCCGAACGTCCTGCTCTACACCGGCACCGGTACGACCCCGCCGCCGCCGACCTGCGGCACCGTCACCAACGGCACCGATGTCGCCATCCCCGACAACGGCGCCGCCGTGACCAGCACCGTGAGCGTGTCGGGCTGCAACCGCAACGCGTCCGCGACGACGGCCGTGGAGGTCCACATCGTCCACACCTACGTCGGCGACCTGGTGATCGACCTGGTCGCGCCGGACGGGTCGGCGTACCGGCTGAAGAACTCCAGCAGTGACTCCTCGGACAACATCAACACGACCTACAGCGCGAACGTCTCGGGTGAAGCCGCGAACGGCACCTGGTCCCTGCGGGTCCAGGACGTCGCCGCGATCGACACCGGGCGCATCGACACCTGGTCGCTGACCGTCTGAGTGGTTGCCCTCCTGGGTGGTTTGCCCTGAAACGCCCGCCCCGGTCGCACGAATGGCCTAGTGTCCGGTTCGTGCAGCAAGGACCCCAGTACCCGTACCCGCAGCAGCCCTACCCCCAGCAGCAGTACCCCGGCTACCCGCCGCCGAAGTCCGGCGGGAAGACGGCGCTGGTGGTCGTGCTGGTCGTGGCCGGCGTACTCGTCCTGGCCGGGGCGGGCGTCGGCGCGTTCTTCCTCCTCACCGCGGACGACAAGCGATCCGCGGCCGTGCCGCCCACGACGTCCGCGAGCGGAGAGCCGGACAAGTACACGTCGTTGCCGCTCTGCAGCGAGGTCGGCAGCCGGATGAACAACCTGCCGCCCCTGTCGAGCGACGCCCCCGCGGAGCCGGCCACCACCTCCGACGACAAGATCCAGCTGTCCCAGCTGAGCTGCTCGTGGTCGAAGCCGGGTTCGTCGTCCGGCACGGTGTCGATGATGCTGGCGAAGTCGAACCAGCCGGGCTCGGGCAACGGCCCCGGGTACGCGAAGGCCGGCTACGACATCGAGGTGGAGCGCGGCGCGAAGCCGATCACCGAGACGATCGGGAAGGCGACGAAGGCCGCCGACGTCGACTACGACAGCAGCGGCACCATGCAGTGCGGCGTGCGGTTTTACCAGGGCAACGTCGACGCGACCGTGATCGTGACGGCCGCGGACACCTCGGACAAGAACATCGAGCGCTGCCGCCGCAACGCCCACAGCCTGGCGAAGGCCGCTTCCGAGTCGCTCAGCTGAACGGCGAAGGCCCCCGCACTTCCGGTGCGGGGGCCTTCGCCGTGGCTCAAGCGATCAGTCGAACGCCTTCGAGATCAGCGCCTTCTGCTCGACCTCGTGCACCTTCGACGAACCCGCCGACGGGGCCGCCATCGGGCGGCGCGAGACGACCTGCAGGCCCGAGAGCAGCTCCGGGAACTTCCGGGGCAGGTTCAGGCCGAAGAACGGCCACGCGCCCTGGTTTTCCGGCTCTTCCTGGACCCACGCGACCTGCTGCGCGTTCGAGTACCGCTCCAGCGCCGCCACCAGCTTCTTCTTCGGCAGCGGGTAGTACTGCTCGATCCGCACGATCGCGACGTCGTGCGCCTCGCGCTTCGCCCGCTCCGCGACCAGTTCCCAGTACAGCTTCCCGGAGGTCAGCAGCACCTTGCGGATCTGCGCCGGGTCCGGCGTCGTGTCGTCGATGACCGACATGAACCGGCTCTCGCCGGTGAAGTCGTCGACCGAAGACGTCGCGGCCTTGTTGCGCAGCATCGACTTCGGCGTGAAGACGACCAGCGGGCGCTGGATGCCGTCGAGGGCGTGCCGGCGCAGCAGGTGGAAGTAGTTCGCCGGGGTCGAGGGCACCGCCACCGTCATCGAGCCCTCCGCGCACAGCGAGAGGAAGCGCTCGATGCGGCCGGAGGTGTGGTCCGGGCCCTGGCCCTCGTGGCCGTGCGGCAGCAGCAGCACGACGTCCGAGCGCTGGCCCCACTTGGCCTCGCCCGAGGAGATGTACTCGTCGATGACGGTCTGCGCGCCGTTGACGAAGTCACCGAACTGCGCTTCCCACATCACGAGCGACTCGGGGTTGGCGACCGAGTAGCCGTACTCGAAGCCGACCGCCGCGTACTCCGACAGCGCCGAGTCGTAGATCATCACGCGGCCCTGGCCGTCGGCCAGGTTCTGCAGCGGCGCGTACTCCTGGCCGGTCTTGCGGTCGATGAACACCGAGTGCCGCTGGGTGAACGTGCCGCGGCGGGAGTCCTGACCGGACAGCCGCACCAGGCGGCCCTCCATCGCCAGCGACCCGAACGCGAGCAGCTCGCCGAACGCCCAGTCGATGTCGCCCTCGCGGGACATCTTGTGGCGGCGCTCCATGACCGGCTTGACGCGCGGGTGCGGCGTGAAGCCCTCCGGCACGTTCACGAACGCGTCGCCGATGTGCTCCAGCGTCTTCGTGGTGATGGCCGTCGCGACCTTGGCCGGCACCTGCTGCTCCTCCTCGACCGAGGGGCTCGCCTTCGCCGGGTGCTTCTCCAGCTCCCGGACCTCGTTGAAGACGTGCTCCAGCTGGCTCGAGAAGTCGCGCAGCGCGGCCTCGGCCTCCTCGACGGAGATGTCACCGCGGCCGATCAGCGACTCGGTGTAGGTCTTCCGCACCGAGCGCTTGGTGTCGATGATGTCGTACATCGCCGGCTGCGTCATCGAGGGGTCGTCGCCCTCGTTGTGGCCGCGGCGGCGGTAGCAGATCAGGTCGATGACGACGTCCTTGTGGAACGCCTGCCGGTACTCGACGGCCAGCTTGGCCACCCAGTGCGCGGCCTCGGGGTCGTCGCCGTTCACGTGGAAGATCGGCGAGCCGATCATCTTCGCGACGTCGGTGGCGTACTGCGACGAGCGCGAGTGCTCCGGCGCGGTGGTGAAGCCGACCTGGTTGTTGACGATCACGTGCACGGTGCCGCCGGTGCGGTACCCGCGCAGCAGCGACAGGTTCAGCGTCTCGGCGACGACGCCCTGGCCCGCGAAGGCCGCGTCGCCGTGCATCAGGACCGGCAGCACGGTGTAGCCCTCGCCGCCCTTGTCCAGGAGGTCCTGCTTCGCGCGGACGATGCCCTCGAGCACCGGGTCCACGGTCTCCAGGTGCGACGGGTTCGCGGTCAGGGAGACCTTCGTCTCGCCGTCGCCGAACATGCGGAAGTACTTGCCCTCGGCGCCGAGGTGGTACTTCACGTCACCGGAACCGTGCGCCTGGCCCGGGTCGAGGTTGCCCTCGAACTCCTGGAAGATCTGGCTGATCGGCTTGCCGACGATGTTGGCCAGGACGTTCAGCCGGCCGCGGTGCGGCATGCCGATGACGACCTCGTCGAGCTCGTGCTCGGCGGCCTTGTCCAGCAGCGTGTCGAGCAGCGGGATCGCCGTCTCGCCGCCCTCCAGCGAGAAGCGCTTCTGGCCGACGTACTTGGTCTGCAGGAACGTCTCGAACGCCTCGGCGGCGTTCAGCTTCGAGAGCACGTACTTCTGGACCGCGGGGTCCGGCTTCTCGTGCGGGATCTCGACGCGCTCCTGGATCCAGCGGCGCTCCTCGGGGTCGAGGATGTGCGTGTACTCGATGCCGACCGTGCGGCAGTACGAGTTGCGCAGCACGCCCAGGATGTCGCGCAGCTTCATCCGCTCCTGGCCGGCGAAGCCGCCGACCGGGAACTCGCGGTCGAGGTCCCAGAGCGTCAGGCCGTGGGACAGGACGTCCAGGTCGGCGTGGCTGCGCTGGCGGTAGTTCAGCGGGTCGGTGTCGGCCATCAGGTGGCCGCGCATCCGGAACGCGTCGATCAGCTCGATCACGCGGGCGGTCTTGTCGACCGGGCCGTCCGGGATGTCGGCGACCCAGCGGATCGGCTCGTACGGCAGGCGCAGGCTGGTGAAGACGTCGTCGTAGAAGCCGTCTTCGCCGAGCAGCAGCTGGTGGATGCGCTTGAGGAACTCGCCGGACTCCGCGCCCTGGATGATGCGGTGGTCGTAGGTCGAGGTCAGCGTCATGATCTTGCTGATGCCGAGGTCGACCAGCGTCTTCTCGCTGGTGCCCTCGAACGCCGCCGGGTACTGCATGGCGCCGACGCCGATGATGGCGCCCTGGCCGGCCTGCAGGCGCGGCACCGAGTGGTTGGTGCCGATGCCGCCGGGGTTGGTCAGCGAGATCGTGGTGCCCGCGAAGTCGTCCGCGGTGAGCTTGTTGTTGCGCGCCTTCTTGACGATGTCCTCGTAGGCCTGCCAGAACTGCAGGAACGTCATGTCCTCGACGCTCTTGACCGAGGCCACGACGAGGTTGCGGGACCCGTCCTTGCCCTTCATGTCGATGGCGAGCCCGAAGTTGACGTGCTCCGGCGTGACCGCGAACGGCTTGCCGTCGATCTGCTGGTAGTGCCGGTTGAGGTTCGGGAAGTCCTTCAGCGCCCGCACCATGGCGTAGCCGATGAGGTGCGTGAAGGAGATCTTGCCGCCGCGCGTGCGCTTGAGGTGGTTGTTGATGACGATGCGGTTGTCCGCCATCAGCTTGGCCGGGACCGCGCGCACGCTGGTCGCGGTCGGGACGCTCAGCGAGGCGTCCATGTTCTTCGCGATGGCGGCCGCGGCACCGCGCAGCTGCTTCGACTCCGGCTCTTCCTTCTTCGCGTCGGCCTTCGGCTCGGCCTTCGCGGCGGCGGCGGGCTTGGGAGCCGCCTTCGGCGCCGGCTTCGCGGGGGCCGCCTTCGCGGGGGCGGCCTGCTTGGCCGCCGACTCCGCGTTCTGCACGGCCTTGGCCGAGGGCTGCGCGGCCTGGCCGTTGGTCGACGGCTTGGCTTCGGCCTGCTGCCGGGCGTTGTCCGCCTTGGCCTGCGCGTTCTGCGTCGGCTTGAAGTCCGCGAAGAAGTCGTGCCATGCGGCATCGACTGAAGAAGGGTCGGCGAGGAACTGGTCGTACATCTCTTCGACCAGCCACTCGTTGGGGCCGAACTGTGACGCAGGGCTGCTGCTGGACACGGCTGGGGCTCGCCTCTATCCGTCTCGATCTCGATCTTGAATCCGCTGATGCGCCTACCAGGCTAACCCCCTCGGTGACCGCGATGTGATGGAACCGGCCTGTGTGAGGCGTGGCGCACTAGGGGATCGGTCACTGACTCGATCAAGATGTGCTAAGGGAACCTTAAGCGCTGGACCCGGTACAGGGTTCGCGGCGTCTTGTCGCCCGGTTCGCCCGGCTGCCGCCGGACGTTCACCGCCACGGGTTCCACTGGAGGGATGTGGCTGGTCGAATGTCCTTCGTTCTGGGACCAGGGCCTGGTGCGGCCGCTGGTCACCGAGTCCGGGACGGTCGTGCTCCGGTGCGATTCGTGCCAGGCGGTCTGGCCCACGCTGGCCGACTTCGAGGAGATGGAGTGGGTCGAGCCCGACGAGCCGGACTGGCTGGTCGGAGCCGGGGTCCACGTCCGCCCGGGGACGGTCCGGTGGGCCTCCCGGCCGGACGTCGAGGCGGCCGGGCTGGGCTCGCTGAAGTGGCGGGCGCTGCCCTAAGCGGACGCGCCTATCGCCTTCGCGAGGTCTCCGGGGAGTTCGTACGGCGGCTCGTGGGGGACGAGGCGGACCGCCTTGTGGAGCTGGTCGGTCGCCAGCAGGCCGGAGATGTCGCGGATCACCGGTGTGATGTCGGTGATGGCGGTGACCCACTCGTCGGTGTAGCGGGCGAGGGCTTCGCCGGTCAGGCCCAGGCGGAGCGCTTCGAAATTCAGTGCGGTGTGGTCGAGGTCTCGCTCGGCTTCCCACTGGATGAGCACCGGGCCCGGGTGGGCGAGGGCCCACTCGAAGCCGTCGCGGGTGAGGTCGACCGCCAGGACGCGCTCGTGGCCGGGTTTGCTTCCGTTGCCGCTGTCGTAGGCCGCCCAGCGGAACGAGGGGTCGAGCCAGATCGTGCTGTGGTCCGGTTCGGTGAAGGTCTGTTTCTCGAGCGCGGCGTCGGCGACGGCGGGTGAGCACGCCTGGTAGACGCGGACGGTCGTCTCGGTCTGTGCTGCTCGGACCTGCCGGTCGGGGACGCGCTTCTCTTCGAACATGCCTGCCATGCTCCCAGCGCCTCGAGCGTCCGGCCACGCACTTTCGGTGTTCAGCCCAGGGCCCACAGCCTCGCGTAGTGGCCCTTCGCCGCCAGGAGCTCTTCGTGGGTTCCCGTCTCGACGATGCGGCCGTGGTCCAGCACCACGATGCGGTCCGCGCGGGCCGCGGTTGCCAGGCGGTGGGCCACCACGAACGTCGTGCGGCGGCGGGCCACCGTCTCCGTCGCGCGCAGGACCGCTGCCTCCGTCGAGGGGTCCAGGGCCGCCGTTGCCTCGTCCAGCAGCAGGACGTCCGGGTCCACCAGCTCCGCCCGGGCCAGTGCCACCAGCTGGCGCTGGCCCGCCGACAGCGAGCGGCCGCGTTCGCCCACCGGCTGCAGGAACCCCGCCGGCAGCGCCGCGACGCCGTCGAACGCGCCCACCGCGCGGACGGCCGCCTCGACCTCCGCGTCCGAGGCCGTCGGGCGGCCGTAGCGGACGTTGTCGGCCACCGTGCCCGAGAACAGGTGGGCCTCCTGCGGGACCACGCCCATCCGGCGGCGCAGGCTGGGCAGGTCGTACTCGCGGACGTCCGTGCCGTCGATCCGGACCTCGCCGCCGGTGACGTCGTAGTAGCGCGCGACCAGCTTCACGACCGTCGACTTCCCGGCGCCGGTCGCGCCGACCAGCGCGATCGTCTCACCGGCGCCGACGTCCAGCGAGAACTGCTCCAGCGCCTTCGCCTCGACGCCGGTGTAGGAGAAGTCGACGTCCTTGAACGCCACCTCGCCGCGCAGCCGGTCCGGGACCGCGACGGAACGCTCGGCCGCCGCGACCGACGTCGGCGTGCGCAGCAGGTCGCCGATGCGGCCGAGGCCCACCCGGGCCTGCTGGTAGCCGTCGAACACCGACGACAGCTGCTGGATCGGGGAGAAGAACTGCTGCAGGTACAGCAGGAACGCCAGCAGCACGCCGGCCGACAGCGTGCCCGCCGCGACGCGGTTCGCGCCCACCACCAGCACCGTCGTGGTCGCCAGGTCGGACAGCAGCGCCACCAGCGGGAAGTACGTCGCGACGTACTGCTGGGCCCGCAGCCGCGAGCGCCGGTACGAGTCGCTCAGCGAGGCGAACGCCTCCGCGGAACGGTCTTCGCGCGAGTACGCCTGCGTGACGCGCAGCCCGCTGACGTTCTCCTGCATGTCCGCGTTGACGACGCTGACCCGCTCGCGTGCCTCGTTGTACGCCTTCGACGCCGCCCGCCGGAAGATCACCGTGGCCACCGCCAGCACCGGCATCATGGCCAGCGCGAACAGCGCCAGCCCGGCGTCGGTGACCAGCAGCGCGACCGCGATCCCGGCCAGGGTCAGCGCGCTGACCACCGCCGTGGCGAGGCCGGTCTGCAGGAACGTCGAGAGCGCGTCGACGTCCGTGGTCATCCGGGTCATGATCTTCCCGGACAGCTCCCGCTCGTAGTAGTCGAGCCCGAGCCGCTGCAGGTGCGCGTAGCTGCGGACGCGCAGCGAGTACAGCACCGTCTCGCCGACCCGCGAGGTCAGCCGGGTCTGCGCGAACACGACCAGCCAGTCGGCCGCGATCACCAGCGCGCCGATGCCCGCCGCCAGCCAGACGAGCCATTCGACGCCCGTGCGGACGCCGTGGTCGACCCCGAACTGGTACAGCGCCGGCAGCGCGATCGACGCCAGCGCGTCCGCCGCCACCAGCCCGATCACCACCGCCAGCGGCCAGCGGACCGGCCGCAGCAGCCGGGCCAGCCGGAAGCCGGGGTCGGGGGCCGTGACGTCCACATCGGACAGCCGCGGCTCGTCGACGGCCGGGGGGAGCCGCCGGACGCCCTCGATCAGTTCCGGGGTCGGCGGCATGTCGAGGCCGGCGCCGCCGCGGCCGACGAAGCCGCTGCTGTTCGGGTCGCCGCTGCGCAGGCGCGCCGCGTCGGCCAGCTCGTCGACTTCGTCGCGGTCTTCGTCGCGCGGCCACAGCGCCGGCGTGACCCCCTCCGGGTCGCGATCCAGGCCCTCGCACCGGTGCTTCTCCTCGACGCCGTCGCCCGGGCCCGCGATCAGCTCGCGGAACAGCGGGCAGCGCGCCATCAGCTCGGCTTCGGTGCCGACGTCGACGACGTGGCCGTCGTCCAGCACCGCGATCCGGTCGGCCAGCGCGAGTGTCGAGCGGCGGTGCGCGATCAGCAGCGTCGTCCGGCTCGCTGTGACCGCGCGCAAGGTGTCGTAGATCGCGGCTTCCGTCACGGTGTCGATCGCGGAGGTGGCGTCGTCGAGGATCAGGATCCGCGGGTCGGTGATCAGTGCCCTGGCCAGCCCGAGCCGCTGCCGCTGGCCGCCCGAGAGCGTCAGCCCGCGTTCGCCGACCAGCGTTTCGTAGCCCTCCGGCAGCGCGCGGATGAACTCGTCCGCCTCCGCCGCGCGCGCGGCGGCGAAGACCTCCTCGTCGCTCGCGTCCGGCCTGCCGTACGCGATGTTGTCCCGGATCGACGTGGAGAACAGGAACGCCTCTTCGAACACCACGCCGATCGCCTGGCGCAGCTGCCGCATGGGCACATCCCGGACGTCGAGGCCGCCGACGCGCACCGCGCCCGCGTGCACGTCGTAGAACCGCGGCAGCAGCAGCGAGATCGTGGACTTCCCCGAGCCCGCGGTGCCGACCAGCGCGAGGGTCTCGCCCGGGTGCGCGGTGACCGAAAGCCCGTTCAGCACCGGATCGCTGCGCGTGTACCCGAAGCGCACGGCGTCGAGCTCCACGCCCAGCGGGCCATCCGGCAGCGGTCGCGCGTCCGGCGCGTCGACGACCTCCGGTTGCGCGTCGATCAGCTCGTACACGCGCTCGGCGCCGGCCCGGGTCAGCTGGGCCTGCACGACCAGGCTGGACAGCATCCGCGCCGGCCCGACCAGCGTCGCGAGGTAGGTCGCGAAGGCGAGGAACGTGCCGAGGGTGATGGCACCGTTCATGGCGAGGACGCCGCCGATGCCGAGCACCGCGACCTGGCCGGCGGCGGGCAGGGACGCGGTCGTCGCCGTCGGTACCGCCGACAGCCTCGCCGCGCGAAGCCGCTCCGCGAACAACTTGCGCGCGGTCGCTTGCAGCCGCCCGACTTCCCGCGCCTCCTGGCCGAAACCCTTGACCACGCGGACGCCGGTGACGGTCTCCTCGACCTGCTGCGCGACGTCGCCCGCGCGCTGCTGCGCCGACCACGTCGCCGGGAAGAGCCGTTTGCGGCCGCGCGCCACGATGATGCCGACCGCGGGCGTGACGACCAGCGCGATCAGCGTCAGCACCGGGGACAGCCACAGCATCGCCGCGAACGAAAGCAGTGCGAAGAGCACCGAACCGAAGGACACCGGGATCTGCATCAGGATCCCGGTGACCAGCTGCAGGTCGGAGATCGCGCGCGAGACGATCTGGCCGGTCCGCATCGCGTCCTGCTTGCCGCCGTCCAGCCGCGAAACCGCGTTGAAGACCCGCTGCCGCAGGTCGTGCTGGACGCCGAGGGCGAGCTTCCCGCCGACGTACCGGCGCACGAACGCGGTGCCGAACGCCACCAGCTGCAACGAAATCAGGAAGACCGCGACCGCGGGCAGCCCGCCGGTCCGCCCCGCCACCGCGTCGTCCACCGCCGTGCGCACCAGCAGCGGGCTCACGGCCTGCACGCCGACGCTGAAGACGGCGGCGGTCAGCGAGAGCACGACGAGCGCGCGGTGCTCCCACACCGCGGCGGACAGCCGGCGGACCCAGCCGACGGTCTCGGCTGGTGGGAGCTCTTGACGGGAGCGGGGCGGAGCGGTGGTCACGTCAGGACAGTAAGCGCCGCCACCGACAATTTATTTCCGCGAACGCCGTGAAGGCCACCCCGAGCAACTCGGGATGGCCTTCACGAACGAGTGAAAATCAGGTGATGTCGCGCTTCTGGTTGCCCAGCCAGCCGAGGCCGAAGAACAGCATCGTCCAGGCGAAGAAGATCAGCGCCGACGCCCACCACGAGATCACGCCCGGCGCGCCCGCCGCGAGCTGCAGGCCCAGCTGCGACCAGTGGTCGACCCCGCCCGGCAGGTTGAGCGTGTTGATCCCGAACGCGTCCGCCGCGATGCCGCCCACGATCCCGTTGGCCGTGCCGTTCGGCAGGATCCCGCCCAGGATGTCGACCGGGCCCCAGAGCGCGATGACCAGCACGTTCTCCACGATCAGGAACCACACCAGGAACAGCACCACGGCGAGCGGCACGCTGCGCAGCACCGCGCCGAACCCGATGCCGAACAACGTCACCAGCACCGAGGCCAGGATCGTCCCGCCGAGCGCGGCCAGCCACTGGCCCGCGCTGGGCCACCGGCCGGAGTCGACCGAAGCCATCACCGCGACCGCCGAGACGCCGAAGCTCACCAGGCCGTAGATCGCGCCCCACGCCACGTAGGTGAGCATCTTCGCGGTCAGCGCCGCGATCCGGTTCGGCGCGGTCAGGAACGTCGTCGTGATCGTCTTGCTGCGGTACTCGCCCGCCAGCGCGAAAACCCCGAACAAGCCGGGGATGAGCTGCGCGATGTTCACGCCGTGCGCGAACGCCAGCAGCCCGACCGGCAGCTTGCTCGCGTCCAGGCCGACCGCGCCCGCGACCTCACGGGCGTCGCTCGAGCCGATGAAGTCCGCGAAGTCGTTGGTGATCTTGCCCCAGACGAACGTCAGCCAGAACGCCACCAGCGCCAGCGGGATCAGCAGCACCCACCAGGTGTTCAGCGACAGCGTCTTGCGGAACTCCGCTTTGATCAGGTTGCCCATCACTGCTGCGGTCCTCCCCAGTACTGCTGCTGTTGCTGCTGCGGGCCCGAAGGCGGGTACTGCTGCGGCGGGTAACCCGGCGGCGGGCCCTGGTACTGCGGCTGCGGCGGGTAACCCGGCGCACCGGCGTACTGGCCCTGCGTCAGCTGGAAGAACATCCGCTCCAGGTCGGCGTGGTCCTCCTGCATCCCGTAGACCGCGATCCCGGCCTTCGCCGCGATGTCACCGATCTGCTGGACACTCGACCCGGCGACCGCGACCCGGCCGTCCGGCGTCGGCGAAACCCCGGTGATGCCGTTCTCCTGCAACGCCTTCACGAGCGCCGACGGATCCGCCGGCTGCACCAGCACCCGCGACTGCTGGCTCTTGCGCAGCTGCTCCAGCGGGCCGAAGTAGCGCGTGACGCCCTGGCTGATGATCACGACCTGGTCGATCAGCTGCTCGACCTCGTTCAGCAGGTGACTCGACACCAGCACGGTCCGCCGCTGCTCCCGCGCGTAGGACCGCAGGAAGTTCCGCAGCCACAGGATGCCCTCGGGGTCGAGCCCGTTCGTCGGCTCGTCCAGCACCAGCACCTGCGGGTCACCGAGCAGCGCGGTGGCGAGCGCCAGCCGCTGCCGCATGCCGAGCGAGAACCCGCCCGCCTTCCGGTCTGCGGCGCTGCCCAGGCCCACCAGGCCGAGCACCTCGTCCGCGCGCCGGTCCGGCACGCCGATCGCCGCCGCGTAGACGCGGAGGTGGTTGCGGGCCGTCCGGCCCGGGTGGAAACCTTCGTTTTCCAGAACCGAGCCGACCACCCGCGCCGGATTCCCCAGCTGCGAGTGCGGCCGCCCGTTGATCGTCGCCGTCCCGGACGTGGGCGTCACCAACCCGAGCAGCATGCGCAACGTCGTCGTCTTCCCGGCGCCGTTCGGGCCGAGGAAGCCCGTCACCGACCCGGGTTCGACCGTGAAGCTGAGGTTCTGCACCGCGTTCACCGCGCCGAACTGCTTGCTCAGGTTCTGCACCACAATCCGGCCACTGCCGTCGTGCATACCGTCCCCTAACGTTCCCCGCTGATGCGGCGTCATCCTGCCCTACCGGTGGCGGTCGCGCGCACGGAACTCCCGAACCCGGCCGGAGCGACCTTCGTCACGTTCCGCAACCGATGAGTGTCGTGACCTGAGGGTTTCCGGGACAGGACAGATCAACTTGGTAAAGAATTCGTTCGACTTGGCGACCCGGTGCAGCGAAGTCGTGCAAAGACCTCTAAGCTGGGTATCGGCGACCCGCTCCCAGTGACCCCCAGGCTGGTTGAGCGGGTCGCCCCTTTGTGCCCCGGTCGCTGTGGCATCGTTGCGCGATGCGGATCTTGCTCGTCGAGGATGAGCGGCGGCTCGCCGAGGCGCTGCGGGCCGGGTTGGGCGCCGAGGGGTATGCCGTCGATGTCGCGCACAACGGGCGGGACGCGCTTTGGCTGGCTGGGGAACATCCTTACTCGGCGATCGTCCTCGACATCATGCTGCCCGGGCTGAACGGGTACCGCGTCTGCCGGCGGTTGCGGGAGCAGGGGAACAGCACGCCGATCCTCATGCTCACCGCCAAGGACGGCGAAGACGACGAGATCGAGGCGCTCGATACCGGGGCCGATGATTTTCTGCCCAAGCCCTTCTCCTACGGCGTTTTGCTCTCGCGGCTGCGGGCGCTCATCCGGCGGGGTGGTGCCACCCGGCCGGGGGTGCTCAGGCTTGGGGAACTCGAGCTGGATCAGGCCGGGCGGACCTGCCGGCTTCGTGGGGCCGACATCGCGCTCACCAGCAAGGAGTTCGCCTTGCTCGCCTACCTCATGCAGCGGCCGGGGCAGGTTGTCACCAAGGCCGAGCTGCTCGACAATCTCTGGGACTTCGCCGCTTCCGCTACCGCCAACCTCGTCGAGGTGCACGTCAGCGCGTTGCGGCGCAAGCTCGGCGCCGAAACCATCCGGACGGTCCGCGGGGCCGGGTACCACGTGGTGAGCGCGAGTGCCTAAGTTCTTCCGCTCGACCCGCTTTCGCGTCGCGGTCACGGCCTTCGTCGCCTCGGCCGTGGCGCTCGGGGCGGTTGCCGTGTGGTTCGTGCTCCAGGCGGAAAGCCGCCTCCGGGACACCGCCGCGCAGCTCGCCGATGCTCACGCCGTCGCGATCGTGCAGCTGCTCAACACCGGTGCCGCGCCCGGTGACCTGACGCTGCTCGTGCGGGATTCGATCTACGAGGTCGTCGACCGCACGGGCGCTTCCGTCGCGTCCTGTCCCGTGCTGCGCGGGGCCGGCCTTACAGTGTACGACAGCGACATCACCTTGCGGCCGTACGAGTTCGACCGCGCCGACCGGCGGTCGGTGGGGTGCGCTCCCGAACTGCGCGGGCTCGACGACGACCTGGTCCTGCACGTCGTCCACGCCACCAGCGGCGACAGCAAGTACCAGGTCTACGCCGGTGCGCAGGTCGATCCCGAAGGCCAGGCGGCCGTCGACTCCGTCCGGACCGTCCTCACGTTCGGTGTCCCCGCGGTCGCGCTGCTCATCGGCGTCATCGCGTGGCTCGCTGTCCGCCGGGCGCTGCGGCCGGTCGAGGCCATCCGCGGCGAGGTCGCCGAGATCGGCGCGCACGACCTGGGCCGCCGGGTGCCGTCCCCGCGCAGCGGTGACGAGATCGCGCGGCTGGCCGGGACGATGAACGGCATGCTCGCCCGGCTCGACGAGGCCGTCACCCGGCAGAGCCGCTTCACCTCCGACGCGTCGCACGAGCTGCGCACGCCGCTCGCGTCGCTGCGGACCCAGCTCGAGGTCCTGCTC
Source organism: Amycolatopsis lexingtonensis (assembly GCF_014873755.1). Taxonomy (NCBI): domain Bacteria; kingdom Bacillati; phylum Actinomycetota; class Actinomycetes; order Pseudonocardiales; family Pseudonocardiaceae; genus Amycolatopsis; species Amycolatopsis lexingtonensis. Next base: position 8,840,396 of record NZ_JADBEG010000001.1, read on the forward strand.
GCGCACCCGGACCGGCTCGACTGGCGGCACGCCTGCGAGAACGCGCTGCTCGACGTCACCCGGCTGCAGGACCTCGTCGCCGACCTCGTGCTGCTCGGCAAGCTCGACCACGCCGGCCCCGACCGGCTCGAACCCGTGGCACTGTCCGAAGTGGTCGAAGCCGTCGCGGCCGGGCACGCCGAGATCGAGGTCACCGGGGCGCCCGTGGTCAGCGGGCAGCGGTCGCGGCTGGAACGGCTGGTCCGCAACCTCGTCGACAACGCGCGGCGGCACGCCGTGTCCCGGGTCGTCGTCGAGGTGTCCGCTGTGGACGGATGGGTGGTGCTGTCGGTCACCGACGACGGCCCCGGCGTCCCCGAAGCGGACCGCCGGCGCGTGTTCGACCGATTCGTCCGCCTCGACGACGCCCGGGCCCGCGACGACGGTGGGTCGGGCCTGGGCCTGGCGATCGTCGCGGACATCGCGCGCGCCCACGGCGGCACGGCGGAGGTCGAGGCGGGGAGCCGGTTCGTCGTCCGCCTCCCGGAGCTGAAGAGGTCTTAAGCCAGCTTCAGGTCCCGTTCAGCGTCCGCGGCCGACGCTGCGGGCATGATCATCTCTTGGCGGCCCCTCGACCACGACGCGTACCGGTCGTCGTCGTGGTTCCCCGGTTTGACCGGCCTGCGCGCGCTCGCCGCGCTGGCCGTCGTGTTCTTCCACTACGGCGGCCCGGCCCTCGACCGGCTGCAGGGCTGGATCGCCGTCCAGCTGTTCTTCGTGCTGTCCGGCTTCCTGATCACGACGCTGGCGTTGCGCGAAGAGGACCGCACCGGCCGGATTTCGTTGCGCGGCTTCTATATCCGAAGAGTTTTCCGCATCCTGCCGGTGTACTTCCTCCTGCTCGGCCTGACGGCGCTGGCGGTGACGCTCGCCGGGACGTATGGGAGCAGCCGGCTCGCCGACGCGATGCCGTACTACCTGACCTTCCTCAACGAGGTCGTCGACTTCAACACGCCGTACCCGACGTCGTGGTCGCTGAGCGTGGAGGAGAAGTTCTACCTCGGCTGGCCCGTGCTGCTCGTGCTGACGTCGTTCGCGAAGACGGGCAAGACCGCGCTGCGCCTGCTGATCGGCGCGGGTGCGGTGGGGTTCGTGCTCGGGGTGCTGCCGCTGGCGCCGTCGCACCAGTGGGCGAGCCTGTCGGTGCACTACGGCTCGCTGGTCGTCGGCTGCCTGCTCGCACTGGTGTTGCACCACCCGCGCGGGTTCGCGGTGCTGCGGCCACTGACCAGCCCGGCCGCGGCGGTGCTGGTGGCGCTCGGGTTCGGTGCCCTCCAGCTTTCGGTGAAGCCGCTGGGGAGGACGTTCGGCGGGCACTGGCAGTTCGTCGTCCCGGTCTACGCGGTGGGCGCGGCCCTGCTGCTCGCCGCGGTGGTCTCGGCGGGCCCGGTCCGGCGGGTGCTCTCGAGCCGGGTGCTGACGTTCATCGGAGACCGGTCCTACGCGCTCTACCTGGCCCAGACGGGCGCGGCGGGCGTGACCGGCCTACTGTTCCCGACCGGCTTGGGCAAGGCGGTCGCGACCTCCGCCGTCGCGCTGCTCTTCGCGTGCGGCCTGCGGAAGTGGGTCGAGCAGCCGTCCATCGCGTACGGGCGGCGGCTGCTGGCAAAAGGGGAGCGGGCCCCTGCCGCGGAACGACAGGGACCCGCTCGGGTGGGATAGGTCAGGCGAGGACGGTGGCCAGCGGCGTGTGCGCCAGGTCGTGGGCCACCGCGACCGGGCCGTTGGTCAGGGCGCCGGCGTGCGTGTTGAGGCCCTTCGCCAGCGCCGCGTCCGCCTGCAGCGCGGCCTTCCAGCCGTGCTCGGCGAGCTGTACAGCGTAAGGCAGCGTGACGTTGGTGAGGCCGTACGTCGACGTCCGGGGCACCGCGCCCGGCATGTTCGCGACGCAGTAGAAGACGGACTCGTGCACGGTGTAAGTCGGGTCGTCGTGCGTGGTCGGGCGCGAGTCGGCGAAGCAGCCGCCCTGGTCGATCGCGATGTCGACGAGCACGCTGCCGGCCTTCATCCGGGACACGAGTTCGTTCGAGACCAGCTTCGGCGCCTTCGCGCCCGGCACCAGCACCGCGCCGATGACCAGGTCGGCCTGCAGCACGGACTCCTCGACCGACAGGCGGTTCGACGTCACCGTGCGGATGCGGCCGCCGAAGTCGTTGTCGATCTGGCGGAGGCGGTCGACGTTGGTGTCGAGGATCTCGACGTCCGAGCCGAGGCCCAGCGCGACGCGGGCGGCGTTGAGGCCGGCCACGCCGCCGCCGATGACGACGACGCGCGCCGGGTGCACGCCCGGGATGCCGCCGGGCAGGACACCGCGCCCGCCGCTCGGCTTCATCAGGGAGAACGCACCGACCTGCGGGGCCAGCCGGCCCGCGACCTCGGACATCGGGGCGAGCAGCGGGAGGGCGCCGGTGGCGGTCTGCACCGTCTCGTACGCGATCGCGGTGGTGCCGGCGGCCAGCAGCGCGTCGGTCAGCGGCCGGTCGGCGGCGATGTGCAGGTAGGTGAAGAGGACCTGGTCGCGCCGGAGACGTCCGTACTCCTCGGCGATGGGTTCCTTGACCTTGAGGACGAGCTCGCCCTCGGCCCAGGTCTCGTCGGCGGTGGCGAGGATCTTCGCGCCGGCGGCGACGTACTCCTCGTCGGCGATGGACGAACCGGTGCCCGCGCCGGTCTCGACGAAGACGTCGTGCCCGCGCCCGACCAGCTCGTGCACGCCGGCCGGGGTCAGCGCGACCCGGTACTCGTGCTTCTTGATCTCACGGGGAACGGCGATACGCACGGTCGGCCTCCTGGGTCGGTCTGCGTCGAAAACGGTGCGGTGTTGCCACTCACGGTGAGCCACCCGGACGGCGGTGTCATCGTGCTGCGCGGACATTTCTTCGCGGCTTTCGTGGTGCTCCGCGGACAACACTGTTGACCTCGACTTCACTTGAAGTTGCAGCGTGGGGGCATGAGAGCTGTTTGGTTGCGGGAGTTCGGCGGGCCGGAGGTGCTGGTCCCGGGGGACGCACCGGATCCGGTCGCCGGGCCCGGTCAGGTGCTGGTCGAAGTGGCCTTCGCGAACACCACGTTCGTCGAGACGCAGTTCCGGGCGGGCGCGCCCGGGCCGTTCCGGGCGGCGCCGCCGCTGATCCCGGGCAACGGCGTCGGCGGGGTGATCAGCGCGGTCGGCGAAGGGGTGGACCCGGGACTGGCCGGCCAGCGGGTGGTGACGTCGACCGGCGGCTCCGGCGGCTACGCCCAGCGCGTCGCGGTGGACGCGGCGGCGGTGTTCGCGGTGCCGCCGTCCCTGGAGCTCGACGCGGCGGTGGCGGTGCTCGCGGACGGCCGCACCGCGACCGGCTTGGTGCATGCGACCAGGGTGCGCCCGGGCGATCGAGTCCTGGTCGAGGCGGCGGCGGGCGGCGTCGGCGGCCTGCTGGTCCAGCTGGCGAAGGCGGCGGGCGCGTTCGTGATCGGCGCGGCGGGTGGCCCGGCGAAGGTGGCCCGGGTCCAGGCGGCGGACGCCGTCGTCGACTACCTGTTGCCGGACTGGGCGTCTTCGCTGGGGGAGATCGACGTGGTCTTCGACGGCGTGGGCGGCTCGATCGGCGCGGCCGCTTTCGGCCGGCTGCGCCGAGGTGGTCGGATGGCGGCCTACGGCCTGGCGAGCGGCGCGTGGGCGGAAGTGTCCGAAGAGGACGCTGCTTCGCGCGGGATCACGGTGGTGCGCTCGATCGGCGGGGCGGAGGAGATGCGGGCGTTCACGGAGTCGGCACTGGCGGAGGCGGCGGCCGGCCGGCTAGTGCCGGTGATCGGCCAGCGCTTCCCGCTGGAGAAGGCCGCCGATGCCCACGCGGCGATCGAATCCCGCACCACGGTGGGAAAGACGCTGCTGGTGGCATGAGCGGAGGCCTTGATTTTCCGGCCACCGGAGAGGGAACACCGCGCCCCACCCTTCCCTGGGGGACGAGCCCCGCTCAGTCTATCGGCGAGCACTGACGGTCTGGCCGTTTTGCGGGCTGCGAGGCCGAACTGTCCACAGGGGGCGGGGGTTGTGGACAGTTCGGCCGACCCGGGCCTGAATGGCCTTGCCCAGCGGTGAAAACGGTGGAAGCCGTGGTGCACCCGGCCGTGCTGGACTTACCGAGTGCCATGAGGGGCACCTTCATGGCACTCAAAGCCAAGAAGGTGCCCCTCATGAACAACCGTCAGCCGCGGTAAGCGGACCAAGAGCTGTTCATCCGCGTGCCCTGGCCCGCGGTGAACTCGTACATGCAGCCGTCATAGCTGTAGTCCATGAAGTTGTGCACCGGGTCCTGGCCCGTCGACGTGCAGGTGTCCTTGTTCGTCGGGCACCCGGACGTCGCCGTCGCCTCGGCCGGGGTGTCGGACACGTAGTCGCCCGAACCGGAGCAGCCGCCCTGGAACGTGTGGTACAGCCCCATCCAGTGGCCGACTTCGTGGGTGGCCGTGTCGCCCTCGTTGTAGTTCGTCGCCGAGCGGCCCGGGAGGGACTCGTCGAGGATGACCACGCCGTCCATCTTGGGCTTGGAGTTGTAGTTCCAGGGGAACGTCGCCCAGCCGAGGAGGTCGTCGCCGAGGTTGGCGGTGTAGATGTTCAGCGCGTTCTTGCCGCCCTTGCGCAGCGCATTCTTCATGTTGCGCTCGGCCGACGTGCCGTCGGTGATGCCGTTGTACCAGGTGGAGTTGTTCGTGTAGTCCGTGCTGACCAGCGTGAAGCTGAAGCCGCTGGAGGCGTACGCGCTGTTCAGCACCGAGATCTGCTTGGTGATCGTCGACGACGGCAGGTTGCCGGTCGAGCCGCTCGTGATCACGTGGAAGTACACCGGGATCGAGACGGCCGCCGCGGCCTTGAACGTCGTTCGCTTGCCGGCCAGCTTGCTCTGCATGTCCGCCTCGACGCGGGCTGCTTCCGCCGGGGACAGGCTGTCGGCGTGGCCGTCCTTGCTCCGGTCCGCCGCGTGGGTGGGCGTGAAGCAGTCGGCGGACGGCGCCGCGACCGCGCTGCCGGTGGTGGTGCCCGGGACGACCAGGGCGACCAGGGAGAGCGCGGACACCGCGCCCAGCTTGACGGCCCTGCGCAACCGCTCCGAACTGCTCATGGACACTCCTCTGCGACGACCCGGCGACCCCGGGTGGTCAGAGAAAAATGCGGCAGGCGATCACCGGAATCCACCACCTTTCGGCTGGAAAGCACAATCCGGACGATCGGCGCGATCCATGCGGAGCAACGCATGCGTCGCGCACTGGGCCGAACGGCGCAATCAGCTCCAGCGCAGCGCCACCAGCTGGGTGAGCAGCGCCAGCCGGACGTCCGGGTCGTCGAGGTCCAGCGGGACCAGCTCCAGCAGCTTCCGCATCCGGTACCGCAGGGTGTTCGGGTGGATCCGCAGCTCCCGCGCCGCCGCGCGCGGGTCGCCGGGGTGGCGCAGCCACTCGTACAGCGTCTCGACGTAGCCGGCCTTGCCCGTCTCGTCGTGCGCGCGCAGGGCGCCCAGCGGGCCGAGCTCGACGACCTTCGCCCCGGCTGCCGCCGTCGCGCCGCGGTGCAGGGTCAGCGCCGTCCAGGCTTCGTCGAAGGTGATCACGCGCTCGTCGAGCAGTTCCGCGCGCAGCAGGCCGAGGGCTTCGTCCGCCTGGAGGCGCGACGCCGAGAGGTCGCCGATCTCGCCGGGTGCGCCCGCCGCGGCGCGCGGAGCACCGCTGCGACGAGACGGTCCCGTCGCGACGAGAGCCTCGCGCAGTTCCGGCCAGCCGCCGGGGCCCGTCCGGTCCGGGACCACGGCGTAGAGCAGCCCGCCCAGCTCGGTCGCGACCGGGCGGCTGCCGATGCCCTGGGAGATCCGTTCGAGCAGGGCGAGCCGCAGGCCTTCGGCGTCGCGCCCGTCGCCGCCGGTGACCTCGATGACGACCACGCGGTGCGGCTCGTCGGACAGGTCCAGCTCCGCCATCGCCTTGCGCGGGTTCGCCCGGCCTTCGAGCACCCCGCGCAGCAGCTCGGCCGACGCGCGGCGCTGCGCGTCGGTGTGCGCGCGGCGCCGCAGCAGGTGCAGTGCGACGACCGGGGCGGCGTCGGCGAACGCGGCCGCGCGCTCGTCGGACACCGGCCCCGCGACGACCGCCCACATCGACCCGAGCAGCTCGCCGCCCATCCGGATCGGCACGATCAGCCGCGGCAGCGTGCCGTCGCGCTGCGCCGGGACGAAGATCGTCTGCCGCCCGCGCGACAGCTCGCGGAACACCCCGCGCGACCGGAACCGCGCGAGGACGTCGTCGGGGATGCGGCGGCCCATGATCGTGGCGACGCGCGCCGGGTCGGTCAGGTCTTGGCGCGCGGAGTAGGCGAGCACACGCGAGTTGGTGTCCTCGATGGTCACCGGGGCGTCCACGACGGACGCGACGGCGTCGGCGAGCCGGAAGAGGTCGCCGGAGCCGGGGTCGAGGTCTTCGGACTCGTCGGCGAGGGCGTCGAGGACCGTCCGCAGCAGCCAGACGAGCTGCGCCCACGACGTCGCCGCGTGCACCTGCACCAGCGCGATCCCGCTCGCCTTCGCGGCCCGTTTCACCGCCTGCTTCGCGGCGAGCGGCGGCTTGAGCAGCACGGCGGCGGCGCCCTGCGCGGCGCTCTGGCGCACCAGTTCGGCGGCGTCTTCGGGACCGGTCGTGGCGACGCCGAGCACGAGGTCCCCGGCCGACAGGGTGACCGCGCCGCCGGGCTCGGCGATGACGACGTCGGCGACCGCGGGGGAGTCGTCGGGCACCTGGAGCGCGTGGAGCAGCGTCGGCCCCACCCGGTCGACCACGCTGCGCACCGAGACCACGGGATCATTCTGGCCGAGAAAGCGGTGGACGGCTCGGTAGGGTCGGAGAGGTGAGCGAGGCCCGGCGGATCGTCGAATCCGGCTATGACAGCTCGGCGGGGCGGTACCTCGAGTGGAGCGCCCGCATCGAGGACGACCCGCGGCTGCGCTTCCTGAGCGAGCTGACCGGCCGGCTCCCCGCCGGTTCCCGCGTCCTCGACCTCGGGTGCGGGGCGGGTGTCCCGTGCACGGCGGTGCTCGCCGAGCACCACGACGTCGTAGGTGTCGACCTCTCCGCGACGCAACTGGAGCTGGCGCGGCGCAACGTCCCCGGTGCGCGGTTCGAGAAGGCCGACATGACCGCGGTGTCCTTTCCGGACGGCGGCTTCGACGCGGTCACGGCGTTCTACTCCGTGCTGCACGTGCCCCGCGAGGAACAGGGCGCGCTCTTCGTGCGGATCGCCCGCTGGCTGCGCCCCGGCGGCTGGTTCCTGGCCGCGCTCGGCTGCAGCGAAGCGAACGGCGTCGAAGCCGACTGGCTGGGCACGCCGATGTTCTTCAGCAGTCACGCGCCGGCGGTTAACCGCCGTTCACTCGAAGCGGCGGGCTTCACGCTCGAAGTGGACGAACCCGTGACGATCCAGGAACCCGAAGGGCCGGCGCGCTTCCACTGGGTGCTCGCCCGGCGCTGAACCAGGGCCTGCCGGGGCGGTGGCGGGCGGACGCACCGCCCCGGCAGGCGTTCAGGGGGTCAGAGCTCCACGCTCTTGACCACGCGGCGCGCACCGGCGATGAGCATCCCGATGTTCGCCGAGCGCGGGCAGACGACGACGGCGACCACGTCGGCGTTGCGGTTGTCCCGCAGGAACAGGTGCGTCAGGTTGGCGCTGTTGACGAGGACTTCCTGGAAGTAGTGCTCGTTGCCGGCGATGCCGCGGCGTTCCTTGAAGATGTCTTCGATCATCACGACCGTGCGGCCCTGGAACAGGTCGAGGGTCGCCCCGGCCAGCAGGTCCAGCACTTCCGGCGGGTGGGCGTCAGTGGTCTCGACCGAGAGCAGCATGCCGGTGGCCAGGTCGACGACGCCGGAAGCCAGGCAGTCGGGCACCTCCTGCCGCATCCGCTTGACCAAGACGGTCATCTGGTCCGACATGGTCTGGCCGTTGCCCAGCATGTCCGTTCTCCTTCTTCCGGTTTTTCGGGTTCAGCAGGCGGTGAGGATCGAGCCGATGCGCTCGATCGTGGGCAGCGATGCGTGGTGCAGGCGGCCGATGTCGAGGCCTTCGTCGCCGAGCACGACCATCAGCGCGAGCCGGTCGACGGAGTAGACGGCCAGGTAGCCGCCGCTGCTGCGGACGACGGCCTGGCGGAACGCGCCCTGGCCGATCGTGGCGGCGGTCGTGTGCGCCAGCCCGAGGTGGGCGGCGGCGAGCGCGGAGACGCTGTCGGGGTCGATCCGGTCTTCGGTGTCGGCCACGATGAGCAGGCCGTCCACCCCGGCCACGAGGGTGTCGGTGACCCCGTTCACCCGCCGCCGGAGCGCGTTGAGCTCGGCGGCCAGCGCGTCACGGTCCACGTGCGGTTCCTTTCCGGTCCTCGGGTTCGTCGGTGGTGCGGTCGGGCGCCGGGTCCGGCGGCCCGGCGCGGATGCGGTTCAGCAGCCGGGGCAGCACCTGCCAGCCGGACGGACGGCGGTCGTCCCCGGCGCCGCTGGCCCCGGGATCGCGCCGCGGCAGGGCGGGTTCCGGTTCTCGGGTGGCGAGCGCTGGGCCCGGTGCCCGCGGCCGCAGCGGGCGCCGCGGACCGGCGGTGCCCGGTGGTGCGCCGTCGGCGATGGCCAGCAGCCCGTCGCCGACCAGCCGTGACACCTCGACTGTCACCGGGAAGACGTTGCGCCCCAACAGGAACGCGATGTCCCTGGCGCAGCGGCGGCCGTTGGCGCAGGCGACGATGTCACGCCGGGTGCGGCCCGGCGCGGCCGCGGCGGGTACCGGGACCAGGCGTTCCCGGTACGGGGAGATCGGCGTGGGCAGCGCGGCCAGCGCGTCGATCCGCCGCCGGGTTTCGGCCAGCAGCAGGTCGACGTCGAGGCCCGGGCTGACCGGCACGGGCACGTCGAACGGCCGGGGATCGACGGCGTACTCGTCGATCGTGCCCGCGACGACGGCGAATGCGCCGTCCCGGGCGGCCATGGTGGTGATCAGCCGCAGTTCGGCGGCGCCGATCCCGGTGCCGCCGAGTAGGTCGTCGAACGGGGCGGTGCCGCCGGCGCGCAGCACCGCGGACCAGTCCTCCTCGCGGATCCGGCCCGAGCGCAGCAGCAGCGCGTCCGGCCCCGGCGCACCCGGGCTGTCGACCGCCACCACGGCTCCTTCGCGCAGGTGGAACACGCCGCCGGGGCGGCCCGCGAGGCAGAGCGAGCCGGTGGTGCCCTCGGCCCGGCAGGCGCTCAGCGCCCACGCGAGGAAGTCGAACGAAGGCCGCGCTCGCGTTTCGCTCACCGCACTCCTGGCTGTTTCCGGAAATGGCGGCCCGAAAGATCGTCTTCAGGCTCGAGGAGTGGCCGACTCTATGGCACCGGTGCTCGCGTTCCCAGAGGGTTCCCCCGATTTTCGCAATAACCGAAAATTCTTGCCGTGACCGCCGGGAGGCCGAAAAGAACTGTCCACTCGGCAGTGAATCTCTTTGCGTTGCAAGAACATACCCCGGTGGAAGCGCCGGTCGATCTTGTGGCATTCTCTCGCGCTTGTTCGCAGCGACCGGTTTTCGAAAGTGTGAGGTGATCGGCTTGTACGGACGTGACGTGGCGGAATGGAAAAAGATGATCGCGGCCGGGCGGACGATCCTGATCGCCAGAGCGGTGGCGGACCGGACCACTTCGTACGGCGAATTCGCGGCCGCGCTCGTGCGTGCCACCGGCGTCCCCGGGTTCGACTTCACGACCGGCGCCGGCCGCGCGAGCATGGCGTACCTGCTCGACCGGATCTCCGAGGCGGCGTACGCGGAGTCGGGCGGCCGGCTGCTCGGCGCGCTCGTCCGCAACCTCGGTGCCGACGACGCCGGACCGGGCTTCTACCGGCTCGCGAGCCGGAAGGGGCTGGCGGTGCCGCGCACCCGCGGCGGCCGCCAGCTCTTCTGGGCCCAGCACGTGCGGGAACTGCACGAGCACTTCGCCGGCGTCGCCCACCGGCCGGCCGCGGGGTGAGGCCCGGCTAACGCGAAAGGACCGCCGTCAGCGCGCGCCGCAGTTCGCCCGCCGGGTCGTCGACGGGGTCCGGGGCGCGCCACGCCACGATGCCGTCCGGGCGGACGAGTGAGGCGCCGCCTTCCGACAGGCCGTAGCGCGCGGCGAACACCTCCTCCTCGACGACGTGGCAGTCGATGCCGGCGGCCGCCGCGGCCGGGGCCCACGCCGCGCCGTCACCCGCGCAGAGCAGCACCCACGAATGGCCCAGCAGGTCCAAAGTGGACTCCAGGCCGGGCGCCCGGAACCCGGGGCGCCCGGTCGGCGCGTGCACGTCCTCGACGCGCGCGCCGTCGTCGGGCTCCTCGGACAGGACGGCCGTCGAGCGGTAGCGGAAGCCGAGGAGGATGCCCAGCGGGTCCTCCGCCGGGGTGATCCCGGAGACGTCGAGGCCGGGGTGCATGCGCTGCTTCATGTTGTGCAGCGACGTGTCGATGACCATCCGCGCGATCGGCCGGCGCTCGGCTTCGTAGGTGTCGAGCAGTGCCGGACCCGCTTCGCCGCGCAGCACGGCGGCGAGCTTCCACGCGATGTCCGCGGCGTCGCCCGCCGCCGTGTTGCCGCCCATCCCGCCGGTCGGCGGCGTCACCTTCGCGGCGTCGCCGATCAGGAAGACCCGTCCGTCGCGGAACCGGTCGGCCAGCCGCGCGGCGACTTCCCAGGACCCGGTCCAGACGATCTCCGGCTCGAGGTCCGGCAGGTCGGTGGCGCTGCGGATCATCGCGACCAGCCGCTCGGGGGTGAAGTCGGCCGGGCTCTCGCCCTTCTCCGGGAAGTAGTCCGGCGCGAAGACGTACCGGTTCGGGACGTCGGTGTTGACCAGCCCGGCGGTGAACTCGGGGTGCTGCAGGTAGAACAGGTCGGTCACGCCGGCCTGGACGCGGTCGCCGAGGTCGGCGTCGAAGACCACGCCGAGGCAGTGGCTCAGCGCGTCCATCCCGGTGGTCCCGATGCCGAGCCGGGCCCGGATGCCGCTGCGGCCGCCGTCGGCCGCGACGACGTAGTCCGCGCGCACCACCGTCTCCTCGCCCGAATCGCGGTGCCGCAGCGTCGCGGTGACGCCGTCGTCGTCCGGCGCCAGGTCGGCCAGTTCCGTCCGGAAGCGGACGCGCGCGCCCGCCTTCTCCGCGTGCGCCAGCAAGATCGGCTCGACGACGTCCTGCCCGGCCATGCCCGCGGGCAGCGTGGTCGACGCCGAGACGTCGAACTCGCTGCCGTCCTCGACGAGCCGGTGCAGCACGCGGCCGGCCAGGCTGGTCGCGACGGTGATCCGCAGCCCTTGCGACGCGCGCGGGCTCACCGCCCGCACCTCGCGGTCGATGCCCGCCCAGTGGAACAGCTCCATCGTGCGCCAGTTCTGCCCGGCGGCCCGCGAGTGGACCGACGTCCCGGCGTGCCGTTCGACCGTCAGCACGTCCACTCCGGCCTGCGCGAGGAACAGCGACGCCGACAGCCCGCCCAGTCCGGCCCCCACGACCAGCACCTGTACCCGCTCCGTCATGACTACCTCCATGTCCGTGAATCTCCCTGGAAAAGTATCTTAGCCACAGAGAGATTAGTTTGCCAAGCCGGTGGTACTCCCAGGGCGTGGGAACGGTTGGGTGCTCCGTTCGGCCCCAGTAGCTTCGGCCTGGCAGCCCACCTGAAGCCTTTGAGCCGCAAGGAGAAACCGATGAGCGCGGACGACACCTCGGCGTGGTCCTTCGAGACCAAGCAGATTCACGCGGGCGCCGCGCCGGACCCGGCGACCGGTGCGCGGGCGACCCCGATCTACCAGACGACGTCGTACGTCTTCCGCGACAGCCAGCACGGCGCCGACCTGTTCAGCCTCGCCGAGCCCGGCAACATCTACACGCGGATCATGAACCCGACCCAGGACGTCCTGGAGCAGCGGCTCGCGGCGCTCGAGGGCGGCGTCGCGGCGCTGGCGTTCGCGTCCGGCTCGGCCGCGACCACGGCGGCGATCCTCAACCTCGCGGGCGCGGGCGACCACTTCGTCTCGAGCCCGTCGCTCTACGGCGGCACCTACAACCTGTTCCACTACACGCTGCCGAAGCTCGGCGTCGAGGTCACCTTCATCGACGACCAGGACGACCTGGAGCAGTGGCGTGCCGCCGTCCGGCCGAACACGAAGCTGTTCTTCGCCGAGACGCTGGCCAACCCGGGCAGCAACGTCCTCGACATCCGGGGCGTCGCCGACGTCGCGCACGAGGCCGGCGTCCCGCTCGTCGTCGACAACACGGTGCCGACGCCGTACCTGCTGCGCCCGATCGAGCACGGCGCCGACGTCGTCGTGCACTCCGCGACGAAGTACCTGGGCGGCCACGGCACCACGGTGGCCGGCGTCCTGGTCGACGGCGGTACGTTCGACTTCGGCAAGGACCCGGCGAAGTTCCCGGGCTTCACCGAACCCGACCCGAGCTACCACGGCCTCAAGTACTGGGAGGCGCTCGGCCCGGGTGCGTACGCGGCCAAGGCGCGCGTCCAGATCCTGCGCGACACCGGCGCGGCGATCTCGCCGTTGAACAGCTTCCTGATCCTGCAGGGCATCGAGACGCTGTCGCTGCGCCTCGAACGGCACGTGGCGAACGCGCAGGCGCTCGCCGAGTGGCTGGAGCAGCGCGACGAGGTCGAGAAGGTCTACTACGCGGGCCTGCCGTCGAGCCCGTTCTATTCGGCGGCGCAGAAGTACCTGCCGCGCGGCGCGGGCGCGGTCCTGTCGTTCGACCTGCGCGGCGGCGTCGAGGCGGGCCGCAAGTTCGTCGACGGCACCGAGCTGCACAGCCAGCTGGTGAACATCGGAGACGTCCGCAGCCTGATCGTGCACCCGGCGTCGACCACCCACAGCCAGCTGAACCCCGAGGAGCAGCTCTCCAGCGGCGTCACGCCGGGCCTGGTCCGGCTCGCCGTCGGGCTGGAGGGGCTCGAGGACCTCAAGGCCGACCTGGAGGCCGGATTCCGGGCGGCGAAGGCGGAACTGTGACGGCTGACCCCGTCACCGGGGCCTGGCGGATCGGTGATCCGCCGGGCCGCCGTCAGTTCGTCACCGGCCCCGGCGCGCTCGCGCTGGAGGCCGGTGGCGTGCTGCCGTCCTTCACACTCGCGTACGAGACGTGGGGGACGCTGAACTCCGGCGCGTCCAACGCGATCCTCGTCGAGCACGCGCTGACCGGCGACAGCCACGCGGCCGGTCCGCTCGAACCCGGGCACCCGAACGCGGGCTGGTGGGACGCGCTGATCGGGCCCGGGAAAGCTTTGGACACCGACGAATACTTCGTCGTGGTCCCGAACGTGCTGGGCGGCTGCCAGGGTTCGACCGGCCCGTCGTCGCCGGCGCCGGACGGCCGGCCGTGGGGCAGCCGGTTCCCGGTCGTGACAGTGCGGGACCAGGTGGCGTCGGAGGCGGTGCTGGCCGACCACCTGGGCATCGACCGCTGGGCGGCCGTCGTCGGCGGCTCCATGGGCGGGATGCGCGCGCTGGAGTGGGCGGTTTCGCTGCCCGAACGCGTGGCTTCGGTGCTGGTGCTGGCGTCCACCGCGCAGGCGTCGGCCGAGCAGATCGCCTGGGCGGCCCCGCAGCTGCACGCGATCCGCAGCGACCCGTTCTTCCACGGCGGCGACTACTACTCGGAGGCGTCGGGGCCGGTGGCCGGGCTCGGCGTCGCCCGCCGGATCGCGCACGTCACCTACCGCAGCGAGCCGGAGCTGGCCCAGCGGTTCGACCGGACTTACCAGGGCGACGAGGATCCCTTGCGCGGCGGGCGGTTCGCCGTCGAGTCCTATTTGGACCACCACGCCGACAAGCTGGTGCGCCGCTTCGACGCGAACAGCTACCTGGTGCTGACGGAGTCGATGAACACCCACGACGTCGGCCGCGACCGCGGTGGGGTCGCGGCCGCGCTGAGCCGGGTAACGGCTCGCGCGGTGATCGGCGGCGTCGACAGCGACCGGCTCTACCCGCTGTACCAGTCGGCGGAAATCGCCGCCGGGATCCCGGGAACCGTGGAGCCGTCGGTGGTTTCCTCACCGTACGGCCACGACTCTTTCCTCATCGAGTCCGGCCAGATCGCTTCCCTGGTGAAGGCGCTGCTGGGGTAGTCACGCGTTCTCCCAGGCGCACCAGGGTGTTCGCGACCCGCCGGGACGTCTGGGCCGCGTAGTCGCCGAGCCGTTCCGCGGCGCGGTCCGACAGCTTCGCCACCCGCCAGGCGACGTCGTCCGCGCGGTCGCCGGCCTCGTCGCCAGCGGTGGCGATGCGGTCGGCGAGCCGGCCGGTGCCGGCGGCGAGCAAGTCCTTGAGCGCCATGGCTTTCCCTTCGTCTAGAGCATCCCGGCGCGGCGCCACAGCGCCGCGCTCGGGCCGCCGATCAGGTCGTTCTCCTTGAGGAACCGGACGAGCTTCCGGGCGCCGAAGGCCAGCGTCTCCCGCCGGTGCGGGCTCGTCCGCGCGGCGGCCACCGCGACGCCGGGGTCGATCCCCGCGCGCAGGTACTGCCGCGGGCGGGACAGCAGCCGGGACATCAGCAACGCGCCGATCGCGACCACCACGCGGGCGAACTCCTTGCGCCACCAGGGCGCGCCCGCCAGTTCGCGGACCAGGTCGTCGCGCGCGTACCGGACGTGCCGGGCCTCTTCGGTGACGTGGATGCGCATCACCGCGCGCACCACCGGCTGCACCGATTCGTCGTCGAGGTGCTCGCGCTGCAGCGCGTCGAAGATCTCTTCACCGATCAGCGTCGCCACCCACATCGCCGGTCCGTGCAGGATCGTCGGCAGCGCCTGCGCGGACCGCTGCAGCCAGCGGTTGTTGCGGTACGGCCGCCCGTCGACGTGCTCGATCAGCCGGGCGAACATCGTGGAGTGCCGGCATTCGTCGGCGACCTCGGTCAGCGCGTAGTGCACGTGCCGGGTCGTCGGGTCCTGGTGGTAGGACGCGCGCAGCAGCATCTGCATGAGGATCAGCTCGAACCAGATCCCGACGCTGACGGTGTTCACCAGTTCCTGGCGCGACAGCTCGATCCGCTGCTCGCGGCTCAGCGTGTCCCACACCGGCGTGCCGTACAGCGAGACGAGCTTTTCGGGGATGAAGAACCGGTCTTCGTCGAGCGGCGCGTCCCAGTGGACGTCGACGTCCGGGTCGTAGGAAAGCCGGGCGCTCGAGCGGAGCAGCCGTTCGGCGGTGGCTTCGCGATCACCCATGCTGGCCTCCTGTGTCTTGTAACACTAGAACGCATGAAACAATCTCCGTCAAGATGTAAAGTCAGGGCATGCGCGACCTCCTGAAGCACGCGCTCGAAGCCGAACTGCCCGGCGACGAGACCTCCGAACGGATCATGGGCGCGGCGCTCACCCAGGCCGAGGACTTCGGGCTGCGCCGGTTCACCGTGGACGACGTCGCGCGCCGCGTCGGGCTGTCGCGGGTGACGATCTACCGGTACTTCCCGAAGAAGGACCAGCTGCTGGGCGCGCTGATCCTGCGGGAGATGAAGCGGTTCTTGACGAAGGTCGACGCCGTCGTCGAAGCGCAGGCCACCCCGGAGGAGAAGCTCATCGAGGGGTTGAGCTTCTCCCTGGGGTACCTGCGCGGCCACCGGCTGCTCAACCGGCTGCTGCGCACCGAGCCGGAGCTGATCCTGCCGCACCTGACGGTCCAGGCGGGCGGCCTGTTCGCGGCGGCCCGGGCGCGGATCGCGGCGCACTTCCACGCGGAGATCGCCGCCGGACGGCTCAGCCTGCCCGCCGAGGACATCGACGGCATGGCCGAGCTGCTGATCCGGATCGTGGTGTCCCTGGTGCTGACCCAGGAGACGGTCCTGCCGGTGGACGACGACGCCCAGCGCCGCCGGCTGGCCGAGCTGTACCTGGCGCCGATCGTCCGCTCACTGCGCCCGTGACTCAGCCTTGCCGGGTGGGCCGGATGGTGAGGTCGCCGATCTCGACGTCGTCGGGCTGCTCGATGGCGAACGCGATCGCCCGCGCGACGGCGTCGGGGCTGATGCCGAGCGCCGCCATCGCCTGCTGGGCCTGCTCGCGCTGCGCGGGATCCTCGACGTAGTCGACGAGTTCGGTGCGCACGTACCCCGGCGAGATCGACGTCGTGCGCAGGACGCCGTCGGTGGACTCCTGGCGCAGCGCCTCCAGCAGCGTGCGCACGGCGTTCTTGGTCCCCGCGTAGACGGCCTGCGTCGGCACGATCTTCAGGCCCGACGTCGAGACGGTCGTGACGAAGTGGCCGCGGCCCTGTGCGCGGAACACCGGCAGCGCGGCGGCGATGCCGTGCAAGACGCCGCGGAGGTTGACGTCGATCATCGCGTCCCAGGCGTCGACGTCGAGGTCGCCCACCGGGGCGATCCGGGCGACGCCGGCGTTGCCGACCAGGACGTCGAGCCGCCCGAAGCGGTCGACGGCTCGCGCGACGAGGCGCTCGAGGTCGGCGCGCCGCGTCACGTCGACGTCCAGCATCTCCGCGCGGCCGCCGTCGGCGCGGATCTTCTGCGCGAGCGCTTCCAGCCGGTCGGTGCGCCGGGCGCCGAGCACCACCGCCGCCCCGCGGCCGGCGAGTTCCCGCGCGGTGGCTTCGCCGATCCCGCTGCTCGCGCCGGTGATCGCGACGACCTTGTCCAGTCCGTTCGTCATGGGGTCCTCCGTTAAACTGACAACTGTCCGGTTAACTGTAGCGGACACTTGTCCACTTATGCGAGGAGAGTGCCGTGGCCGGTCGTGAGCGCCGTTCGGACGCCGTCGCCAACCGCGACCGGATCGTCGAGGCCGCGCGGGCGGAACTGAGCGAGTCCAACGGGGCGGCCGGCGACCTGAAGCTGCACCGGGTCGCCAAGGCCGCGGGCGTCGGACAGGGCACGCTCTACCGGCACTTCCCGACGCGCGAGCACCTGCTGGCGGAGGTCTACCGGGCCGAGCTGACCCAGCTCGTCGACACGGTGGCGCCCCTGCTGGCGAAGCATTCCCCGCTCGAGGCGCTTGCCCGCTGGCTGGAGCGGCTGGTCGAATACGCGCGCGTCAAGCGTGGTGTGATGGCGGCGATCGAGGTGCCGGCGTGGCAGGACCTCTACTCGAGCCAGCACCACCGGCTCGACGAAGCGCTCGAAACGCTGCTGGACCGGGGAAAGGCCGAGGGCGAGATCCGCGCCGGGGTCGACGCCGCCGACGTCATCCTGCTCCTCGGAGCGCTTTCCCGGATCCCGGGAGCCGAGTGGGACGAGCGGGCGCCCCGGATCGTGGCCGTGATCGTCGACGGCCTCCGCGCCTAGTCGGAGACGGCTTCCGAGATCCAGGGGGCCACCGGCAGGTCGCGGTCCAGGCATTCGACCGACAGCCGGATCGTCCAGCGCAGAGCCTGCAGCACCAGGCTGTCCACCTCGTCGGGCGCCGCGTTGGCGAGGGCGATCTCGACCTGCTCCTGCGCGGCCTCGGTGTTGCCGTGGACCTCCGCCAGCAGCGTGCGGACCGCGGTCCGCACCGGCGGGTCGGCCTGGTCGATCGAGACCTCTTCGCCGTCCTCGTCGAAGACCTGGACCTTGACGGGCGCGCTGCCGCCGTCGCCGAGGGTGGCGACCATCGTGCTGCACTCGCCGAACAGCAGCAGCATCAGCGCCTTGGTCTCGTCCGCGCGGGCCTGCGGCTCGGCGGCCGTCGGCGCGACCTCGACGAGGGCTTCCGCGTCGTCGCCGAGGCTCAGCGCGGTCAGTGCGCGCTGTGCCTTCTCGACGAGCTTTTGCTCGTTCCAGTCCGCTTCCACGTGCCCCATCAAACACCAGCCGCGCCCCTTGTGGGGATACCTTGATCCGGGACGGTCATCCCACCGCGCGAAGGGCACCCAGCGCGAGCCGGGAGAGCAGTTCGGCGAGTTCGCCGTCACCGAGATGGCGGTTGTACGGGGTCGAGTTGATCAGGCCGAACACGGCGTGTGCCGCCGACCGCGCCTGCCGTTCTCCCAGCTCCGGCATGGCTTCGCGGATCGCGCGGACCCACACTTCGACGTACTGGCGCTGCAGCGCGCGCACCTGCTTGCGGTCGGCGTCGGTGAGGTTCGCGAGGTTGCGCTCCTGCACGGTGATCAGCGCTGGGTGCGCGAGCGCGAAACCGACGTGGAACGCGACGAGCCCGGCCAGGATGTCGTCCGGCGTGCCGGGCCGGGCCGCCCACCTCGTGCCGCCGTCGAGCAGGTAGCGGCTGATCGAGTTCAGCATCTCGCCGAGGATCGCGTCCTTGCTGCGGAAGTGCCGGTAGAGCGCCGGGCCGGAGATGCCGACCGCGGCCCCGATGTCGTCGATGCCGACGCCGTGGAAGCCGTGGTGGGCGAACAGTTCGGCGGCCGCCGACATGATCTGTTCGCGTCTGTTCGCCTTCTCGCCGTTCACGAGCGGCGTGGAGTTGGCCGGCATCCGGCCATATTACGGCGCGAAGTTAGCGACCGCTAACACCCGTTCCATCCTTCCGACGTGGGCCGAGTGGGTTACCTACGGGTAACTAGGGGTTCCTTGTGGGGCTTCCACCTGCTGTCCTATTTGGGCTGGCCCTGTCACAAAGGAGTGACCCATGGCTGTTCCCACCCGTAACTTACGGCGATCCCTTCTACGGTTGAGCACGGCCCTGGGGGCCGTTGTCCTTGCTTCTCTCGGCGTGACGGGCCTGGCCCAAGCCGCCGGGACCGTGTACGCCGCGGTCGGCGACTCCTACTCCTCGGGAGTCGGAGCCGGCAGCTACGGCAGTTCCGGGAGCTGTTACCGCAGCTCGAACGCGTACCCGCAGCTGTGGGCCAACGCCCACAGCGGCACCTCGTTCACCTTCCTGGCCTGCTCCGGCGCCAAGACCGGCGACGTGATCAGCCAGGCGAACTCCATCCCGTCCAACGCGACCCTGGTCACCGTCACCGTGGGCGGCAACGACGCCGGCTTCAGCGACGTGATCCAGACCTGCACCCTCGGCAGTGACTCCGACTGCACCAACCGCGTCAACACGGCGAAGACGTACGTCAACAACACGCTGCCGCCGCTGCTGACCAACACCTACAACGCGATCAAGGCCAAGGCGCCGGGCGCCAGGCTCGTCGTCCTGTCCTACCCGCGCTTCTACACCGTGCCCGGCTCCTGCTGGGTCGGGCTGAGCGACACCAAGCGCTCGGCGATCAACTCGGGCGCCGACACCCTGGCGTCGGTCATCCAGTCACGGGCGTCCTCGGCGGGCGCGACCTTCGTCGACGTCCGGCCGTCGTTCGTCGGGCACAACATCTGCTCGTCGGCCGACGACTACCTGCACAGCCTGACCTGGCCGGTGATCGAGTCCTATCACCCGACCGTGGCCGGGCAGTCCGGCGGCTACTACACGCCGCTGCGTGCCGCGATCGGCTGATCTCCGGCGCGAGTTCGTGAAGGCCACCTCCGGGAAGCACAACTTCCCGGAGGTGGCCTTCACGGCATTCCGGCGACTGGACACCCACGTTAGCGGTCGCTAACATCGGGGCGGAGGTTAACGCCTGCTAACTTCGAGGGAGCCCATGGACACGCCGGCACTGGGGACGTCTGCTGCCCCGGACAGCGAGGCCTACGCCCGCAACGCGACGTCGCACGCGGAGCTGGTCGAGGACCTCCGCAAACGGTTGGGGAGCGCCCGGCTGGGCGGTCCGGAGAAGGCGCGCACGCGGCACGTCGAGCGCGGCAAGCTGCTCCCGCGCGACCGCGTCGACACGCTGCTGGACCCGGGATCGCCGTTTCTCGAGCTGTCGCCGCTGGCGGCGACCGGGCTCTACGACGACGAAGCGCCGTCCGCCGGGATCATCACCGGGGTCGGGCGCGTCTCGGGGCGCGAGTGCGTGGTCGTCGCCAACGACGCCACCGTCAAGGGCGGCACGTACTACCCGATGACGGTCAAGAAGCACCTGCGCGCCCAGGAGGTCGCCCTCCACAACAACCTGCCGTGCGTCTACCTGGTGGACTCCGGCGGCGCGTTCCTGCCGCGGCAGGACGAGGTCTTCCCGGATCGTGAGCACTTCGGCCGGATCTTCTACAACCAGGCGACGATGTCCGCGCGCGGCATCCCGCAGATCGCCGCGGTGCTCGGCTCCTGCACGGCCGGCGGCGCGTACGTCCCGGCGATGAGCGACGAGGCCGTGATCGTCCGGAACCAGGGCACGATCTTCCTCGGCGGCCCGCCGCTGGTGAAGGCCGCGACCGGCGAGGTCGTCACGGCCGAGGAGCTCGGCGGTGGCGACGTCCACGCGCGCCAGTCCGGCGTCACCGACCACCTGGCCGACGACGACGCGCACGCGCTGCGGATCGTCCGGCAGATCGTCTCGACGCTCGGCCCGCGCACGCCGCGCCCGTGGGACGTGCTGCCGACCGAAGCTCCGGCGGTCGACCCCGCGGAGCTGTACGGCGTCGTCCCGACCGACCCGCGCACCCCTTACGACGTAAGGGAGGTGATCGCGCGCATCGTCGACGGGAGCCGCTTCGGCGAGTTCAAGAAGGAGTACGGGTCGACGCTGGTCACCGGCTTCGCCCGGATCCACGGCCACCCGGTGGGGATCATCGCGAACAACGGCGTGCTGTTCGCCGAGTCCGCGATGAAGGGCGCGCACTTCATCGAGCTGTGCGACAAGCGCTCGATCCCGCTGCTGTTCCTGCAGAACATCACCGGCTTCATGGTCGGGCGCGCGTACGAAGCCGGCGGCATCGCCAAGCACGGCGCGAAGATGGTCACCGCGGTGGCCTGCGCGCGCGTGCCGAAGTTAACCGTCGTTATCGGCGGCTCCTTCGGCGCCGGCAACTACTCGATGTGCGGCCGGGCCTACTCGCCGCGGTTCCTGTGGATGTGGCCGAACGCGCGGATCTCGGTGATGGGCGGCGAGCAGGCGGCGTCGGTGCTCTCGACGGTCCGCCGCGACTCGATCGAGGCCCGCGGCGGCGAGTGGTCCGCCGAGGACGAAGAAGCGTTCAAGGACCCGATCCGCGAGCAGTACGAAGCCCAGGGCAGCCCGTACTACTCCACCGCGCGGCTGTGGGACGACGGCGTCATCGACCCGGCGGACACCCGCACGGTGCTCGGGCTCGCGCTCTCGGCCGCGGCCAACGCACCCCTTTCCGATGTCAACTACGGCGTCTTCCGGATGTGATGATGTTCGACTCAGTACTGGTCGCGAACCGGGGCGAGATCGCGGTCCGCGTCATCCGCACGCTGCGGGCGCTCGGCATCCGCGCGGTCGCGGTGTACAGCGACGCGGACGCCGAGGCCCGGCACGTCCGCGAGGCGCACACCGCGGTCCGCATCGGGCCCGCCGAGGCGGCGAAGAGCTACTTGTCGATTCCCGCCATCGTGGACGCCGCCGTTTCGTCCGGGGCGCAGGCCGTGCACCCGGGGTACGGCTTCCTGGCGGAGAACGCCGAGTTCGCGCGTGCCTGCGAGGCCGCCGGTCTCGTGTTCATCGGCCCGCCGGTCGCCGCGATCGACGCCATGGGCGACAAGATCCGCGCCAAGGCCACGGTGTCGAAGGCCGGGGTCCCGGTCGTGCCCGGCGCGTCCGATGTGGACATCCCAGAAGGCGGCTTCGCGGAGGCCGCCGCGAAGGTCGGCTACCCGCTGCTGCTCAAGCCGTCCGCCGGGGGCGGGGGCAAGGGCATGCGGCTGGTGCACGAAGAGTCCGAACTGGACGCCGCCATCGAGTCGGCGCGGCGCGAGGCCAAGGGTTCCTTCGGCGACGACACCCTGTTGATGGAGCGGTTCGTCACCACGCCGCGGCACATCGAGATCCAGGTGATGGCCGACCGGCACGGCAACGTCATCCACCTCGGCGAGCGCGAGTGCAGCCTGCAGCGGCGGCATCAGAAGATCATCGAGGAAGCGCCGTCGGTGCTGCTGGATCCCGCGACGCGCGAAAAGATGGGCTCCGCGGCCGCCGAGGCCGCGCGGTCGGTCGGGTACGTCGGCGCGGGCACGGTCGAGTTCATCATGTCGGCGCACAACCCGGACGAGTTCTTCTTCATGGAGATGAACACCCGGCTGCAGGTGGAGCACCCGGTCACCGAGCTGGTCACCGGCCTCGACCTGGTCGAGTGGCAGGTCCGGGTCGCGGCCGGGGAACACCTGACCGTCAAGCAGGAAGACGTCGTCCTCAACGGACACGCCGTCGAAGCGCGGGTGTACGCCGAGGACCCGGCGCGCGGGTTCATCCCGACCGGCGGCACGGTGCTGGCGGTGCACGAGCCGTCCGGCGACGGCGTCCGCGTCGACTCGTGGATGACGCGCGGCGCGGTGATCGGCTCGAACTACGACCCGATGCTGGCCAAGGTCATCGCGTGGGGCCCGGACCGCGCGGCGGCGCTGCACCGGCTCGACCTGGCGCTGGCGGACACGGCACTGCTGGGCGTCGGCACGAACACGGCGTTCCTGCGCGGACTGCTGGCGGACGCCGACGTCCGCGCCGGCAAGCTCGACACCGAGCTGGTCGACCGTCGGCTGTCCACTTTGGTCTCTTCGGACGTGCCCGCGGAGTTCTTCGTCGCGGCCGCCATGGACCGGTTCCTGGAACTGCAGCCGTCGGGCCCGGTCGTGGACCCGTGGGACGTGCCGGACGGCTGGCGGATGGGCGGCTCCGGCGGGGTGACGTTCCGGCTGAAGTCCGGTGCCGCCCGCGCGGTGGTCCGGGTGCAGGGCACGCCGGCCGCGGCGACGGTGTTCGTCGACGACGCCGAGCCGGTCGAGGTCTCGGCCCGGCGCGACGGCGACGTCCTGGAGATCCGGCACGACGGCGGCTTCCACCGCTACCGCCAGGCCTGCGGTCCGGACCGGACGGTCTGGCTGGCCCGCGACGGCCTGAGCTTTCCCTTCGGGGAGCAGGAGTTCGTGCTCTCGTCCCGCGGCGAGGCCGCCGGGGCCGGGCCGGTCACCAGCCCGATGCCGGGCACGGTGCTCGTCGTGAAGGTCGCCGCCGGCGACGTCGTGAAGGCCGGGACGCCGCTGCTGGTCGTCGAAGCGATGAAGATGGAGCACACGGTCACCGCGCCGGTCGACGGCGTGGTCAGCGAACTCCCCGTCCGGGCCGGCCAGCAGGTCGCGCTGGACGAAACCCTTGCCGTAGTGACGCCCCAAGAGGAGCAGCAGTGATCGACTTCCGCCTGGACGAGGAGTACGAGGCCCTCCGCAAGACCGTCGAGGACTTCGCGCACGCCGAAGTCGCGCCGGTGATCGGCGAGCTGTACGAGAAGGAAGAGTTTCCGTACGCGATCGTCGCGAAGATGGCCGAGATGGGCCTGTTCGGCCTGCCGTTCCCGGAGGAGTTCGGCGGGATGGGCGGGGACTACTTCGCGCTGTGCCTGGCCTTGGAGGAGCTGGCCCGGGTCGATTCGTCGGTGGCGATCACCCTGGAGGCCGGGGTTTCGCTGGGCGCGATGCCGATCTTCCGGTTCGGGACGCAGGAGCAGAAGGAGAAGTGGCTCCCCGATCTCTGCGCCGGCACGGCGTTGGGCGGCTTCGGCCTGACCGAGCCGGGTGGCGGTTCGGACGCGGGCGCGACCCGCACGCGCGCCACCCTGGACGGTGACGAGTGGGTCATCAACGGCAGCAAGGCGTTCATCACGAACTCCGGCACGGACATCACGCGGCTGGTGACGGTCACGGCGGTGACGGACGTGATGGAGAACGGCCGCAAGGAGATCTCGGCGATCATCGTCCCGTCGGGCACGCCGGGCTTCGAAGTGGCGCCGAAGTACTCGAAGGTCGGCTGGAACTGCTCCGACACGCACGAACTGTCCTTTTCGGACGTCCGGGTGTCGGTCGAGAACCTGGTCGGCACCCGTGGCCGCGGGTACGCGCAGTTCCTGTCCATCCTGGACGAAGGCCGAGTCGCGATCGCCGCGCTGTCGGTGGGTCTGGCGCAGGGGTGCGTGGACGAGTGCCTGAAGTACGTGAAGGACCGGGTCGCGTTCGGCAGGCGGATCGGGGAGTACCAGGCGATCCAGTTCAAGATCGCGGACATGGAGGTCCGCACGCACACCGCGCGCCTGGCGTACTACCAGGCGGCGTCGAAGATGCTGCGCGGCGAGCCGTTCAAGAAGGAGGCGTCGATCGCGAAGCTGGTCGCGTCGAACGCGGCGATGGACAACGCGCGCGACGCGACCCAGATCTTCGGCGGGTACGGCTTCATGAACGAGTTCCCGGTCAGCCGCTTCTACCGCGACGCCAAGATCCTCGAGATCGGTGAGGGGACGAGCGAGGTGCAGAAGATGCTGATCTCCCGGCACCTCGGCGTCGCCTGACGTAACGCGCGGGTCGTCGCCGGCGAAGTCCCCCACGGGAGCGAGGGGGTCCGGTGAAACGGTTCGCGGTGATCGTGGCGGTTCTGTGCCTTGCGGCGGGGTGCTCGCCCGCCGCGCCGGTCGACGACGGCTCGGAGTTCGACGAGCCGTCGCCGCCGGTCACCACGGTCACCCTGCCCTCACCCAGCCCCACGCCGACGGCTTTCCCGGCCGGCTACCCGAAGGTCGTGGCCGTGGCGTCGCTCCCGCCGCGGCTGCGGGACAAGTACCGGGCCGACGGCGCCGCCGAAGCCGTCCAGGTCGCGCCCGGTGTGTGGACGCCGGTGCAAGCTGCCGCGGCCGTCGTCGAACCCCGCGTGCTCGACGGCTACTGCGCCTCCGTCAAAGCGTTCGAACAGCGGTACCGGGCCGGCCTCGAGTACCCCGGTACCTGCTGGTGACCGCTACTGCTGTGGCTGCTGCTGTTGCTCCTTCTTGTCTTCCTCGGCCCACGCGGCTTCCGCCTGCATCTGGATGTCGGTGAGGCCGCGGTCGACCTGAACGATGTCCTTGCCGGCCCAGCCCACGAAGTTCTTCGAGCTCTTGGCGTCGGAGAGGGCCTTCAGCATCGGGTAGTAGTCCGGGTGCTTGGCCTTCAGCCAGTCGTCGACGAACTTCATCTTCTTGTAGCTGTCGCCGAACTTGGTCTTCAGCCAGTCCTCGTGCTTCTTGATGGTCGAGATGTCGTGGTCGCTCAGGTGCGACTTCGGCGGCGTCGGCTTCGGCGGCTCCGGTGGCTTCGGCAGCGGCCTCGAGAAGTTGGGCGTGGTGCCGTCGCCCGGGGGCCGCGTGCTCGGTGTGGCCCCACCGCCCGGGCCGTCGTGCGTGATCGCCGTGCCCGGCGGTGGTAGCGGCCGGGAGAAGTTGGGGGTCGTGCCGTCGCCCGGCGGCCGGGTGCTGGGCGTGGCGCCGCCACCCGGGCGGTCGTGCGTGATCGCCGTGCCCGGCGGCGGCATCGGCGTCATCTCGTGCCCCGCGCTCGAGGAGGAGCCCGGCTTCCCCTTGACCAGCTTCGAGAGCCCGGTGAGCCGGGCCAGCGTGCGGCCGGCGTAGGCGACGACCTTGGCGAGCTTCGCCATCATCGCCGCGACCTGCACCGAGACGGTCGCGACGCACTTGGTCACGCCGACGGCGATCGACGCGCCGAAGGTCGGGATGGCGAGCGCGAGCGCGATCAGCATCGTGGAGATGATGTCGCCGAGGATCGTGGTGATGATGTCGCGCAGCAGCGAGCGGACCGCGCCGATCAGCGCCCCGGTGGTCTCGACCATGTAGCCGGCGACGTCGGCCGCCTTGGCGTTGGCGTCGATCCAGCCCTTCCGGTCGTTGATCGACTTGAGGAAGCTGTCGTACCCCTTGCCCTGCCACTGGGTGATCGTCGACTTGAGGGTCTCGTCGAGCTCGGTGCCGGTGTTGCGCAGCGACTCGCCGATCTTGTGCAGCTCGTTGGCGACCTTCGTGACTTCGGACGGGTTGCCCGCCACCTGGTCGAGCGGCCACTTCAGGAACGAGACGTGCTCGATCAGCCAGCCCAGCCCGGCCGCGATCAGCTTCGCCAGCGGGTCCATGGCGAACGCGACGGTGTCGAGCACGGCGCTGATGACGTTGATGCCCAGCTCGACGCTGACGGCCGCGAGGTCACCGCCGTGCTCGGTCTGGACCTTGCCGATCGAGTCGCCGACCTGCTTCCAGCTGTCGAAGACGCCCGCGCCCGTGGTGGAGTTCGCGGACGTGATGGGGACGGTCACTTGCCCAGCTCCGTTTCGAAGGTGCTCAAACCCTGCGCCGTGTTGGTGTCGTGGGTCGCGTACGTCTCGGCGGCCTTCTTCACGTCGGCCGCGGACTTGCCGATGTCGCCGACGAGGTTGTTGATCTCGCCGGTGATCGCCGCCATCGTGATCCGCGAAGGCACGGCGAGGACCTGGGCGAGCAGGATGCCGAACGCGGCGTTGTCGAACCCGTTCGCGGCCTGCATCCGGTTCGCGGCCTCCTGCACCGCCGGCTGCGTGGTGCCCGACAGGAACTGGCTGAACTTCTGCAGCTCGGCCGGGTCGACCGAGAAACCTTCTCCGGTAACCACCGGTTCTCCTCCGTACTACCAGGGGTTGCTTTCGCCGTCGTCCTCGTCCGGCGCGGGCCGGGGACGACGGCGTGGCGGACCTTGCTGAGGCGGCGCCGGCGGTGGCGGGCGGTGCGGCGGCCGCGGCGGGCGGTCGTCGGCCTCCTGCTCGGGCA
The DNA here is from genome assembly GCF_014873755.1 of Amycolatopsis lexingtonensis. Lineage (NCBI taxonomy): Bacteria > Bacillati > Actinomycetota > Actinomycetes > Pseudonocardiales > Pseudonocardiaceae > Amycolatopsis > Amycolatopsis lexingtonensis. Next base: position 8,867,023 of record NZ_JADBEG010000001.1, read on the forward strand.
TGAACACGTCGCTCTTGCCCGGGGGCGGTCCCTCGTCCGGCTCGGGGGCGGGCAGGAACTCGTCCAGCAGTTCGCGGGCGGCCGAGCTTTCGCCGACCATGCCCTCGAACGCACTGGCGACCTGGGCCGAAACCTTCTGCTGCGCCTTGCCGATCAGCTGCAGCACCAAGCCGGACAAGGCTTGCGGCGGCCGTTCGTACGCGCGGGGGCCGAACCGGAGGTCCTGCAGCACGCCGCTGGGGCCGACGGTCACCGAGACCGCCCCGTCCGGCGACTGCACGCTGGCGGTGGCGGACCGCAGCGTTTCCTGTGCTGTCGCGGCTTTTGCCCGGATTTCTTCGAGTTCGACGGTGAACGCGGCCAACGGATCGCCCGGGGGCACTGACTGAGTCAATTGGTCCTCGTCGCGCGAGAGAGGTGGGGAACGGACGAAGTCAATCAGCGCTCTTTGAAGCTCGGATGACACGAAGCGAGCCGCCGGCTTAACGCGGTGTGGATCGGCGAAGTCGGCCCGCGCGTACCCGGTGTGCGGTAAACAGGGGCATGGACAACACCGTCATCCGATCGGGCGATTCCGGGGACGTCGACATCCTGCTGGGTTTCTTCGACGAAGCCGTCGAATGGCTGGTCGCGCGAGGCAGCTCGAAGCAGTGGGGAACCGAGCCGTGGAGCCGCGTCCCGAAGCGCGTCCAACGCGTCAAGGGCATGGCCGCCGACCCCGGGCTGCGCATCGCGGTGGTCGACGGCGAACCGGCCGGTGCGCTGATCGTCTCCGAGGAGCGCGACCCGCACGTGCCCGCGGTTAACGAGCGTGAACTGTACGTCCGGCTGCTGATCGCGTCCCGGCGGTTCACCGGGCGGCGCGTCGGCGGACGGCTCATCGAGTACGCGCTCGACGAGGCGCGGCGGCGCGGCATCGACCTCGTGCGCGTCGACTGCTGGGCCGGCGGCGACGGCGCCTTACAACGTTATTACGAGAGTCAGGGCTTCAAGCCGACCGAGCGGTTCCACGTCGAGGAGTGGGTCGGGCAGGTTCTCGAGCAACGCGTGGGGTAGCGCGATCGCGGGCCAGGGGTGACACTGTTGACGCCGTGCCAACAGACGAAGGAGTCGCCATGGCCGAGGAGCTCGCGGGCAAGGTCGTCGTCATCACCGGCGGCGGGCAGGGGATCGGCGCGGCGACCGCGTCGGCGCTGTCCCGCCTGGGCGCGAAGGTGGTGATCGGAGACCTCGACCAGGTCAGGGCCGAAAAGACCGCCGGCGAGCTCGACGCCGAGGCGCTCCCGCTGGACGTCACCGACATCGCCGGCTTCACCGAGTTCCTCGACGAGGTCGAGCGCCGCCACGGCCGCATCGACGTGCTGATCAACAACGCCGGGATCATGCCGCTCGGCGAACTCGAGACCGAAAGCGACGCGACGACCCGGCGGCAGCTCGAGATCAACCTGCACGCGGTCATCCACGGCACGCGCGAAGCGATGAAGCGGATGCGCCCGCGTCGGTCCGGGCACATCGTCAACGTCGCTTCCTTCGCGGGCAAGGCGGGTTTCCCGGGCGCGGCGACGTACTGCGCGACGAAGCACGCCGTCGTCGGGTTGTCCGAGGCGGTGCACCTGGAACTGCACGGGTCCGGCGTGCACGTCTCGTGCGTGATGCCCGCGATCGTGCGGACGGAACTCGCGAGCGGCCTCGGCGAAGCGAAGCTGTTCAAGTCCTCGCGGCCGGAAGATGTGGCCGACGCCATCGTATCCACGCTGCGCAAGCCTCGTTTCGAGGTCTTCGTGCCCCGGTCCGTGGGAACTATGGGGAAGCTCACCCGGCTGCTCCCGCGGCGAGCCGGCGAAGCGATCGCCCGTGCGTTGAAAGCGGACCAGCTTTTGGCTTCAGCGGCCCATTCCCCGGCTCGCGCGGAGTACGAGGCGCGCGCCGCCGAGAGTGCCCCCGGAGCGTCCCAGGAGTAACTCGGACGGCCTAGCGACTGTCCGATTTGGACGTGGGCGGTGTTGAGTCCACCGGCCTGACCGGGCAAGATTGACCGGAAGTGCCCGGGACGTCGCAGGAGGCTCGAGGAAATGGTTTCACCGCCCGCACGGCTGGCCGCCGCCGCGTCGAACGTGGTCGGCAAGGTGCTGCACGGCGGTGTCGCCGACCTGCGCCCGATGCCGCGGGTGCTGGTCGACCAGGGCCCCAACCGTTCGCTGTACCGGATGACGCACAGCAGCCGTCCGGTGTCCGGGCCGCCGGTCCTGCTGGTGCCCCCGCTGGCCGCGCCGGCGATCTGCTTCGACCTGCGCCGCGGCTGCAGCCTGATCGAGCACCTGGTCGAGGGCGGCCGCAACGCCTACCTCGTCGACTACGGCATGGTGGCGTTTTCGGACCGGCGCCTGGGCATCGAGCACTGGATCGACGAGGTGCTGCCGCGCGCGATCCGCAAGGTGAGCCAGGATGCGGGTGGCCAGGACGTCCACCTGGTGTCGTGGTCGCTCGGCGGTATCTTCTCGCTGCTGGTGAACGCCGACCAGCCGGACCTCCCGATCGCGTCGATCACGGCGATCGGCTCCCCGGTCGACTTCACGGCGATCCCGATCGTGGCGCCGTTCCGCCCGCTGGTCGACCTGACGAACGGCCACCTGCTGACCCCGATCTACCGCGCGTTCGGCGGCGCACCGTCCTATTTGGTCAGCCGCGTGTTCCGCGCGACGGGCATCAGCAAGGAGATCACTAAGCCGATCGCGATCCTGAAGAACCTCGACGACCGCGACTACCTCGCGCAGATCGAGGCGGTCGACCACTTCATGAGCAACATGTACGCCTACCCCGGGCGCACGTTCGGGCAGCTGTACCACCGGCTGTTCCGCACGAACGACCTGGCCGAGGGCAAGGTCGACCTCAACGGGCGCATCATCTCGCTGTCGTCGGTGCGCGTGCCGACGCTGGTGGTGGCGGGCGAGAACGACACGATCGCGCCGCGCCCGTCGGTGGAGCGGGTGGTGGAGCTGCTGGACGGCGCCCCGGAGGTCCGCTTCAAGACCGCGCCGGGCGGCCACCTCGGGGTCTTGACCGGCCGCAAGGCGCGCGGCACGACGTGGCGCTACCTGGACGAATTCCTCGACGACCAGGCGTCAGCCGACTAGGTCGATCTCGAACGGCTCGGCCGCGCTGTACCGGACGTCCGCCCACACCGCGCCGGGCACGCCGTAGCGCCGGTGCGTCGTCAGCTTCGGGTCGTAGCCCGGCAGCTGGCGCGGGTTGTAGCCGATGCCGGTCCGGTCGGAGCCCCACGCGAAGATGTCGGGCACCCACAGGGGTTTCGCGGAACCGTCGCCCGCCAGCCGCGGCCGGACGACGATCGCCGCGCCCGCGCTGCCGGACAGGAAGACGCGAACGGTGTGCTCGCCGTCGTCGGGCGGGGTGACGGTGATGCGTTCGAGGATTTCGACTTCCGCGCCGGATGTTCCGGCGCCGGCCGGGTTGGCGGCGCGCTCGCGCAGCCACCCGGTGTCGATGCCGACCGGGTCGATCTTGCGGCCGGCGGGCAGGCAGACGTCCTTGTGCCCGGCGTACCGCTCGACCCCGCGCGACATGTACCGCAGCAGCGCGGCGACGAGCTTCGGGTAGGCGTCCCGCTGCGCGTCCGTCCAGCCACCGGCACCGGCGGACTCCGCTTCGATACCGAGGAATTCGTCGTTGATGTCGAGGAAGTCGAGCCAGCGCGACGCACCGGCGTGGTAAGCGCACCCGGCGGCGACGACGTAGACGGTCCCGCCGCGCCCGAGCCCGAGGTTGCACAACGGCCCGGCGAGATCGGCACGCCCGTTGGTGACGATGTCGAGCGAGGGGTAGTCCCCGGGCGCGGAATCGGCGGTGGCGGTGTGGTGCCCGACGACGCCTTCGACGACGCGCATGCCGCCGTGCCCGCGGGTCTGCCAGCCGGGCACCTCGACCACGGGATAACCGGTGCTGCGAGCGGCGTCGACGAGCCAGGGAACGTACACCGCTCAGCCCTCCGCGACGTCGTCGTAGGCACCGGCTTCGGCTTCGGTGTCGGGCGCGTGGGGATCCGCGATCCGCCCGGCGAGCGAGGCACGGGCTTCGTCGACGTTCTTCGGGCCCTGCCGATCGGCGTCCCAGCCTTCGGCGTCCCATTCCTCGGGTGACTTGATGGGCGTTTCATCGCCGGGCCTGTGCACGACGGCGCCGGCGAGGAGCGTGGTCTCGATGTGTTCGGTCACGATCGGCCTCCGGCACCCGAGGGTACCGGAGACCGACCGCCGGTGACCTACTTCAGTTCGGCGCTGGACTTGCCGAGGATCCGCCTCGCGACAATGAGCTGCTGAATCTGCTGTGTCCCCTCGAAAATGTCGAGGATCTTGGCGTCCCGGGCCCACTTTTCGAGCAAAGACTCTTCGCCGTACGCGCCGGTCAGCTCGACGCACTTCAGCGCGATCTCCACCACCGAACGCCCGGCCTTCGCCTTCGCCATCGAAGCCTGCAGCGAATTCGGTTTCCGGTTGTCCGCCATCCACGCGGATTCCAGCGTCAGCAGGTACGCCGACTCGTAATCCGCTTCCAGGCGGAGGAATTCCGCCGCCGCGGCGTGCTGGGTGTTCGCGGGCCGGTCGTAGTCGATCGCAACGCCGGCCTTGGTCAGGATCTCGCGGGTCTCGTCCAGTGCCGCCCGCGCCACCCCGATCGCCATCGCCGCGACCAGGGGGCGCGTGTTGTCGAACGTCTGCATGACGCCCGCGAAGCCCTTGGCCGTGTCGATTTCCGGGCTGCCCAGCAGGTTTTCCGCCGGGACGCGGCAGTTCTCGAAGCGCAGCACCGCGGTGTCGGAAGCGCGGATGCCGAGCTTGTGCTCGACGCGCACCACCTCGAAGCCCGGCGTGCCCTTCTCCACCACGAACGACTTGATCGCCGCGCGGCCCTTGGACTTGTCCAGCGTCGCCCAGACGACCACCGCGTCCGCGCGCTCGCCCGACGTCACGAAGATCTTCTCGCCGTTGAGCACGTAGTGGTCGCCGTCGAGGCGGGCCGTCGTGCTGACCGCCGCGGAGTCCGAACCGAACGCCGGCTCGGTGATCGCCATCGCCGCCCACATGCCGGAGAAGCGCTCCAGCTGCTCGTCCGTCGCGACCGAGCCGATCGCCGCGTTGCCGAGGCCCTGGCGGGGCATCGACAGCAGCAGGCCGACGTCGCCCCAGCACATCTCGATCGTGCCGAGGACGACGTTCAGGTTGGCGCCGTTGCGGTTGCCCTTCTCCTCCTTGTCGGAGCCGGAACGGCGGACGCCCGCCGCGCCCGCGCCGCCCTCGCCGGAGGAGTTGAGGCCGTCGAGCAGCGCCGCGAACATGTCCAGCTCGGCCGGGTAGGTGTGCTCCGCGCGGTCGTACTTGCGCGAGATCGGCCGGAACACCTCGGCCGCGGCCTGGTACGCCTGGTTGATCAGGGCGCCGGCCTTCTTGGGAGCTTCCAAGTTAATCATCGTTAACGCCTTTCGCGAAGCTTAGAGAAGGACGGCGCCTTCCATGACGCCGATGGCACGCAGGTCGCGGTACCAGCGCTCGACCGGGTGCTCCTTGACGAAGCCGTGCCCGCCGAGCAGCTGCACACCCGCGTTGCCGATCTGCATGCCCTTGTCCACCGCCAGCTTCCGCGCCAGCGCGACCTCGCGGGCGTAGGACTTGCCCTGCTCGGCCCGCGCGGCGGCGCGCAGCGTCACCAGGCGCAGGCCCTCCAGCTCGATCGCGATGTCGGCGACCGAGAACGCCACCGCCTGCCGGTGGCTGATCGGCTCGCCGAACGCCACCCGCTCGTTGACGTAGGGCACGACGTAGTCGAGGACGGCCTTCGCGGTGCCGGCGGCCAGCGCCGCCCAGCCCAGCCGCGAAAGCCGGACGAGGTCGGTGAAGACGTCGAGCTTGCCGCCGCCGAGCAGCGCGCCCGCGGGCAGCGACACCTTCTCCAGGTGCAGCTTGCCGGTCGCGGCGCCGCGCAGGCCCATCGCCGGCTCGGCCTCGATGGTCACGCCGGCGTTCGACGACTCGACCAGGAACAGCGCCGGGCCGCGGCCTTCGAGGTCGGCCGACACGATGAACAGCTCCGCCTGCGCCGCGCGCGGGACCAGCGACTTCACGCCGTCGAGCTGGTAGCCCTTCGGCGTGCGACGCGCCTTCGTCGCGGGCTTGAACGGGTCGTAGAGCGCTTTCTGCTCCTGCAGCGCCAGCGCCGCAGCAGGGACGTTCTCGCCGACGAACGCGGGCAGGTAGTCGGCCTGCTGCTGCTCGTCACCCCAGCTGACCAGCGCGGTGCTGACCGCGGACGGCGCGAGCACGGCCACGGCCAGGCCGAGGTCGCCGTGCGCGAGCGCCTCCGCGACGAGCGCGTTGGTCACCACCGAGCGTTCGGTGCCGACGCCGCCGAGCTCCTCGGGGATGCCGACCAGGCTGATGCCCAGCTCGGCGGCCCGGCTCAGCAGGCCCTCCGGCGCTTCGAGCTTGGCGTCGGCGTCCGCGGCGGCCGGCCGCAGCTGCTCGGCGGCGAACTCCGTCACCGTCTCGACGATGAGCTGCTGGTCCTCGCTCGGCGTGAGGTCGAACAGCCCCGTGTCGGCGGACGGCGCGAGCCGGGCGGGCTTGCCCAGCTTCTGCACCGACTTGAATGACCGGGTCGCCGCGCCGGCGACGCGGAAGCCGTTGCGAGTCCCCGCGGTGACCAGGTCCTCGAGGGGCTTGCGCAGCCCCGCGCGGTCGACGACCTTGCTCCCGGCCAGCCGGGTCAGCGCGGACAGGCCCCAGCCCATCGCGTCCCGTTTCCTTGGCGCAGCCATGTGGCCCTCCATCCCGTTACCTACTCGCCAGTAGGTTAACCCGGGATGCCGCGCCGCGCCAGTGCGGGGGCTGACCTTACGACGTAAGGCGGGTTGAGAGCTCCCACAGCTCTCGCGCGCCGGCGTGCGCCTTACGCCGTTCCAGCCGGGGCCGCTCGCCGTTGCGGCCGCCCGGCCCGACGTAGGCGTTGCCGGGAACGTCCTCGGTCGCGGCGAAGAGGATCGGCAGCGCTCCATACTCGGGCTTCTTCTGGGTGATCAGCGGGTAGAGGGCCTTCAGCGCGACGGCCTGGACGCCGCCGAAGTGCCGGTCGATCCCGGTGCGCGCGACGCCGGGGTGGGCGGCGACGGCCAGGACGGTGCTCCCGGACTCGGTCAGCCGCCGCTGCAGTTCCTGGGTGAACAGCAGGTTCGCCAGCTTCGACTGGTTGTAGGCGCCGAGCGCGGAGTAGTGGCGGTGCTCCCAGTTCAGGTCGTCGAGACGGAGCCGTCCCGTCCGCGCCAGCCCGGACGAGACGGTGACGACCCGGCCGGTGAGGTGCGGCAGGAGCAGGTTCGTCAGCAGGAACGGGCCGAAGTGGTTGACGGCCAGGTGCGTCTCGAAGCCGTCCGCGGTCTTCGCGTACGGCACGGCCATCACGCCCGCGTTGTTGATCAGGACGTCGAGTTCGTCGGACCAGCCGGCGGCGAACTCCCGCACCGACGCCAGCTCGGCGAGGTCGAGACGCCGGACTTCGGTGTCACCCGGCGGCGGCGTGACGCGGGCGGGGTCGCGGACGGCGAGGACGACGCGGTTGCCCCGGGCGGCGAGTTCGCGGGCGGCGAGGGCGCCGAGGCCGCCGCCGGCGCCCGTGATCAGATAAGTGGTCATGGCGTCGAGCGTCGTTGTGCCGGCGGGGGCGCGGCAGAGCGCGCCGATCGGGGGATCGGCGATCCCTGGGTACGCGTGCCCGGACCGTCGATAATCGGCCGGGTGAACCGCGCCGAGCTCGCCGACTTCCTGCGCCGCCGCCGGGAGGCCCTGCGCCCGGACGACGTCGGGCTGCCGCCCGGGCAGCGCCGTCGCACCGCCGGGCTGCGCCGCGAGGAGGTCGCGACGCTCTCGGGGATGTCCACCGACTACTACACGCGGCTGGAGCAGCAGCGCGGGCCGCGCGCGTCGGAGCAGATGCTCGCCGCGATCGCCCGCGGCCTGCGCCTGACGCTCGACGAGCGCGACCACCTGTTCCGACTGGCCGGGCACACCGCGCCGAGCCGCGTGTCGCGCGCCGGCCACGTCAGCCCGGCGCTGATGCGCGTGCTGGACCGGCTGCACGACACGCCCGCGCAGGTGATGTCGCACCTCGGCGAAACGCTCGTGCAGAACCCGCCGGCCCGGGCGCTGCTCGGCGACGAGACCGGCCACACCGGACCGGCGCGCAGCGCGAGTTATCGATGGTTCACCGACCCGGCGGAGCAGCTGCTCTACCCGCCGCCGGACCGGGCGCGCCACGGCCGGTTCCTGGTCGCGAGCCTGCGCGCCGCCAGCGCGAGCGACACCCGGGCCGCCGACCTGGCGCGCCTGCTCGCGGCGAAGAGCGAGGACTTCGCGCGGCTCTGGGACGCGCACGAAGTCGCGGTGCCGTTCGAACGCCGTAAGACGCTCGTGCACCCGGGCCTCGGCGAGATCGCGCTCGACTGCCAGCTGCTCTTCACCGACGACCTCGCGCAGCTGCTGCTGGTGTTCACCGCCACGCCCGGCACCGAGGACGCCGAGAAGCTGCGGCTGCTGTCCGTCGTCGGCCCGGAGCTACTGTGAGTGCGCGGCGTGCACCTGCTTGCGCCACTCGGCGAACCGCAGGCGCTCGAAGGCGATGAGCCCGAGCACGACCCCGGCGACGATCAGCAGCAGCACCGCGGCGGGGACGTGCTCCAGCAGCGGCGTCGCCGCGACCAGCAGCACGCCGACGACCAGCCGCTGGTGGTTCCAGCTGCCCAGGTTGCGCTTGCGCAGCGCGCTCAGCGCGATCAGGTAGAGCCCGAGCCCGCCGGTCAGCGTCCAGATCGGCACCCCGTGCAGCGCTTCGCCGGGCGAGTGCTGCTCGGTGTCGGCGAGGTAGAGGAAGGCTTTCTTCAGACCGAGCGCGACGAGCACGATCCCGGCGATCAGCGGCAGGTGCAGGAACGTGTAGGAGTCGGTGGCGAGCTTCGTGCGCTCGGTACCGGTGGCCTGGGTGAGCCGGTGCTCGGACACGCGCGCGACGACGTCGAAGTAGGTCCACCACATCCCCGCCGCGAGCGCCAGCCCGCACACGGCCCCGCCGGCGACGAGCCACGACATCGGCAGCGACCCGATCCCGATGCCGATCGCGACGATCGACTCCCCGAGCGCGATGATCACGATCAGTCCGAACCGCTCGGCGAAGTGCGCGGGCGCGTTCAGCCGCCACCCCTCGGGCCCGGCGAGGTAGACGTTCAGGTAGTCGGCCAGCAGCGCGGCGACCCACAGCCCCAACTGCCACGGCCCGTTCAACGCCGTGCCGACGGCGAGCAGCCCGACTGAGGGCAGCAAGCCGACGAACATCTTCAGCAGGACCTTGCGCAGCCCGGGGTCGTGCTGCGCCGCGCCCAGGTAGGCGACGAGGTGCAGCAGCCGCACGAGCGCGTAGCAGACGACGAACAGCACGGGCGCGTACAACCCGCCGGGGCGGTCGGTGAAGGCCTCGGGGATGGTCAAGGAGACAAGGAACATCACGGCCATCGCCCCGAACATCGCGAGCCGCGCGATCCCGTGGTCGACGTGGATGGTGTTCCCGAGCCAGGCGTAGCTGCACCAGCACCACCACAGGACCGCCAGCATGGCCAGCCCCTGCCCGACCCCCACCGGGCTCAGGTGGTCGGCCATCAGCTGGGTGGTCTGCGTGATGGCGTAGACGAAGACCAGGTCGAAGAAGAGCTCGATGGTCGAGACGCGGTGGTCCTCATCCGCGCTCACCAGGTGCAGGCGTCTCGTGGGCACGCCGAATTATGGACGTCGGGACCCCGCGAGCGTCGCGTTTCGGGGTAACGCCCTGCGCGAACATGGCCGAGCGTGCATGTGTCTGGGACAATGAGCGAGGGACGTGGGGAGGTGGGTCGTGCATTCCTATGCGGCCGCGCTGCACCGGACGATCATGGCCGTGGACGTCGCGGGGTACAACAACCCGAGCCGCACCCTGGCCCACCTGCGCGAAGTGCACGACGGCCTCTGGCAGGTCCTGCGCACGACGTTCGCCGAAACGGGCATTCCGTGGGACTCCTGCTACGTGGAGAACACCGGCGACGGCGCGATGTTCCTGCTGCCCCCGGACATCGCGAAGGCGGACCTGGTCGCCCAGTTCCCGGCCCGCATGCGCGACGAGCTCCGCCGCTACAACCACGTCCACGCGGAGGAAGCCCAGATCCGCCTCCGCCTGGCCATCCACGCGGGCGAGGTGGCGGAGGGCAGCCACGGCCGCGTCAGCAAGGCGGCGAGCTTCACCTTCCGCATCCTCGACGCCCCGGAAGCGAAAGCCGCGCAGCGGGAGGCGCAGGCCGACCTGGTGCTGATCACGTCGGAACTGCTGTACGAAGACGTCGTCGTCCAGGACGCGGCCGCCGATCCGGACGCGTTCCGGCGGATCCCGGTGAAGGTCAAGGCGGGGGAACACCCCGCCTGGGCGTGGCTGCGCGTGTTCGGCCGAGTGAACGGCGTGGTGGCCGCCGCACCGAAGGTGCCAGCGCGGGGAACGTTCCCGGCGCTGATCGACGCGCTGCTCGCGGTGCCCTGCGTGCGCAAGCCCGAAAGCCGGCGGCTGCTGCTGGAACTGTTCCCCCGTCGGGAGATCGCCGACGTCGTGCCGTACCACGCCGAGGACCGCCTGCATGTCATCGCGCTCGCCCGCACCTGCCAGCGCTTCGACCGCGGCTTGGTCGACCTGCTCGACGCGGTCCGGACCATCGAGCCGGAATCCCCGCAGGTCACCGCTCTGGCCGCGATCATCGGCGATTGGCCGGAACAGCAAGCGCAGTAGTGCTTGTCCAGCTTTTGCCCCTTTTTCCCCCGGATCCGGTCGGTAAACTCACGTTCCCGAGCCACGCGCACGCCGGGGGAGGTGGTTCGTCACGTGTCGGCCGGTGAACGGGTTTACGGGCCCGGACGCGAGTTCCGCTACCGGCCGGGCATCACGGTCACGGTCCGGGAAGCGATCGTCAACGTCCTCGCCGGCGCCGGCTTGGCCGTCGATCCGGCTGGGCGCGCGTTGCTGCTGGAGCTGATCCACGACAACCTCGGCTTCCCGTTGACCGTTCCGGATCAGGTGACCGGCCGCGATCACCTGATCGAAGTCGTCAGTGCCTGCGCGAAAACCGAAGGCGGAATGCTCGCGCTCGCCGATGCCGTCCGGATGATGCGGCCGGAATCGCCGGAATCGGATCAGGTGCGGCGGCTCGTGCACCGGCCGCGCATGCACGATCTGCTCCCCGAGCCGGAACTGTGGTGGCTGCGCGCGAGATTGGCCGGTGTCGTCCCGCCCCGGCTGACCGCCTTGCTCCGGAAAGCGGCCGGACCGGCGGAGCCACCGGCCGACGTCCGCGACGCGTGGGACGGTTTTTGTGCCCTTTCGGACTTCAACACCGCGGCGAACGGCCTGCCGCCCGCGCTCGCTTTCGTCGAGTTCGTGGCCGCGAAATGCGCGCCGGCGCTCGCCGGTGAACTGCGGCACTGGAACTCCGGGCAAGCGCGGCGGCTGCAGGCCGAAGCGGCTTTGGAAGCGTTGCGCGCGGAGCGGGAACCGGATTCGCCCGAGCAGGCGCGGCTGCACCTCATGATCGTCGTCCAGCCCGACGGCATCGACCCGGGCCGGCACCTCGTTTCCTATTGGCGCCAGGACGATCCGGAAGAATGGCCACCGGCGCGCGGCGGTCTCGACACGGTGACCGGGGACGAGCTGGAGCGCCACGTCGACATGCTCGTCGTCGAAGCGGAAAACGCGTGGGCGGAGTACCGCGGTGAAGTCCGCCTCGAGTTCGTCCTGCCAAGATCGCTGCTGAACCTGCCGGTGCACCTCTGGTGCAAAGAACACGAAACCGGTGACCCGCGGCCGTTGTTCCTCGATTATCCGATTGTCGTGCGGTCGCTGGAACGGATGCGGTCGCGGCATTGGCACCGGGCCTGGCGGCTGCGGTGGGAAGCGATGATGACCGATCCCTCGGCCGAACGGGTGTATTTCTGCACGGCCGAAGACACCGGTGAACGGCATCGGCTCGACGCGATACTCAGCGAAGACCAATGGGTGGTCATGGTGCTCGCGGCCGCGCCGGCATCGCGGCCGAGACCGGGGGAAGACGAACTCGCGGCGGGATTGCGGTCCGGGCTCCCCGCACTACTATGGCATCCCGAGGCGTCGCTGGATCTCTTGCGAGAGGTGGTCACGTGGCTGGTCGACGGCGGTGCTCTCGGAGATCTCCCCGCCCGGGTGCAGAAATCGCGGTGCGCCGCATTCCGGAAAATGACCATCCCGGTGGACCTGAGCGTCGTCCGGAATCTGGTCGTCCTCTGGGACGACCCGGCGCGCGTGGTTTTCCTGGACAGCCCGCCGTTCCGGCGGGGCCCGCCGCAAGGGAGCGCCGATGAACGAGGTCGAGCTTCCTGAACAGCGGCCGGACTGGTGGGTTTACCTCGGTACCGGAGTTCCGCCGGGCGGGCAGGCGAAGCCGCTTCCGCCACCGCCGCCGTGGCGGGAATTCGACGGCGGGCCGTTGCTCGACGACGTCCCGGTACCGCCCGAAGACGGGGAGATGAAGCGGCGGCTCGGCGCCGCCAGCACCGAATCGGTACCGCGGGCCGACGTCCACGAAGTCGACATGGTCAACGCGGCGATCTACCTGCGCCGCCCGCTGCTCGTCACCGGACGGCCGGGCAGCGGGAAGTCCAGCCTCGCGTTCCGGATCGCCCGGGAACTCGGCTTGGGGCGGGTCCTCCAGTGGCCGATCACTTCGCACACCACGCTGAAAACGGGGACGTACGGGTACGACGCCATCGGCCGGGCGCAGGCCGCCGGTTCGCGGTCGGCGGCCGCCGGCCACGGGGCCGGGGACGCGGCGGAACCCCCGATCGGCGAGTTCGTGCGGCTCGGTGAGCTGGGAACCGCGTTCCTGCCCCGAAAGCGGCCGCGGGTGCTGCTCATCGACGAACTGGACAAGTCCGAAGCCGACCTGCCCAACGACTTGCTCAGCCTCTTCGAGGACGGCGAGTTCGAAATCCCCGAGCTGGTCCGGATGGCGCGGCGGACGCCGGTCGTCGAGGTCTTCACCGCGGATCCCGATGCGACGGCGGAGATCGCCGGCGGCCGGGTCCGGTGCCACGCGTTCCCCATCGTCGTGATCACCAGCAACGGCGAACGGGATTTCCCGCCCGCGTTCCTGCGTCGCTGCCTGCGCTACGAAACCAAGGACCCGGACGTCGACCAGCTGGCCGCGATGGTCGCCGCGCACATGCTCGACCCGTCCGACGCGCACCGCTCCCGCATCATCGGGGAGTTCGTCAGCCGGAGCGAAGCGTTCGGCGGGTTGCCGGTCGACAAGCTGCTCGAAGCCGTGTTCCTCGCGACCTCCGGGGCCTACCGGGAGGACGGCACTTCCTGGGCCAGGCTGGTGGACGCGCTGTGGCGGCAACTGAATTCACTGGTCCCCTGAGGTGGTCCAAGAGCCGCACGACGTACCCACCGTCTCCGGGCTGAGCTGGAGCGAGGTCGGCGACGCGGTGTGGCTCGCGATGGCGATCGGGGACTCGGCACCGCGCGTCCACCCGGAGTTCGAGTCACCCGAAGCCGCGGCTGACGACGACGAGCGGGCCCACGGTTTCCCGGAGCCGCCGGAAGAACCGGCCGGGCCGGTGACGCCGCCGTTCGGCCGCGCCCCCGACCGGATCGTCACCGCGCTGGCCAAGAGCGCGGAGCTGCTGGGGACGGGCGGCGGAACGGTGCTCGGCCCGTCCCGGTTCCTGCCGGAGGCCGCCGCGATCGTCCGCGCGCTGCGTCCGCTCAAGCAGACTCGCCCTTCGGGGCACGAAGAAGACGTCGTCCTCGACGAAGAGGTGACCGCGGAAGACGCGGTGCAGGACCACCTCTGGCTGCCGAGGACGAAACCGGCCATGGTCCGCGGGCTGGACCTGACCGTCGTCGTCGATTCGAGTCCCTCGATGGCGTTGTGGCAGCCGACCGTGACCGCGTTCCTCACCCTGCTCCGGCAGCTCGGCGCGTTCCGCTCGATCCAGGTGCGCTTGCTCGAAACCGACAAGCGCGGCGCCGACGGCGTGCCCGGTCCGGTGTTGCGGGGCGGCACGCCCGGTGCGCCCGAGCGGCAGCCCGCCGAGCTGCTCGACCCGTCGGGCCGCCGGCTCTTGATCGTGCTGACGGACGGGATGGGCGAGTCCTGGCACCAGGACTCGGTCGCGCCGCTGTTGGCCCAATGGGGGCGAGTCATGCCGGTGGCGATCGTCCAGGTGCTCCCGCAGCGGCTCTGGGGCCGCGCCGGGCCGCAGCTGCACCAGGCGAGGCTGACGACGCCGGGCCCGTTCCGGCCGAACCGGCGCTACGGCCTCGAACTCCCGGACGCGTGGCTGACCGGTGAAGACCCGGAGACGGCGGGCGCGGGCGCGGTGCCGATCCCGGTCGTCGAACTGGATCCGCGGTGGCTCGGCTGGTGGGCGCGGATGATCAGCCGGGCGCAGCCGGACCCGGTGCAGGCGGTCGTGCTGCTCGCCCGGACGCAGCCGCAGCCGGCCGAAGCGTGGGACGGGCCGGTGCTGTCGGCACAGGACCAGGTCAAGCACTTCCACGGCGTCGCGTCGCCGCCCGCGTTCCGGCTGGCGACGTTGCTGGCGGCGGTCCCGGTCAGCCTGCCGATCGCCCGGTTCGTCCAAGCCGAAATGGTCCCCGAGGCGGGCACCGCCGACCTCGCGGAGGTGCTGGGCAGCGGCCTCCTCGACGCGCCGGCGAGCGTCGAAGCGGGCCACGCCTGGGACGAGATCGTCTACGAGTTCCCGCTCGCCGTAAGGGAAGCGCTGCTGGCCGCCGGCCGCCGATCCGACACGGTCCAGGTCGTCCGCGCCACCGGCGGCCGGTTCGGCGACCGGCACCCGGTGCTGCTCCGGGTCGCCGAGGCACTCGACGACCCCGAACGCGCGCCCCTGCCGGCGGCCGACACCGGCCTGGCCGACGGCGTCGCGCTCGAACGCGCCGTGATGCGTGCCCTGTCCGGACCGTACGCGGGACGCGCGGAACGCTTGCGGCGCTGGGAATCCGAGCTGGGCGAGCCGGCCCCGGCGGAAGAGCCGGCGGACAGCGGGTCGACGACCGAGAACCTGGTCGCCGACGTCCACGAAGAAGCAGCGGACTCCCGCCAGCGGGTCCGCCAGCTGACGACCGACGCACCGACGGTCTGGGGCGCGGTACCGGCCCGCAACCCGGACTTCACCGGCCGCCACCGGCTTTTGGCCGCACTGGCCGCCGACCTCCACGAAGGCGGCCGCGCCGTGCTCCACGGCATGGGCGGGCTCGGCAAGACCCAGATCGCGACCGAGTACGTCTACCGCCACCTCGACCGCTACGACTTGGTGTGGTGGGTGAGCGCGGCGCAGGAGACGCAGATCCGCGCGTCCCTCACGGAACTGGCACGGCAATTGGGGTTGCCCGGCGCCGCGGAGACGGTCACCGCGGTCCCGCAGGTTCTCGAAGCACTGGGCGAAGGCAAGCCCTACCGCCGCTGGCTGCTGGTGTTCGATTCGGCGGACGACCCCGCAACGGCGCTTCCGTTCCTCCCGGACGAGGGACCGGGCGAGATCCTGGTGACGACCAGGAATCCCGGGTGGCCGGACGTCTTCCCCCGCCCCATCGAGGTGGGTTCCTTCACACGCGAGGAAAGCACGGAGCTGCTGAGCCTGCACGACCCGCAGCTCGACGCGGACCAGGCCGACCGGATGGCGGCGCGGCTCGCGGATCTGCCGCTCGCGCTCGCCCAAGCGGCCGCGCTGCGAACGGAAATCGCGTTGCCGGTCGACGAATACCTGCGCCGATTCGACGAAAAGACCACGGAAATCCTCGAAACCGCGACCCCGACCGAGTACGAGGTGCACGTCGCCGCCGCGTGGAACGTCTCGTTCGACGAGCTCGGCACCCGCAACCGCGCCGCGCACCAGCTGTTGCAGGTGTGCGCCTTCTTCGCACCGGAGCCGATTTCCCGCAGTCTCTTCACCGGAGTCCGGCGGTTGTCGATCGCACCGGAGCTCGACTCGGCGATGCGCGACCCCACCCAGCTCGACCAAGCGCTGCGTGACATCAACCGGTGGGGACTGGCGAAAGTCGACCACCGGTCCGACACGATCCGGCTGCACTGGCTGGTCCAGCAGGTGCTGCGCAACCGGATGAGCGAACAGCACCGCCGTGACATCCGGCACGGCGCGCACCTGCTGCTCGCGAACCGGGACCCGGGTGATCCGGCCGCGGCCCGCCTCTGGCCGCAGTACCACCTGGCCCTCCCGCACATCGACGCCGCGGAGCTGATCGACTGCGGCGACAGCGAGGTGCGCGCGCTCGTCATCAACCTGTTCAAGTTCCTCTACTTCTGGGGTGACCACACCGGCGCGACGGTGCTCGCCCAGCGGGTGGTGGACGCGTGGACGGACCGGTTCGGCGAAGCGGACGCGTTGACGCTGGAGGCGTCGGAACGGCTCGGCATCTTCCTCTGGGCACTGGGCCGGTACGAAGAAGCCGAGGTGATCAACAACCGCACCCTCCGCCTCTACCAGCAGAAGGAGACCACCGGACAGCGGTCGGAACAGACCCTGAACGCTCAGTTGGCCGTGGCCGCGGTGCTGAAGGCCCGTGGCGACTTCGCCGGTGCGCGCGAGCTCAACCTTGCGACCTACCACGAGGCCGCCGCCATTCTGGGCGGGAACGAACCGAAGACCTTGACCGCGGCCCACGACCTGGTCGTGTGCCTGCTCCTGACCGGTGAGTACGACGAAGCCCGGCGAATCGGCGAAGACACCTACGCGCGTCGCGCGGAAATCCTGGGGCCGGACAACGCCGCCACCATCAGCACCCTGAACATCCTGGCGATCTGCCGCCGGGAGATCGGTGACTACACCCTCGCGCGGCTCGAGCAGCAGAAGATCGTCGAGCGGGTCCGCCGTCTGGTGCGGGACGAGAATGCCGGGGTGGTCCGGCGGGAGCACCACCTCGCCGTGGCGCTGCGGAAAGACGGGCAGTACGAGGCCGCGCTGACCCTGTCGCGGAGCACGTTGGAACGCTTTCGATCCCGCTACGGCCTCGGCAATCCGAACACCTTGCCGTGCGTGCTGGCGCATTCGATCGATCTCCGTTGCGTCGGGGACCTCGATGCGGCGAGGAACCTCGGACAGCAGGCGGTCGACCTCTACCGGGCGAGCCTCGGTGACCGGCATCCGCACACCCTCGTCGCGCAGATCGACCTCGGCGTGACCCTCCGGCTGCTGGGCGCCGTGCCGGCGGCGCGAGACCGGGACCAAGCCGCCTTCGGCGAGCTGCGGAAGGCGCTCGGTGCCGACCACCCGCACACGATCGCCGCGGCCATCGACCTCGCGAGCGATCACGCCGCCATCGGCTCGCCGAGGTCGTCGGCCGCGCGGCTGCTGGCCACGGACACCGAATGCCTGGCGCGGGCCCGCCGCGTCCTGGGCGAAGACCACCCGGTCACCCTGGCGGCCCAGCTCAACCGGGCGCTCGACCTGCGCGCGGCCGGACGGAGCCGGGAAGCCGCGCTGCAGCAGCAGGACGTCGTGGCCCGCTACCGCCGGGTGCTCCGCGCGGACCACCCGGTGACAGTGGCGGCCGAGCACGGGGTCCGTGCCGTGTGCGACATCGACCCGACGCCCCTCTGACCGGTCAGCGGGCCTCGGCGAGCCAGCGCGCGACTTCTTCCGGAGCGGGTTCCGGCGCCGGCCGCCGCCGGATTCCGCGGAGGACGGCGCGGACGACCTCGGGCCGGTCGAGCAGGACGGCCGCGGCCGCCGGATCCCCGGTCGTCCGCAGGGCGAGGCCCAGTCCGATCAACGCCGCCGGTGCGTCCGGGTCGGCGCGCAGGGCGGTCCGGTACAACTCGATGGCGTCTTGACCGCGGCCGTCCACGAGGGCGAAATCCGCCTCGGACGCACCGGGCACTTCCCGCCAGAGGGCCGTGGCGCGGCGAGCACCGTCTTCGCCGAGGCGGACCCGCAGCAGATCGGCTCGCGCGTTGGCCCAATCGCCGTCCGGCTCGGTGACCAGTTCCGTGCCCACGCCGTCGATGCCCGGCCCGGGCGTTCCGCGCAGCCAACTGTCGACGAGCAGCTCGATCGCTTCCGGTTCCGGCCGGAGGTGACGGAGCCGGAAGCCCGCGTAGTGGTCGGCGGCCACCAGATCCGACCAGTGCGCGGCGGTCGCGAGGACCTCGTCGTTCTGCCACGTTCCGGCGCGTTCGGCGACGAGCGCGAGGAACCGCTGTCCCGGTTCGGTCAGTGCCTTGTCCGCGCGGACCGTGTCGAGGGTCCGCGCGACCTGGTGCCGCCAGTGGGCGTACTCGAACGCCGCCAGTTCGTCGTCCGGCTGCCGGGTGCTCAACGCCCGGTAGAACTCCGTGACCGCGAAGAAGGCGTAGATGCCGTGGACGACTCCGCCGAGCGGACGGGGATCGTCACGCCACGGGGCGTAGAGCCGCTCGGTCCGGTCCTCGGTGTGGAGCCGCACCAACTGCAGCAGACCACCGAGCCGGATGTGCTGGAACTCGTGCACCAGCGCCGCGGCCAGTGTCACGGGGTCTTCGGGCTGGCAGATGAGCGCGCTGCCGAACGCTTCGCCGCTCGACGCGCTCGGCAGCCGGAACGGGAAGCGCGGTCTCGGCACGATCGTGTCGAGACCGGCGGGCAGGGCGTCCGCGAACTCCGGGAGCAGCCGGACGATCAAATCCCAGGCCTGGGCGAGCAGACCGCGCCAGGTGTCCAGGTCCGCCGGGGCCAGCCGGTCGGGTGCCGACGGGCCGAAGAGGCCGCGATACGGGTCGACGTCGTCGAGCCGGACCGAGAACCGCCGCCGCCCGGTGCCCAGTTCCGCGGTGCGGATGCCTCGCCAGCCGGGTGCGTCGGCGGAGGGGTCGGCCGGGAGGACGACGACGTGATCGCCGGTAACGATCTCGATCCGGCCGCCCGCGGACTTCAGCTCCGCCGTTTCGGCCTCCGGGGCACTGCCCAGCTGCGCGAGGCCGAGGGTGGGCAGCGCGACGTCACCGCGCCAGACCGGCACCCGCACCTGGAAGGTGTCGATTCTGGCCCGTACCGCGGCGGCCGCGGCCAGGGCGTGGACGTGTCCGATGTGGACCCACAGCGGCCGGGGATCGGTGGTCAACTGCCGGAGCAGGCGCGTGGTGTGCCCTGCCCAGCTGCCGGTGTACGGGTGGGCGAGCACCTCGTCGAGCGCGTCCGGGTCGGTCTCCTGGGCGAGCACGAGCAGGTCCCACGCCTGTTCGGGGGACGGCAGCGGACCACGGAGGGCCGGCGCCGCCGCCACCTTGTCGATGATGTCGCGCAGGAGGAGCAGCCGCCGGCTGCGATCCGCCGTCCGCAATCGCCGCACCAGGTCCGGGCCGCCTTCGGAACG
This sequence comes from Amycolatopsis lexingtonensis, assembly GCF_014873755.1. Lineage (NCBI taxonomy): Bacteria > Bacillati > Actinomycetota > Actinomycetes > Pseudonocardiales > Pseudonocardiaceae > Amycolatopsis > Amycolatopsis lexingtonensis. The sequence goes on from NZ_JADBEG010000001.1 coordinate 8,886,520, forward strand.
CGCCAGAAGGTCGAACTCCGTCCAGGAGAAGGTGTGCATGACGGGTTCTGGTGTGTTGCTTGAGGGGAGCACGGTCAGTCCTTCGGGAAGCGGCTTACTCGACCCGTTTCGCTTCACTCCCGCTCGCCGTTACCGGGATGTGCGCGGCTCGGTCGGCGGCGTGACGCACCGACTTGCGCAAGGCCGCGGAGTCGAGTTTCCGCAGCCGGGACAGCGGAACCGCACTGAGGTCGAGGAGTTCGGACTCGATCTCCGGTCGCCTGGTGCCGCCCGGTGATCGCATCGCGATTTCCCCTCTCTCGAGAACCCGCTTGGAGGCGCGCGTAAGCTAGCACGCCCCTTCGAGCCCCCTCGCGAGGTGGCCCCCGAACGTCAGCTTACTCCGGACGGCGGAGGGGATCCGGCGATTTTCGCTGTGCGGGACGCCGGACCCGGGAATGACGTGAAGTGGTTGCCCGGAGCTTCCGATTCCCCCGGCCGGGACACCTGAAGCTCGCTCGTGTGGTGGTCAGGCACGCGCTGTGTCATGTTTTTGCCCTTTTACGGTTAAGCCGAACAGGTAAACTCACGATCTTCGGTGCGCTTCTCGGGGGTGGGAGGTGGTGCGGCAGGTGGTGGCGAGGCAGGGACAGCCCGGCCCGGGTATCGCGGTCCGCAGGGCGGTGGTGGACGTGCTGGTGGTGGCCGGCTTCGCCGATGACAAATCCATCCGCACCCTGATGGTCGGTGAACTGCGTGAGGCACTCGACCACCCGTTCACCTTTTCGGACCAGCTGACCGGCCGTGACCAGCTGATCGAAATCGTCTCCGCGTGCTGCCGCCTCCGCGAAGGCCTCAACGTGCTGGCGGGCGTGATCGAGTTCCTGCGTCCCGGCAGCAAGGAATGCGCCGAGGTGCGCGCTCTCGTCTCTTCGGTGCGGATGCACGAAGTAGTGCCCGAAGCGGAACAGGAAAAACTGCGTGAACGGCTGGCGGGGTTCGCTCCGCCGGGACTCGCGAAGGCCGTGCGCCGTGCCGCCCGTTACGTCTCTCCGCCGCCGCGTTACGAAGACGCGTCGGCGGCCTTCTCCGGTCTTGCCGACTTGAACGCGGGGCCCGGGGAATTGCCGCCGCTGCTGATGTTCGTCGAACTGATCGCCGCCGAGTGCGACCGCGCTCTCGCCGCGGAACTGCGCGCGTGGTCGGACGGGCAGGTCCGGCGGTTGCGCTTGCGGGACGCCCTCGACCAGCTGCGCGCTGAACTCACGGCGCCCCGGCCCGCCGCCGCGGGCCGGCTGTACCTCGTCGTCCTCGTGCGCCCGGATCCCCTCGAAGACGACCTGTACGAGTTGTCTTCGTGGCGGCAGGACGATCCGGCGGACTGGCCGCCCGCGCGCGGGGAAACGGTGCTGGTCCGGCAGAACCAGCTGGAGCGCCACGTCGACGTGCTGGTCGGTGAAGCCGAAGAAGCCTGGTCCGAGGTGGCGGCCGACGTCGTGGTCGAGTTCGTCCTGCCGCGGGAGCTGCTGAACCTGCCCGTGCACGCGTGGACGACCGAGCGCGCTTCCGGCGCACCGAAGCCGTTGTACCTCAGCTACCCGACCGTGGTGCGTTCGCTGGAACGGATGAGCTCACCGCGCTGGCACCGCGTCTGGCGGCAGCGCTGGGAGTCGTGGACCCGTGATCCTTCGTTCGAACGGGTGTATTTCTGCGGTGCCGGTGACAGTCCCGATCGACTCCGGCTCGAGGCTGTTTTGAGCAATCGGCAATGGGCGATGACCGTGCTCACCGAATCGCCGCCGGTCAGGGCGGCAGCGGGCGAGGACGAGCTTTTGCCCGCGTTGCGCGCGGGGGTCCCGGTCATCGTCTGGCACCCATCGGCCCCTTCGGAACTCGTTCGCGAAGTGGTAGCCTGGCTAGCCGAAAGCCGTGGCGGATTGGGGGATTTGCCCGCGCTGGCGAGGGAGTCTCGACTGGACGCTCTTCGGAATCCGCCGTCGTCGGGCGATGGTGGTGTACTCACGGACCTGGTGGTGCTATGGGACGACCCGAATCGGTTGCTTCCCATCGGCGAAACCGGGATCATCGGGCACCTCGAAGGAGGTGCCGATTCGCGTGACCGAGCTTCCTGACACCCGGATCGGAGCGTCGCAGCATCCGGACAGTCCGCCCGATTGGTGGATTTACCGTGGTACCGGCCGCCCGTTGCACGACATCAGGCTGGCCGACCGGTTGCCGGACCCGCCGCCGTGGCGCACCTTCCGCGGCGCGACGCTCCCCGAGCGGGACGTCTTCCCGCCCGACGACGGGGAAATCGAGCGCAAGCTGGGCATCGAACTCAGCTACTCCGCGCGGAACGTCGACGAGCACGAAGTCGAGATGGTCAACGCGGCGCTGTACCTCCGCCGCCCGTTGCTGGTCACGGGCCGGCCGGGGAGCGGCAAGTCGAGCCTGGCGTACCGGATTTCCCGCGAACTCGGGCTGGGCCGGGTACTCCGCTGGGCGATCACCTCGCAGACCACGCTCAAGTCCGGCCTCTACGACTACGACGCGATCGGCCGGGTCCAGGCCGCCGCCGCGTGGAAGGAACTGGCCGCCTCCGGCGTGGGGACCCCGGGCGAGGTCCCGATCGGCGAGTTCGTCCGGCTGGGTGAGCTGGGCACGGCGTTCCTCCCCCGGCGGCTGCCGCGGGTGCTGCTGATCGACGAGCTCGACAAATCGGAATCGGACCTGCCGCACGACCTCCTCGGATTGTTCGAGGACGGCGAATTCGCGGTCCCCGAGCTGGCCAGGGACGCGCGCCGCTCGGTGCGGGCCGAGGTGTTCACCGCGGATCCCGGGTACACCGCCGAAATCGAGCACGGCCGGGTCCGGTGCCACGCGTTCCCCATCGTCGTCATCACCAGCAACGGTGAACGTGAATTCCCGCCCGCGTTCCTCCGCCGGTGCCTGCGGCTGGAAACCCGGGATCCGGACGCCGGCCAGCTCGCGGCGATGGTCGCCGCGCACGCCATCGACCCGGACGGCCGCCGGGCCGCGCTGATCGAAGACTTCGTCACCCGCAGCGCGGGGGTGGGCGGGCTGCCGGCGGACAAGCTGCTCGACGCGATCTTCCTGGCCACCTCGGGCGCCTACCGGGCCGAGGACGACGCGTGGCCGCGCCTGGTCGATTCGCTGTGGCGACAGCTCAATCCGCAGGGGCCCTGAAATGGCGGACCCCACCGCGGGCGAGCCCGACCTGACGTGGACCGAACTCGGCGACGGCCTGTGGCTCATGGCGGCGATCAACGCGTCCGCCACCCCGGGCCCCGCCCCGGCGGAGCGTCCGGCACGGCCCGGCGGAACGCCGCCGGATCCGGTCGAGGACCGGCGGGACGGTCCCGCACCGGTGTCCCGCGACAGCGAGGAACCCGAGCTCGTACCGGCCGCGGGCGGGGGCGGTCCCGCCCCGGGCACACCGCCGGACGATCGGGAATGGCTCACCGAGCAGGCCGCCGGAAACGGCGGTCTGCTCGCACCCGAGCCGGGTGCCGGCCGGGCGGACGCGGAACTCGCCGGAGTGGCGACCGCACCGGTCCTGCCCGGCGCGGCGCAGCTCGTCCGCGCGTTGCGGCCGTTCAAGCGGAAAGTCGCGTCCAGGAGCGAGGCCGACGTCGAACTCGACGAAGACCGCACCGCGGAGGAAGCGGCGCAGAGCGGGATGTGGTTGCCGGTCACCCGCCGTCGGCGCGACCGATGGCTCGACCTCACGCTCGTGATCGACTCGACGCCGTCGATGGCGCTCTGGACCCCGACGGTGAACGCGTTCGTCCGCTTGGTGGAGCGCGTCGGCGCGTTCCGGTCCGTCCGGGTCCGGCTGCTGGAAACCGGCAAGACCGGCCCCGCGGAAGGGGGCGCGGTCGTCGGCCCCACCCTGCGCGGTGGGACGGCCGACGCCCCGGCCAGGGGTGCGGGAGAGCTGATCGGCTCGGCCGGCCGGAGCCTGCTGCTGCTGGTGACCGACGGCGTGAGCGACGCGTGGCACCGGGACCTGGTTTCCCCGATGCTCGCCCGCTGGGGGCGGGCCATGCCGGTCGCGATCGTGCACCTGCTGCCGCACCGGCTCTGGTCGCGCGGCGGGATGGGCATCTGCCAGACGGTGCTGACCCCGCCGGGACCCCTGCGGCCCAACGGAAGCTACGACGTGCGTTCGGCCGACGTGCTGCTGGAACCGGGCGAAGCCGAAGAGCTCACCGCGGGCGCGGTGCCGGTGCCGGTGTTGGAGCTGCAGGACCGGTGGCTCGGCTGGTGGGCGTCGCTGGTGACGGGAGTGGGCGGCGTGCCGCGGAAAGCCGCGGTGGTGCTCGCCCGCGACGAGCCGCGGCCGGCCGACGCCGACACCGGGACGCGGGTGGAATGGTCGGCACGGGAAAAGGTGCAGCAGTTCCACAGCTCCGCGTCGCCACCGGCATTCCGGCTGGCGACGCTCCTCGCCGCGGTGCCCGTGGACGTCGGCGTCGCCCGGACCCTGCAGGCCGAACTCGTCCCGGGCTCCGGGCCCGACCACCTCGCCGAGGTGTTCACGAGCGGGCTGCTCGAGCGGGCTCGCGACGGAACACCGTGGGATCGCGCCCAATGGGAATTCGCCGGCCACGTGCGCCAGCTGCTCCTGCGCGGCGCCCGGCGCTCGGACACGGCGCACGCGGTGATCAGCGCGTCGCGGCGCTTCGGGGACCAGAAGCCGGTACTGGTGCGGCTGCAGGCCGCACTGGCAGCCCCGGACGCCACCCCGGACCCCGTGCTCCCGGCGACGACGCCCGAGGAGATAGCACTGGAACGCGACCTGATGCGTGCGTTGTCCGGTCCGTATTTGTCCCGGGCGGATCGGTTGGAGAGTAGAATCGCGGGCATTGGTCAACTCGGCGACCGAACGTCCACTAGCATCCCGGCGGTGAGTGACACGATGTCGCAGGAACTCAAGCCGATGGGTTCCTCGAGTGAACCTGAATCCGTTGTCCGTCCCGATGCCGGGACCGTGGACATATCTCCGTCGTCGAGCGAGGCGCCTCCGGCTCTGCGCACGAAGGTCGTCCGCGATGTTGCCGACATGACCAGTCGAAGCGTACGCCGTTCTGGTGATGAAGCACCACCCGTTTGGGGTGTTGTTCCACCCAAAAACCCCAATTTCACCGGGAGGCGTGAACTACTCGATCAATTGGGTGAGCGGCTGGGCGCGGGCACCACCGCTGTCCTGCCTGCGGCGTTGCACGGAATGGGCGGTATTGGCAAGACGCAGATGGCGGTGGAATATATCTACCGGCACTTGCAAGACTACGACATCGTGTGGTGGATCCAAGCCACCCAGCCCACGCAGATCCGCAAGTCGCTCACCGAACTGGCCCAGCACCTGCGGCTCCCGGGTGCCGACGAAGCCATCACTGCAGTCCCGGCGGTCCGCGAGGCGCTGCGGCTCGGCCGCCCTTACCGGCGCTGGCTGCTGGTCTTCGATTCGGCCGAAGACCCGGAGATGGTCCGCCCGTTCTTCCCGGTCGACGGGCCCGGCCAGATCCTGGTGACGTCCCGCAACCCCGGCTGGGCCGGTATCGCGCGTCCGCTGGAAGTCGCCGTCTTCCAACGCGACGAAAGCAAGAACCTGCTCAGCCTTCGTCGCTCCGGGCTTGCCGACGAGGACTCCGACCTGATCGCGGAGAAGCTCGGGGACCTGCCGCTCGCCGTCGAGCAGGCGGCCGCGTGGCTCGCCGAGACCGGCATGCCGGCGCAGGAGTACCTGAGGCTGTTCGACGAGAAGGTCACCGAAATCCTCGACACCTCCGCCCCGAGCGACTACGAAGTGTCGGTCGCCGCCGCGTGGAACGTGTCCTTCGACGAGCTGAGTTCCCGCAGCCCGGCCGCCCACCAGCTGCTGCAGGTCTGCGCCTTCTTTGCTCCGGAACCGATTTCCCGGAGCTTGTTCGCCGGGGTCCGTGGAATCTCCGTCGCGCCCGAACTCGACTCGGCCCTGAGAGACCCGATGCGGCTCAGCCGCGCGATTCGCGACATCAACCGCTACGGCTTGGCCAAGATCGACCACCGTAGTGACACCCTCCTGCTGCACCGGCTGGTCCAGCTCGTACTGCGCAACCGGATGGGCGAACAAGACCGCATGGAACTGCGCCACGGCGCGCACCTGCTGCTCGCGAACCTCGACCCGAACGACCCGGCTTCCCCGCAGACGTGGCCGCGGTACCAGGAGATCCTGCCGCACATTTACGACACCGAACTGACCCAGTGCACCGATCCCTGGGTGCGACAGCTCGTCATCAACCTTTTCAAATTCCTCTACCACTGGGGTGACCACCAAGGAGCGCTCGCACTCGCCGAGAGGGCGGTCAAGGCGTGGGCGACGGATCGGGAGGAACGGCTTGCTCGAGGCGATGAGCCCGTTGAAGATCCGCCTTTGCTGGAGCTCGCCGCATCCGAGCGGTTGGCCTTCTTCTACTGGGTCGTCGGGCGGTACGACGAAGCTGAAAAAGTCGCTAAGGAGACGCGGCGGCGCTACATCGAGGCAGTCGGCCCGGAAAGTGAAGAGACGCTGGCCGCGCAGCTCACATACGCACTGATTCTGAAGGCGCGCGGTGATTTCGCGGAGGCGCGGAACCGCAACGGGGAAATCTTCGAACAAACCCGAGGGCTGTTCGGCAATGACGATCCGACCACTTTGTTGTCCGCGCACGAGTTCATCGTCGCCCTCCTGTTGACCGGCGAGTACGAAGCTGCACGTGAACTCGCTGGGGAAACGTACAGCCGTCGATCCGAAATCTTCGGTTACGACAACGAAAATACGATCTTCACTCAGGTGGTGTTCGTGCTCGCCCGGCGTGAACTGGGACACTACCAGTGGGCTCGGATCGAAATGGAGCGTATCGCCGCGCGAGCTGAGCAGGTTTACGGTCGTGACAGCGTCGGCACGCTTCGACGTCGATACTTCGAGTCGGTGGCTTGCCGCAAGGACGGCGACCACGCGGCAGCATTTGAGCTTTCGAGTGATGCGATGGTGAAGATCCGGGGTCGCTACGGCAATGACCACCCGAACGCGATGGTCTGTGCGCTGGGGCATTCCATCGACCTCCGGCACGCGCGGAGGTTCGCCGACGCCCGCGCTCTGGGCGAAGAAGTTTACGACCTCTATCGCCAGAACCTCGGGGAAAATCACCCGCATACCCTGTCGGCTCAGCTCGACCTCGGGGTGACCCTTCGACTCGGTGGTGATCCGGCCAGTGCCCGGGTGGTCGATGAGAAGGCGCTGGCGGGATTGCGGGAAACGCTCGGCGAGGACCACCCGCACACGATCGTCTGCGGGATCGACCTGGCGAGCGACCTTTTCGCGCTGGATCGGATCACCGAGGCGGCGGCTCTGGATGCCGACCTGCTGGACCGTGCCCGCCGCGTCATGGGTGAAGATCACCCGACCACCTTGGCCGTGCAGCTCAACCGTTCGCTGGACCTGCGAGCCCTGGGCGAAACAACCGAGGCGGACGCGCTCTACGACGATGCGCTCCGGCGGTACCGCTTGGTGCTCGGCGAGAACCACCCGGGTACCGAGTCGGCGGTGCGCGGTGTCCGAGCTGACTGCGACATCGATCCGATGCCGCTGTAGGCGGTCCTTTCTCGCGAAATTGTTCCCAGCCGATCACTCAATGAGTGAACCGGCCCAGCCAGCCGGCGATCGCTTCGACCGACGGAGCCGATCCCTGTTCATCACGCAGGAGGCGATGCACCGCCCGGACCAGTTCCGGGCGGTGCAGCAGTGCCCGGGACGCCGGCCCGGTACTCCTGGCCGCGAGAGCCAGTCCCAGTCCGGTCAGAGCGGCGGGGTCGTCCGGGTTGGCGGCCAGGAGTTGCCGGTACCCGGTCGCGGCTTCGTCCGGCTCCCCGGCTACGAAATGCAGATCGGCTTCCGTCGCGCCGGGAACTGCGGACCCGTGTGCGGCGAACCGCGCACGACCGTCCGTGCCGAGGCGGAGCCGGATCAGGTCCGTGCGGGCGTCGTGCCAGTCCCCGTCCGGTACCGGAGTCGGCAAGGGGTCCGACAAGGCCGCGGCAGCGGAATGCGGTCGCGCGATCCCGGCCCGCCAAGCTGCTGCCAATTCCGCCACAATGCCGGGGTCGGGCCGTAAATGCCTGGTCCGCCAAGCCGCGTAGTGATCTTCGGCGGCGAAACGCGCCCATGTCCGAGGGGCACCTGCGACCGATTCCTTCTGCCACGGGAGGAGCTTCGCGGCAACACCGTCGAGGAACCGGCGGCCGGCGGCAGTGAGGCTTTCATCGGTGCGGACCAAGGTCAGGGTGCGCCAGACCTGTCCGCGCCACAGCGCGAATTCGAATGCGGCGAGTTCGTTGTCCGGCTCCGCCGCGGCAAGGGCCCGCCAGAAAGATGCCACCCCGAAAAAGGCGTAGATGCCGTGCAGCACACCGCCGACGGGGCGTGGGTCGTCCCGCCACGGTGCATACAATCGCTCCCGCCGGTCATCGTGGTTCAGGCGCACGATATGGAGCAGGCCGCCCAGCCGGATGTGCTGGAATTCGTGGACCAGTGCGGCAGCGAGCGGCGCGGGATCCTCGCCGTACGAGATGATCGCGCTGCCGAAAGCCTCGCCGGTCGACGCACTCGGCAGCCGGAACGGCACAGCGGGCTCGGGAACCAGGGAGTCGAGGCCGACCGGCAGCGCTTCCGCGACCGCGGGCAGGTATCCGGTGAGCAGCCGCCACGCGTCGGCGAGCACCGTTCGCCAGGATTCGACTTCGACGGGGCTCAGCCGTTCCGGCTGAATCGGCTCGTACAGCCCACGATACGGATCCAGGTCGTCGATGCGAACGGAGAGCCGTTGGCCGTCGGACCACGCCACGGCTTCGCGGACTCCGTGCCAGCCTGGCGCGTCGGCGGACACTTGCGTCGGCAGGCGAACTCGTGACCGCGGGTTGCTGATCTCGACGCGCCCGCGGCTTCCCCGGATGTCGGCGACCGAAAATGGCGCTTCGGTCCGCAGTTGCGCGAGGCCGAGTGTCGGCAGAGCTACTTTTCCTTGCCACACCGGCAGCTGTGCCTCGAAAGGGATTCCACCGCGCACTGCGGCCGCCGCGGCCAGGCAGTGCAGGTGGCCGAGGTGCACCCAGAACGGGCAGACTCCGGTGATGTCCTGCCGGCAAAGCCGCGTGGTGTAGCCCGCCCACGTCCCGGTGTAGGGATGGGCGAGGATCGTTTCGAGCGCGCGCGGCGCCGTTCGTTCGACTCGCGCCAGCAATTCCCACGCGATTTCGGGCGACGGCAGCGGCCGGTATGAGTCTTCGGACTTCGCCGAAACTTCGACCAGGCCGCGCAGAAGCAGGAGGCGACGGCTCCGTTCGGCGGCACGCAGCTTGCGGACCGGTTCGGGGCCGCCCTCGCCGCGTGCCACCGCGTCGAAATCCGCCCAGGGCAATAGGTGACGAGACAAGCCGCCGGCGGAGTCGATCGTTTCGTCGGCTGCCTCGCTGCGCGACATCAGTCGACCCGCTTGGCCTGACTGCCGCTCGCCGTGACTTGGATGTGCGAGACCCGTTCCACCGCATGCCGCAATGACTTGCGCAGTTCGCCGCCGTCCAGGGTGCGCAGTCTGGTGAGGGAGACGCCGCCGAGGTCGAGGAGTTCGGATTCGATTCCGTCTTCTGTGCCGGAACGAGCTGCTTGCATCGCGCTTTTCCCCTTCCGCAGGGAGAGCGGACCCCGTCGGCCCGTTTCGATTGTCCCGCATTCCGGGCCGTTTCGACAGGGACGGACGCCGTGCGCCGATCAGGTTACGTCCAGCACCGTGTGCAGGAGGGTCGTCAGCTCCGCGGCGAAGTGGGGGCGGGCCGCCACCCGGCGGGTGCGCGCGAGGTCGTTTGCGATGGTCAGCGCCGCGTGGACGGTGATCTTCGCTTCCCGGGGCGGCAGCGAAGGACGCACCGTGGAAAGCAGCGTGACCCACTGGGCGACGTAATCGCGTTGCACGCGCAACAGATCCGCTTTGTCGCGGTCGGGCATCGTGACGCGGTCCGCCGAGAACGACACCAGCAGTTCCGGCGTGTGCAGAATCGTGTGCACGTACGACTCCGCCAGGCGGCGCAGGGCGGTCCGTTCGTCCGGGGCCTGCAGCGCGCGCTCGGCCGCGAGGGCGAGGCGGTCCGCCGCGCGGTGGCCGATCGCCACCATCAGGGCCGCCTTGCTCGGGAAGTGGCGGTAGACGCTCGGGCCCGCGATGCCCGCCGCCGCGCCGATGTCCTCCATGCTCACGTCGTGGAAGCCGCGCTGCGCGAACAGCGCCGTCGCTTCCGCAAGGACCTGCTCACGGCGAGACGGCGTGCCCAGGCTCAGCGCCGAAGGCACCGGGGGCGCGGACGGCGAAGGGAGTGTGGCGTTCAGCACACCCATCGCCAGTTCGACCAGCAACTGGGCGAAGCGGCGGCGCGCCACCGACGTGTGGTGCACCGACACGCTGCCGAACACCGACAGCGCCGCCCAGCACAGCAGTTCCGCGTCCTCGCCGGGCAGATCGGGGCGCCGGGCGAGCAGGGCCTTCGACCACGCCGCCAGCGCCAGCGCCGACCGGCGCGCGATCTCCCGCTGGTCCTCCTTGGGCAGGTGGCGGCCCTCCCAGCGCCAGAGCGCCGCGATCTCCCGGCGCTCGACAGCCTGCGTCGCGAGCCGGCGGAGGAGGGATTCCAGCTGGTCAGCGGGCGGAACGGCGTCCGACAGCGCTTCCGCCGTCGCCGCCTCCAGGTCCTCGAAGCCGCTGAGGACGACGTACGCCAGGATCGCCTGCTTGTCCGCGAAGTGGCGGTACAGCGCGGGGCCGGTGACGCCCGCCGCGTCCGCGATGTCCTTGATGCCGACCCCGGGGAAGCCGCGCGCGCGGAACAGCTCCGCCGCCACCGCGGCCAGCTGGGCCTTGCGGTCGCGGGGGCGCGCGGTGCGCTCGACGTCGGTCATGGTGAGTGAACGATAGCGGCTAACGGCACACCTGCAACCCATTGACACCATGGGGTTATCCGGCGATATGTTAATGGTCATTAGCCCTACTGGCCGGTATCATCGGCCACGGTACGAAGACGTCCCACACGCTCGCGAGGAGTTGTTCTGTGAGTAGCGAGGCCTACATCTACGAGGCGATCCGCACGCCTCGCGGCAAGAACAAGGGCGGTGCCCTGCACGGCACCAAGCCGGTCGACCTGGTGGTCGGCCTGATCAACGAACTCAAGGTCCGCCACCCGAACCTCGACCCCGCGGTGATCGACGACGTCGTACTCGGCGTGGTCTCCCCGGTCGGCGAGCAGGGCGCGGTCATCGCGCGCACCGCCGCGCTGAACGCCGGTCTCCCCGAGACCGTCGCCGGCGTGCAGCTCAACCGCTTCTGCGCCTCCGGCCTCGAAGCCACCAACACCGCCGCCCAGAAGATCCGCTCCGGCTGGGACAACCTGATCATCGCCGGCGGCGTCGAGTCGATGTCGCGCGTGCCGATGGGCTCCGACGGCGGCGCGCTGTTCATGGACCCGGCCACCGCGTACGACAACTACATCGTCCCGCAGGGCACCGGCGCCGACCTGATCGCGACCATCGAGGGCTTCTCCCGCGAGGACGTCGACCGCTGGGCCGTCCGCTCGCAGGACCGCGCCGAGGCGGCCTGGTCCGGCGGCTACTTCGCCAAGTCCGTCGTCCCGGTCAAGGACATCAACGGCGTCACCGTGCTGGACCACGACGAGCACCGCCGTCCCGGCTCCACCGTCGAGGGCCTCGGCAAGCTCAAGCCGGCCTTCGCGGGCATCGGCGAGCTGGGCGGCTTCGACGCCGTCGCGCTGCAGAAGTACCACTCGGTCGAGAAGATCAACCACGTCCACACCGGCGGCAACTCCTCCGGCATCGTCGACGGCGCCGCGCTGGTGCTCGTCGGCTCCGAGCAGATCGGCAAGACCTTCGGGCTGACGCCGCGGGCCCGGATCGTGGCGACCGCGTCGATCGGCTCCGAGCCGACGATCATGCTCACCGGCCCCACGCCGGCCACCGAAAAGGTCTTGAAGACCGCGGGCCTCAAGCCCGAGGACATCGACCTGTGGGAGCTCAACGAGGCGTTCGCGTCCGTCGTGCTCAAGTGGATCAAGGACCTGCACCTCGACGAGGACAAGGTCAACGTCAACGGCGGCGCGATCGCCATGGGCCACCCGCTCGGCGCCACCGGCGCGATGCTGGTCGGCACCGTGGTCGACGAGCTCGAACGCCGCCAGGCGCGCCGCGCCCTGGTGACCCTGTGCATCGGCGGCGGCATGGGCGTCGCGACCATCATCGAGCGGGTGTGAGGAAAGAAATGGCCGAGAGCAAGACCATCCGCTGGGAACAGGACGGCGACGGCATCGTCACCCTGACCCTGGACGACCCGAACCAGTCGGCGAACACGATGAACGCCGACTTCCGCGAGTCGCTGGGTGTCACCGTCGACCGCCTGGAGGCCGAGAAGGACTCCATCACCGGCGTCGTCATCACGTCCGCCAAGAAGACGTTCTTCGCGGGCGGCGACCTGAACGACCTCATCCAGGCCAAGCCGGAGAACGCGGTCGAGCTGACCGAGGGCAGCACCCTGATGAAGGGGCAGATGCGCCGCATCGAGCAGCTCGGAAAGCCGGTCGTCGCGGCGATCAACGGAGCCGCGCTCGGCGGTGGCCTGGAGATCGCGCTGGCGACGCACCACCGCATCGCCGCCGACGTCAAGGGCAGCCAGATCGGCCTGCCCGAGGTGACGCTGGGCCTGCTGCCCGGCGGCGGTGGCGTCGTGCGCACCGTGCGCCTGCTCGGCATCCAGAGCGCGCTGCTGAACGTGCTCCTGCAGGGCCAGCGGCACCGCCCGGCCAAGGCGCTCGAGCTCGGCCTCGTGCACGAGCTCGTCGGCACGGTCGAGGAGCTCGTCCCCGCCGCGAAGGCGTGGATCAAGGCGAACCCCGAGGGCGGCGTCCAGCCGTGGGACGTCAAGGGCTACAAGATCCCGGGCGGCACGCCGTCCAACCCGAGCTTCGCGGCCAACCTGCCGGCGTTCCCGGCGAACCTGCGCAAGCAGATCAAGGGCGCGAACATGCCGGCGCCGCGGGCGATCCTGGCCGCCGCGATCGAGGGCGCGCAGGTCGACTTCGACACCGCGATCACGATCGAGACGCGCTACTTCATCCACCTCGCCACCGGCCAGGTCTCGAAGAACATGACGAAGGCGTTCTTCTTCGACCTGCAGACCATCAACTCGGGCGGCTCGCGCCCGGACGGTTTCGAGAAGTACACGGCCAAGAAGGTCGGCGTGCTCGGTGCCGGGATGATGGGCGCCGCGATCGCGTACGTCTCGGCGAAGGCCGGCATCGACGTCGTCCTCAAGGACGTCTCGCAGGAGGCGGCCGAGAAGGGCAAGGGCTACGCGGAGAAGCTGGAGCAGAAGGCCCTTTCGCGCGGCAAGACCACGCAGGAGAAGTCGGACGCGCTGCTGGCGAAGATCAAGCCGACCGCCGACCCGGCCGACTTCGCGGGGGTCGACTTCGTCATCGAGGCCGTGTTCGAGAGCGTCGAGCTGAAGCATAAGGTGTTCGGCGAGATCGAGAGCATCGTCAACGCCGACGCGGTCCTGGGCTCCAACACCTCGACGCTGCCGATCACCACCCTCGCCGAGGGCGTGCAGCGGACCGAGGACTTCATCGGGATCCACTTCTTCTCGCCGGTGGACAAGATGCCGCTGGTCGAGATCATCTGCGGCGAGAAGACGTCGCCGGCGACGCTGGCGAAGGTCTTCGACTACACGCTGCAGATCAAGAAGACCCCGATCGTCGTCAACGACAGCCGCGGCTTCTTCACCTCGCGTGTGATCGGCACGTTCATCAACGAGGCCGTCGCCGCGCTGGGCGAGGGCGTCGAGCCGGCGTCGATCGAGCAGGCGGGTTCGCAGGCGGGCTACCCGGCGCCGCCGCTGCAGCTGATGGACGAGCTGACGCTGACCTTACCGCGTAAGATCCGCAAGGAAACGCGCGAGGCGATCGAGGCCGCGGGCGGCACCTGGAAGGCGCACGCGTCCGAGGCGGTCATCGACCGGATGCTGGACGAGTACGACCGCAAGGGCCGCTCGACCGGCGCGGGCTTCTACGAGTACGACGCCGAGGGCAAGCGCGTCGGCCTGTGGCCGGGCCTGCGTGACGCGTTCAAGTCCGGCTCGACCGAGGTGCCGTTCGAGGACCTCAAGGAGCGGATGCTCTTCGCCGAGGCGCTCGAGACGGTGAAGTGCTTCGACGAAGGCGTGCTGACGTCGGTCGCGGACGCCAACATCGGCTCGATCTTCGGCATCGGCTTCCCGGCGTGGACCGGCGGTGTCATCCAGTACATCAACCAGTACGAGGGTGGCCTGCAGGGCTTCGTCGACCGGGCGCGTGAACTCGCGGCCCGGTACGGCGACCACTTCGAGCCGCCGGCCTCGCTGGTCGAGAAGGCCGCCAAGGGCGAGATCTACGAATAGGCAGCAGTGACTCCGTGAAGGCCACCTCGTGTTTCTCGAGGTGGCCTTCACGGCGTTCAGAGCGTGACCGCCACCTCGGCGTGGCTGACGTGATCGTCCCAGCGGCTCAGCGCTCGCCGTGCGGCATCCTCGAGGACGGCTTCTTCGTAGCTGTCGCCGGCGAAGCCCCGCACGGCGTCGAGGTCGGTGAAGAACGTGATCGAGGTGAACTCGACCTCATGGCGATCCGGGCGGCGCAGCAACCGGGCGCCTCGGAAACCGGGCACGTCACGCAGGTGCTCCGCCACTTCGGTCTCATAGTGCCGTTGGTAGTCGTCAGCCGTCGCGGCGGGCGCCCAGCCGCGCCAGGTGCGTGCGATCATGCCCGGTTCCCCAATCCGTCGAGGGGCTCGACGGTACCCGCGGTGTCCGAGCGGAAGCTGTGCCCGAGTTCCGCGCCCAGGCCGAGTGGTAGATCGGACTGTCCGACGGTTTGTCCGCTTCCGTTCGCCCGGAATCCACCGAAGGCGGGTTAATCTCCGCCCATGCGCCGTCCCGTCACGGTGGCACTGGCCGCCGCCTTGTTCGCCTCCGCGTTGACAACGATGTCGGCAGCCGCCGACCTGAGTCCCGCCGACTTCGTCGATCCGCTGATCGGCTCCGCTGGGGACGGCAACACCTACCCGGGCGCGACCGCGCCGTTCGGGATGCTCTCCTGGAGCCCGACCAGCACGCGCGGCGACCAGACGTCGACCGGCGCCGCCAACGGGTACCAGTACGACACCACCCGCGTCCGCGGTTTCGCGTTAACGCACGTTAACGGCGCCGGCTGCAACCCCGGTGCCGCCGGGGACGTGCCGATCCTGCCGTTCGCCGGCGACGTCACCTCCTCGCCGACCGCCGACACCACCGACGCGGTCTACGCGAGCAACTTCAGCCACGCCGACGAGAGCGCGTCGCCGGGACGGTACCGTCTCGGCCTGGCCAACGGCGTCACGACCGACGTCGCGGCGACCGAACGCACCGCGATCGGCACACTGGCCTACCCGGAGGGCAAGCCCGCCAGCCTGCTGTTCCGCACGTCGAACTCGCTCAACGGCAGCGAGGACGCCGAAACGCACCTCGACCCGGCGAACCGCCAGGTCACCGGGTCGGTGCTGACCGGCGCGTTCTGCGGGCGCCGCGCGAACGGCGGGGTCAACAACCGCAAGTCCTACTACCGCCTGTACTTCACCGCGCGGTTCGACCAGCCCTTCACCGGCACCGGGACGTGGAAGGATGCGACCCTCCAGCCCGGCGGCACGGACCAGACCGGCGGCGAAGGCTACGCGACGGGCAAGGACCGCGCGGGACGCGGCTCGGGCGGTTACGTCACCTTCGCGCCCGGCAGCAAGGTCACCATGCGGCTCGCGATCTCGTACGTCTCCCTCGACGGCGCCGAACGCAACCTGCGCGCCGAGCAGCCGCCGAAGTCCACCGTGGACAGCGTCGCCGGCGCGACGAAGCGGGCCTGGAACGCCGAACTGAGCCGGATCGGCGTCGGCGGCGGCACCGCGGGCCAGCGGATCGTCTTCACCACCGCGCTCTACCACAGCCTCCAGCAGCCCAACCTCGTCAGCGACGTCGACGGCCGGTACCTCGGGATGGACCGGCAGGTGCACCGCGTCGAACCGGGGCAGGACGCGCAGTACTCCAACTTCTCCGGCTGGGACCAGTACCGCGCCCAGATCCAGCTGCTGGCGCTGCTCGAACCGCGCGTCGCCGGGAACTTCGCGCAGTCGCTCTACAACTACGCGAAGCAGAACGACGGCGTCTGGGACCGCTGGGTGCACGTCAACGGCGCGACGCACGTGATGACCGGCGACCCGTCGGCGGCGACGCTCGCGACGTTCTACGCGATGGGTGTCCGCAACTTCGACTACCGCGGCGCGTTCGACTCCCTGTACAAGCAGGCGACCGTCCCGCGACCGGAAGGTCTGCAGGACGGCGGCTGTCCCGGACAGTGCGTCGGGCAGCGGCCGAACCTTACGCAGTACGTCACGTCGCACTACGCGCCGAACGACGTCTGCCACTGCTGGGGCGGCGCCGCCGAGACGCTCGAAGACGCGATCGCGGACTCTGCAATCGGACATTGGGCGGAACAGCTCGGGCGGACGAGCGAAGCCGCGGAGCTGCGCGCACGCGGCGCGTACTGGCGGAACGTCTTCAACCCGGAGACCGGCTACGCGCAGGCTCGCAATCTCGACGGCAGCTGGGTGACGCCGTTCGACCCGGCGAGCGACCGCGGGTTCGCGCAGGGGAGCGCGGCGGCCTACACGTGGATGGTCCCGCAGGACGTCTCCGGTCTCGCGGACGCGATGGGCGGCAAGACCAATGCGGTCTCCCGGCTCGACGGGTTCTTCCACGACGCGAACGGCAATTGGCAGCTGAAGGGCGGCGGGCCGCTCAAGTACGACCCGACGAACGAGCCCGACATCCACGCGCCGTGGCTGTACAACGAGCTCGGGCAGCCGGCGAAGACGCAGGAGACCGTCCGGCAGCTGGTGAACTCCGTCTACACGACCGGCCCGGCCGGCCTGCCCGGCAACGACGACCTCGGCACGATGTCCGCCTGGTACGTCTTCGCCGCGCTCGGGATCTACCCGCGCACGCCGGGAACGGGCGAGCTGCTGCTGTCGAGCCCGCTGTTCGCCTCCGCCGTCGTGCGGCCGGCGGGCGGGGCGCCGATCCGGATCACGACGTCCGGGAGCGGGAAGTACGTCGCCGACGTCCGGCGCGGCGGACGGCCGCAGCGGGAGTGGAAACTCGACGCGTCGTTCCTACGCACCGGCGGCACGCTCGAATTCCGCTTGGCCGAGACACCGACGACCTGGGGGCGCTGATCACCCGATCGGGTTTACCGCCGCCGCGGGTACGGTCTGCGGGGTGGTTTCGCCCGTTCACAGAACGATCTTCTTGATCGACGTCGAAAAGTACGGCGCCGCGGAGAGAACGACACCCGACCTGCTCGCGTTGCGGAGCGGTCTGTACGGGGCATTGGAAAGGGCCTTTCTCGACTGCGGCCTGCCTTGGCAGGAGTCACGGCTCGACGACGCGGGGGACGGCCTGTTCGTCCTCGTGCCCGCCACCGTGCCCAAATCGGCTTTCGTGGAGCGGTTTCCCACCGCGCTCGCCGAGGCCGTGCGCGCGCACAACGCCCGGCACCCGAAGCAGGCGCAGATCCGCGTGCGGGTCGCTCTGCACGCCGGGGAAATCGCCTACGACGAGCACGGAGTGGCGTCGCGGGCGATCATCAAGGCCTATCGGCTGCTCGACGCGAAGGTGCTCAAGAAAGCACTCGCCAAATCGGACGGCGTGCTGGCGCTCGTCATGTCCGAATGGTTTTTCGAAGAGGTGGTGAAACAGAGCCCGCACGCGAAGCCCGACACCTACCGGCGGGTGAAGGTGAAGGTCAAGGAAACCCACGAAACCGCCTGGATCGCCCGGCCCGACGACCCCTATCCACCGCAAGCCCGGCGGACCTGGCTGCGGTGGCTGGGCGCGGTCGTCGTGACCGCGCTCGTCGCCGTCGGCGTGGTCGTCCTGTGGCCCGGCGACGACACGTTCCTGGGCGACCCCCGCACCGCGGACCCGTGCGCGCTGACCTACGCCGAAGCGCTCAACGCCTACGGGATGGTCGAGACGTCCGAGGACTACGGCAACTTCGACCGCTGCGACGCGCTCGTGTACCTGACGCAGGACCGCAAGCAGTTCGTCGACGTCCGCGTCGAGTTCGCGAAGGGCGTCTCGGACCCGAGCCTGCCGGTGCACCGGGAAGGGACGCTGGGGATCCAGCGCCCGCCCGCCCGGCCGGACAACTGCGTCCGGCTGGTGCTCCTGCCGGACGACGAACAGGTGGTCTTCCAGGCTCGCGAGACCGGCGCGCGGCCGGTCGACCTGTGCGGGATGACCGAGACGGTGCTGGCGAGCGCACTGCTGAAGCTGCAGCGTGGCGACATCGCCCGGCGCGAGCTGCCCGCCGGATCGCTCGCCGGGAAGGACGCCTGCGCGCTGATGGACGCCACCGCTGTGACGTCCGCCGTCGGCGCCGGGCCGCTGGAGCGGACGCCGGACTTCGCGAACTGGGGATGCGACTGGGACTACACCGACCGGCCCGGGGTGGTGAAGGTGCTCTTCGACCGGAGCGAAGCCGAGAACCTCCACGGCACTCCGGTCGAGCTGCCCGGCTTCGCGGCGCGGGTGCGGGCCGCGATGCGCAGCGACACCAGCTGCACCGTCTCGATCGTCTACCGCCAGTACACCGACCCGAACCACGTGCTGACCGACGAGCTCGTGCTCGTCGACGTCGAGAAGAGCGACGAGCCGCCGGACCGGTTGTGTGCCCCGGCCCGGCAGCTGGCGGACACCGTCGCGCGGCGGCTGCAGGCCTAAGGCTCGAGCGCGAAGTGCGGGAGCCGCCGGTCCAGCCACTTCGGCAGCCACCAGGCCCGCTCGCCGAGCAACCGCATGATCGCCGGCACGACCAGGCAGCGGATCACCAGCGCGTCCAGCAGCACCGCGACCGCGAGGCCGAGACCGAACTGCGCCAGCATCCGCGACGGGTCGAGCAGGAACGCGCCGAACACCAGCACCATGATCGCGCCGGCCGCGGTGATCACCCCGCCGGTCGCGGCGAGCCCTTCGCGCACCGCGAGCCGTGCGTCGCCGGTGCGCCGCCACTCCTCGTGCATCCGCGACACCAGGAACACCTCGTAGTCCATGGACAGCCCGAACACGATCGCGAAGATCATCACCGGCACGAAGGCCTCGATCGGGCCGGACTGCGCGCCGAACCAGCCGTCGCCGAACACCAGTGTCATGACGCCGAGCGAAGCGCCGATGCTCAGCAGGTTCAGCAGCGCCGCCTTGAGCGGGATGAGCACCGACCGGAACAGGACCATCAGCAGCAGCGCGGACAACCCGACGACGACCAGCACGAACAGCGGCAGCCGAGCGGCGACGGCGTCCGCGAAGTCCGTCGCGGCCGCGACCTGCCCGCCGACCAGGTAGTGGCCCGGAAGCGACGGCAGGACCTCGGTCCGCAGCCGCGTCACCAGCTCGGCGGTCGCCGCGTCCTGCGGTGACGTCGCCGGGAAGGCGAGGACGGTCCGGCCCGCCGGGGGTAGCGCTCGGGCGATCCCCGGCGTCGACGCCAGCCGGTGCTGCAACGCGACGGCGTCGCCTTCTTCGGCGACGACCGCGAGCGGGCCGGTGAAGCCCGGGCCGAAGCCCTCCGCCAGCAGGTCGTACGCCTTGCGCGTAGTCGACCCGGCCGGGTCGGTGCTCGCGTCGGCGAACCCGAGCCGCATGCCCAGCGCCGGGATCGACAGTCCGATGAGGAGGAGCAGGCCGATCGTCAGCGGTGCCGCGGGCCGTCGCTGGACGCCGTCCGCGAGCCGGCGCCACGCCCGTCCGTGCTCGCGCTTCTCCGCGTGCCGCCGGATCCCGCGTTCGAGCCGCTTCCCGAACAGCGAAAGCAGCGCCGGGAGCAGCGTCACCGACGCGAGCATCGTCATCAGGACGGTCAGCGCGACCGCCAGCGCGACGCCGCGCAGCCCGCCGAGCCCGAGCGCGAGCAGGCCGAGGAGCGCGATGATCACCGTCGTCCCGGCGAACAGCACCGAGCGGCCGGCGGTGTCGAGCGCGCGCCTCGCCGCTGCTTCGCGGTCGAGGCCGTTCAGGATCTCCGTGCGGTAGCGAGAGAAGACGAGCAGCGCGTAGTCGACGCCCACTCCGAACCCGACCAGCATCATCAGCGGCGAGGTGTAGCTCGCGATGTCGACGCAGTGCGAGACGACCGTGATGACGCCGAGCGTGCTGCCGACGGCGAAGACCGCGGTGATGACCGGCAGCCCGGCCGCGAGCAGTGAGCGGAACAGGAACACGAGGATGACCAGTGCGGCGAGCAGCCCGACGCCTTCCGCGGGCCCGCCGCCTCCGGAGATGCGCTCGACGGGATCCCCGGCGAGCGCGGCCTCGACGGGACTGTGCCCGACGACGTCGGCGAACCGCACGATGTCGTCGTAAGGCAGGTCGGTCGAGGCCGCGTCGAAGGTGACGGTCGCGTAGCCGATCCGGCCGTCGGCCGACAGCGTCTCGAACGGCCCGGTCACCGACCGCACGTGCGGCTGCAATCGGACATCGTCCAGAACATGTCCGATTGCGGCGCGCTGTGTCTCGAGCCCGCTGTCGGACTTGAACACGATCTGCGCGCTCGTGCCCGATTGCGCGGTGTTCCGCAGCAGGTCGACGACCTG
This sequence comes from Amycolatopsis lexingtonensis, assembly GCF_014873755.1. Classification (NCBI taxonomy): domain Bacteria; kingdom Bacillati; phylum Actinomycetota; class Actinomycetes; order Pseudonocardiales; family Pseudonocardiaceae; genus Amycolatopsis; species Amycolatopsis lexingtonensis. The sequence goes on from NZ_JADBEG010000001.1 coordinate 8,907,302, forward strand.
CTGGGACTCGGTTCCGGGCAGCGAGTTGTCGTCGTGGAACGCGGCTCCGGTAAGCCGCGAGGTGAGCGTGACGCCGATGAGGACCAGCGCCCAGAGTGCGACGGCGAGCCACCGGTGGCGCTGCGCCCAGCCCGCCAGCTTCGCCAGGCTTCCCCCGGTGGAGCGAGTGATGGTGTCCATGGCGGACAAGGATTCGCGTTCGGGGGCCTGCTCCGCGTCGAGCACGGGAGGACACTTGCGCTCCTCCCGGCGGAGTCCCTTAAGGTTCGTCCCGTACTCCCGGGGGAGTACGGCTCAGGGATTCACCCAGCGCGGCGTCACGGCGCCGGACTCGTAGGCGAGCACGACGAGCTGCGCCCGGTCGCGCGCGCCGGTCTTGGTCATGATGCGGCTGACGTGGGTCTTCGCCGTCGCCGGGCTGAGCGTGAGCTCGCGCGCGATTTCGTCGTTCGACAGGCCCGCCGCGACCAGGGACAGCACCTCGCGTTCGCGGTCGGTGAGCCGGTCCAGCGCCGGGGACGGTGCCGGGCGGGTGCCGCGCGAGGCGAACTCCGAGATCAGCCGCCGGGTGATCGACGGCGCCAGCAGCGCGTCGCCGCGGGCGACCACGCGCACCGCGTGGATCAGCTCCGCGGGCTCGGTGTCCTTGACCAGGAACCCGCTCGCGCCCGCGCGCAGGGCGCCGTAGACGTCTTCGTCGAAGTCGAACGTCGTAAGAATGACGACCTTACTGTGTACGGCGGGGTCTTCGAGGAGGTGCCGTGTCGCGGCCAGGCCGTCGAGCACCGGCATGCGGATGTCCATCAGCACGACGTCCGGGCGGTGGTCGTGCGCGGCCTGCAGCGCCTCGCGGCCGTCCGCGGCTTCGGCCACGACGGTGATGTCGTCCTCACCGTCCAAAATGGACCGGAAGCCGGCCCGCACCAGCCGCTGGTCGTCGACGAGCAGGACCCGGATCATCGGCCCATCATCGCACCGGCAGCCGCGCGCGCACCCGGTAACCGCCGCCTTCGCGCGGCGCGGCGGTCACCTCGCCGCCCAAGGCCCGGGCGCGTTCGGCCATTCCGCGGATCCCGTTGCCCGCCGGCGCGTCCCCGCCGCGGCCGTCGTCGTCGACCTGCACGGACAGCTCGTCGGCGTGGTACCCGAGCCGCACGACGACGGTCTTCGCGCCGGCGTGTTTGGCGACGTTGGTCAGCGCCTCCTGCACCACGCGGAACGCGGCGTGCTCGACGTCCGGCGGCAGGTCCCGGGCGACGCCGTCGATCTCGGTGCGCACGGTCAGCCCGGACGCCCCGACCGACTCGGCCAGCTCCGCGACCCGGTCCAGCGCGGGGCGGGCGGTCCGGAGCATGCCGAGCGTCGCGCGCAACTCCTGGAGTGCGGTCTTGCTGGCGTCTTTGATGGCTCCGAGGGCCTCTTCGGCCTGCGCGGGGTCCCGCCGGTGCAGCGCGGCGCCGGCCTGGACGTTGATCAGCGCGAGGTGGTGACCCAGGACGTCGTGCAGCTCGCGCGCGATCCGGAGCCGCTCGTCGGTGGCCCGCGCCCGGGCTTCGGCCTCCTTGGTCCGCTCGGCCTCGGACCGGTAGTGCGCGACGGCACCGCCCGCGACCAGCGCGACGAACCAGCCGGTCATGAGGAAGAACGCAAAGTTGTCGACGTGCCGCCCGGTCCGCGAGCTGATTTCCCCGACGGCGACGCCGGCCATCGCGGCGACGACGAGCAGCGCGGCTCCGCGGATCCGCCCGGCCGCGGCGGCGTTGAAGAGCGCGTACGCGAAGGCGAGGAGGACTAGCCCGTCCGGGTCGGTCAGCGGGTAGTAGAGGGCGCAGCTAACGAGCGTTAACCCGGCGACACTCAATGGGTACGTCCGGCGGAAGAACAGCGCGGCACAGCAGAGAACGGTGAGCACCCACCCGATCACGGCGTGGTGCGCGGGCTTGGCACCGTCGTTGAGGACGGCGAAGAGCGAGCCGACGAGCACGGCGACGGTGACCGCGAGCTCGGCCGCGTAGCGCCGCAACCAGGACATGCGCCGAGTTTAGGCGGCGTAACAAACGCTCTCGGGCCAGCGACTACGGCGGCATTGATTGCTGTTGCTAAGGAGTCGTCGTGAGCAAGAAACTGGGGTTGATACTGGCGGCCGGCCTGCTGGTCGCGGGCTGTGGCGCCGGCGCGGTGCCGCCGAGGGACACGGGGAAGATCGGGGTCCTCGACGCTCCGACGTCGACGTACCAGACGCCGGCGACCTCGGTCCCGGTCACGACCGAAGCGCCGGTGACCACTTCCGAAGCGGCCCCCGTCGCGACCGTGCCGACCACCCCGCAAGCGGCCGCGCCCAAGCCCAAGACCGCGCCGAGAACCACCACGCAGGCCGCGCCGAAGCCCGCCGAGTGCGGCGCCGACTACTACCGGAACTCCGACGGCAACTGCGTCCACCGGCCCAGCGACAACCCGTCCGGCGCGACGGCGCTCTGCAAAGACGGGACCTACAGCTACAGCCAGCACCGCTCCGGGACCTGCTCCGGACACGGCGGCGTCCGCACCTGGCTGTGACGAAACCGCCACTCGTACGGAAACCCGCCACCCCGTAGGTACAGTGCATTAAGTTGCATGATGCGTACTAACTACACACCGTGGGGGTGCTGGTGTCCCGTCCCGAGCGGTCCGGCCGCGCGATCGTCGTCGTGCTCGCTTCGTGCGGGCTCGTCGCGTCGTTCATGCAGACGCTGGTCGTGCCGCTGATCCCGGTCTTCCCGCGGCTGCTGAACGCCTCGCCGGCCGACGCGTCCTGGGTGGTCACGGTGACGCTGCTGGCCGCCGCCGTCATCACCCCGGTCAGCGGACGGCTCGGCGACCTCTACGGCAAGCGGCGGATGATCCTCGTCAGCCTCGCGCTGCTCATCGCCGGCTCGGTCGTGTCCGCGACGACGAGCGCGCTCGCGTTCCACATCATCGGGCGCGGGCTGCAGGGCTGCGCGATGGGCGTGATCCCGCTCGGCATCAGCATCATGCGCGACGAGCTCCCGCCCGAACGCGTCGGCGGCGCGATCTCGCTGATGAGCGCGACGCTCGGGGTCGGCGGCGCGATCGGGCTGCCGGTCGCGGCCATCGTCGCGGAGAACGCCGACTGGCACGTGCTGTTCTGGATGGCCGCCGGTCTCGGGCTCTTCTTCGCGCTGCTGATCGTCAAGTTCGTGCCGGAGTCGCCGCTGCGCACGCCCGCGCCGTTCGACTACTTCGGCGCCTTCGGGCTCGCCGCGGGCCTGGTCTGCCTGCTGCTGCCGGTGGTCAAGGGCGCCACGTGGGGCTGGACCAGCACGCCGACGCTGGGGTTCGCCGCGGCGGCCGTCGTCATCCTGCTGGCGTGGGGCACCTACCAGCTGCGCCGGCGCGACCCGCTGGTCGACCTGCGCGTGTCCGCGCGCCGCCCGGTGCTGTTCACGAACCTCGCGTCGATCATGGTCGGGTTCTCGATGTACGCCATGGCGTTGTCGTTCCCGCAGCTGCTGCAGGCGTCGTCGTCGACCGGGTACGGCCTGGGCCAGACGATGGTCGAGTCCGGACTGTCCCTGGCGCCGAACGGCCTCGTGATGATGCTGCTGTCGCCGGTTTCCGCGCGGCTCATCACCCGCTTCGGCCCGCGGCCGACGCTGATGACCGGCGCGCTGGTGATCGCCACCGGGTACGTCTTCGCGATCCTGCTGATGGGCAACGCCCTCGAGCTGATCACGGCGTCGGTGATCATCGGCGCCGGTGTCGGCATCGCGTACGCGGCGATGCCCGCACTGATCATGGGCTCGGTGCCGGTCACCGAAACGGCGTCGGCGAACGGCCTGAACTCCCTGATGCGCTCGGTCGGCACGGCGGTCTCCAGCGCGGTGATGGCGGCGATGCTGGCCCAGCTGACGATCACCGTCGGCGGGCTCCCGGTCCCGTCCCTGTTCGGCTTCCGGGCCACGTTCGCGGTGGCCGCGCTCGCCGCGCTGACCGGCGTGCTGCTCGCCGGGCTGGTGCCGAAGACGCGCACCGCGCCGGAGCTGGTCCCCGCCTAGTTCTTGCGCGCCACCAGCGCCAGCCCGCCGCACTCGGCCGGGTCGGCAGGCACGTCCGCGGGGTCGTCCGGCCGCCACTCGGGGATGAACACGACGCCCGGGTCGAGAATCTCGAAGCCGTCGACCAGCGCCCGCAACTCGTCGGCCGAGCGCGGGGTGACGGGGTTCGCGCTCTTCTGGTACATCGCCACGGCGCGGGCCGTGCCATCGCTCTGCTGCTCGTACGTCGCGGACGACAGCGCGAGGTAGCTGCCGGGCGCGAGCGCGTCGCGGTAGGCGGCGATCAGCCGGGCCGGGTCCCGTTCGTCCGGGATGAAGTGCACGAACAGCGCCATCACGACCATCACCGGCTGGTCCAGGTCCAGCATCATCTCGGTGATGTCATGTTCGAGGACGTCGTCGGGGAACTCGGCGTCGGCGTGCACCATCGCGGCGTTCTCGTTGTCCTCGAGGACGATCTCGCTGTGCGCGACGGCGACCGGTTCGTTGTCGACGTAGACGATCCGCGCGGTGGGGTCGACCGCGTGCGCCACCTCGTGCACGTGCCCGACGGTCGGCATGCCCGACCCGATGTCGAGGAACTGCCGGATGCCCTGGTCCATCCCGAACCGGATGACCCGGCGCAGCCACTGCCGGTTGAGCCGCGCCCGCTCCCGCGCGTTCGGCTGCACGGACAGCACCTGCTCGGCGAACATCCGGTCGACGGCGTAGTTCAGCTGGCCGCCGAGGATGTAGTCGTACACCCGCGCGGGGTTCGGCTTGTCGAGGTCGATACCCCGTCTGGCGTACTCGTCTTCGCTCACTGCGGCTCCTGTGATCAGGGTGTGCCGTGAGAATAGCCGGGCCGCGCCGCCTCGATCTTCCGCGCCACCAGCGCCAGCCCGCCCGAGCGCGCCGGCGGGTCCTCGAGCGGCTCGTCCGGGCGCCACTCCGGCGTGAACACCACGCCCGGCGGCAGGATCTCGAAGCCTTTCACGAGCGCGCTCAGCTCGTCGGAGGAGCGCAGCGTCAACGGCGTCCCGCTCTTCTCGTACAGCGAAACCGACTGCCGCGTCTCCTCGCCCTGCCCTTCCCACGTGCCCGAAGACAGCGCCAGGTAGCTGCCCGGCGCGAGCACCTCCGCGTAGCGGCCGATCAGGCTGGCCGGGTCGCGGGAGTCGGGGATGAAGTGCACGAACGCGGCCATGATGACCATCACCGGCTCGCCGAAGTCGAGCATCGCCTCGGTGGTCGGGTACTCGAGCACCTGTTCCGCGTACTCGGCGTCGGCCTGGACCATCACCGCGTTGTCGTTGTCCTCCAGGACGATCTCGCTGTGCGCGACGGCGATCGGCTCGTTGTCGACGTACACCACCCGCGACGCCGGGTCGACCGCCTGGACGACCTCGTGCACGTGCCCGACGGTCGGCATGCCCGACCCGATGTCGAGGAACTGCCGGATGCCCTGCTCCGCGCCGAACCGCGCGGCGCGGCGCAGCCACGCCCGGTTGGTCAGCGCCATGTGCCGCGCGTTCGGCAGCACCTCGAGGATCCGGTCGGCGAACATCCGGTCGACGGCGTAGTTGAGCTTCCCGCCGATCATGTAGTCGTACACGCGAGCCGCGTTCGGCCGCTCGAGGTCGATGCCCCGCCTCGCGTGTTCGTCTTCGCTCATCCGCCGCTCCCGGGCTCGGGGTGTGACGGGAGAATTACAGCAGTGGCGGCACCGCGGCGTCGATGAGGTGCGGACCGGGCTCGGCGAAGGCGCGCTGCAGCTGTTCGGCGAGCTCTTCGGCGGTGGTCGCCCGCGTCGCGGGAACACCCATGCCCTCCGCGATCTTCACGAAGTCCATGTCCGGACGCGAAAGGTCGAGCAGGTCGTTCGCCTTCGGTCCGCCCGACGCCGCGCCGACCCGCTGCAGCTCCAGCCGCAGGATCGCGTACGCGCGGTTGTTGAGCAGCACCGTCGTGACGTTCAGGTTCTCGCGCGCCTGCGTCCAGAGCGCCGAGATCGTGTACAACGCGCTGCCGTCCGATTGCAGGTTCAGGACGGGACGGTCCCGTCCCGCCACTGCCGCGCCGGTCGCGACCGGCATGCCGTAGCCGATCGCGCCGCCGGTGAGCGTCAGGACGTCGTGGCGCGGCGCACCCGCGGTCGCCGCCGGCAGCATCAGGCCGGACGTGTTGGCCTCGTCGGCGATGATCGCGTTCTCCGGCAGCAGCGCACCGATGACGTCGACCCAGTTCTGCGGAGTCAGCGGCCCGGTCGGCAGTGCGGGCCGGGACGGCTCCTGCAGCACCGGTTCGATGTCCGCGGCGACGAGTTCCGCGACTTCGTTCAGCGCGCGCGTGACGTCCTGGCCGACGGACGCGAGCGTGTGCACCTGCGCACTTTCCGGCGTAAGGTCGCTTGCCTTACCCGGGTAGGCGAAAAACGACACCGGCGCCTTCGTGCCCGCGACGACGAGGTGCTTGATCCCGTCGAGCTGGTACGCGACCTGTTCGGCGAGGTAGCCCAGACGCTCGATGTTCGGCAGGCCCGCACCGCGCTCCAGACGAGACGGGAACGTCTCGACGAAAGTCTTCGCTCCGGTCGCGGCGGCGATGCGGCTCGCCGCGCGCAGCCCCTCCTCGCGACACGCGCCACCGCCGATGAGCAGCGCGACCGGCTCGCCGGTGCCGAACACCGCGGCGACGTCCTTGACGGTCGTGGCGTCGACGGCCTGCGGCACGCGCGGCGGGATCGGCGCGCAGGTCTCGCCACCGTCACCCCACGAAGCGTCCGCGGGCAGGATCAGCGTCGCGACGCGGCCAGGCGCGTCCTGGGCCGCAGCGACCGCGGCGGCGGCGTCGGCCCCGACGTCCTTGGTGTGCTCCGAGCGCCGCACCCAGCCTTCCAGCGAGCCCGCGACGGCCTCGATGTCCGACTCCAGCGGGGCGTCGTACTGCTTGTGGTAGGTCGCGTGGTCGCCGACGACGTTGACGATCGGCGTGTGCGCGCGCCGCGCGTTGTGCAGGTTCGCCAGGCCGTTGCCCAGGCCCGGGCCGAGGTGCAGCAGCGTCGCGGCGGGCTTGTCCGCGATGCGCGCGTAGCCGTCGGCGGCACCGGTGACGACGCCTTCGAACAGCGCGAGCACGCCCCGCATCTCCGGGACGGTGTCGAGCGCTGCGACGAAGTGCATCTCCGACGTGCCGGGGTTCGCGAAGCACACCTCGACGCCGGCGTCGACCAGCGTGCGGATCAGGGACTGGGCGCCGTTCAGCTCACTCATGCTGTTCCTTCGGGGAAGAGAACGCCGGGGTTGAGGATCCCGGCGGGGTCGAAGCTCTGCTTGATCCGGCGCATCAGCTCGATCTTCGCCGGGTCTTCGAGTTCCTGGTGGTAGCTCGCCTTGGTGCGGCCGAGGCCGTGCTCGCCGGAGATCGCGCCGCCCAGCTCCATGGCGTACGCGAAGATGTCGGTTAACAGCTGCTTACGCTTGTCGGCGTCCTTGCAGAAGATCCCGAAGTGGACATTGCCGTCGCCGGCGTGGCCGCAGCCGAGCGCGCCCCCGCCCGCGGCCATCGCGAGCTCGCGCGACTTGGCGATGAACTCCGGCATCGCGGTCCGGGGCACGACGACGTCGATGATGTCGTCGGCGCCGGCCGCCTTCGCTGTCCAGAAGGCCTTCTCTCGCGCTTCGATCAGCTTCCGCGCGGCGGGGCCTTCGAGCACGTAGACGTCGGTCGCGCCGAGCTCGCCGAGCAGCTCTCCGACCGTCTCGACGTCCTCGTGCAGACGGTCGCCGTCCCGGTTCTCCAGCGCGACTACAAGGTAAGCCTCGCTGGTCTCGCGGATCTTGTCCGGGACGCCGAGCTCGAGCTTCTCGTTGTAGACGATGGCGGCCATCGTCAGGTTGTCGATGTACTCGAGGATGTGCGGCGCCAGCCCGCTGGAGAGGATCGCCGGTACGGCAGCCATCACCTGGGGGAGATTGCCGAACGGGGCGAGCACCGTGGCACCGTGGGACAGCCGCGGGTGCAGCTTGACGGTGATCTCGGTGGCCAGCGCGAGGGTGCCTTCGGAGCCGATGATCAGCTGCGTGAGGTCGTAGCCGGTGGAGATCTTCGACGTCTTGCCGCCGGTCCGGAGGATCTCGCCGGTGGGCAGGACGGCTTGCAGGCCCAGCACGTTGTTCCGGGTGACGCCGTACTTGACCGCGCGCATCCCGCCGGCGTTGGTCCCGACGTTCCCGCCGACGCTCGCGCTCAGTTCGCCGGGGTAGACGGTGTAGCTCAGGCCGGCTTCGGCGGTCTTGGCGTCGAGTTCGGCGAGCGTGACGCCGGGCTGCACGACGGCGACGTGGTTCCCGGTGTCGATCTCCAGGACGGCGTTCATGCGCTCGAACGAGATCAGCAGCCCGTCTTCGCGAGGCCGCGCGGCACCGGACAGGCCGCTCCCGGAGCCGCGCGCGGTCACGGGGATGTTGTGCTCCGAAGCCGCTTTCAGCAGCTCCGCGACTTCCTCGGCGGTTGCCGGCTTCGCGACGTACGCGGGCTTCTGCGGCTTCGCCGTCAGTGCCTCGTCGTGCGCGTAGTCCTCGGAGATCGCCTCGCCCGTGAGCAGGTTCTTGTCCCCGACGATCCCGGCCAGCTGTGCCGCCACGTCGCCCATCGAGAGTTTCTCCTCCGCGCCGTTGCTGTGGTTACCGCAGCGTAGTACGTACCGCCGGTACGCCGCTATGAAGGTTTTTCATGTTCGATGTGTGCTCGGTGATCGACTGGTTACAAGTGCCTGAATTTAGCTCAGGCTAAATCTCTGGTGGGTGACGCCGAGGGCGGCGAAGCTTCTCCCATGACCTCGACGTATACCTTCGAAGACGGCTTTTCCGTGCAGCGCCTCGGTTTCGGCGCCATGCGGCTCACCGAGTGGGAGCACGCACGCGACGGCGCCGAAGCGGTCGCCCGCCGCGCGGCCGAACTCGGCGTGACGTTCTTCGACACCGCCGACGCCTACGACCTGGGCCTGAACGAAGAGCTGCTCGCCCGCGCGCTGCACCCGTACCCGGGGCTGTTCGTGGCGACGAAGTGCGGGCACGCGCGTCCGAGCCGCGGTGAGTGGGTACCGCTCGGCCGGCCCGAATACCTGCGGCAGCAGGCCGAACTCTCGCTGCGGCGCCTGCGCGTCGAGCGCCTCGAGCTGCTGCAGCTGCACCGGCTCGACCCGCAGGTACCGCTCGCCGACCAGATCGGCGCGCTCGCCCGGCTGCGGGACGAGGGCAAGGTCGCCCGGATCGGCTTGTCGGAGGTGACGGTCGCGCAGCTGACCGAGGCGCGGGCCATCGCGCCGATCGCCAGCGTGCAGAACCGCTACAACCTGACCGACCGGGCGTCCGACGACGTCATGGAGTACTGCGAGCTCGAGGGGATCGCGTTCGTGCCGTGGCTGCCGATCGCGCGGGGTGACCACGCGACGGCCGGCGGGGTGCTCGGGAAGGTCGCGGCCGGGCTCGGCGCGACACCCGCCCAGGTGTCCCTCGCCTGGTTGCTGCGCCGTTCCCCGGTGGTGATCCCCATTCCCGGCACGTCGTCGATCGCGCACCTCGAAGAAAACTGCGGTGCCGCGGAAATCGAGCTTTCCGACGACGATTTCGCGAGGCTGGGCGAGCTGGCGTGAAAACGGCCCGGCCGCGGTTTCCCGCGGCCGGGCCGTCTGGTTCGGGCCTGGGTCAGACGAGCCAGCCGATGAGGTGCGCGAGGTGCGCCAGCGCGCCCGAGATGATGTCGTGGCAGTAGTGCGCGTGCTGGGCGAACGTCTGCATGGAATGGCTCCTTAGTGACTCAACAATGATTTCCCTGGAGATGCTCCGGTAAGAGCGGAGTCAGGTTTTCACCGTGCTGGCGAGCTGTCAAAGAGCCATTTTCGGACGTTCCCGGTATCGCGGAATCTTCCCATTCTAAACACGTAATCCCTTCGTGTTTGACGCCGGGGTGCTCATTTCGGCGGTCAGCCACTCTGGGTAGCAGGCGAGTCGATCATCACTGTCGGTGATTCCCGTCTTGATCCGGCATCCCGGGTATGCGGGTAGCTCGATCCGGTGATCACCGGCCACGAAAGGTGAGATCCCGACGATCACCCTTTCGGGTGGTGGCAAGCCGGAAAAAGGGGACGCCGGGCGCGGTGGTCCGCACCCGGCGTCCCCTTGGGGGAGAACGGAATCAGGCTCGCGCGAACGAGAGCGTCTCGCCCTCCACGCCCCGCAGCCATAGGTCCTGCGCGGCCGCCGCCATCTCGGCCAGGCCCTCCTCGATCGTGGCGAACACGTTGCCGGGCACCCAGCCCGCGTCGCCGTTGATCAGCAGGTTGTTGCGCCCGTAGAAGATCGCCAGGTCGGTCGCGCCCTGGTCGCTGTGCGCTTCGCTGTCGTCGTCGTAGCCGTACGCCGGGTTGCCGATCTCCCAGGCCTCGAACCCGAAGTAGACGACATCGCCGGGGATCGGCGTGATCGTCGGGTTCTCCCGCCCGGGCTTCGGCTCCGCGAACGGCGGCACGAGCGTGTAGACCTCGTTGCGCGCGTACTTCGCGTGGTAGGCCGAACCACTCTGCGGCAGCGCGTCCCATACCGCTTTGCACGTCCGCGGTGCCTCGTCGTCGAGCAGCCGGGCCCGGCAGGACACCCCGCGCTTGTCGAGGGTGATCGTGATGTACCGGGCCATGCTCAGCTCCCCGTGACGGACGCGACGACCTCGCCCCAGATGCGCAGCGCGTCGTCGACCTGTTCGGCGTTGACGACGAGCGGCGGCACCATGCGGACGACGTTCATGTACGGCCCGCAGGTGAGCAGCAGCAGGCCGTTCTTCGACGCGGTCTGCTGCGCGGCCGCCGCCGTCGCCGCGTCGGGTTCGCCGTCCGCGGTGGTGAACTCCGAGCCGACCAGCAGCCCGAGCCCGCGCACCTCGCCGATCGCCGGCGTCTTGTCCGCGATCACCCGCGCCCCTTCGAGCAGCTGCCGTCCGCGCTCGGCGGCGTTCTCCACCAGGTTCTCCTGCTGGATGACCTCGAGCGTCGCGATCGCGGCCGCGCACGAGACGGCGTTGCCGCCGTACGTGCCGCCCTGCGAACCCGGGAACGCCTTCGCCATCAGCTCCTGCGAAGCGGCGATGCCGGACAGCGGGAAGCCGCTCGCCAGTCCCTTCGCGATGAGCACGATGTCGGGGGAGACGCCGAAGTGGTCGTGGCCCCAGAACTTGCCGGTGCGGCCGAAGCCGGTCTGGATCTCGTCGACGACGAGCAGGATGCCGTGCCGGTCGGCGCGCTCGCGCAGACCCGCCATGAACTCGGTGTTCGCCGGGACGTACCCGCCCTCGCCGAGCACCGGCTCGACGAAGATCGCGGCGGTCTCGTTGGGCGCGCTGACCGTCTGGAACAGGAAGTCCAGCTCGCGCAGCGCGAACTTCGTCGCGGTCTGCTCGTCCCAGCCGTAGTGATAGGCGTAGGGGAACGGCGCGACGTGCACGCCCGCCATCAGCGGGCCGATGCCGGCGCTGAACCGCGTCCCGGACGTCGTCATCGACGCCGCCGCGACCGTCCGGCCGTGGAAGCCGCCCTGCATGACGATGACGTTCGGGCGCTTCGTCGCCTGCCGCGCGAGCCGCAACGCCGCTTCGACGGCTTCGCTGCCCGAGTTCGCGTAGAAGAGCGAGTCCAGCCCCTCCGGCAGGACGTCGCCGAGGCGCTTGGTGAGCTCGAGCAGGGGCTGGTGCATCACCGTCGTGTACTGCCCGTGGACGAGCTTGCCGATCTGCTCCTGCGCCGCGCGCACGACGTGCGGGTGGCAGTGCCCGGTGCTCGTGACGCCGATGCCGGCGGTGAAGTCGAGGTGGCGTTTGCCGTCGACGTCGTAGAGGTAAACCCCTTCACCGTGGTCGACCACGACGGGCGTTGCCTGCTTGAGCAGCGGAGATAGCTGGGCCATGGCAGCGTGCTCCTAGGTCGGTTGAGCGGGTTGTCGATTGTTGACAATATCCATAGCATGGCCCTCGGGACAACACGTGAGGAGCAGTCGGGATGAGCGCGAGCACCGAATCCGGCGTCGTCGACGCGGTCGGCAAGGAACTGTTCATCGGCGGCAAGTGGGTCGCCGCCGAGTCCGGGAAGACCTTCCCGGTGGTCGACCCGGCCACCGGCAAGGAGCTGTGCCAGGTCGCCGACGCCTCCCCGGCGGACGGCCTCGCCGCGCTGGACGCCGCCGTCGCCGCGCAATCGGACTTCGCGAAGATGGCGCCGCGGGAGCGCGGTGAGATCCTGCGCCGGGCGTACGAGCTGCTGATGAAGCGCCAGGAGGAGCTGGCGCTGCTCATGACGCTCGAGATGGGCAAGCCGCTCGCCGAGTCGAAGGGCGAGATCGCCTACGCCGCGGAGTTCTTCCGCTGGTTCGCCGAAGAGGCCGTCCGCATCGACGGCGGCTTCGCGACCGCCCCGAACGGCGTGGGCCGGTTCCTCATCACGAAGCAGCCGGTCGGCCCGACGCTGCTGATCACGCCGTGGAACTTCCCGATGGCGATGGGCACGCGCAAGATCGGCCCGGCGATCGCCGCGGGCTGCACGTCGGTGATCAAGCCCGCCGCGCAGACGCCGCTGTCGATGCTCGCGCTGGCCGGCATCCTCGCCGAAGCCGGGCTGCCCGAAGGCGTGCTCAACGTCATCACGACCAGCGACTCCGGCGGCGTGATGGAGCCGCTGATCCGCGACGGACGCGCCCGCAAGCTCTCGTTCACCGGCTCCACCGGCGTCGGCCGCAAGCTGCTGGAGCAGTGCGCCGACAAGATCCTCCGCACGTCGATGGAGCTGGGCGGCAACGCGCCGTTCCTGGTCTTCGACGACGCCGACATGGACGCGGCCATCGACGGCGCGATGCAGGCGAAGATGCGCAACATCGGCGAGGCGTGCACCGCGGCGAACCGGTTCTACGTGCAGCGCGGCGTCGTCGAGGAGTTCTCGCGGCGGCTGACCGAGCGCATGCAGGCGCTGCCGATGGGGCGCGGCACCGAGAAGGACGTCGTGGTCGGCCCGCTGATCGACGACAAGGCCGTCGACAAGGTCACGGAGCTGGTCAAGGACGCCACGGACCGCGGTGCGCGCGTGCTCACCGGCGGTGCCGGCGTCGACGGGCCCGGCCACTTCTACCAGGCCACGGTGCTCACCGACGTCCCGCAGGACGCGCGGCTGACGCACGAGGAGATCTTCGGGCCGGTCGCGCCGATCACCCCGTTCGACACCGAGGAAGAGGCGGTGGCGAAGGCGAACGACACCGAATTCGGGCTCGTCTCCTACGTCTTCACCAGCGACCTCAAGCGCGCGCTGCGCGTGTCCGAGGCCCTCGAAGCCGGCATGATCGGGCTCAACCAGGGCATCGTGTCGAACCCGGCGGCGCCGTTCGGCGGGATCAAGGCGTCCGGCCTCGGCCGCGAGGGCGGCACGGTCGGCATCGAGGAGTTCCTGGAGACCAAGTACATCGCGGTGGCCCTGTGACGACCTACCGCTTGGCGAGCATCCCCGGTGACGGGATCGGTGTCGACGTCACGGTCGAGGCCCGCAAGGTCCTCGACCGGGCGGCCGCCCGCTTCGGCTTTTCCTTGGAGTGGAACGAATTCGACTGGAGTTGCGAAAGGTACGCGCAACTCGGCGCGATGATGCCGGAAGACGGTGTCGCGCAGCTTTCGGCGTACGACGGGATCCTGCTCGGCGCGGTCGGCTTTCCCGGGGTGCCGGACCACGTTTCGCTGTGGGGCCTGCTGATCCCGCTGCGGCGCGCGTTCCAGCAGTACGTCAACCTGCGCCCGGTGCGGCTGCTCCCGGGCACGACGTCCGTGCTGGCCGGGCGGAAGGCCGAGGAGCTGGAGCTGGTCATCGTCCGCGAGAATTCCGAAGGCGAGTACTCCGCGATCGGCGGGCGGCACAACGCCGGGCGGCCGGACGAGTTCGTCGTGCAGGAATCGGTGTTCACGCGCGTCGGCGTCGAACGGATCATCCGGTACGCCTTCGAGCTGGCGCGTACGCGGTCTTCGCGCGTTTGCTCGGCGACGAAGTCCAACGGCCTGATCCACTCGATGCCGTTCTGGGACGAGATCTTCGCCGAGGTCGCCGCCGATTTCCCGGATGTCCACAGTGAACAGATGCACGTGGATGCACTGGCCGCGCGGATGGTTCAGGCGCCGGACCGGCTCGACGTCGTGGTGGCGTCGAACCTCTTCGGCGACATCCTGAGCGACCTGGCGGCCGCGATCACGGGTGGTCTCGGCATGGCGCCGTCCGGCAACATCAACCCATCGGGTGAATCCCCGTCGATGTTCGAGGCGGTCCACGGGAGCGCTCCGGACATCGCCGGACAGGGGATCGCGAACCCCGTGGCGCAGATCCTGGCGGCCGCGATGCTGGTCGAACACCTGGGCGAAACCGTTGCCGCACAAGCGATCCGCGCCGCCGTGGACCGCGTCCTCGACGAGGGCCGCGTGCGCACCCCCGACCTCGGCGGCACGGATACCACAGAACGGCTCGGCACGGCGGTGGCCGAAGCACTGGGCTGAGTTTTTGTCGGTGCCCTCCGGCACGGTGGCCACAAGCCCACCGAGGGGGAGGAGAAACCGATGTGCTGGCAATGTGAAAACCCGGATCGGCCACAGTCCGATTACCTGACGATGCTCCAGGAGAAGGTGGCCGACCGGGGCTGGCTCGTGCAAGGCGTGGAGGGCAACGAGCTGTATCCGCCGTGGGCCTACACGATCGGGCTCAGCGGGTACGGCCTGCCCGAACTGGTCACGACCGGCTTACCGCTCGAGGAAGCCGCCGAACTGCTCAACGACCTCGCGTCGCACGCGCTGCACGCGTCGCCACCCGAGCCGGGGGAGCGCATTCCGCTGCGGGACGGTCCGCTGGTCGAGGTCGTCCCGCTGACGGAGCCGTCGGCGCACCTGGTGTTCGCGGTCGCCCTGTACGGCCCGGAAATCCGTGCGCTGCAACTGGTCCACGCGGACGAGCAGGGCCGCTGGCCGTGGTCGCCCGACTTCCGCGACGGCAGAGGCGGCCAGCCGGTGCTGGGGGTGCGCCGTGCCGGCTGACTGCGCGTGCAGAGTGCCCAGGAACTGCTTCCCGATACCCGTGCCGGCGGTCCACGCGCGCGTGCCGTCCGGCCGGGTGGGGATGGTGACCGTCCGGCTGGACGAGCCGGCCTGGGTGGACGAGCGCGGTGCCTGGACGGACGAAACGGCCGGCCGGGCAGGGGAATCGGCCGCGTGGCGGGCCGAACCGGCGGCATCCGTGGACGAGCCGGCGGCGGCGGAACCGGCCGCGGACGAGCGGGCCGCGGCGTCGGAGGAATGGGCGGACGAGCCGGGCGACGAGGTGCGCGGGCCGTCCGTCACGGTCCGCGTGTCGCCCCTGCGGTCGCGCTTGGCGGCCTTCCGGTCACGCGTTTCCCGGTACCGGCGGCGCGTGCCCGTCCCGGAGGCTGGTGCCGGGCGCGAGCCGCTGCACCGCGTCCTCCATGTGCGCCTCGAGGAGTGCCAGCGCCGTCTCCTCGTCGCCGTCCCGCAGCGCCTGGATGAGCTTCGTGTGCTCTTCCACGCGTTCTTCGACCCGCTGGTAAGTGCCCTGCAGCGCGGTGAGGCACATCCGCGTCTCGATGAGGAGCGTCCGGGCCATCCGGACGAGCCGCTTGCTGCCGGAAGCGTCGATGAGGGCCTCGTGGAACTTGAGGTCCGCGGTGGAGAGCGCGTTCGGATCGTCTTCACTGGCGGCGGTCGCCATCTCCGCGACGGTGTGTTCGAGCAGGTCCGCGATCCGGTCACGGTCCCCGCCGCGCAGCGCGCGAAGCATGGCGGCGCGTTCGATCGCCGTGCGAGCTGCGTAAATGTCGTAGACGTCCCCGGGCTCGAGGTCGATCACGAACAGCCCGCGGTGCCGCTCGCTGCGCAGGAGTCCCTCGGAGACCAGATGCTGCATGGCCTCCCGGAGCGGCCCCCGTGACACCTGGAACCGTGCGGCCAGCTCGGTTTCGCCGAGCTGGGTCCCGGGCGGGAGGGCGCCGGTCATGATCGCGTCACGCAGCTGACGGGCGATGACGGCGGCCGTCGACTCGCGGCTGACCGGCTCGATCTCGGGCAGCATGCCCGGCGGCAGGGCCATGTCAGGCGCTCCCGTCCGGCAGATGCCGGAAGAGGGCGCCGAGCGAGCGGACGAGGCGGTGCCGCCCGGTCAGGCGCAGCCCCTCCCACACCGTGACCTGGTTGGCGGTCAGCACGGGCTTCTTCAGCGCGGCTTCGATGGCGTTGATCTCGGCGAGGGTCCGCATCGCGGTGTCCGGCACGAAGACGGCGTCGGCGTCGTCGTGGTCGTGGCGCACGGCGAGCTCGACGACGGCCTCCGGGCTCATGGCGCCGACTTCGGCGGCCGTGATGATGTCCGCGCTGGCCATGGACACGACCTCGATGCCGCCGGTCTTGAGGAAGTCGACGAACAGCCGGGCGATGTCGTCCGGGTAGCTGGCGGCCACGGCGACCCGCTTGACGCCCAGGGCGTGCGCGGCGTGCACGAACGCGAAGGAGGTGCTGGAGGCCGGGACCCCGGCGACGGCGGACAGGCGGTCGGCCTGGTCACGGGCGCCGTCCCAGCCGTAGACGAAGCTGCCGCTGGTGCAGGCCCAGATGATCGCGTCGGGCTCGTGCTTCTTGAGCAGCGCGGCGCCGTCGGCGAGGCGGCTTTCGCTGCCGAGGTCGAGCAGTTCGGCCACCGCGTGCTTGTCGGTGCCGTAGATGTGCTCGACCGCGAGCCGGATGTCGCCCTCGTCGGCGGCCATGCCGCCGAGCAGCTGCTCGGCCAGCCGGTAGTCGTCTTCGGCCGCGTGGTCGGGGTAGATGAAACCGATGGTGGTCACGGAACCTCCGGAGGGACGCAAATTGTCGACAATGCTAGAGGGGTGGTCAAGGAAAACCTTCACGACCTGCCGGGCGCTCCCCGACATGTTCGTCCACGTCGAAGTCGCTCCGGGCGCCGGGCGGGCGCGTTCTCTCAAGACACGTCACGAAGCCACTTCCCGGGTCCGACGATCGGGAGGCCCATCCGACGCAGGCACGCCCACATCGTCAGCTGGTTGGCGGTGAGCACCGGCTTGCCGAGCGCGGCCTCCAGCGGCTCGATCAGGTCGTAGGTGGGGAGGTTGGTGCAGCTGACGAAGATCGCTTCGGCCTCGCCGTGGTCGGCGGCGAGGATGCGCTCGGCGATGGTCCGGTAGCTGACCTTCCAGATGCCGCCGCCCAGCCCGAGGTGGTCGCTGGCGACCGTCTCGACGTTCAGCTCGCCCAGGAAGTCGTGCAGGGCCTGGGTGAGGTCGCCGTCGTACGGCGTAAGCACCGAGACGCGGTGCAGGTCGAGCTGGTGCAGCACCTCGGCCAGCGCGCCCGAGGTGGTGACCGCGTCCGGCGCGCCCGCGTCGCAGATCGCCTTCGTCAGCGAGCGCTCGTAGTCGACGCCGTTGACGAAGCTGCCGGACGTGCAGAGGTAGGCGACGACCTCGGGCTCGACGTGCAGGACGTCGCGGGTGGCGCTGGCCAGGTGGTGGCTGTCGCTGACGAGGCGTGCCATCTCCATGCTGACCGGCACCGGTTCGTACGGCGTGCGGGCGAGGTGGAGGGACACCTCCATCGGGACCCAGCGCCAGAGTTCGCGCTCCAGCGCGAGGTCGAACGGGGCGATCACACCGATGCCCCGCTGGGCCAGCGGGCCGTCGAACGCCAGGAAGTCGAAATCCAAGGCTCAGCCTCCGGAATACGTCTGCACTTGATGACACGTCCGGTGCTCCGGGGGTCGTTCCTCGGATTGTTGACAATCATACGAGCCGCTTTTACCGTGTCAACGTGATCGCCTCGGAAAACCAGGAAGCTCCGGTCCTGGCAGTGCTCTGTGGCGAGCACCGCCCACCGGACATGCGTGCTGTCGAATCCGGGGCGGTCGTGCGTTACACGGACGCCGCGGGTCTGGCCGAAGCGTTGTCCGGAGCGGACGCGTTGTTCGTCTACGACTTCCTCTCCACGGCCGTGCCCGGAGCCTGGCACGCGGCCGATCGCCTGCGCTGGCTGCACATCGCGAGCGCGGGCGTCGACCCGGTGCTGTTCCCCGGGCTGGTGGAAAGCGACGTGGTCCTGACGAATTCGCGGGGAGTCTTCGACGACGCCATCGCGGAGTACGTGCTCGGCGTCGTCCTCGCGTTCGCGAAGGACTTCGCGCGGTCGCACGACCTGCAGCGCGAGGGCCGCTGGCTGCACCGCGAGAGCGAGCGGATCGCCGGGCGCGAGGTGGTGGTCGTCGGCACCGGGCCGATCGGCCGGGCCATCGCGCGGCTGCTGCGCGCCGCCGGGATGCGGGTGAGCGGAGCCGGGCGCCGGGAGCGCACCGGGGACCCCGACTTCGGTGTCGTGCACGAGTCCGCGCGGCTCACCGAGGTGCTGCCGCACGCCGACTACGTCGTCGCCGTGGCGCCGCTGACCGAGCACACCAAAGGCATGTTCGACGCGCGCGCGTTCGCCGCGATGAAGCCGTCGGCGCGGTTCGTCAACGTCGGGCGGGGCGAGCTGGTCGTGACGTCCGACCTGGTCGACGCGCTCCGGAGCGGGTCCATCGCCGGCGCCGCGCTCGACGTGTTCGACACCGAGCCGCTGCCGCCGGAAAGCCCGCTGTGGACCCTGCCGGACGTGCTGGTCTCGCCGCACATGTCCGGTGACTTCGTCGGCTGGCGGAACACGCTGGTCGAAGTGTTCGCGGAGAACTTCCGCCGCTGGCGCGCCGGGGAACCGCTGCGCAATGTCGTCGACAAGACGCTCGGCTACGTGCCGTCGGGGAACCAGGGAGCCGGATGAACGACAGGATGCTGACCGCCAGTGAGCTCGTCGCCGCCTACGCGACCGGCGAGCTTTCGCCGATCGAGGCGACGCAGAACGCGCTGCAGGCCATCGAAGCCCGGGACGGCGAGTGCAACGCCTACTGCCTCGTCGACGCCGACCAGGCGCTGGAGCAGGCCAAGGCGTCCGAGATCCGCTGGCGGGACGGGAACCCGATCGGCTGGCTCGACGGCGTGCCCGCGTCGATCAAGGACATGTTCCTCACGCAGGGCTGGCCGACCGTCCGCGGCTCGCAGAGCATCAGCCCGGACCAGCCGTGGGACGTCGACAGCCCGGTCGCCGCGCGGATGCGCGAGGCGGGCCTGGTGCTGCTGGGCAAGACGACCACGCCCGAGATCGCGTGGAAGGGCGTCACGGACAGCCCGCTGTGCGGCATCACGCGCAACCCCGTCGACCCGTCCAAGACGGCCGGCGGGTCGAGCGGTGGCAGCGCCGCGGCGGTCGCGGCCGGGATGGGCGAACTGTCGGTCGGCACCGACGGCGGCGGCTCGGTGCGGATCCCGGCGTCGTTCTGCGGCATCGTCGGGCTCAAGCCGACGCACGGCCGCATCCCGCTGTACCCGGCGAGCCCGTTCGGGCCGCTCTCGCACGCCGGGCCGATGGCGCGCTCGGTGGACGACACCGCGCTGCTGCTGGACGTCCTGTCGATTCCGGACCACCGCGACCCGGCCGCGCTGGCGCCGCCGGTGGCGTCGTTCCGCGAGGCCGTCCGGCGGGACGTGCGCGGCCTGATCGCGGCGTTCTCGCCGACGCTCGGCTACGTCGACGTCGACCCGGAGGTGGCGGCGATCGTCGCCTCGGCGGTGTGCGCGCTGGGTGACGCGGGACTGCACATCGAGGAGACCGACCCCGGTTTCGCGGACCCGAAACCGGCGTTCGACATCCTGTGGTCGTCGGGCGCGGCGAAGCTGCTCGGCACGTTCCCGCCGGGCTCGGAGGAGCGGACTGACCCGGGCCTGCGCAAGGTCTGGGAGCTCGGCAAGACGTGGAGCGCGAGCGACTACCTCGACGCGACGGCCGAACGCGCGGCGCTCGGCATCCTGATGGGCGAGTTCCACACGCGCTACGACGTGCTGATCACCCCGACCCTCCCGATCGCGGCGTTCGAGGCGGGCCACAACGTGCCGCCGGGCAGCGGGCTGAGCGAGTGGCCGGAGTGGACGCCGTTCACGTACCCGTTCAACATGACGCAGCAGCCGGCGATCAGCGTCCCGGCGGGGCGGACGTCGGAGGGGCTGCCGGTGGGCCTGCAGATCGTCGGCCCGCGTCACTCGGACGACCTCGTGCTCGCCGTCGCGAAGCTGCTGGAGGAAGTGCGGCCCTGGTGACCCCCTTAGGGTGAACCGGCGGCCGGAGCGGGGAAAGCTGTGCCACTGTCGGCCGGGTGAACGCTGAAGTCTGGCGCTACGAACGGGCCATCGCGACCACCGACGCGACCGGGCAGCCCGCCCGGGTCGTGGTCGGGCTGGTCGAGCAGGGCGACCGCTTGTCGGCGGCCCTGCGCGTGGACGACGGCAAAGCCGCTCTCGTACCCCTGGAAATGGGTGGCGAGCTGCTGAAGGCGCTGCGCGAGACCCTGGAGAGCTGGTGGCGTCTCGACGGCCGCCGTGACCTGGCCCCGGAGCCCCGCGCGAGCCGTTAACCCAGGTCTGCCGGGCTCCGGCGCCGGCGGACCAGGCCACGCACCTGGGGGTTGACGGCTACGACCGCGGTCGCCGCGACGACCAGGGCCGCGCCCCCGAGGAGGGTCGCTTCGCGGCCGGCGTGCTCGGCCAGCGGGCCCGCGGCGATCTGGCCGAGCGGCATCGCGACGAACGAGCCGAGCATGTCGTAGGAGTACACCCGGGCGAGCTTCTCCGGCGGGATGTTCTCCTGCAGCGACACGTCCCACGCGACGGCGAACTGCTCGATCGCGACACCCGCGAGGAACATCGCGAGCAGCAGCGGCAGCAGGTACGGGGTCTCCCCGAGCGCGAGCATCGGCAAGGCATCGACCATGACGAGCGCGACGCCGATCAGGAGCATCCGCCGCGGCTGCCAGTGCGCCGCGATGACGCCGCCGAGCAGCGAACCGGCCGTCTGGACGGCCAGCGCGAGTCCCCAGCCGGTGCGGCCGAAGGTGTCGTCGGCGACCAGCGGGCCGATCACCAGCAGCGCGCCCGCGTTCACCGCGTTGACCACCATGAACTGCAGCACCACCAGCCACACCCACGACCGTGCGCGGAACTCCCGCCAGCCTTCGCCGAGTTCGGCGAGGGGACGGCTGCCGGGCACCCGTTCGCCGCGCGGCAGCCGGATCCGGCGGTACGCCAGCGCGGCGGCGAGGAACAGCACGGCGTTGCCGCCGAGCGCCCAGCCGGACCCGGCGAAGGCGACCAGGATCCCGGCGAGCCCGGCCCCGGCGATGCGGCCGACGTTGGAGAGCAGCCGGACCAGCGCGTTCGCCTGCGCGAGCTGCGACGCCGGGACGGTCAACGGCGTCAGCGAGGCGGCGGCGGGGAGGGAGATCGCCGAGACCGCGCCGTTGACCAGGCTGAGCCCGACCAGCAGCGGGATGGACGCGAAGCCGCAGAGGACGCTCGCGGCGATGGTGGCCTGGGTAAGCGCGGCGGCGGTCTCGGTGCCCTGCAGGATCACCGACCGCGGCAACCGGTCGGCCAGCATCCCGCCGAACAGCACGAGCAGCACGTTGGCCAGCGACCGCGCGCCGACGACGATGCCGAGGTCCACGGCCGAGCCGGTCAGGTCGACGACGGCGAAGGCGAGCGCGAAGGGCGCGACGGCGTTGGCGAAGTCGGCGAACGTCCGGCCGGTGACGAGGGCGCGGAAGCGGTCTTCGCGCAGCGGGGCGAGCAGTGGGATCACGGGACTGGTCCGATTCTGGGAGCGGGTGGTCGGGGATCGGGTGCGGAACAGTGGTTGCCGGACAGCGCGCTCATCGAGGCTCCGCCGAACCTGCCGTCAGCTCGAACAGGGCGACGCTCGCGCTGACCCGGACCGTGCCCGGCGTGCGGGGCGGCTGGGCCGCGTCGTGCAGCTCCCGGCTCAGCTCCGTCGCCTGCTTCAGCAACCGCGCCCACACCTCCGGGGCCACCCACAGCTCGGCGTCGGTCAGGGACGCCGGTCGCCGCCCGGCGCGCGAGTCCGCGCGGCGCAGCAGCTCCGTCGCGACCGCCTTCGTCAGCAGCCGCTCTTCGCCCGGGTCGCGGCTCGTGAGGCGCTTGCCCGACTCCGGGTCGTGCCGGTACCGCTTCGCGCGGCCGCCCCGGATCCGGACTTCCTCGGCCACCTCCAGCAGGCCCGCGTCGTGCAGGCGGCGGAAGTGGTAGCTGGTGTTCGCCTGCGTCTCGCCGAGTTCGCGCGCGGCTTCGGCGGCGCTCATCGCCGTACCCGTCAGGAGCGACAGGATGCGCATGCGGAGCGGGTGGGCCAGTACCCGGAGGTGGTCGTGGGGCATGGGAGCAGTCTGCCACCACTGTCAAAGAGTTATTTGGGGGTTTCGTTGGCCGGGATGAGCGGTGCAGTGGTCCGATGTCTGTGCTGTGCTGGACGCATGCGTACGACGATCTTGGGCCGCAGCGGCCTCGAAGTGTCGAAGATCGCCTTCGGCACCTGGCAGCTGGGCGGCGACTGGGGCGCGTTCGACGAGGACACCGCGTTCGCCGCGATCCACCACGCGCGCGACCTGGGCGTGAACTTCTTCGACACCGCGCAGGCCTACGGCCGCGGCCGCTCCGAGGTGCTGCTCGGACGTGCGCTCCGGCACGCGGACGACGTCGTCATCGCCACCAAGGGCGGCATCAACCCGCGCGCCGAACGGCCGCGCGACTCCCGCCGCGCGTGGCTGACCAAGGGGCTCGACGAGAGCCTGCGCAACCTCGGCGTCGAGCACATCGACCTCTACCAGGTGCACTGGCCGGACCCGGACACGCCGGCCGCGGAGGTCGCCGGGCTGCTGCAGGAGTTCGTCGACGCCGGGAAGGTCCGGCACGTCGGCGTCTCCAACTACACCGCGGAACAGCTACGCGCCTTCGACAGGACGCGGCCGGTCGAGACGCTCCAGCCGCCGTACCACCTGTTCCGGCGCGGCCTCGAGACCGATCCGCTGCCGTACGCCCGCGAGCACGACATCGGCGTCTTCGTCTACAGCCCGCTCGGCAGCGGCCTGCTCACCGGCGCGCTCACCCCGGACACGACGTTCGAGGCCACTGACTGGCGCTCGAAGTCCAGCGCCTTCCAGGGTGACAACCTGCGCCGGAACCTGAAGATCGTCGACGAGCTCAAGGCGTTCGCCACGCAGCGCGGCCTCGAAGTCGGGCAGCTCGCCATCGCCTGGGCGCTCGCCCGGCCCGGAGTGCACGCCGCCATCGTGGGCGCGCGCAGACCGGCGCACATCGAGGCGAGCATCGCCGCCGCCGATGTCGTGCTGACATCGGATGACTTGGCCGAGATCGACCGGATCGCCGCCGACGCCGTCCAGGTGGCCGGGGCCGCTCCCGAGGGCATCGTCTAGAGCGAAAACTCCGTGCCGTCCGGAGGCAGCAGGGCACCCGCGGCACGCGCGGCGGCGTGCTCCGCGGACGCCGGGTCCAGCACCGGGTTCGTGTTGTTGAGGTGGGTGAACGCCCAGGGCCGCCCGGCGATCCGGGCCAGGCTCGCGGTGATCGGCAGGTGCCCCATCGCGAGCTGGTCCGGTCCGCCGACGCCGGCCATTTCGTCCGGCGCGTAGAACGTCCCGTCCAGCAGGACGAGGTCCGCGTCCGCGACGAACGCGTCGAAGCCGGCGGGCCAGCTCTTCAGGCAGGGCGCGTAGACCAGCACGCCGCCGGTCGCGCGGTCCTCGATCCGGTAGGCGACCACCCACGGGCCGGTTTCGGTGGCGGAAACGTACTTCGGCTTCTTGTCGCTCACCGGCAGCACCCGGACCCGCAGCCCCGGCAGGTCCGCCGGGGGAGACCACGTCCAGCCGCCGTAGCCGTCGACGATCTCGCGGAACGGGGTCAGCGCCCGCAGCACCGCGTCCGGCGCCCACACCGGGAGCCCGCCCGCCTCGCGGAGCATCAGCAGGCCGAGCGAATGGTCGAGTTCGGCGTCGGTGAGCAGCACCCCGCGCAGCGGGATGTCCCGCGGGCCCGGTCCGGCGCGCAGCGCGGGCGTCCCGAGGATCTGCGCGCGGATGTCCGGCGAGCAGTTGAGCAGGAACCAGCCGTCGCCGTCCGCGCTGATCGCGACGCAGTCCTGCGTGCGCGGCGGCAGCCCGGCCGTGCACAGGCGGCACGCGCAGTTCCACTGCGGACAACCGCCGCCCGCCGCGGTGCCGAGCAGGATCACCTTCACCGGCGCATCACCATGTCCGCGACCGGAGGCCGGCTGAGCACCAGGTCGACGACGTCCCGCCGCGGCGACCGCGAGCACACCGGGTCGGTCGCCGCCGCGTCGCCGGTGAGCAGGAACGCCTGGCAGCGGCAGCCGCCGAAGTCGAGGCCGCGGCGGTCGCAGGTGCGGCACGGCTCGGTCATCCAGTCCTCGCCGCGGTAGGCGTTGAACGACTCCGAGCGGTACCAGATGTCGGCCAGCGACGTGTCCCGCACCGAGGACAACCGCAGGGTGGAGATCGCCGACGCCGCCGGGCACGGCAGCACGGTCCCGTCCGGTGCCACGGTCAGCTGCCGCGCACCCCAGCCGTACATGCACGGCTTCGGGTACGCCTCGTGGTAGTCCGCGACGACGTACACGATCTCCATGGTGCCGCGCAGCCGTGCGACGGCCGCGCGCACGATCGGCTCGGCGATGGCGAGCTGCTCGGCCGTCGGCATCAGCGCGTCTCGGTTGCGCAGTGCCCAGCCGTAGTACTGGGTGTTCGCGAGCTCCAGGCGGTCCGCGCCGATCCGCTCGGCCAGTTCGATGATCCCGGCGAGCTGGTCGTGGTTGCGCCGGTGCAGGACGACGTTGAGCGACAGCGGCAGTCCGGCGGCCTTGACCGCGGCGGCCGCGGCGAGCTTGTGGTCGAACGCCCGCGCGCCGGCCAGTTCGTCGGAACGCTCCCGTATCGACCCCTGTGCGGACAGCTGGACGTGCGCCAGTCCGCGCTCGACGAGTCCGGACAGCCGCGCGGACGTCAGCCCGAGTCCGGACGTGACCAGGTTGACGTAGCAGCCGAGCGAACTCGCGTGCGCCACCAGCTCGGGCAGGTCCGGGCGGAGCAGGGGTTCGCCGCCGGACATGTGCACCTGCAGCACGCCCAGCTCGCGTGCCTGGGACAGCACCGACAGCCAGTCCGCGGTGGACAGTTCGGCGTCCCGCTTGGTCAGCTCCAGCGGGTTGGAGCAATAAGGACAGTGCAGCGGGCAGCGGTGCGTCAGCTCGGCGAGCAGGCCCAGCGGCGGGGTCACGTCCATGCGACGACCCGCCGTTCGCCCAGCCGCGCCAAGACGTCGAGGACGTCCTGCTCGCGGACGCCGGTGTAGCGCTGCTCCAGCACCGCGGTGATGTCCGTGACGGTCCGGGCGCCGTCGCAGAGTTCGAGCACCGCGGCCGCGGTGGCGTTCGGCACGAGGACGCCTTCCGGGAACAGCAGCACGTGTGTTTCCCGGACGTGGTCGAACGACAATCGGACACCCCGCCGGAGCTGCGGCACCGCGCTCGCCGTGATCACCGCGCCGCCCGTTCGACGGCGTCCAGCATGGACCACAGGACATCGCACTTGAACGACAGTGCGGCGATCGCCCGGTCCTGCTGCTCGCGCGTCACGCAGTGGCGGACGACGATGTCGAGCGTGTCCTTGCCTTCGCCGGCGACCTTGTCGATGCGGTTGGTGAAGTAGGCGAGGTCCGCGGGCGCGATCCACGAGTAGTGCGCGAGCATGTCCGCGACGCGCTGCCGCATCAGGTGGCCGGCGAACATCTCGGTCAGTCCGGAAGCGACCGCTTCCCACCACGGCTTCGTGCGCGCGAAAGTCACGTACGCGTCGACGGCGAACCGGACCCCGGGGGCGACGTGCCGCTCGTCGAGCACCTCTTCGCGGTCGAGGCCGACCGCTTCGCAGAGCCGCAGCCAGCGTTCGGTTCCGCTGCTGCCGGCGCTCGTCCCGTCGTGGTAGACGATCCGGTCGAGCCACTGGCGCCGGATCTCCGGCAGCGGGCAGTTGCTGATGATCGCCGCGTCCTTCTGCGGCAGCACCTGCTGGTAGTACCAGCGGTTCGCGGCCCAGGTCCGCAGTTCGTGCGCGTCGAGCTCGCCCGCGTGCAGCCGGTGGTGGAACGGGTGCGCGCCCCAGTACCGGTGCGAAAGACCGCGCAGGGCCACGATGAACGCGCTTTCCGCGAGCGGCTCGACGGGCACGTCAGTCCGCCATGCGAGCCGCGTAGGCGGTGACCTCCATGGGGGTTTCGTATTCGACGAAGTCGGGAGTCGTCCACACCTCGGTCATTTTCCTGCTCCTCTCCCGGGAACTGATCGCCGTCACGGTAAGAGCGCGGCCGACCGGCTGGCCAGGGTTTGGCCCGGAGGTTCGGAAAGTTTCCTTCCGATGGCGCAGTGCGGTGCCGGTCAGCGGGCTACCGGACCGCCGCTTCCAGTTCGACCAGCGCCGTGTCGAGGTGCGTCAGGATCCGCTGCAGGTGCGGCACGCTCCGGCGGCAGCCGGTGACGCCGAAGTCGAGGTTGTCGCCGTTGCTGGTCAGCGTGATGTTCACGGCCTGGCCGTCGAGCAGCACCGACGCCGGGTAGATGCCGTCGAGCTGGGCGCCGTTCCAGTACATCTGCTTGCGCGGCCCGGGCACGTTCGAGATCACCAGGTTGAACGGCGGCCGCGTGTTGTTGACGACGCCCGGGATCGGCGAGACGCCGAGCTGCGCGACGTTAACCGCCGATAACAACAGTGTCTGCAACGGCGTCAGTTCCGAGAACAGCCGCTTGCCGTTGCGCATCGACTGGTGGATCGTGACGAGCCGCTTGCCCGCGTCCGGCAGGTCGGTGGCGAGGTTGCACAGCAGCGCACCGATGTTGTTGCCCGCCGCTTCGCCGGGATCGTTCTGGCGTCGCAACGACACCGGCACCATCGCGACGAGCGGCGCGTCCGGCAGCGCGCGCTGCTCGATGAGGTAGTCCCGCAGCGCGCCGGAGCACATCGCGAGCACGACGTCGTTGCGCGACACCCCGCCGGCGGTCGCCACCTTCCGGACCCGCTCCAGCGACCACGACTGCGCCGCGAACCGGCGCGCGCCGCCGATCGGCACGTTGAGCATCGTGCGCGGTGCCTGTCCGGGCAGCGTTAACGTGTGTTCACCGAACGCTTCGCGCGCGACCTTCATCGCGGCCGGCGCGAGGCTCGCGAGCTGGTTGGCGGTCTTGCCCGCGGTCTGCAGGAACGAGCGCGGGCGCTTGACGCGGCCTTCGCCGGGCTTGCGCCGGCTGCCCCACCACGGCGGGCAATCCAGGTCCGCGGGGTCGTCCGAGAGCGTGCCCTGCAGCTGGCGCAGCGCGGAGACGCCGTCCATCAGCGCGTGGTGGACCTTGGTGTAGACGGCGAACCGCCCGTCGGCGAGACCTTCGATGAGGTGGGTCTCCCAGAGCGGCCGGTGCCGGTCGAGCAGGGTGCTGTGCCAGCGGCTGGTGAGTTCCAGCAGTTCGCGGACCCGGCCCGGCTGGGGCAGCGCGGAGTGCCGGAAGTGGTAGTCGAGTTCGAGGTCGGCGTCGGTCGACCAGGCCACGTGTCCCATCGTGTTGACCGGACGGGCCGGGCGGCGCCGGAACACCGAGCGCATGTTGTCGGACTCGAGCAGGTTCCGGCGGATGTCGCGCAGGTAGTCCGGCCCGGCGCCGTCGGGTTTCTTGAACAGCTGCAGACCGCCCACGTGCATCGGATGCTCGCGCGTTTCGACGAGGAGGAACATCGAGTCGGTCACGGGCATCATCGCCATCGGGCATCACCTTCCGCACTCGGCAGGCCGACTCTACGCGCTCGGCCGCCGTGGGTGGATCACGTTCTACATTGGCGAGTATGACCGTCCGCGGGCCTGGGGAAACTTCGTTGCCACCGATGGCCGAATGCGTCGTGATCGGTGGCGGTGTGATCGGTGTGAGCTGTGCGTTCCGCTTGGCGGAAGCCGGCGTCGACGTCCTGCTCCTGGACCGCGGCGGGCTCGGCGAAGGCTCGACGGCGAAGGCCGCGGGCGGCATCCGGTCGTCGTTCACCAGCCGCGTGAACGTCGAACTGGGCCTGCGCGGGCTCGCCGCGTACAGCGCTTTCTCCCGCGACTTCGGCGTCGAGATCGACTTCCGCCGCGACGGGTACCTGTACCTGCTCACCGACCCCGCGGACGTCGACGCAATCGGACATTGCGCGGAGCTGCAGCGGGAGTACGGCGTCCGCAGCCACCTGCTCGACCCCGCGGAAGCGAAGGGTGTGCTCCCGCTGCTCGAAACGGACGGGATCGTCGCCGCGCTCTGGTCTCCGGACGACGCGAAGGCGACGCCGGACGCGGTCGTGCGGGGCTACGCGAAGGCGGCGCGGGCGTGCGGCGCGCGGCTGCGGGCCGGCGTCGAAGTCACCGGGATCGAACGGGACGGTGGCGTCCTGACGGGCGTCCGCACGACCGCGGGGTTCGTCCGGACCGGCGCGGTGGTGTGCGCGGCCGGCGCGTGGTCGGGGCGGATCGGCGAGCTGGCCGGTCTGGACCTGCCGGTGCGGCCGTTCCGGCGGCAGGTCGTGTTCACCGGGCCGGTGGCAGGGCTGCCGGAGTCGCTGCCGCTGACCATCGAGCTGCCGGCGGCGTTCTACTTCCACCGCGAAGGTGCGGGTCTGGCGATGTCCGTTTGCGAGGACGACGGCTTCCCGGGGTTCGACACGCGCTACGAGGCGGGCGAATGGCTGCCCCGGCTGGCCGAGGTGGCGGGCCGCCGGATCCCCGCCGTGCTCGACGCGGGGATCCGCACGGCCTGGGCCGGGTTGTACGAAGTCACGCCCGACCGCAACCAGATCGTGGGGGAAAGCGTCCTGCTGTCGCGGTTCCTCTACGCGACCGGTTTCTCCGGGCACGGGTTCCAGATGGGCCCGGCGGCCGGCGAGCTGATCCGGGACCTCTACCTGGGCCGGCCGACGGCGGTGGACATCTCGGGACTGGATGTCCGGCGGTTCGAAAGCGCCGATACCGCACCGGTCGAGCGCCACATCGTCTAGGGGTCGATTGCCAGATCGTTCAACGATCTGGCAGTATCCGCGCCGTGGCTGTGAGTGGTGCACGGGAGCTGGTGGACGCGCTGGAAGCGCTCGGGACCGAGATCGTTTTCGGCCTCCCGGGGGTGCACAACCTGCCGTTGTGGGAGGCGTTGTCCGAGACCGGCATCAAGCTCGTCGGGGTGCGCCACGAACAGACCGCGGGCTACGCCGCCGACGGGTACGCGCGCGCGACCGGGAAGCTCGGTGTCGCCCTCGTGACCACCGGGCCGGGCGCGGCCAACACGCTCGGCGCGGTCGGCGAAGCGATGGCTTCCGCGGCTCCGGTGCTCATCATCGCCACCGACATCCCGTCGACCCTGCGACGTCCCGGCGTCGTGCGCGGCGTGTTGCACGAGACCTCGGACCAGCAGGCCATGTTCGCGCCGGTGACCAAGGGCGGCTTCACCGTGCGGGCGGCCGACCAGATCGGCACCACCGTGCACCGCGCGGCGCGGCTCGCGCTGCAGCCGCAGAGCGGGCCCGTCTACCTCGGCGTGCCGACCGACTACCTGCGCGAGACGGTCCCGCACCGCCGTCCGCCGGCACCGCACCGCAAGCCCGACGTCGACGTTCCCGATCTCGCGCGGGCCGAGGCGATGCTGTCCGACGCGCGGCAGCCGCTGATCTGGGCCGGCGGTGGCGCGCTGCGTTCCGGGGCCGGCGACGCGATCGGTGTGCTCGCGGAGAAGCTCGCCGCGCCGGTGATCACCACCTTCGCCGCCCGCGGGCTGCTGCCGCTGGACCACCCGTGCCTGGCGCCGAACCCGGTGCACACGCCGGAGGTCGGCGAGCTGTGGGACGAGGCCGACGTCGTGCTCGCCATCGGCACCGACTTCGACGGCCTGATGACGCAGAACTGGCGGATGCCGAAGCCGCCCCGGTTGATCGCGGTCAACGTCGACGCCGACGACGCCGCCAAGAACTACGCGCCCGACCTGACGCTGGTCGGCGACGCGCGGTCGATCGTCGAACGGCTGCTGCCGAAGCAGCGGCCGGGGCTCGACGACATCACCCTGCGGCTGGCCGGCATCGGCCGCCGGGTGCGCCAGCGGATCCGCGACGAGGAGCCGCAGGCCTACGACTTCCTGTCCACTTTGGACGAAGTGCTGCCGACCGACGCCGTGCTGGTGTCCGACATGTGCGTCGCCGGGTACTGGGTCGGCGGCTTCCACCGGGTGCGGGCGCCGCGCAAGCTCGCCTACCCGATGGGCTGGGGCACCCTCGGCTACGGCTTCCCGGCGTCGCTCGGCGCGGCGGCGGCCGGCACCGGGCGGGCCATCTGCATCACCGGCGACGGCGGGTTCCTCTACGGCTGTGGCGACCTCGCGACGCTCGCGCAGGAGCAGCTGCCGGTCACCGTGGTGCTGGTCGACGACGGCGGCTACGGGATGCTGCGCTACGACCAGGACCGCGAGGGCGTGCCGCACCGCGGGGTCGACTGGGACAGCCCGGACTTCGTCGGTCTCGCGCGCTCTTTCGGCGTGCACGCCGACCGCGTGTCCGGCTTCGGGCGGGCGTTCCGGCGGCTGCTCGGCGAGTTCGTCGAGTCGGACGAGCCGAACGTGCTGGTGGTGAAGGCCAAGCTGAAGCCGCCGCTGAACACGTCGCCGCGGTGGTACCGGACATGAGGATCGGCGTCGACATCGGCGGCACGTTCACCGATCTCTGCGCGGTGGACGACGCCGGCATCGTCGCCGTCGGGAAGGTCCTGACCACGCACGACGGGCCCGCGCGCGCGGTCGAGGATGGACTGGCCGCGCTGCTCGCGGACGCCGGGATCGCCGCTACCGGCGTGACGCAGGTGGTGCACGGGACGACGCTGGTGACCAACGCGCTGATCGAGCGCACGGGTTCGCGCACGGCGTTGCTCGCCACCGCCGGCTTCCGCGACGTCCTGGAGATGCGCCGCGAGCACCGTTACGAGCTCTACGACCTGCACCTCGAACTGCCCGCGCCGCTGGTCCCGCGGCACCTGCGCTTCGACGTTCCGGAGCGGATCTTCGCGGACGGAGCCGTCCGGACCGCGCTCGACGAGACTTACGTTGTAAGGCTAGGGCGGGAACTGGCGGACCGCGGAATCGAAGCGGTCGCCGTCTGCTTCCTGCACGCGTTCACGAACCCCGCGCACGAACGGCGGGTGGCGGAGATCCTCGCCGAGGTCGCGCCCGGTCTGCGCGTCGCGCTCTCCTCCGACGTCGTACCCGAGATCCGCGAGTTCGAGCGCGCGTCGACGACGGTCGCGAACGTCTACGTCCAGGACCTCACCGAGCGCTACCTGCGCGACCTCGAACGCCGGTTGCGGCGGCTCGGGATCGCCGGGGCGCCGCACATCATGCTGTCCAACGGCGGCCTGGCGACCGTCGGCACCGCGGCCCGGCACCCGATCCGCATCCTGGAGTCCGGCCCGGCGGGCGGCGCGCTCGCGGCGGCCGCGGTCGGCCCGCCCGACCTGCTGGCCTTCGACATGGGCGGCACGACGGCGAAGCTGTGCCTGATCGCGGGTGGCGCGCCGCTGGTCACGCACCAGTTCGAGGTGGACCGGAAGTACCGGCTGCTGCCCGGTTCCGGCCTGCCGGTGCAGGTCCCGGTCACGGACATGATCGAGATCGGCGTCGGCGGCGGGTCGATCGCGCGCATCGACGCGCTGGGCTTGCTGACCGTCGGGCCCGACTCGGCGGGGTCCGAGCCCGGCCCGGTCTGCTACGGCCGCGGCGGCACCGCGCCCACCGTCACCGACGCCGATCTGGTGCTCGGCTACCTCGACCCGGGCTACTTCCTCGGTGGCGGCATGCCCCTGGACGCCGAGGCCGCCAGGGCGGTGCTCCGGAGGGCGATCGCCGATCCGCTCGGGGTGAGCGTCGAAGAGGCCGCCTGGGGTATCCACACCAGCGTCAACGAGGACATGGCGAACGCCGCGCGCGTGCACGCGGTCGAGCGCGGGCACGACCCCGCGAAGCTGCCGATGTACACCTTCGGCGGCGCGGGCCCGGTGCACGGCGCCGGTGTCGCACGGGCGCTCGGGGCGCCGTCGGTCGTCGCGCCGCCCGCCGCCGGCGTGCTGAGCGCGGCCGGGTTCCTCACCGCGCCGCTGGCGTTCGACTTCGTGCGCTCGGCCCGCGCGGCCGTGCACGAGCTCGCCTGGGACCAGGTCGACGCCCTGTTCGCCGAGATGGAGGCCGAGGGCGAAGCCCTGCTGGCGAAGTCCGGGGTCGCCGACGTGACGCACCGCCGGATCGCCGAGATGCGCTACGCCGGGCAGGGCTACGAGATCCGCGTTCCGGTGCACGGCGGCAGCTGGCCCGAGACGCTGATCGAGGAGTTCACCCGTACCTACCGCGCGCTCTACCGGCGGAGCGGACCCGAGGTCGGCGTCGAGGTGCTGAACTGGCGGGTCGTCTCGAGCGGGCCGGCGCCGGACGTCACCTTACGGCTTAAGGCACAGGCGACCGGGGGTGAAGCGCGCAAGGGCACCCGACCGGCGTATTTTCCGGCCGCCGGTAGATTTGTCGACACGGCGATCTTCGACCGGTACCGGCTCCGGCCGGGGACGCGGATCGACGGGCCGGCCATCGTGGAGGAACGCGAGTCCACAGTGGTCGTTCCGCCGGGAGCCCACTGCGTCGCCCGGGAAGACGCCGCGCTGGAGGTGACGGTGTGAGCGTCGACCCCATCCTGGCCGGGTTGTTCGGCAACCGGCTGCACTCGATCCTCGCCGAGCAGCAGAACGCGCTCGTCAACACGGCTTTCTCCGCCGTGGTGCGGGAATCGCTCGACCTGGCCTGCGCGGTGTTCGACTCCCGCGGCGAGATGATCGGGCAGTCCGTCGGCGGCACGCCGGGGCACATCAACGCGATGGCGACCGGCATGCACCACTTCGTCGCGGCCTACCCGCCGGAGACGCTCGAACCCGGTGACGTCCTGCTCACCAACGACCCGTGGCAGACCGCCGGGCAGATCAACGACATCACGGTGGCGACGCCGGTGTTCCGCGACGGCCGGGTGGTGGCCTGGTTCGCGTCCTGCTGCCACGCGCCCGACATCGGCGGCCGGCTGGTGTCCGCCGAAGCCCACGAGGTCTTCGAAGAGGGCCTTCGGCTGCCGATCCTGAAGTTCCTGCGCGCGGGCGAGGTCAACACCGATCTGGAACGGCTGATCCGGGCCAACGTGCGGACGCCGGAGGAGACCATCGGTGACCTGTACGCACAGGTCACCGGCAACGAGGTCGGCGCCGCCAGCCTGCTGCGGCTGCTCGACGAGCTGGGCCTCGACTCGCTCGACGAAATAGCCGCCGAGCTCATGGACCGGTCCGAAAAGGCGCTGCGGGACGCGCTGCGCGAACTGCCGGACGGCGTCTACACCAACGAAATCGCCACCGACGGCTTCGACGACGAAGAAGTCGTCCTGCGCGTGAAGGCCACTGTGGACGGCGACGAGATCCAACTCGACTTCGCGGGTTCGTCACCGCAGAGCCGGCGCGGGATCAACGTCGTGCTGAACTACACGCGGGCGTACGCGTCTTTCGCGGTCAAGGCGGCGATCTCGCCGGAGGTGCCGCACAACGCCGGGTCGTTCCGGCCGGTGCACGTCACCGCGCCCGAAGGCTCCGTGCTGAACTGCCTGCCGCCCGCGCCGGTCGCGTCGCGGCACCTCATCGGGCACTTCCTGCCCTCGCTGCTGATCGGCGCGCTGCCCGGCGCCGCGATCGCGCCGAGCGCGGACGCGCTGTGGATGACCATCTGGCGGGGCCACGGGTTCATGCTCAACGTCTTCCAGACCGGCGGCATGGGCGCCCGGGCGGGCAAGGACGGGCTCAGCACCACGGGATTTCCCAGCGGCCTGCGGTCGACGCCGACCGAGGTCATCGAGACGATGGCGCCGCTGGTCCAGTTTTCCCGGGAGCTGCGGGCGGATTCCGGCGGCGCGGGCCGGTGGCGCGGCGGACTCGGACAGGTGACCACGATGGGGTCACGCGGCGGGGATTCCTGGAGCGTGAACGGGAACGTCGACCGCGTGCGGGCCGCCGCGTCCGGAGTGGACGGCGGCGCCGCGGGGGCACCCGGACGGTTCGGGTTGCGCGAAGGTGCCGACCTGCCCGCGAAAAGCCGGGTGACACTGGCTCCCGAGTCTATTGTGGACGTCACGCTGCCCGGTGGTGGCGGCTACGGGCCGCCGCGCGAACGGCCGGTGGCGGCGGTCCTCGCCGACGTCGTCGAGGGGTACGTCTCGGTGGCGGCGGCGCGTGAGGTGTACGGCGTCGCCGTGCGGTACCTCGGGAGCCCGGACGCGCTCGTCCGGCTGCCCGAGGACTACGCGGTCGACGAAGAGCGGACAGCACGACTGAGAGCGGGGAAGTGACATGGGTCGGTTGGCCGGCAAGGTGGCGGTCGTCTTCGGCGGCGCGCGGGGCATCGGCCTCGCGACGGTCAAGGAGTTCCTCGCCGAGGGCGCGACGGTGTACGCCGCCGACATCCGCGAGCCCGCGGAAGAGATCGGCGGGTACCGGCACTCCACAGTGGACGCCACCGACGAGGCCGCCGTGGCCGCGTTCGTCGACGGCGTCCTCGCCGAGGCGGGCCGCGTCGACGTGCTGTTCAACAACGTCGGCGTCCACCTCGCCAAGCCGCTGGCCGACACGACGGTGGCCGAGTTCGACCACATCTTCGCGCTGAACGTCCGTGCCGCCTTCCTCGGCACCCGCGCCGTGCTGCCGCACATGATCGAGCAGCGGGCCGGGAGCATCATCACGACGTCGTCCAACGGCGGCGTGATGGGCCGCCCCGGCGACCCGGTGTACAACGCCACCAAGCACGCGTTGGTCGGGCTGATGAAGTCGGTCGCCGTCGCCCACGCGCACCAGGGCGTCCGGGCCAACACGGTGAACCCGGGCGCGATCGACACCGAACTGCTGCGCGGCACCCTCGCCTCGCCGGACGACTTCGAGACCAAGCAGCACCAGCTGGTCGCGAGCACGCCCGCGGCGCGCGTCGGCGAGGCTTGGGAGGTCGCGAAGGCGGTCGTGTTCCTGGCCAGCGACGAGTCGAAGTTCATCAACGGCGTCGTCCTGCCGATCGACGGCGCGAAGGCGGCGGGTGCCATGCCGGGCAACCGGTACAGCCTCGACTTCGACCTCGGCGTCGGGGTCGTGCCATGACCGTCGACGCCTCGGGGCTGGGGAGCGAGCGGCACCTGCTGGAACGCAGTGGCACCGCCGAACGGGTCGCGGCGATCCTGCGCCAGTACATCACCGACGGCGTCTTCGCCCCCGGTGAACGCCTGTCCGAGCCGGTGATCAGCTCGGCGCTGGGCGTCTCGCGCAACACGCTGCGCGAGTCGTTCCAGCTGCTGGCCCACGAACGGCTGGCCGTGCACGAGCTCAACCGCGGGGTTTTCGTGCGCGAACTGACCACCGACGACATCGAGGACCTCTACGTCGTCCGCCGCGCCACCGAGTGCGGTGCCCTGCGCCGCGCCGCCGAACTGCCCGCGGTGGACCTCTCCGGGCTGCAACGCGCGCTGGAGGACGGGCGGACCGCGGCCGAAGCCGAGGACTGGCTCGCGGTCGGCACCGCCAGCATCCACTTCCACCAGGCGCTGGCGGACCTGGCCGGCAGCGAGCGGCTGTCCGCGACGATGCGCCAGGTGCTCGCCGAGACGCGGCTGTTCTTCGTGCTCAACGAGAACACGCGGGAGTTCTACGAGCCGTTCCTCGACTACCACGAACGGATCCTGCGCGACCTGCGCCGCGGCCGGTTCGACGCCGCGGCGGCCTCGCTCGACCGCTACCTGCGCGACGCCGAAGCCCGGCTGCTGGAGCTGAGTTCGTAGGGGACGACGACGGTGACCGGGAACGGCCGCCGGTAGACCGTGACGCGGTAGATCCCGTCGGCGCCGGCCGACCAGCCGAGCCGCAGGACCGTCCGGACGACGGAACACACGGCGTACCCCGCCGGGGCGGGACGGGCTTCCGCGGGCGGCGGGACGGCGAGCAGCACGACGGCCACCGCCGCAACGGTCGTCACGCGTCCTCGGAGCACCAGCCCACTCAACCTTGAGGGCGGGCCGCACCGGAA
The DNA here is from genome assembly GCF_014873755.1 of Amycolatopsis lexingtonensis. Classification (NCBI taxonomy): domain Bacteria; kingdom Bacillati; phylum Actinomycetota; class Actinomycetes; order Pseudonocardiales; family Pseudonocardiaceae; genus Amycolatopsis; species Amycolatopsis lexingtonensis. Next base: position 8,943,556 of record NZ_JADBEG010000001.1, read on the forward strand.
AGGATTCGAGCCGGTTCAAATCCGCGTGAACCACTGTTAACGTCGGTCCGTGTTCACGCTGCGGGCCGATGCCGAGACGGTGGCCAGGACGCGGTTCTCGCCCTCCCTCGCCGCGGAGTCGCTGGCCTGGCTGAAGCTCACCGCCGACGCCGGCCGTCACCCGGTGTTCGGCGATCCCGGCCCGCTCGCCCGCGCGGCGCTCGCCCACCCGGACGTCGCCCTGCTGCTGGACCTGCTGCCGCGCGTCGGCGACGTCTACACCCCGGACCTGCTCACGCCGCAGCCCGGAACCGCGACCCGGCCAGGCGATCTGCTCGACGAGCAGATCGCGCGGATCGAGGCGACCACGCAGGACGTCCTCGAGGAGCAGGTCCTCGCCTACACGCAGGTCCACTGGAGCCGGCCGCTGCCGATCGGGGCCCGCCTGATCGCGGAGTCGGGCTCGATGCCGCGGCGGCTGGCCGGCGGCCTCGCCCGGTTCTGGCGGGACGTGCTGGCCGACGACTGGCCCGCCCTGCACCCGGTCGTCGACCGCGACATCGCTCATCGCGCGAAGACCATCGCCACCCACGGCGTCGGCGCGGCGCTCGCGTCACTGCACCCCACGATCGGCTGGGCCGGCGACGCGATCACCCTCGCCGCGCCGTTCGACGGCGAGGCCGACATCGCCGGCCGCGAGCTGGTCCTCGCCCCCGGCGTGCTCAGCTGGCCCGGCACGAGCATCCAGGTCGACGTGCCCGGCCAGGTCGTGCTCTGCTACCCCGCGCTCGGGGTCGGCACGGGCGCGGACCGGCCGCCCGGGCGGCTCGCGCCGGTGGTCGGCGAAGCCCGGGCGGCGCTGCTGGCCGACCTCGAAACCGCGCGGCCGACCGCCGAACTCGCCGCCCGGACCGGGTACAGCCCGGGCACCGTCTCCTACCACCTGAGCGCGCTGCACCGCGCCGGGCTCGTCAGCAAGGTCCGGGACGGGCGGTACGTGCTGTACCGGCGGACCGCGCAGGCCGTCGTCCTCGTGGAAGGGGCGCTCAGCAGGTGACGTTCGGCGCGATCCAGTCGGCGTACTCGCCGGCCGAGCCGTCGCCGGCGTCGTCGACCGCGATGGCCAGCTGCTGCACCCCGGTGACCGGGAGCGTCAGCTTCTGCGGCTTCACGCCGGGCCGGACGACCCCGGTCGCGTAGAGCTCGCGGCCGTCGCCCAGGACCCGGAACGCCACCGTCGCCTGCGGGCTCGAGACGTCGTCGACGCCGTACTGGACCGAGAACGACTTGCACGCGCCCCCGAGGTACAGCCGGATCACCGACGGCGCGTGCACGCCCACGCCGCTGTTCGGCTGGTAGCCGACCCCGCCGACCGACATCGCCCGCCCGTTGGCGACGCTGCCGCGTTCCACCGGGCCGGACCCGTTCTCGGAGTAGAGCCACGGCCGCGTCGACAGGTACGTCGTCGTGCCGGCCGGCGGCGCGGTCACCAGCGGCGCCTCGGCCGAACCGGTCGCGGTGCGCGTCCCGAGCACGCTCGTGTAGCCGCCGCTCGCGCCGACCAGCAGCTTCGCGGCCGGAGCCGCGGTCGGCCGCAGCGTGATCTCCCGCGTGACCGAACTGCCCGGCGAGACGTGCGGGACGTCGACCTCCGCGGGCCCGTCCAGCTGCCATCCGGCGGGGACGGTGAGCGCGTACCGCGCGTCGTCGATCGGGGTGTCGCCGTCGTTGGTCAGCGTGACCGTGCCGTCGACCGGCTGACCGGCCAGGAAGCCCTCCGGCAGCTGCACGTCCAGCGTCACCAGCGGATCGGCCGTCGACGGCTGTCCCGGCCACACGCGGAAGAAGACGCTGCTCAGCGCGGGCACGGACGCGCGCAGCGTGCCGGTGCTGGTCAGTTCGGTGCCGGCCCAGAGGTCGCGGACGCGGTAGGCGGGCGCCGCCGCGATGCCGGTCTCGGCGAGGTCGAACGGGATCGTCCGCGCGTACGAGCCGCGGTTGAGCAGCAGCACCGCGACCGAGCCGTCGGACATCGGCTTCGCCCAGACCTCGCCGTCGGACAGGTCGCGGACCTTGAAGCCCGGTGTGCCGGACCAGTCCTGGTCGACCGCGATCACGTCCCGGTTGGCGATCGTGTCCAGCGGGAACGACTCGTTCGGGATGAGCGGCGCGTTCATCAGCGCCCACAGCGAAAACTGCGTCCGCCGCGGGGCGAGGTCGAGGAAGCTGAAGTTGAGGTAGCCGGGATCGCTCCAGCCGCCTGGGCCGGTGAGCCCGGCGAGCGCGGGCTGCTGGTCGACCGCCTGCATCACGCTCGCGAGCGGCTCCGGGAGGTCGCTCGCGAGCTGCCAGGTGTGCGCACCCGCGCCGGGTGCCCACTCCCACTGGCGGTAGTTGTTCGACATCGTGTCGATCATCGCGAGCAGGATCGGCCGCCCGGTGCTCTTGAGCGCGTCACTCATCTTCTTGGTCGCCGCCGCGACGCCGTTCTCGCCGCCGCACGTGTCGTACGCGAGGTAGTCGACGCCCCAGGCCGCGAACGTTTGCGCGTCCTGTTCTTCGTGGCCGCGCGAGCCGGGCATCGCGCGTCCGCAGACCTGGTCGCCGGTTCCGCTGTACAGCCCGAACTTCAGCCCGTTGGCGTGCACGTACGCGATCAGCCCCGGCAGGTCCGGGTACTTCGCGGTGTCCGGGCGCAGCGCACCGTCGGCGCCGCGTGTCGGCTGCGCCCAGCACCCGGCGATGTTGACGTAGGTGTAGCCCGCGTCGCGCAGGCCGGTGCTCACCAGCATGTCGACGGCGGCGCGGACCTTGGCGTCGTCGATCCGCGGGCACTGGTTCCAGCCGCGCGACCACGAGATCCCCATCGGCGGGGTCGCGGCGATCGCGGGCTCGCCGGCGGTCGCGGGCGCGGCGACGGCGGTGGCGAGACCGAGGAGCGTGAGCAGCAGAACGCCGATTCTTCGCACGGCTTCCCTCCCCAGGAGCGTGGCAAGAGCTCCAGGGTGCATCGGGGGACGATCCGGGCATGAGGGGATAAGTGCCGTCCCCGGCCGGGTGACCGGGGACGGCGGGTGGTGCGTGATTTTCCCTTGCTCAGCAGGTGATCGCGGCGTCCGCCCAGTCGGCGTGGTCGTTGGTGTTGCCGTCGCCGCCGTCGGTCACGGCCAGCTCCAGCACCTGCACGCCGGCCAGCGCAGCTTCGAGCGGCTGAGCCTTGTCACCGGGGTGCAGGACGCCGGTCGCGGCGAGCTCCTTGCCGTCCCCGAGGATGCGGAAACCCGCGCTGCCGCCCGAATTCTCGTCGTCCAGGCCGACGAGCGCGCGGACCGACGTACAGGCCGCGCCGACGTAGACGCGCACGCTCGACGGGGCGTGCGCGCCGATCCCGTCGTCGTAGCCCACGCCGGCGATCGTGATCCGGTGCCCGTCACCCGCCGCGCTCTCGCCGTTGCTGGTCCCGCGCTCGACCGGGCCCCAGCCGTTGTCGGACGACATCCACGCGGCCTTCGACAACGCCGTCGTCCCGGCGGCCGGGCGCGTGACCAGCGGTGAGCTGCCTTCCGACGTAAGGCTGCGCTGGCCGTACAGCGTAAGGTAGCTCGCCTTCGCGACGAGCGTGACGCGCTCACCCGCGGGCGCGACCGGCTCGAACGTGACGTTCTGCTGCCACGTCCTGCCGGGCGCCACGACCGGCACGGTGAACGCGCCGGGGCCGCGCAGCCGCCAGCCTGCCGGGGCCGCGATGCTCGTGCGCACCTGCGCGATCGGCGTGCTGCCGTCGTTGGTGACCTTCAGCGTGGTGGTCAGCGGCCGGTCGGCGGGCACGTAGTCCGGGTTCGGCAGGGCGAGCGTCGTCAGCGGCGCGGCGGACGGCTTCTTCTCCGGCCGGACGCGGAACGTGGCCGAGCCGTGGGCCGGGACGGCCGCCCGGACGGTGCCCGACGTCTCGGTCTGGGTGCCGGTCCAGAGGTCGCGGACGCGGAAGCTGTGGCCCGCGAGGTTCAGCTCCTTCGCCGTCGTGGTCATCGCCGTACTCGCGGAACCGCGGTTGAACAGCACGACCGCGGCCGAACCGTCGGACATCGGCTTCGCCCAGACCTCGGTGTCGCCGTCGTCGCGGATCTTGTGGCCCTGCACGCCGGCCCAGTCCTGGTCCAGCGCGATGACGTCCTTGTTCTCGAGGATCGCCTTGGTGGCCGGGGTCATCGCGGGCAGATCGTTCCCGGCCAGCAGCGGCGCGTTCAGCAGCGCCCACAACGAGAAATGCGCGCGGTACTCGGCGTCGGTCATGCCGCCGTTGCCGACTTCGAGCATGTCCGGGTCGTTCCAGCCGCCGGGCCCGCTGTACTTCTCCAGGCCGACCTGCTGGTCGAGGATGCCGGTCAGGCTGCCCCAGTTGTCGCTGATGTCGCCGGTTGTCCGCCACAGCTGCGCGCCGGCGTCACGGCCCCACGTCCACGGGTCGTTCTCGCCCCATTCGCAGAGCGCGTAGACCATCGGACGGCCGGTCTTCTTGATGGCGTCGCCCATCTTCGTGTAGCGCTCGATCGCCGGGCGGCCCTGGTTGTTGCAGTTGTCGTACTTGAGGTAGTCGACGCCCCAGTCGGCGAACGACTGTGCGTCGGCCTCCTCGTGGTCGAGGGCGCCGGGCATCGTCTTCTGGCAGGTCAGCGTGCCCGCGCTGGTGTAGATGCCGAGCTTGAGGCCCTTGTCGTGGACGTAGTCGGCGAGCGCCTTGATGCCGTGCGGGAAGCGCTCGTGGTTCGGCTCGAGCTTGCCGTCGGCCGTGCGGTTCTGTTCGGCCCAGCAGTCGTCGATGTTGACGTACTGGTAGCCCGCGTCCTTCATGCCGGTCGACACGAGCGCGTCGGCGGCGCCGCGGATGAGGTTTTCGTCGATCTCGCAGCCGAACTTGTTCCAGCTGTTCCAGCCCATCGGCGGGCGTTCACCGACGCGCTGGGCGGCGAAGTACTGGGGTTCGGCGGCCGCGGGGGTGGCCGGTACGACCGCGACCACCGTGGTGCAGGCGGCTATCGCGGCCGCCATTCCAACAAGACGACGCATAAATACCCTCCAGGAGTGCGCAACTCTGCACAGACTCACTCAACAATCAACAGGACGGGAGTGACCGTCGTCTACGTCCGTTAGTAGGTAATCCATTTCCGGGGGTGCGCGAGGTAGAAAGGGGGCTGGCCGCCCAGTTCGACGAGGAGCCGCTGATGCCCGAAGGATTCCGCCCGCTCGACGGGATCAAGGTCGTCGACCTGTCCCGCATCCTCGCCGGCCCGTACTGCACCCAGTACCTCGGCGAGATGGGCGCGGACGTGGTGAAGGTCGAGCCCCCGGGCCACGGCGACGACACCCGCGGCTGGGGTCCGCCGTTCGTCGGCGACGAAGCCGTCTACTACCTGGCGGCGAACCGGAACAAGCGCGGGATCGTCCTCGACCTCAAGAGCGACCGCGGCCGCGAGGCGCTGCGCCGGCTGGTCGCGGACGCCGATGTGCTCGTCGAGAACTTCCGCCCGGGCACGCTGGAGAAATGGGGGATCGGCTACTCGTCGCTGGCCGAGTCGAATCCCCGGCTGATCCACGTGTCGATCACCGGGTTCGGGCAGACCGGGCCGTACCGCGACCGCGCGGGTTACGACCTGGTCGCCCAGGCCCTCGGCGGCGTGATGTCCCTGACCGGCGAGCCCGACGGCGCGCCGGCGAAGGTCGGGCTGCCGGTGGCGGACCTGAACGCGGGGACGTGGGCGATCATCGCCGTGCTGATGGCCCTGCAGGCGCGGCACACCACCGGCCGCGGGCAGTACCTCGACGTGTCCCTTTTGGACAGTCAGCTGGCGTGGCACGTTTACGCGGCGGGCGCGCACTTCTACGACGCGCCCCGCCCGCGGCGGATGGGCTCGGCGCACCCGAGCATCGTCCCGTACCAGGCGTACCACGCGGCCGACGGCTGGCTGATCATCGCGGTGGGCAGCGAGAAGCTGTGGCACGCGTTCTGCGGGGTGCTGGAGCTGGACATCGCTTCGGACCCGCGGTTTTCGTCGAACGCTTTGCGGGCCGCGCACCGCGATGAGCTGAACGCTCTTCTGGAACCGGTGTTGGTCACGCGCACGGTGGCGGAGTGGTCGAAGTCCTTTGACGCGGCGGGTATTCCGGCGGCTCCGATCAACGAGATCGACGACGTGTACGCGGATCCGTGGACGGCGGCGCGCGACCAGGTGGTGCGGCTGCCGCACCCGACGGTGGGGACGTACGTGGGGACGGGGTTTCCGGTGAAGGCGTCCGATACCCCGGCGCGGGCTTCGTCGGCGCCGCCGACGTTGGGGCAGCACACGGCGGAGGTGCTCGGGGAGCTGGGGTACTCGCCGGAGGAGATCGCGGAGTTCCTGGAGTGAGGTTCAGCTCGCCGTCGGTCTCCAGTGGAGAAAGTTCGCCCGGGCGGCGAGACCTGGACACCGGTGGGGCCGGCCTGTGCGTACCGGATCATGCGCCGGATGCCGAGCGGCTCGTCGGGAGTCCGGCGGAGCCACTTCTCGTAGCCGGTGCCGCAGCAGCGGCACCGCTGTTACGCGTTGCGGTGCCATCGCGGCCAGTCCGGCGGCTGGAACTGTGCACGATGGAGTGTTCGCGCTCACCGCTTCGCCCTGGTAGGGATGGGGGCAGGACTGAGGAGGACCGATGGCAGCACAGCACGCCCTGTGGCACCCGTTCGCCGACATGGGGGCGGTCGACGGCGACCGGATGGTCATCACGCGTGGCGAGGGGTCGTACGTCTGGGATGACGGCGGGCGGCGGTACTTCGATGCGACCGCGTCGCTCTGGTACGCGAACTTCGGGCACGGGCGGCCGGAAATCACCGACGCCGTCGCGAAGCAGCTGCGGACGCTCGACTCGTACAACCTGTTCGGCTACAACGCCAACGAACCGGCGATCGAGCTGGCGGACCGCGTCGCCGCGCTGGCGCCGGAGCCCGGCTCGAAGGTGTTCTTCGGCTCGGGTGGCGGGGACGTCATCGACACCGCCGTCAAGCTGGCGCGGGCGTACTTCGCGCACACCGGGCGGCCGGAGAAGGTGCACGTGATCGGCCGGGCGCAGGGGTACCACGGCACGCACGGCTTCGGCACCGTGGTCGGCGGCATCCCGGCCAACGCGGCCGGCTTCGGTCCGCAGCCGCCGGACTTCTCGCACGTGCCGTACGACAGTGCGGCGGCGCTGGAGGCGGAGATCGAGCGCGTCGGGGCGGCGCGCGTGGCGGCGTTCTTCTGCGAGCCGGTGATCGGCGCGGGCGGTGTGCTGCTGCCGCCGGACGGGTACATCGAGGAGGTCGCGGCGATCTGCCGCCGCCACGACGTGCTGTTCGTCGCGGACTGCGTGATCGCGGCCTGGGGCCGGCTCGGCACCTGGTTCGGCATCGACCGCTGGGCCGTCCGGCCCGACATGATCACGACGGCGAAGGGCATCACCGGCGGCACGATCCCGCTGGGCGCGCTGATCGTGGCCCCGCGGGTCGCGGAACCGTTCTTCACCGGCGCGCCGGGCGCCCCGATCTTCCGCCACGGCGCGACGTACGCGGGCCACCCGGTGGCGTGCGCGGCCGGCCTGGCGACCCTGGACATCTACGAGCGCGACGGCCTGATCCCGCGCGGCCGCGAACTCGAGAAGCCACTGGCCGACGCCGTGTCGGGCGTGAGCGGGCACCCGCTGGTGGCAGAAGTCCGCGCGGGGCTCGGCTTCCTCGCGGCCGTCGAGCTGACGGCGGAGGTCATGGACGCCGACCCGGGCGCGCCGGTGAAGCTGCAGCGTGCCTGCCGGGACGAGGGTGTGATCGTGCGGAACCTCGGGCGCGGGGTCGCGGTGTCACCGCCGCTGATCGCGGCCGAGCCGGAGCTGGACCTGCTGGCGGAGGCGCTGCCGAAGGCCTTGGACCGGTTGGCCGCCCAGCGCTGAGGGACGCGCGCCGGCGGCGGCCTCCGGTCCGCCGCCGGCCCCGCACCTCACGAAATGCAGAACTCGTTCCCCTCCGGGTCCGCCACGGTCACCCAGCTGTGCGGCCCCTGCCGCCCCCGGTGCAGGTACGTCGCCCCGCGGGACGTCAGCTTCTCCAGCGTCGCCTCGACGTTGTCCGCCCCCACCCAGACGTCGATGTGGAGCCGGTTCTTCACCGTCTTCCCCTCCGGGACCTCCTGGAAGAGGATCCGCCGTGGCGGCCCGTCGGGTGGCGAGTCCGGATGCCGGATCGCCGCGCCGGTCTTCCAGACCAGCGACCCGCGGTAAGTCCGGGTTTCCTCCTCCTTCGCGTACCCCTTCGCGATCATCTCGCGGATGAAGCCTTCGTCCGTCGGTTCCACGGACCAGCCGAGCGTCTCGGCCCACCAGTCGGCCTGCACGTGCGGGTCGGCCGAATCCACCACTACCTGGAAGTCATGCGCCATACCGGCACGTTAACGACCGAGTCCGACATTTTCCGGAGCGCCGGGTCCTCGGGGACGACCGTGAAGCGCCACTTGTCCACGCCGCCGCCCATGATTTCGGCGTACCGGCGGGCGCCGTCGGCGTTGGCGAAGCGGACCTGCTGGCCGTTCGTCAGGTGGGTGATCTTGACCGCCACAACAACCTCCCGAAGTCTGTGGGCCGGCCCGCGGAGCTTCCCCCTCCGGGACCGGCCCGCACAGTAGAACACATGTTCGACCGTGCGCGCCAGTGCATCCCCCGGCTAGGGGAGAAATCGGCAAAACTCCAGGTCAGAGCGGTCGGATCATCGCGACACGCGGCCAGGCGTCCAGGCCGCGGGCCGCCTCGGCGCCGCGGATCGCGCGCAGCCCGTCGCCGATTTCACCGTCCGGGAGGACGTGGAACCGGAGCCGCTCGTAGTAGGGCGCGTTCCACGGCACGGCGGCGAACGTCGTGAGCGTCAGCGCCGGCAGATCGCGGGCGAGCGCCCACTCGGCGAGCGCTTCGATCAACGCGCGGCCCAGCCCGCGCCGGGCGTGGGCTGGGTGGACCGAGACCTGCTCGATGTGCCCGTGCCCGTCGACGACCTCCGCGACGAGGTAGGCGACCGGCCGGTCGTGCTCGTCGACGCTCACCCACGCGCGGCCGTCGGACTGGTACACCGCCAGTTCCGCGACCGACCCGGGGTCGTCGTCGGCGATCGCCGTCATGCCGATGTCGCGGAAGAGGCTGCCCGCCTCGCGTTCGATGTCGATCAACGCGGGCAGGTCGTCGGGGCGCGCGAGCCGGATCACCCGGTCATTCCTACGGGCTCGCGCGGGATTCTCACAGCGAATAAGACGAGATCGTCCGCTGGATCCGGATCGCGTACTCCTGCAGGGCGCTGATCGCGGTGTGCCGGGCGTCCTCGGTGATCCGCGCCGCCGGGCCGGCCATGCTGAGCACCGTCGGCCGCCGTCCGTAGGCGTGTACCGGGACCGAACACGCCCAGACGCCTTCGTCGATTTCTCCCGAGCTGACCGAAAACCGGTTCTCCAGCGCGTGCTTCAGCTCGTCGCGGATGGCGGTACCGCGCTGCTCAATGATCGACGGCAGCCGCCGGTCGCGTTCCATCTCCGGCAGCAGGGCGAGCAGCATCTTGCCGGACGCACCGAGCCCGAGCGGCATCGAATGCCCCGGCTCGAACGTGAACCGCATGGCGCGGTCACACTCGACGCGGTCCGCGCACACGGCGGCGTCGCCGAACTGCTGAAACAGCATCACCGTTTCGCCCAGCTCCCGCGCGGCCTCTTCCATCGACGGCCGCGCCAGCCGGACGAGGTCGTTCGCCAGCTGCGCCGCCCGCGCCAGCGGCATCACCTGGCTGGTCAGGTGATAGTGCCCGGCCCGGCCTTCTTCGAGCAGCTGCAGCTCCTTGAGCAGCGCCACATAGCGGTAGGTCGTCGCGACCGGGCTGCCGATCGTCGCGGCGAGCTCGGCGACGCTGGCCTCCCAGCGGCTTTCGGAAAAGGCGAGCAGCAGCTGCAGGACCTTGCGGGAACTGCTGGCACCGGGGGTGCGGCGCGGCGCGGAGGTGGCGGGACCGTCGACGGCACTGACGGCAGGCGTCATCATGACCTCTCGGTGAGACAAAAACGACCTTCGCTATCACACGGGGTGAATAAATTAGCACGTTGTGTTAAACGAAAGCCAGTAATCCGCCACCCGGGGATACCGCGGTTCAGAGCGTGAGGAACTCGCCCGGTTTCGTCACGACCGGTGACTCGACGTAGAGCCCGCGGTACTCGTCCTGGATCCCGGAGTTGTGCACCTGCAGCGCCAGCGGACCGGTGCGGCCGGCGGTCTGGTCGGTGAACCGCAGGACCTCGACGCCCTTGCACGTGACGGCCGTTCCGGTGAGCGGGCAGCACACCATGCGCGCCACTCCGGTGGCCGCGTCCCCGATCAGCTCGCACTGCGCCCACTTCTTGATGTCGATCGTGGGGTGGGACAGCTGCTTGAACAGTTTCCCGCCGCCGTCGTTGTGGCCCGGCCGGTAGTCCCAGTGCCCGCCGTTCGGCGGCTGGAACTGGATGGCGCTCAGCGCGTCGCGAATCGGGTCGGTGGTGCCCCAGATCAGCACGGTCGGTTTGTGGTTGCCCTTGACCTGCCGCACATTGAATATCCACCGAAACGTGCCGACCTGCTGTTTGTTGTAGTACAACCAGCCGCGCGCGGTGCCGTTTCCGTGGATGACGCCGTTTTTCGCCGACCACAGACCGGGCTTGGACGACGTCCAGGCGGTCAAATCGGCACCGTCGAACATCGAGACCAGATTCGGGTCGCCGTACGGGTTTTCCGCGGCCGCCGCGGTGGGCGCGAACGCCGACGCCGCGACGATCCCCGCGGCGAGCACGCCGAAGAACTTCCGGAACATCCTGCCGTCCTTTCGTGAACGCGATGGACCCAGCGTTTCGGACGGCGGATTTCACGCTACGAGCCGCGGCCGCCAGGCGTCAACCGCGGTCCCGCTCACCGGTCAGGAACGGCGTCAGCAGCCCCGGGACGGCCTGGTCGGCCAGCGCCAGCCCCTCGGCCTCCCCGACGTCGAGCACGCGGTACTTCCCCTTGCCCGCGGCCACCGGCGCGATCACCGTGACGAGGCCGGCGCGGCGCTGGAAGTACGAGCGCTCGACGACGATCCCGGTCATCCCGTCGCAGCGGACGGCCGCCGTGCCGCGGTCCAGCGAGCCCGAGCGCGTCACCAGGTAGCGGCCGGTGAGCGCGTGGCCGAGGCCGCGGTAGCGGTCCCAGCCGACGAGCGCGGCGAACGGCAGCAGCACGAGCGCGGCCTGCCACGGCCAGTCCGGCAGCGCGCCGAGCCACGCGAGGCCGTAGAGGGCCGCGGCCAGGAGCAGCACCCCGACGACGGCGCGTGAGATCCGTCGGTACAACGCCCGGCGCGGGTGCGGGGTCAACGGCGTCGCGGCCGGATCCTCGCCGAGCACCTCGGCGACGACTTCGTGCGCCTTCGCCAGCGGCGCGGGCGGGAGCAACAGGCCACCGCCCTTGTCCGCGCCCTTGCCCTCGCGCAGGCCGCCGGCGATGGCGACGACGCGGGCGCCACCGGCCAGCCGCAGCGGCAGCGGCTCGCGGATTTCGACGCCCCGCAGGCGCTCCTCCTCGATCGACACCGACCGCGTCGTGATCAGCCCGCGCCGGATGTGCAGCGTGCCGGCGGGCTCGCGGGTGAGCCGGAAGTTCCAGAACGAGAGCACGTACCCGCCGACCGACAGCACCGACACGAGCACCAGCAGCCCCGCGGCGGCCAGCACCAGGCTCAGCCACGTCGGGGTGTCGGTGAAGTGCCCGACGACCGTCTGGACCAGGGAGAACTGGATCGGGTCGAAGTGCAGCTCGTGCGCGAAGTGGTAGACGGTGCCGACCACCGCGCCGACCACCGCGAGGCCCGAGAGCGTGAAGGGCGCGTACCGCAGCCACTTCTTGTCGACGGCGGCCACGAGCTGCTCCGGCGGCGCGGTGACCTCTTCGGAGGGGGCCGCGGCCTTACGATGTAAGAGCAGCGTCCGCAGCCGCTGGGCCTCGGCGACGGTGACGGCGTCGAGGACGAGTTCGTCCTTGCCCGGTCCCTTCCCGTGCGAGTGCCGCCCGGTGCCGATCCGCGCCGCGGCGAGGGAGAACAGCCGGTGCTTCGGCTCGGAGGTGACGTCGACCGTGCGGATCCGGTCGCGGGGGATCGCGCGCTGCTTGCGCAGCAGCAGCCCGGTGTGCCACTCGACCTGCGTCGCGGTGATCCGGTAGCGCGAGGTCAGCACGTGCGAGACGCCGGTGCACACGGCGATCGCGGTGAACGCCAGGCCGATCCACTGCCACGGCTCGCCGTGGCCGAACAGCAGCGCGCCGAGCAGCACCGGCAGCGACTTCGCCAGGTCCAGCACCGGCCGGATGAGCAGCATGCGCCGGTCGAGGCGGTGCCACGGCGCGTCCTGCGTGCCCTCGGCGGGTGGGGTCACGACGGTCTCGACGCTGCTCATGTCGCGTCCCCGCGCATGGCCTGGGTCGTCTTCGTCAGCTCGTCGGCCAGCTCCAGCGCGCGGCCGTGAGCCAGGCCCGAGATGCGCAGCGGCCCCGCCGCGGACGCCGTCGTCACGGTGATCTTCGCCAGCCCGAACAGCTGCTCGAACGGGTCGCGCTCGATGTCGACGGTCTGGATCCGCGAGACCGGCGCGATCCGCCACTCCTGCTTCAGCCAGCCGGCCTGGGTGTAGACGGCCTCGGCGGTGACCTCCCAGCGGTGCACGCGGTAGCGCCACTGCGGCATCACGACCAGGTGCAGCGGCGCGAGCACGCACGAGACCACCAGCGTCACGCTCAGGAACGACGGCGGGTCGTCGCTGGTCACGACGATGACGGTCTGCAGCCCGAGCAGCACGATCCAGAGGATCGCGGCGGTCGCCGTCCAGTAGCCGATGGCCCGGCGGCTCACCCGGTGTGCGGGCGGCCGCAGCCGCAGCGCCGTGTTCGTGGTGTGGTCGGTCACCCCTCAAGCGTGCCCGATCGGGGACTTGCGCGCCCAGGACACTTGTCATGATGCCGATCCGGTCCGGCCTCGATCGCATGGCGTTACGATCGGCGGCACCGTCGGAGGAATGGAATCCCCGCACGCGTGTGTTGTGCTTGAAGGATTGTCCTATAAGCAAGCAGGAGGACCCGGTGGGACTCGATCCCGACGACCTGTACGAGGTGGACTCGGACGTCCCCGACCTGACCGGTGCGGTGCTCATGCACCACTTCGAAGGGTTCATGGACGCCGGTTCGGCGGGCCGTCTGCTGGCGGAGCACCTGCTGACCGGCGAGCACCGGGTGGTCGCCCGCTTCGACGTCGACCGGCTCATCGACTACCGCTCGCGGCGGCCGACGATGACCTACGCGGTCGACCACTGGGAGGACTACGACGCGCCCGAGCTGGTCGTGCACCTGCTGCACGACACCGACGGCACGCCGTTCCTGCTGCTCTCCGGCCCGGAGCCGGACCACGACTGGGAGCGGTTCTGCCGCGCGGTCCGCAACCTCGTCGAGCGCTGGGGCGTCCGGCTGACCGCCGGCTTCCACGGCATCCCGATGGGCGCGCCGCACACCCGCCCGCTCGGCGTCACCGCGCACGCCACCCGCCGGGACCTGGTCGGCGAGCACCAGCCGCTGCCGAACCGGCTGCAGGTCCCGGGCAGCCTCGCCGCGCTGCTGGAGTACCGGCTCGGCGAGTGGGGCCACGACGCCGTCGGCTTCGCCGCGCACGTGCCGCACTACCTGGCGCAGTCGACGTACCCGGCCGCGTCTCTCATCGTGCTCGAAGCGCTGAGCCGCGCGACCGGGCTGAGCCTGGCCGAGGGCGAGCTGCGCGAGGCCGCGGAGCTCGCCGACGCCGAGATCAACCGGCAGGTCGCGGAGTCCGACGAGGTCGCCGACGTCGTCCGTGCGCTGGAGCGGCAGTACGACACGTTCGTCGAGGCTTCGGAGAAAGGCTCGCTGCTCGCCGAGTCGGTCGAGCACATGCCGACCGCGGAGGAGCTCGGCTCGCAGTTCGAGCGGTTCCTGGCCGAGCAGAACGGCGGCGACGGCCCCGAGCGCTGATGGCGCGCTACGACGAGATCGGGATCGGGTACGCGCTGGGGCGGCGCACCGACCCGCGGTGGCTCGCGCCGGTCCTCGACGCGCTGGGTGCGGCGCGTTCCGTGCTCGACGTCGGTTCCGGGACGGGGTCGTACGAGCCGCCCGGCCGCCGGGTGGTCGCCGTCGAGCCGGCGGCGGAGATGATCCGGCAACGCCGTCCCGGCGCCGCGCCGGTCGTGCGGGCGGTCGCGGAGGCGCTGCCGTTCGCGGCCGGGACGTTCGACGCCGCGCTGGCCGTGCTGACCGTGCACCACTGGCCGGACTGGCGCCGGGGCCTCGACGAGCTGCGCCGGGTCGCGCCCCGGCAGGTCGTCCTGGCCTACGACACCGCGCTGCACAACGACTTCTGGCTCGTGCGGGAGTACGTGCCGGAGGTGGCTGCGCTCGAGCGGTCGCGGCCGTCGGCGGCGGAGATCGCGGACCACCTCGGCGCGTCGTCGGTGCTCCCGCTGCCGGTGCCGTGGGACTTCACCGACGGGGTGTTCCCGGCGCACTGGCGGCGGCCGGAGGCCTACCTGGACCCGGCGGTGCGGCGGTCGTGCTCGGCGCTCGCGCAGACGTCGCCCTCGGCCGTCGAACGGGGGATGGACCGGCTGCGGGCCGACCTCGAATCCGGCCGGTGGCACGCGGACCACGCGGAGCTGCTGTCGCTGCCGGAGTGGGACGCGGGCTTCCGGCTCATGGTGGCGGCCAGCTAGCCAGCTTCCCGACGGCCTCGGCCGTCCGGCGGAAGCCGTCCTCGCCCAGTACCGCCCGCAGCCGCGCGTTGAACTCTTCGACCTCGGGCGCGACGCGGGCCAGCGCGGCCTCGCCCGCCGCGGTCAGCTCCAGGACGATCGCGCGGTGCTCGCGCGGGTGGGCCCGCTTGGCGACCAGGCCGGCGCCGGTGAGCCGGGTGACCATCGCGGTCACCGCCGACTCGCGCTGGCCGAGGCGTCCGGCGAGGTCCCGCTGGGTCAAGCCGCCTTCGCGGACCGCGAAGAGGGCACCGAGCTGGGCCGAGGTGATGCCCGCGGCGGCGGCCAGCCGGCGGTCGGCGTCCACGCGCAGGCGGTGGGCCGCCTGCTGGAGCAGGAAGAACAGGCGCTGGTCGGGTTCGGGCACGCCCCGATCTTGACAGGCGGCGGACCATCGCGCCATTCTCACTTCACTAGTGAAGTGAGGGGTCCATGCTCGACATCGAAGCCGCCCGCCGGGGTCTCGCGAGCCAGCCGTTCAGCCGCCTCCTCGGCGCCCGGTTGACCGAGTTCGGCGACGGCGCCGCCACGCTGGAGCTGGACATCCGCGACGAGCTCGAGCAGCAGAACGGTTACCTCCACGGCGGGGTGCTCGCATACGCCGCCGACAACGCGCTCACCTTCGCCGCGGGCACGGTGCTCGGCCCGGCGCTGCTCACCGCCGGCTTCACCATCGACTACCTGCGCCCGGCGGTGGGGGTCACGCTGCGGGCCCGCGCCGTCGTCGTGCAGGCCGGGCGGTCGCGGGCCACCTGCCGGTGCGAGGTGTACACAGTGGACGGCGACGGCGGGACCACGCTGTGCGCCGCCGCGCAGGGGAGTGCCCGGCTCCGCGCCGGGGCGTCAGGTATCGTCCCGGGATGAACCTCGCGAAAAACCGTTCCTCCGTAAGGAAAACCCTGGGCAAGCTGCTCCACGCGCTGGCCTCGAAAGTGCACGACCCGTACACCGATCAGCTGAACCGGATGGCTGTGGAGCTGCGCGAAGAAGTGGTCCGCCAGGGTGACCGGGTCCTCGATCGGGTGGTGGAGTTCGAGATCCGCAGCCGCCGCGACATCGTCTACGCCGGCGATCAGGACGCCGCCCTCGAGAGCAACGTCTTCGCCCGCGAGCACCTCGTCGGCTCCCGGCACTTCGGCAAGCCGAAGGAGACCCTCGAGTACGCGCTTTCCCTGGCGCCGCAAGGCGGCATGGCGCTGGAGTTCGGGGTCGCGTCCGGCAACACGCTGCGGACCATCGCCCGCGCCCGCGGCGGGCGCGAGGTCTACGGCTTCGACTCCTTCGACGGGCTGCCCGAGGCGTGGCTCAACGGCATGCCCGCCGGCGCGTTCGCCCGCGACGACCTGCCCGACGTCCCCGGCGCCGAACTGGTCGTCGGGCTCTTCCACGACAGCCTGCCCGGGTTCCTGGCCGAACACGAAGGGCACGTCGACTTCCTGCACGTCGACGGCGACCTCTACAGCTCCGCCAAGACCGTGCTCGACCTCTGCGGGCCGCGGCTGCGCGCGGGCAGCATCGTGCACTTCGACGAGTTCTTCAACTTCCCTGGCTGGAAGCGCCACGAATACCGCGCCTGGACGGAGTACGTCGAGCGCACCGGCGTCGAGTTCGAATACGTCGCCTACACCTACAGCGACAACCAGGTGACGGTGAAGATCACCAAGCCCTAGCCGTGGCAGCCTTCCTCGTTCAGCGGGCCGATCGAGGGGAGGATCAGCCCGCACAGGTAGCCGTCGACGAAGCGGCCGGTGCCGGCGATGTTGGTGCCGAGCCGGACCAGTGGCGCGAACCCCTTGATGCCGGCGGCGAGCGCGTCCTGGTTGCGCTGCAGCATCGACGTCAGCTGGTCGAGCTGGGTGAGCAGCGGGCCGACCTGGGCCTCGTTTTCGTTGATCAGCCCGGAAAGTTCGGTGGCGAGTTCACGTGAGCCGTCGAGCAGCGTGGTGATCGCCTGCTCCCGGGCACTGACTTCGGAGAGCAGCTGGTTGCCGTCGGCGAAGAGCCGCTGGACGGCGGCGTCGCGGTCGACGAGCGTCTGCGACACCGTCCTGGTGTTGGCGAGCAGCGTGGCGAGCTGGTGGTCGCGGGAGGCGAGGGAATCCGACAGCCGGGACAGCCCGGTGAGCGCGGCGCGGACGTCCTGCGGCGTGTTCGCGAGCGTCGCCGAAAGCGTGTCGAAGCTCTTCGCCAGCTGACCGGTGTCGATCTTGTCCACAGTGGACGAAAGCTCGCCGAAGGCCGCGAGGATGTCGTACGGGACGCTGGTGCGGGACCGTGGGATCGGCTGCCCGGGGTCGAGCGTGCCGTCGCCCTCCGGGTCGAGCGCGAGGTACTTCTGGCCCAGCACGGTCTTGAGCCGGATCGCCGCGCCCGTCGCGTCGCCGAGCCAGGCGTCCTTGGCCTTGAAGGAAACCAGCACGTGGTCGCCGCGCAGCTTCAGGTCCGTGACGCGGCCGACCTTGACCCCGGCGATGCGGACGTCGTTGCCCGCGAACAGGCCGGCCGCCTCACTGAACTCGGCGGAGTACGTGGTGCCGTCGCCGATCACGGGCAGGGACCGGACGTTCATCGCCGTCACGACGCCCAGCGCCAGCACGGCCAGCCCGGCGATCGCCGTCCTGACGGGGGCGTCGGCGGCCCGGCGCGGTGACATGGCGTCGAGGGTGACGCACACCACGCCGGGCCGCCAGCCGAGTCCCCCGATGAGACGAAGATCGCCGGCTCACGCGGCGGTGAGCGCGGGGTACTCGCGGTACTCGATCGCGTTGGCGGCGCGGTCGGTCATCCAGGTGAACACCTTGCCGAACAGCCGGGTGCTGATCATCCGGTAGGCGCGGTTGCGGCTGCGGATCTTCGCGACCGTCGGCGGGGCGAGGAAGTTGCCCGAGCCCTTGCCGTTCTTCTGCCCGACCGTCGCCGGCTTGCGCAGCCGCTCTTCGTACTTCGCGAACGCCGTCACGTGGTCGCCGCCCGCCGCCGCGAGCTCGCCGGCCAGCACCTGCGCGCCCATCATCCCGAGCCCGGTGCCGGAACCGCCCGGCCCGGCGCACCACGCGGCGTCGCCGAGCAGCACGACCCGGCCCTTCGCCCAGCGGTCGAGGTGGATCTGGCTGATCGAGTCGACGTAGAGGTCGTCGGCCGCGGGCAGCGCCTCGAGCAGCTTCGGCACCTCCCAGCCGGTGTTCGCGAACAGCCGCGCGACGAGGGCGCGCTGCTCGCCGGGGGAACTGCGGAACTCGACGCCGTCGGCCGCGAAGACCAGGCTGACGTGCAGCTTGCCGGCCAGCCGGTGGCTGCCGACCGTCACGCCGCGGCCGGGCTCGTTGTACATGACGCTGGTGTGGTCGAGCCCGAGGTGGTTGGGCGCGGTGAAGCCGGCGATGCCGAAGCCGAGGTCGTGCCGGAAGTCCCGCTCCGGGCCGAACGCGGCGGCGCGGACACCGGAGTGCACGCCGTCGGCGCCGACGACCAGGTCGAACTTCCGCGGCGCGCCGTGGCGGAAGGTGACCTCGACGCCGTCGGCCGTCTCGGTCAGCGCGGTGACGCGGTCACCGAAGACATATTCGGTGTCGTCCTTCGTGTGTTCGTAGAGGATCCGAGCGAGGTCGCCACGCAGGATCTCGACTTCGCCGCTCCACGCGGCGCCGGGCACGGTCAGCGCGGGCCGCGCGTCGAGGCCGAGCACGGTCTGGTCGCCCATCGCCGTTTCGCACCGGCGGATGTCGGCCAGCACGCCCATCGCGGCCAGCAGCTTGACCTGTTCGCCGCGGAAGTCGACGGCCTGGCCGCCGGGGCGCAGCGCGGGGGCGGCCTCGACGACGGTGACGCGGTAGCCGCCGCGGTGCAGCCACCAGGCGGCGGTCGGGCCGGCGATGCCGGCGCCGGAGACGAGCACGGTCTTCATCGGGGGTTCCTCTCGGTCGTGGTGACCCGAGAGTGCGCGGCGCCGCTGACGGCCCGCGCACGGTTCGCTGACCGTTCGGCCGGTGGGCCGGGGTCCGAGTGGCTAGCATGGCGCGGTGGACCGTTCCGCCGCAGACCGGATCCCGCAGGACGGCGACGAAGCCGTCGAGGCGCGCATCCTGGGTGCTGCCGCGCACCTCATCGCCGAAGAAGGGTTCGGCAGGCTGAAGATCGGTGCTGTCTGCGCGCGCTCCGGCTACGCGCGGTCCGTCATCTTCCAGCACTTCGGCGACAAGGAAGGGCTGGGGAAACGGCTGATCGAGTTCGCCGTCGAAGAGTTCACCAACTCCTACAGCGAGGCCGTCGCGGCCCGGACCGGGGCGGCCACCGCGACGCCGATGGACATGCTGCGCGCCCTGCTCGACATCATCTTCGAGCTGATCCGCACGATGCCGACGCTCAACCAGGCGTTCCTCGCGCTCTGGGGCGACGGCGCCGCGGAGTACTCGGCCCTGCGCGGCACGCTGACCGAGGCCGACCGCCGGTTCCGGTTCGCCATCGCCCAGACCGTGGCCAGCGGCGTCGCGGACGGCTCCATCACCGGCGTCCGAGACGCGGACGCGTACGCCTCGGCGCTGCTCGCCCAGCTCCGCGGCATCTCGATGCAGGCGCTGATCGACCCGGACGGCATCGACCTGCGCGGCCTGCGCGCGGAGCTGGAGAGCGGCGTCGACCGGCTTTCCGCGGGGTTCCGCGGCACGCTTTAGAGCGCGAACACGATGCTCCGCAGCACGATGACGCCGATGAAGACCAGCGTGAAGGCGAGGTCGAGCGAGATCCCGCCGATCCGCACCGGCCGCACGACCCGCCGGACGGGCCCGATCACCGGCTCGGTGGCGGCGTAGGCGAGCCCGCGCGCCCGCCGCGCCCACGGCGGCGTGTCGGCGACCGCACCGACCCAGTCCAG
The DNA here is from genome assembly GCF_014873755.1 of Amycolatopsis lexingtonensis. NCBI lineage: Bacteria > Bacillati > Actinomycetota > Actinomycetes > Pseudonocardiales > Pseudonocardiaceae > Amycolatopsis > Amycolatopsis lexingtonensis. The sequence goes on from NZ_JADBEG010000001.1 coordinate 8,963,272, forward strand.
CACCATCCGCGCGACCAGTACCAGCAGGTACAGGCTCAGTGCGAACCCGAGCAGCGTCCACAGGGCACCCATGGTTCCTCCCGTTCTCCCTACCCCGAGAACGCACGGACGGACCCGGAAAGTGCCGGATCCGTCCGTTTCACAGCTTTTCAACAGGAACGCGTCAGCCGAAGGTGACGACCAGCCGGCCGTCCGAGGCGAAGGACCACCGCAGCGTGCCGCCGTACGACGAGCACCGGGACCCGTTCGCGCCGGTCCAGAACTGGTTCGAGCTGTCGGCGTTCCCCACGGTCTTGTCGTTCGACCCGCTGACGGCGAACCGGCACGAGGTGTTCGTGCGGAACACCGAGGTGCCGGTGTCGAAGGAGAAGTTGCGCTCGGCGTTGTCGATGCCGACGTTGTCGGAGACGGTCATCGTGCCGGGGTTGCTGTTGTAGGTGAACCCGTGGTGCCCGTTCCGGTAGGCGATGTCGCGCCGCACGATGTGGTCGACCGCGATCTTGTCCCCGCCGAGCTTGAAGCCGTTGCGGTCGCCGTTCGTGTTCACCGTGCCGTCGCTGAGGGTCCCGTTCGAATAGGCGAGGGAATCCTCGATGGTGACCGGGCCGATCGGGCCGGTGTCGGTCTTGGTGTAGAGGTCCCAGCCGTCGTCGATGTTGTTGTGCGAGACGTCGTAGCGGAAGACGTTGCCGGTGCCGGAGGTCAGCTTCGAGGCGAACCCGTCGGCGTCCTCCCCGTCGGAGTCGGCGTTGTCGTGCGATTCGGAGCTGACGACGAGGTTGTTGGACGGCCATTGTTCCTTGGGGGTGTCCGACGCGATCCGCGAGATCTGCAGCCCGGAATCGCGGTTGAAGCGAGTCACCACGCGTTCGACGACGTTGTTGCTGCCCCCGACGAAGATCCCGTTGTCCCCGGCCCGCTCGACGACGATGCCGGCGACGCGCCAGTACGACCCGTTCAGGGCGAGGCCGCGGTTGGCCGGGTCTTCGGACATGGCCGAGAAGTTGAGCACGGGCGTCTCGCCGGCGTAGGCGGAGAGGGTCTTGCGGGCGCTCGAGCTCCCGCTGTTGGCGGGCGGGATCGTGACGGTTTGCGAGTAGTTGTAGGTGCCGCCGCGCAGGGAAATCGTGCCGCCCGCGCCGATCTTGGCGATCGCGGCGGGGAGGGTCAGCGGATCGGCGAGCGTGCCGGCGGCGGAGTCCTTGCCGTTGGGGGCGACGTAGAGGGTGGTGCCCGCTTGGGTGCCGCCGGTGGTGAACTCGGCGTAGTCGATGTTGGGCAGCCCGCTCGCGGTGGTCGGGCTGAGCCGGACCGAGCTGCTGTTCGCGGGCAGTGGGATCGTCTGCGAGGCCCAGGTCGACCAGGAGCCGGTGGCGGGGAAGGTGAGGGACTGGGTTTTGACGCCGTCGACGAGGACGTCGGCGGCCCGGGCGCTCGTGGTGCCGTTGGCGAACCGGACGACGGCGCTTTCGGCGCCGGCGGTGGAGAACTGGACGTAGGCGCCGACGGCGTTGTCGCCGTTGCAGAAGCCGGTGCCGGAGTAGCCGGGCCAGTTGGTGTCGACCGTGCCGGTACAGGTGGCGGCTTCGGCTTCGACGCGTTGGGTCGCTGCTGTGGCCGGGGTGGCGGTGGCTGTCGCTGCGATGAGGGCCGCGGTGGCCGCCAGTGTTGCGTATGAACTCATGCACGCCTCCTCGTTGAGCCGGATTTCAGAGGGTGAGAGCGCTCCCGGGATACCGTCGGTTTCCGTTGGGGCGTACGGTATCACCGGGGTGGTGGGGATGGGGTGGGCCAAGTGGGTTGCGCTGGATGAAAACGCTTTCAGTGGAGTGCTGAAAGCGCTTTCTTTGTTTCGGGTTGTGTGGTGGTGGGCTTGCGAACCAGGTTGGGCTAAGGGCTGTTGTCGCCGAGGACGCGTTCGCGGCGGGCGCGGGTGTCTTCGTCCAGTTCGCGGGCCCGCCGGTGCTCGCCGAGCCTGCTGAGGGTGATGGCGAGGTTGTGGGCGGAGGTGAGGGTGTCGGGGTGGTTCTCGCCGAGGATGCGTGTGCGGCGGGCGAGGGTGTCCTCGTTCAGTTCGCGGGCTTGTTGATGCTCCCCCAAGTCGCTGAGGGTGATGGCGAGGTTGTTGGTGGAGGTGAGGGTGTCGGGGTGGTTCTCGCCGAGGATGCGTGTGCGGCGGGCGAGGGTGTCCTCGTTCAGTTCGCGGGCTTGTTGATACTCCCCCAAGTCGCTGAGGGTGATGGCGAGATTGTTGGCGGAGTTGAGGGTGTCGGGGTGGTCGTCGCCGAGGATGCGTTTGCGGTGGGCGAGGGCGTGTTCGTGCAGTTCGCGGGCTTGCTGGTGCTCGCCCAGATCCCCCAAATCGACGGCGAGGCTGTTGGTGGAGGTGAGGGTGTCGGGGTGGTCCTCGCCGAGGATGCGTTTGCGGCGGGCGAGAATGTCCTCGTCCAACTCGCGAGCCCGTTGGTGCTCGCCCAAGTTTGTGAGGTCGTTGGCGAGGTTGTTGGTGGAGTTGAGCGTGTCGGGGTGGTCCTCGCCGAGGATGCGTTTGCGGCGGGCGAGAATGTCCTCGTCCAGTTCGCGGGCTTGTCGATATTCGCCCAGCAAGCTGAGCTTGGCGGCGAGGTTGTTGGCGGAGTTGAGCGTGTCGGGGTGGTCCTCGCCGAGGATGCGCTTGTAGCGGGTGAGGGTGTCCTCGTTGAGTTCGCGGGCCCGTTGTCGGTGTTCGCTCAGCATGCTGAGCGCCATGGCGAGGCTGTTGGCGGAGGTGAGGGTGTGGGGGTGATCATCGCCGTATGCGTCTCTGGCGAGTGTGTACGCGCGTTCCTGCAGGGGCAGTGCGGCGCGGGCGTTGCCGCGGGCCTGGAGGTAGAGCCCGGCGTAGTTGAGCAGGTGCCTGATTTCCGCGGTCAGCCTGTGCGGCGCGCGTTCCGGCTCGCAAACAGTGAGCAAGTGCGGCAGGAGCGCCTGCCATTGGGGCCAGCTGGACGGGTTGTTCCACGGATCGTCGGGTACACCGTCGTACAGCAGGCGGACCGCGATGGCGGGCCAGCTGGCGTCCGGGTCGTCGCCGTCGTGGCGGGTGCGTGCCCGCAGCAGCGCGGCGGGGACACGGTGGAGCTGGATGGTCGTGGTGGTTACCTCGGCCATACCCCGGCTACGCAGCGCTGTGGTGATCTCGGCGAACGCCAGCGGGTCTCGTGCGGCCTCGCCTGCCTGATGGGTGAGCAGGGTGAGCGGTACCTGTTCGGGAGCCAGCCAGGCGACCAGGGTCAGCGTGTGCAGCGCCGCGGGATTCTCGTCAGCGAGCTGGTCGAACGACATCGTCCACGCAGCGGCCACCGAGACCGGGTAGCTGCTGCCCTTCTCGTGCCGGGCCATGAGTTCGTGGGCGCGCTGGGCATGCAGGTCGAGATAGGTATCGGCAGTCCAGCCGGTAGCCGCAAGGAGACGCGAAGCCTGGTCGACAGCCAGCGGCAGGTCGCCGAGGGTATCGGCGATGCGGTCGGCATCGGTGTCACTGAGCCGGGCACAGCGAGCTTGCAGCAGCTGGACGGACTCCGGACGGGTGAACTCCCGCACCGGCAGAGCGGCGCCAACATCGTCCCAGTCCGGGTTCCGGGACGTGATGATCACGTGCCCGTCCCCACCCGGCAGCAGCGGGCGAAGCGCAGCGGGGTCTTCGGCGTTGTCGAACACCACCAGCCACCGCCCCCGCGACTCCAAAGCCCCGCGCAACCGGGCCAGCGCGACCGCGGGCGAGTCCTGCTCGGTGGCCAGGTCCAGCGCCTGAGCGAGGTCGACCAGATGCCCGGCGACGAGATTCGGGTCTTCCGACGGGACCCACCAGGCCAGGTCGTAGTCCCCGGCGTGCCGGTGCGCGTATTCGATCGCCGTGGTGGTCTTGCCGACCCCGCCCATCCCGTTCAGCGCCTGCACCACCGCGGGCCGCCCGGAACACAGCGCCGTCCGCAGCCCGGCCAGCAGCTCGTCGCGGCCGGTGAACGTGACGCTTCGGGCAGGGATGTTCGAGATCCGCCCCGCCGGCATCGACTGCTGCCGGGGACGGGCGACGCGGGTCAGCGCCTGCAGCAGCTTGGTCTCCAGCTGACCCGGCGAAGACACCTTGGTGACGGTCAGGCCGCTGTCGTGCAGCCGCTGCCGGAACGCCTCCTGCCGAGGCCCGTACTTCAGGTCCCGGATCAGCGCCGGCGGCCCCTCGGTGTCCTCGGCCAGCACGAACACCAGCCGTTCCATCCCGGCGGCGCTGGCGATCTGGAACTCCTGCTCGGTGTAGGACACCTCCGGACGGTCCCGCACCGGCATGCCGTACCGGAACCCGGCAATCAGCACGTAGACGTCGGCCTCGGCCAGCATCTCGCGGTCCAGCTGCTCCGGTGTCGCGTCCCGGGCGGTGAAGGACGACATGTCCACCACCGCGTCGCCGGCCGCGGCCACCGCTTCCTTCGCCGCCGCCACGAAGGACCGCGGCTTCGGCCACTCGCCCAGCTCGCTGGTGTGGCTGAGGAACACCCGCCTCGCCTGCTCCTCGCCCGCCACCGCCCGCTCCCTCGCGCCGCCGCTACTCGGGAACAGTCTCCCCGATGCGCGCGGGCGTTACCGGGTCAGCTCGGACGTCGCTGGGTCGTGACGCCCCGGCGGATGTCGCCGGGCAGCGGGCGGACGCGCTGGAGGTCGCGGCGGTTGGTGGAGCTGAGCTGCCACGGGACGCTGGTGACCATGACGCCCGGCTCGAACAGCAGCCGCCCCTTCAGGCGCAGTGAGCTCTGGTTGTGGAGGATGTTCTCCCACCAGCGGCCGACGACGTACTCGGGGATGTAGATGCTGACGACGTCGCGGGGGCTGGACCGGCGGAGGCTCTTCACGTACTGCACCACCGGCCGGGTGATCTCCCGGTACGGCGACTCGAGGACCTTGAGCGGCACCTTCACCCCGCGTTTCTCCCACTGCCGCTGGAGTTCGCGGGTGTCGCTGTCGTCGACGTTGACGGTGATCGCGGTGAGGGTGTCGGGCCGGGTGGCGCGGGCGAACGCGACGGCGCGCTGGCTCGGTTTGTGCAATGTGGACACCAGCACGATCGCGTGGACGCGGCTGGGCAGCAGTTCGAACTCGTCGTCGGGCTGCAGTTCTTCGCGCACGTGGGTGTAGTGGCGGTGGACGGCGCGCATCAGCCCGTAGAGCAACGGGATCGCGATCACGACGAGGTAGGCGCCGTGGGTGAACTTGGTGACCAGGACGACGACGAGGACGATGGCGGTGAGGGCGGCGCCGAGCGCGTTGATCAGCCGTGAGCGGTGGGCGGCCCGCCGGTCGCGGGCGTCGGTGGTGTCGCCGAGCACCTGGTTCCAGTGCTTGACCATGCCGACCTGGCAGAGCGTGAACGACGTGAAGACGCCGAGGATGTAGAGCTGGATGAGCCGCGTGGTCGAGCCGTCGAAGGCGAAGATCAGGATGCCTGCCACCAGCGACAGGGCGATGATGCCGTTGGAGAAGGCGAGCCGGTCGCCGCGGGTGTGCAGCTGGCGGGGCAGGTAGCGGTCCTGGGCGAGGATCGAGGCCAGCAGCGGGAAGCCGTTGAACGCGGTGTTCGCGGCCAGGATCAGGATCAGCGCGGTGGCGGCCTGCAGGACGAAGAACAGCACCGTGTGGTCGCCGCCGAACACCGCGGCGCCGATCTGGCTGATCACCGTGCGCTGCGGGTCGTTCTCGCAGTTGCCGGCGAAACCGGTCAGGTCGCAGGTGTTCTCGGCGATGTGCACCTTGGTGATCAGGGCCAGCGCTGTGATGCCGCCGAACATGACGACGGCGATGGTGCCCATGGCGGTCATCGTGCGGGCCGCGTTCAGCGCCTTGGGCTTGCGGAACGCGGGCACGCCGTTGGAGATCGCCTCGACACCGGTCAACGCGGTGCAGCCGGACGCGAACGACCGCAGCAGCAGGAAAACCAGGGCGAAGCCGGTCAGCCCGACCTGTTCGGGGCGGACGTCGTAGCCCGCGCTCTCGGCCACCGGCGCGTGCCCGGTCACCGTCCGGGCGAGGCCGACGACGATGAGCAGCATCACCGAGGCGATGAACAGGTACGTCGGCGCGGCGAACGCCCGGCCGGACTCGCGGATGCCACGCAGGTTCATCGCCATCAGCACGACGATGAAGCCGAGGTTGAGCGCGATCCGGTGGTCGTTGAGCTCCGGGACGGCCGAGATGATGTTGTCCACGCCGGACGCGACCGAGACCGCCACCGTCATGATGTAGTCGACCATCAGCGCCCCGGCGACGACCAGCCCGGCGCGGCTGCCGAGGTTGCGGGAAGCGACTTCGTAGGACCCGCCACCGCTGGGGTAGGCGCGCACCACCTGCCGGTAGGAGATCACGACGACGGTCAGCAGCACGGCGACGCCCAAGCCGACCCACGGCGCCAAAGTGAGGTAGGCCAGGCCGCCGATCGAAAGGATCAGCAGGATCTCCTGGGTGGCGTAGGCCACCGAGGAGAGCGGGTCACTGGCGAAGATCGGCAGGGCGAGCCACTTCGGCAGAAGCGTCTCACCGAGCGTGTCGCTCCGGAACGGCCGTCCGAGTACCAGCCGTTTGAGCCATGACGTGGGTGCCGGCACACACCGCAGCGTGCCTCTTGCGGCGGGGAGCCGGCGTAGGGAAAACGTCAAGATCCCGGCATCGGCGTAGGGAAAACGTAAGTGTTTCCGGGGTTGTCGTCAGGTTCTCGTCAACGACGCCGGAACCTCGAGACGAAACGGCCTGCTTGCGAATGTGTGACGCAGCAGACCCAGATACCCCCTGGGGGTAGTTGCACTGCCGGGCTGGCGGAGCCTAAAGTCGCTCCAGCAGATACCCCCTAGGGGTACTTACTGGAGGGATGGTTCGTCATGGCTGACACCGGTTCGAGGCGGTGGTGGGCGCTCGGCCTCATCGCGCTCGCCCAGTTCGTGGTCATCATGGACACGTCGATCATCGGGGTCGCGCTCCCCGAGATGCAGCACGATCTCGGCTTCTCGCCCGGCGGTCTTTCGTGGGTGTTCAACGCCTACGTCATCGCGCTCGGCGGGTTGCTGCTGCTCGGCGGCCGGCTGTCCGACCTGTTCGGGGCGCGGCGGCTCTTCACGCTGGGCTGGGTGGTCACGCTCGCCGGCTCGGTGGTCGCGGCGTTGGCCGGGACCGCGTGGGTCGAGCTGCTGGGACGGGTGCTCCAGGGCGCGGGTGCGGCCCTCATCGCGCCGTCCGCGCTCACGTTGCTGATGGTGCTGTTCGGGTCGCGGCCGCGGGAGCTGACGAAGGCACTCGCGCTCTACGGCGCCGCCGCGCCCGCGGGCGGGACGGCCGGGGTCTTCCTCGGTGGCGTGATCACCGAATGGCTTTCGTGGCCGTGGATCTTCTGGCTGTACGTCCCGATTTCGCTGGTCGCGATCGTGGCGACCGGACGGCTGATGCCCGCGGTGCCCGGCAAGCGCGGCTCGGTCGACGTCCTCGGGGCCGCGACCGTGACGGCGGGCCTCGCGGTGACGGTCTTCGCCGTGGTCCGGGCGCCGCAGGTGGGCTGGGGTTCCTTCGAGACGCTCGGGCCGCTGGCCGGCGGTCTCGTCCTGCTCGCGCTCTTCGTCGTGCTCCAGCGGGTCCGGCGGGTGCCGCTGGTGCGGCTCGGGATCTTCCGGACGCCGAACCTGGGCGGCGCGAACCTCGCGCAGTTCCTGCTCGGCGCCGCGTGGATCCCGATGTGGTACTTCCTCAACCTGTACCTGCAGCAGGTGCTCGGTTACGGCGCCTTCGCCAGTGGCGCGGCCCTGCTGCCGATGACCGTGCTGATCGTCGTGCTCATGGTCGCGGTCGCGCCGAAGCTGATCGCGAAGCTGGGAGCGAAGACGATGATCGTCGGTGGGTTGTGGGCGCTGGCCCTCGGCCTGGTGTGGTTGTCGTTCGCCCGCCCGACCGGCACCTTCGTCGTCGACGTCCTGCCGGCTTCGCTGGTCGCGGCGCTCGGTCAGGCGCTGGCCTTCATCCCGTCGCTCGGGACGGCGATCTCCAGCGCGAAGCCCGAAGAGGGCGGTCTCGCGGCCGGCATCGTCAACACCGCCTACCAGGTCGGGTCCGCGCTCGGCCTGGCGGCGATGACCGCGGTCGGGCTGTCGTTCGGCGCCGACCGGCACGACGACCCGGTCGTGCTGACCGGCGGCTTCTCGGCGGCTTTCCTTGGCGCGGCAGGAATCGCTCTGATCGGCGGGTTCCTCGCCATGGCCGCGCTGCGCACCGGCAAGCGCCCGGCGGAAGTGCCGGCCGGGGAGGCTGTCGCGCAGTGACGGCTCGCGGACCGTTGAGGAACGATCGTTCTTGACTGATCGTTCCTCAACGGTCTACGGTCGTGTCATGGGCAGGCCGAGGGCATTCGACGAAGACGAGGCGGTGCGCGCCGCCGTGAGGCTGTTCGGCGGCCGCGCGTACGACGGGGTGTCCGTCGACGACCTCGTCACCCACCTCGGCGTGCACCGCAACAGCCTGTACAAGACGTTCGGCAGCAAGCGCGGTCTCTACCTGGCCGCCCTGCGCCGCCACCTCGCCGACGACGTCCGCCCCTTGGCCGAAGCGCTCGCCGGGGCACCGGATGCCGCGACCGCGCTGCGGCTCGTCACCTCGGCCGACCTCGGCCTGCTGCTGCTCGCGGCGGCCGAACGGGCACCGGCCGACGAGGAGGTCGCCGCCGAGGTGGCCGCCGCGTTGGCCGCCGTCGACCAGGCGATCGCCGACGCGCTCGGCATTCCCGCCGACCTGGCCGCCGCCCTGACGGCCGCCGCGCTGGGCATCCTCCTGCGCGGCAACCCCGATGGTGCCGCCTCGGCGCTGACCCAACGACTCGATCCCCTCGACTGACAAGGAAGCAACAGACATGGCACTGGTTCACATCGACGGCGACGACCTCGTTGTCGTGATCGAGGGTCTCGACAAGCTCTGGGCCCTCAAGAGCAGCCTGACCATCCCGCTGGCCAACGTCCGCGGCGCGACCGCGGACCCCGGCATCGCCGCCGATCCCAAGGGGATTCGCGCGCCGGGCGCCCGCGTGCCCGGTGTGATCACGGCTGGCACGTTCCACCTCGACGGGGAAAAGGTCTTCTGGGACGTCAGGGATGCGTCGAAGGCCGTCGTGATCGAACTCGCCGACGAGCGCTACGCCCGCCTGGTCCTCCAAGTCGACGACCCGCGCACGACCGTCGAGCTGGTCGAGAACGCCCTGCGCTGAAAGAGACGAGCCGATGCTCTCCCACCTCACCGCCGTCGTCACGTCGCTGGCCGTCGTGACCGCCACCCCGGCCCACGCGGCGCCCGGCCTCGTGCCCGCCGCCGACCGCGAGGTCGTCTTCACCGTCGACGGGACCGCGACGTACGGCACCCTGCACGTGCCCGAACACCTTGCCGGGCAACGGATGCGCGCCGCACTGCTGCTGCCCGGCAGTGGACCCACCGACCGCGACGGCAACCAGCCGCACGCGACCCCGGGCACCCTGGCGCAGGTGGCCGGCGCGCTCGGCGGCGACCGGGTCGCCACGCTGCGCTTCGACAAGTACGGCACCGGCCGCACCGGGCTCGGTGCCTACGGCGGCCACCCGGAAGACCTCGACTACCCGGCGTTCGTCCGCCAGGCGAAGGCCGCTTACGAGGTGCTGCGCGATCAGCCGGAGACCGACGCGCACGCGCTGATGGTTCTCGGGCACAGCGAAGGCGCGATGACCGCGTTGCTGCTGGGCGGCACCGTCCACCCGCGCCCGGTCGGCCTGGCGCTGCTGCAACCGCAGGCGATCCGCCTGCTGGATCTGGTCGCACTGCAACTGCACGCCCAGACCGCTGAGGCAGAGTTCACCCCGGAGCAGCAACGCGTTATCGACGCGGCGATCGACGCCGCCGTCACCGCCCTGCGCGAACACCGGCCGGTCGACACCACCGACCTGCCGCCCGCACTGGCCCAGCTTTTCACTGCCTTCCAAGGGCCGAACGGCCGGTTCGTGGAGAGCGACGACGCCGTCTACCCATCGGACACCGTCGCGGCCCTGCGGCCGGGGACCAGGGTGCTGCTGACTTGCGGCACGAACGACGTCCAGGTCCCTTGTGTCACAACGGATGCCCTGACGGCCGCCTTGCGTCGCGCGCACACCGGTGGGCCGGGCCGGGTGCGACTGTCCGAAGTAGACCACCTGTTGCACGACGCCGACCACCCGGACACCCTTGCCCCGGCCGTGCTCGACGCCCTGCACCGGTTCGCGGGGCGCTGATTTCCGGCTCCTGAGCAGTTCGATGAGGCCTCCCGCGCCATCCTGAGCGCGGGAGCCTTCTGCTGTCCGCCCCCTTGCGGGCCAGGCCGCGGTCATATACTTTACGGCCGTAAAGTTTAACGACCTGATCGATCCGCTGAAGGGAGTTCGGCGCATGATCGAGGAACGCGACACCCGGGTCACCATGCGGGACGGCACGCGGCTGGCGGTGGACGTCTACCGCCCGGACGAGCCGGGCGAGTACCCCGTTCTCTACGCGAGTGCGTTGCACAACAAGGACATCCAAGGTCCCGACATCGCGGACGTGCTGCCGCCCCAGCCCGCGCACGCGCCCCTGTGGTTCGGGCCGATCGAGGCCGGGGACACGCGGCAGTTCGTCGCCAACGGCTACGTGCACGTCATCGCGCAACCGCGTGGCTCGGCGAAGTCCGAGGGGTACTACGGCGAAGAGGACACCGACCACTACGACCTGATCGAGTGGATCACGCGGCAGCCGTGGTCCGACGGCAACGTCGGGATGGTCGGCATCTCCGGCTACGCGGGGGAGCAGTGGCGCGCCGCGGCCCAGGGGCATCCGGCGCTCAAGGCGATTTTTCCTTACGACGCTTGCAGTGCGTACGGCGGGATGTTCGGGTTCCGCGACCTCCACCCCGGCGGGGTGCTGCACACGTTCCCGTACCTGCTCGACGTGTTCAGCACCGTGCACGAGCCGCGGGACCGGCCCGGGCCGCTGCCGGACGAGGAAGAGGCGCTGTGGCGGGAGGCCATGGCGAACCCGGACTTCAAGCAGTACGTCAACCTGTACAACATCCTGACCCAGAAGGGACAGCGCACGTTCGTCATGTACCACGCCATGACCCACCCGTGGGAGGCGGACGGCGTGGTCGAGCAGGCCGAGGAGACCTTCGAGAAGATCAAGGTCCCCTTCTACACCGGCTCAGGTGCCTACGCGTACACGTACAAGCTCCACTGGCTGGGCGCGCAGCACTACTTCCGGAACGTCGACCAGCCGAAGAAGCTGATCTTCACCGGGCCGGCGCACGTCGAGCGGCCGTTCCACCAGTACCACGACGAGATCATCCGGTGGTACGACCACTGGCTCAAGGGCATCGACACCGGCATCATGGCCGAGCCGCCGGTGCGCTACTGGCTCATGGGCCGCAACGAATGGCGCACAGGCGAGGACTGGCCGCTGCCACAAACGGAATGGACGAAGTTCCACCTCGGCGCCTGGGAGTCGCTGAGCGTCGAACCCCCGCGACCCGCGGCCGAGTCCGCGCGGAAGCCCGACGTCTTCACGCAGATGCCGCTCACCAGGACGAAGACGGTCGAGCGCCTGCGTTATCTCAGCGAGCCGCTGGCAGACGACCTGACGGTGGTGGGTCCGATCAGCCTTACGCTGTACGCCGAAATCGACAAGCCGGACACGAACTGGATCGTCGTCCTGAAGGACGTGGGTCCGGACGTGTCCGTGCGCACGGCGCGTGAAGGCGAACGCGACCTGCCCGCGAACCTCCCTGAACGGGAGCTGACCCGTGGCTGGCTCAAGGCGTCGTACCGCGCGCTGGACGAGGAGCGGTCCACGCCCTGGGAGCCGTTCCACAAGCTGACCCGTGACTCCGTCGCGCCGGTCGAACCGGGCGAGGTCGTCGAGTACCGGATCCAGATCCTCGCGACCGCCAACACGTTCCGGGCCGGGCACCGGATCTGCCTCGAGATCACCAGCATGGACGTCCCGACCGGAACCGGCGCCATGAGCGGCGTCGAGTACATCCCGTACCACGTCACTCGCAGCGAGACCGTGACCCACCGGATCTACCACGACGCCGACCGGCCGTCGCACCTCCTGCTCCCCGTCATCCCCGAAACGGCCTGATACCAGTGAAGGAGCGCAGCATGAGCAGTGTTCGATTCGAGCGGCAGGGCGGCATCGGCCGGATCCTGCTCGCGGACCCGCCCCACAACCGCGTCGGCACCCGGTACGCCGCCGACCTGCGCGACGCAGTGCACGCGGCCGGAGAAAGCGCTATCCGCGTGCTCGCTGTCGTCGCGGAAGGACCGAACTTCAGCCTGGGCGGTGATGTCCGCGAGTGGCCGGGCCAGGACGGCAACTGGTTCCGCACCTTCGTCCGCGACGTCCACACGTCGTACCGGGCGATCGAAGCCTTGCGCGTGCCGACCGTGGCGGTCGTGCGCGGCCTCGCGTTCGGCGGGGGCTTCGAGCTGGCGCTCGCCTGCGACTTCCTCGTGGCCGCCGACACCGCGGTTTTCCGGTGCGTCGAGGTCACCACGGGCATGCTGCCGGTCGCCGGCGGCCTCCAGCGGCTGGCCGAACGCGCGGGCCGGGCGCGTGCTCAGCGCTTCGCCACTCTCGGCGAGCCGATTTCCGGCACCCAAGCAGGGGAACTCGGGATCGCCACGCACGTGGTCCCCGAGTCCGAACTCGACGCCGAGGCCGACGCACTCGTGCGACGCCTCGCCGTCGGACCGACGCGCTCGTACGTCGCCACCCGGACGTTGCTCAAGGTCTGGTCCGGCGGCGGCGTCGCGGCCGCGGACGAAGTGGTTCTCGACGTGGCCATGGAGCTGTACGACGGCCCGGACGTCCAGCGCGGTTTCGTCAACACGGCCAAGGCTTTCGACGCCGGCGTCGAGCCACCCGAGATCGCGTTCGACGGCCGGTAGGTTACGGGAGCCGGGCCGTCTTCGGTGTTAGGGTTCGGCATGGCATCGAGAAGCACGTCCGCCGCCAAGAAGGGGCCGGACGCTTCGACCGGGGCCGGACGACCACGCCGGCGCGCGGAGCAGCAACGGTCCCAGGCCACGCGCGTGACCATCCTCTCCGCGGCTTTCGCCGAGTTCGCCGAGAAGGGCTTCGAGACGGCCAGCATCCGCGGCATCGCCGACCGCGCGGGCGTGCAGCACCCGTTGATCACGTACCACTTCCCGAGCAAGGACCTGCTGTGGCGCGCGACGGCCGAGGCCACCTTCGCGCGGATCAGTCAAGAGTGGGACGAGCAGGCCGTCCGCGACGCGGACCTGGACCCACTGGAACGCCTGCGCGCGGAGTACGGCGTGCTGTTCCGCCACACGGTTCGCTTCCCGGATTTCCACCGCTTCATGCGCCAGGAGGCGACCACCCACAACCCGCGGCTGCGGTGGGCCGCGGACACGGTCCTCAAGCCCCTGCTCGACCGGCTGCTGCCGCAGATCGCGGCCGCCCAGGACCAGGGCCTGCTGCCCGAGGTCGAGCCGATCCTCTTCCACTACATGATGGTCAGCCTCACGGCCACCCTGTCGGAGTTCGGCCCCGAGATGCAGGTGACGAGCGGCGTGCCGGCCGACCGGCCGGACGTCGCCGACGCGTACTGGAACCTGGTGGACCGGATCGTGTTCGCGGCCGTGGACCAGTCCCGCGACTGAACCGGGAACGCTTACGCTTCCCGCACGAGCGGACGAAGCAGAAGCTCGATCAGCCGGTGCTCGAGATCGGCATCGTCCGCCACCTCACGACGCAGCGCCCTTCCTGCGACGAACGTGACGAGCGACCACGCCGTCGTCGTGGGATCGAAGTCCTCGCGCAGCTCGCCGGAACGACGGCCCTCGGCCAGTAGTCCGGCGAACTCGTCGACCACCCGCCGGACCGCGGCCCGGGCGGCGGTCCGGACGACCGGATCGGCGCCCGACGTGGTGCCTTCGGTGAACAGGACCCCGACCGATCCCGGTGCGTGCATCGCGTCGAGGTGTTCGGGTGCCAGGAGGTGCCGAAGGGTCTCGGCGACGGGTTGCCGGGTGGCCCGGATGCCGTCCAGCATGGCGACCGCCACGGTGGTGGCGCGTTCCAGCACGGCCGCGAACAGCTCTGCCTTCGAGCCGAAGTTCTGGAAGATCACGGGCTCGCTGACCCCGACGGCCGCGGCGATCTCGGCGGTTTTCGTGCGCTGGTAACCGCGTTCGGCGAACACCGCGGTCGCCGCGGCGAGGATCGTCTCCCGGCGCTGCTCGGCGGTCAGCCGGGTCCGGCCTGCACTGCGAATCACCCGGTCATCGTATCGGCCTTGCCGAGCGGACTTAGTTGCGACTAAGTTGTGGGCATAACTTAGTCGTCACTAAGTAGCGAGGTGTGCGGATGAAACTCCGAGAAGCTCTGATCCATGGCGGACGTCGTGAAGAGGGTGTGGTCGTCACCCGGCCACGGCTGTACGAGGCCGCGCTCCGCGTCGCGTTCGTCGGACGTGCTCGCGTGTTCCGGACGTTGGTGGCCAACTCCGGAGCGCGGCCGGGTGACCGCGTTCTCGACGTCGGCAGCGGCAGCGGGTACCTGGCCCGGATCGCGGCGAAGGAGGTCGGCGCGGGCGGATCCGTCCTCGGGGTCGACGCGTCGGCCGAGATGGTCGCCTACTCCCGCCGCACCGTGCCGGCGCCCTCATGCCGGTTCGAAGTCGGAACGGCGCAGTCGCTGCCGTGCGCCGACGACGAATTCGACGTCGTGCTGTCCAGCTTCGTCATCCACCACCTGCCGGACGAGGACCAGGTCGCCGCCATCGGCGAAATGCGCCGCGTGCTGCGGCCCGGCGGACGGCTGCTCCTGGCCGATTTCAGGCCGCCGCGCTCGCGGCTCGCCCGGCACCTCGTCGGCGCCCTCACCGGCTCCCGCATGCTGGACAACCCCGACGGGCGGCTGGCCGGGCTCGTCCGCGCCGCCGGGTTCACGGTCCTGGACGCGGGTGATCTCCGGATGATCCACTACGTCCTGGCCACGACCTGACGACTCGCGGCGCGAACATGAAAGAGGAATGAAGAGGAAAGTGTGCCCTCGGCAGGATTCGAACCTGCGACACCTGCCTCCGGAGGGCAGTGCTCTATCCCCTGAGCTACGAGGGCCCATCGCTGGGCGACTTCGAAAGCTTAGCGCATCCCCCGAGCCCCTCGCGCGCAGGTTCCCCGACCCGCGTTCTCCCAGGTCAACGCGATGAAGTTGATCGGCTCCGCGGACCGTCGCTAGCGTGGGAACCCCACCCGAAGGAGCCGTGATGGCCGAGCCGTTCCAGGTAGCTCTCGACGAGAGTGATATCGCCGATCTGCGGGAGCGGCTGCGGCGGACCCGGTGGCCCGAGGCCGAAACCGTGACCGACTGGTCGCAGGGGGTGCCGCTGGCCTACGTCAAGGAGCTCTGCCGGGACTGGGGTGAGGAGTACGACTTCGGGTTCGCCCGGCGGCTGAACGTCTTCCCGCAGTTCCGGGCCACCGTCGACGGGGTCGGGGTGCACTTCCTGCACGTCCGGTCCGAGGTGCCCGGCGCGCTGCCGCTCGTGCTCACCCACGGGTGGCCCGGGTCCGTGGTGGAGTTCCTCGACGTGATCGGGCCGCTCACCGACCCCGAGGCGCACGGGGGTGATCCGGCCGACGCGTTCCACGTGGTCGTGCCGTCGCTGCCCGGGTTCGGGTGGAGCGACAAGCCCGCGCTGAAGATCCCGCGCGTCGCGGCGCTGTGGGACGAACTGATGGTGTCGCTCGGCTACGACCGCTACGGCGCACAGGGCGGCGACTGGGGTGCCGCCATCACCAACTCGCTCGCGCAGGTCGCGCCGCCAGGGCGGGTGGCCGGCGTGCACGTCAACTTCGCGCCCGTGCGGATTGACCAGGGCGACCTGACGCCCACCGAGGAGCGGGCGCTCGCCGACCTCCAGGAGTTCCGGCGGACCGGGAGCGGCTACTCCGCCGAGCAGGGCACGCGGCCGCAGACGCTCGGCTACGGGCTCACCGACTCGCCCGCCGGCCAGGCCGCCTGGATCGTCGAGAAGTTCTGGGCCTGGACCGACCACAAGGGGCACCCCGAGGACGCCGTCGACCGGCAGAAGATCCTCGACGACATCTCCGTTTACTGGTTCACCGCGACGGCGGCGTCCTCGGCGCGGATGTACTGGGAGAACAACGACCGCGATCCGTCCACGGTGGACGTGCCGGCCGGGGTTTCGGTGTTCCCCAAGGAGATCGTGCGGCCGTCGCGGCGGCAGGCCGAGCAGCGCTACACCGATCTGCGCTGGTTCGAGGAGCTGCCCGTCGGCGGGCACTTCGCCGCGCTCGAGCAGCCGCGGCTGTTCGTCGAGCAGGTTCGCGGGTTCTTCCGGCTGGTTCGCGAAGTGTGACGAATCCACCAGGCGGGAAGCCCCGCCTGGTGGATTGGTCGTGACCGTCCTCCGGGGTAGCTTTCCGAGTGGGTGAACTTAGGCTGCCCTCTGTTGCACATATGCGCATCTCACTATATGTTTGCGGCGACGGTGAACCGGGAACGGAGGCGGTATGGGGCAGGGACACGGCCACGGGCACGCGATCGCGCCGGCGAGCGCGTCGGGCCGGTACGTGCGGAGCCTGACCATCGCCCTGTCCATCGGCGCCGGCTTCATGGTCCTGGAGTTCGTCGTCGGCTTCGCGACCGGCTCACTGGCCCTGATCTCGGACGCGGCGCACATGTTCACCGACGTCCTCGGCGTCGGCATGGCCCTGACCGCGATCATCCTGGCGCGCCGCAGCGGCCCCACGGTCAGCCGCACCTTCGGCCTCTACCGCGCGGAGGTGCTGGCGGCGCTCGGCAACGCCGTCCTGCTCTTCGGGGTCGCCGGGTACGTGCTGATCGAGGCCTTCGGCCGCATCGGCGACCCACCGGCTGTCCCGGGCCTCCCCGTCCTGCTCGCCGCCGCGGCGGGCCTGGTCGCCAACATCGTGTCGTTCACCGTGCTGCGCGCGGGCGCGAAGGAGAGCCTCAACGTCCGCGGCGCGTACCTCGAGGTCGTCGCCGACCTGATCGGCTCGGTCGGCGTCCTGATCAGCGGCGCGCTGACGCTGCTGACGGGCTGGCGCTACGCCGACCCGATCATCGGCGTCGCGATCGGCCTGTTCGTGCTGCCCCGCACGTGGGTGCTGGCCCGCCGCGCCCTGCGCATCCTCTTCCAGCACGCACCGCGGGGCGTGGACGTCGGGGCGATCAACGCGGAGCTGGCGGCGTTGCCGGGCGTGGCGGACGTGCACGACCTGCACGTCTGGACGCTCACGTCGGGCATGGAGGTGGCGTCGGCGCACTTGACGCTGGCGCCGCCCGCGCAGCAGTCGGACGTGCTGACGGAGGCGCAGAATCTGCTGGCGTCGCGGTATGCGATCGAGCACGCGACCTTGCAGGTGGAGGCGCCGCAGTGTGCGCGGCGCTGCCAGGAGCTTTCCTGGTAGCGCAGTAACGCCCGCGCGGACCGTGGAGACTGTTCCAGGGTATTGGCGGCGCGAGAGGGGTGCGGGCGTTGGTGGTCGGGGAGTCTGCCGAGCAGCACGTTCGGCCGCCTGCGCGTCGGGTGTTCCTGAGCCACACCAGTGAGCTTGCTGAGTGGCCGAAGCCGCGGTCGTTCGTCGCAGCGGCGAAGGACGCGGTGGCTGCGGCCGGGGACGCGGTGGTGGACATGTCGGCGTTCACCGCTCGGGACGCGACACCGGAGCAGCTGGACCGCGAGATGCTGGCCGAGGCTGACATCTATGTCCTGATTGCGGGGTTCCGCTACGGCACGCCGGTGCGGGACCGCTCGGAGGTGTCCTACACCGAGCAGGAATTCCAGATCGCCACCACCGCCGGCATGCCGCGGCTGGTGTTCGTGCTGGCCGAGGACGCCGAAGGGCCGCCGGCGCTGATCCGGGACCTGGAGTACGGGGCCAGGCAGGAGGCGTTCCGCAAACGGCTGCCGGACAGCGGCCTCACCATCACCATGGTGTCCTCGCCCGCCGAACTGGCGACCAAGCTGGAGCGGGCCCTGACTCGGGTCCCCCGCTCTCGGCGGGAGTCAAAGCTTGTCGGCCGGATCTCCAACATCCCCGCTCGCACAGTCACCTTCACCGGCCGCGACGAGCTGCTGACCAGCCTGCGGGATGCGTTGTGTTCCGGGCAGCCGGCGGTGGTTCAGGCGCTCAACGGGATGGGCGGGGTCGGCAAGACCACCACCGCGATCGAGTACGCCCACCGCCACGCCGAGGACTACGACATGGCCTGGTGGGTCCCATCCGAGGATCCTGACCTCGTCATCGGTCACCTCGCTGACCTAGCCCAAGCCCTAGACCTGGCCACCGGGCAGGACTCACCCGCGGTCGCGGTGGCCCGGTTGCGCGGGGCACTCCAGCTCCGCAGCCGGTGGCTGGTGGTGTTCGACAACGCCGTAGACCCCGCCGCTCTGCGACCGTTGCTGCCCGTCGGCAATGGGCACGTGATCATCACCTCCCGCAACCCCGAATGGCACGACATCGGCGCCGCGCTGTCGGTGCGGGAATTCAGCAGGCCCGAGTCGGTCCAGCTGCTGCAAACCCGCTGCCCCCAGCTCACTGAGTCCGACTCGGACCGCATCGCTGAGGCCCTGGGCGACCTGCCCCTGGCTGTCAGCCAGGCGGCGCGGCTCCTGGCGACAACCAACCTGACCGCCGAGGGCTATCTCGAGCTGGTTGCTGAGCGCGTCCATGACCTGATGGCCCGCCACGAGGAGGGCGGCAGCTATCCTGTCTCGCTGGCCGCGGCGTGGACGGTGTCGTTCGACCAGCTGGCCTGTGACCACCCCGCCGCATTCAAGACGCTGACGATGGTGGCATGGCTCGCTCCCGAACCGGTGCCGCTGACCTTGCTCACCCACCAGCAGGGCGACGCTGAGGCCACTGCGCGGGATCCATTGGCCTTCGCCGACGTCACTGCCGCCCTGCGCAGTCGGGGGATGGCCGAGGTCACCACAACGACCATTCAGCTCCACCGGGTCCCCGCCGCACTCCTGCGGGAACGCGCCCACGACGACCTCACCACTGCGGACGACCCAGACTCGACCTGGCCAGTCACCGCGGTCCGGTTGCTACACGCGGGTCTGCCCGACGATCCGTGGAGCAACCCGCCGAGCTGGCCGCGCTGGCGGGAGCTACTACCGCATCTGCTCTTCGTGTGTGATCCCCAACGCGCATGGCAGCCGGTTGCCGAGGACGTCGCCGAACTGCTCGACCGCACCGCGACCTACCTCCAGACCCGCGGTGACCTCCGCGCCGCACTGCCGCTGTTTCAGCGGGCCTACGCACTTCGCAGGGATAGCCTCGGCGAGGACGATCCCGACACCCTTATCTCGGCCTGCAATCTCGCGCTCAACCTTCGGGAGTTGGGTGAGTATCAGCGCGCCCGTGAGCTGGACGAGAGCACCTATGCCCGCTACAAGCGCGTTCTTGGTGACGACCACCCCCACACCCTCGTCTCCGCCAGCCATTTTGCCGCCGACCTCCGGGAGTTGGGCGAGTATCAGCGCGCCCGCGAGCTGGACGAGGAAACCCACGCCCACTTCAAGCGCGTCCTCGGCGATGACAACCGCGACACCCTCACCTCAGCCTGCAATCTCGCCGCGGGCCTCCGGGCGTTGGGTGAGTATCAGCGCGCCCGCGAGCTGAATGAGGACGCCTATGCCCGCTACAAGCGAGTTCTCGGTGACGACCACCCCCACACCCTCATCTCCGCCAGCAATCTCGCTGGCGACCTCCGGGCACTGGGTGAGTATCAGCGCGCCCGCGAGCTGAATGAGGACACCTACGCCCACTTCAAGCGGGTCCTTGGTGACGACCACCCCGATACCCTTATCTCGGCCAGCAATCTTGCCGGCAGCCTTCGGGAGTTGGGTGAGTATCAGCGCGCCCGCGAGCTGGACGAGGACACCCACGCCCGCCGCAAGCGCGTCCTCGGAGATCACCACCCCGACACCCTCGTCTCGGCCGGCAATCTCGCCGCTGACCTCCGGGCACTGGGCGAGTATCGGCGCGCCCGTGAGCAATAGGTGCTCCAACAGATACTTTGAGCAGACTGAGGTGCCCAACGGACACGTTCAATGCGTGCCCAAACGCCTCCGGCCATGAGTTCCGGAGCCGACACCCACGCAGGCCAGGGGTTGAGTCCTGACCTCGCAGAGTGCTGCCTTCCGGAGGCAGGTGTCGCAGCCCGCCAGTCGATGAGCGCCGGTCTCCAGCGGCCGGGCTGCACCGCGCCCGGCGCTGATCAAGGAGCCCGGGAACGTCCCGCGGGGTGCGCACGTCGTTGCCGTGAACTATCCTCGCAGCGGAATCCGCACTTTGCTTGATCACCCATCCTCCAGAATGCAAGACCTCGGCCGAAATGCGCAACAATGAGGAATAGCTCGGCCTAATGGCGGTACTACCGTCTTTTCATGACGCAAACCGTGACGAAGAGCACGACGGTCAGAACGCGGGCGATGGGGGTGCTGTTCACCGGGGCCGCCGCGTTGAACACCGCGGTCACCGGTGCGACGACGGTCAGTACCCTGATCGCCTCCGATTCGCACGGGGACGGGTGGAGCGGCATTCCCAACGCGGCGGTCGTCGCCGGGACCGCCTTCGGGGCCGTTTACCTCGGGGTGCTCATCGGGAAAAAGGGTGCGCGGACCTCGTTGAAACTGGTTTACGGCGTGGCCGCGTTCGGGGGGCTCGTCGCTTTCCTCGGCGGGGTGTTCGCCAATCTTCTTCTCCTGCTGCCCGGCCTCGCCATGCTCGGGGTCGGGAACGGCGCCGCCGGGCTGGTCCGGTACACCGCCGCCGAGCTTTATCCGGCCAACCGGAAGGGGCTCGCGCTCTCCATCATCGTTTGGGCCGGCACCATCGGCGCGATCGCCGGGCCCGCGCTGCTCGAGCCGGCCGCCGCCACCGCCGGGTTCTTCGGGCTGCCGAGCACCTCCGGGGCGATCGGTTTCGCCGCGCTGCTGTGCACCATCGCGCTCCTCGCCAGTGCGACCATGCCGAAGACGGCCTTCCCCGCCCAGGGGCCGCAGCGGCCGCGGCTGACGCTCGCCCGTGTGGCCGCCGCGCTGAAGCGGCGGGTCGTGCTGGTTCCGCTGGTGTCGATGACCGCGGCGCACGTGACCATGGTGACCGTCATGACGATGACGCCGCTGCAGCTGCACCGGCAGGGGCACGGCCTCGAGGTCGTCGGCTACGTGCTCAGCGCGCACATGATCGGCATGTTCGCACTGGCCCCGCTGTCCGGGAAGATCGCCGACCGGATCGGCGGCCGGGCCACGATCACCGCCGGCGTGGGCGTGCTGGTGCTCGCCGCGGTGACGGTGATCGCCGCGCCGACGTCGCACACCGCCGGGCTGCCGCTGGCGCTGTTCCTGCTGGGCTACGGCTGGAACCTGGTGTTCGTCGGGTCGAGCGCCCTGCTGAGCCGCAGCCTCCAGGACGACGAGCGCACCCAGCTGCAGGGGGTCATCGACGCGCTGGTGTGGAGCGCCTCCGGGCTCGGCGGCATCATCGCCGGCGGCTTGTTCGGCCTCGGCGGGTACGCGCTCGTGGCCGGCGTCGCGGCCGTGCTCGCGCTCACCCCGCTCACCCTGGTGGCCCGGCGGAGCTGAGTCAGGGGAGCGGCTGCGCGCCCCGGGCGGAAAGCATCAGCTTCATCTGGTCCATCTCCGCGCCCTGCGAAGTCAGAATGCTCCGCACCAGAGCCTGCAACGCCGTCAGGTTCGAATGCGCCGCCGCGTACTGGGCCATCGACGTGCCGCCCTGGTGGTGGCGGAGCATCAGCTGGAGGAAGTACACGTCCAGCTGCTTGCCCGACAGCGAACGCAGCTTCGTCAGCTCCGCCTCGGTCGCCATGCCCGGCATCAGCGGGCCGGCGCCGGGGTTGAGCGACGACGTGCCCATCGACATGCCGTCGTGGCCCTGCATCGGCTCCGTCATCCACTTCATCGGGGCGCCGATCGGCTGCTCGGGCTGGTCCCACAGCATGAGCCAGCCCTTCATGCGGCCGACCTGCTCCAGCTGGGTGCGCTCGACGTCGAACGCCAGCTGGCGGATCTCCGGGTCGGTCGAGTGGTCGCGGGCCCAGCCGGCCATCGTGACGGCCTGCAGGTGGTGCGTCGACATGTCCTGGGCGAAGCCGACCTCGACGGACCCGGCTGCCGGGGTGGCAGCCGGGGTGTCGTCGATCGCGCGGGTCAGGAACATGCCCGCCGTCGCGCCGATCAGCAGGACCGCGAGGAGCGTCCCGCCGATGATCACCCAGCGCGACCAGGTGGGCTGCTCCTCGGCCTCTTCGGAACTCACTTGGTGGGCGTGCCCGACGCGGGTGCGGACGGCTGCTGGCCCATGCCGCCGTTCTGGTCGGCCTGGGCGTTCGGCGTGCCCTTGTAGTCCATCGGCTTGGCGTCCGGGCCCGGCTTCGACGGGTCGAACGGCGGCGGGTTGTCCGGGTCGAACTGGCCCGCGCCGAGCGCGTCGCAGGAAGCGCCGACCTCGGGGTAGACGCCGTTCGGGTTGCTCCGCAGCGCCGCGATGAACTCGTCGATGCGCGCGTCGTCGGCCTTGTCCACCTTCAGCTGGTGGCCCCACGACTGCAGCGAGATCGGCTTGTCCAGGCCCGGGTACGGCGACAGCATCGTGTACGGCTTGCCCTCGACGCGGACCTTGAGCAGGTTCAGCGCGTCACCGGTGACCTGCTGCGGGTTGTAGGCGATCCAGACGGCGCCGTGCTCGAGGGCGTGCACCATGTTCTCGGTGCGGACGGCGTTCGGGTACACCGTGCCGGTGCAGGTGGCCCAGTACCCGTCGTGCGGGCCGCCGAACGGCGGGGTCTTGTCGTAGGCGACGCGCTCGGTCGGGAGCACGTGCACGCTGCCGGTGTAGTTCGCGGTCACCACGCCGGGGATGCGCTTGGAGGGGTCCGGGTCCGACGCCGTCGGCGCGAAGGACGCGGCGGCCTCCTCGCGGCCGGACTGCTCGCGCTTCGGCGCCGACGCCACCATGTAATAGGTGATCACGGCGGCGGCCAGTGCGACGATGGCCACGACGGCGATGATCGTGCCCCAGGGCGTGCCCTTCTTGCTCACCACGGAACCGCGGGCCGCCTTCACCGCCGACCCCTTTTTCCGAGTTGTCCCGTTCGCCATGGTCCCGCGTTCTCCCTCTGGTGGCTGCGGACGGATTCCCGCCCGGGCCAGTGTAGAGACCACGCGTCTGATCACCGTTAACGCCTCACGTACCCACCCGCCGTGACGTGGCCGAGACCGATGAAAGCTCCCCACCAGGGCACACCTAGAATTCGACGAGTGACTCCCGCCGCTCTCGCCGACCTGGTCCGCAGCTCCGCCGTGCAGGTGCTCGCCGCACGCGGCATCGACGACGCCGTGCTGCCGGAGCAGGTGACCATCGAACGCCCGCGCAACCCCGAACACGGCGATTACGCGACGAACATCGCCCTCCAGGTGGCCAAGAAGGCCGGGCTGAAGCCGCGCGACTTCGCCGAGGCGCTGGCCGAGGCGGTCTCGGCGGACGACGGCGTCGCCTCGGCCGAGGTGGCCGGGCCCGGCTTCCTCAACTTCCGGCTCGCCGCGGCCGCGCAGGGCGACATCGTGCGCCAGGTGCTCGAGGCCGGCGCCGCGTTCGGCCGCGGCGACGCGCTGGCCGGGACCAAGATCAACCTGGAGTTCGTCTCGGCGAACCCGACCGGCCCGATCCACCTCGGCGGCACCCGCTGGGCCGCGGTCGGCGACGCGCTGGGCCGGGTGCTGGGCGCGCAGGGCGGCGAGGTCACCCGCGAGTACTACTTCAACGACGCCGGTGCCCAGATCGACCGGTTCGTCCGGTCCCTGATCGCCGCCGCGAAGGGTGAGCCCGCGCCGGAGGACGGCTACGCGGGCGGCTACATCAACGACATCGCCGCCGAGGTCATCAAGGCCGAGCCGAGCGCGCTGTCGCTGCCGGAAGAGCAGCGGCACGAGACGTTCCGCCGGATCGGCATCGAGCTGATGTTCTCCGAGATCAAGCAGAGCCTGCACGAGTTCGGCACCGACTTCGACGTCTACTTCCACGAGAACTCGCTGCACGAGTCGGGCGCGGTCGACGCCGCCGTCCAGCAGCTGAAGGACTCCGGGAACCTGTACTTCGACGAGGGCGCCTGGTGGCTCAAGTCGTCGGAGTACGGCGACGACAAGGACCGCGTCGTCATCAAGCAGGACGGCAACCCGGCCTACATCGCCGGCGACCTGGCCTACTTCAAGGACAAGCGCAACCGCGGCTTCGACCTGTGCATCTACATGCTCGGCGCGGACCACCACGGCTACATCGCCCGCCTCAAGGCCGCGGCCGCGGCGTTCGGCGACGACCCGGCCACGGTCGAGGTGCTGATCGGCCAGATGGTCAACCTGGTCAGCGACGGCAAGCCGGTGCGGATGTCCAAGCGCGCGGGCACCGTGATCACCATGGAGGACCTCGTCGAGGCCGTGGGCGTCGACCCGGCCCGCTACGAGCTGATCCGCTACTCGGTGGACTCCACTTTGGACGTCGACCTGGACCTGCTGCGCAAGCACTCCAACGACAACCCCGTCTACTACGTCCAGTACGCGCACGCGCGGCTGGCGTCCCTGCAGCGCAACGCCGCCGATCTCGGCCTCAAGTCCACTTCGGACGTCGACTTCGGACTGCTGACCCTGCCCGCCGAGGGCGACCTGATCCGCACCATCGGCGAGTTCCCGGAAACCGTGCGCCGCGCCGCCGAAATGCGGGAGCCGCACCGGATCGCGCGCTACCTCGAAGAACTCGCGGGCGCCTACCACAAGTTCTACACCGTGGGCCGCGTGCTGCCCATGGGCGACGAAGAGGCGACCCCTCTGACGTACGCCCGGCTCGCGCTGTGCGAGGCCGCCCGCCAGGTGCTGGCGAACGGCCTCGCCCTCCTCGGTGTCTCCGCTCCGGAACGGATGTAAGAAATGGCGCACCCCGCGGGCCCACGGCACGCCGACGTCTACACCCACGCCGACACCTCCGGGCTCCAGCCGTCCGGGGTCGAAGAGCTCGACAAGCTGCCCGCGAAAGTGTGGCCGCGCAACACCTTCCGCGCCGCCGACGGCGTTGTCCGGATCGCCGGCGTCGACGTCCGCGAGCTGGCCGAGCAGCACGGCACGCCGCTGTTCGTGGTCGACGAAGCCGACTTCAAATCCCGGTGCGCGGACTACGCCGAAGCGTTCGACGACCCCTCGCTCGTGCACTACGCGTCCAAGGCGTTCCTCTCCATCGAGATCGCCCGCTGGGTGGCCGAGCAGGGGCTGAGCCTGGACGTCTGCAGCGGCGGCGAGCTCGCCGTGGCGCAGCGCGCGAACTTCCCGGCCGAGCGGATCACCTTCCACGGCAACAACAAGTCGCCCGCGGAGCTGGAAGCCGCGGTCGTCGCGGGCGTCGGCACGGTCGTGCTCGACTCCTACTACGAGATCGCGCGGCTGAGCGACATCGCCGCGCGCCACGACGTGGTGCAGCCGGTGCTGATCCGGGTGACCGTCGGCGTCGAGGCGCACACCCACGAGTTCATCGCGACCGCGCACGAGGACCAGAAGTTCGGCTTCTCGCTGGCGTCGGGCGACGCCGCCGAGGCGGTCCGCCGGGTGCTCAACGCGCCTTCGCTCAAGCTGGTCGGCCTGCACAGCCACATCGGTTCGCAGATCTTCGACGCCGACGGCTTCGAGGTGGCCGCCCGCCGCGTCGTCGGGCTGCTCGCCGACCTGGCCAAGGAGCACGGCACCGAGCTGCTCGACCAGCTGAGCCTGGTCGACCTCGGCGGCGGGTTCGGCATCGCCTACACCGAGAAGGACAACCCGCCGCCGCCGGCGCAGATGATCACGCAGATCCGCGAGATCGTCCGCAAGGAGTGCGCGTACGCGGGCCTGCCGGTGCCGCGCATCGCCGGCGAGCCGGGCCGCGCGATCGCCGGTCCGGGCACGATCACGCTCTACGAGGTCGGCACCATCAAGGACGTCTCGCTCGGCGACGAGTCGGCGCGGCGGTACGTCAGCGTCGACGGCGGGATGAGCGACAACATCCGGACCGCCCTCTACGACGCGGTGTACGACGTCCGCGTGGTGTCCCGGTCCGCTGGCGACAACGAGCAGCCGGTGCAGGCCGTACTGTCCCGGGTGGTGGGAAAACACTGTGAGTCCGGCGACATCGTCGTACGAGACTGCTGGCTGCCCGACACCCTGGCTCCCGGCGACCTGCTGGCGGTCGCGGCGACCGGCGCCTACTGCTACTCGATGGCGAGCAGCTACAACCGGCAGCCGCGCCCGGCCGTGGTCGCGGTGCGCAACGGCAGCTCCCGGCTGCTGCTGCGGCGGGAGACGACCGACGACATGCTCCGCCTGGAGGTCTGAACACAGTGGCTGCCCCTGAGGAACGCCCGGCCATCCGCGTCGCCCTGCTCGGCTGCGGGACGGTCGGCGGCGAGGTCGCCCGGCTGCTCACCGAGCAGGCCGGCGAGCTGGCCGCGCGAGCGGGCGCGCCGGTCGAACTGGCCGGCATCGCCGTGCGCCGCCCGGACAAGCACCCCGAGCTGCCGCCGGAGCTGCTGACCGCCGACGCCGAGCAGCTCGTCACGTCCGACGACGTCGACGTCGTGGTCGAGCTGGTCGGCGGGATCGAGCCGGTGCGCGGCTGGCTGCTGGCCGCGCTGAAGGCCGGGAAGTCCGTGGTCACCGCGAACAAGGCGCTGCTCGCCGAGCACTCGGCCGACCTGTTCGAGGCCGCCGACGCGGCGGGCGCCGACCTCTACTTCGAGGCCGCGGTGGCCGGCGCCATCCCGCTGCTGCGCCCGCTGCGCGAATCGCTGGCCGGTGACCGCATCACGCGCGTGATGGGCATCGTCAACGGCACCACGAACTACATCCTGTCCGCGATGGACTCCACCGGCGCCGGCTACGCCGAGACGCTCGACGAGGCCAGCCGCCTCGGGTACGCCGAGGCCGACCCGACCGCCGACGTCGACGGCTACGACGCCGCGTCGAAGGCCGCGATCCTCGCGTCGCTGGCGTTCCACACCCGCGTGACGGCCTCGGACGTGCACCGCGAGGGCATCGCCGACGTCACCGCCTCCGACCTCGCGGCGGCCCGCGGGCTCGGCCGCACGGTGAAGCTGCTGGCCATCTGTGAGCGCGTGATCGACGACGACGGCGTCGAGTCCGTCTCGGCGCGCGTGCACCCGGTGATGATCCCGCGCAGCCACCAGCTGGCGGGCGTCGGCGGCGCGTTCAACGCCGTCTACGTCGAGGCGGACGCGGCCGGCGAGCTGATGTTCTACGGCCAGGGCGCGGGCGGCGCGCCGACCGCGAGCGCGGTGCTCGGCGACCTCGTCGCGGTGGCCCGCAACCGGGTCGCCGGCGGCCGCGGCCCGCGCGAATCCGCGCACGCGGCGCTGCCGGTGCGGCCGATGGGCCAGACGCCGACCCGTTACCACGTAAGCCTTTCCGTCGCCGACCGCGCCGGCGTGCTCGCGCAGGTGGCGCAGGCGTTCGCCGGGCACGGGGTGAGCATCGCGGCCGTGCGGCAGAGCGACGTCGGCGACCGCGCGAGCCTGGTCGTCGTGACGCACCAGGCCCCCGACGCGGCCCTGCAGTCCACTGTGGACGAGATCGCGAAGCTCGACGTCGTCCACGAAGTTGTCAGTGTCATGCGGGTGGAAGGCGAAGACCAGTGAGCAGCCAGGCCTGGCCGGGGATCATCGAGGCGTACCGGGACCGCGTCCCGGTCCCGGACGGGGCGCGGGTCGTCACGCTCGGGGAGGGCAACACGCCGCTGCTCCCGGCGCACCACCTGTCCGAGCTGACCGGCTGCGAGGTGCACCTCAAGGTCGAGGGCGCGAACCCGACCGGCTCGTTCAAGGACCGCGGGATGACCGTGGCCATCACGCACGCGCTGGCCAGCGGCCTCAAGGCGGTGATCTGCGCGTCGACCGGCAACACGTCCGCCTCGGCCGCCGCCTACGCCGCCCGCGCGGGCCTCACCTGCGCCGTGCTGGTGCCCCAGGGCAAGATCGCGATGGGCAAGCTCGCCCAGGCCGTGCTGCACGGCGCGCGGATCCTGCAGGTCGACGGCAACTTCGACGACTGCCTCGAACTGGCACGCAAGACCGCGGCCGACTACCCGGTCACGCTGGTCAACTCGGTCAACCCGGTGCGCATCGCCGGCCAGAAGACCGCGGCCTTCGAGATCTGCGACGTGCTCGGCACCGCGCCGGACATCCACTGCCTGCCGGTCGGCAACGCGGGCAACATCACCGCCTACTGGGCGGGGTATTCGGAGTACGCGGCCGACGGTGTGGTGAAGAACACGCCGCGGATGTTCGGCTTCCAGGCGGCCGGTGCGGCGCCGCTCGTGCACGGCGAGCCGGTGGCCGACCCGGAGACGGTCGCGACCGCGATCCGGATCGGCAGCCCGGCGTCGTGGACGGCCGCGGTGAAGGCGAAGGAAGCGTCCGACGGGCTGTTCGAGGCCGTCACGGACGAGAAGATCCTCGAGGCCTACCGGCTGCTGGCCGGGCGCGAGGGCGTGTTCGTCGAGCCGGCGTCCGCCACGAGCGTGGCCGGCCTGCTGGCCACCGCCGCCGACGGCAGGCTCCCGAAGGGGTCCCGCGTGGTGTGCACCGTCACCGGGCACGGCCTGAAGGACCCGCAGACGGCGCTGGCGGGCAACGTCGAGGTCGAGCCGCTGGCGGTGGACCCCTCGGCCGTGGCGGCGGCGCTGGACCTGCGGTGAGCACCGGCTTCAAGGTCACCGTCCCGGCGTCCACAGCCAACCTCGGGCCGGGTTTCGACGCCTTCGGCATGGCGCTGGGCCTGCACGACGTCGTCGAGGTGTCGGTCACCGGCAGCGGGCTGAAGGTCGAGGTCGTCGACGCCGGTGCCGGCGGGGTCGCGGACGTCCCCACCGACGAGACCCACCTCGTGTACCGCGCGATCGAGCGGACCTGCGGGCACCTCGGCGTCGAGGTCCCCGGCCTGCACCTGCGCTGCTTCAACGCGATCCCGCACGCCCGCGGCCTCGGCTCGTCCGCGGCCGCGGTGGTGTCCGGGGTGGCCGCCGGGTACGCGCTGGCGGGTCGCGAACTCGACGCGTTCGAGGCGCTGCAGCTGGCCGCGGGCTTCGAAGGCCACGCCGACAACGCCGCCGCGAGCCTGTTCGGCGGGCTCGTCCTGGCCTGGTGCGAGGGCGGCGTGTTCCACGCCGAGACGCTCACGCCGCACCCGTCGATCCGCCCGGTCGTGGCGGTCCCGTCGGTGCGCTCGGCCACCGCGACCACCCGCGGCCTGCTGCCCGCGGTCGTGCCGCACGCGGACGCGGCGCACAACGCCGGCCGCGCCGCGCTCGCCGTGCACGCCTTGACGGCCAAGCCGGAGCTCCTGCTCGCGGCCACCGACGACCGGCTGCACCAGAGCTACCGGGCCCCCGCGTACCCGGCCACCACCGAGCTGGTGGCGACGCTGCGTGCACAGGGAGTGGCCGCCGCGGTGTCCGGCGCCGGTCCGACGGTGCTCGCGCTGACCACCGCGGGAATACTCCCGGCGGGGACCGGCGTTGAGGGTTTCGACGTCTTCGAGCTGCCCGTGGATCTCGCGGGTGTGCAGGTTGCGGCTCAGTAAAGGGTGGGTCACGTGCCTGCCGCCGGGGCCGCCACGCGGGGGGTGGTTGTTGCACCCGGCACCCGCGCGGTCTACCCTCGGGGGCGTTCGATCACCGTGCGTTTCCGCACCCGATGCCGGTCCTCTGGGATCGCATCCTTCGTTGATCCGCCGAATCCGCACCGCCTGGCGAGCGGGGTAACGCGGATGAACGCAGGCGGGTTCTCGGTTTCGGCGGTGCCGAATTCCGTGTCCTCCGTTTGGAGGACGCAAACCCCTTTGGTGGAGGCGCTCCAGCTGTGTTCCGCACGGCCGAAGAGCTCGTCTCGCGTATCGGGGAGCAGATACGCCGGTTCGCGATCAGAAGCGAGCGGCAGTCCGCTGATCCACCTGGAGGCGTGGATCGGTCAGGAAGGACATGTGTGAGCAACACCGATCTTTTGAGCGACGTGAGCGGCACGGCCGAGACGAACGGCACCGCCCCCGCTCCCAAGCGGACGGTCGGCGGGCTGACCGGTAAGACCGTCGCCGAGCTGCGTTCGCTGGCTGGGGAACTCGGCGTCGGCGAGACGACGGGCATGCGCAAGGGCGACTTGATCGCCGCGATCCGCGAGCGCCAGGGCAAGTCGCGCAAGCCGCGTGCGGCGGCCGAGACGCTGCCACTGGAGGGCGTCGGCGACGCTCCCAAGGCCGCGGCCCCGAAGGCCGAGGCGCCCGCCGCCCCGGCCGAGACCAAGCCGGAGCCGAAGGCCGAAGCGCCGTCCGCGCCATCGTCGGACGCGCAGCCGCAGGCCGAGCGCCCGCAGCAGGACAAGCAGGACGCTCCGCAGGGCCAGGACGGCCAGCCCGAGGAGGGCGGCCGCAGCCGGCGTCGCCGCGGCTCCAACCGCGCCGCCGGAGCCCCGGACGGCCAGCAGCAGGGCGACCGCCAGCAGGGTGGCGACCGCCAGCAGGGTGGCGACCGGCAGCAGGGTGGCGACCGCCAGGGCCAGGGCGGTGACCGCCAGCAGGGCGGCAACCGCGACCAGCAGCGCCAGGGCGGCGGCAACCGCAACGACAACCGCCAGGACGGCAACCGCCAGCGCAACCAGCAGCAGGACGGCGGCAACCGCGGCGGCCAGGACAACCGCGACAACCGCGCGCAGCAGCAGGACGACGACGAGGAAGGCGGCCGTCGCGGCCGTCGTTTCCGCGACCGTCGTCGCCGCGGCAGTGGCGGTGGCCAGCGTGACGGCGGTTCGCCGGACACCGAGATCCGCGAGGACGACGTCCTGCTGCCCGTGGCGGGCATCCTGGACGTGCTCGACAACTACGCGTTCGTGCGGACCTCCGGCTACCTCGCCGGCCCGAACGACGTGTACGTCTCGCTGTCACTGGTCCGCAAGTACGGCCTGCGCCGCGGTGACGCCATCACCGGTGTCGTGCGCCAGCCGCGCGAGGGCGAGCAGCAGCGGCAGAAGTTCAACCCGCTGGTGCGCGTCGACTCGATCAACGGCCTGGAGCCCGACGAGGCCAAGCGGCGCCCGGACTTCACCAAGCTGACCCCGCTGTACCCGAACGAGCGGCTGCGCCTCGAGACCGAGTCGCACAAGCTCACCACCCGCGTGATCGACCTGATCATGCCGGTCGGCAAGGGGCAGCGCGCCCTGATCGTGTCGCCGCCGAAGGCCGGCAAGACCACGATCATGCAGGACATCGCGAACGCGATCTCCACGAACAACCCCGAGTGCCACCTGATGGTCGTCCTGGTCGACGAGCGTCCGGAAGAGGTCACCGACATGCAGCGCTCGGTGAAGGGCGAGGTCATCGCCTCGACCTTCGACCGGCCGCCGTCCGACCACACGTCGGTCGCGGAGCTGTCGATCGAGCGGGCCAAGCGCCTGGTCGAGATGGGCCACGACGTCGTCGTGCTGCTCGACTCGATCACGCGGCTGGGCCGCGCGTACAACCTGGCGGCCCCGGCGTCCGGCCGGATCCTGTCCGGTGGTGTCGACTCGACCGCGCTGTACCCGCCGAAGCGGTTCCTGGGCGCGGCGCGCAACATCGAGAACGGCGGCTCGCTGACCATCTTCGCCACGGCGATGGTCGAGACCGGCTCGACGATGGACACGGTCATCTTCGAGGAGTTCAAGGGCACCGGTAACGCGGAGCTCAAGCTCGACCGGAAGATCGCCGAGCGCCGCGTGTTCCCGGCCGTCGACGTCAACCCGTCGGGTACCCGCAAGGACGAGCTGCTGCTCTCGCCGGACGAGCTCGCGGTCACGGTGAAGCTGAGCCGGGTGCTGCACGCGCTCGACTCGCAGCAGGCGATCGACCTGCTGATCTCGCGGCTGCGGAAGACGAAGACGAACGTCGAGTTCCTCATGCAGGTCTCGAAGACCGCCCTCGGCGGCAACGAAGACGACTGAGCTGTCCGTGAAGGCCTCCTTACCGGCGCCGGAAGCCGGTAAGGAGGCCTTCACGGCGTTCGGAATACCTGGTCAGCGGGGTGCGTTCCAGTGAGCGTCTGCCCGTCTGGCAGAATTACCCGCTGAAGTCCGGCACCGGTTCACCCCGCGAGAACGACTGGGGACCCGGAGCCAACGAGAGAGGACACCATGAAGAGCGGTATTCACCCCGAGTACGTGGTCACCGAAGTGAACTGCGACTGCGGCAACAGCTTCACCACGCGCAGCACCAAGACCAGCGGCAACATCCACGTCGAGATCTGCTCGAACTGCCACCCGTTCTACACGGGCAAGCAGAAGATCATGGACACCGGTGGCCGGGTCGCGCGCTTCGAGGCTCGCTACGGCAAGCGGCAGAAGAAGGACGCCGACGCCAAGTAGCTTTTCCGACGACGCCCACCTGCCTGAGCGGGTGGGCGTCGTTTTTTGTCTTTTACCCGGCCTGAGAGGTGGCAGAGGTGGATTCGAGCTCGCTCAAGGGGCTGCTCGCCGAACACGCGGAGCTGGAGCGGCAGCTGGCGGACCCGGCGGTGCACGCCGACCAGGCGCGCGCCCGCAAGCTCGGCCGCCGCTACGCCGAGCTGACGCCGGTCGTCCGCGCGGTCCACGAACTCGACACCACCCGCGACGACCTCGCGGCCGCCCGGGAGATGGCTTCGGAGGACGCGGAGTTCGCCGCCGAGGCCGAAGAGCTCAGCGCGAAGATCCCCGACCTGGAGTCGAAGCTCACGGAGCTGCTGCTCCCGCGCGACCCGTACGACGGCTCCGACGTCGTGATGGAGATCAAGTCCGGCGAGGGCGGCGAGGAGTCGGCCCTGTTCGCCGGCGACCTCCTGCGCATGTACTTGCGCTACGCCGAGCGCCACGGCTGGAAGGCGGAGGTCCTCGACTCGGTCGACTCCGACCTGGGCGGCTTCAAGGACGTCACGCTGTCGATCAAGACGAAGGCCGCCGACGTCGACGGCGTCTGGTCCCGCCTGAAGTTCGAGGGCGGCGTCCACCGCGTCCAGCGCGTGCCGGCGACCGAGTCCCAGGGCCGCATCCACACCTCCGCGTCCGGCGTGCTGATCTACCCGGAGCCCGAGGAGGTCGAGGTCGAGATCGACCCGAACGACCTGCGCATCGACGTCTTCCGGTCGTCGGGCCCCGGCGGCCAGAGCGTCAACACGACCGACTCCGCGGTGCGGATCACCCACCTGCCGACCGGCATCGTCGTGTCGTGCCAGAACGAGAAGTCCCAGATCCAGAACCGCGCGCGTGCCCTGCAGGTCCTGCAGGCGCGGCTGCAGGCGATGGCGGAGGAAGAGGCGGCGGCGAAGGCCTCGGACGCCCGGCGGTCGCAGGTGCGGACGGTGGACCGCTCGGAGCGGATCCGGACGTACAACTTCCCCGAGAACCGGATTTCGGACCACCGGGTGAACTACAAGGCGTACAACCTGGACCAGGTCCTGGACGGCGACCTGGACGGGGTGCTGGACGCGCTGGCGACCGCGGACCGCGAAGAGCGCCTGGCGGCTCAGTCGGGCTGAGGTCCGCGCACCAGCCAGCACAGGCAGAACGGGTGCCCGGCCGGGTCGGCGTACACCTGGAAGTCGTCCCCGCTCGTGGCCCCGCTCGCCTGCTTCAACACCCGCGCGCCCAACGCCATCACGTGGTCGTGCGCCTCGGCGAAGTCTTCGACCCACAGGTCCAGGTGCACCTGCTGCTTCGTCCCGCCGTCGGGCCACTCCGGCGCGACGTGGTCGGGCGCGAGCTGCACCCCGATCCGCGGGGCGCCGTCGACCATGACCATGTGCCAGTCGCCGTCTTCGTCGACCTCGCCGCCCAGCACGCCCGCCCAGAAACGGCTCTCGGGCGCGAGGTCGGCGGCGTCGAACGTGACGACCTGGTACTTGATCCGCATCAGCCGGCCCAGAAGCCGGTGATGAAGCGGAGGTAGATCGCTGCGCAGATCAGCGCGTTCGCGTACAGGACCACGTGCACCGCGCCGCGCAGCCGCGGGCGGCGCTCGCCGAACAGGACCAGCGCCACGTACATGACCAGGCACGGCAGCAGGTAGCGGTGCACCGACACCACGTTGCTGTTCACCGTCAGCAGCACGATCGACGCGAACCCGAACAGCGCGAGCGGGACGCCCTTCGACCGCAGGGCCACCAGGACGTAGACCGAGGACGCGAACAGCAGCCCCAGGCCGATCATCGGCAGCACGTGGCTCATCAGCGTCCACTCGCTCATCGGGGCGTCCCCGAGCAGCGCGTGCCCGGTGATCTTGGCTTCGCCCCAGAGCGTGGCGAGGAAGTTCGGGGCGAACTTGTGGTACGCCCAGCTCTTCGCGCCGTCGAGGGCGTGGAAGCTCGCCAGCGCGTCCCCGGTCTGGAGCTTCATGTAGAGCATCACGCCGCCGAGGCCGAGGAAGGCCGCCGGGAACCACAGCAGGTGCCACGACAGCAGCCCGCGGGGCTTCCAGCCCTTCGACCGCCAGAACTCCAGGAAGCACAGGCCGACGAACAGCACCGCGGTGACGCGGGACGCCGTCAGCGGGACGAGCGTCAGGCCCATCCACAGCCATTGGCGGCGCAGCGCGAACAGGTAGGCCCAGAAGCCCAGCGCGCAGAACACCGCCTCGCTGTAGAACGAGTGCAGGAAGAAGGCGGCGGGCGCGGTGAGGAACGCCGCGACGACCAGCCACGGGGCCCGCTCGC
Source organism: Amycolatopsis lexingtonensis (assembly GCF_014873755.1). Classification (NCBI taxonomy): domain Bacteria; kingdom Bacillati; phylum Actinomycetota; class Actinomycetes; order Pseudonocardiales; family Pseudonocardiaceae; genus Amycolatopsis; species Amycolatopsis lexingtonensis. The sequence goes on from NZ_JADBEG010000001.1 coordinate 8,998,146, forward strand.
CGTCGAAGAAGTGCCGGGCGATCTTCAGCAGCGCCACCGCGGCCAGCCAGGTCGCCGCCAGGTTGACCACGAAACCGGCGACGAGCAGGCCGAGCGCGCCGAAGCTGACGGTCTGCACCAGCCAGACCAGGATCGGGAACACCGGGTAGAAGGCCCGCGTCGGGACGTAGTCGCCGGTGTAGGCGTGCCGGGCGATCTCGCCGTAGTCGCCGGCGTCCCAGCGGTAGGTGTGCGACAGGAGGCTCAGCGTCGAGCCGATGCCGGTCTTCGGGAGGCCTTCGCTGGTGGGGCCGGACGACCCGAACAGCCAGGCCACGGCGATCAGCACGACGTTCCAGGCCAGCACGATCGCGAAGACGCGGGCGTAGTCGCCGTTCACCCAGGCCCAGCGGTCGTGGCGGGCCACCTCGGAGCGTTCGGGCGCCACCTCGCCGGTCGTCTGCGGTGGGACGGCGGTGCTAGTCATGGGAAACCTCCGGGACCGGCGTCCCGGCCCGCTGCCGGAAGACGATTTTGTGGTAGAGCACGTAGTTCCAGACGAGGCCGACCGCGATCCCGGCGAACTTCGGGACCAGCACGGGCACCCCGGGGAGTGCCTTCGTGACGGCCAGGATGACCAGCGCCTGCACGACCCAGAGGCCGAACGCGGTGACGCCGAAGAACAGCAGTGCCTGGCGGCGGACGTCGCCGTCCTTCGCCCGGAACGTGAAGGTGCGGTTGAGCGTGAACGACAGCAGCATGCCGGCCGTCGTCGAGGCGAAGTTCGCCGCGAACAGCGGGACGCCCAGGGAGACCAGCAGCGCGTAGCCGAGGGCGTCGACGAGCGTGTTGCCGATCCCGACGATGCCGAACCGCAGCTGGGTGGGGGTGATGAGCTTCATCGGGCGACGCTCCGGCTGTCCTCGGGGACCCCGGTCCGCACCGCCGCCACGGTGTACAGCGGCCGGTTCTGCACCTGCGAATACGTGCGCCCGATGTAGCTGCCGAGCACGCCGAGCATGATGATCTGGATGCCGCCGAGGAAGAACATGGCGATGGTGATGAACGCCCAGCCGGGCACGGCGGTTTGGGGAGCGAGCAGCTTGACGCCGACGACGTAGAGCACGCCGAGGAAGCTCAGCAGCGAGATCAGCGAACCCATTCGCGTGATCATCCGCAGCGGTGTGGTGGAGAAGCCGAGGATGCCGTCGGCGGCGAAGCGCAGCATTTTGGTCAAGGGGTAGCCGGTGACTCCGGCGTGGCGTTTGTCGCGGTCGAAGAGAACGGCGGTCTGGCGGAACCCGACGTAGCTGACCAGCCCCCGAAGGAATCGATCGCGCTCGCGGTACTTGCGCAGCTCGTCGACGACCTTGCGGTCGATCAGCCGGAAGTCCCCGGTGTTCTTCGGGATGTCGACCGCGGCCATCTTCCGCAGGAACCAGTAGAAGGCGCTCGCGGTGAACTTCTTGAACGGCGAATCCCGGCGGGATCGGCGTTGGGCGTAGACGACGTCGTAGCCCCGCTCCCATTCCTCGAGCAGTTCGAGCGCGACTCGCGGCGGGTCCTGGAGGTCGCTGTCCATGATCACCACGGCGTCCGCGTCGACCAGGTCGAGCCCGGCGGTCACGGCCATCTGGTGCCCGAAGTTGCGGGACAGCTCGACGACGGTGACCCGGGCGTCGCGGGCGGCCAGCTCGGTCAGCCGCTCCAGCGAACCGTCGCGGCTGCCGTCGTCGACGTAGAGGAAGCTGAAGTCGTACCGCTCCGCCAGGGGTGCGGTGACGTCGTCGACCGTGCGGTGGAGCAGGTCGATGTTCGCTTCCTCGTTGTAGATCGGGAAGACGAACGCGACCCGGCGGCGCACAATCGGCTCGATGGCCACTGCGGGACTCCCGTGGGTTCGGCGCGGGCGGCCCGTCGATCAGCCGAAAGCCCCGCTGTGGAGCTCGTATCGTAGAGAGGACGGCTGGGGCGCCCCGCCGTTGCCCGCCCGCATCACCGGACCGCCGGCTCCTCGGGCTCGCGGAACGCCTCGAACACCTCGGTCGCCGGCTCCTCGTCCGGGGCGGGCTCGACGGCCGGCCGGGCGGGACGCGGGAAGAAGCTCAGGACCCCGAACACGAACGCCAGCACCGTCGGGAACAGCGTCAGCAGCTGGTGCTTCACGCCCTCGACGCCTTCGCCGAGCGCCGACAGCCCGAACTGGCCCACCGCGAACAGCAGCAGGAAGAACACCACGATCCCGTACTCGCGTCGCGACCGCCGGAACGCCCGCACGCCGGCCCAGCCGATCAGCAGCCAGAACGGGACCAGCACGAACAGCCCCAGCGGCGCCGCCAGCGCGGACAGGCCCGAGAACACCGGGACGCGGAACTCCTGCGCCATCGGCGGCAGCCCGGACGTGTCGGCGAAGCTGCCCAGCCGCTCCGGGCGGGCCGTCAGCGTGTCGACCGCGCCCTGCTGGAGGATCTGCAGCGTGCGCTGCGGGTGCGAGGCGTAGTAGCTCACCACGTTGCGGCGGCTGATCTTGTCGCGGAAGCCGTTGTAGTCCGCGTCCTTCCACGGGCTCGCTTCCCACCAGCCGGTGCCGATGAACTTCTTCGCGCTCGGCGGCAGGCCCAGGGCGGCCAGGTCGGCGTCCGTGTCGTGCTTGCCGTCCACGATGCTGTCGAACACCACGTGGTACATGTTCGCTTCGCGGTACTCGGCGTTGGCCGGGTCGCCGTGGGACTGCACCGCCGCCGTCCCCGCGCCCACGACCACCAGCACGCCCAGCGGCAGCAGCCACCGCGCCCGTCCCCGGGCCCCGAGCGGCTTGACCAGCACCAGCGCCAGCACGAACAGCGGGATCAGCAGCAGCGTCTGCGACTTCGCGTTGATGCCGATCAGCGCGCCCACGACGGTCAGCGCCGCACCCCAGTACCGCCACGCGCCCGTGCGGTGCATCAGCAGCAGCCCGCCGGCCATCAGGAGCATCCCCAGGAAGCCGGCGCCCTCGCTGAGCACCGAGGCGAAGTAGCCGAAGAACGCCGAGTCTGCCATCACGAGCAGCAGCAGGAGAGTGGCGATGAGGCGGTTGCGGGCGCTGAGGTCGAGCGCCAGAACGGTCGCCGCGACGCCCACCGCGACCAGTACGGCCGTGATGGCGCCGAGCACCAGCAGGTTGAGCTCCGCCGACGAGCCGAGCACCTTCCCGAGCTTGCTCGCGAACCAGTCGAGCCACGCCTGGCTCGAGATGTAGTCGCTCTTGCAGCCCTGGCCCGGCCCGTAGCTGAAGTGCACGTAGAACTCGGGCTTGATTTCGGGGTGCCGGCCGCCGAGGTCGCACAGCAGGCGCCAGCCGTCGCCGTTGTCGGCCATCCCGACCGGCCTCGGCACGAGGAACCGGATCAGCAGGACGCCCAGGGAAAGGACGAAGACGCCCAGGCCGAAGCGCAGTTCACGGGTTCGCACCCGGAACAGCGTACGAGATCACGCAGAGTCGGCGGGTGCTGCACCGGGAACGGGCGAAACCGGGCGGTTCCGGAACACGACGTAGTGGTAGAGCAGGTAGTTCCAGAACAGCCCGACGACGATCGCCGCGCCCTTCGGCACCAGCAGGTTGATGCCCGGGAACAGGCGTCCGACCAGCCAGATCACGAAGAACTGCACCACCCAGAGCCCGAACGCCGTCACGCCGAAGAACAGCAACGCCTGTTTCCGGATGTCGCCGTCCTTCGCCCGGAACGTGAAGTTCCGGTTCAGCGTGAACGACAGCAGCATGCCCGCCGTCGTCGAAATGAAGTTGGCGACGAACGTCGGGACGCCGAGCGTCGCCAGCAGCGCGTAGCCGAGGGCGTCGACCAGGGTGTTGCCGATCCCGACGATCCCGAAGCGGACCTGCGTGGCCGTGACGAACCTCATCGGACGGCGCTCCGGTCGGCGGCGCCGGTGCGCACCGACGCCACCGTGTACAGCGGCCGGTTCTGCACCTGCGAATACGTGCGGCCGATGTAGCTGCCGAGCACGCCGAGCATGATGATCTGGATGCCGCCGAGGAAGAACATCGCGATGGTGATGAACGCCCAGCCGGGCACCGCGGTCTCCGGCGCGAACAGCTTCACGCCGACGACGTAGAGCACGCCGAAGAAGCTCAGCAGCGAGATCAGGTACCCCATCCGCGTGATCATCCGCAGCGGCGTCGTCGAGAACCCGAGGATGCCGTCGGCGGCGAAGCGCAGCATCTTCGTCAGCGGGTAGCCGGTGACGCCGGCGTGGCGCTTGTCGCGGTCGAAGAGAACGGCGGTCTGCCGGAACCCGACGTAGCTCACGAGGCCGCGCAGGAACCGGTCGCGTTCGCGGTACTTGCGCAGCTCGTCGACGACCTTGCGGTCGACCAGCCGGAAGTCCCCGGTGTTCTTCGGGATGTCGACCGCGGCCATCTTCCGCAGGAACCAGTAGAACGCGCTCGCGGTGTACCGCTTGAACGGCGGGTCCTGCCGCGACCGGCGCTGCGCGTAGACGACCTCGTAGCCCTCTTCCCACTTCTCCAGCAGCTCGAGCGCGACTCGCGGCGGGTCCTGGAGGTCGCTGTCCATGATCACCACGGCGTCCGCGTCGACCAGGTCGAGCCCGGCGGTCACGGCCATCTGGTGCCCGAAGTTGCGGGACAGCTCGACGACGGTGACCCGGGCGTCGCGGGCGGCCAGCTCGGTCAGCCGCTCCAGCGAACCGTCGCGGCTGCCGTCGTCGACGTATAGGAAGCTGAAGTCGTACCGCCCGGCCAGCGGCGCGGTGACCTCGTCGACCGTGCGGTGCAGCAGGTCGATGTTCGCTTCCTCGTTGTAGATCGGGAAGACGAACGCGACCCGGTGGCGCGTGGTCGGCTCGGTCGGCACTGGCGCTCCCGTGGGTCGGCGTCTCGGGCATCCTAGGGTTCGGCGACGGCCTCGGCGAACGTGGTCATCCGCTGCTCGAAGGTCTCCGCCGGGCCGAAGTGGACGGCCACCGCGTCCGCCCCCGCCAGGATATACGCGCGGAATCGCGCGGTCGCGGAGTCGAGATCGGTCCCGTCCCAATCCATTCTGGCGGTGACCCGTGTTTCGCGGCCGTTTGTCATGGCCGTGAGCTTTCCGGCGCGCTCGCCGACCTCGGCGGGGGAGAGCCCGGCGCTGAACCAGCCCGCGCCGACCCGCACGGCCCGGCGCAGCGCCGCCGCGGAGTTGCCGCCGACGGTGAGGGGCACCGGCTGGCCCGGTCGCGGCTCGAAGTAGCCGCCGCCGGGGCCGCGGCCGGTGCGGAACAGCTCGGCGAGCAGGTCCAGTGACTCGTCGGTCCGCTTGCCGCGGGTGCCGAAGTCGACGCCGACCTCGGCGAACTCCGGTTCGTTCCAGCCGGCGCCGACCCCGAGGTCGAACCGGTTCCCCGACAGCCTCGCCAGCGTCGCGGCCTGCTTGGCCAGCGCGAACGGCTCCCGCAGCGGCAGGATGAGCACCGCCGTCCCGAGCCGGATCCGGCTGGTCACGGCGGCGAGGTGGGCGAGGGTGACCAGCGGCTCGTGGACCCCGCCGAACACCTCGCCGAAGGGGCCGGGCGGGATCAGGTGGTCGGGCAGCCAGGCGGCGCGGAAGCCGAGCTCTTCGGCGCGCCGGGCCAGGCTGGCGATCCGGTCGGGCCCGACGTGCGGCTGTTCGTTCGGCAGGACGACTTCGAGGTCCCGGAAATGTTCGGTCATGCCGCCGACGTTAGGCATTCACATCGGTGTGAAGGTCAACCTTTCAGGGGGTGGGAGTGCGGATCGGCGAGCTCGCGGAACGCACCGGCGTCAGCACGCGGCTGCTGCGCTACTACGAGGAGCAGGGCCTGCTCGCGGCGTCGCGCGACGGCAACGGCTACCGCGCCTACGACGAGGGCGCCGTCGTGCGGGTCCGGCAGATCCGCCGCCTGCTCGCGGCGGGGCTGAACACCGAGGTGATTTCGTCGGCGCTGCAGTGCGCGAGCGGCGAGGAGGCGCACCTGGACCTGTGCCCGGAGCTGGCCGGCCTGCTGCACCGCGAGCTGAGCGCGATGGACGACCGGATCAGCGCGCTGCAGCGGCGGCGCGGCGAGCTGGCCGGGTACTTGTCCGCCGAGCGCTGAGGGCGCCTCGATACGCTGGACGGCGTAGGACCGGCGCGTGTCCTCACGGGGGAGTTCCGCCTGGTGTGCCAGGCTTGACGAGGTGAAGGACGACGAGTGAACCGGCAGCCGCTGCGCCTGGCCATCATCGAGGCCACCCGCATCCTCGAGCGCGCGGGCGTCGCCTCGCCGCGGTTCGACGCCGAGGTGATCGCCGCGCACGTGCTCGGGGTCGAACGCGGCCGGCTGCCGATGGTGCCGCTGGTCGACCCGCCGGTCATCGAGGCCATCGGCCAGCTCGTCCAGCAGCGCGCGAAGCGGATCCCGCTGCAGTACCTGACCGGCTGGGCCGCACTCGGCGAGATCACCGTCGCGGTCGGCGCCGGGGTGTTCGTGCCGCGGCCGGAGACCGAGCTGCTGCTCGAATGGGGCGTCAAGTTCCTGCAGGGCCGGGAGTTCCCGGTGGTGGTCGACCTGTGCACCGGGTCCGCGGCGCTGGCGCTGGCGGTCGCGCACGCCCGGCCGGACGCGGTGGTCTACGCGGTGGACGTCGACCCGCAGGCGCTGGCCTGGGCCCGGCACAACGCCGACGTCCACGCCGACGCGGGCAACACCCCGATCCGGCTGTACTCGGGCGACATCAGCGACCCGACGATGTTCGCCGAGCTCGACGGCCTGGTCGACCTGGTGCTGTGCAACCCGCCATACGTCCCGGAGGGCACGCCGGTGCCCCCGGAGGTGGCCGAGCACGACCCGCCGCGTGCGGTGTTCGCCGAGGAGAGCGGCCTGGCGGTGATCCGCCACGCGATCGCGGCGGGCGCCCGCCTCCTGCGCCCCGGCGGCGGCCTGGCCATCGAACACGACGACACGCACGGCTCGGCGGTCCCGGCGCTGGTGCGGGCGCGGCGGGTGCTGACGGGGGTCGAAGACCACGCGGACCTGACGGGACGGGCCCGGTTCGTCACCGCGCGCCGGCTGGGCTGAGCGGTGCGGCGAAGGTCTTGAATGAGTCATTCAGGACCTCCGAAGACCTGAATGACTCATTCAAGACGCCACCGGCGCCGCAGTCCGGAGGGGACCCACCCAGCCGGGTGAGCCCCCTCCGGAGCGTCGTCAGAAGCCGAACGCCGTGCAGCTCGCCGTCGCCGTCTTCGACGGGTCGCTGATCGAGGTCGCCGTCAGCTTCACCCGGGCCGCGAGGTCGCCGCCCTGGTCCCGCTTCGCGTACGCCGGGACCTTCACGTGGCCGCCGAACTTCGCCGTCGTCAGCTCGTTCGGGAGGCGGACCGCCCAGCCGCGGGCGTCCGTCGAGACGCTCAGCCGGTAGGTGTCCGTGTCGTACGGCGCCTGCGCCCCGCGGGACGAGCCCGTGTTGAGCAGGCCGAAGTCGCAGGTCGCGAGCCCGCCGCGGGCGAACGCCGGCGGGGCCGGGGTCACGGCGGCGCCGCGCGCCTGGCTGCCCGAGCCGTCCAGCGAAGCGACCGTGACCGTGTACGACAGGATGCCCTGGCGGTCCCGGGCGAGATCGGTGATCAGGAACCGCAGCCGGTTGGCCTGGTCGGTGTACTCGTACGGGCTCGACGCCTCCGTGCCCGCCTTGAACAGGGCGTCGTTGAGCTGCCGGTAGTCGCCGATGGTGATCTTCACCGGCGTGCCGTCCGGCTTCGTGTAGTCGGTGATGCCGATGTCCTGCGGGTTCGCGTCGATCACCCAGTCGAAGGGGGCGTTGTCCTTGTTCTTCGTCTTGGTGATCATGACGCCGGAGTCCGGGGCGAACGAGTCCGCGCCCATCCGGTCGACGACCTCGACGGTGTAGTTGTCGTAGCCGCCGCCGTCGCAGAACGGGTCCGTCGCCCGGTCGCACTTCGGCGCCTTGTCCCCGCCGGTGAGCTTGATGTTCAGCCCCGTGAACGCGCCCGGCTGCGCTTCGGCCTCCCGCGCGGTGATGCGCGCGGACACCGGACCCGTCTTGGCGAGGTCGTTCCGGTCGAGCTGCAGGACGTCCGCCGGGTCGACGATGCCGAGCTTCAGCTTGTTGCGCAGCTGGTGCTGGGCACCCATCGAGCTGCCCTGCGTCGCCGGGATCTGCCAGCGCGTGTGCGGGCCGCCGGGACCGTTGAACGTGCCGCGCGACAGCATGTCCCACGGTCCGCTGTAGCTGCGTGACGGCGGGACGCCGAACGGGTTGTTGTAGTTGTCGCCGATGCCCAGGATGTGGCTGAACTCGTGGGCGTAGGTCGACTGGCCAGAGCTTTCCGCCTGCACCGAGCTGCCGTCCTGGGCGTTGGGCCAGATGCTGGCGGCCGACGCCCACGACGTCCACGGCACGTACCGCGTCGCCGCGTAGTTGGGCAGGTCGTGGTTCGGCGGTCCGAACGCGTCGGGCACGTTCTCCTTGGTGCCGAACTTCATCTCGCCGAACTCCTGCCAGGTCGAGCTCTCGTCCTGGCCGGCGGAGAGGTAGAAGACGAAGTCGAACTGCTTCGCGGTGTCGCCGACGTCGGCGCGCCAGGCGTCCCCGGCGTCCTTGCGGATGTCCCGCGCGCAGTTCGCGCCGGGCGGGCAGGCGCCCGGCTGGAACTCCATGCCGTACTCGTAGGACTTCCCGGGCATCCGGTACGGCCCGAACGCGGTCAGCTGCACGCCGAACCGGCCGCCGGAGTCCTCCATCCAGTACTCGTTGATCGTGTGCCCGTTGTTGAGGGCTTCGGGCTTGTTGAGGAAGTCCTGGTAGTACTGCGCGACGTTCGCCCGCGGGATGTCGGCCGCGGTGGGCGCGGGGTTGCCGAACACGGTCGAGCGGGCGGGGCGCGTGACGACGAAGTCCTGGTCCGGGTAGTCGGCGAGGACGACGGCGCCCTTGAAGGTGCGCTGGGTGGGCTTCAGCGAGGGATCGGCCCAGTTCGTGCCGGGGACCTTCTTGTAGTCGGACCAGGTCATGTGGTCCTGGTTCTCCCACTGCGCGGCGTCGATGGGGGCGGGCCAGCCACGGGTGAGCGGCTCGGCCGCGGCGGTGCCCGCGCCGAGCCCGGTCAGCAGGGCGGCCGCGGCGAGCAGGGCGAGCGCCTTCGGGGTTCTGGAACGCATCTGCGGCTCCTTCACTGGGAACCCACGGGGTTGGAAGGTTCCCGGTGATCGACCGTATTGAGCCACGCTGTCCCGGTTCTGCCTCGCGGCGAGGTTTACCCGCTTGCCCCACGACGAAAGTCTGGCCGGTTGTCAGGGCCGGAGCCGGAGGTCGTGAACGACCCTTTCCTGTCGTTCGGCGAGGTGAACGACTCGTTCACCGCGGCAGGGCCGGCGTCTTGAATGAGTCATTCAGGACCTCCGAAGACCTGAATGACTCATTCAAGACGTGGGGCGAGCGAGTCACCGGCGGCAGGGTGGCCTGGCCGCGCGACTTTGCCGGGCCCGTCGTCCGGCGAGGTGAACGACTCGTTCATGACGCACGGACCGGGGTGCGCCGAGCCGGGACCCGGACGGCAGGCGCTGTGGACAACTCCGGCCGCGCGGACCGGGAGCCCCGGAAACTGTCGGTGCCCACCGGTAGCGTGGAAGACGGGGGCGCCCCCGGCGGCCGGTGTGACGCGGCGAACGTCCCCGTCGGCGGCCGGACTACTCTTGGGCGCCATGAGCGTGGTCTACGACTGCAGCAAGCGCGACACCCGGGCCGACGGGCTGGCCGCCGCGGCGGGTGCGGTGCGGTCGAGCAGGCTGGTCGTCCTGCCGACCGACACGGTCTACGGCATCGGGGCCGACGCGTTCGACGCCGGCGCCGTCCAGGCGCTGCTGCGCGCGAAGAACCGGGGCCCGGACATGCCGGTCGGCGTGCTCGTCGGCTCGTGGTCCACTGTGGACGGCCTGGTGCTGGGCGTGCCGCCGCAGGCGCGTGCGCTCATCGAAGCCTTCTGGCCCGGGGACCTGTCCATCGTGCTGCCGCACGCGCCGAGCCTGCAGTGGAACCTCGGCGACGCCCGCGGCACCGTCATGCTCCGGATGCCGCTGCACCCGGTGGCGCTGGAGCTGCTGCGCGACGTTGGCCCGATGGCCGTCTCGAGCGCGAACGTCTCCGGGCGGCCGCCGGCGAGCACCGCGCAGGAGGCGCAGGAACAGCTCGGCGATTCGGTCGCGGTGTACCTCGACGGCGGGTCGAGCGGCGAGCCCGTCGCATCGACCATTGTGGATCTCACCGGCACCGAACCGGTGGTGCTGCGCGAAGGCTCGGTCTCGAAGACGGCGGTCGCGGAGGTGCTCGGTGTGCCCGCGGAATCGTTGGCGTGAAGCCGGATCAAGGTCCCAGCCGCGGCACGATAGCGTGTCGCGGGTGACCCCGACCCCGCGAGCGTGACGCACCCGTGCCGCCCACATCCGGTCTCCTCCCCATCCGGGAATACATCCTCGTCGCGCTGACCGCGACGGCCGTGACCTACCTGCTGACCGGCCTCGTCCGCCGGCTCGCCATCCGCGTCGGCGCGATCGCCAACCCGCGGGCGCGCGACGTCCACGTCGCCCCGATCCCGCGGATGGGCGGCGTCGGCATCTACCTCGGCGTCGCCGGCGCGATGGGCCTCGCCCACCAGCTGCCCGCGCTGTCGCACGGGTTCGACGCCTCGTTCGACTCGGTCGGCGTGCTGCTCGCGGCGGGCGTGATCTCGCTGATCGGCGCGCTCGACGACCGGTTCGAACTGGACGCCTGGACGAAGCTGGCCGGCCAGGTGATGTGCGCCGGGATCCTGGTCATCTTCGGCGTGCAGTGGGTGTCGTTCTGGGTGCCGTGGGGCGGCAGCGGCGACTCGTTCGGCTCGGTGCTGGTGCTCGACAAGAACCAGGGCGCGCTGCTGACGGTCGTGATGGTCGTGGTGATGGTCAACGCGATGAACTTCGTCGACGGTCTCGACGGCCTGGCTGGCGGCCTCGGCTTCATCGCGGCGGCGGCGACGTGCGCGTTCTCGCTGGGCCTGCTGGACAGCTCCGGCGGCGACGTCGGCACCTACCCGCCCGCGCTGATCGCGGCCACGCTCGCCGGGGCCTGTCTGGGCTTCCTGCCGTACAACTTCCAGCCCGCCAAGATATTCATGGGCGACTCCGGGTCGATGATGATCGGCCTGATGCTCGCGGGCGCGACGACGTCGGCGTCCGGCCGCGTGCCGTACCCGCAGTTCAGCGGCAAGGACGCGATCGCGCTGCTGTCGCCGCTGGTGGTCGTGGCGGCGGTGCTGTTCGTGCCGCTGCTGGACCTGATCATGGCGGTCGTGCGCCGCACGCGCCGCGGCGAAAGCCCGTTCGCGGCCGACAAGATGCACCTGCACCACCGCCTGCTGGAGATCGGCCACTCCCAGCGCCGCGCGGTCCTGCTGATCTACTTGTGGGCGGGGATCCTGGCGTTCGGCGCGGTGTCGGTGACGCTGTTCGACGACGCCGCGGCGCTGTGGATCATCGGGGCCGGGCTGGTGTTCGCGGTGGTCGTTTCGATCGTGCCGAGGCTGCGCTCGCGCAACCAGCCGGGTACCTGACCGGCGGGGTTCTCTACACTCGGTGCCGAACCGAGCAGGGAGTCAGCTGTGAGCGAGTCCGAAACGCAGGACCAGGAGAACCCGCACGCCAAGGTGGTGCTGCAGGCGGCCCGCGCGATGACGAAGGCCTCGTTGCTGATCACCCCGCCCGCGGTGCTGGTGTGCATCGTGTTGTTCAGCGTGCTCTTCGGGCTGCACGGCTTCCTCGGCTCGCTCGTCGGCGGCGTGCTCGCCATGATCGCGTCGCTGTCCACGCTGGGCCTGATGCGCTTCAGCGCGGGGCAGGACCCGATGTTCGTCATGGTCATCGCGCTCGGCGGGTACGTCGTGAAGATCGTCCTGCTGTTCGGCGCGCTGACGCTGCTCAAGGGCGTCACCGCGCTGCACCCGCTTTCGCTCGGCATCACCATGATCGTCGCCATCCTGCTGGCCGCCGCGGCCGAGTTCGCGGCCTTCCGCAAGACCAAGATCCCGACGATCATCCCCTCCTGACGCCGTCCGTTTTGCCGGACAGTTCCGTTACGCTCGGTGAACCCCGACGCGGCCGCCAGAGTGTGACCGGCGCCACATGACATGGCGGCCGAGCCTCGGCCCGGGACCCGTCAACTGGGCCGTTCCGGAGCAGGTCCCGTACCGGTCCGGACCTCGGTCCCGGGTGGACCCGGGACCTAAGTCCTGGGCTGATCGGTGGGTATGGAGTACGCGTGTACGGCACTGATTGACCTGCTGGTATGGTCCGCGTCAAGGGTGGCGGCTCGGCCGCGCACTCCCTAAGACGAACCGCGATCAGCAGTGTGGCGACCGTGTAGTTCCGCCTCGTCCACCTCTGGTCCGAAGTAGACCGCAGGGCAGTGTTCACGCGAGAAACCCCGTGTGCAGAACGTGAAGTCGTGTTCTGCGGACGGTGGGGTAGCCGCCTCCGACGTCCCGATACGTATCGGGTACGTTAAGTCCAGATCGTGACGATTCCCCCGGCGGAGTGAACGCCGGCCGGGAGAACCGGAAGGAGCCCAGTGGGCGCGCTGGTTTTGGCCGAGGGTGCGGTATTCGCGCCGCCCGGCGCCGAAAGCTTCGAGTTGCCGGCGTTGTTCGGCGGGGTCACCAAGCCGATGCTGCTCGTCGTGGCTTCGGTGGTCATCATCGCGACGTACTTCCTGCTGGCGACCCGCAAACTCCAGGTCGTACCGAGCAAGGGGCAGTTCGTGGCGGAGTCGATCTACGACTTCAGCCGCAACAACATCGCGCGCGAGCAGATCGGCTCGAAGGACTTCAAGCCGTTCGTACCCCTCGTTTTCGCACTGTTCACCTTCGTGCTGGTGAACAACCTCTACGGGATCATCCCCGTCCTGCAGTTCCCGACCATGGCGCGCTTCGGTTTCCCGGTCGCCCTGTCGGTCCTCGTCGTCTACCCGGTCTACCACTTCGTCGGGTTCAAGCGGCACGGTTTCGCGGGCTACTTCAAGAAGGAACTGGCCCCGCCGGGCGTGCCGAAGGCGGTGCTGCCGCTCTTCTCGCTGATCGAGTTCGCGGAGAAGTTCTTCCTCAACCCGCTGACGCTCGCCATCCGTGTTTTCGCCGCCATGTTCGCGGGTCACCTGATCCTGGCGGTGTTCACCCTCGGCGGCACCTTCCTGCTGACCGAGACGTCGAGCTGGGCGCTGAAGCCGGTCTCGCTGGTGGCGTGGATCTTCGCCATCGGGATGACCTTCCTCGAGGCCTTCATCCAGGTGCTGCAGGCCTACATCTTCGCCCTGCTGTCGGCTGGGTACATCGGCGCCGCGCTGGCGTCGGAGCACTGAGAACACAAGCCCCCGATCCACGCGAGCGCGTGGACCGAAGTGAAGGGAAATGCACGTGAGCAACATCGTTCTGGCCCAGGCCGCCGAGCAGGCCGCCAACATCAACCCCGGTCTCGCCGCCATCGGTTACGGCCTGGGCGCGATCGGCCCGGGCATCGGTGTGGGTCTGATCTTCGCCGCCGTCATCAACGGCACCGCGCGTCAGCCGGAGGCGCAGGGCAAGCTGCAGGGCATCGGCTTCTCGACCTTCGTTCTGACCGAGGTGCTCGCCCTGATCGGCATCGTCATCTACTTCATCGCCTCCGCCGCCTGAGTCCTCGGCTCATCGCTTTAAGGAGACGCCGTGCTGAACAGTGCCTTGGTCCTCGCCGCAGAGGGCGAAACGCACAACCCGATCATCCCCGACATCTCGGAGCTGATCCTCGGCATCGTCGCCTTCCTCATCCTGCTGTTCATCCTCAAGAAGTACGTCGTCCCTCGCTTCGAGGCCGCGTACGAAGAGCGTGCGCAGAAGATCGAGGGTGGCATCGAGAAGGCCGAGAAGGCCCAGGCCGAGGCCGAGGAAGCGCTGGCCAAGTACAAGGCGCAGCTGGCCGAGGCCCGCACCGAGGCCGCGAAGATCCGTGACGACGCCCGGCTCGAAGCCGAGCAGATCAAGGCGGAGCTGCGAGCCGAGGCCGAGGCCGAGTCCCAGCGCATCGTCGCCCAGGGGCAGGCCCAGCTGCAGGCCCAGAAGGCGCAGATCATCGCCGAGCTGCGGGCCGACATGGGCCGCAACGCCGTCGAGCTGGCGAGCCGCATCGTCGGCGAGTCGCTCGAGGACGAGGCGCGCCGCCGCGGCACCGTCGACCGGTTCCTGGCGGAGCTGGAGACCGCCGGTGCCTCCAACGGAGCGGGGAAGTAGACCAGAATGACGCTGCATGCTGCGAGCCGTGAAGCGCTCGGCCTCGCCGAGGAACGCCTCGGCGAGGTTCTGGCCGACGCGGGAGCCGACGCGGCCACGGTCGGCGACGAGCTGCTCTCGGTCGTCGACCTGCTGGACCGGGAAATCGGCCTGCGCCGGGCGGTGAGCGACGCCTCGGCGACATCGGAGGCGCGCACCGCGCTGGTGCGCCGGCTGTTCGACGGCAAGCTGTCCGAACCGGCCCTGAAGGTGCTCGACGCCGTGGCGGGCAGCCGCTGGTCCAGCCCCCGCGAGCTGACCGACGGGCTCGAGTCGCTCGGTCGTTCGGCCCTGCTGACCGCGGCCGAGAAGACCGGGAACGTCGACACCGTCGAGTCCCAGCTCTTCCAGGTCGCGCGGGTCGTGGCCAACCACCCCGAGCTCGAGAAGGCGCTGTCGGACCTGACCGGTTCCGCCGACGCGAAGCGCACCCTGGTGCGCGGGCTGTTCGCCGACAAGGTGGACGTGATCACCGAGACCCTCGTCGAGCAGGTCGTCCGCCGGGCCAAGGGCCGCGGCGTCGGCGTCGGGCTCGACAAGCTGGTCAAGCTGGCCGCGGAGCGGCGTCAGCGCTCGGTGGCCTACGTGACCAGCGCGAACCCCCTGTCCGACGAGCAGACCGCCCAGCTGGGCGCGAAGCTCGACGCCATCTACGGGCGGCCGATCGCGCTGCACGTCGAGGTCGACCCCCGGCTCGGCGGCGGGCTCGTCGTCCGGGTCGGCGACGAGGTCATCGACGGGAGCGCCGCGGGCCAGCTGGCGGCGCTGCGCAGGCGGCTGGCCCGGGCATAGCCCCAGGTCACACAAGACTTTGCATACTGGCAAGAACGAAGCGAGAGCGGGAAAGACATGGCCGAGCTGACGATCTCCTCGGATGAGATCCGTAGCGCGATCGAGAACTACGTCTCGAGTTACGCCCCGGACGTGAGCCGGGAAGAAGTTGGCGTCGTGATCGACGCGGGTGACGGTATCGCCCACGTCGAGGGCCTCCCCTCGGCCATGGCCAACGAGCTGCTCGAGTTCCCCGGCGGCGTCCTGGGCGTCGCCCTGAACCTGGACGCGCGCTCCATCGGTGCCGCGATCCTCGGTGACTTCGAGAGCATCGAAGAGGGCCAGCAGGTCAAGCGCACCGGCCAGGTCCTGTCGGTGCCGGTCGGCGACGGCTACCTCGGCCGCGTCGTCAACCCGCTGGGCCAGGCGATCGACGGCCTCGGCGAGATCGAGACCACCGAGCGCCGCGCGCTGGAGCTGAAGGCCGCCTCGGTGGTCGAGCGCCAGCCGGTGTCGGAGCCGCTGCAGACCGGCATCACCGCCATCGACGCGATGACGCCGATCGGGCGCGGCCAGCGCCAGCTGATCATCGGTGACCGCAAGACGGGCAAGACCGCCGTCGCGGTGGACACGATCATCAACCAGAAGGCCAACTGGGAGACCGGCGACCCGAAGAAGCAGGTCCGCTGCATCTACGTCGCCGTCGGCCAGAAGGGCTCGACGATCGCCGCGGTCAAGAAGTCCCTCGAGGACTCGGGCGCGATGGAGTACACCACCATCGTCGCCGCCCCGGCGTCCGACTCCGCCGGCTTCAAGTGGATCGCGCCGTACACCGGCTCGGCCATCGGCCAGCACTGGATGTACGAGGGCAAGCACGTCCTCATCGTGTTCGACGACCTGACCAAGCAGGCCGACGCCTACCGCGCGATCTCGCTGCTGCTGCGCCGCCCGCCGGGCCGCGAGGCGTTCCCCGGCGACGTCTTCTACTTGCACTCCCGCCTGCTGGAGCGGTGCGCGAAGCTGTCGGACGAGCTGGGCGCCGGCTCGCTGACCGGTCTCCCGATCATCGAGACCAAGGCGAACGACGTGTCGGCCTACATCCCGACGAACGTCATCTCGATCACCGACGGCCAGTGCTTCTTCCAGTCGGACCTGTTCAACGCCGGCCAGCGCCCGGCCATCGACGTGGGCATCTCGGTGTCCCGCGTGGGTGGTGCCGCGCAGGTCAAGGCGATGAAGTCGGTTTCGGGCTCGCTCCGGATCGACCTGTCGCAGTACCGCGAGCTGGAGGCCTTCGCGGCCTTCGCCTCGGACCTCGACGACGCGTCGAAGGCGCAGCTCGAGCGTGGTGCCCGCCTGTACGAGGTGCTCAAGCAGCCGCAGTACTCGCCGATCCCGGTCGAGGAGCAGGTCTGCACGGTGTGGCTCGGCACGAACGGCCACTACGACTCGGTCCCGACCGAGGACGTCCGCCGCTTCAACCACGAGTTCCTCGACTCGGCCCGCCGCAAGCACGACGACATCCTGGGCGCGATCCGCGACTCCGGGAAGTTCGAGGACGAGACGGCCGACAAGCTGGTCGCCGCGGTGAACGAGTTCAAGAAGGAGTTCACGACCTCCGAGGGCAAGCCGCTCGAGGAGAACGCGGACGCCATGGAAGCCGACAAGGTCGGGCAGGAGACCGTCAAGGTCAACAAGCCCGCCCCGAAGAAGTGAGCTGGTAGCTCATGGCCGCACAACTCCGGGAACTCCGGTCGCGCATCAAGGCGACCAAGTCGATCGGCAAGATCACCAAGGCGATGGAGCTCATCGCCACCGCGCGCATCACCAAGGCGCGGGCTCGGGTCGCCGCTTCCCGGCCGTACGCGGACGAGATCACCAAGGTGCTCTCGGCGCTGGCCGGCGCGGCCACCACGCTCGACCACCCCATGCTGGTCGAGCGCCCGAACCCGAAGCGGGCCGCCGTCCTGGTCGTGACCAGTGACAAGGGCCAGTGCGGTGGGTACAACTCCAACGTGCTGCGCGCGACCGAAGAGCTGCTCGCCCTCCTCCGCGAGGAGGGCAAGGAGCCGCAGGTCTACGTCACCGGCAACAAGGGGCTGAACTACTACCGGTTCCGGGGCCGCGAGGTCGTGGACGGCTGGACGGGCTTCTCCGACCAGCCGGGCTACGCCAACGCGGTCGCGGCCGGTGATGCCCTGGTCGAGTCGTTCATGCGGGGCGTCGACGACGAGCACGGCAACGCCGACGGCATCACGGGTGTCGACGAGATCCACATCGTCTACACCGAGTTCGTGTCGATGCTGACGCAGCGGCCGACGGCCAAGCGCGTCGCGCCGCTCGAGGTCGAGTACTCCGAGGGCGAAGAGGAGAAGCCCGCCGGGCTGCTCCCCAGCTACGAGTTCGAGCCGAGTGCCGACAAGCTGCTGGACGCGATCCTGCCGAAGTACATCAACACGCGGCTCTACGCGGCCTTCCTCGAGTCTGCGGCGTCCGAGCTGGCCGCCCGCCGGACCGCGATGAAGGCCGCGTCGGACAACGCGAACGAGCTGGTGGGGAACCTGACGCGGGAGATGAACCAGGCCCGCCAGGCGCAGATCACCCAGGAGATCTCCGAAATCGTCGGTGGCGCGAACGCGCTCACCGCAGCAGGAAGTGATGATTGATGACCAGTACTGAAGCCCCGCGCGCCAAGGGGCGCATCGTCTCGGTGACCGGGCCGGTCGTCGACGTCGAGTTCCCGCGCGGTTCCGTGCCCGACCAGTTCAACGCGCTCAAGGTCGAGATCGAGTTCGAGCAGCTGCGCAAGACGGTCACCCTCGAGGTCGCCAGCCACCTGGGTGACAACCTCGTCCGCACCATCTCCCTGCAGCCGCAGGACGGCCTGGTGCGCGGCGCCGAGGTCACCGACACCGGCGGCCCGATCACGGTCCCGGTCGGCGACAAGGTCAAGGGCCACGTCTACAACGCCCTCGGCGAGTGCCTCGACGAGCCCGGCTACGGCGAGGACCTCGAGCGCTGGGGCATCCACCGCAGCGCCCCGTCCTTCGACCAGCTCGAGGGCAAGACGAAGATGCTGGAGACCGGCCTCAAGGTCGTCGACCTGCTGACCCCGTACGTCGAGGGCGGCAAGATCGGCCTGTTCGGCGGTGCCGGCGTCGGCAAGACGGTGCTCATCAAGGAGATGATCACCCGTGTCGCCCGGAACTTCGGTGGTACGTCGGTGTTCGCCGGGGTCGGCGAGCGCACCCGTGAGGGCAACGACCTCTTCCTGGAGATGTCCGAGGACGGCGTCATCAACGACACCGCCCTCATCTTCGGCCAGATGGACGAGCCGCCGGGCACGCGTATGCGCGTCGCGCTGTCGGCGCTGACCATGGCGGAGTACTTCCGCGACGTCCAGAACCAGGACGTGCTGCTGTTCATCGACAACATCTTCCGGTTCACCCAGGCCGGTTCCGAGGTGTCGACCCTGCTGGGCCGCATGCCTTCGGCCGTGGGTTACCAGCCGACGCTGGCCGACGAGATGGGGCAGCTGCAGGAGCGGATCACCTCGACCCGAGGCCGTTCGATCACCTCGATGCAGGCGATCTACGTCCCCGCGGACGACTACACCGACCCGGCCCCGGCCGCGACGTTCGCCCACCTGGACGCCACCACCGAGCTCTCGCGTGGTGTCTTCCAGAAGGGCATCTTCCCGGCGGTGGACCCGCTGGCGTCGACGTCGACGATCCTCGACCCGGCCATCGTCGGTGAGGACCACTACCGCGTGGCTTCCGAGGTCATCCGGATCCTGCAGAAGTACAAGGAACTGCAGGACATCATCGCGATCCTCGGTATGGACGAGCTCTCGGAAGAGGACAAGCTGACCGTTCAGCGCGCGCGCCGCATCGAGCGGTTCCTGTCCCAGAACATGCTGGTCGCCGAGGCGTTCACGCAGATCCCGGGCTCGACGGTGCCGCTGTCGGAGACCATCGAGTCGTTCGACCGCATCACCAAGGGTGACTTCGACCACTACCCAGAGCAGGCGTTCCTGGGTATCGGTGGCCTCGAGGACCTCGAGAAGAAGTACAAGGAAATCACCAAGAAGTGACGTCCTGAGCGCGGCGGGGGCAGTGTCCTATGTGGACTCGGGCCCCCGCCGTTCTCATAGCTTGAGTCAGACCTATTACACTCGGTGGTAACACCCCGAGCGAAGGAGTGCTACGTGGCTGAGATGTCCGTGGAGCTGGTGGCCGTCGAGCGCCGTCTCTGGTCGGGTACCGCCACTTTCGTGGTGGCCCAGACCACCGAGGGTGAAATCGGCATCATGGCCGGCCACGAACCCGTGCTCGGGCAGCTCGTCGAGGGTGGCGTGGTCAAGGTGACGACCACCGACGGCGAGACGGTCTGCGCGGCCGTGCACGGCGGGTTCCTGTCGGTCACCGCCACCGGGGTCAGCATCCTCGCCGAGAGCGCCGAACTGTCCGACGAGATCGACGTCGACGCGGCGAAGGCGGCCTTGAACGCCGACGACGAGACCGAGCGGACGAGGGCCACGGCCCAGCTCCGCGCGGCAGGTCAGTCGGCCTGAGCGCGAGACGGGCAGGAGCCGGGCCGTGAAGATCACCGTGGTCGTAGTCGGGCTCCTGATCGTGCTCGCCGTGCTGGCCGCCTGGTACGGCCAGCGGTGGATCCGGATGCGCCGCGGTGGGGGCGTGAGCGTCGCGCTGCGGTGGCGTCCGGACGCCGCGCGGTCCAGCTGGCACCTGGGGCTGGGCCGTTACGAGGGCGACGAGTTCGTCTGGTACCGCGTGTGGAGCCTGCGGACCGGCCCGGACCGCGTCTTCCAGCGTGAGAGCATGCAGATCGCCGACCGGCGGGACCCGTCCGGGAGCGAGGCCTACGCCGTTCCCGAAGGCTCGACCGTCCTGCGCTGCGAGTCGGAGACCCAGGAGGCGATCGAGATCGCCATGGGCCCGGGCGCGCTGACCGGCTTCCTCTCCTGGCTCGAATCCGCCCCGCCGGGGCGACGCCTCCCGCGCGCGTCCTGACGCTGTCTCAAACTGGGACAGCCACAGCCGCTGTTCTGGCTTACGGTTGAGCGCATGATCCTCATCGTGGTCAAGTTCCCGGTCAAGCCCGAGCACGCGGAAAACTGGCCGGACATCGTCGCGGACTACACCAGGAACACCCGGGCCGAAGCGGGCAACCGGTTCTTCGAATGGTCCCGCAGCCTCGAGGACACGAACACCTACGTGCTGGTCGAGGGCTTCGACGGCCAGGACGCGGCCGTCGCGCACGTCGGGTCGGACCACTTCAAGTGGGCCGTCGAAAACCTGGGTGCCTACATCAGCGACAACCCCCGGATCATCAACGTCCAGGACGCCTCCGACTGGGGCCCGATGGCCGAGATCCAGCCCCACTAAACTGGGGTTCGTGACCCTCGTCGAGATCCCCGGTTCCAAGTCCGTCACCGCCCGCGGCCTGTTCCTGGCCGCCGCCGCGCACGGCACCACGACCCTCGGCCGTCCGCTGCACTCGGACGACACCGAGGGCTTCGCCGAGGGCCTCGTCAAGCTCGGGTACCGCGTCGACCGGCAGCCGGGCGCGTGGACGATCGAGGGCCGTCCTTCGGGCCCCGGGGTCGCCGAGGCGGACGTCTTCTGCCGCGACGGCGCCACCACCGCCCGGTTCCTCCCCGCCCTGGCCGCGGCCGGCACCGGGACGTTCCGCTTCGACGCCTCCGACCAGATGCGCCGGCGCCCGCTCGGGCCGCTGACCGACGCGCTGCAGGAGCTGGGCGTCGACCTGTCCTTCGAGGGCGAGCCCGGGCACCACCCGCTGACGGTCCGCGCGGACGGCGTCAAGGGCGGCGAGCTGACCCTCGACGCGGGGCTGTCCTCGCAGTTCCTGACCGCGTTGCTGCTGCTCGGGCCGCTGACCGCAGAGGGGCTGCGGATCACGGTGACCGACCTGGTGTCGGTGCCCTACGTCGAGATCACGCTCGAGATGATGCGCCGCTTCGGCGTCGACGTCCGGCGCGAGGGGAAGACGTTCGTCGTCCCGCCGGCGCCGTACCAGGCCTGCGAGTACCCGGTCGAGCCGGACGCGTCGACGGCGAGCTACTTCCTCGCCGCGGCGGCGGTCACCGGCCGCACGGTGACCATCCCGGGCCTCGGTTCGGCGGCGCTGCAGGGCGACGTGCGCTTCGTCGACGTCCTGGAGCAGATGGGTGCCCACGTCGAGCTGGCCGAGGACTCGGTGACGGTCGCGGGGCCCTCGGACGGCCTGCGCGGCGTCACGGTGAATATGCGCGACATCTCGGACACCGTCCCGACGCTGGCGGCGATCGCCCCGTTCGCTTCGGGGCCGGTGCGCATCGAGGACGTCTACAACACCCGCATCAAGGAGTGCGACCGCCTCGACGCGTGCGAGGAGAACCTGCGCGCGCTGGGCATCGAGGTCGAGACGGGCCGCGACTGGATCGAGATCCAGCCGGGTACGCCCACCGGTGCGCTGATCAAGTGCCGCCGGGACCACCGGATCGCGATGGCGTTCAGCATCACCGGCCTGCGCGCGGACGGCATTACGCTCGACGACCCCGAGTGCGTGAAAAAGACGTTCCCCGGCTTCCACCAGGCGCTGGCGGCGCTGCGGGGTAACTGGGGGATCTAGGGCTGCCCGCCCGGCTGCCACAGCACGTCACCCTCGGGGTTCGCCAGCCGGGCGAGGATGAACAGCAGGTCCGACAGCCGGTTCAGGTACTTCACCGCGATCGGGTTCGTCGTCTCCGGCTCGGCCTCGTACAGCGCCCACGCGCTCCGCTCGGCGCGGCGGGACACCGTCCGCGCCTGGTGCAGGAAGGCCGCGCCCGGCGTGCCGCCCGGCAGGATGAACGACGTCAGCTTCGGCAGGCGCTCGTTGAACTCGTCGCACCAGCCCTCGAGCCGCTCGACGTACTTCTCCGTGATCCGCAGCGGCGGGTACGGCGGGTCGTCGGAGATCGGCAGGCACAGGTCGGCGCCGACGTCGAAGAGATCGTTCTGCACCACACGCAGGACGTCCGCGACTTCATCGGTCAGCTGCCCGACGGCGATCGCGAGGCCCAGCACGGAGTTCGTCTCGTCGGTGTCCGCGTACGCGCCCAGCCGGGCGGACGTCTTGGGCACGCGGGACCCGTCGCCGAGCGCGGTCGTGCCGTTGTCGCCGACCTTCGTGTAGACGCGGTTGATGCGAACGACCATGAACCCACCATAGCGGCCCCCGCCCGGGCCGAATCCGGGCGAGAGGGCATGATTGGCGGCCATGAGCGAGCACTTCGACGTGCATGGCGGAGCCCGGCTGGTCGGCGAGGTCGACGTGGTCGGCGCCAAGAACAGCGTGCTGAAGCTGATGGCCGCGGCACTGCTGGCCGAGGGCACCACGACCATCACGAACTGCCCGCAGATCCTCGACGTCCCGCTGATGGGCGACGTGCTGCGGAGCGTCGGCTGCGAGGTCGTCATCGAGGGCGACACCGCCACCATCACGACGCCGGCCGAGCTGTCGCACCGCGCGGACTCGGCGGCGATGGGCAAGCTGCGCGCGTCCGTCTGCGTGCTGGGGCCGCTGGTCGGCCGGCTGAAGCAGGCCGTCGTAGCACTGCCGGGCGGCGACGCGATCGGCTCGCGCCCGCTGGACATGCACCAGAACGGCCTGCGCAAGCTGGGCGCGACGAGCACGATCGAGCACGGCTGCGTCGTCGCGAAGGCCGAGACGCTGGTCGGCGCGCAGATCTGGCTGGACTTCCCGAGCGTCGGCGCGACCGAGAACATCCTGATGGCGGCCGTGCTGGCCGAGGGCACCACGGTCATCGACAACTGCGCGCGCGAGCCCGAGATCGCCGACATCTGCACGATGCTCATCGAGATGGGCGCGAAGATCGAAGGCGCGGGGACGTCGACGCTGACGGTGCACGGCGTCGAGAAGCTGCACCCGACCGAGCACAGCGTGATCGGCGACCGGATCGTCGGTGCGACCTGGGCGTTCGCTGCCTCGATGACCCGCGGCGACATCACCGTCCGCGGCGTCAACCCGCACCACCTCGACCTGGTGCTGAACAAGCTGGAACTGGCCGGCGCCGAGGTCGAGACGTTCGACGACAAGGGCTTCCGCGTGATCCAGCCGGAGCGCCCGAAGGCGGTCGACTGGGTGACGCTGCCGTACCCCGGCTTCGCGACCGACCTCCAGCCTTTCGCGGTGGCGCTGTCGGCGGTGTCCGAGGGCACGTCGATGATCACGGAGAACGTCTACGAGGCGCGGTTCCGCTTCATCGAGGAGATGGTCCGCCTCTCCGGCGACGCCCGCACGGACGGCCACCACGCGGTGGTCCGCGGCGTTCCGCAGCTGTCGAGCGCCCCGGTCTGGGCCTCCGACATCCGCGCGGGCGCCGGCCTGGTGCTGGCGGGCCTGTGCGCGGATGGCGTCACGGAGGTCTGGGACGTCTTCCACATCGACCGCGGCTACCCGCACTTCGTCGAGAACCTGAACCGGCTGGGCGCGAACATCGAGCGGGTGAGCGGCGAACCCGAGCGGAACTGACTGGACCCGGCTCCGCGCCGTCCACACCAGAAGATCGTCCGGCGGATGTCCTACGCGCTCGAAGAGGCGTGCGGAGCCGAACTGGCGGTGGAGTTCGACGTCGATCTCCGTCTGCGGGACGTGCCGCTGCTCAACCGCCGCCCCGACCTCGTGGTCTACGACGCGTCGCTGGACGCCGACACCGTGCTGCGGCCCGAGCACTGCTCGCTGGTGATCGAAGTGATGTCGCCCCGCTCGATCACCGCGGACCAGACGGACAAGCCCGCGGAGTACGCCGGCGCCGGGATCCCGCACTTCTGGCGCGTGGAGAACGAGACCGACGACGTCCGCGGGCTCACGGTCTTCTGCTACCGGCTCGACCCGACGACCCGGGTGTACACCTCGTCCGGCGCGCACAAGGGCAAGCCGGCGGTCTCGGATCCGTTCGACTTCGCGATCGATCTGGCCGACCTGCTCTGACTCACGTGTCCCGGGCGCCCAGTGCGCGCAGGGCGTACGCCACCAGACGGTCCACGTAGTCCGGTTCCGCCTCGGCCTGCCGGACCACCAGCCGCCAGTAGATCGGGGCGGCCAGGACGTCGAGCGCCATTTCCATGTCCAGGTCGGCGGGGAGCTCGCCGCGGGTGATCGCGCGGCGCAGCATCTTCTCGCCGACCTCGCGGCGGGGGCCGCCGATGGCCTCGCGCAGGCCGCGGCCGTACTCCGGGGCGCGGGCGTCCTCCGCGACCAGGTCCGGGAGGATCCGCGAGAACAGCGGGTGCGTGAGCCAGTCGATCAGGGCCTGCATCGTTTCGCGCAGGTCGCCGCGCAGGGTGCCCGTGTCGGTCTCCGCCGCGCGGGTCACGCTGAACTCCGTCACGACGGAGGCGATCATGTGCTCCTTCGACGTCCACCGCCGGTAGAGCGCGCTCTTGCCGACGCCGGCGCGTTTCGCCACCGCTTCCATCGACAGCCGCCCGAAGCCCTGTTCGGCCAATTCCCACATGACGGCTTCACTGATGGCCCGCGTGACCTCGGGCTGGAGGACCGCGGCGCCGGTCGGGGTGCGTGCCATGGCGGCAGTGTAGCGGGTGGACGGAACGGTACCGTCCCGTCTACTCTGACGTCGGGACGGTACCGTTCCGTCCAAACGTCGAAGGAGGCTGCGATGCACGACTTCGTCGAGCGCGCGCTCGATCTGCTGCTGAAGCACGATATGGCCGGGTTCGCCGGGCTCTGGGCCGAGGACGGCGTCCTCGAGTTCCCGTTCGCCGCCCCGGGCTACCCGGCGCGCGTCGAAGGCCGGGACGCCATCCGCGAGTACCTGCGCGACTACCCGAACCTCCTGGACATCCGGGAGGTCACGGCGATGACCGTGCACGAGACCACCGACCCGGCGGTGGTCGTCGCCGAGTTCACCGTCGCCGGCGTCGTCGTCGCGACGCAGCGGCCGTACGAGCTGTCGTACATCGCGGTGATCACCCTCGAGAACGGCGAGATCCGCCGCTACCGCGACTACTGGAGCCCGCAGGCCGCGGCGGACCTGCTCGGCGGCGCGGACGCGCTGACCGCGGCCTTCACCGGCGGCGACCGTGGCTGACGTCCTGGTCGTCGGCGGCACCGGCACCACCGGCCGCCGGGTCGTCGCGGGCCTGCGCGCGCACGGCGCGGGGGTGCGCGCGGCCACCCGCAAGCCGGGCGAGGCCGGCCAGGTCCGGTTCGACTGGGCCGACCGCGCCACCCACGCCGGCGCCCTGCGCGGCGCTTCCGCCGTCTACCTGGTCGCGCCGATCGGCGAGGCCGCGCCGGCGGGCCTGGTGGCGCCGTTCGTGGCGGACGCGCTCGAGGCCGGGGTCCGCCGGATCGTGTTGCTGAGCTCGTCCGCCGTCACCGACGACACGCCCGGCCTCGGCGAGCTGCCCCGGCTGGTGCGGACGGCGCCGGAGTGGGCCGTGCTGCGGCCGTCGTGGTTCATGCAGAACTTCACCGGCGAACACCTGGTGGCGCAGGGCGTGCGGGACGGCGAGGTCGTCACCGCCACCGGGGACGGCCGGGTCGCGTTCGTCGACGCCACCGACATCGCGGCGGTCGCCGTCCGCGCGCTGACCGACCCCGAACCGCACAACACCGAACACGTCCTGACCGGTCCTGGTGCTTTGAGCTATTCCGAAGCCACATCGATCATCGCCGCCCGCACCGGCCGCCCGGTGCGCCACCGCCCGGTCGGCACCGCCGAGTTCGCGGCGCGCCTGACCGCGGCCGGCATCCCCGCCGAGTTCGCGCGCGTGCTCGCCGTGCTCGACGAAGACATCCGGCACGGCGCGGAAGACCGCGTCACCGCCGTCGTGGAGCAGGTCACCGGGCGGCCCGCCCGGTCGTTCGAAACCTTCGTGGAGGAAGAAATCCGATGAAGCAGCTCATGTTCGAAGAAGACGCGCAGTTCTGGTTCGAGACGCTGCGCCTGTTCGGCCACGCGGCCTACGGCGGTTCGGACTTCGGCGAGGTCCTCGCGGCGGCGTCGACGGTGAAGCCGGGCGACTACGACAGCTGGCACGACGCCTACCGCGGCCTGGCCGATCGCCTGTACGCCGAAGCGGCCGACGCGAGCCCGGTGACCGCGCGCGACCTGCTGCTGCGCGCGTCGACGTACTACTTCTCGTCGGAGTTCTTCCTGCACGGCGACCCGGCGGATCCGCGCATCGCGGCGGCCTACGACCGCAGCGTCGAGTGCTTCCGGCGCGCCGCCGTCGCCGAGCCGGTCGAAATCCCCTACGAGGGAACGGTTCTGCGCGGCTACTTCTACCGGGCGCCGGGCGACGGCCCGAAGCCGGTGCTGGTGATGCACAACGGTTTCGACGGCAGCGCCGAAGAGTGCCACTACCTGGGCGCGGCGGGCGGCGCCGAGCGCGGCTACCACGTGCTGACGTTCGACGGCCCCGGCCAGCCGAGCGCGATCCGGCACGACAACCTGGTGTTCCGGCCGGACTGGGAACACGTCGTCACGCCGGTGCTGGACTTCGTCCTCGGCCTCGACGGCGTCGACCCGGACCGCGTCGCGCTGCTGGGCGTCAGCCTCGGCGGCATGCTGGCCCCGCGCGCGGCGGCGTTCGAACCCCGCCTGGCGGCGGTCGTCGCACTGGACGGCGTGTACGACGCGGGCGCGGCCGTGGTCGGCGCCCTGCCCTGGGACCGCGCGGAGATCGTCCGCCGGGCGAACGCGGCGGACGACCCGGAGTTCGACGCGCTCCTCACCGCGGGCCGCCAGGCCAACCCGACCCTGCGCTGGGCCTGCGACCACGGCCGCTACGTCCTGGGCGCGGCGACCGACCGCGAGTTCGTCGCGAAGTACCTCGAGTACACGCTGGAAGACGGCGTCGCGGAGAAGATCACTTGCCCGACGCTGGTCTGCGAGGCGGCGGACGACCTGTTCTTCGGCGGCGAGCAGGAGACCGAACCCCGGCGGCTGTACGCGCACCTGAACGCGCCGAAGACGTTGCTGACGTTCACCGCGGAGGAGGGCGCGGACGCGCACTGCCACGTCGGCGCCCAGCGCCTCGCGACCGGGCGGGTCTACGACTGGCTGGACCGGACGCTCTAGCTTTCGAGCGCGAGTGCCGCGCCGAAGCCGACGAGCGCGGTGCCGGTGACGCCGTCCAGGGTGCGGCGGATCCGGCGCTGCCGCAGCCACGCGCGGATCCGGTGCACCCCGGCCACGATCACGAGCTGCCAGAGCGTCGCGAGCACGCCGACCGTCCCGGCGAGCAGCAGCGACTCCGCGATCGTCGAGTCCGGCGTCAGGAACTGCGGCAGCATCGACAAGGAGAAGACGAGGACCTTCGGGTTGGTGAGGTTGCACAGGAATCCCTCGCGCCAGGCAGCGAACAGGGCCTTGAAGCCGAGGTAGGTCGCACCCGCGGATTTCGGCCGGGCCATGCGGGCCGCCCCGGCCACCGACCCCAGGGCAGCCCCCGCCCTCCTCGGGGGGCGTGCCCTGGTCCAGTTTACCGGCGGCGGCGGACAAAACCGGCCGGAATGCTGTCCGGCGGCCGACTTGTCCACAGCGTGCTCCGGCTGTGGACTGCCTGGCGGACTGCATGTCCAGCCGCGGAAACCCGGCCGTGCAGGACGAGGTCAGGACTCCAGGGCGAGCGCCGCGCCGAATCCCAAAAGGGCCGTGCCGGTCACGCCGTCCAGCACCCGGCGGACGCGGCGGCGCTGCAGCCAGCCGCGGACGCGGTGCACGAAGAACAGCAGCAGCACCTGCCACACCAGTCCCAGCGCCGCGACCGTGTACGCCAGCAGCAGCGAGTCGGCGAAAGTCGACGACGGGGTCAGGAACTGCGGCAGCACCGACAGGTACAGCACGATCACCTTGGGGTTGGTGATGTTCGAGAGGAACCCCTCCCGGAACCGCCGGCCGCGGGAGGCACGGGCGCGGCGGACGTCGTCCAGTGCGGCGTAATCGCCGCGCCAAGCGCCGCGCAGGGCCTGGATGCCCAGGAAGACCAGGTAGGCCGCGCCGAGCCACTTCACCGTTTCGAACACCGGCTGGGAGCGGGTGAGCACCGCGCCCAGGCCGAGGGCCGCCGCCGTGCCCTGGAGGAAGTTCGCGGCCGTGATGCCGCCGCACGCCCACGCGCCGCCGCGGGCGCCGCCGGTCAGCGCGTTCTTCAGCACGACCATCGTGTCCGGGCCGGGCATCATCGCCAGGAACGCCATCATCGCGGCGAACCCCGCGTACGTGCTCAGGGACATCAGGACTCCAGTGCGAGGGCGGCGCCGAAGCCGAGCAGCGCGGTGCCGGTGACGCCGTCCAGCGCGCGGCGCACCCGGCGGCGTTCGAGCCACGCGCGCACGCGGTGCACGAACACCAGCAGCACCAGCAGCCACACCACGCCGAGCACGGCGACGGTGTAGGCCAGCGCCAGCGCGTCCCACGTCGTCGTGCGCACCGGGTCGAGGAACTGCGGCAGCACGGACAGGTACAGCACCAGCACCTTCGGGTTGGTGATGTTGGAGAGGAAGCCTTCGCGGAACCGCCGGAACCCGCCGCCCTTGCGGCGTTGGGCCTGCTCCACGACGTCGTAGTTGCCGCGCCAAGCCCCGCGCAGCGCCTGGAAACCGAGGAAGACGAGGTAGGCCGCGCCGGCCCACTTCAGCGCGAGGAACACCGGCTGCGACCGCGCGATGAGGACGCCGAGCCCGAGCGCCGCGGCGCTGCCCTGCACGGCGTTGCCGGTGAAGATGCCGAGCGACGCGAGCAGCCCGCCGCGGAACCCGCCGGACAGCGCGTTCTTCAGCATCACCATCGTGTCGGGCCCCGGCGCGAGCACGATCAGGATCACGATGACCAGGTAACTCCCGTACACGCTCCACGTCACGGCCGTCACGCTAATCGACGGGAACGCCGTGGTCTCGCGGATTTCCGTCACAGCGGCCCGCTCGGCCACAGAGCGTGTACGAGCAGGTGCAGCGCGCTCGGAACTCGGCGGGAGGGGTCCCGGCAGAGTAGTGTTCGGCCATGTCAGCAGGGGAAATCGAGCTTCTGCCCGGTGAGCGCGTGCTCTGGGCGGGAGAACCGGTCCAGCGCCCGCTCTACGTCGCCGCGGACGGGGTGATCGCCCCTGCCGGACTCGTCGTCACCGCCGCCGCGCTCTGGTTCCTGCTCGCGAAGGACCCGGCCGGCGTCACCATGGTCTTGGCCGCCGTGGTGCTGGTCCTCGGTCTCTACGGACTGGTCGGCCGCTCACTCGTCCGCTACCTCGCGCTCGGCCGCACGACGTACGCGGTGACGGACAGCCGGATCATCGCGCGCTCGGGCCTGTTCCGGCAGCAGGAACGCGCCAGCGAACTGGCCGGCCTGTCGGCGCCGGTCCTCAAGCCCGGCCCGTCGCGCACCGGCACGCTCACGTTCGGCACGCCCGGCGCGGTGACGCTGATCGGCGTCGGCGAGCCGAAGCGCGTGCGCGACCTGCTGACCAAGGCCATCGACGAGGCGAAGGCCCGCCAGGCCCCGCCGGAATCGGGCGAGCCCGCCGCCTGAGGGCAACCGGCACGGCCTTCCCGCGCGTCTGCACCGAAAGAAGCGCCGGGAGGTCGCCGTGGATGTGCCTTCGATCGTTCTGTCGCCGGGTGAGCGGTTGCTGTGGTCGGGGCGGCCGCAGCGGATCGCCCCGGTCGGTCTCGAGTGGTTCCGCCCCGTCTTCGGTTCGCTCTTGGTGGCGGGTTCCGCCGCGGTGGTTCCCCTGCTGTTCCCGGGGTATCCGTTCGCCTTCGTGGTCGCGCTGGTGGCCGGCGGCCTCGCGGGGTGCTGGTGGCCGGTGCTCTCCCGGCCGTGGGTGCTGGGCCGCGCGGGGTACACGGTGACCGACCGGCGGGTCGTGGTGGCCGATCGCGTTTCGGGCCGCATCCGCAAGCAGGCGGAGCTGGGCACGGTCCCGCCGACGGTCACCTGGCTGGGCCGCGACGGTCTCGGCACGCTCGGCTTCGGGACGCCGGACCTCGTGGCGGACGTTTCCGGCTACCTGGTGGGCCGGCACCGTGAGCGCGACGCAATCAAACTGGTCGCCGTACCGGAGCCCGACCGGATCCACGACCTGGTCGTGGCGGCGCAGGACGCGGACTGAGTCACTCGGACGTGTTCGATTCCACTGCCACCACAAGTTACCGGTCGGTACACTCTACGAAACGTCCACCGCCGGAGGTGCCCAGTGCCGTACCCAACGGACCGCGAGCGAGACCGACCGTGGGTGATGCGCACGTACGCGGGGCACTCGTCCGCCGCGGCGTCGAACGAGCTCTACCGGCGCAACCTCGCCAAGGGGCAGACCGGGCTCTCGGTTGCCTTCGACCTGCCCACCCAGACCGGCTACGACCCGGACCACCAGCTCTCGCGCGGTGAGGTCGGCAAGGTCGGCGTGCCGGTGTCGCACATCGGCGACATGCGGCGCCTCTTCGACGGCATCCCGCTCGCCGAGGCGAACACGTCGATGACGATCAACGCGCCGGCCATGTGGCTGCTCGCGCTGTACGTCTCCGTGGCGCGCGAGCAGGCCGAAGCCGAGGGCCGCGACGTCGACGAGGTGCTGGCGAAGCTCACCGGCACCACGCAGAACGACATCATCAAGGAGTACCTGTCCCGCGGGACCTACATCTTCCCGCCGGGGCCGAGCCTGCGGCTGATCACCGACATGATCGCGTGGACCGTGCACCACGTGCCGAAGTGGAACCCGATCAACATCTGCAGCTACCACCTGCAGGAAGCCGGTGCGACGCCGACGCAGGAGGTCGCCTACGCGCTGTGCACCGCGATCGCCGTGCTCGACGCCGTCCGCGACTCCGGGCAGGTCGACGCGGCCGACATGGCCAAGGTCGTCGCGCGGATCTCGTTCTTCGTCAACGCCGGCGTCCGGTTCGTCGAGGAGATGTCCAAGATGCGCGCGTTCACCGCGCTCTGGGACGAGATCACGCGGGACCGTTACGGCGTAACGGATCCCAAGGCGCGCCGGCTGCGCTACGGCGTCCAGGTCAACTCGCTCGGGCTCACCGAAGCCCAGCCGGAGAACAACGTCCAGCGGATCGTGCTGGAGATGCTCGCGGTGTCGCTCTCCCGCGGCGCCCGCGCCCGCGCGATCCAGCTGCCCGCCTGGAACGAGGCGCTCGGCCTGCCCCGGCCGTGGGACCAGCAGTGGGCGCTGCGGATGCAGCAGGTGCTCGCGTTCGAGACCGACCTGCTGGAGTACGAGGACATCTTCGACGGCTCGCACGTCATCCAGGCCAAGGTCGACGAGATCATGACCGGCGCGCGCGAGGAGATCGCGCGCGTGCAGGACCTCGGCGGCGCGGTCGCCGCGGTCGAGAGCGGCTACATGAAGTCGCAGCTGGTCACCTCGCTCGCCGAATACCGGCGCGGGATGGAGAACGGCGAGCGGATCCTGGTCGGGGTCAACAAGTTCGAGACGACCGAGCCGTCGCCGCTGCAGGCCGAGGGCGCGAAGGCGATCGAGACCATCGACCCCGCCGTCGAAAAGGCGGCTGTCACCGCGATCGAGGAGTGGCGCACCGGGCGCGACAACGAGGCCGTCGAGCGGTCGCTGGCCGCGCTCAAGGAACGCGCGCAGACCACGGAAAACCTCTTCGAGGCCACTGTGGACTGTGCGCGGGCCGGCGTCACCACCGGCGAGTGGGCCGGCGCGCTGCGCGAGGTGTTCGGCGAATACCGGGCGCCCACCGGAGTTTCCGCGGCGGCCGCGGGCAATGGCGACCCGGGGATCGAGCGGGTGCGCGAACGCGTCCGCGCCACCGAAGCGGAACTGGGCGAGCGGCTGCGGATCCTGGTCGGCAAGCCGGGACTCGACGGGCACTCCAACGGCGCCGAGCAGGTCGCCGTCCGGGCGCGTGACGTCGGTTTCGAGGTCGTCTACCAGGGCATCCGGCTGACACCCGAGCAGATCGTCGCGGCCGCCGTGCAGGAGGGCGTGCACGTCGTCGGGCTGTCCGTGCTGTCCGGCTCGCACCTGGAAGTCGTCCCGAACGTCGTCGACGGCCTGCGCGCGGCGGGCGCCGGTGACGTGCCGGTGATCGTCGGCGGGATCATCCCGCCGGACGACGCCGCGCTGCTCACCGAACGCGGCATCGCCCGGGTGTTCACGCCCAAGGACTACGAGCTGACCGACATCATGGACGGCATCGTCTCGCTGGTCCGGGAGCGCAACGGGCTCAGCTGAGCCCGGCCAGGATGTCCTTTGTGGACTTCACGGTGGCGAACTGGTTGGCCAGGTTCGCCGCCGTGACGCGGTACAGCTCGTCGGCGGTCACCTCCGGGAGGTCGAACGTGAACGTGGCGTCGAGCGCGAAAGTCACGTCGTAGCCGAGGTTCCCGCCCATCCGTGCGGTGGTTTCGCAGCAGAAGTTCGTCTGGATCCCCGCCAGGACGAAGCTCGTGATGCCGCGCTTGCGCAGCCACGCGTCGAGGTCGACGTCGCCGATGAAGGCCGAGTTGACCTTCTTGCCGAACACCAGGTCCGGCCGTGCGCCGTCGAGTTCGGGCTTGAAGTCGTTGCCCGGCTGGCCGGGCAGCAGCGGCGAGTCCGGTTTCACGGAGTCGTGGTGCACGAGCACGACGGGCAGTCGCCGTTCCTGCCACGCGTCGAGCAGCGCCTTCATGTTCGCTTCGGCGCCAGGGTTGTTGCGCGGGCCCCAGAAAGCCGCGTCGTCGAACCCGCGCTGGACGTCGATCAGGATGAGTGCCGATTCGGTCATGGCGTCGAGTTTCGCGGGCTTCTCGCGCTCAGGGGAGTGGCAGAAGACGCGCGATGCAGTACTTTCCTGCCATGCGCACGATCGGCGTTCTGCTGCTGCCCGGCACCCGGCTGTTCGACCTCGCGGTGATCGGCGAGGTCTGGGGCCAGGACCGGACCGACAGCGGGATCGGCCCGTTCACCGTCCGGCTGTGCAGTGCGGGCCGGGCGCGCACCGCCGTGTCGCCGTTCGGTGACGTCGCGGCGACGCACGGTCTGGCCGGGCTCGACGGCTGCGACCTCGTGCTGGCGCCGGGCCGCGACGACCCCCTCGCGCCGGTGCCGTCCTCCGCCGTCGCGGCGCTGCGCCGGGCCCACCGGGACGGGCGCACGGTCGCGGGACTGTGTTCCGGCGCGTTCACCCTGGCCGCCGCGGGCCTGCTCGACGGCCTCCCGGCGACCACGCACTGGCGGGATCTCGACGCGTTGGCCCGGGTCGCGCCGCGGGCGGACCTCCAGCGGGACGTGCTCTACACCGACGACGGCGGCGTCCTGACGTCCGCGGGGGTCGTCGGCGGCCTCGACCTCTGCCTGTACCTGGTCCGCCGCGACCACGGCGCGGACGTCGCCGCCGCACTGGCGCGCCGCCTGGTGATGCCGCCGGCGCGGGAAGGCGGGCAGCGGCAGTACGTCGACAGTCCCGTGCCTTCCGCGACTCAGCCGGGTCTGTCGTCCACAATGGACTGGGCGCTGGCCCGGCTCGGCTCCGGGATCGGCGTGGAGGACCTGGTCGGGCACGCGCGGATGAGCGAGCGGACGTTCCACCGCGAGTTCGCCGCGGCCACCGGCGTGACGCCGGGGCGCTGGCTGCGCGTGCAGCGCGTCCGGTACGCGCAGCGGCTGCTGGAGACGACGGCACTGCCGGTCGAGCGCGTCGCGGAGCGGTCCGGGCTGGGCACGGCGGCCAACCTGCGGCGGCGGATGCACGCCGAGGTCGGCGTCGGCCCGGACAGTTACCGGCGCACATTCCGGTCCGGAGGGGCTACGGTCGGGGAATGTACGAGCACCTGCTGATGAGCCGGGACGGCGACACCGTCACGATCACCATGAACCGGCCGGAGCGGCGCAACTCGCTGTCCGCGGACCACCTCGCCGAGCTGCTCTCCGCGTTCCAGGCGGCGGGGACGTCCGACGCGACCGGCGTCGTGCTGGCCGGCGCGGGACCGGTGTTCTCCGCGGGGCACGACTTCGGCGACGTGGCCAAGCGCGACCTGATGGGCGTGCGCGAGCTGCTGACGTTGTGCACCGACCTGATGAAGACCATGCAGTCGATCCCGCAGGTGGTCATCGCGCGGGTGCACGGCCTGGCCACCGCGGCCGGCTGTCAGCTCGTGGCGTCGTGCGACCTGGCCGTGGCCGCCGAGTCGGCAGGCTTCGCGCTCCCGGGCGGCAAGGGCGGCTGGTTCTGCCACACGCCGGCGGTGCCGGTGGCGCGTTCGATCGGCCGCAAGCGGCTGATGGAGCTGGCGCTGACCGGCGACGCCATCGACGCGGCGACCGCGCTCGACTGGGGCCTGGTCAACCGGGTGGTGCCCGACGAACACCTCGACGACGCCGTCGGTGACCTGCTGTCGCGGGCGACGCGCGGCAGCCGCGCCAGCAAGTCGATGGGCAAGGTGACGCTCTACGCCCAGCTCGACCGGCCCGAGGCCGACGCGTACGCGATCGCGTTGGAGGTCATGGCCGCGGCGTCGCAGCTGCCGGGCGCCCGCGAAGGCATGGCGGCGTTCCTGGAGAAGCGCAAGCCCTCCTGGCCCGACTGAGCGCCACTTTCACGTGAAAGTGGCGCTTTGCGCTGTCAGCGAACCATACCATACGGTATGGTATGGCCATGGTGGGGAAACGGGACTGGCTGGACGCGGGGTTGGTTTTGCTGGCGGAGCAGGGGGCGCCGGCGGTGACGATCGAGCGGCTGGCCGAGCGGCTCGGTCTGTCGAAGGGGTCGTTCTACCACCACTTCAAGGGCATGGGTGGCTTCCGCACCGCCCTGCTGGCGCACTTCGAGGCCGAACGCACGACCCGGTTCGTGGAGCAGGCCGAAGCGGCGGAGGGCGACCGGCTGGGCGCGCTGCTGAAGCTCGTCCTCGCGCCGGGACCCGGGCCGGAGCTGGAGATCGCCGTCCGGGCGTGGGCCCTGCAGGACACCGAAGCGCGGGCGGTCCAGGAGCGCGTCGACCGGACCCGCGTGGCCTACCTGACCGAGATCAGCGGCGACGCCGACCTCGCGCAGGCGCTGTACCTGGTGGTCGTCGGCGCCGGGCAGGTCGTGCCCCCGCTGTCCGGCCGTCAGCTCAAGAGCGCGCTGGAACTCGTACTGGGGAGAAGAAAATGACCGGACCGTTCGCCGAGGCCGCGGACTACGTCGAGTTCAAGGAGATCGAAAGCGAGAACAGCCTGCGCGAGTTCGTCGCGGGCGTGTTCGGCTGGTCGCCGTGGTGGGTGAAGGGGCTGTTCGGCGTCCGCTACCTGCTCGCCAAGGCCCTGCGGCTGGACACCGCGGCGGTCCCGCGGACCGGCCGGCTCCGGCCCGAGGACGTCGGGTTCGCGCCCGGCGACCGGGTCGCGTTCTTCACCGTCCGCGCCGGGGATCCGGAGCGCTACCTGGTCGCGGGTGTGGACGACAGCCACCTGACCGGGTACCTGACGGTCGAAGCGGTGCCCCGCGGGTTCCGGCTCGGCACGATCGTGCACTTCCACAACCGCGTCGGCCCGGCCTACTTCGCGGTGATCAAGCCGTTCCACCACCTCGTCATCCGCGGGATGCTCAAGGCCGGAGCCGCTCGTACAGCATGAGCTGGGCCCACGCGGCGATCGATTGCGAGTCGGTGATTTCGCCGGCGACGATCATCTTCTCGATGTCCGCGCGCGGGAACCACGCGCTGCGCATGTCCTGCTCTTCGAGCTCGCGCTCGGGCTCGCCCTCGGTGACGTCCGTGGCGAGGAACACCCAGCCGCGCTGGCTGCTCATGCCGGGCGCGACGTCGAGCTTGCCGAGCGCGACCATCGAACCGGCCCGCAGCCCGGTTTCCTCGCGCAGCTCGCGCGCGGCGAGCTCGGCGGGCGGCACGTCGGCGCGGTCGGGCGCGGTGCCCTGCGGGAACTCCCAGCGGCGCTCGCCGACCGGGTAGCGGAACTGCTCGACCAGCCGGAACCGGTCGCCGTCCTGGGCGATGACGAGGGCGTACGCGGGCTTGTCGATCACGCCGAAGATGCCCGGCGAGCCGTCCGGACGGCGGATTTCGTCCTCCCGGACGGTCATCCAGTTGTTCCGGTACACCTCGCGGGACGCGACACGCTGAATGGGGTCCACCCGCCCAGTATCCCGGACCTGTCCTACCCTCCTCGGGTGCGTCTCGTGATCGCGCGGTGCCAGGTCGACTACGCCGGCCGGCTCACCGCCCACCTGCCGATGGCCACCCGCCTGCTGCTCGTGAAGTCCGACGGCTCGGTGTCGGTCCACTCCGACGACCGCGCGTACAAGCCGTTGAACTGGATGAGCCCGCCCTGCTGGCTGATCGAGGACGGCAAGCTCTGGATCGTCGAGAACAAGCAGGGTGAAAAGCTGGTGATCTCGATCGACGAGGTCTTCCACGACTACACCCAGGCCCTCGGCGCGGAACCGGGCCTGCAGAAGGACGGCGTCGAGGCGCACCTGCAGGAACTGCTGGCCGAGCACATCAAGACCCTCGGCGACGGCTACACGCTGGTCCGCCGCGAATTCCCGACGGCGATCGGCCCGGTCGACATCATGGCCCGCGACGCCGACGGCCGTTCGGTGGCGGTGGAGATCAAGCGCCGCGGCGAAATCGACGGCGTCGAGCAGCTGACGCGGTACCTGGAGCTGCTCAACCGCGACCCGCTGCTGGCCCCGGTGCAGGGCGTGTTCGCGGCCCAGATCATCAAGCCGCAGGCCCGGACGCTGGCTGAGGACCGCGGGATCCGGTGCCTGACCCTGGACTACGACGAGCTGCGCGGCATCGAGTCCGACGAGTTCAGGCTGTTCTGAATGGACGGGCTGGTCAGAGGGTGCCCCGGGCTGCCCTGGGGCACGTCGGGGGCGCATGGGGCCTCCCCGACCGCAGTCACAAGGTATGAACCATCGGCGTTGCGAGGGGCCCACATGGCGTCGATGGCCCCCTTCGTCCGGTCCTCGGATTCAGGCATGAGGTGTGCGTAGTACCGCAGGGTGACGCTGGGGTTGTGGTGTCCGAGGTGCGCGGCCACGGCGACGATCGACTCTCGAGCATCCAGCAGCGTCGAGGCGTAGAAGTGCCTCAACGCGTGCTGACCGTTCATGCGATCCGCCGGGATCCCCGCAACCTCTTGGGCCCGCCGCCACGCGTAGGTGTTGAAGTTGTTGCGGTTGCAGGCTGTGCGCTCCCGCGTGGTGACGAAAAGCTTCACCTTGACCGGCTTGCCGTTGGGCTCTTCCCACGGCAAGGTCACCTCGACCGCCGGGAACTGCGCCAGGTACGCGGCCAGCTCATCGCGCACACGCGGCGGCAAGGGCACCTCACGGACCTTGCCGCCCTTCGGCAGTGCGAAGCACAGCCTGTTTCCGACGATCTTCACCTGACGCTGGACGTTGACCTTCCCGCGTAGCCAGTCGATGTCATCGGGAGACAGCCCGAACGACTCGCCCTGGCGCAGCCCCAGACCGGAACCCATCGGAATGAACGGCTTGTAGCGGTCCGGTAGGGCCGCGTGCATCCCCATCACCCAGTCCCGCGACCACGGGACGATCTTCCGTGAGTCGGGCTTAGGTGCCTTGACCGAGCGCAGCCGGCACGGGTTCTTACTGATCACCTCGTTGTCGACCGCGCAGTTCAGCATGGCCGACACGTGAGAGAACACAACGGCCTTAGTGGACTCGGCAAGCGGATCACCCTTGGCTGTCTTCACGTGAGACAGCGACTTCAGCCAGTTCTGAATAGCGGCGGGTTTCTGCGCAGCCTTCAGTTGCAACCGCCACAGCGGGTACGGCTCGACGTACCGGCGGAGACGGTCCTCGATGTTCTGGAGCGTCAGCGGGTCAAGGGTCA
The DNA here is from genome assembly GCF_014873755.1 of Amycolatopsis lexingtonensis. NCBI lineage: Bacteria > Bacillati > Actinomycetota > Actinomycetes > Pseudonocardiales > Pseudonocardiaceae > Amycolatopsis > Amycolatopsis lexingtonensis. The sequence goes on from NZ_JADBEG010000001.1 coordinate 9,036,129, forward strand.
GGTTCGCCAGCCACTCACTCTTGGCATAGGTGCTGAACAGGACTTCGCCGGCCCGCTGGTCGATGTAGGTACCGCGGAGCTTGTCCGCCTCGACCAGGTTGACGTGTGCTTCAGCGTCGCCCTTCTTGCGATAGGACTTCTTTCGCTCAGCGCCGTCTGGCTCGCGCCAGCGGCACAGCCAGCGGAGGCCCTTGCCGTACCGGTCGGTCTTGATCATGACCGGCTTGTCGTCTTCGTCAAGCAGCGGCTTGCCGGTGGCTTCGTCCTTCGCCTGTGTCCACCAGCGATCTTCGACGCTAGCCATCGGTCTCCCCTTCTGCCGGCGCTCTGAGTTGGCTCTCGGCGATCCACTGGAGGATGGGCACAACTCGCCCGGGTGAGAGGTCGTTCCTTCGGCAGAACGCGGAGAGCGCGGACCCAAGCCTGACCAGCTGATCCCAGTGCGGCCCGCCTTCGCGGGCGGTCAACTCGGGTTCGACGAGTGGGTTGTTGTCGGCCCTGAAGGTCAGCTTCCGCTGACGGTCGCGGTGACTGCGGGTCTCGTATGTGAGCGGCTCAAGGCCGTTGGCCCACACCCATGCCTGCCGGGCGGTAGCGCTGATGTTGGGGGAGAGCTGCACCTCCGTGTCGTCTGCCTCTGGGGGGAGCAGGAGACGGTTAGGGGTCGCGTCCAGCGCTAGCGCAAGGGCAACCAGGTCGCTCACGTCTACGCGACGGGCTCCCTGCTCGACCTTGGTCACACCACTCGGTAGGAGTTTCTGTCCAACCCAGTCGGACATGCTCGCCGCGAGGTCGCGCACCTTCAGGCCGCGGATCTCCCGCAACTCCTTGACGTTGCGGGCCACCCGCTGGTCAGTTGTTTCCACATCGGAAACCTTATCACGCATCTTGCGAACGACGGAGACATGAGCTAATCTAGTTCCCAAGATGGAAACGGACCGACCCGAAAGGCGAACAGGTGGACAAGACGCTGATGCCGGACCTGGCTACGCGGCGGGAGGTCGCTGACTACCTCAAGCTCAGCGCCAACACGCTGTCTCAGATGGCTTACGAGGGCCGCGGGCCCCGCTACATCCTGGTCGGGAACCGGGCGCGCTACGCCTGGGAAGACGTGAAGACCTGGCTCGAAAGCCAGACGGTTGGCGGACCGATCGCCGCCTGAAATCAAGGAACCGCCCCGGGATTGCGGCCCGAGGCGGCTCAGCCACCCCCTAGGTCTGCAAGGAGACCACGAAGATGACGATCACCGAGTTTACCCCCAACGTCACCCCCGAGGCCATCGGCTGGAAGGTCGAACCGACCCTCCCGGACTACGTCTGCGCCACCGACTGGTGCGACCACTCCGACTGCACCCCCTACCTGGACATCGACGGCAAGTGGTACTCCCACAAGCGCCTCGTGATCGCCCCGTTCCCGGAGCAGGACTTCGACCTCGAGATCTTCCGTATGGACACCCGGTCCGGGGACACCTGGACCGAAGGGGACATGAAGTTCGCCGCCGCGTCGGCTGAGGCCATGTCCGCCGAGGGCCCCCAGCACTTCGCCCACCTGCTCTACTCGATCTTCTGCGCGGGCCGCAAGGTCGGGGGTGCCGCGTGACCACCGCGACCTACCCGGAGTTGGACCCAAACTGGGTGCTCGACACCCTTTCCCGCCTGCTAGTCGAGGACTACGCCGATGAGGCTGTCACCTTGGCGGCCGGTCGTCCGGCGATGACGGACACGGACCGACTGGTCGGCACCGGTCGGGCGCTGAGCTATCTGTACGTGCTGACTGCGGGCCGTCTGGGGCGGACCTACGAACAGCAGGCTGCGATGCGCGACGCCGCAGAGTCGGAGGTGGCCAAGTGACCGCCCCCGTTGAACACGCCGACGTAGCCCACTTCGTCGACCTCGCCACCGCGTGGGCGCGAAAGGTCGGTCTGGAATACGACCTCGTCGAACTCCGCGCCCAGATCGGCGCGGCTCTCGACGCCACCCAACTCCACAACCCGAAGTCCGTCCGCGTGGCGGGGTACGTGCGGATCGCGGAGCTGATCTACGGACCCGAGGAAAAGCTGTGAGTCTGCAAGAGGGCCGCAAGGACCGTGACGCCGGTGTGGACGCTGTTCTGTCCGCCGACGTTGCGGCCCACCGCGGCGACCGCGACCGGGTCGAGAAGCCGTTCTACTTCTTGGTCCGGTCGGGCTCGCCTTTCACCGCCGACCACGTCGACAAGCTGGTGTCGACCGATGGTGGGGGCCCGTACAACCGCCTGCTGATCGCCGTCGTGATGCTCACGGCGGCCCGCAGGGGCGAGATCACCGAGGTATTCGACCGCCGTCCGGTTGCGTCCACCAGGCGCAGCCGGCATGGCGCGAAACTCCGTTGGTGGCGCGGCATCACAGCCGAGAACGAGGCTGCCGCGTGATCAACTGTAAGCCCCCGGTTGACTCCGCCATGTGCGCGTCCTTCTCCTGCGCAGCACTGGCGGTTGAGTCCCGGGTTAGCGGCGGGCGGTGGCCTTCGGGCGATCATCTCCCCGCCCGCCGCGTCTACTTCCCCACGCCCCCGGTGCGATCGCGTCCGCACCGGGGGCTGTGGGGTCCCTGGGAGTGCGCATGAGTTACCAAGCGGTTGAGTGGGCGTTCTTGCACGCCCCGATCCCTGATGACGAGAAGGGCGTCAGCCCGAAGGCGGCGACTCTCGTTGCCGTGCTAGCCGCGCTCGCTCACCATGCTGAGGTCGACGGCTCGGCGGCGTTCCCCTCCGTCAAGCGGATGGCTGGGATGACCCATCTATCTGAACGAGTTATCCCAGGCGCCGTCGAGCGCCTGAGAACTCTTGGGTTGATCAAGCCCGGTCGTGAGGTGGCGAAGTGGAAGAAGCTCCGGGCCGACAACCGACCGAAGATCTGGGATCTCCAGGTGAAGCGGCACTACCAGAATTGCGCCGAGTGCATTCGCCAGGAGGAACGAGCGAAGGAACGGGGTGAACGGGATGCACCCCGCGACCTGAACCCAGTGCACCCCGTTGGGGAACGACCTGAACCCGATGCACCTCGCGGGATGAACGGGGTTCCGGAACGGGGTGAACCCGATGCACCCGAAGAGTCCTTAAAGAGTCCTAAGAAAAGTCCTCTCGACGACGCACCTCAGGAGTCGGAGGAACGACAGAAGCTGAAGACAGCCTTCGCCATGCTCTGTCAGGCATATGGAGGCCTTAAGGGGCCATACGACGACGCAGCTCGAGAGTTCGTCCGTGCCCTCCAAGAGGTGGATGCTCCGACGCTGGTCGAGGCCGCTCGCACATACCGACTTGAGCTGAGCGATCCGAAGCACCGAGTGTTCCTGCACAAGTGGTTGCGTCAAGGCTTCTGGAAGAACCAGAAAGTGGCCCAGACTGGGCCAGACCTCGGCGGCTACCACGGAGCCGAGGAACTTCCCCGCAGTCTCGTCGTAGACATCCTGGGGCCAGACCACTGGACCCCACCAACGCCGCCACGTGAGATCACCGACGGCCCGCATGAGGGTCTGGTGCAGTACGGCGAGCGCCAGAACGATCTCCGCTTCCAGGCACGCCAGGAACAGGCGTGGTTTGAGATGAACGCCCGCGCTCACCGTGGTCTTGATCCGATCACCGGGGAGCCGAGCAGCACAGCGAAGCCAATAAGGGGGTCGTCGTGGCGGGAACCCGTCCGTGACCCCGGTACGGGAAGGGCTATCGACCGGTACGAGGAGTACGCAGCATGATCAACGAAGACGCTTGGTACCACCAAGCCTGGCTGCGGTTCCTGAAGCTGCCTGCTAAGCAGATGTGGCTGAAGGCCCGCGGCTACACCATGTCGGAGAACGAAGCCCGACTCCGACAGGCGTTCAACTCCTCGTGGCCAGCCGGCTGCGTCACCTGTCGCCGACGGCGTTGCCGCTGCGGCGAAGCTCAGGAGGCGAAGTGACGCCGGAACCACTCGAGGCAGACCGGGTCACACCCGGATCAGACGAGTGGGTAGCCGCTGTCCAGGAGTTCGAACAGGACAACGGCTACCCGCCCTGGGCAGTCGTCGGCCCTGACGGCTGGTGCGTTAGCCGCTTCCCTGAAGGACCCGGCGTCGCCTGGACTGCCGCCGGCCTCCGCCAACTCCGCCAACACACAGCCGACATCCCCGGAGCCTTCCGCGCATGGGGGAGCCTGCTCAACCAAATCAGCCGCAAGGAGAACCAGTGACCACAGCTGAACAGCCGGAGCACCGGTGCTCCGCAGACATCCGCCGCGATGTCGACGCCTACCGAGCGGCCCTCACCGAAACTGCCCGTGGCGGGGACCGCGACGAGTACAGCGACGCACTGGCCAGCCTCCGCGCAGCAGAAGCCGAGCTGAAGGAAGCCGAGCTTCGCGAATTCAACACCCTCACTGAGGGACTCAACCGCGGCAACGCCGCCGCCTAACACAGGAAGTCAGCAGATGACTCGCTCTCGCCCCTCCAACGGCAGCTACCAGATCACGCAGATGCTCGCTGCCACCAACTACCGCAGCCACGGCCTGTACCTCCACGCCGTGGGCGACCCCAACAACCCGCAGATCGTGCACCAGTCCGACAACTCCACCATCACCGGCGTCATGACCCTCACCCCGAACGGCCAGTACTGCGATGTCAAGACCGCCGGCGGTCTGACCGCCCGGTTCCTCGCGAACCGCTTGGAGTGGTTCGACTCCGCCGGCGTCGCCTCCCCCAGCTCGAACACGACGGACCCGGATTACTACGGGACCCCCGTCACCGCCTCCTGACCCGAAAGGACACAAGCCTCATGACCAGCACCCCTGGCACCCACTCCATCGGCGAACGCCTCGCCGCGCACCACCAGCAGCGCGCAACCGAACGCGCAGCCGCTCAGGCCGCCGTGCAGCCGGAGCAGCCCGCGGACCGCCAGCCCGGCATCGAAGCCTTCCGTGCCCTTCAGGCTCAGGTGGACGGTGCACACACCGCCCTGTCCGAGGCCCTCCGTGAGGGCGCGATGAAGTCCGTCATCGCAGACCGGGAACAGAAGCTCGCCATCGCGAAGGAGAACGTCAGCCGCGCTGTCGACGCTGCCCCCGACCCGATGGCCGCCCGCGCCCTGGCAGCGTTCACCGCGAACGAGCAGGACCGCCCGACCCGACCCATCACCGCCGGCGACATGATCCTCGAGGCTGCGTCCGTCTCCCGCGGGCGGGAACGCTACCTGGAGAACCAGGTCAAGGTCATGGGGGACTGGGAGCAGTTCCGCGACGAGCGGGACCACCCCGAGCGGCAGGCAGCAGCCAACCGGGAACTCCTGATCGGGCAGCTACAGGCCCTTCGCGAAGCCAAGGCAGAAGCAAACCCCGAAGCGCCGGCGGAGGCCTGAACCCTTTGGACGGTCCGGGTGGGGTCTGACCCCATGGAACGCGTTGATCTAGGCGCCACCCGGGCGTCCTGACTTGCGATAAGTGTCAATATCCGAACTCAGGGAAGGGGTGGTCACGGTGCAGTGCACGGCCACCAGCAAGCAGTCAGGGGAGCGGTGCAAGAAGCCCCCGCGTCGTGGCGCCACGGTGTGCCACTTCCACGGCGGGAGCGCCCCTCAGGTCCAGGCCAAGGCCGCCGTGAACCTGGCCGAACAGGACCTCCGCCGGTGGTGGGCAGCGCAGGAACACCCGCCAGTGGACGACCCGTTGCGGGAGCTTCAGCTCCTGACCGGCGAGCTACTGGCGTGGAAGGACCTGCTCCGTACCCGCATCGGGGAGCTGACCACCATCGGATACCGGGGTATGACCTCGGAGCAGGTCCGGGCTGAGGTCCAGCTCTACCGCGACGCCGTCACTCAGCTGGGCTCCCTGCTCACCTCCATCGCCAAGCTCCGCATCGACGAGCGGCTGTGCGAGATCGAACACACCAAGGCTGTGGCTCTCGCAGCTGCCGTTGAGGCCGCCGTCGCTGAGGTCGGACTGCCGGCCGCCGACGCACGCCGTGCCCGCCTCGCTGTGGTACGCCACCTGCGGGCCGTAGAGGACGGAGAGGCCGCGTGACTGACTGGATCGACCGACTGGCCGGGGAGCTTGATCCACTGCCCCCACGGCCCACTGAGGCCGATGTGCTGGGACCTCTGACGGTCATGAACCTGATCCGCCGCGCCAAGGGGGAGCGGGAGCTGACGCCGGACGAGGCGATGGCTGACGCTGTGCGCTTCTGGGAGCGCCTGTGCGCGGACCCGGAAGTGCGGGAGCGTCACGACGCCTGGCTTGCAGACCTGATCGCGAAGGCGCGAGCAGCGTCGGAAGCGGACGAGGCCGCCATGCGCCGTGGGAACGTCTAGCGTTTGCGTCCGCGGGTTGGTGCCTTGCCAGCTGCCCACCGCTCCAGGTCGTCGCGGTGGATTTTCCGGCGGCCGTTGCGGACACGCTGCTCGCTCTTCAGGCCCGACTTGCCGTTCGTCTCGTCCCACTCGCGGCAGGCTCGGAGGATGGTGTCCTTATGACACCGGATCCAGTCGGCCGCTTCCCGCGGAGTCAGCCACGGCGTGCTCGTCTCAGCGTCCATGAGTTGATCACGCCTCGACTGACGGAAGTCTGCTCGCCGTATCACCCCTTTGGTGGGTGAACCTGTCTGTGCACGCACAGCAAGAAGCCCCCAGGGTGTCCATTCCCCGGGGGCTTCTTTGGGCGCTTCACCACAAAGCATCGACCACCCCCATTATAGCACGTCAAATGGTATAATCAGGGAGCATTGACCACACAACTGAATGCTAGCTAGCGGTTCCGGCCGACGAGTCGGGAAGCCCTCGGGACAGAGGGTAGACCCGGCCTTGAAATGCGAGTGTCCGGGAAGCCGCGAATGGTGTGACGCCCGCCTCAGCGGGTGCCTCGGGAGAGAAGCCAAGCCGACACGAGAAAGACCCATGGGTCTGTGTCGCCGGCGTTCCCGAACGAGGGAGTCCACCTCGAATGGCAACCGCTGACGCGCCGCTACGGCGCCTCTCCGGGGACACGTCAGTCCCCACACCCGCCGAGCTGGCAGCAATGTTCCAGCTCGCCCTCTTCCGCCGACGCCTCGCGGCACAACGCCCCCGCCTTGCGTGGACCACCGTGACTGGTGGTGGTCGCAATGCCTGAGGGCTTCCGCATCGCCTCGGCCTATGTCTCCGTGCACCTCGAAGACAACACCGAGGCTGACGAGCGCCGCATCCGCCAGCGCCTTGAGCGCGGCAACGGCATTCACATCAAGACCGTCCTCGACGACCCCGATGGGATCGAGAAGGTCAAAGAGCGCGTCCGCCGGTCCTCCCCGGCGAAGCTCCCGGTCGAGGCTGATAACCCGATCGACGACGCCTGGCGATCCAAAATCCGCGCCAGCATCAAGCGCACCGCCGCTGACTCGCTGAAGATCCCCGTCGACCCGGAAACGGAAGGGTTCCGCCGCAACCTCAACGCGGTCCTCCAAGAGGTCGAGAAAGGCCTCAAAGCGGAGATCCCGGCCGACCTGGACAAGGCAGCCGAATTCAAGGCTGAAGTGCAGATGCTGGCTCATCTCGCCAGCGAAGAGGTCAAGGTCCGCATCCCCGTCGAGATCGACGGCGACACGGCCGACTCGGAGGCTGAGAAGGTCGCACGCCGCATCAACGGCCGGTTTAACGCCCTTGCCTTCGCTGGCCTGTCCGCTGGGCTACCTGCCGCTGCCGCGGTTGGGGCGGCGGCCACGGTTGCGGCGCTGTCCATCGTGCCGGCCGCGTTCGCTGCCATCGGCGCTGCCGCGCTCAAGAACGACGACGCCGTCAGTGACTCGTTCAAGAGCCTCAAGTCGTCGGTGGTCGCCGACACACAGTCAATGGCCACTGTCCTCCGTGGTCCGTTACTTGAGGCGTCTGCCGACCTGAAGGCCGCCTTCAACCGTCTACGACCGGAGATCCAGCAAGCCTTCACAGGGTCCGGTCCCGCGGTCGAGGAACTGACGGGGTCGGTGACTGACCTTGCCGAGAACGCGATGCCTGGCATGGTCACCGCGATCTCGAAGAGCCAGGGGGCGCTAGAAGGGTTCCGGTCGTTCACCGGCCAGGTCGGGGCAGGCGTCTCCGACATGCTGATCAACATGTCGCGGGGCGCCGACGACGCCGGCCGATCCATGACGATCTTCGGGAACATCTCCCGCGACCTACTCGGCTTCGTTGGGGCTCTGGCTGCCCAGCTTGCCACTGCCCAAGGACCGTTGACGAACCTGCAAGCTGGCTTGCAGCAGGCTGAAAGCGCGGTCCTGAAGCTCACCTCGACTGGCGGGGCCGCAACATCGTTCCTGACCGGATTCGGGTCCGCTGCGACGGGGGCGCTCACCCTGGTGAACGCGCTCGCCAGCGCCATCAACGTGCTGCCCGCAGACGTGGTGAAACTGGGTGGGGCTTTCGCGGCTAGCGCGATGATCCTCAACAAGTTCGGTGTCGACGCCGGCGCCGGATTCAAGGGCCTCGGAGAGAAGATCAAGGCAGCCGATGGCGCAGGGGGCAAGTTCAAGACGACCATGTCGGGCCTCGCCGGAGGTGTGTTCAACCCTGCTACCGCCGCGACGGCCGGCCTTGGGGTTGCACTGGCTCTGATGGGGCAGGATGCGGAGCGGGCAGCCCACGCCTCTGCCACGCTGGCCGCGTCGCAGCAGACCTTCACGCAGGCCCTGCGGGAGTCCAAGGGCGCCATCGACGACAACGTTCGTGCTTCGGTCGCTCAGGACCTCGCTCAGAAGACCATCAACGGCAACTCCAAGTCGTTGCTGGACTTCGCCAAGCAGTTCGGTGTCGCGCTCCCGCAGGTGACATCCGCGGTGCTGGGTGAGTCTGGTGCGCTCGAGGGTGTTAACCAGCAACTCGACGCCTACGCGAAGGCCAACCCAGACGCCGCAACGACCGTCGCCGCGCTGAAAGCCGCCATTGCTTCGAAGGGCATCGCGTTCCGGGACAGCACGGATGCTGTGTCCGCGGAGGCTTCTGCGACCGATCAGTCGACTGCCGCGCAGAACCGCAGTCGAGACGCGGTCAACAAGCTCACGCAGGCGATCTACGAACAGCAGAACGCGCAGCTTGGGTACCGCGGTGCGGTGCTCAACTCTAAGCAGGCCGTAGACGACTTCGGCAAGGTTTCGAAGGACGCGAAGGCCACTGAGGACGATAAGGCGCAGGCGCTGTTGCGGGTAGAGCAGGCGTTCGCCTCGCAGGAGCAGGCCGCGTATCAGGCTGCTTACGCGAACTCGACATCGAAGGACGCTGCGGTCCGCACGTCTGAGGCGTTGGCCGCTCAGCGGCAGGAGACGGTCAACCTGGCGAACGCGTTCCAGGGCGTGCTACCGCAGAGCCTTCAGCAGACGATCGGGAAGATGTCGGCCACTGAGGCGCAGGCCGCTGGCCTGAAGCTCAAGGTCAACAACCTGGGTACCGCGGTGTACGAGCTGCCCAATGGCAAGCAGATCGTGATCACGTCCAATGCGGATCAGCAGGCCGCTGCGATGGCGAACCTCCGCGACAAGATCAACCAGATTCCGACGAACAAGAAGTCGACCGTCGAGATCGTCACGATTTACAAGACCGTTGGCACTGCCGCGGTACGCACTGGCGCCAACTCGCCGGACGTGTACCTGTACGGCCCGCACAGCGCTGGTGGTGGCCTGCCCAGTCAGGGCAAGATGAAGCGCTTTGCTTCGGGTGGTCCGACCGTTGTGGACGCCAGTGCCGGCGGCCTGCTCAAGGGTCCGGGGACGGGCACGTCGGATGACATCCTGACCCTGTTCTCGAACGGCATGATCGGGAAGACCTCCGATGAGGAGTTCGTGGTCAACGCTGAGCAGACCGCGAAGTGGTATCCGCTGCTCGTGGCGATCAACAAGGGGCTCCGCGGGTTCGCCGATGGTGGTCTCGTCCGGGCTGAGGACGGCACGATGGTTCCCCCGTCGTTCTACGACAAGGCCCCGTCTGGTCCGCACGCGATCTACTCGGCTCAGGGGTTCGCGAAGCTGAAGGCTCGCGCTGCCGCTAACGGCTTCGGGTCGTTGTCGGCGTTCGACCAAGCCCAGCTGCGGACCTACGGCGGCTACGCCGTTGCCAGCTCGACAAGTGCGGTCACGGCGGTTGCCCCGACGCTCTTCCGGAAGTTCAAGGGTGAGCTTCCGCTCAACGTCAACTCGGTTACACCCGTTGGCAGCGGGACAACGAGCCAAACCCGGGAACCGACGGTGGTCAACATCTACCAGTCCATCTACACGATGGACCCGACCGCCGCCGCGCACAAGGCCGCCAGCGATATCGCTTGGCAGCTCCGCAACCGGTAGCCAACGAAGAGGCCGGACGCGCCGACCGGGGTAGGGGGTGGGCGCGTCCGGCTCATCTCAGCGTACGCCGAATGCATCATTTACGCACAGTTGCGTCAATCGTCTTCGGGTGGCGTCTGGCGCCCTCGGAGCTGGCTCCGAAGCTCCTGTAAGTCCCACCGTGCGTGTCCACCAGGCGTCACGACGGCTGGTGTCACGAAGCCGGCCTGCCACCACCTGACCAGTGTGCCGCGATCGATGCCGAACTCCTTCGCGGCGACTCCGGTGGACACAAGCTTGGCCATGATCGACACGTTTCCACACGAACGCGTCAGATGCCGCTGACCTGCGACGTTTGCCACGAACAGCTACGAATGCAACGATTACTCGCATGGCAGCGGCCGAACACGTACAGCAAGATCTAGAACGAGTGAAGGCCCCGGAGTCGCTGAAGCGCTTCCGAGCGACCGAAGAAGAGGCCGCGAAGTGGCCGAGTGGCCTGGTCGAGATCCGGACATGCCAGAGCTGCAACGTCGTCTACAAGACGGCCGGACACGCCTGGCGGTGCGAGCACTGGCACGCCGGTCCGTGAGCGTTCACTACTCCTGGTTGGTCCCGTAGTCGTAGCCGCGCTCGTTCTTGCGCGGCTCCAGGATCCGTCGCCAGTCCTCCCCGTTGGCCATGCGCTGCGCCATCCGGATCTCCTCGGCGAGCGTCGCAACGCCAGACATGTAGCCAGCAAGACCGGCCAACCTCTCGTGTAGGCCTCCCTCGTCGGGCATGTCCTGCTCGAACATCGCCCGCATCGCCCGCACCCCTCGCACCACGACCTCGAGGCTGCCGCCGAAGTCGCTCAGGGCCCGGTCCATGCCGACGAGGGTTGTGGTGTCCACGTCCGGCTTCGCCATGGCTGCCGCGTACTGCTCAGCGCCAGCGGTCATCGATCCGGTGTGTGTGCCGGCGCCCCGGGCGGCTAGGTCAGCCGTGCGCGGAGTTCGAGGGGACGGCGGCTTCTGGGTGCGTGCACGTGTCGGTGTAGACGGGGTGGTCATGCCTAGCCTTTCGTCACTCTTTGTCGTTGTTCTGTCGTGTGTGGTCATGGTGGGCACCGTGACCATGATTCCCCGGCGTCTAGGTGTCTCCGCAGGTCACGGAGACATTCGGTGTGTCCGGTCCGGGTGGCTGGTCACCGTGGGCATTTGATCGTCGTTGGCCTGTTTCCGCAGGTCATGGGACGTGGTCACCATGGGCACGCATCGTGGGCACATCGTGACCAGTGCCCACGATGCTGGTCACGATGGCTGCCCACCATGACCAGCTACAGAGCGTGACTTCTTTCGCGGCGTGTTCAGCAGCGCGAAGCCGCACACCGTCATGAGCCCGTCGATCACCAGCGGGCCCACGCCGGCCCCTGCGCCGTCGTAGCCCCAGCTGACCAGGACAGCGTGAATGTGGCCGTAGGAGATGACCGCGGATCCCAGCGCTACGACGGCGACGGCGAGAGTGCCGAATACGCGGCCGTAGGTGTGGCGCCAGCGGACCCGGGAGATGACCTCCACGGAGATGAGCAGAGCGACCGGCCAGACCGCGGCACCGAGCTGTTGGGCGAGCGTTGGTGACCAGTTGGCGCCAGCGCCGCCAGGGTGGATCCAGGCGGCTAGGACGTTGGCGGCGACGCTCACCACGCTGCCGAACACGAACCCCAGGGTAGCCACGAGAAGGCCTCCGCTGGGCTCCTCAAGCGTCAGGGCTGGTGAGTCGCTGGTGGGTGCCTGACCTGCACTGGTGCCGTCCTGGTGGGCCTCTGGTGGCTCGCTGGTGCCCGCTGGTGGTACGGGCTTCTCCAGTGCCGCCAGCGCCTGCTTTACCTGGTGATCAGTCGCGCCAGTGCGGCTCACCAGCGTGGGTCGGCCGGGCGGCTTCTCGCCCCGGCTCTCTGCCTCAGCGAAGATCTGGCGAATCGCCTCCGCCAGTTCCTCGCCAGCTGGTGCGGCCGTAGCCTGTGTCATGGGTCGGAGTCCCTTTCCGATCAAGGTCCCCGCCGGGGTGTGCAACCACCCCTCGGGGACCGCCTTACTTTTCTCGAGGGGTGTATTGCCCTAGTGGCTCGCCGTGGTCCCCGAGCGTGCTCAGGAACAGTTCGTGTAGAGCCACCGAGAAGGCCGCTACGTAGGCGCGGTCAGCCTCGCCACTGGTCTGGTCGTACAGCCGCTGGTGCCCCTCCCGCTGCTGCCGCAGCTTCTCTGCGAAGTCAGCCAGGTCGTATACGTCTGAGTCGGTCACGACTTCACCTTTCGTGCTTCCAGGGCGACAAGGACAGAGCCTGCGAGGGCGACGAGGGCAACCACCCCGAAGGTGACCTTCTCGACGAGGTCGGGTCGAACGAAGGCGCCGATGACGCAGAGGACAGCCGTGATGGCCAGCAACACAGCTGCAAGGGCGACGAGAGATCGCTTCATGACCGGCGGTCGCAGTTGATCACTGGGCTGTTACTGGGGCACGCCGGGGGCGCGATAGCGCCATATGCCCCGGTAATCTCGCATACGCTCCCGTATGATCGAAATAGCCCCTGACCTGGGGTGGACGCGCTGAAGACAGGTAGGGTTTTCATGGGCCTCAGTTCAGGCTGTTCTGAGGTGCGGCCCGGCCGGTACGTCCACTACAAGGGCGGGGAGTACGAGGTGCTGGGCGTGGCCCGGCACAGCGAGACCGAGGAAGAGCTCGTGGTGTACCGGGCCCTTTACGGTGAGCGCGGGTTGTGGGTGCGGCCGAAGGTGATGTTCACCGAGACGGTGGAGACCGGCGACGGCGTGGTGCCGCGGTTCCGCCGGGTGGACTGAGGTTCACAGCAGCTCGACGGCGGCCCCGGCTTTCTCGAGCTCTTCGCGGGCCGCTTCGGCTTGGGAGCCGGGCACCTGCGCCAGCAGGATCGACGGCGTACCGGTCACCAGTTCCTTGGCGTCGAGCAAGCCGATTCCCCGCACGAGACGGCGGACCGCCCGGACGACTTCGACCTGGTGCGCGCCGGCGTCGAGCAGCGCGACGTCGAACCGGTCGCGGCTACGGGCGCGTGCGGGGGCCGCGTCGAGGTGGTTGAGCCGCTCGGCGAACTCCTGGGCCGCCGCGGCTCCGTCCGGGTGCCTGCGGAGGCTGACCGCCCGTTCGAGCGTCGTCCCGGGCCCTTCGACGACGAGGTGCGCTTCGCTCTCGTAGCCCCTCTTCTTGACGGCCAGCGCAAGGAGCCCGAGCAGCAGCACCCGCGGCACGGTGACCCGGCTGTGTTCGGCGCTGCGGATTTCGACCCGCGCGGACAAACCGGCCACCGGGTGGTGCAGCGCCCGGTCTCCGGTGCCCTCGACGACGGCGGTCCGGGTCAGCCGCAGGCCTTCGAAGACCGCGATGACTCCCTCTTCGAGGTCCGCGCCCGCCAGCGTCGCGGAACGCATCACCTTCACCCCCACCGCGCCGGCGATGATCGCGAGGAGGAGTACTACGACGGCCCACGGTGACATCCGGGCTCCCTTCGGCGGCGGCCTACGGCACCCGGAGTCGCCGTGCCGTGCTCCGGCGTTACGGCGGGCGCGGTAATCGTTCTCCGCGCCGATACCGGATCGATGCCGAATTCCGGTATCTGATTCCGGCTCGATTACTCCGCAAGGAAATCATTGACGCGATCGGCCGCGGCGCTGTGACCAGGTCTTTTATTCGCCTGATTCCTGCGCTGTTCGGGTGAGTCCGGGATCTTATTCCCCGTGCGCGTGGGACACTCGATTCGAGGGGTTCCGCCGGTGCGTCCGGCGTGGCCGGAGGGTGGTGCGCTCGGCCGTCTTTCTTTGTCGTGCCAACGTTTGAGTCCGCCTTCGAGCTCGTCGTGCGCATGCTCGCCGGCCGGTGTGCGCGCGTTTTCGCCCGCACGGAGGAGGAAGTCATGCGTTATCGCCCACTCGGTTCCGATCCGGCCGACCCGCGGCTGGGCCGGTTCATTCCGGACGACTGGCGGCACGTGGAAAGGTACCCGCTGTCCGCGCTCGCCGCCGACGACCGGCCGACCCGGGCGCCCGTCGTGATCGGGGTCAACTGGTACTCCGCGTTCGACAAGCCGGAGAAGGACGAGACCTCCGGCGAGTTCTTCATCGCGAGGGCCGGCGTGAAGCACCTCGGCCGGGTCCGCGGCGGGCACTGCGTGTGCCTCGAGCCGGGCGGGACGCCGGACACCGACGCCTGGTACGCGTTCTACGACCAGGGCCGCGAGGGTGCCTGTGTCGGGTTCGGTTGGTCGCGGTGCATGTCGATCTTCAACGGCAGCGAGTACACCGCCCGCTGGCTGTGGGACGCGGCCAAGAAGCGCGACGACTGGCCCGAGACCAACCCCGGCGACGACAACGGCACGTCCGTCCGCGCCGCGGCCGAGGTGCTCGCCGAGGCGGGGCACGTCCTGTGGGACGACTCCTACGCGAGCGACGACTGGCAGCAGCGCGAGCAGTACACCCCGGAAGCCAAGCAGGGCATCAAGGCGTTCCGCTGGGCCAAGTCGGTCGACGACGTGCACGCCGTGCTCGGCAACCCGCGTGCCGACGAGCTCGGCGCCGTGCCGATCCTCAACTCCTGGGGCCCGGGCTACCCGCACCGGACCTACCTGCCCGACGCCGTGCTCGCGCGGCTGATCGACGAAGAAGGTGAGATCGCCGTCCCGACCGACCGGTGATCGGCTGCCGCTCCCGCGGTGCGTGAAACAGAGGGCGCGTTTTCCCTGGTAGTGACCAGGGGGGACGCGCCCTCCGGCCACTTTGGACAGGTCAGCGTGCCGACCCTGAATCCATGCAGTACTGTCCGGATCCGACGGGACCGTGGTGATTCCTGTCGGATATTGTCCACTTTTTGGAAGACAGTGCGGGAGGTGGGTCGTGCTCGTCCTAGCCGATGCGAACCTGCGACTCGATGCGAGCGCGATCGACTACATCGAGCTGGCGTTCTACTTCGTGCTGGTGCTCGGCATCGGGTACCTGGCGCGGCGGCAGGTGTCCAGCAGCCTCGACTTCTTCCTGTCCGGCCGGTCGCTGCCCGCGTGGGTCACCGGCCTGGCGTTCATTTCGGCGAACCTCGGCGCGGTCGAGGTGATGGGCATGTCGGCCAACGGCGCCCAGTACGGCCTGCCGACCGTGCACTACTTCTGGATCGGCGCGATCCCGGCGATGCTGTTCCTCGGCATCGTGATGATGCCGTTCTACTACGGCTCCAAGGTGCGCAGCGTCCCCGAGTTCATGCGCCGGCGCTTCGGCAAACCGGCCCACCTGCTCAACGGCATCAGCTTCGCCGCCGCTCAGATCCTGATCGCGGGCGCGAACCTGTTCCTGCTGGCCAGCGTCGTGAACCTGCTGCTCGGCTGGCCGCTGTGGGTGTCGATCATCGTCGCCGCCGCGATCGTGCTCTCCTACACCGCGCTCGGCGGCCTCTCCGCCGCGATCTACAACGAGGTCCTGCAGTTCTTCGTCATCGTCATCGCGCTGGTGCCGCTGACGATCATCGGCCTGGTCAAGGTCGGCGGCTGGGAAGGCCTGGTCGACAAGGTCACCAACAGCCCCGGCGGGTCCGCGCAGCTGCACTCCTGGCCCGGCGACAACCTGACCGGCTTCGGCAACAGCATCCTGTCGGTGCTGGGCATCGTGTTCGGTCTCGGCTTCGTCCTCTCGTTCGGCTACTGGACGACGAACTTCGTCGAGGTCCAGCGCGCGATGGCGTCGAAGAGCATGTCCGCCGCCCGCCGGACGCCGATCATCGGCGCCTTCCCGAAGATGCTGGTCCCGTTCATCGTCATCATCCCCGGCATGATCGCCGCGGTCAGCGTGTCCGAGTACGTCAAGGACAAGCAGGTGCTGCTCGACGGCGGCAAGGCCGAAAGCGGCGTCACGTTCAACAACGCCCTGTTGCTGCTCATGCGCGACCTGCTGCCGAACGGCATGCTCGGCATCGCCATCGCCGGTCTGCTGGCGTCGTTCATGGCGGGCATGGCGGCGAACCTGAGCTCGTTCAACACCGTCTTCACGTACGACATCTGGCAGACGTACGTGAAGAAGGACAAGCCGGACCACTACTACCTGAACCTGGGCCGCGTGGTGACCTCGGGCGGCACGATCCTGGCGATCGGCACCGCGTTCATCGCGTCGAACTCCGGCAACATCCTGAACTACCTGCAGGACCTGTTCTCGTTCTTCAACGCGCCGCTGTTCGCGACGTTCATCCTGGGCATGTTCTGGAAGCGGATGACCCCGCACGCCGGCTGGAGCGGCCTGCTCCTCGGCACCGCGTCGGCCGTCACCGTCTGGGGCCTCTCCCAGGCCGGGGTGCTGGGCCTGACCGGCCAGGGCATCAGCTTCGTCGCCGCCGGGACCGCGTTCGTCGTCGACATCGTGGTGAGCGTCGTGGTGTCGCTGGCCACCAAGCCGAAGCCGGACGAGGAGCTCGTCGGGCTGGTCTACTCGCTCACCCCGCGCGACTCGCTCAAGCACGACGACACCGGCGAGAACGCGGGCTGGTACCGCAAGCCGGGCCTGCTCGCGGGCATCGTGCTCATCCTGACCATCGCCCTCAACGCCATCTTCTAGGGAGGCACGCATGGCTACCGAGTCCGGCGCACGGCCGCACAAGGCAGGCGCCTTCGACATCCGGCTGATCATCGCCCTGCTGATCGGTGTCTACGGCGTGATCCTCACGGTGATGGGCATCGGGTTCACCACCGACGCGGAGATCCAGAAGGCGGCGGGCGTCAACATCAACCTGTGGGCCGGCATCGGCATGCTGGTCGTCTCCGCGCTCTTCATCATCTGGGCGAAGGTGCGGCCGCTCGTCGTCCCGGCTTCGACCGAGACGGAAGACACGGCGCCCGCCGCGGGCGAATAGCCGGGTTGTCCGGACAACGGCGCGAAGGTACGGCTACCGTGCATCGCGTGTTCCTTGACGCTCGGCGCCGCCGTCTCCCGAAGCTGTTCCTGCTGGTCATCGCCCTCGCGCTGCCGCTGACCGCGTGCGGGCAGGACCTCGGCCGGTCCAACTTCGGCCGCACCACGGTGCCCGCGTCGGCCGCCGCTACCGGCCAGACCACCGATGGGCCGATCACCGACGCCGCCGTGGCGGCGAACGCGCTGCGCACGATCAAGCCGTGCCAGTTCCTGACCAAGGACACCCTCGGCGGGCTCGGCCTCGGCACGGTCGAGGAGGATCCGTCGCCGTCGTCGATCGCCTTCGACACCTGCAGCAACAAGGTGAAGGACCCCGGCGGCAAGGACATGCGGCTCGAGGTCAAGGTCGGGAGCACCCTGCTGCCCCGCGCCGACAAGACGACCGGCCAGGTCGGCGGGCTGCCGCTGCGCGTCGACAAGGCCGACGACAGCGACTGCCTGGTCGCGGCGATGACGGCGCTGAACCCGGACCTGGCGATCACCGTGTCGGTCAGCTACGCCGGCGACCCGTGCCGCCCCGGGCAGGCGCTGCTGGAGGCGGCCGTCCAAAAGGTGCACGACTCGCCGGAGAAGTACTCGACGCCGACGGGCACCGTGCTGACCGCCGACCCGTGCGCGATGGCCGACACCTCGGTGGTGGCCTCCGCCGTGCCGTCGGCGAAGTCCGCGCCCGCGGGGCTGCACTCCTGCGAGTGGAAGAGCAACGGCACGGATCCGACGATCACCGTGAAGTTCCTGCCGGGGCTGCCCCCGATCGTCGGCGACGGTTACTCCAAGGTGGACATCGGGGGCGGCGTCACCGCCTACCAGAAGCAGACGAGCACGAGCTCGTCGCGGTGCACGGTGGAGTGGCAGCACCGGCCGTGGCAGGGCGACGACGTCGAACTGGCCCAAGTGGACTACAGCAGCTACGCCGCCGAAGCGAGCAGCGACAACCCGTGCGGCAAAGCGGTGGACGTCGCCAAGAACGTCGTCACGAAGCTCCCCAAACCCTGACCTGGCGGTGCGCCGCGCGGCGAGGTAGGAAGGGGGCACCCCACCCGCCGATGTGCCGGAGGTTGCCGTGAAGAAGATCATCAACGATCCGGCGAACGTGGTCGCGGAGTCGCTGCGGGGGCTCGCCGCCGCGCACTCCGACGTCCTGCGCGTCCAGTACGACCCCGATGTCGTGGTCCGGGCCGACGCGCCGGTCGCGGGCAAGGTCGCCGTGATCTCCGGCGGCGGGTCCGGGCACGAACCGCTGCACGGCGGGTTCGTCGGACCCGGCATGCTCGCCGCCGCCGTCCCGGGCGCCGTGTTCACCTCCCCGACGCCGGACGCCGTGCAGGCCGCCGTCACCGCGACCACCGGCGACGCGGGCGCGCTGCTGATCGTGAAGAACTACACCGGTGACGTGCTGAACTTCGAGACCGCCGCCGAGCTGGCCGCGGCCGAGGGCCTCGAGGTGCGCAGCGTCGTGATCGACGACGACGTCGCGGTCAAGGACTCGACCTACACCGCCGGCCGCCGCGGGGTCGGCGGGACGGTGCTGCTGGAGAAGATCACCGGCGCCGCCGCCGAACGCGGTGACTCGCTCGACGCCGTGACCGCGCTGGCGGAGAAGGTGATCGGCCAGGTGCGGTCGATCGGCGTCGCGCTGACCGCGCCGACCGTGCCGCACGCCGGCACCCCGAGCTTCGACCTCGACGACGGCGAAATCGAGTTCGGCATCGGCATCCACGGCGAGCCCGGCCGCGAGCGGATCCCGCTCGAACCGGCCGACGCCCTGGTGGCGCGGATGGTCGAGGCCGTCGTCACGGACCTGCCGTTCGCCTCCGGCGACCGCGTCCTGCTGTTCACCAACTCGATGGGCGGCACCCCGCTCGTCGAGCTGTACCTGGCGCACGGCATCGCCGAGCGGCTGCTGGCCGAGCGTGGGATCGTGGTCGAACGCCGGCTGGTCGGCCCGTACATCACCAGCCTCGAGATGCAGGGGATGAGTCTGACGTTGCTCAAACTGGACGACGAGCTGACCGAGCTCTGGGACGCCCCGGTCGAAACCGCGGCGCTGCGGTGGGGGCGCTGATGACCTGCAAGGCAGAGGGGGTCGCGGCGGCCGTGCGCGCCGCCGCCGCGGTGGTCGCCGAACACCGCGTGGAACTGATCGACCTCGACCGCGCGATCGGCGACGGCGACCACGGCGAGAACATGAACCGCGGGTTCGCGGCCGTCGTCGCGGCGCTCGACGCGGGCGCGCCGGACACCCCGGGCGGGGTGCTGAAGCTCGTCGCGACGACGCTGATCTCCAAGGTCGGCGGCGCCGCGGGCCCGTTGTACGGCACGGCTTTCCTGCGGGCGTCGGCCAAGCTGGGCACCGCCACCGACCTCGACGTCCCGGCGCTGCTGGAGGCGCTGCGCGCCGGCCTGGAAGGCGTCCAGGCCCGCGGGAAGGCCGTCTGCGGCGACGCGACCATGGTCGACGCCCTGATCCCCGCGGTTTCGGCCGCGGAGAAGGCGGCCGAAGAGGGCGGCGACATCGCCGCCGTGCTGACCGCCGCGGCCGACGCGGCCGACCGCGGGGCGGAGTCCACAGTGGACCTGGTGCCGCGCAAGGGACGGGCGTCCTACCTCGGTGAGCGCGCGGTGGGACATATGGACCCCGGTGCCCGGTCGTCGGCGCTGCTGCTGCGCGCGTTCGCGGAGGCCGCCCGGTGAGCGTGGGGATCGTGCTCGTTTCGCACAGCGCCAAACTCGCCGAAGGCCTGGCCGAACTGGCCGCCCAGATGGCGCCGGACGTCACCATCGTGCCGGCCGGCGGCCTCTCCGACGGCTCGATCGGCACGGACTACGACGAGGTCGTCGCGGCCACCCAGCGCGCCGACCGCGGCGACGGCGTCGTGCTGCTCTACGACCTCGGCAGCGCGCAGATGACCGCCGAGCTCGCCGTCGAATCGCTGGCCGACCCCTCCGCGGCCATCGTCGCGGACGGCCCGCTGGTCGAGGGCGCCATCGCCGCGGCCGTGGCGGCCCAGGCGGGAGAAGGGCGCAAGGCGGTGGCCGCGGCCGCCGCGGCGGCCGGGATCCCCGAGGACCTCGAGCCCGCCGAGCCCACGGCGGGCGGCGCCGAGGTCGAGCTGGAGCTGCGCAACGACGTCGGGCTGCACGCGCGGCCCGCCGCGGTGCTGGTGCGCACGCTTAGCGCGTTCGACGCCGAAGTCACCGTCCGGCTCGGTGACCAGGAGGCCGACGGCCGCAGCGTGCTGGCCCTGATGTCGCTCGGCGCCCGGCAGGGTGACCGGATCCTCCTGCGGGCGAGCGGCCCGCAGGCTTCGGCGGCCTTGGCGAAGGCGAAAGAGCTGGTGGACGGCAATTTCGGCGAATAAGGCGGTTTCGCCGACCGGGTGACTTGAGCGCTACTGACTCGATTCCGTCTGGGCTTCGCGTGGTCCCGCGTGGCAGTATCGGGGCAATTACCAGCGAGTAACATCTCTGGAGGCCTCGATGGCGCGGGACATCTCGACGGTCGGAGTGATCGGCCTGGGCACGATGGGGGCCGGGATCGCCGAAGTGCTCGCGCGCAGCGGGCTCGACGTCGTCACGGTCGAGCTCGACGAGGCGGGGGTCGCGCGGGGCCGCGGGCACCTGCGGCACTCCACCGAGCGCGCGCTCTCCGGCGGCAAGCTGGACGCTCCGGGGCGCGACGCGCTGCTGGGCCGGATCCGGTACAGCACCTCGCTTTCCGATCTGTCCGATGTGGACTTGGTGATCGAGGCGATCCCGGAGAGCCTCGAGTTGAAGGCCGACGTCTTCACCGAGCTCGACAAGATCACCCGGCCCGAGGTCGTGTTCGCGTCCAACACGTCGTCGCTGTCGATCACCGAGATCGGGGTGCACACCACGCGGCCCGGCAAGGTCGTCGGCATGCACTTCTTCAACCCCGCGCCGGTGCAGAAGCTCGTCGAAATCGTCAAGACCGTGGTGACCGAACCGGAGGTCGTCACCGAAGTGGTCGAGTTCGCCGAGCGGCTCGGCAAGGTGCCGGTGGTGATCGGCGACCGGGCCGGGTTCATCGCGAACGCGCTGCTGTTCGGCTACCTCAACCACGCGGTGCGGATGTACGAGCAGCGCTACGCCACCCGCGAAGACCTCGACGCCGCGATGCGCTTCGGCTGCGGCTACCCGATGGGCCCGCTCGCGCTGCTCGACCTGATCGGGCTGGACACCGCGAACGAAATCCTCGACACGATGTACCACCAGTCCCGCAACCGCCTGCACGCACCGGCGCCGCTGCTCAAGCAGATGATCACGGCCGGCCTGCTCGGCCGCAAGACCGGCCGCGGCTTCTACACCTACGACGCCCCGGACTCGCCGAACGTGGTCGCTTCCGACGTCGTGTCCACTGTGGACGCGGTGCCGTCGCGTCCGGTGTCGCGGGTCGGCGTGGTCGGCACCGGGACGATGGCCACCGGCATCGCGGAGGTGTTCGCGAAGCGCGGCCTCGACGTCGTGCTGCGCGCCCGGAGCTTGGAGAAGGCCCAGGCGTCGGTGGCTCGCGTCAAGAAGTCGCTCGACAAGGCCGTGGTCCGGGGGAAGATGTCCGAAGAGGACGCTTCGGCCGCGCTGGCCCGGATCACCCCGGTGACGGACTTCGAGGCGCTGGCCGACGTCGACCTGGTCGTCGAGGCGGTCGCCGAGGAGCTTTCGGTGAAGCAGGCGGTGTTCTCGGCGCTGGACGAGGTCGTCCGCCCCGGCGCGGTGCTCGCCACGACGACGTCCTCCCTGCCGGTGATCGAGTGCGCGGCGGCGACCTCCCGGCCGTCCGATGTGGTCGGTCTCCACTTCTTCAACCCCGCGCCGGTGATGAAGCTCGTCGAGGTGGTCTCGACGATCGCGACCGCCCCGGACGTGGTCTCGACGGCGAGCGCTGTCTGCGCCGCGGTCGGCAAGCACGCCGTCCACTGCGGCGACCGCGCGGGCTTCATCGTCAACGCGCTGCTGTTCCCGTACCTCAACGACGCGGTCAAGATGCTGGAGGCCCACTACGCGGAGGCGGACGACATCGACACGGCCATGAAGGTCGGGTGCGGGTTGCCGATGGGCCCGTTCGAGCTGCTGGACGTCGTCGGGCTGGACGTTTCGCTGGCGATTCAGCGGACGTTGTTCAACGAGTTCCGCGAGGAGGGCTTCGCGCCGGCGCCGCTGCTGGAGCACCTCGTGACGGCTGGGAGGCTGGGGCGGAAGACCGGGAAGGGCTTCAAGACCTACTGATCAGCGCCCGGTCACCTCGCCGAGGACTGGTTTGACATCCAGGATCGGGGTGCCGTCGATCGCTTCCAGGCCGGTCACCGTGAGGGTGCCTTTGTCCGCTGCCGTCACGGTGACCGTGTGGAGGCCGATCGGGTTGGGGCGGTCCGGGGAGCGGGTCGAGAAGACCCCCGTCGTGGGGCGGGCCGGGTCGCTGCGGGGGTGTACCGATTGGACTTCGCGGTCGGCTTCGTGCAGCCAGGTGAGCAGGACCAGGCGGTCGCCCGGGCGCAGGTCGGCCGCCGCTGGGTGGAACTCGGGGGCGAAGACCACGCGGGCCGGTGGGGCGCCCTCGTCGCCCTGTTTCGGGGCCGTGCCGCGGTGGGTCAGGGGTGACTCCACGTGGGCTACCGGGCGGACCTCGTAGCTCGTCACGTGTAGTACCCCTCGACCGGTACGCGGGCCTCGTCGAACAGGGCGGGGCCGTCGAGTTCGTAGCCCCACTTCACCGGCGGGCGCAGGGTGAGGAACTGCTCGGTCGAGAGCGCGTACACCACGCGGCCCAGCCCGGACCGCTCGATCGCGCCCGTGCACATGCCGCAGGGCTGGGTGCTGGTGAACATCGTCGTCGCCGCCGCGGTTTCCGCGTCGAGGTTCTGCGCCGCCCAGCGGGCCAGCTTCAGCTCCGGGTGGGCGGTGATGTCGTTGTCGGTCAACGACGTGTTGCGGTCTTCGGCGATGATCTTGCCGTCGGCGTCGGCCAGCAGGGAGCCGAACGGCGGGTTGCCGTGTTCCTCGCGCGCTTCGCGGGCGAGCTCGATCGCCCGCCGCAGCAGGGCTTCTTCGGTTTCCTTCACCGGTTCTCCTTCCAGGACGCGGCGATCGCCGCGAGGTCTCGCCACGCCACCTCCGGGTGGAGGGTCTCGGCCGGGTCCGCGTCGAACGGGTCGAGCACGACGGTCTCCGCCCCCAGCGCCCGCAGCTGCGCCAGGTCGTCGACGACCTGCCCGAGGGTGCCTTCGCCGGCCCGCCGGTCGGGTCCGGTCACCGGCGATCCGGTCACCCGCAACAGGATTCGCGGCGCGAAGGCGGGCACCGGCCGGTCGCCGGCCAGCTTTTCCAGCCGGGCCAAGCCTTCCCGGAAGCCGGACATCGTCAGTCGCAGCGGGTGCCACGCGTCGCCGAGCTCGATCGCGCGGCGCAGGCCGGCATCGCTGTGGCCGCCCAGCCAGAGCGGGATCGGGCCCGTGCGGTAGTCGTCGTGGGCGGCCCAGGCCGCGCGGATCGTCCGGAGGTACTCGGTCGTGAGCTTCCCCCGCCGCTCGAACGGCACGCCCAGCGCGTCGAACTCCTGCTTCGCCCAGCCGATACCGGCGCCGAGCACCAGCCGGCCGCCGCTCAGCGCGTCGAGGTTCGCCGCCATCCGGGCCACCAGCAGGGGATGCCGGTACGGCACCACCAGCACGGTGGTGCCGAGCCGCACCCGCTCGGTGACCCCGGCCAGCCACGACAGCGTCGTGAACGGTTCGTAGAACGGCGCCGGGTACTGCTCGGCGACGTCCGGCGTGATGGCGACGTGGTCGGACACCATCAGCAGGTCGTAGCCGAGGCCTTCAACCGTCCGCGCCCACGCGCGCAGCACGCCCGGATCCGTGCCGGGGCCGAAGTTGGGAACGTTCACGCCGATCTTCACCGGGAAAGGCTATCGGCGCTCCGGCCCTGATCGGAAGGGAACAATCACGGCGTTGACCGGCTCGGACCGTGGATCTCGCGGTACATTCGGCGAATGACCGAGAGTCTCGACCAGACGGACTGGGCGATCCTCGTCGAGCTCCAGCGCGACGCCCGGCTGCCGCTCACCGAGCTGGGCCGCCGGGTGAACCTCAGCGCGTCCGCGACGACCGAACGGCTCCGCCGGCTCGAGGCCACCGGCGTGATCACCGGTTACCGCGCGCAGGTCGACCTCGGCAAGGTCGGCTACGCGGTGCTCGCCGTCGTCCGGCTCAAGTACCCCGGCAGCCGGCACGAGGCGCTGCACAAGCTGCTCGCCGAACGCCCCGAGATCCTCGAATGCCTGCGCACCACC
Source organism: Amycolatopsis lexingtonensis (assembly GCF_014873755.1). Classification (NCBI taxonomy): domain Bacteria; kingdom Bacillati; phylum Actinomycetota; class Actinomycetes; order Pseudonocardiales; family Pseudonocardiaceae; genus Amycolatopsis; species Amycolatopsis lexingtonensis. Next base: position 9,060,669 of record NZ_JADBEG010000001.1, read on the forward strand.
GGCGACGACTGCTACACGCTCAAGGTCGCCGCCGCCTCGATGGCCCACCTCGAGCACACGATGGACGAACTCGCCCAGTTCGGCAGCACGACCACGAACGTCGTCTACAGCCAGACCCTGCCCTACCGCGGCCCGCAGGAGCCCGCCCGTGACCCCGGTGCCTGAGCGCGTCGTCGTCTACGGCGTGACCGGCTCGGGCAAGTCGACGCTCGCCGCCCGCATCGCCGAGCGCACCGGCCTGCCCTACGTTTCGGCGGACGACCTGAGCTGGCAACCCGGCTGGGTGCCGGTGCCCGACGACGAGCAGCGCCGCCGCATCGCCGAGGTCTGCGCGGGGGAGCGGTGGGTCCTCGACTCCGCCTACGGGAAGTGGCGCGACGTCGTGCTGGCGCGCACCCAGCTCGTGGTCGGGCTCGACTACCCACGCTGGCTTTCGCTGGGCAGGCTGGTGCGCCGGACGTTGTGGCGCTCGGTGACCCGCGAGCGGATCTGCAACGGCAACGTCGAGTCGTTCCGGCAGATGTTCTCGGCGGACTCGATCATCCGATGGCACTTCAGGTCGTTCGCGACGAAGCGGGCACGGATCCGGGCCTGGGCCGACGAGTCGCCCGGCCCGGTCGTGGTCCGGCTGACTTCCCCGCGCGCGACGCGCCGCTGGCTCGAGTCCCTCTGACGTCAGGAGCCCGGGGGTAGGAGCGGGCCGCCGCTCCAGTGCTGGAACACCAGGTTCGTGTGGACGCGGGCCACCTCGTCCCGCGCGGTCAGCTCGTCGAGTACCAGGCGTTGCAGCTCGCCGGCCGAGCTGGTGGCCACGTGCGCGAGGAAGTCGTCCGGGCCGGTCAGGTGGTAGACCGCGCGCACCTCCGGCAGGGACAGCAGGTGCTCGATGAACGGGTCGACCAGCGGCCGCCGGTGGGGGCGGACCTGGACGAACAGGAAGGCTTCCAGCGGGCGGCCCAGCTTGGCCGCGTCGACCGAGGCGTGCTGGCCGGTGATCACGCCCGTGTCGCGCAGCCGGGCCACGCGGTCGAGGCACGTCGAGGGCGCGATGCCGACCGCGGCCGCCAGGTCCTTGTTCGTGATCCGGGCATCGTTCTGCAGCAGGCGCAGAATCTCGAGGTCCACCGGACTCAGTTCGACGGAAGCGGACATCGGCGAATCATATCCGAGAGTGTTGCCCTCGATCCGGGGAAAGATCGAGCATGCTCGCATGACTTCCGCGCTGCGTACCCGAGCCGTCCACGCCGGCCGTGACGACCTCACGGACCTCGGCGTGCACGCCGCTCCGCTCGACCTGTCCACGACCTACCCGTCCCGCGACAGTGCCGCCGAAGCCGCCCGGATCGACGACTTCGCCGCGGGCGGCGAGCTCGACGGCCCGCCGATCTACGGCCGGGTGGGCAACCCGACCGTCGAACGGTTCGAGCGGGCGCTCGCCGAACTCGAGGGCTTCGACCACGGCGTCGCGTTCGCCAGTGGGATGGCCGCCGTCTCGGCCTGCCTGCTTTCCGCGGTGGCGCAAGGGAAACGGCACGTCGTCGCCGTGCGCCCGCTGTACGGCTGCAGCGACCACCTGCTCGAGTCCGGGCTGCTCGGCACCGAGGTCACCTGGGCCGCACCCGGCGCCGTCGCCGCCGCGCTCCGGCCGGACACCGGGCTGGTGTTCGTCGAGACGCCGGCCAACCCGACGCTGGCCGAGGTGGACCTCGCCGGGCTGGCGGCGGCCTGCGGGGACGTGCCGCTGGCCGTGGACAACACCTTCGCCACGCCCGTGCTGCAGCGCCCCGGCCGCCACGGGGCCCGGATGGTGCTGCACAGCGCGACGAAGTTCCTCGGCGGCCACGGCGACGTGATGGGCGGGGTCGTCGCGTGCGACGCCGAAGAAGCCGCGCGCCTGCGGCAGATCCGCTTCGCGACCGGCGGCGTGCTGCACCCGCTCGCCGGATACCTGTTGCTGCGCGGGCTTTCCACGCTGCCGCTGCGCGTCAACGCCGCCTCCGCGACCGCGGCGACGCTGGCTTCACGGCTCGCCGAGCACCCGGCCGTGACCGCCGTCCACTACCCGCGGATCGGCGGGCCGCTGGTGGCGTTCGAGGTCGACGGCGACCCGCACGCCCTGATCGGGGCGGTCCGGCTGATCACGCCGGCCGTCAGCCTCGGCAGCGTCGACACGCTGATCCAGCACCCCGGCTCGATCAGCCACCGGATCGTCGACGAGGACGACCGGCGCGGTGCCGGCGTGTCCGACCAGCTGATCCGGATGTCCGTCGGCCTCGAGGACGTCGAGGACCTGTGGGCCGACCTGGAGCAGGCGCTGAAGGCGCTCTAGCCGCAGCAGCCGCCACCACAGCAGCCGCCACCACCGGCCGAGGCCGCGGGACCGCTCGCGGCCCCGGTGAGGGCGACCGTGGTGAGCAGCTTGACGGTGTCGGAGTGCCCCTCCGGGCAGGGCGCCGGCGCACCGGATTCGCTCATCGGGCGCAGGAGCTCGAAGGTCTCGGTGCACTCGCGGCAGCGGTAGGCGTAGGTCGGCATGCCGCGATTATCGCCGGACGGCCGGGTGGAGGGGAAGCCGGGCAGCGGGGCGGGATCCGCCGCCCGGACCGCCGCGGGCGGTCATCGGTGGGAAGCTGGGCGCGTGCAGCCGCCTTCGCTCGCCGACGTCCCGCACCTCGGCCAGGTCGTCCCGTCCCTGCTCGCCGCGTTGGGGGTGCCCGGCTGCGCTAACACCCTGTCCCTGCCGGAGGTCCGCAGCGCCGGGGTGCTCCTCGTCGACGGGCTCGGCTGGGAACTGCTCGCCGAGCACGCCGCGGACGCCCCGGTGCTGACCGAGCTCGCCCGCGAGTCGCTGCGCGTGGGCTTCCCGTCGACGACGGCCGCCGGCGTGGCCGCGATCGGCACCGGGCTCGCGTCGGGCGAACACGGCATGGTCGGCTACACCTTCGAAATGCCCGGCACGGGTGTGCTCAACGCGTTGCGCTGGTGCAGCCACGAGGACGGTAGCGACCTGCGCGGCGCCCTCCCACCCCGCGAAGTGCAGCCGCTGCAGACGACGTTCGAGCGGGCCGCCGCGGCCGGGATCGACGCCGCGGTGGTGTCGGCCGGGAAGTTCGCCGACACCGCGCTGACCCGGGCCACCCAGAGCGGCGCGCGCTACGCCGGGGTGCACGCGCTGGGCGACCTCGCCGCGCGGACGGTGGACGTGCTCGGCGGGCGTGCCTTCTGCTACGCCTACCACAGCGAACTCGACCTGCTGGGCCACGTCTACGGGCCCGGCTCGACGGCCTGGCGGATGCAGCTGCGGCAGGTCGACCGGCTCGTTGAGTCCATTGTGGAGGGTCTGCCGTCCGGTGCGCTGCTCGCCGTCGTGGCCGACCACGGGATGGTGACCGTCGACGACAAGCTCGACCTCGAAGACGTCCCGGAGCTGCTGGAGGGCGTCCGGACGTTCGGGGGCGAGGTGCGGGCCCGGCACGTCTACACCGAGCCGGGCGCGGCCGCGGACGTCCTCGCGGCCTGGCGGGCGGTGCTCGGCGAGCGGGCCTGGGTGCGCTCGCGGGAGGAAGCCGTCGCCGAGGGCTGGTTCGGGCACACGGTCAGCGACCGGGTGCTGCCCCGCATCGGCGACGTCGTCGCCGCGGCCAGGGACCGGTTCGGGATGGTGCGCGGGCTCGCGGAGGCCATCGAGACTTCGCTGATCGGGCAGCACGGGTCGCTGACCACCGCCGAGCAGCTGGTCCCGCTCGCGCTCGCCCAGGGCTGACCGGCGCCCGGTTTCCGGGAACGTGCCCGGGCGGGAACTTTCCCCCGTCCGGTGCCGACCTGTCCACTGCGTACCGGACTGACGGGAGTGGGCGGAATGAGCGTGCTGGACGGGATCGGGGTCGTCGGGGCGGGCGGCGAGGGACGGGCCGTGGCCGCCCACCTCGCCGCGCTGGGCTTGCCCGTGCACCTCTACACGCGGGATCTCGCCGCCGTGGCGGGGATCGCGCGCCGCCGGGAGATCGTCGCGCGCGGCGCGCTCGAGGGCCGGTTCCCGCTGCGGGAGGTGACCTCGGACCCCGCCGGGCTGTGCGGGCGCGCCGTTGTGCTGGTCGCCACGGTGACCACCGCCTACCCGGAGGTCGCCGCCCGCCTCGCGCCGCACCTGAGCGCGGGACAGGTCGTGGTGCTGTTCTCCAGCAAGCTGTGCGGGAGCGTCGAGTTCGCGCACGCGCTCGCCGCCGCCGGGGCGCCGGCGGTCGACGTCGTCGAGACCGACGCGCTCTTCGCCGCCCGGCCGGCCGGGACCGACGGGGTGACCGTGCTGGGCGCCAAGGGCTGGAACCTGATCTCCGGCAGCACCCCGGCCGCCGTCGCCCGGCGGGCCGGGCTGCTGCGCGAGTGGTTCCCGATGCTGGAGATCGCGCGCAACCCGGTGGAACGCGGGCTGCACGACTTCGGGGCGGTCGCGCACGTGCCGATCGCGCTCGCCAACCTCGGGACCATCGACCGCGCGGAGGAGCTGCTCTTCTACGTCGACGGCGTCTCGGCGCGCACGATCGCGTTGCTGGAGCGGACCGAGGCCGAGTTCGCGCTGGTGGCGAGGGCTTACGGCGCCCGGCTGATGCCGATGACCGAGGTGCTCGACCGGTACTACGGCTGCCCGGCCACGACGCTGCTGGACGCGCTGCGGACGGTGGAGCCGTACCGGACGATCGCCGCGCCGACCAGCCTTGATCACAGGTTCTTGACGGAGGACATCCGGTCGACGCTGGTGCCGCTGCAGGCGCTCGCGCGGTGCGCCGGGGTGGCGACGCCGGTGGTGGATGCCGCGATCACGATCATGTCGGTGCTGGGCGGAGAGGATTTCCGGCGGACCGGGCGGACCCTGGGGCGGCTGGGGTGGGAGGGGCTCGGCCATGAGGGGATCGTGCGGCGGTTGGGGGTCGGTGGCGGGGCGGTGGGCCGGGCGGCTTGAGGTCTCGCTGGGTGGGTGCGCGGACCGGGGGCGTCGCCCGTGCGCGGATCGGAGTTCGGCGGACCGGGATGCCCGGGATCGCGTGGCCGGGAAGGCCATGAGGGGGACCGTGCGCTGGTGGTGAGCCGGGCGGCTTGAGGTCTTGCGGGCGGGTGCGTGCCTCGGCCGTGTGCGGAGCTGGGTGCCCAGGGCCGTGCGAGCGGGAGGCATGGAACTCCGCGTGGCGAGTGGTCCAGGAGCCCCTCGGACCGGTGGCGGGCGGCTGAACCCGTGGCCGTTACCGTGGGTCCGTGCCTCGACGCAACCGTCCCGGCCGCCGCTCGGACGGTGGGCCGTCGCCTGAGCGGGAGCTCGGTGCCGCTACCGGGTGGGCTCGGTCGGAGGTCGGGGCCGATGGGGACTGGCTCGTGCGGAGCGTGCCCGGGGCGCAGGCCACCAAGTTCTACCGCTGTCCCGGTTGCGACCACGAGATCCGGCCCGGGACGCCGCACGTCGTGGTCTGGCCCGCCGACGAGACCGGGTCCGTCGCCGACCGGCGGCACTGGCACCGGGCCTGCTGGGACGCGCGGGCCCGGCGGCGGCCGACCCGGCGCCGGTGATCCTTCGCTCTGGAGTTGTCAAACAACGAACCCGGCTCAGAGCCGGTAGTGCCGCGACATCGCGCCGTCGTACATCTCCTCCGTGTACTCCGTGAAGCCGAGGCGCTCGGCCACCCGCAGCGACGGCTTGTTCGCGATGCTCACGCTCGCCAGCACCGGCACGGACGGCAGCTCGCGGGCGCGCCACTCGAGGACCGCCTGCCCGGCCTCGACCGCGTACCCCTTCCCCCACGCCGACGGCCGGAAGCGGTAGCCGAGGTTCAGCACCTTCTCGCCGTGGAACTCCCGCAGCCGGACGCCGCACATGCCGAGCACCTCGGTGCCGCCGCGTTCGAGGACCGCGGGGTAGCCGAAGCCGTGGTCGGCCCAGTGCGCCAGCCAGTCCGAGAACATCGCCGACGCGCGCGGGACGTCGGGCGGGGCAGGGTTGAAACGGTTGGTGCGCGGGTCGGTGTGGATGTCGACCATCGCCTGCCGATCCGCCTCGTGGAGCGGACGCAGCAGCAGCCGGTCGGTTTCGATGTCGGTGAACACATCGGCGAAGCTAGCGCTGGGGTCCGACAAAATGGCCCGCATGACCGAACTGCCGCTGGTCCTCCTCCACGCCTTTCCCCTGGACGCCCGCATGTGGAACGCGGTGCGCGAGCCCCTCGCTTCACACCTTCGGGTGATCACGCCGGACCAGCGCGGGCTCGGTCGCTCGCCGCTGCCGAAGTCCGATCGCGAGCCGAGTCTCGAAGACGCCGCCCGGGACGTCGTCGCCCTGCTCGACCGGCTGGAGCTGGACCGCGTCGTGCTCGGCGGCTGCTCGATGGGCGGCTACCTCGCGATGGCCGTGCTGCGGCTGGCGCCGGAACGGGTCGGCGGCCTCGTGCTCGTCGACACCAAGGCCGCGCCCGACACGCCCGAAGCCGCGCAGAGCCGGCTCGACGTCGCCGAGCGCGTCGGCCGGGAAGGCATCGGAACCTGGCTGGCTGAGGCCAACCTGCCGAACCTGCTGGCCGAATCGACCCGGACCCGGCGGCCCGAGCTCGTCGAGACCGTGCGCGGGATCATCGAGTCGCAGCCGCCCGCCGGCATCGCGTGGACGGCGCTGGCGCTGCGTACCCGGCCCGGCTCCCTCGACCTGCTGCGGGAATCGCGGGTTCCGACGCTGGTCATCGTGGGCGAAGCGGACCCGATCACCCCGGTCGAGGCGGCGAGCGAGATGGCGGAAGCCGTCGATGGCGCCACGCTCGTCGTGCTCCCGGAAGCCGGGCACCTGACCCCGCTGGAAGACCCCGCGGGCGTCGTCGAGGCGATCCTGTCCTGGTACCCGGCTACTCACCAGGACTAGTGCCGGAGCGTGACCGGCGGCGGGGCCGCGGAATGGGGCGCCGTCCAGGAGATCCGTGGCGGGTGAGACGACGCGCACACCACGGTCCGTGAGGAACCGCCGGACCACGACGTCCCGGGGCGGCCAGGCCGGCGGCTCCGGCCGTGCGAGCGACGTCGCCGCCATTACCGGACCCGGTCTCACCAGCGCGTTCGGGCGCCGGCGGAGCCCTCCGGAACGTGCTCGGGCAGGCGCGGCCGGGCGGTCACGGCCGGTGCCGCGCGGACCGCGTTCCGCGTGTGTTCGCCGCCTCCGGCCCGATCTTGCCAGCCGGTGCGCGCGACTGTCGGTAGCGAGGGCTACGATCCCCCTAAGCCGCCGGGCCGGGTGTTCCCGAGCCCCGATGGCCGGAAGATGACCACCACAAGGTTTCAAGTGTTGGAGGCAGGAGTGACGGCCGTAGCCCCCAAGCCGATCGCGACGCGCCCGTACCCCGCGCGCGAGTCGGTCAAGGGTTCGTACCTGCTGCGGTTGTTCCGCACGACGGACCACAAGCAGATCGGGATCATGTACCTGGTCACGTCGTTCGCCTTCTTCATGGCGGGCGGCGCGATGGCGATGCTGATCCGTACCGAGCTGGCGCGGCCCGGGCAGCAGTTCCTCTCGCAGGAGCAGTACAACCAGCTGTTCACCATGCACGGCACGGTGATGCTGCTGCTGTACGCGACCCCGATCCTCTTCGGTTTCGCGAACTTCATCCTGCCGCTGCAGATCGGCTCGCCGGACGTCGCGTTCCCGCGGTTGAACGCGTTCTCGTACTGGCTGTACCTCTTCGGCGGCCTGATCGTGCTGTCGGGCTTCCTGACCCCGGGTGGCGCCGCCGACTTCGGCTGGTTCGCCTACACCCCGCTGTCGGACGCGATCCACTCGCCGGGTGTCGGCGCGGACCTGTGGATCTCCGGCCTGGTGGTCTCCGGTCTCGGCACCATCCTCGGCGCGGTCAACATGGTCACCACCGTGGTCTGCCTCCGCGCGCCCGGCATGACGATGTACCGGATGCCGATCTTCACCTGGAACATCCTGGTGACGTCGATCCTGATCCTGCTCGCCTTCCCGATCCTGACCGCGGCGCTGATGGGCCTGCTGGCGGACCGGCACCTCGGGGCGCACGTGTTCGACCCCGAAAACGGCGGCGTGATCCTCTGGCAGCACCTGTTCTGGTTCTTCGGCCATCCCGAGGTCTACATCGTCGCGCTACCGTTCTTCGGGATCGTGTCGGAGATCTTCCCGGTGTTCAGCCGCAAGCCGCTGTTCGGCTACAAGAGCCTGGTCTGGGCGACGCTGGCCATCGCGGCGCTGTCGGTCGCGGTGTGGGCGCACCACATGTACGCCACCGGCGCCGTGCTCCTGCCGTTCTTCTCCTTCATGACGTTCCTGATCGCCGTCCCGACCGGCATCAAGTTCTTCAACTGGATCGGCACGATGTGGAAGGGCCAGCTGTCCTTCGAGACGCCGATGATCTTCTCGATGGGCTTCATCGTCACGTTCCTCTTCGGCGGCCTGACCGGCATCCTGCTGGCCGCGCCGGCGATCGACTTCCACGTGTCGGACAGCTACTTCGTCGTCGCGCACTTCCACTACGTGCTCTACGGCACGATCGTGTTCGCCACCTTCGCCGGCATCTACTTCTGGTTCCCGAAGATCACCGGCCGGATGATGGACGAGAAGCTCGGCAAGTGGCACTTCTGGACCACGTTCATCGGCTTCCACGGCACGTTCCTCGTCCAGCACTGGCTGGGTGCCGAGGGCATGCCGCGGCGCTACGCGGACTACCTGACCAGCGACGGCTTCACGACGCTGAACACGATCTCCACGATCGGCGCGTACATCCTCGGTGCCTCGACGCTGCCGTTCATCTGGAACGTCTTCAAGAGCTACCGGTACGGCGAGATCGTCACGGTGGACGACCCGTGGGGCTACGGCAACTCGCTCGAGTGGGCGACGTCCTGCCCGCCGCCGCGGCACAACTTCACCGAGCTGCCCCGGATCCGCTCCGAGCGGCCCGCGTTCGAGCTGCACTACCCGCACATGATCGAGCGTCTCCACAAGGAGGGCGAGATCGGGTTCTTCGGCAAGCAGAAGGTCAACAGCCACGCGGCGCCGTCGCAGCTGCTGACCGAAGCGGTGATCCCAGGGGACCACTCGAACGACAACGCGAGCGAGCAGGGCGACAAGTAAGTACCTGATCGAGTGAGCGCGTGCCCGGCTTTTGTGAAGCCGGGCACGCGCTCTACTTATGTCCGACCCCGGACCGGCAGACTGACCGTGCAGCGTTGCCGAACGAGGGATGACCAGTGACCCAGACCCCCGTCCTGATCACGACGACCGGCCCCGACAAGCCGGGCGTCTCGTCCGTGCTGTTCGCCGTGCTGACCCGGCACGACGTCGACGTCCTCGACGTCGAGCAGGTCGTGATCCGCGGGCAGCTCGTGCTCGGCGTGCTCGCCGGCGTGTACCGCGACCCGGAGGGCCTGCAGGAGTACGTCGAGCAGGCGATGGCGTCCGTCGGCATGCAGGTCGACGTCAAGATCGGGTCGGCGATCGGGGAGGACCCGTTCGCGCTGGGCCGCCGCGACTCCACCCACGTGCTGGTCGTGCTCGGTCGTCCGGTCACCGCGCGGGGCTTCTCCGAGGTCGCGCGCCGGCTGGCGTCGCTGGGGGCCAACATCGACGCGATCCGCAGCGTCGCCGACTACCCCGTGACCGGGCTGGAGCTGTACGTCTCGGTCGACCAGGACACCCCCGAAGCCGACACCGCGCTGCGTTCGGAGCTCGCCGACGCCGCCGTCGAGGCGGGGGTCGACATCGCCGTCGAGCGGGCCGGGATCACGCGGCGGGCGAAGCGGCTGGTCGTCTTCGACGTCGACTCGACCCTCATCCAGGGTGAGGTCATCGAGATGCTGGGCGCGCACGCCGGGGTCGAGCCGGAGATCCGCGAGATCACCGAGGCGGCCATGCGCGGCGAACTCAACTTCACGGAGTCGCTGGAACGCCGGGTCGCGCTGCTGGAGGGCCTCCCCGCCACGGCGATCGACGAGGTCGCCGCGTCCATCGAGCTGACCCCCGGCGCCCGCACGACGATCCGCACGCTCAAGCGGATGGGGTTCAAGACCGGTGTGGTGTCCGGCGGGTTCACGCAGGTCATCGGTGCTCTGGTGGACGAACTCGGCCTCGACTTCTCGGCGGCGAACGAGCTCGAGATCGTGGACGGCAAGCTCACCGGGAAGGTCATCGGCGACGTCGTCGACCGGGCCGGCAAGGCGAAGGTGCTTCGCCGCGTCGCGGGCGAGTACGACATCCCGCTGGAGCAGTGCGTCGCGGTCGGGGACGGCGCCAACGACATCGACATGCTTTCGGCGGCGGGCATGGGCGTCGCGTTCAACGCCAAGCCCGCGCTGCGCGAGGTGGCCGACACCGCGCTGTCGCACCCCTACCTCGACGCCGTGCTGTTCGTCCTCGGGCTGACCCGCGGCGAGGTCGAAGCAGCCGACGCCGCCGACGGTCTCGAGCTGATGCGTCCGTGAGCAGCGTTCTCGACCCCCTGGGCGCCCGCTACGCCTTCTGGCTGGGGCTCCCGGCCGAAGACACGTCGGACACCTCCGACGAGCTCCCGGAGGAAGTCCGCGCGATGCCGGTCATCCTGCGCATCGAACGGGCTGAGCCGCCGGGCCGCACGCCCCTGCTGGAGGCCGCGGCGGCGGCCGCGCTGGCCGTGTGCCTCGACGAGCGCGCCCGGCCGGGCGGTGAGTGGGCCGAGCCGATGCACGCGTGGCTCGACAACCGGATCCGGAAGGTCGCGCGGCGGGCCCGTGGCGCGCACTGGGCGGCCGTCCAGGACCTGCCGGGCATCACCGTCGAGGTCGACGGCGCGCAGGCGCGGGCGCTCGTCCCGGGCCTGGTCACCGAGACGCCCAAGGACGTCGCGCGGCTGCAGATCTCGGGCAGCGAACTGCCGCCCGACGAGCCGGGCCCGGTCCCGGACGGGGTGCCGTTGCTGCTGCTCAACCCGCACGTGCCGATGACCGTCGGCAAGGCGTCCGCGCAGGTCGGCCACGCGACGATGATCCTCGCCGCGCTGCTGGACGACGCCGCGCTGGCCGGCTGGGCCGAGCGGGGCTACCGGACCGCCGTGCGCACCGCGAGCCCCGTGCAGTGGAAGGAACTGCACCCCGGGGACGACCCGGAGGGCGCGTGGCGGCGCGACCGCGTCATCGCCGTGCGGGACGCGGGGTTCACCGAGGTCGACCCGGGCACGATCACGGTTCTCGCCCAATGGGCGCCGGAACAAGCCGCTCACTGAGCCGGTTGGAGCGGGCATGGGACTCGAAGTTCAGCGCGACGGGCAGCACGCGTTCGTGGGGCGCAACGACCGGGGCGCGGAGGTCCGGCTGGGCCGGGCCGGCACCGAAGGGGCGTTCTCGCCCGCCGAGCTGCTGCAGATCGCGGCCGCGGGCTGCAGCGCGGTGACCGCCGAACAGCTGATCACCCGGCGGGTCGGCGAGGACGCGAAGTTCCGCGTCACCGTGACGGCGGACCGGCGCGAAGGGGCTTCGGAACTGGACGCCGTGCACGTCGCGTTCGACGTCGACGTGTCGACATTGGCGGCGGAGCAGCGGGAGGCGCTGGCGGGTGCGGTGGACCGCGCGATCGAGCGGCTGTGCACGGTGAGCCGGACCCTCAAGAAGGGCATCCCGGTGACGGAAAGCTTCCCGCGGGCTTAGTTCTGGCTGGATTCCCAAACGACGTACGCCTGGTCGGCGTCGGTCGTCATGGCTTCGATGAACTTCTCGTTGTCGAAGCCGGGCAGGGCCTGCAGGCGCTCGATCAACGCGTCGGCGGCCGGGTCGCCGCTCGGGACCGCGGTGCCCTTGCCGTCGGTGCCGACCAGCATGAAGAACACGTCTTCGTTCCACGGGCCGTCGGGGATCACCCGGACCATCACCGACGACAGGCCAGCCCACGTGACAGCTTCTTCGCTGCCGTCCGCGAGGCGCCGCCGCACGCCGGTGTCGTCGACACTGACGGTCCGGGACTGTGCGCTGGACGAATCCTGGGTCAACCGGTGCTCCCTTTATTGCTTCGGTTGCTTCACCGTACCGGTCGGTGCTGTGGACCGCGTCACGCGGGCGCGGCTGCGTCCAGCCGGCGCAATGCTTCGCGCACCACCTTCGGGTCCATCGTCGGCCAGAACGGCGGCAGTGAAGCACGGAGGAATCCGCCGTAGCGGGCGTTCGCCAGCCGCGAATCCAGCACCGCGACCACGCCGCGGTCGGTGACCGACCGGTGCAGCCGGCCGGTGCCCTGCGCCAGCAGCAGCGCCGCGTGCGTGGCCGCCACGGTGAGGAACCCGTTGCCGCCGCGGGCTTCCACCGCGCGCTGGCGGGCCGAGGACACCGGGTCGTCCGGGCGCGGGAACGGGATCCGGTCGACGACCACGAGCTGCAGCGACGGCCCCGGCACGTCCACGCCCTGCCACAGGCTGAGCGTGCCGAACAGGCACGTGCGGACGTCCTCGGAGAACTTCTGGACCAGCAGCGACGTCGCGTCCTCGCCCTGGCAGAGGATCGGGAAGTCGAGCCGCTCGCGCATCTCCTCGGTGGCCTGCTTGGCCGCCCGCATCGAGGAGAACAGCCCCAGCGTGCGCCCGCCCGCGGACTCGATCAGCTCGGCCAGCTCGTCCATTGTGGACGAAGCGAGGCCGTCGCGGCCCGGCGGCGGCAGGTGCTTGGCCAGGTAGAGGATGCCATTGCGCTTGTGGTCGAACGGCGAGCCGACGTCCAGCCCGGTCCACTTCGGGCCGGTGTCGGCGTCCGACGGCGCTTCCTTCTCCGTCGCGGCGCCCGGCGCCTGCTCGACGCGGGCCGCGGCCGGCGGCAGACCCCATTGGCGCGCCATGGTGTCGAACGTGCCGCCGAGGGTGAGCGTCGCCGAGGTCAGGATCGTCGTGTGCTGGTTGAACACGCGCTCGCGCAGCAGGCCGGCGACGCCGAGCGGCGCCACCTTCAGCGCCGGCGGGCGCGGGTTCGAGGAGAACTTGTCGCCGGACAGCCAGACGACGTCGCGCTGGTGCGCCTGGTCGTCGTCGAACGCCTCCAGGAGCCGGACGGCGGTGTCGTGCACCTCGTCGAGCAGCGACCGCGCCAGCTTGCGCGCCGTCGCGCCCTCGACGTCCTCCTTGCGGTCGGAGCCCAGCGCGGTGATGCACGCGTGCGCGGCGTCGCGGACCGCCGGGATCGCGCCCTGGAGCGGCCTCGGCAGCTCGTCCAGCCGGCCCGCGGGCAGGTCGTCCACGATCAGCGCCAGCCCGTCACCCGCCTCCAGCAGGCGGTCGGCGACGTCGGCGTCGATCAGCTTGCCGCAGCGGCGCGCGGCCGACGCGCACATCGCGCTGGTCAGCTCGCCGGTGGCGACCGAAGTGACCCGGTCGACCAGGTCGTGGGCCTCGTCGATGATCACCACGTCGTGATCCGGCAGCACCTGGTAGCCCTGCAGCGCGTCGATCGCCAGCAGCGCGTGGTTGGTCACGATGACGTCGGCGCGGCCGGCCTCGGCGCGGGCCTTCTCGGCGAAGCAGTCCGTGCCGATCGGGCAGCGCGAAGCGCCGAGACATTCCTTCGCCGTCACCGAAACCTGGCGCCACGCCTGGTCGGTGACGCCGGGGACGAGCTCGTCGCGGTCGCCGGTTTCGGTGTCCGACGCCCACTCCCGCAGCCGCGTGACCTCCTTGCCCAGCCGCGACACCGCGAACGGGTCGAAGAGCTGGGCGTCCTCCGGCTCGTCCGGCGCGCCGGAATCCAGCCGGTGCAGGCACATGTAGTTGCGGCGGCCCTTGAGGATCGCGAAGGTCGGTTCGCGGCCCAGCGGCTTCTTCAGCGCCTTCGCCAGGCGCGGGAGGTCGCGGTCGACCAGCTGGCGCTGCAGCGCGATGGTCGCCGTCGAGACGACGACCGTGGCTTCCTTCTGGACGGCGTGGCGGATCGCGGGGACGAGGTAGGCCAGCGACTTGCCGGTGCCGGTGCCCGCCTGCACGGCCAGGTGCTCGCCGGTGCGGATGGCGCGGCCGACGGCGTCCGCCATTTCGACCTGCCCTGGGCGTTCGGCACCGCCCACGGACTCCACCGCGTGGGTGAGGAGTTCGAGGACGCCGGGGAAATCAGTTCGGGCGGGCACAGCGACACACATTAGCCGCCGGGACCGACAGGATCGGTGATCCGGCGCGAACGGGCCGCTCGCGCCGGATCACCGAGGGTGTCAGTCCTGCTCGCGGCCTGAGACGAGCTTCCAGGTCAGCGGCAGCAGACCCGCCGCGACGACGATCTTGATCGCGTCCCCGACCAGGAACGGCGTGACGCCCTTGGCGAACGCCGTCGACAGGTCGAACCCGGTCGACGCCATCAGCCACGGCACGCCGAACGCGTAGATCACGATGTTGCCGAGCACCATGGTGCCCGCGGTGCGCACCGGCGTCCGGTCGCCGCCGCGGCCGGCGAGCGCGCCGACCAGCGCGCCGGCGAAGACGAACCCGACGATGTAGCCCGCGCTCGCGCCGGACAGGCCCGCGGTGCCGTGCTGGAACCACGGCACGCCGACGGCGCCGACCAGCAGGTACACCAGCATCGACGCGGCGCCGCGCGACATGCCCAGCGACGCGCCGACGAGCAGCGCGGCGAACGTCTGGCCGGTCATCGGCACCGGGCTGCCCGGGACCGGGATGGTCAGCTGCGCGGCGGCGCCGGTGAGCACGGCACCGCCGGCGACCAGCGCGATGTCCCGGACGAGCGAGCCGGGGACGAGGTCGGCCAGCACGGGCCGCTTGCCGGCGAAGGACAGCGAAGACACGAAACCTCCCTGGGTGTGCGGTAGATCGAGGTTAACGCTCGTTACCGCGGCAAAACCCGCGAAGTTGCGTTCCTCACCGGCCACTCGTCCGGGTGGACCCGATCAGGGACGGCGGCCGGGCTGCCGATGACGTAGTGGGTAACTACGAACTGTCACGACGACCGTGGAGGCCAGTGCATGCGAACCGCCAGGAAGAGGACATTCCGGTTGCTGGCGGTGACAACGCTGAGCGTGCCGCTCCTGGCCGCCGCGGCACCCGGGACGTCCACCGGATGGGCGTCTTCGGGCTCGCTGGACGTAATGCTCGACAACGAGCACGTCGTCACCGGTGAGCTGGCGAAATGCACCGCGGACGGGCCCTACAGCGCGCAGACGTCGGGCGGCGCGACGGGCGACGTCGCGGCGTTCGGGATGGGCGAGTCCGGCTGCGGGCGCTCCGGGGGCGTCTCCGTCGCGCAGGCGTCCGGGCACCGGTTCGCGGCGACCGTGCTCAAGCGCTACGGCGGTCCGGTGATCACCGTGCGCACCTTCTCGGCGAAGTGCGCGACGAGCGAGAACGGCAGCGGCGGCGAGGTGTCGATCGGCGCCGTCGAAGGGATCACCGTGCCCGCGGAGATCCCGCCGAACCACCGGGTCGTCATCCCCGGCGGGGCCGCGGGGACCGCGCTGGCGACGGTGGTCCTCAACGAGACCGTGACGCCGCAGCCGCCGGACGGCAGCCTGGTGACGCACGCGGTGCACATCCGGCTGTTCCCGCAGGGCGGCCCGGCCAGCGGCGACATCTACCTGGGCACGGCCGCCTGCGACCCCTTCGGCAAGAAGTAGCGCGGCACTTTCACGTGAAAGTGCCGCTTTGCGGCGCAAAGCGTAGCTTTCACGTGAAAGCGGCGCCTCAGACGGTCGTGAAGCGGCTCGCGGCCGCGACGAACTCGCCCGCGCGGGTGGCCAGGTCCGGGAGGCTGCCGCCGGACGACAGCGCGTCGCCCAGCAGGGGTGTCGCCGCCGCGACGGCGATCGCGCCCGAGCGCAGGTAGCCCTCGACGTCGGCCAGGTGGACGCCGCCGGTCGGGACCAGCGGGACGTCCGGCAGCGGGGCGCGGACCGCGCGCAGGTACGCGACGCCGCCGGCGGCCGCGATCGGGAACACCTTCACCGCGGCCGCGCCGAGGCGCCACGCCTGGTCGATCTCGGTCGGCGTGAGCGCGCCGCAGACCACCGGCGTGTCCAGCTCCGCGGCGCGCTCCAGCACCGCGGGGTTGACCGTCGGGGTGATCAGGTACGCCGCGCCCGCGTCGACCGCGGTGTCCACATCGGACGGTTCGCGGACGCTGCCCGCGCCGATCAGCGCGTCTTCGCCGAGGGCCAGGCGCAGCGCGGTGATCGCCGCGGGCGCGCCCGGTGTCGTCAGCGTCGCTTCGAGCAGGCGGACGCCCGCCGCGTGCAGCACCATCGCCGCGTCGGCGAACCGAGACGCGTCCGAGGCCCGCAGGATCGCGACGAGCCGGTGTTCGGCCAGTACCGCCCGGAGGTCCCTCACGAGGCCGGCGGCACGGCGGCGGTGCCGGTGTAGGCGATGCCCGCCTCGTCGAAGTCCTTCAGCGTCGCGTCGACCGTCGGCTGCGAGCCACCGACCGTCAGGTCCAGCAGCACCCGCACCCCGAAGCCCGCCTTCGCCGCGTCGAGCGCCGTCGCGCGGACGCAGAAGTCCGTCGCGATGCCGACGACGTCGACGTCGGTGACGTCGTGTTCGCGCAGCCACGCTTCCAGGGACTTCCCGTCGCGGGCCGCGCCCTCGAAGCCGGAGTACGCGGCGCTGTACTCGCCCTTCGAAAAGACCTCGGTGATCGGGACGACGTCGAGCGCGGGGTGGAACGACGCACCCGGCGTGCCGGCGACGCAGTGCACCGGCCAGCTGTCCTTGAAGTCCGGCGTCTCGCTGAAGTGGTCGCCCGGGTCGATGTGGTTGTCCCTGGTGGCCACCACGTGGCTGTAGCCCCCTTCGGCGGCCTGCTTCGAGATGCCGGCCGCGGCGGCGGCCCCGCCCGGCAGGCCGAGCGAACCCCCTTCGCAGAAGTCGTTCTGCACGTCCACCACGATCAGCGCGGTACCCATGGTCGAACTCCGATCAGAAGAACAGCGTCGGGATAGCGGGCTCGCCGTGCGAGAGCTTGAGGCCCTCCCACGGCAGGCTGACCAGGCCGCGGCGCAGCCGTTGCCTGGCGTCGTCGAGCGTAGGCAGATCCGCCTCCGCGCGGCCAGCGCGGATCAGCGGGATCTGCAGCGGCCGGTCGTTGGCCTCCGCGGCCGGCGCGGGGCCCGCCGTGGTCCAGACGACCTCCTCGACCGCGGTACCGGTGCCGCGGTGGCGCCGCAGCGCGGACTTGCGGCCGCCGCGGGACTCCTTGTGCGCGCTGCGCTTGGCGACCGGCTTGCCGTCCACCTCGACCAGCTTGTAGACCATGCCGGCGGTCGGCGCGCCGGACCCGGTGACCACCGAGGTCCCGACGCCGTACGCGTCCACCGGCTCCGCGCGCAGCGCCGCGATGGCGTGCTCGTCGAGGTCGCCGGACACGACGATCCGGGTGTCCTTCGCGCCGAGGGAGTCCAGCTGCTCCCGGGCCCGGCGGGCGAGCGGGCCGACGTCGCCGGAGTCGATCCGGATCGCGCCGAGCTCCGGCCCGGCGACGCGGACCGCGGTCTCGATGCCGGCGGTGATGTCGTAGGTGTCGACCAGCAGTGTCGTGTCCGCGCCCATCTTCTCGACCTGCGCGCGGAACGCCGCTTCTTCGCTGTCGTGCAGCAGCATGAAGGCGTGCGCGACGGTGCCCCGCGTCGGGATGCCGTAGCGGCGGCCCGCTTCGAGGTTGGACGTCGTTGCGAAGCCGGCCAGGTAGGCGGCGCGCGCGGCCGCGACGGCGGCGTACTCGTGCGTCCGGCGGCCGCCCATCTCGATGATCGGGCGGCCGTGCGCGGCGCCGGACATCCGGGCCGCCGCCGACGCGATCGCGCTGTCGTGGTTGAGGATCGACAGCACCAACGTCTCGAGCAGCACGCATTCGGCGAACGAGCCGGTGACGGTCAGGATCGGCGAGCCCGGGAAGTACAGCTCGCCCTCGGCGTACCCGTCGAGGTCACCCGAGAATTCGTAGTCGGCGAGCCAGGACAGCGTCGCGTCGTCGACGACCGCGGTCGCTTCCAGCTGCGCCAGTTCGGCGTCGGTGAAGCGGAAGTCCGCGATGGCGTCGAGCACGCGCGCGGTGCCCGCGACGACGCCGTAGCGCCGGCCGTCCGGCAATCGCCGGGCGAACACCTCGAACACGCAGGGCCGCTCCGCCGTTCCGTCGGCGAGCGCGCTGCCCAGCATGGTCAGCTCGTAGTGGTCGGTGAGCAGCGCAGTGCTGGCCGTGGCCGGTTCCGGTGAACCCATGGGGTAAGCCTATTCACCCACATGGCCGGACCTGGCGCGGCGTACCCCGTGACCCCCGTGACACCATGGGGTGCATGTCCACGCCTGTCGCATCCGAACAGACGCAGGTCGAACCGGCCGGTGCCGAAGTAGCCGAGTCGGACACCCCCTGGCGGACCGTGGTCTGGAACGACCCGGTGAACCTGATGTCGTACGTGACGTACGTCTTCCAGAAGCTGTTCGGCTACAGCCGCGACCACGCCACCAAGCTGATGCTCGACGTGCACCACAAGGGCAAGGCGATCGTGTCGTCCGGCAGCAAGGAGAAGGTGGAGACGGACGTGGCGAAACTCCACGCGGCCGGCCTGTGGGCCACCATGGAGCAGACCTCGTGAACGGCTGGCGGCGCAAGGGCGCGGTCATCCACGCGGGGTTCGAGCAGCAGGAGGCGGCCGTCCTGCGCGGGCTGGTCAGCCAGCTCGAGGACATGCTCACCGCGCGGGCCGAGGAGGCGCCGCAGGACGAGCTCGCCGAGCTGACCGGCATCCGGACCGGGCCCACCGAGTCCCCGGACGACCCGGTGCTCTCGCGGCTGCTCCCGGACTTCCACAAGCTCGACCCGGACAACCCGACCCGCGAGGACCTCGACTCCGCCTCGGCGATGCGCTCGCTGCACGAGCCGGAGCTGCTGGACATCAAGGTCGGCGTGGCGAAGACCGTGCTCGACACGCTGCCCCGCGACGGCGGCCAGGTCCGGCTCACCGAGGAGCAGGCCGACGCCTGGTTGGGCGCGCTCAACGACGTCCGGCTGGCGCTGGGCACCGCCCTCGACGTCACCGAAGACATGCCCGACGAGCTGCCCGAGGACGACCCGCGGGCGCCGCACCTGGGCGTCTACCACTGGCTGACCTGGGTGCAGGAGACGCTGATCCAGGCGCTGACCGGATGATCACCGACGTCCCCGGCGTGCTGGTCGGGCACCACGAGCGGGTCGGCGACGGCTGGGCCACCGGGACGACGGTGGTGCTGGTCCCCGGCGGCGCGGTCGGGGCCGTCGACCAGCGCGGGGGCGCGCCCGGCACGCGGGAGACGAACCTGCTGGAGCCGGAGAACCTGGTGCAGCGGGTCAACGCGGTTTGCCTGTCGGGCGGGTCGGCGTACGGCCTGGCCGCGGCGGACGGCGTGATGCGGTGGCTTTCGGAACGGAACCTGGGCTTCCCGGTCGGCGCGCAGCCGCACGAGGTGGTGCCGATCGTGCCCGCGGCCGTGCTGTTCGACCTGCCGCGCAGCGACTGGTGCAACCGGCCCGACGCGTCTTTCGGGTACGAAGCCTGTGCGGCGGCGTCCGCCTCGTTCGCGGAAGGCACGGTCGGCGCGGGCGCGGGGGCGGCCGTGGGGTCGCTGAAGGGCGGGATCGGGTCGGCGAGCGAGGTCGTCAACGGGTTCACCGTCGGGGCGCTGGCGGCGGTCAACGCGGCCGGCGAGGCCGTGGATCTCTCGACCGGGCGGGCGTACGCGGCCGACCACGGGGACTTCGGCGTGACGTGGCCTTCGCGGGCCGCCTCACTGCCCTCGAAGCGGACCGACCTGAACACGACGATCGGCGTGGTCGCGGTCGACGCGGCGCTGTCGAAGGCCGAGGCGCGGCGGATCGCGGTCGCGGCCCAGGACGGGCTGGCGCGCGCGGTGCGCCCGGCGCACACGATGTTCGACGGCGACACGGTGTTCGCGCTGGCCACGGGCGAGCGTGAGCTCCCGGACGCGAGCGGCCCGTTCGGCGCGGCGGCGCGCCCGGTGGCGCTGGACGCGCTGTGCTCGGCGGCGGCGCGGGTGTTCGCGCGGGCGATGGTGCGCGGCCTGCTGGCGGCGACGGCCGCGGGCGGAGTGCCGGCCTACCGGGACGTGTGGCCCGAGGCGTTCGGCTGAGTCAGAGGTCCGGGAGCGGGTCCGGCGGCAGGTCGCGGGCGCCTTCGAGGTTGGCCGCGCGGACGGCGCTGACGTACTCCTCGTCGATCTCCAGGTGCAGTTCGGCGACGGTGAGCACCGGGCCGAGCGACGGGTGGACCTCGACCGGCCCGATCTCGGTGCGCCGGGAGAGCCGGTCGTAGACGGCCTTCGGCGTGTAGCGCCGGAAGCGGCCGCCGTAGAGAACGGTGATGCTGCGGTCGGTGACCACGACGAAGAAGGCGGCCCGCGTGCGGACGCCGTTGACGTACAGCGAGATCCCGGGGATGAGGTACTGGATCCGCTCGCCGTCCCGGAGGAACTTCCGGCAGCGCTCGCGGGCGATCGACGGCATCGGCATGTCCCCAGTGTGCTCTCCGGCACAGCATCTCAGGATATGGATCGCTTGTGTCCACGACCTAAGATGTCGATGTGCTCCGGATTCGCCGTGAACTCGTCGACGAGATCGTCGCCCACGCCCGCCGTGACCACCCCGACGAGGCGTGCGGGGTGATCGCCGGGCCCGAGGGCTCCGACTCGCCCGAGCGCTTCATCCCCATGCTGAACGCGGCGCGCTCGCCGACGTTCTACGAATTCGACTCCGCCGACCTGCTGAAGCTCTACCGCGAGCTGGACGCGAACGACGAGGCGCCGGTGGTCATCTACCACTCGCACACGGCGACCGAGGCGTACCCGTCGCGGACCGACGCGAACATCGCGGCCGAGCCGGACGCGCACTACGTGCTCGTCTCCACCCGCGACCCCGAAGTGCACGAGTTCCGGTCGTACCGGATCGTGGACGCCGAGATCACCGAGGAGCCGGTCGAGATCATCGACTGACGACCGGAATAAAGCGCCGCGCCGAGTGCGTCTGCGTCTAGGAAACCACCGGAGGTAAGAACCCATGGCCGTGACCGTCTCCATCCCGACGATCCTGCGCACCCACACCGGCGGCGAGAAGTCCGTCGAGGCGAAGGGCGCGACCGTGCTCGAGATCATCGACGACGTCGAGTCCCGGCACGCCGGCATCAAGGCGCGCCTGGTCAAGGAGGAGAAGCTGCACCGCTTCATCAACGTCTACGTCAACGACGAGGACGTGCGCTTCTCCGGTGGCCTCGAGGCCGAGGTCAAGGACGGCGACACCCTGACCATCCTCCCCGCCGTGGCCGGTGGCTGATCGATGGCTCGCTTCGAGTCCCTGCTCGACGCACTCGGCGGCACCCCGCTGGTCGGGCTGCCCCGGCTCTCGCCGACGCACGACGTGCGCCTGTGGGCGAAGCTGGAGGACCGCAACCCGACCGGCTCGATCAAGGACCGCCCCGCGCTGGCCATGATCGAAGCCGCCGAGCGCGAAGGCAAGCTCCGGCGCGGCTCCACGATCCTGGAGCCGACGTCGGGCAACACCGGCATCGCGCTGGCCATGGCCGCCAAGCTCAAGGGCTACGGGCTCGTCTGCGTCATGCCGGAGAACACCTCGACCGAGCGCAAGCAGCTGCTGCAGGCCTACGGCGCGCGGATCGTCTTCTCGCCCGCCGCGGGCGGCTCGAACGAGGCCGTCCGGCGGGCGAAGGAACTGGCCGAGGACAACCCGGACTGGGTGATGCTCTACCAGTACGGCAACCCGGCCAACGCCGACGCGCACTACCACGGCACCGGTCCCGAGCTGCTCAAGGACCTGCCGACGCTGACGCACTTCGTCGGTGGCCTCGGCACGACCGGCACGCTGGTCGGCTGCGGGCGCTACCTGCACGAGGCCAAGCCGGACGTCCAGATCATCGCGGCCGAACCGCGCTACGGCGAGCTGGTGTACGGCCTGCGCAACCTCGACGAGGGGTTTGTGCCGGAGCTGTACGACCCCAGCGTGCTGAACGGGCGGTACTCGGTCGGCGCGTACGACGCGCTTCGCCGCACGCGTGAGCTGCTGGAGCATGAAGGCATCTTCGCCGGCATCTCGACGGGCGCGGTGCTGCACGCCGCGCTGGCCGTCGCCGAGAAGGCCGCGGCTCGCGGCGAAACGGCCGACGTCGCCTTCGTCGTGGCCGACGCCGGGTGGAAGTACCTGTCGACGGGTGCGTACGCCGGTTCGCTCGACGAAGCGGCGGAGCGGCTCGACGGGCAGCTCTGGGCCTGAGCTACTCCGCTTTCCAGAGTTCGGGCAGGGCGAGGCCGACGCCGTCGGCCTCGGCCAGCCGCTCGAAGGTGGCCATCGTCCTGTCCAGGTCGTCGAAGACCTTGGGCAGGAGCTTGAGCGGCTTGCTCAGCGGCCGCCAGAAGGCGTCCCAGTGCACCGGCCGGACGGTCCGGGCGCCGACCGCGCCGACGGTCTCCCGCCAGTACTCCTCCCGCCACTGTTCGCTCTTCTTCCCCGCCGCGCCGATGCCGAGGTAGACGACGTCCGCGGCGAAGCCGGCCAGCGCGCCGGGCACGAAGTTCGCCGACGCGTGGACCAGGACGGTGCCCGCCGCGTGGGCGATGTGGAACGAGTAGCACCGGCCGGTCTTGAACGCCTTGGCCTTCGCCGGCAGCCGGACCGGCTCGGTGATCTCACCGGGCACCCGGTCGCCGTCGCTGTGGCGGGCGTCGACGGGGGTCACGGTGAACGCGCCGAACTCCACGGGCTTGCCGGGGACCAGCTCCTCGAACGGCTCGGCCGCCAGGTCGTAGCCCTCCTGGATCTTCCGCGTCGACGGCGAGCCGGCCAGCGTGGCCCCGGTCAGCTTCGCGACCACGGGGGCGTCCAGGGCGTGGTCCACGTGCGAATGCGCGACCAGGACGGCGTCCAGTTCCGTGACGCCGAGCCGGCCCAGGGCTTCGTCGATCCGGTCGCGGTCCGGGGCCACCCGCGTCGCCATCTTGAGCAGGGACGGCCGCGAGAAGAAGCCGTCGACCAGCACCGCCGAAGCACCGTCGGTGACCAGCACGTTCGAGACCCCGGCAAACGCCGTGCGCAGTTCGGGCATGCTGTCAGCATGAAGGTCATCGGGCTGCTCGGCGGGATGAGCTGGGAATCTTCCGCCCAGTACTACCGGCTTGTGAACGAACGGGTGAAGGCCGTCCTCGGCGGGTTCCACTCGGCGCACACCGTGCTCTACTCCGTCGACTTCGCCGAGATCGAGCGCATGCAGGCCGGCGGCCGCTGGGACGACGCCGGCGCCGAGCTGAACCGCGCCGCCAAGGCCCTCGAAGCGGCCGGTGCCGACTTCGTCGTGCTCTGCACCAACACCATGCACAAGGTCGCCGACCGGCTCGAGGACGGCCTCGGCATCCCGCTGCTGCACCTCGCCGACGCCACCGCCGCGGCCGTGCGGGCCGCCGGGATCCACCGGGTCGGCCTGCTCGGCACGGGGTTCACCATGGGACAGCCGTTCTACCGCGAGCGCCTCGCCGCGCACGGCCTCGACGTGCTCGTGCCGCCGGCCGAAGACCGCGAACTCGTGCACCGGGTGATCTACGACGAGCTGGTGCTCGGGGTCGTCGAGCCCGCCTCCCGCGAGGCCTACCGCGGGGTGATCGCGCGGCTCGTCGAAGCCGGTGCCGAGGGCGTCATCTACGGCTGCACGGAGATCGAGCTGCTGGTCGGGCCCGAGGACGCCCCCGTGCCGACCTTCCCCACGACCCGCCTGCACGCCGAAGCGGCGGTGGACTACGCGCTGGGCACCACCTCGCTGCCCGTGCCGCCGACGTGAGCTTCGTGCTGGGCGGCGCACTGCCGCCACACCCGCTCGCGCTCGGCGTCGGTGAACAGCGCCGGCCGGATGCCGAACACGTCCGCGGCGGCCGCCCACCAGTCGCCGGGTGACCCGATCACCTCCCGGGCGCCGTGGCGGTTCAGCGTCAGGGCGCGCAGCGTGTCGACGCCGGTCGCGTCCCGACGCAGCAACGCGCAGACCCGCACGAAGCCGGACTCCGGAGCGGTCGACAGCCAGGCGTGCTTCTCCTCGAAGTCGGCCAGCTCCGCGGGCCCGGGGGCGAAATCCATGCCGGTGAAGCTGCCCGCGGGGTCGTGCTCGAACCGCCAGCCGCCCGGCGCCACCTCCGACGGCCGCAGCCGGTAGGTGTGCGGGCCCTGCACGTAGGTGCCTTCCCGGAGGGGGAGCGGCTCGTGCGGGCCGTCGCCGAGCCCGGTGTCGGCGAGCCACGTGCTGCCCGGGGCGTCCGGCAGCCCGGTGACGGTCAGCGCCAGGTGGTTGCGGTCGACGTTCGGCGCGTCCGCCGCGCTGCCCTGCACCCCGCCGAGGTGCCGCGTGACCTGGTAGCCGAGCGCGCGCAGCAACGCCGAAAAAGCGCCGTTGAGGTGGTAGCAGTACCCGCCGCGGCCCTGCAGGATCCGCGCCAGCGAAGCCGCCGGGTCGAGCGGGGTCGGCCGCCCGAGCTGGACTTCCAGGGCTTCGTAGGGCACGCGTTCGACGTGCGCCGCGTGCAGCCGCCGCAGCGCGGCGAGGCTCGGCGGCTCGGGATCGAGGCCGAGCCGCGCGAGGTAACCGGTGACGTCCATGCCGGCCACGCTAGCGGCGGGCACCGACAAAACCGCCGGATCGCGTGCCGGGCGGGGGCACGGACTGAAGCGCCCCAATGTGGCCTTGGTTGCGTCTGACGCACCGAAGGCCGCCTTGGGTGCGTCTGACGCACCGAAGGCCACATTGGGGCGCTCGGGCCGGGCCGGGTTGCCGCCGGATCAGGGATTTCACCCGAGGCGCGGGCGCCTGACCCGGACGTAGCCTCGAACCGTGAGCACACCGATCCCCGCCCCGGAAACCGACGCCGCCAAGCGCGTGCTGCCGCCGCGACCGAAGGCGGCCGCGCTCGTCGCGCTGTCGTTCACCCTGCTGCTCTACCTGGTCGAGCTGGTGGACGTGATCCTGCCCGGCGACCTGGACCAGGGCGGCATCCATTCCCGGGAGCTGTCCGGGCTGGACGGCGTGCTGTTCGCGCCGGTGCTGCACGCCGGCTGGTCGCACCTGTTCGCCAACACCGTGCCGGTGCTGGTGTTCTCCTTCCTCGCGATGGCCGCCGGGATCGGCCGGTTCGCACTGGTCACGGCCATCATCTGGGTGGTGTCCGGGCTCGGCGTGTGGCTGATCGGGCCGGCGAACGCGGTCACCGTCGGCGCGTCCGGGCTGGCCTTCGGCTGGCTCGCCTACCTGCTGGTCCGCGGCATCTTCAACCGCGCGGCCGGGCAGATCCTCGTCGCCGTCGTCCTGCTCGGCGTGTGGAGCGGCATGCTGGCCGGGCTGCTGCCGGGCAACCCCGGCGTCTCCTGGCAGGGCCACGTGTTCGGCGCGCTCGCCGGCGTCCTCGCCGCCTGGCTGACCAGCCGCCGGTCGCGCAAGGCCGTCCCGGCGGCAGCAGGTAGCCTCGAAGCGTGACGTCTCCGCCCGCTGATGCCCCGATCGGCGTGTTCGATTCCGGCGTCGGCGGGCTGACGGTCGCGCGGACGATCCTCGAGCAGCTTCCCGCCGAGCAGCTCCGCTACGTCGGCGACACGGCGCACAACCCGTACGGCCCGCTCCCGATCGCGACCGCGCGCAGCTACGCGCTCGCGGCGCTGGACGAGCTCGTCGAGAGCGGCGTGAAGGCCTTGGTGATCGCCTGCAACACCGCGTCCGCGGCCTGCCTGCGCGACGCCCGCGAGCGCTACGACGTCCCGGTGATCGAGGTTGTGCTGCCCGCCGCGCGCCGTGCCGTCGTCGCGACGCACACCGGCCGCGTCGGCGTCATCGGCACCGAGGGCACCGTGCGGTCGCGGGCCTACGAGGACGCGTTCGCCGCGGCGCCCGCCATCACGCTCACCAGCGTCGCCTGCCCGCGGTTCGTGGACTTCGTCGAACGCGGCATCACCTCCGGCCGCCAGGTGCTCGGGCTCGCGCAGGGCTACCTGGAGCCGCTGCTCGACGCGCAGGTCGACACGCTCGTGCTCGGCTGCACGCACTACCCGCTGCTGCAGGGCGTGCTGCAGATCGTGATGGGCCAGGAGGTCACGCTGGTTTCGAGTGCCGACGAGACCGCGAAGGACCTCGTCCGCGTGCTCACCGAACTAGACCTGCTGACCACCCGGGACACCCCGCCGCGGCACGAGTTCGTGGCCACCGGTTCGGCCGAGCCGTTCGCCCGGCTCGCCCAGCGGTTCATGGGCTTCGCCCCGGGTGTCCTCGCTCCCACCACCGCGTGATCGGCGCGGCGGGCGCTTAGGGTGTCGAAGTGCGACTGACCATCCTCGGGTGCTCCGGCAGCATCCCCGGGCCGAACGCGGCCGCGTCCGGATACCTGGTCGAGGCCGAGGGCTTCCTGCTCGGCCTCGAACTCGGCAACGGCACGCTGGCACAGCTGCAGGCCGTGGCCGACCCGTTCGACCTCGACGCGCTGGTGCTCACGCACCTGCATCCCGACCACTGCGCCGACGTCAGCGCACTCACCGTCCTGCGGCGCTACCACCCGGCGCCGCCGTACCCCGCCCGGCCGCGCCTGCTGCCGCTCTACGCGCCGCCGGACGCGCCGACGCGGCTGGCGAACGCGTACGCGCCCAACGAGACCGAGCGGGCCAGCACCGACCTCTCGGACGTCTACGCCTTCCGCCCGCTGCGCCCGGAGCCGTTCCGGATCGGGCCGTTCGACGTCGTCGCGGTCGAGGTCGACCACCCCACCCCGGCGTACGGCCTCCGGATCTCCTACGGCGGCCGGATCCTGGCGTTCACCGGCGACACCGGCCCGTGCGCGGCGCTGAACGAGCTCGCCGACGGCGTCGACCTGCTGCTCGCGGAAGCGTCCTGGACGGATTCGGCGGAGCGGCCGGTGGGCGTGCACCTGTCCGGCAAGCAGGCCGGCGAGCTGGCCCGCGAAGCCGGGGTCGGCCGGCTGCTGCTGACGCACATCGCGCCGTGGACCGACGCGGGCGCGGTTCTCGCGGAGGCCTCGGCGGAGTTCGCCGGAGCCGAGGTCGTCAAGCAGGGTGCCGTCTACGACGTGTGAGCGGCGCGGTCCTAGAGTGCTCCCGTGGCTCGAAAAGATGGCAGGAACGACGACCAGCTCCGTGACATCAAGATCACCCGGGGGTTCCAGCAGTGGCCGGCGGGTTCGGTACTCATCGAATTCGGCAACACGCGGGTGCTGTGCGCGGCGAGCGTCACCGAAGGCGTCCCGCGCTGGCGGGCCGGCTCCGGCCTCGGCTGGGTGACGGCCGAGTACGCGATGCTGCCGTCCGCGACCAACACCCGCGGTGACCGCGAGTCGGTGAAGGGCCGGATCGGCGGCCGCACGCACGAGATCTCCCGGCTGATCGGCCGCTCGCTGCGCGCCTGCATCGACCTGGCGGCGCTGGGCGAGAACACGATCGTCATCGACTGCGACGTCATCCAGGCCGACGGCGGCACCCGCACGGCGGCGGTGACCGGCGGCTACGTCGCGCTGGCGGACGCGATCACGTGGCTGGGCGCGGCGAACCGCCTCAACGACCCGCAGCCGCTGTCCTCTTCGGTGGCCGCGGTGAGCGTCGGCGTGGTCGACGGCCGCGTCCGGCTGGACCTGCCGTACGAGGAGGACTCGCGCGCCGAGGTCGACATGAACGTCGTCGCGACGGACGCGGGCACGCTGATCGAGGTCCAGGGCACCGGCGAGGGCGCGACCTTCGCCCGGTCCACTTTGGACAAGATGCTCGACATCGCGCTGGCGGGGTGTGCCGATTTGACCCGGATGCAGAACGAGGCGTTGGCGCTGCCGTATCCCGGGGAGCTGCCGGAGCCGCGGCCGGACAAGAAGAAGGGGTCGAAGTGACGAAGCTGCTTCTGGCTACTCGGAACGCCAAGAAGCTGGGGGAGCTTCGGCGGATCCTTGAGGCTGAAGGGATCTCCGGGATCGAGGTGCTCGGTCTCGCTGACGTGCCCTCGTTCCCTGAGGCGCCTGAGACTGCTCCGGACTTCGAGGGCAATGCTGTCGCGAAGGCCCGTGATGCTGTTGCGGCTACTGGGTTGCCTGCGATCGCGGATGACTCGGGGCTCGCTGTCGACGCGTTGAACGGGATGCCGGGCGTGCTTTCGGCCCGCTGGTCGGGTAAACACGGCGACGACGAGGCCAATTTGGACCTCGTGCTGGGGCAGCTCGGCGATGTTCCGGACGAGCGGCGCGGGGCGCAGTTCGTCTGCGCGGCGGCTTTGGTGCTGGCTTCGGGTGAGGAGACGGTCGTCCGCGGTGAGTGGCGTGGGAGCTTGATCCGCGCTCGGCGGGGGACGAACGGGTTCGGGTACGACCCGATCTTCCAGCCGGATGGCGAGTCGCGGACGTCGGCTGAGATGGAGCCGGCGGAGAAGGACGCGCTTTCGCACCGGGGCAGGGCTTTGCGGGCCCTGCTCCCGGCGCTGCGGGAACTCGCGGAGGGCTGACGGCGGCGTCCGCGAACTCGGCGTCAGGAAGCCAGGCCGAGGTCTCGGATCAGCTTCGCCACGTGGCCGGCCGCCCGGACGTTGTACCAGGCGTGCGCGATCTTGCCCTCCGCGTCGACCACGAAGGTCGACCGGATCACGCCCATGTACGTCTTGCCGTAGTTCTTCTTCTCGCCGTACGCGGCCCACGCCTCGATGACCGACTTCTCCGGGTCGCCCAGGATCGGGAACGTCAGCTTCTCGTGCTCCGCGAACTTCGCCAGCTTCGCCTGCGTGTCCGGGGAAATGCCGATCACGCGGTAGCCGGCGTCGTTCAGCTGGGCCAGGTTGTCGCGGAAGTCGCAGGCCTGCTTCGTGCAGCCCGGGGTGCTCGCCGCCGGGTAGAAGTAGACCACCACGGACTCGCCGCGGAAGTCGTGCAGGGAGACGTCGTTGCCCTCGCTGTCGGGCAGGGTGAAGTCCGGGGCTTCGTCACCCGGGGAAAGACGCTCGGTCATGAGCCGAGCCTAACGTCACGCGGGGCCGCAGTAGGTGACCACGGCGGGTTCGGTCGCGCTGGGGCGGAGCTGCAGCCGCAGTTGCGCCTGCTCACGCGGTACCGCGAACGCCAGCGTGATGTGCACCGAACGCCCCGGCAGCACGTCCTTGCCCGCGTCGGTGATGCCGGTGAAGCCCTGCGTCGTGTCCACGACCTGCTTGACCGCGGTGCCCGACGCCGTCGCGGTGACCGTGAGGCCCGACAGCTTGTACGTCGTCGCGCCCTCGTTCGTCAGCTGGATGTCGAACGCCGCGCCGCGCGGGCTCTGCGGGTACGCCGACGAGCTGGGCCGGAACGACTTCGGGGAGCCGACCGAGATGGTGAGGCCGCTGGCGAACTTGTGGTCGGCGCCGAACTTGAGATCGTTGCCCGCCTGCGAGGCCGAGGCGCCCGCACCCGCGGGTGAGCCGGCGGCGCCCAGCGCCGCGGTACCGCCTTGCGTCGAAGGGACCCCGCACGCCACCGCCAGGCCGAGCAGTCCTGAGGTGAACATGATCTTGCACGTGCGCGCGAGCGCCATCGCGGGTACTCCAGTCGGCGGGTCGGGGGTGCCGTCGGCAACGGGGGATTGCCGGGCGAACCCGCTCCACTCTGGCCGTGATCGCGCGTGGTTACGAGGCGCGACGGGGGGTTGTCGCGCACCTGGTGCCACCCCGTGGCCAATCCGTGACCGGAACGGCACCGCTCGTGACAATCACTGCCCACATGCCACTTAAACGGCGAGCGCGAACAGCAGGATGAAGATCGCCACGCCGGCCACCCACGCGGCCATCAGCCAGCCGAAATCCCGGATCGGGTCGACCGCGCGGCTCTCTTCGCCGGGCACGTAGACGCCGCGTTCCTCGAACCAGTCCGCCCAGCGAGCGAACCAGCCCCACGGGTTGCGCGACGACATGTTCCACCTCCGGCCCGGGCACCTGGAGTAACAGTACGGGTTCGGCCTCGGCCACCGAAAGGCATGTAACCGCTTACCGCGCGTGACTCGACGTGCCACGGCCGAGTGAACGCCGTCGTCGCTGGTGTAGATCTTCAGGCGACGCCGTTGCGCTGGAGCACCGACACCGCGCGGACGGTCGCGTAGCCCCGCCATTCGAGCTCCGCGGCGGGCGAATAGTTCGCGAAATCCACCCGCCAGCCGCCGTCGTCCCGCTGTTCGCCGGCGAGCCGCCGCAGCTCGTTCTCGATGACGCCGTCCTTGAACAACGCGCGGGCCGGGCGGTCCGGCAGGGGCGCGAAGTCCAGCGCGCGCAGGGTCTCGCCGTCGGAACCGCCGGCCACCGGGGCCAGGCCGTCGGGCGGGACGAACGCGGCCAGGTGCTCCAGCAGCCCCGGAGCCTCCGCGTGGAGGTCGTGGGCCGCGTCCGCGAACTGCACGGCGAACGACAACTCGATCGCGTGCGGCGCCGCGGAAAGCTCGCGGATGGCGCGGAAGCAGTACTGCGTGGCGGCCGCCAGCCACGGGTGCTCGCGCACCGCCCGGTCGTGGCGGGCGACGCGCAGGGCCACGCCGGCGGTGAACGCGGTGCTCTGCAGGGTGGCGACGGCCGGATCGGCCTGTGCCCAGAACGGCGCGCAGCCCGCCGGGTCCGCCACGGGCACGGCGAAGGGCAGGCCGCCGTCCGGCAGCGAGACCGACGCCAGCCAGTCGCACAGCTTCGCCGCGTGGGGGGACGTGGCGGGCGCGATGTCCTCGAAGACCTCGAAGGCGTGCAGCGCACCGCCGGGCTGGCTCTCGGGTGCGCGCAGATCCGGCTCGAGACCCCAGCCGTAGCCGCCGTCGGGGTTGCGGTACCCGTCGACGGCGGCCAGCACGGCACTGACATCGGTCTGGCCGCTCAGCAGCTCGAAGCGGCGGCGGTCGAGGAGGCGGGCGTGCGTCGCCATGAACGACGCGGCCGCGGAAAGGTTCACAGGCATGCGGCCAGCGTCGCACCTGGCGGGGGTGCGGGTCTTGAACGGATCGGCTCTCAGGGCAGCTGGGGTCCCGCGGGCGCGGCGGCCTCGCGCAGCCGGGCCGCGTCCTGGCCCGGTGGGGCGCCGAACAGGCGGCGGTACTCGCGGTTGAACTGCGACGGGCTGTCGTAACCCACGAGGTGGCCCACCCCCGCGACGTCGCCGCTGTCCGCCAGGAGCAGCGAACGGGCCTCCTGCAGGCGGATGCGCTTCTGGAACTGCAGCGGGCTCATCGCCGTGACCGCGCGGAAGTGGCGGTGGAACGCCGACGCGCTCAGGTCGCTCAGCCGGGCCAGTTCCTCGATCCGCATCGGCTCGGCGTAGTTGTCCCTGATCCACCGGATCGCCCGGCTGACGTGGGACAGACCGCTGTCGGCCAGGCCGATCTGGCGCACCAGGGCGCCGTGCGGGCCGGTCAGCAGGCGCCAGAGGATCTCGCGCTCGATCAGCGGCGCGAGCACCGGTGCGTCGGCGGGGTGGTCCAGCAGCCGCAGCAGCCGCAGCGCCGCGTCGAGCAGTTCGGGAGTCGCGTCGCCGGTCGCGATCGGGGATTCCGGGAGGGTGCGGGACGA
Source organism: Amycolatopsis lexingtonensis (assembly GCF_014873755.1). NCBI lineage: Bacteria > Bacillati > Actinomycetota > Actinomycetes > Pseudonocardiales > Pseudonocardiaceae > Amycolatopsis > Amycolatopsis lexingtonensis. The sequence continues at coordinate 9,092,227 of NZ_JADBEG010000001.1, forward strand.
GCGGCCGGGCGGGGCTTCCAGCAGCAGCGGGGCGATCGCCGCCGGGCGGAGGGTCAGGCCGAGACCGAGAGCCGGGGTGCGCGGGGTCGCGCCGACGAAGTGGCCGGTGACCGGCAGGTCGGTGCTGACCAGCAGGTACTGCCCGGCTCGGTACTCGTGGACGCGGTCGCCGAGCAGCAGCCGCTTGCCGCCCTGGGCCATGACGACGAACAGCGGTTCGGTGAGCGAGTGGTGCGGCTCACTGGTGTCCACTTTGGACAATAGGAGGCCGGGTACCGGTGTGCGCAGGCCCTCGCGAGCGTGGGTTGCGACGAGGTCCCGGATCTCGGTGAGCACCGCTCCAGGAAACCCAAGTCGAGAGGATCGTGCAAGGGCGTGCGGGCATCGAACTACCGAACAGCACGTTAACGCGGTTCCCTGGATTGACCGATCCGACATGTAAGGAAAGTTTCGTGCCACTCGACCACTACGTCACCCTCGGCCGGTCCGGCCTTCGCGTCAGCCCCTTCGCCCTCGGCGCGATGACCTTCGGCGAGGACCCCGGCGGCGCCGGCTGCGGCGTCGAAGAGTCCGAGAAGATCCTCGCCACCTACCTCGACCTCGGCGGCAACTTCGTCGACACGGCCAACTTCTACACCAACGGCCACTCCGAAAAGATCCTCGGCGACTTCTTCGCCGCCCACCCCGGCCGTCGCGAGCACGTCGTGCTGGCGTCGAAGTTCTTCGGCAACATGTTCCCCGGCGACCCCAACGGCGGCGGCGCCGGCCGCGGGTCGATCATCGCGCAGCTCGACGAATCGCTCCGGCGGCTGCGCACCGACCACCTCGACCTCTACTGGCTGCACAACTGGGACCGCCACACCCCGATCGAGGAGACCCTGCGCACTCTCGACGACCTCGTGCGCGCCGGCAAGATCCGGTACGTCGGCTTCTCCAACACCCCGGCGTGGGTGACCGCGCAGGCCCAGACGACGGCGTCGCTCCGGGGCTGGACGCCGCTCATCGCGCTGCAGGTCGAGTACTCGCTGCTGGCGCGGACGGTCGAAGGCGAACTCGCGCCGTTCGCGCTCGACCAGGGCATCGCGCTGACGCCGTGGAGCCCGCTGAAGAACGGCTTCCTGTCGGGCAAGTACCGGCGCGGCACCGAGGTCGCCGACTCGGCCCGCGCGGCCTACGTCGGCGGGCCGTCCGAAGCGGAGTTCGCCGTCATCGAGGCCGTCGCCGGGATCGCCGGTGAGCTCGGGACGACGTCGGCGGCGGTGGCACTGGCGTGGCTGCTGGCCCGGCGCGGCACGGTCGTCCCGATCGTCGGCGCGCGGCGGCTGGACCACCTGACCGGCAACCTCGCGGCGCTGGAGGTCACGCTCTCGCCGGCCCAGCTCGCGACGCTGGACGAGGTTTCGGCGCCCACTTTGGACTACCCGGCGCCGATGCACGGTGCCCAGCGGGCGATGCTGCAGTTCGCGGGCACGACGGTCGACGGCGAACCGTCCACTGTGTACCCGCCGCTGCTCCAAAGCGAGGTGCGCTACTGACCTTTCACGCGCGCGAGGACGTCGTCGAGGGCGGCGCGCACCCGCTCGGGGTCCCGCACTGCCGTCCGGAACTGCTCGTTGATCCCGCCGGGCGTCTCGTGCTTGCGGGCCAGTTCGCCGGGGGTGCCGTCGAACCCGGCCAGGGTGCGGCCGAGTTCGCCGAAGACGTGGGCGAGGTAACCGTTGGCGTCCGCGGGCGCGACGCCGTGTTCGGCCATCCAGCCCGCGATCGTCGCGAGCTGGTCCAGGTGCGCGGCGAAGGGCACGCGCGACGGCGTCGTCCGGGTCCATCGCGGTGCGGCTCGCCATCGGCAACCTGACGATCCGATGCGCGGGGGCGGGCAAGTCGCTCAGCTCGGCGAGGGAGATCGCGGCGATGCCGCTCACCACGGCGTGCGAGGGCGGACGCGAGCCCGACCCGCTGTTCCAGGGCCCGGAGCGGCCCGCGGGCACCCCCGCCCTCCCTGGGGGGCGTGCCCTTGTCCAGCGTATCGGGCCCGGCCGACAAAACCGGTGGATCGGGCCCGCGGCGGCGAGGTTGTCCACATCGGCGGCCGGGTGTGGACAACCCGGGATAAGCGGCGGAATCCCCTGCGCCGGAACGAAAGCGGGCGCGTGGCGAACCCTAACCGCGGAAGGTGCGGCGGTAGGTGTCCGGGGGCACGCCGACCGCGCGGTTGAAGTGGCGGCGCAACGTCGTCGCGGTGCCCATGCCGACCGCTTCGGCGATGGCCTCGACGCCGTTGTCGGTGTTTTCCAGCAGTTCCTGCGCGCGCCGGATCCGCTGGGTGAGCAGCCACTGCAACGGCGTCGTGCCGGTCGCCGCCCGGAAGTGGCGGCCCAGGTGGCGGGAGCTCATGTTCGCCTGGCGGGCCAGGTCTTCGACGGTCAGCGGCCGGTCGAGGCGGGCGGTGATCCACGGGAGCAGCGCGGACAGGGGGTGGTCGTCGCGCGTGGGGACCGGGGCGGCGACGAACTGGGCTTGCCCGCCGGCGCGGTGCGGCGGCACGACCAGGCGCCGCGCGACCGCGTTGGCGACCGACGGGCCGTGGTCGGCGCGCACCAGGTGCAGGCACAGGTCCATCGCCGCGGCCTTGCCCGCGGAGGTGAGCACCCGGCCGTTGTCGACGTAGAGCACGTCCGGGGCTACGGTCACCCGCGGGTAGCGGGCGGCGAGGACGTCGGTGTGCGCCCAGTGCGTGGTCGCGCGCAGCCCGTCCAGCAGGCCGGCGGCGGCCAGCACGAACGCGCCCGTGCAGAGGGACGCCACCCGCGCACCCCGCGCGTGGGCCGCGCGCACCGCGTCGACCAGGTCGGCGGGCGGGGCCGCGTCGACGTCGGCCCACCCCGGCACGAGCACGGTGCCGGCACCCGCCAGCCGGTCCAGGCCGGCGTCGGGCTCCAGCAGGAACCGCCCGACGCGGACAGGTTCGCTGCCGCAGACGGCGAAGTCGTAGTGGGGGTTCTCGCCGAACACCTCGGTGGCGATGGTCAGCTCGAACGACAGCATCCCGTCGGTGGCGGCCAGCGCGACAGCGTGCATGTCCGAAAGTGTACGCATCACGTCGTTCCGGACACTGTCGCCGACCGAGCAGCGTCGCGAGGATTGCCGCATGACTTCGGTACTGGTTTACGGCGCTTACGGACTCACCGGCCGCTTCGTGGTGGCCGAGCTGCGCGAGCGTGGCTTCACCCCGGTCCTTTCCGGCCGCGACGCGGCGAAGCTGCCGGGCGGGCGGCCGGCCTCGGTCGACGACCCGGCGGCCCTCGACCGCGCGCTCGACGGCGTGGCGGCCGTGATCAACGCCGCGGGCCCGTTCGCCGCGACGGCCCTCCCGGTGGCCTCGACGGCGATCCGCGCCGGCATTCCGTACGTGGACGTCGCCGCGGAGATCGAAGCCAACCTCGACACCTTCGCGCTGACGGCGGACACCGCGGTGGTGCCCGCCATGGCGTTCTTCGGCGGCCTCGGCGACCTGCTGGCCACGGCGGCGATGGGCGACTGGACGTCGGCCGACGAGGTGCACGTGGCCTACGGGCTGAGCGGCTGGCACCCGACGCCCGGGACCCTTGCGGCCGGCCAGGTCTCCCGCGAACGCCGCGGCGGCAAGCGCGTCCGGTTCGCGGGCGGCCGGCTGGAACACCGCGACGACGCCCTGCCGTCGCTGGAGTGGGCCTTCCCCGAGCCGCTCGGCACCCGGCCGGTGCTCGGCGAGTTCTCGATGGCCGACATCGTGACGATCCCGCGGCACCTGGAGGTTCCTTCGGTGACGTCGTACATGACGGTCGACGCGGCCCAGGGCCTGGCCACGGCGGCGGAGCGCGACGCGGCGGAGACGTTCGTGGTGGACGTGCGGGTGCGGCGTGGCGGCGAGGAGCGCCGGGCGGTGGCCCGCGGCGAGGACATCTACGCGGTCAGCGCGCCGCTGGCGGTGGAGGCCGTCGAGCGGATTCTGACGGGACGGGCGCGCATGAAGGGCGTGGCGTCGGCGGGGGAGATCTTCGACGCGGTGGACTTCCTGCGGGCGCTGGCACCACGCATCGCGGTCGACTTCAGCTGAGCGAGCGGTAGCCGCCGGGGGTGGTCGCGTACTCGCGCCGGAAGGCTTTGGCGAAGGCGAACGCCGACCCGTAGCCGACGGCCGAAGCCACCTGCGCCAGCGGGCGGTCGGACTCGCGGAGCAGGCGCGCGGCCGTCGTCATGCGCCAGCGGGTGAGGTAGGTCAGTGGTGGTTCGCCGACCAGCATCGTGAACCGGCGCGCGAACGCGGCGCGGGACAGCCCGGCCTCGGCGCCGAGCCGCTCGACGGTCCACGCCCGCGCCGGGTCGCCGTGGATGGCGGCCAGCGCCCGCGCGGTCACCGGGTCGGCGAGCGCGCCCGACCAGCCGGGCGCGCCGTCCGTCTCGCTCAGCCAGGCGCGGAGCATGTAGACGAGCAGGGCGTCGACCAGCGAGGGCGCGACGACGGCGGCGCCGGGCGGGTGCGCGGCGAGTTCGTCGCGCAGGAGCCCGACCATCGCGCGCAGCCCGGGGTGGCGGCCCGGCACGGCGGGGAGGTGCACCACCTCGGGCAGGTCCCGCAGGAGCGGGTGCGGCCGGTGGCGCCGCAGCCGGTACGCGCCGCAGACGATCGTCGCGCGGGCGCCGGGACCCGGGAGCGAGACGCGACCGAAGGGCGTGGCCGGGGACGGGCGAGCGGGCCGGAAGTCGACGAGCGCCACGCCGGGCGTGGACGTCATCGCGTGCGGGACGCCGCGGCCGAGCAGGACGACGTCACCCGCGCCGAGCTCGACCGGCTCGAAGCCGGGGCCGCCGGGCAGCGGGGTCAACCAGGCCGTGCCGTCGAGGACGACGTGGAACGCGGCTCCGGTGGTGTGGTCGAAGCGCAGGCCCCACGGCGCGTGCGCCTCGGTGTGCGCCGCGACCGGCGTGCCGGCGCGCAGGGCGGTCAGTACGTCCGCGAGCACGTCCATTGGCCCACGATAGCGAGACGCTCGGACAACGGAACGCGCTTCTCAGCCATTCTGCGTCTCGTTCTCCGTCCTTAGCGTGGTGGCATGACAGTTTGGGTTGAAGGAGCGACGGGCAAGGCGGGCCGGCGCGTGGTGGCCGCGTTGACGGCGGCGGGGGTCCCGGTCCGGGCGGCGAGCCGCCACCCCGGCGAAGCACGCGGTTCGGTGACGCCGGTGCGGTTCGACTGGTACGACGAGACGACATGGGCCCCGGCGCTCGGCGACGCCGACGCGGTGTTCCTCAAGGGGCTGGACAGCGACGACAACGCCGCCGAGCTGGTCTCGCGGCTCCTAGACACGTCCCCGGCCCGGCGGGTGGTGCTGATGTCGGCAGCGGGGGTCGACCGGACCCCGGACCACGCCCCGCGGCGGGCGGTCGAGCTGGCGGTCCAGCACTCGGGCAAGCGCTGGACGGTGCTGCGGCCGAACTGGTTCCTGCAGAACTTCGACGAGGACGAGTGGGTGTTCGCGAAGGCGCTTCGCGAGACCGGCGAGCTGTACGCGGGCAGTGGCGACAGCGTGGTCGGGTTCGCCGACACGCGCGATCTCGCCGACGCCGCGGTCGCGGTGCTGGCGCAGGAGGGGCACGACGGCCGGGGCTACCCGATCACCGGAGCGGCGGCGCTGACGTTCGGGGAGGTGGCACGGGTGCTGACCGAGGCGGCGGGGCGGCCGATCCGGCACCGGGACGTGACACCGGAGGAGCATCGGGCGCACTTCGCGAAGTCCGGGCGGCCGGAGGCGTGGGGCGACCACATGCTGCACCTGTTCGCGCTGGTGCGGGCGGGGGTGTTCGCTTCGGTGACCGACGACTTCCGGCAGCTGACGGGGAAGGCGCCCCGCACGCTGGCCGCGTACGCCGAGGAGAAGTGGCGCCCGACGTCGCGGACGTGATCACGGACGAGCGAGTCCGGCGAAGGCGCGAAGCGCCGAGCAGGACTCGCTCACGAGCGAGTGGGCCCGGAGAGACTCGAACTCTCACTGGCATGGACCTAAACCATGTGCCTCTGCCAATTGGGCTACGGGCCCCCAGCATCGGGAAGCGTAGCGTGCGGCGTGGCCCGTGCGGAGGCGGTGGGGCGGTCGACTAAGTTGGGGGCCGGCAGACCCACCCGGCGAGGAGGACACGTGGCTCGCGACCCCGAGACGATCGAGCGTGAGATCGAGCAGGCCAGGACCGCTCTGGCGGCGACGCTCGACCAGCTCACCGTCAAGGCCGACCCCAAGAAGCTCGCCGACGCGGCCAAGGACGGCGTGCGCGCCAAGCTGGACAACCCCAAGGTGAAGTACCCGCTGATCGGTGGCGGGATCCTCGTACTCGTCCTGCTGGTGCGCAAGCTCCTCAAGTAGCGCTTCAGGCCTGCTTGGCCGGCGCCTTGCTCTCCGCGGCGGGCGCCGGCTCGGCGGCGGGGGCCTTGCGGTCCTCGACGGCCTTCGGGAGCTGCTTGCTCGGCGGCAGCTGCGGCTTCTTGTCCGCAGCCTCCGTGGTCTGCTGCTTCGGCACGCTGCCGGGCGGCGGGACCTCGAGCGGCGGGAGCTTCGGGAGCGTCAGCCGCGCGGTCATGTAGGCGCTCGTGAAGTCCAGCGCACTGCCGTTGAGCAGGTGCACCACCGTCGCCTTGCCGTCGCTGAGCTCTTCGACCAGCTGGTCCGCCCGGTCGCGCGCGGCGATGATGCCCGGTGCCCTGGCGGTCAGCTCCTTGCCGTGGCCGCTGACCGTGATCGCCCAGTCGGCGTCCTCTTGGACGTACGTCGCCGTGATCGCTTCCACCATCTGCCTCACGCCCCTCTCCTCCACCACCATGCTTTACACAACCGTGACGCGGCTACCGCAATTCCATGACGCGGTACTCGCGCCCCCTCTCGGCTGCGAAAAGTCCAGCACACTTTCTACCGTGTCTTCGATACCGTAGAGCAACTCTGTGTCACAGGACACGACAGCAGTGAGTAACGACCGAATGGCCTAATGCACTTGCAGGCTACCGTGCACGGTGCCGCAGGCCGCTCCACAGCACGTCCATCGCGTATTCGGTGGCCGTCGCGGGGTCCACTTCGTCGTGCTTCTCGCACCAGATCGCGAGGCGTTCGCAGGCGCCGACCACGAATTCCGCGGCCGCTTCGGCCCGCAGGTCGTCGCCGCTGTCGAAGTAGCCGCTCATCAGGGCGGCGATCAGGTCGGTCTGCTGGCGGCGGGTCTCCTCGACCTCGTCGGCGGCCGGCGTGCCGATCAGGGCCATCTCGTGGCGCAGCAGCGACCACGCCTGGCGCCGCTCCCGGATGAAGACGAAGAACGCGAGCAGGCCGCGGCGCAGCGCGTCCTCGGCCGTCGTCGCGCCGACCGTCGCCTGCTCGGTGACCTCGCGCAGCACCGCCCGGGACTCCCGGATGCACGCCAGCAGCAGGCCTTCCTTCGAGTTGAAGTACTCGTAGAGCATCGGCTTCGAGACGCCGACCAGTTCCGCGATCTCGTCCATCGACGCCGCCGCGTAGCCGCGCGCCGCGAAGACCTCTTCGGCGACCTCGATCATCTGTCGTTCGCGCTCGGCCCGGGGCATGCGCTTGCGCTTCGCGGTCGTCATGAGCAACACTCTACCGGCAGTAACCTACTCTGAGTAAGATGGACGACGGGTAACAGGAAAACCGGGAGGGCACGCCATGGGCAACCGCACGGAGACCGGGGTCGTCATCGTCGGGACCGGCTTCTCCGGTCTCGGCATGGCGATCCAGCTGCGCAAGGAGGGGCGTGACGACTTCGTCATCCTCGAAAAGGCGCAGGACGTCGGCGGCACCTGGCGCGACAACAGCTACCCCGGGTGCGCCTGCGACATCCCGTCGCACATGTACTCGTTCTCCTTCGAGCAGAACCCGGACTGGTCGCGGGCCTACTCGCCGCAGCCGGAGATCTGGCGCTACATGCGCGAGGTCGCCGACAAGCACGACCTGCGCCGGTTCATCCGGTTCGGCCAGGAGATGACCGGCGCCCGCTGGGACGCCGAAGGGAACCGCTGGCACGTCGCCACGAGGGGCGGCGACGAGTTCGTGGGGAACGCGCTGGTCGCCGGGGTCGGCGCGCTGCACCTGCCGATGATCCCGGAGCTGCCGGGCATCGAGAAGTTCGAGGGCCCGGCCTACCACTCCGCGCAGTGGCGCCACGACGTCGAGCTCGCGGGCAAGAAGGTCGCCGTGATCGGCACCGGCGCCAGCGCGGTCCAGTTCGTGCCGAAGATCGCGCCCGAGGTCGAGGAGCTGACGCTGTTCCAGCGGACGCCGCCGTGGATCATGCCCAAGGCCGACCACGAGATGTCCGGGCGCACCCGCGCGCTGTTCAAGGTGTTCCCGCCGGCCCAGCGCGCCTACCGGAACCTGCTGTACTGGCTGCTCGAAGCGCGGGCGATCGGCTTCAACGGCCAGTCGTGGATGATGAAGCTGGGGCAGCGGCTGGCCAAGCGCAACATCGACCGTGCGATCAGCGACCCGGCCTTACGGCGTAAGGTCACGCCGGACTACACCATGGGCTGCAAGCGCGTGCTCATCTCCAACGACTACTACCCGGCGCTGGCCCGGGACAACGTCGACGTCGTGACCGACGGCGTGCGGGAGGTCCGCGAACACAGCGTCGTCGACGCGGCCGGGGTCGAGCACGAAGCCGACGTCATCATCTATGGCACCGGCTTCCACGTCACCGACGCCTTCGACGACCTGGAGATCGTCGGCCGAGACGGGCGGAACCTGGGCAAGGAGTGGGCGACCGAGGGGATGCGGACGCACCTCGGGATCACCGTCGCCGGCTTCCCGAACCTGTTCTTCCTGCTCGGCCCGAACACCGGCCTCGGGCACAACTCGGTCGTGTTCATGATCGAAGCCCAGATCTCCTACGTCGCCGAGGCGCTGCGGCTGGCCCGTGGGAAGGCCATCGAGCCCAAGCCCGAGGTGCAGGAGCGGTTCAACACCGCGATCCAGCGCAAGCTGGCGAAGGGCATCTGGACGCGCGGCGGCTGCAAGAGCTGGTACCTGGACGCCAAGGGCGTCAACCGGACCATCTGGCCCGGCTTCACCTGGCGCTACTGGCTCGACACGCGGAAGGTGCGGCGCGAGGACTTCCTGGTCGGCTGACCCCGAAGGTCCGTGAAGGCCTCCTTACCGGCGTTTATGACCGGTAAGGAGGCCTTCACGGCTTTCGGGGAACGGGACTAGCGGGAGACGTAGCGGCGGAGGCGGGCGATCAGCTCGACGGTCGGCAGCTCGCAGAGCTCGGCCATGCGCTCCAGCGCGGGGAGGTCGAGCGCGACCTCGGCGCCGCCGTGGTCGCCGGCCTGCCGCAGCCGGTCCTCCGCCCAGCGGCGCAGCGGGAGCAGCTCGGCGGACTCGTCGGCGACGACCTTGCGCAGGTCGACGCGGACCCGGCCGGGCTCGTCGACGAACACCCGGCGGTGCACCTTGGCCAGCAGGTCCTGGGGCAGCTCGTCCATCGCGACGCACAGCTCGACCAGGCGCACGACGGAGCACTGTCTCGTGCCCAGTTCGTAGGTGGCCAACGTCTGCAGCGAAATCTCGCTCTGCAGGTGCTGGTTGAGCTCCTTGCGCGTCCAGCCGCGGCTGCGCCGGAGCTTGCGGAGCTCGTCCCCGAGGATCCGCTGGTACTCCTCGCCGTCGATCAGCACATCAATTTCCCCTGCCGTGCGCTCCCACGGCACCCGTACGGTTGTGACAACTTTCCCGTGCAGGTGCACCCTCACGTGTATGTAAGTGCGCGGGAGCTCGGCCCTTACGCGAATTCGGGCATGTCTTTGATACCGATTGCGCGAGTTAGGCCGAACGGGTTAACGGGGTCCCGGCGAGCGGGTCAGTTGACGCAGGGAACGCCCTCGGCCGTGATCGGCTTCTCTTCGTCGGCCGGCGGCGCCGCTGCCTGCGACGATGGCGCGCTCGACGCGCCCGCACCGGCGCCCGAATTCGCCTCGGAGGTCGTGCCTTCGAAGTCGGCGCCGAGGAAGACCATCACGTGCCCGGCCTGGACGCTCTTGTCCTCTTGGATCGTCGGCGAGCCGCCGAGCGCGTCCGCGACGGCCTGGCCCTTGTCCTTGCCGCCCTTCGGCACCCAGATGACCGTCGTCTTGCGCGAGGTCGCGTTCGCCGTGTCGCCGGAGGTGAAGCCCTTGCCTTCGAGGGTCTTGGCGACGCTCGCGGCCAGGCCGGTCTTGCCGGAGGCGTTGCGGACGTCGACCGTGGTCGCCTTGTTCGCGGGGTCGGCCTGCTGCGCCGGCGGCGCGGTCTGGCCCGGCGGCGGCCCGGCGAGACCCTGCACGAACTGCTTGACCTCGGTGGGGTCGACCTGGATGGCGACGCCGTCCTCGGGGGTCCGGTACTCGACGTTCTTCACCGGGATGGTGCGGAACTCGAGCTGGCCGCCGGTCAGGCCCTTCATCTGCTGGGCGAACCCGAAGATGTCCCAGTTCTGGTTGAGCACGACCGACTTCTTGATGGCGTCGATCAGGTCGGAAAGCTTGGACGGGTTGGTCAGCGTGCCCGCCGAGAGCACCTTGCGGGCCATGCCTGCCATGAACACCTGCTGGCGGACGACCCGGTCGAGGTCGCCGTTGGGCAGGCCGTGGCGCTGGCGGACGAACTCGAGCGCCTCGACGCCGGAGATCGTGTGCTGGCCCTTGGTGAAGTTCGCGCCGGAGTACTGGTCCTTGACGTTGTTGTTCAGGCAGACGTCGACGCCGCCGATGGCCTTGGTGATGTCGCTGAAGCCGAGCAGGTTGACCGCGGCGTAGTTGTCGATGGTCGACCCGGTGAGCTTCTCGACGGTCTGGATCAGCTCCTTCGCCCCGGCCTGGTTCGACTTGACGTCGAGTTCCTTCGGGTCGGTGATGCCCTGCTTCTGCAGGTCCTTGCGGGCCGAGAGCATCGCGCGGGCGTACGCCGAGTTGATCTTGTGCTTGCCGTAGCCGCCGGGGATGTCGACGTAGGTGTCGCGGGGCAGTGAGATCGCGACGGCCTTGCTGCCGTCGTTCGGGATGTGCACGAAGATGAGCGAGTCGGTGTTGAGCTCGCCGTCGGACTCGCCGGCGCGCAGCTCGTCGAGCACCTCGCGCGAGAGCGGGTTGCCCTGGGCGTCGGTGCGGCTGTCGAGGCCGACCAGCAGGATGTCGCGGGCGCCGTCGGCGGGCTTGTCGCCACCGCCGTCGTCGCTGATCACGTTCGCGTAGTTCAGCCCGTTGACCAGGCCCTGCATGGCCGCCCACGCGTACCCGGTCAGGCCCATCACCAGCAGCGACACGACGGCCAGCGCGATCTTCGCGCCGCGGAACGAGTTGCGGCGGCCCCGCGCGACGGGGCGCGGCTGGGGACGGCGAGGAGGCGGCGCGGCGCGGCGGGCGTCCACCGGTTCGCGGCGGGGCGCCGGGCGGCGGGACGGGGGTGGGGTGCGCCGGCCCGGCTCGTCCTGCCAGGGCCGGGCGGGGCGGCGGTCGCCTTGCCCGTTCCGAGGCGGGTGATCCACGGGGGCGACTCCTCACTGCTTCGATCGGTGGTCCTGGGGTTGGGACGCATGGTGCCTTCCCCTGGTTGCCGTAGCGTTACACATCCCCCCACGAATGTGTCATGCACCACCCAGTTTCCCGCAGGTTCGACGCTTTCGCCTGGTCAGGACGCCGCGCCCGCCGGACGTCTGGCGGGCAGCAGCGTGCCGGCCGCGGCGAGCAGGGCGAAGGCCGCGGTCACCGCGTGCAGCGTGACGCCGAGGAAGCCGGGCGTGCTGCCGTCGGCGGCGAACAGCAGGGAGGGCGCGCAGGCGAGCGCCGTGGCCAGCCAGGTGCCGGTCGCCGCGCCCGCCCCGATCCGGATCGTGTGCAGCAGGAAGACCCCGAGCAGCAGGTGCACCAGGCTCTGGATCGGGTCGAGCCGCAGGCCGAGCAGGTCGGCGTCGGCGGCCACCCCGCCGAACCGGGTCAGCGCGAAGCCGAACACGCCGAGCGTCGCGTAGCCGATGCCGAGCGCGGCCGCGGCCCGGGTGAGCACCGCCGTCCGGCGGCCCGGGAGCTCGGCGGCGCGCGGCGCCCGCACGTGATGGGAGTGCCGCTCGAACCACCAGAACACCACGGTCGCGGGCACCGCGAGCAGCCCGACCGCGACCAGCGTCCGCGGCCGGATCAGCCAGCTCAGCCCGTCGGCGATCCGCCCCGGCAGGTAGACGACGGCGACGAGCAGCAGCATCGCGGCGAGGAACGCCAGGTAGAGGCTCATCGGCGCGCGCAGGACGAACCGGCAGGCGGTGGCGACTCCGGGCCGCCGGCCGAGCCGGGCCAGCGGGACGGCGAGGAGCCCGAGCAGGCCCAGCTGGACCAGGCCGAGCAGCAGCACGCCCCACGGCGGCGCCGACAACGCCGCCGGGGCGCCCGGGCTGCCGAGCAGGACAGGCGGCCCGTCCCGCAGGACGCTCGCCACGGCGAGGCCCGCGACGCCGGTCGCGGTGGCCAGTGCGAGCAGCCGCCGCGACGGGCGTACGCCGTCCGCGTGCGCGAAGGCGAGCTGCTGGGCGAGCAGGGCGAGGGCGAACGTCGCCGCGTACCGGGGCAGGGGCGAACCCGTGGCGTCCGCGAGCACCTCGCCGCCGACGACCAGCGCGAGCAGGCCGGCGGCCGCGGTCACCGGCGCCCGGCGGTGCAGCGCCAGCAGCGCGGGCGCGCAGACGATCGTCAGCAGGTAGACCCCGAGCAGCCAGAGCGGGTGCAGCGCGATCCGCATGACCGTGGCCGTGGTCCCGGCCGGGATGCCGAGCAGTTCGAGCGCAAGCGGCGTCAGCAGCGCGACGACGGCGAAGATCAGCGCCGGGCGCAGCAGCGGGCTGGCGCGTTCGGCCAGGAAGTGGCGGTAGCCGCCGCCCCGCTCTTGTTCGGCGCGCCAGCCGGCGGCGTTGGCGTGGCCGCCGGCGAAGAAGATCACCGGGGCGAGCTGGGTGAGCCAGGTGAGCGGCCACCACGCCGTCTCGGCCGCGCCGGCCCAGTGCGCCAGCGCCGTCACGGACTCGCCGAGGAGCAGCAGGACGACGCCGGCGGCGCCGAGCAGCGCCCACCGGCTGACGTCGGCGGGGGTGGCGGGAGCCGGCCGCCGTGGTTCGCGGCGGGTCCGCAGCCAGCCGCGCAGCCGGAAGACCAGCAGGCAGGCGATCACGAGCACCCCGGCGACCATCGGCCCGATCGGGTCCCCGACCGGCGGGCCCCAGCGCTGGTGCCACGAGTTGACGACCAGGCCGGCCGAGTAGAGCGACGCGACTACCCGGCAGGTGAGCGCCGAGTTCATCGGGTTGAGGTCGCAGGCGTGGTGCATGTCGTAGGAGAGCCGGTCGTCCAGCGCCGCCCGGGCCTCCGGGCCGAGCGGGTGGCCCTTGCGGTCGGCGTACCGCAGCAGGTCGTAGCCGAGGTCGTGCGCCTTGCACGGCACGGCGTAGTCCCACTTGGTGTTGTCGTCGCCCCACGGCGTCGAGCACCCGCCGTCGGTGTGGACGGCGCGGACGGTGCCGTCGCGGGCGGTCATCGCGCCCGGGGTGACGCCGCTGAGCGCGGTGAAGTCCTTCGGCAGTTTCGCGAGGGCGTCGGGGTGTGGACCGGGGTGCACGAGCGCGTCGACGGCGTTCTGCGCGGCGAGCACGTCCCCGGTCGGCGGCCCCTGGTCGGGCGGCGACGGCGGGCGCGACGCGATCAACCCGAACGCGAAGACGACCAGCAGCACCAGCAGCAGCCACCCGGACGTCGACCAGGGTCGGCGGAGGCGAGGCGGCTCGGGCTCGGCTGGCATGGGGTCCAGGGTGCCAGCCCGGGCGCGGACCCGGCATGGGGACAACCCCAGTGTCGCGGCGCGGGTTTCCCCTAAGCTGCCCGATCGGCCGCCCGATCTTCCCTTCCCGGCCCGCCCCCGCATCGGTGACGCTGTCCTCCGGGGGCGCGGTGACCAGGAGGGCGTGCGGTGACCTCGACCGATCCCGGAGTGCCGGTGGAGAACACGGTGCGCGCGTTGCGCCGGCTGGCTCCCGGCGCGGTGGTGCGTGAACCCCGAAGCCCTGATTTGCGCGCGCTCGCGCGGGCGTTGCGGTCGCGGTCGCCGGCCGAGTTGGCGCGGACCTGCCCGGGGGCGGTTGCTCGGGTGGTGCTGGCGGAGCAGGTTAGGACGCTCGGGCGGGCGATGACGGGGTGGTACGGGCCGGACGGCCGGTGCCCGGAGGCGGCGAGGCTGGTGCGGGCGGCGCGGTTCAGCCGGGGCCGGGGGCGGCCGTTGCTGGATCGGCTGCGGTGCGAGCCGGGGTTGCGGGCGGCGGCGCTGGGGTGGGCTGGGGTGAGTGGGTGCCGGCTGCTGGTGGATGAGCTGCTGGGGATGCCGGTGGTGCCCGGGGTGGAGGACGGGCGGCGGGCGGCGGAGCTGGTGGTGGCCGCGGTGGTGCCGCGGTTGGCGATGGTGGACTTGGGGCTGGGGCGGGGTGGTTTGGATCCCGGCGCCGGGACTGGGCGTGGGCCGAGTGCGCCAAAACCGGGCAGGGCCGCCGGGGCGCTACTTCAAGTCCGCTCCCTCCACCTCGGCGACCTAGGCTTCCGCGTCGACATCGAGGCTGACCCGCCCGTCGACCTCGCCCTCGACGACGATGGCCTGACCCTGCGCGCCCTCTGGTGGAACGGGCTCGGCCGGGTCGTCGACGACCTCGGTCACGAGTACCTCCTCCTCGCCAAGGACGCCGCCGGGACCGGGATCGTCCGGCACTGGTGCCATCCGCGGCCCGCGCCGGGGGCCCGCGTGCTGCGGCTCGAGTCCGCCGGTTACCGCGGGGAGCTGTTGCGGCTCGCGCCCACCGCGGCCCGGGCCTGCGCGGATGTGCTCGTCAAGCTCGAGCTCACGGTGCGGCTGGGGGCATGAGCGTGTCCGGGGCGAAGCAGACCTGGTCGCGGCCGTTCTCCTTGGCCAGGTAGACCGCCGCGTCCGCCGCCTGGAGGAGGCGGTCCAGGGTGTCGCCGTGGCGGGGGTGGCGGGCTACGCCGATCGAGGTCGTGCGGTCCGCGATCGTCGCCGGGTCGCCGCGTTTGTCCGTGGTCACGATGTGCAACTTCGCAATCGCGACGCGTATCCGTTCGGCCGCGTCCCAGGTGGCCTCTTCGTCGATGTCCGGGAGCAGAATGAGGAATTCCTCACCGCCGAAACGGCCGACCAAGTCGCTCGGTCTCGTCACTTCGTCGAGCGTTTGCGCAACGGTGCGGAGCACGTCGTCACCCGCCGGATGTCCATAGGTGTCGTTAATCCACTTGAAGTGGTCGAGATCGACCATCAGGAGTGCCAGCTGATCACTCGATCGAGCGGTCCGTTCCAGCGCTCGCTCCGCCGACTCCGACCAGCCGCGCATGTTGAGAATGCCCGTTTTCGGGTCCGTCCGGACGTCGTTCTGCAGCTGGTCCAGTTCCGCGAGGCGATTGAAGACCACGGTGGCGACCGCCATCACCACGACCATCGGCGGGACGACGGCGAGCAGAATCGCGGTCACCGCGCCGAGGCCGACGGTGATCGCTTCGAGCATGTTGTCGGCCGGGCTGCCCAGGACGTTACGCAGCGTCGGTTCGGAGGACATGCCGAGCGCGAGTGCCCCGCCGACGTAGGCGATCTGGATGGCCTCGTAGATGGCGGCGGTGAGCACGATAGCGCCGAACTCGGCGAGGAAGTCGCCCCAGCCGGTGCCCAGGAAATGCGGGCCCATCGCGGTGTAGGTGACGTGCGCGAGCACCGCCGCGAGACCGTGCGTGATCGACGAGAAAATGAAGTTGTGGGCCGGGCGGCGGGCGATGAACCAATGCTGGAGCCGGACGACGAAGATGACCAGCAGGGTCAGGGGAACCGGCAGGATCATCGCCGCGGAAAACGTCCACACGGCGGTGAGGTCGATCAGCACCGTCTTTTTGCGGTTCCGGCGTCTTTCCTCCTGGCGCTGGGTCAGCTGAATGTGCACCGTCGCGCCCGCGGCGAGGATTCCGAAGTTCAGCCAATCGCGGGAAACAAGCGCCTGAGAATAGACGAGTGAAATCGCGAGAACGGCGACGGCCAATCCCTCGCTGCCCAGCATGAACGCGATGACGCGGGGCCGGCGGCGCCAGAGCGCCCAGTTCCGCGGCGAGTACGGGTGGTCACGCCAGACCGTCCCGGGTGGACCACTGGGCGTGGTCACCTGGTCCGGCTGTTCCTGCGGCGACGGCGGCCGCGGCCGGTCCTGGGCCGCCGGTTCGCCGCCGCCCTGCGCGGCGTCGTCTGGTCCGGGATGCAATTGGTCACCTCCTTTCCAGCCTACTTCGGGTGTTGAGTAATCTCATCGGTACCTGCCAGAGTGTTCACACATTCCGTTGGCGGGTACCATCCCACTGCAACGGAACTGCCGAGTCCTCGGTGGAACTGCCGGGAACGCGGACCAAAAGCATCTTCAGGCTCCCCACACGGAGGTGGCACCGTTGACCAACCGCGATCTCTGATGCGCCGTCGAATTGTCCTCCCCGATTACCCAGAGAGGTGGCAACCGTGCGCAACCGCGACCTGTGACCGGCTGAATACCATTCATGATCTTGACCGCACGGAGAGGTGGCTTCCGATGGCCAACCGTGACCTCTGATCCCCCGGCTCATGGCAGCCGAGGTTCCGGCTCGCCGCCGCCCACCCGGCGCCAGGCGAACCCCACCGGGACGGCCAGCAGCAGTCCCACCGCACCGGCGAGCGCGATCGTCGCGTTCGCGGAACCGAGGCCCTGGGCGACCAGCCCGCCGATGCCGACGCCCACGCCCTGCGCGACCCGCAGCCCGGTCCGGTACAACCCGCCGGCGCTGCCCCGGATGTCGTTGGGAACCCACGTGATGAACGTGGCGGACACCGTGATGACGTACGCGCCGGTCGCACCGGCCAGCGCGAGCAGGACCAGCGCGAGCACCAGGTTCGGGTGCAGCGCGAACGCCGCCAGCGCGGCCAGCGGCAACGCGGCCAGCACACCCAGCAGCTTGCGGCGGTGCTCCGTGGAGACGAACCGCGACAGCAGGAACGTCCCGAGCACGAAACCCAGCGGATCGGCGGCCAGCAGCCAGCCGACGGCCTGGTCACCCGCGCCCAGTTGCGCGGCGAGCGGCGCGGCGAGGCCCTCCGGGATCACCGCCAGGCCGACGAGCCAGGACAGGTAGAGCAGCACCCGCAGCCGTTCGTCGCCGAAAACCTGCCTCACGGCGCCGAACCAGGGTGAATTCCCATTCCCCGCGGCCGGGCGCCGCAGCACCAGCACCCGCACGGCGACGGCGGCGACCAGGAACGTCAGCGCGTCGATCGCCAGCGCCCACGACGTCCCGATGCCGGTGACCAGCAGCCCGCCCGCGGCGAGGCCGGCCAGCATGGCCGTGTTGTTCGTGATCCCGCGCAGGTCCTGGCTCTGCAGGTAGACGTCGTCGTCGGTGAAGATCTCCCGGCCGAGCGCGTTCTGCGCCGCGTTGCACGGCGCGTTCGCCAGCCGGGCGAAGACGAACAGCACGAACAGCCAGCCCATCGGCATCCCGGGCACGGCCATCAGCCCGATCAGCACGGCCTGCGCGAGCGAGCCGGTCACCAGCACCGCGCGGCGCGGGAACCGGTCGGCGAGCTGGGAGAGGCCGAGCCCGCCGGCGAGCGCGGGCAGGAACGTCAGCGAGTAGACGACGGCCGACAGCAGCGGCGAGCCGGTCCGGTCGAAGATCAGGATGGCGAGGGCGACGATGGTCAGCTGGTCGCCGAGCATCGACTGGGTTTCGGCGAACCACAGCGCGCGGAACTCGCGGTTGGCCAGGACGGCCCGCAACCGCGGTGTCGCGCGCGTCGTCACCTCGTAACCACCGTCCCCCGATCGAGTGAATATGGATCGTCCGCATTGTGCCTCGCCAGTGACGACCCCGTCCGGGGGTGTCACCGCTGACCTCCCGGAAGCACTAACAGTATGGCGCCGACTACGCGCCGATGTCCTCGGAACGCGCGTCACTCACCCCGTCGAGGGGCCGCCGGGTCACGCACCGCAGAGGCGGCAGACGGTGACTGTGACCGGCCCGCGGGTACCTCCGGACTGATCGAACCGGTTTCGCTCGGCGCAGGGCGGCCGCCGCTCGTCGTCGGGGCGCTGCCCCGCTGGGCCGGATGGGCCAAGACTGGACTCAGAGCCGGCCGGGGTGGACGGGACGCGCGCCGCCGGCGCGGCAGAGCGGGGAGTGGACGATGGACGGGTTGATGCAGGGCAAGGCGGTCGTGGTGACCGGCGCCGGCCGGGGTCTCGGCGAGGCGTTCGCGGTGCACGTCGCCCGTGCGGGCGGCGCGGTGGTCGTCAACGACGTCGACGCCGAACTGGCCGAGCGGACCGCGGAGAACATCCGCGCGCACGGCGGCCGGGCCGTCGCCAGCGGCCACAGCGTCGCCGACGCCGGGCAGGCGCAGGAGATCGTGGATCTGTGCGTCAAGGAGTTCGGCGGGATCGACGGGCTGGTCAACAACGCCGGGCTGAACTACGAGGCGCTGCCCTGGGAGGACGACGCCGAGCAGGCCCGCGAGCTCGTCGCCGTCAACGTCATGGGCGTGGTGAACACCGGGCTGGCCGCGATCAAGGCGATGGTCGACGCGGGCACCGGCGGCTCGATCGTCAACATCTCGTCGGGCGCCTCGCTCGGCCAGCGCAAGCTCGGCGTGTACGCGGCGAGCAAGGGCGCGGTCGCGTCGCTGACCTACTCGTGGGCGCTCGACCTCGAAGATCAGGGCATCCGCGTCAACGCCGTCTGCCCGCTCGCGCACACGCGGATGGTGTGGAAGTCCGAGCGCTCGCTGCGCGCCTGCCCGCCGGACCGCACACCGGCCCGGATCGCCCCGGTCGTGCTGTTCCTGCTCGGCGAGGGCTCGCACGGGATCACCGGCCAGATGATCCGGTGCAACGGCCCGCAGCTGCACGTCATGGGCCAGCCGTTCCTCAAGCAGCCGATCCTGGAGCGACCGGTGTGGGACACCGAGACCGTGCAGAAGGCGTTCGACGAGGTGTTCTCCGCCCACTTGGAGAACTACGGCCTGGAGAAGCGGGTGCCGCCGCGGCTCCGCAAGTGGACCGACACTTCGCCCCGAACCGCCTGACCACTTTGCTTCGCAAAGCAGAGCTTTCCCTAGGAAAGATGCGTCCGAGGGGCACTCAGACGCATCTTTCTCAGCGAAAGTGGCGGGTTGGTCAGGCGCCGGCGGCGGGTTCAGGGTCGCGGGTTGCCGCGTACAGGGCCTCGATGTTCGTCGAGTAGCGGTCGTTGATGACCCGGCGCTTGAGCTTGAGCGTCGGGGTCAGCTCGCCGGACTCGGGGGTCCACGCCTTCGGGAGCACGTGGTAGCGCTTGATCTGCTCGATCCGGGCCAGCCGGCTGTTCGCCGACTCGACCGCGCGCTCCAGTTCCGCGCGGACGGCCGGGTGCGAAGCCAGCTCCTCCGGGGTGGCCTCGACGCCGTTCGCCGCGGCCCAGCCGGGGGCGATCTCGTCGTCGAGGACGATCAGGGCCGTCACGTACGGGCGGTCGTCGCCGATCGCGACCGCCTGGCCGATCAGGGGGTGCTCCTTGAGGAGGCCCTCGATCCTCGTCGGCGCGATGTTCTTGCCACTCGAGGTGATGATCAGTTCCTTCTTGCGGTCGGTGATCGTCACGAAGCCGTCTTCGTCGATCGTGCCGATGTCGCCGGTCGCGTACCAGCCGTCGGCGTCGGTCGCGTCCTGGATCGTCCCGTCCTCCTGCAGGTAGCCGAGGAAGACGATCGGGCCGCGGACCAGCAGCTCGCCGTCTTCGGCGACCTTCACCTCGACGCCTTCGAGCGGCTTGCCGACCGACCCCGCCCGGAAGGCCGTCGCCGAGTTCGACGTCGCCGCGCCGGTGGTTTCCGACAGGCCCCAGACCTCGCAGATCTCGACGCCGAGGCCGGCCAGGAAGTAGATGATCTCCACCGGGAGGGCGGCCGCGCCGCTGGAGGCGACCAGCAGCTTGTCGAGGCCGAGCAGGCCGCGCACCGGCGCCAGCGCGGCTTCGTCGGTCTGCCGGATCTTCTCGGCGAGCTCGGGCGGCACCTCCTGGCCGGCACTGCGCAGCTTGTAGCCCTGCTGCAGCAGCTCGTTCGCCTGCAGCAACGCCGTGCGCCGGTCTTCGGGGACGCTGCCGAGCATGTTCTTGAGCCCGGCGACCATCTTTTCCCACACGCGCGGGACGCCGAAGAAGCTCTGCGGGTGCACCTGGCCGAGCGCGCCGGCGACCGCGGTCGGGTCGGCGAGGGTGTGCACGTGGCCGGCCCACACGATCGGCAGGTAGACCGACAGCTCGCGCTCGGCGATGTGCGCGAGCGGCAGGTACGCGATGTTGGTCGCGTGCATCGGCGGGTGGTGCAGCTCGGTGACCGCGTACGCCTGGTGGATCGCGTTGCGGTGCGACAGCACGACGCCCTTCGGGTCGCCGGTGGTGCCCGAGGTGTAGATCATCGACAGCGGGTCGTCCGGCTTGATGCCCTGCCACGACCGCTCGAACGCCTCCGGGTCGGCGGCAAGCGCTTCCCGGCCCCACGTCCGGACGTCGGCGAGCGAGACGAACCGGCCGTCGTTTTCGGGGATCGCGGCTTCGTCCATCACGACGACGCGGCGCAGCGCCGGCAGGTCGTCGAGCACCGGGCGCCAGCGCGCCAGCTCGTCCTCACCGCCGAGCACGACGACCGGCGCCGCGCTGTGCCGCGCGACGAACCGGATCTGCTCCGGGCTGAGCGTGGCGTAGGCGGTGCACGGGATCGCGGACAGGTGCGTCGCGGCGAGGTCGGCGATGATGTGGTCGGGACAGCCGGGCGCCATGATCAGCATGCGGTCGCCCGCGTCGAGGCCGAGGCCCGCCAGCCCGCGGGAGACCTCCGCGATCGCCGTGCGGAACTCCAGCCAGCTCAGCGTCGGCCGGCCTTCGATGTCGAGCGAGGTGATCGCCGGCAGGTCCGGGTATTCGGCCGCGTTGCGGTGCAACAACCGCGGGATCGTCTGGCCTTCGGTCTGCTCGGCGACGGACGGGGTGGTCAACGCTGGCCTCCTCGGAGCTCCGGATGGCCACACTGTAGGGGCTCCCGGCCGAGGTGGATAGAGAATCGCGGCCACGACAACCGTCCCCATCGAAACGGACATCCCGGTCAGGCGCCCACAACCGTCCACTGTGTACACGGGCGGGCGCGCGCGATCCGCGCTTCAATGGGAGGACCACGGACTCCAGGGGGAAGCGATGACGCGGTCCGCTCGTGAACTGCTCGACAGGATCCAGGCCGAACTCGCGCCGCGCGACGCCGACAACCGGCTCGTCCCGCTGATCGCCTCGGGCCGCGCGCCGCGCGCGGTGTTCGCCGCGCTCGCCGCCGAAGAAAAGTTGATCACGCTCAGCGACTGGCGGAGCTTCCACGCGCTCGCCGCCCGCGCCGACGAGCCGAATGCGCGCGCCTTCTTCGGCGGCCTCGCGCCGGGGGAGCAGCAGGCGAACGGGATGCTGGACGCGTTGCTCACGGCGACTGGTCCGGACCACGGGAAGGAATTCCCGCGCGCGGGCTGCCAGGCGTACCCGGCGTACGTCGCGTGGCTCGCGCTGAACGGCGAATCGGCGGCCGCCGTGGCGGGGATCTTCGCGAACTTCGCCGCCTTCGGCCGGTACTGCCGGGACGTCGCCACCGCGATGCGCGCGCACTACGGCTTCACCGACACCGAGTGCGCGTTCTTCGACTTTTTCGCCGCGGACGTTCCGGAAATCGAAGAACAAGCGCTCGCGGCGATCCAGGCCGGCCTCGACGCGCACCGGCTCGACAAGGCCGAGGCCCGGCGCTACGCGCGGCTGTTCCAGAGTTACGAACTGCTCTTCTGGAACACCCTCGCCGACGAGTTCCCGGGCTGACCGCTCGCGGAACCGGTACCGGCGCCACGGGGTGTGTTCGCGCGAGCGCGAATGCGGAATGGCGGAAATTCCGGCGCGCCACCCGGGGAATCCGTGGCAGTCTTCGCGAACGCCGCGCATTTCCGCTTTGCGGAAGCCGTCTCGGCCGGACGACGTGGTGGCGGGCGGCCCGCACCGCGGCTCCGTGACCTTTCTCACCGAACCATCCGTCGGTTTCGTACGTAGCGGCCCCGCCGGCGGTCGGCGCGCGAACCGCAACCGGTACCAGCGTGCATCCCTGCCGTGGAACGGAAGTCGACCTGGGACGAACGTCACGACTTTAGGTGGTGGACTTTCCAAGCGCAGGCAACAAGTGTGGAGGGGTCACCGTTCCAAGATCACGTTCTCGCCACGGACTTGACGCGCCCTGAGCGGCTGCATACCGTCGTCGCGGGCGAAGCAGACCACGGTGATGTTGATCCGGCTGGTCGGAATCCGGGTGTTGACCGCCTCGGGCGACCCGAAACCATGTACTGCCGGAAGGAAAACGGACCCAGGTGAAGCAGATTTCTCTTCGACGCAACCGGGGATCCTCGATTCGGAAGCGCGTCCTCACGATCGCGCTCATCCCCAGTGTGGCCTTGCTGCTGGTCGGGGTGGCCCTCGCCGGCTACCTCATCTACGACGCGGTCACCGCACGCGACTACACCACGCGGATCCGGAATTCGGAAGCCCCGGCGATCCCGTTCTTCGCCGCGCTCCAGCAGGAGCGCCAGGCGACGCTGAGCCTCCTCGCCGGACAGGGCAACCAGCGGGCCGTGCTCGCGGCCGTCCGCCCGAAGGTCGACGCGACCGCCGCGAAGGAGATCGAGAACCTCCGGGACAACTTCGCGGACTACAACGACACGCCGCCGAGCGTCCAGAAGAACATCGCCACGTTCTTCGGCGTCTTCCAGCAGCTGCCGCAGACGCGCCAGGCGGTCGACAGCGGCCAGATCCAGATCAGCCAGGCCTTCGCCTTCTACAACAAGATGCTCGACCAGTTCACCGACGGCGTGGCCGGGCTGGCGCAGAACGCCCGTGGCGCGCAGAACGCGTTCGACCGGCTGACCGCCATCCCGCTGTTCACCGCGGCCGACGCGATGCAGCGCAGTGACGCGCTCGCGGCCGCCGGGCTCGCCGCGGGCGGGCTGACGAACGACGACTTCCGCGCCTACGTCGGCCAGGTCGGTGCCTACCACGCCCAGCTCGACGCCTCGGCGCCGAAGATGATCCCCGAGGTCAAGGCCAAGTACGACCAGCTGCTGGCCAGCCAGCCGTGGCAGACGGTGACCCAGGTCGAAACCGCTTTCCTGCGCGGTGACCTGACGAAGCTGCCGGTGGCGCAGGACCAGTGGCGCACCGCCGCCCGCCAGGTCGGCGACGCGCTGATGGGCATCTTCGTCGCGCAGAGCTCGAACGCGAGCCAGGCCGCCATCGAGGACGCCGATTCGACGTTCACCGAGTCGCTGATCGCCGGCGTGATCGCCGTCCTGTTCGCGGTCTTCGTGGTGTTCGTCGCCGTCCGGCTGTCCAACCGGCTCATCGGCCGGCTGCACCGGCTGCGCGAGGACACCCTCGACGCGGCCGAGGTCCGGTTGCCCGAGCTGGTCGCCCGGGTCCAGGCCGGCGAGCCGGTCGACCTCGAAGAGGGCGGTCACTTCCTCGACCACGGCACCGACGAGATCGGCCAGGTCGCCGACGCGTTCAACAAGGCGCAGCAGACCGCCATCGCGGCCGCCATCGACGAGGCGAAGATCAAGGAGGGCACCAAGACGGTGTTCCTCAACATCGCCCACCGCAGCCAGGTCATCGTGCACCGCCAGCTCAAGGTGCTCGACCAGGCCGAGCGCAAGCAGGAGGACCCGGAGCAGCTGGACACCCTGTTCCAGCTCGACCACCTCTCCACCCGCGCCCGCCGCAACGCCGAAAACCTGATCATCCTCGGCGGCGGGCAGCCGGGCCGGCAGTGGCGCAACCCGGTCGGGCTGGCCGAGCTGGTCCGCGGCGCGTCCGCCGAGACCGAGGACTTCGCCAGGGTCAAGACGGCGGCGCTGCCGCAGATCGCCATCCGCGGCCCCGTCGTCGGCGACCTCGTGCACCTGCTCGCCGAGCTGATCGACAACGCGACGTCGTTCTCGCCGCCGCAGTCGCGAGTCGAGATCCGCGGCAACGTGGTCGGCAAGGGTGTCGTGATCGAGGTCGAAGACCAGGGCCTCGGGCTCGAGCCGGACCAGACCGAAGAGATCAACGGCATGCTGGCCGACCCGCCGGACTTCGGGATCATGGCGCTTTCGGACGAGCCGCGCCTGGGCCTGTTCGTGGTCGCGCGGCTGGCCGCCCGCCACGGCATCCAGGTGCACCTGCGCGAGTCCGCGTACGGCGGCACCCGGGCCATCGTCCTCGTGCGCACCGACCTGCTGGCCCCGCTCGCCGAGTCCGAGCCGGAGCAGCCGATCACCCCGCCGAAGCCGGAGCTCGTCCCGAACCCGGTCGAGCCGGAGCAGGGCAACGACGAGGTCGCGCCGCTCAAGCGGCCGCAGCGCCGCCCGGCCCGGCACCGCACCGAGCCGCCCGCCGCGGCCCCGGTGACGCCGCCGGCCCAGCCCGTCGTGGTGCCGCCGGCCGCCCCGGCCCAGCCGCCGTCCGTGCCGACGCCGGTCCCGGTCGGGTCCGTCTCGGAGCCGGTGAGCCAGCCGACCCAGGCGCAGCCGGTGGTCCCGGTCCGCCCGCCGTCCCCGCCGAACCGGACCTCGCGCCCGGCCCGCCCGGCCGCGCAGCAGCCGGCATGGCCGCCGCAGGAGCCGCGGGCCGCGGTGCCCGAAGGACGGCCGCAGCAGCCGCGCCGCCCGGAGGCGCCCGGCCGCCCGCCGCTGCCCCAACGGCGACGCCAGCAGAACCTCGTGCCGCAGTTGCGGGAAGATAAGCCCGCACAGGAACGCGAAGAGGTGCGGCTGGACTCCCCGGAGGCCGCCCGCAGCAGGCTCTCCGCTTTCCAGCAGGGCACCCGGCGGGCCCGTGACGAAGAGTTTCCCGAGAACGACGACAGGTACGGAGAGCGCGAGTAATGGTCAACTCAGGCGCCCACGAGCTCGACTGGCTGCTGGACGACCTCGTCAAACGGGTCGCCGGGGCGGACCGGGCGGTGGTCCTGTCCTCGGACGGCCTGCTGATCGGCCGATCGGGAAACCTCTCCGAGGAGGACGCCGAACACCTGTCCGCCGTCGCTTCGGCCTTCCAGAGCCTCGCGCGCGGGACCGGGCGGCACTTCGGCGGTGGCAACGTCCGCCAGACGATGGTCGAGATGGACCACGCGTTCCTGTTCGTGACGGCGGCCGGGCGGGGCGCCTGCCTGGCCCTGCTCGCCCGCGAGGACGCGGACATGGGCCTCGTCGCGTACGAGATGAACTTGATGGTGAAGCGGGTCGGGCAGGTACTCACCTCGGCCCCGCGGGCCGGCGTCCAGCCCACGTCGCCGTGAGCGCGCGGCACGAGGCCTGGTTCGACGACGAGGCCGGACCCCTGGTCCGGTCCTACGCGGTCACGGGCGGCCGCACCCGGTCGGACACGCTCGGGCTCGACCTCATCACGCTCGTCGTCGCCCTGCGCACCGCGCACGAAGCGGGCATGCTCGAACCGGAGTACGCGCGCATCATCGCCTTGTGCCAGCGGCCGGTCTCGGTGGCCGAGGTGGCCGCCCGGGTCGACCTCCCGCTGCCCGTGGTGAAGGTGATGCTGAGCGACCTCATCGAGCAGAACCTGGTGCTGTTCCGTACCGCGGCACCGGTCCAGGAAACCCCCAACCGACACGTATTGCAGGCGGTCCTTGATGGCATCCGGAAACTCTGACCCCCGGCGGAACCTGACCGCGACCGCGGTCAAGGTACTCATCGCCGGCGGGTTCGGGGTCGGCAAGACCACGATGGTCGGTTCGGTGAGCGAAGTGCCGCCGCTGCGGACCGAAGAGGTCATCACGACCGCGTCCGAGGGGGTCGACGACCTGTCGGGCGTCGAGCAGAAGACCACGACCACGGTCGCGCTCGACTTCGGCCGCATCACGATCAACCCGGACCTCATCCTGTACCTGTTCGGCACGCCGGGCCAGGACCGCTTCTGGTTCATGTGGGACGAACTGGCCGAAGGGGCGCTCGGCGCCGTCGTGCTGGCCGACACCCGGCGCCTCGACAGCTGCTTCGCGGCGGTGGACTTCTTCGAGCGCCGCAACCTGCCGTTCGTCGTCGGCGTGAACTGCTTCGACGGCGCGTACCGCTACGGGACCGAGGAGGTCCGGCAGGCGCTCGACGTCGGCATGGACGTCCCGCTGCTGCTGTGCGACGCCCGTGAGCGCGAGTCGACGAAGCAGGTGCTGACCAGCCTGATGGAACACGTGATGGCGCGGTCCGATCTCGCAGCCGCCCAGGGTGGCTACTGAACCGGACCGCGCCTGTACGGGTTCAGCGGCGGCGCTTGACGAGCGTGTCCAGGGCGAACCGGCCCGGGCCGATCGCGGCGAACAGCAGGAAGATCCACGCGTAGACCGCGGCGGGCTCGCCCGTGTTCTGCAGCGGCAGCAGGCCCATCGGGGCGTGCACGGTGAAGTAGGCGTAGGCCATCACGCCGGAGAGCAGGATCGCGGCCGGCCTGCTGGCGAGCCCGACGAGCAGCAGCAGGGCGCCCACGAGCTCGAAGACGCTGCCCCACCAGCCGGGGAACGAGCCGAACGGGACGCCGCCGCCCTGGCCGTCGATGCCACCGAAGAAGCCGAATCCCTGCAAGCCGTGGAAGCCGAACAGGAACGAGATCACGATCCGGCTCGCGCCGGTGACGATGCCGGCGACCTGGGTCTTCTTGGCGGCGGTGGTCTGGGTTTCGCGGGCGATGGTGGTGGTCATTGCGGGGTTCCTTCCCTGGGTTCTTCCTTGCCTTCTGCCTACGCGTCGAGTGGCTTCTCCCCGGATCGACAACCCCGGCGGATTTTTTTCCGCGGGTTTGGGCAGACTGGGCGGATGGCGGGCAAACGCAGTGCCGGGCTCCTGCTCCACCGCGGGCGGGGCGAGGCCCTCGAAGTGCTTCTCGGGCACATGGGCGGGCCGTTCTGGGCGAAGAAGGACGCGGCGGCGTGGTCGCTGCCGAAGGGCGAGCTGGAGCCGGACGAGGAGCCGGAGGCCGCGGCGCGGCGCGAGTTCGCGGAGGAGCTGGGCTTGCCGGCGCCGTCCGGCGAGTACGTCCCGCTCGGCGAGGTGAAGCAGTCGGGCGGCAAGGTCGTCACGGCGTGGGCGGTGGCCGGCGACCTCGACCCGGCGGCGGTGGTGCCGGGGACGTTCACCATGGAGTGGCCGCCGCGCTCGGGCCGGCAGCAGGAGTTCCCCGAGGTGGACCGGGTCGCGTGGTTTTCGCTGGCGGAGGCCCGGGAGAAGCTGGTGAAGGGCCAGCTGCCGTTCCTGGACCGGCTGCTGGCGTCAGTCGCCGAGTAGCGCCTCGAGCGGTTTCGCGGCGAAGGACGGCAGCACGACGTCGGCCTGCCCGAAGTCGAGGCTCTCGGTGATGGCGTTCGGCACGGCGACGCACGTCAGTCCGGCGGCCTTGGCCGCGGTGACCCCGTGCGGGGTGTCCTCGAAGGCGATGGTCTCACTCGCGGTTGTTTCGAGGGCGGCCAGCGCGGCGAGGTAGAGGTCGGGGTCGGGCTTGGCCTTGTGCCGGTCCCCGGTGAGGACGGCGTCGAAGTACCGCGCGATGCCGAGCCGTTCGAGGTGCGGGTTCACCCAGGCCCCGGACGAGCTGGAGGCGACGGCGAGCTTGAGGCCGTGCTCCTTGGCGGTCTCGAGGTAGGTCTCGACGCCTTCGCGGGGGCCGAGGCTCTCGAGGAGCTCGTAGACCCGGGCCTTGGACTTCGGGCGCAGCGCTTCGGGGTCGATGCCGGGCGCGTGCTCGGCGAGCAGGGCGAACATGGCGGGCGTGGTGTGCTGGGTGCCGATGACGGCGTACCAGGCTTCGAGCGGGAGCTCACTCCCGTGCGCGCGGAAGACCTCTTGCCAGGACTGGAGGACGGCGGACTCGGTGTCGGCGAGCGTGCCGTCGAAGTCGAAAACCAGGGCGCGGGTGGGCACGGTTGCACCCTGCCCGGTGGGTGATCGGTCAGGCAAGTGGGGTGTGACGAGCCTCGAAGGCCCGCATCGCCTGTTCCCCGCGGAGGGCGAAGACGATCTCCTCGATGCCGCCGGGATCGGCCTGGCTGACGGTGCCGAGCGCGATCTCGGCGGCCGAGTCGAGGGGCCAGCGGTAGATGCCGGTGGAGATGGCGGGGAAGGCGACGGTCTTGGCGCCCAGGTCGTTCGCGACTTTCAGGGCGTTGCGGTGGCAGTCGGCGAGCAGCCCGGACCGGTCTTCGGTGGCCGACCAGACAGGGCCGACGGTGTGCACGACCCACTTGGCGGGCAGCCTACCGGCGGTGGTGGCGACCGCTTGGCCGGTCTTGAGGCCCTTCCCGTAGTGCCCGGCCCGCAGCTTCCGGCACTCGGCGAGGATCTCGGGGCCACCCTTGCGGTGGATGGCGCCGTCGACCCCGCCGCCGCCGAGGAGCGAGGAGTTGGCGGCGTTGACGACGACGTCGACCTCGAGGGTGGTGATGTCGGCGTCGAGGATCCGGATGCGCATGGGGTGATCTTCCCGGACAGAATGAGTTCGTGCTGCCGGATTCGTCGTCGGGGAGCGCGCTCGGACCCGTGCCGGACGACGAGCCCGATCCGCAAAGTCGCGTGGCCAGGGCACTCCGCCGCCGGTGACCCGCTCGCCCCAACGTCTTGAATGAGTCATTCAGGACCTCCGAAGACCTGAATGACTCATTCAAGACGCCGGCGCACCGCTGCGGACCGCACCGACCCGACCTTGCCGGGACCCTGACCTCTGGTGTCCATGCCGGACGTCGAAGCCGACTTCGATACCGGCCCTAGCCCAGGAAGAACTTCGTCAGCACCGGGGCCAGTGCCGCCGCCTTCACGATGTGCGTCTCGCCAGGCAGGGTCGTGTACTCCGCCGACGGCAGCACCTTCGCCAGCGATGACACCCCGTTGCGCATCCACTCCGGGCTCCGGCCGCCGTCGATGGCCAGGGTCGGGATCGTCACCTCCGGCCACGACGGCGTCAGGGGCTCGCCCGCCTGGCGGTTGCCCACCAGCGCCGTGTCGTACGGGAGCGTGTGGGCCACCTTCTTGAGCTTGGACCAGAACGGCATGATCCGCATCATCGCCACCGTCGCCTTGCCCAGGCCGACGCCTTCGGTCATGAACATCTTGACCGCCTTGCCGCGCTTGCCCTCGGCGAGCGCCGCGTCGAGGCGGGCCGGGTAGTCGGCCGGGACGCGGGGGCGGGTGGCGTCCACCACGAACGGGGGTTCGTACAGCGCCAGCTTCGGTGCGGGGAGAGTGCGGGCCGCTTCGAGGGCCAGTGCCGCGCCCGAGGAGATGCCGAACAGGAACGCTTCGCCGCCCGCTTCCTTCAGCAGCGCGGCGAGGTCCTCGACCTCGCGGTCGATCGTGTAAGGGCCGGTGTCGGTGCTTTCGCCGCGGCCCCGGCGGTCGTACGTGTACACGGTTAAGTGCGCGGACAGCTCCTTCGCGAGCGCGTCGTTCGGGGACGAGCCGCGGTAGCACATCGCGCCGTCGACCAGGACGAGCGCGGGGCCGGTGCCCGTGCGGGAGTACGCGATCTTCGTGCCGTCGGCGGAAGTCGTCGTGGTCATCGGGTCTCTCCTCGCGGCATCAGGTGGGCGGACGTCGTGGCGAGCCAGGTCCAGGCGAGCGCCACGGCCGCCCAGAAACCGAGGATGACGGCCGGGCTCGCCGAGCCGGACGCTACGCCGCCGAAGCCTACGAGGAACAGCACGCCGGTGAGCCGCGAGTACCACGCCCGGGCCGGCGGCAGGTGCGAGCCGATCGCGAAGCAGGCCCCGACCAGCGCGGCGAAGCCGACGCCGCCGCAGGCGAAGTGCAGCATGCCGTGCCAGCTCACCGACGCCGGCGGTCCGGCGGGCGTGCCCAGCGGGAAGCCGTCCTGCGGGTCGGCGCGGAAGATGCCCGCCAGGATCAGGCTGACGCCGTAGACCGCGAGCAGCCTCGGCCCCCATCTGCCGGGCAGGCCGCGGCGGAGGCCGGCCGCGGCGGCGAGCGTCAGCAGGCCCGTGACGACGAAGTTCGCGATCTGGACGA
This sequence comes from Amycolatopsis lexingtonensis, assembly GCF_014873755.1. Lineage (NCBI taxonomy): Bacteria > Bacillati > Actinomycetota > Actinomycetes > Pseudonocardiales > Pseudonocardiaceae > Amycolatopsis > Amycolatopsis lexingtonensis. The sequence continues at coordinate 9,122,437 of NZ_JADBEG010000001.1, forward strand.
AGCCGAGCGAGCCGTTCGCCAGGATGCTCGCTGGGTGGCGCGTGAAGTCGAAGCCGGCGCGGGTGAGGCCTTGGAGGACGCCGACGCCGACGAAGACGGGTCCGGCGAGGATTCCGCAGGTCAGCAGCGTGCGGCTTGGCGTGGTGGTGTGGGCGGGAAGCGCTGTGGTGGTCATGCGGACAGCCTGACACCCGACCATTCGAGCTGTCAAGACAAAAAAAGTTGTCGGTGGTGCCGGTCAGGACGGCGCACTGCCGGTAAGGCGTCAGCCGCGGCGCAGGGTGAGGAGCGTGATCTCGCTGGGTGCGAAGACGCGGAACGGCGGACCCCAGAACCCGGTGCCGCGGCTGTTGTACAGCTGGGTCGGGCCGTGCCGGGTCAGGCCGGAGAGCGTCGGCTGGTCGAGGCGCACCAGGAGGTGGAACGGCCAGATCTGGCCGCCGTGCGTGTGGCCCGAGATCTGCAGGTCGACGTCGGCCTCGCGGGCCTCGCGCACCTGCTTCGGCTGGTGTGCCAGCAGCACCACCGGGACGTCGTCGGGGCGGCCGTCGAGCGCTGCGGGCAGGTCGGGGCCGTGGCCGGGCAGGCCGGACGAGGTGCCGGTCGGGTCGTCGATGCCGGCGAACAGGATCCGGTCGCCGCCGCGCTCGATGAGCGTCGAACGGTTGTGCAGCGTGTCCCAGCCGAGCCCTTCCATGTGGTCGAGCCATGCCTGGGCTTCGCCGAAGTACTCGTGGTTGCCGGTGATGTAGAAGCGCCCGAGCGCGGCCTGGACGCCGCCGAGCGGGTCGACCTGCTTGCGGCGCTTGGCCACCGCGCCGTCGGCGAGGTCGCCGGCGTGGCAGACGACGTCCGCCTCCAGGGCGTTCACCGCCGCGACGACCTGCTCCGACCACTTCGTCCGGTCGATCGGCCCGAAGTGGGTGTCGGTCAGCACGGCGACGGTCAGCCCGTCGAGACCCGGCCCGAGGCGCGGGATGACGACGTCGGTCCGCTTCACCGGCGGCACGCGCATGGCGACGCGGTTGCCGTGCACGAGCAGGCCGGCGGCCACCAGCACGGTTGCGCCAGCGACGATCCGCGACCGCAGCGGGTCGTCGACGCCGAGCAGCGCGACGCGCAGCACCAGGCTCAGGATCGACCAGCTGAACAGCACCCAGATCACGGCGAGCAGCGAGTCGCCGAGGCGCGCGGAGGCGTCGCTCTGGCGCTTGGAATGGCCGCGGAACATCGCGACCGGCATCGTGACCAGGCCCGCCGCCAGCACGACGGTGCCGGCGATCGTGCCGGCCAGGCCCCACTCCGGCGCCAGGACGAGCGTCCACCACGGGACGCCGAACAGCAGGAGCATGGCCAGGATCGGCACGACGACGAGTTGCCCTCTCATCGAACCAGGTTACAGCCCATCGGGCTGTTAGCCTTTTTCGCTACTCTGGTGGGGAAGGAAGGGGGCGTCCGTGCACACACTGCTGCAGCTGGCGTTCCCGGTGCTGACCGGCCCGACCGCGCTGGTCGCCTTCGCCTCCCTCGCCGCCGCGAGCCTCCTGGTCGTGCTGCTGGTCGGCAGCACGCACCGCAGCGAACTCGCGCTGTGGTCGGCGCCGGTGCGCAGCCGCGTCACCGCGTTGCGCCGCCGGGCCCGCCGCGCCGAGTCGATCCGGCTCCGCGATCCCGGCCGGCCCGGCCGCAGCAGGCCACGAGCACCCGGTTCCCGCAGCACGGCTGCGTAGTTCCGGTACGCAGCCATTCCGCCTGCCCCCATTCCTTCCACTCGTGCGGAGTGCTGCCCGTGTTCGGTTTTCTCGACGTGCCCGTTTCCGGCGCGTACCACCTGATCCACGCCCTCACCGGCCCGCTTTCGACGGCGCTGGCCATCGTCGTGTTCACCCTCGGCGTGCGGCTCCTGCTGCACCCGCTCGCCCGGTCGGCGGCCCGCGGCGAGCGAGCCAGGGCCACCCTGCTGCCGGAACTGCGTGCGCTGCGGGAGAAGCACGGCGACGACCGCGACCGGCTGGCCGCGGAGATGACGAAGCTGCAGCAGGAGGCCGGGACGTCGCTGTTCGTCGGCTGCCTGCCGATGTTGTTGCAGTTGCCGTTCTTCACGATCATGTACCGGCTCTTCACGACCCCGGTGATCGGCGGCGAGCCCAACTCGCTGCTCGGCGCGACGCTGTTCGGGACGCCGCTGGGCGCGCACGGCCTGGCCGGCAGTCCGCTGGTGTTCGTGATCGCGGCCGGGCTCGCGGTCGTGGCGTGGTTTTCGGTCCGCTGGCAGGACCGCCACCGCGATGCGACTCCCGACGTCCCGGGCGGCAAGTTCCTGCGGCTGCTGCCGTACGGCACGGTGCTCGCGACGCTGGTCCTGCCCCAGGCCGCCGGGCTCTACCTGCTCACGACGACGGCGTGGACCGCGGCCGAGCGGGCGCTCCTACGACGCGGCTCGTAGGCCATGAGGGGCACCATCACGGACACAAGGGCCAGGGCTCCGGCAAAGTCAAGATGGCGTTCCTGTCCGGTACAGCGACCGCCGGCAGCCCGCAAGGTCATGAACGAGTCGCTCACCGCGTCCCACGTCAGGGCTTCGGGCAAAGTCAGGTCAGGGGCGGCTGGCGGATGCGCCCCAATGTGGCGTTGGGTGCGTCCAGCGCACCGAACGCCACATTGGGTGCATCCGGGACCAGAACACCAGACCCAGCAGCCACAACGGTCACCGCCCGCAAGGTCATGAACGAGTCGTTCACCTCGCCGGTCGTCAGGGCCCCGGCAAAGTCGCGGCGGTCCGGCGCCGGCGCCCGGTTGCGCCGCCCGGCGGCGCCCTGAAGGGGACTTTCCTGTCGTCTCATCACAGTGAACCGCTCCCCGGAAGTTGGACTGGGAATCCAGTTCCGACTTTCCGGGGAGCGGTTTGGTGTATCCAGGAAGTTCGTTGTCTGAGCAGCAGCGGGAGTCCGCTGTTGCGTTGTTCGAGGCCGGGTATGGCGCGAAGGTGGTCGCGACCCGGTTGGGCGTGTCGCCGATGGCGGTGCGACGCTTGCGTGATCGTTGGAGGTTGCGGAGCGCGGGAGCGCTGATGAGGGAGCCGGGTAAGCGGTCGTTCACCTTCGAGTTCAAGCGTGAGGTCGTGCGCCGGTTCGTCGATGGTGAGGCGTCGGCGATGGAGCTGGCGCGTGAGCATGATCTGTCGTCGCCGAAGCTGCTGGAAAACTGGGTCAGGGTGTACCGGCGTGAGGGCGAGGACGCGTTGCGGCCCAAGCCGAAAGGCCGGCCGGGCAAGCCGGTTGACCCAGCCGGGCTCAGCGAGCTGGATCGCCTGCGGCAGGAGAACCTGGAGTTGTCGGCGAAGGTGGCGTTGCTGGAAAAATTGCGGGCCTTGAAGGAGCAGGGGCGAGGGTGAAAACCCAGGTCATCGCCACCCTCAAGGCCGAGTATCCGCTGGCGGTGCTGCTGGCGGCCGCCGGGCTGGCACGCTCGACGTTCTTCTACCACCAGGCCCGGCTGACCCGGCCCGACCCGCAGGTCGAGCTGAAGGCGGCGGTCACCGAGCAGTTCGAGGCCGCCCGCGGCCGCTACGGGCATCGGCGTGTGCACGCGATGCTGCGCCGCGGGGGCTGGCGGGTAGCCAAGAAGACGGTGTTGAAGCTGATGAACATGCTGGGCCTGTTCTGCCAGGTCCGGCGGCCGCGCCGCTATCGGTCCTGGCTCGGGCAGATCGGCACGGTCGCGGCCAACGTGCTGAATCGCCAGTTCACCGCGGCGGCTCCGGACACGAAATGGGTCACCGACGTGACCGAGTTCCGTATCGGCGACCGCAAGGTCTACCTGTCCCCGGTGATCGACTTGTTCGACCGATCCGTGATCGCCTACAGCCATGGCCCGTCCCCGAGTTTGGAACTGACGAACTCGTCGCTGCGCGCGGCGATCGCGACCCTCGACGGCGCCGCCAGGCCGTTGGTGCACTCCGACCAGGGGTTCCAGTACCAGCACGTCTCCTGGCGGAGGTTGATCGAGGACGCGGGCCTGGCCCAGTCGATGTCCCGGCGAGCGAACTGCCTGGACAACTCCATGGCCGAGAACTTCTTCGGTCATTTGAAGGAAGAACTGTTCCACCACAACAGCTTCGACACCGTCGAGGAGTTCACCGCCGAGCTGGACGAGTACATCGACTGGTACAACACGATCCGCATCTCGACCACGCTTGAAGGCCTGAGCCCGGCCGAATACCGAGCCCAGGCCCTCAAGCCCTAGCTTTACCTAGCCAGTCCAACTTCCAGGGGTCAGTTCACAGGAAAGTCCCCTTCAGCGCATCACATGAGATGAACGTCCCCTTCAGGGCGGCGGGACGGGCGCGACTTTGCCGGAGCCCTGTCGCCAGACGTCATGAACGACCCGTTCATGACGACCGGCGACGCCGGGCAGACAGCGCCCGACTTTGCCGGGACCCTGGACATGAGAGCCATGAGGGTGCCCCTCATGACCTACCCGGCAGCGGCTCGTAACCGGCGCCAGTTCTGGACGGCTTCCTCGACGTCCACCAGCGCCACCGTCAGCGGCGGTCCGGTGTGGTGGTTGAGGTAGGCCTGCCGGATCCGCTCGTTGAGGTCGGTCACGACTTCCCGCACCCGCGCTTCGGCGCGCTCGGCGGCGAGCGTCGCCGGCAGGTCCTGGACTTCGCGTTTGAGCGCGAGCGCCGGCGGCAGCAGTGCCTTCGTGTCGTGGCCGCCCTTGCGGACTTCGCGCAGGACCCAGTCGGTCGCCGCGTCGTTGCCGGTCGGTTTCGGCAGTGGCTTGCCGGTGCCGGGCAGGTCGTCGAAGGCGCCGCGGTCGCGGGCCTCTTCGAGCTGCCGGTCCACCCACCAGCGGAAGGAGACCTTGGGCGGCTTGCGTCGGTTCATCGGCTCACACCCCCTCGCTGCTCTCCAGGGTAATCTCCGGGGGAGGAGCGAGGGGACCGCATGACCGTCGAACGCAGTGGCGCCGATGACGTCGACCGCACACTCGCGCTGCTCTGGCGCGCTCGCGGCGGCACTTCCGAACCGACGAGGGGGCGGCGCCCGACGCTGACGGTGGAGCGGATCGTCGCCGCCGCGATCGCGGTCGCGGACGCCGACGGGCTGGCCGCCGCGTCGATGCACCGGGTCGCCAAGGAACTCGGCGCCGGCACCATGACGCTGTACACCTACGTGCCCGGCAAGGCCGAGCTGGTGGACCTGATGGTCGACGACGTCCTCGTCGAGCGGCGGCTGCCGGGGCCGGGCGAACCGCGTTCCGGTGATTGGCGCGAGCAGGTGGCGCTCTACGCCGAACGGACCAGGGCGGCCTACCGCGCCCACCCGTGGCTGTGCGAGGTTTCGCGGGTCCGGCCGCCGCTGGGCCCGGGGCAGCTGGCCGGCCAGGAGTACCTGCTGTCCATTGTGGACGCACTCGGGCTGCCGCCGCGGCAGGCGGTCGCCGCGGCCAACGCGATCGGCACCTACGTCGACGCGAACGCCGCGCTCGGCGCGGAGAACACCCGGCTCGAGCGCAGCACGGGCCAGTCGACGGAGGCTTGGTGGCACCAGCGGTCGTCGTTCTGGGAGGACTACTTCGTGGTCGACGCGCACCCGGCGATGAACCGGATCTGGCTGGGTGGCGGGTTTGACCAGAGCGCCGAGGCGCAGGGTGACAAGGGGTACGAGTTCGGGTTGAACCGCATGCTCGACGGGATCGAGGCTCTGGTCGGTTAATGTCACGCGTCGAAAGTTGGTTGACGCTCGGGCCGAGCGCCCCAATGAGGTTTTCTCAGTAGCGTCCGTGGTGTTCGTGGTGGGTGAGGACGAGGGCTGCTTGGACGATGGTGCCGATGCGGTGTGGGCAGAGGCTGATGCGGTGTAGGGCTGACCAGCGGGTTTTGAGGATGGCCATGGCGCGTTCGCCGAGGGCGCGGGCTCGGGATTGCAGCTGGTTGTAGACCCGTTGGCGGAGGTGGAGGGGTGGTTGGCCGGCGGCTTTCTTGACCGGGGTGTAGATGCCGATGCCGGCGGAGTGGTAGGCCTTGTCGGCCAGGGTGGGCAGGCCGTGGGCTGCGGCGGCGGTTAACGCGCCGATGATGTCGAGGTCGCGGGCGGCGGAGAGGTCGTTGCGGGAGCCGGGCAGCACCGGGGAGACCCACAGCGGGAATCCGTCGGCGCTGGCCAGGAACTGGATGTTTCCGCCGAAGGCTCGGTGTTTGCCCGAGTACCACAGGTGCACGGTCCGGCCGCGGTTCTTGCCTTTGGTTTTGGTCGTGGTCGCCGCGACCCGGTCGCAGGAGATGAGGCTGCCGTCGAGGATCACGTGGGTGTCACCCCGGGCGCGGCGGTCGGCCAGGACTTGGTGCAGGTCCGGGGCTTGGGCGGCGAGGGCGGTGATGGCTTCGTGCAGGTAGCGGTAGGCGGTGGCGGTGCTGATGTGGTGGTCGGTGGCCAGCCGGTGCACGGGGGTGGCGTCGCGGAACCAGCGCAGCGCCAGGACCGCGTGCCGGTAGGGGGTCAGGGCGCGCCGGCCGCGGCGGGTGCCGCGCCGCAGCCGCTCGGTCTGCAGGACACGGGCAACGAACCAGACCAGCTCGCGCGCCACGTCGAGGGTGGCGCCATAATTGATCACGTGGGGCCTCTGGAACCTCGGACTTGATCTTCGCAAATCCAGTCCTACCAGGGGCCCCACGCCTATTCGCGGAACCACACCGCTACTGAGAAAACCTCAATGTGGCGTTCGGTGCGTCCAGTGCACCCAATGTGGCGTTCGGTGCGTCAGACGCAACCAACGCCACATTGGGGCGCACGCCGGGCTGCCGTCGACGAACATCGGACGCGCGACACTAGCGGCGGCTGCGCCACCTCAACCGGCGCCGCTCCTGGCGGGGCACTTCCGCCGTCGAGTCACCGCGCAGCAAATCGCGGCACACCGGGTCGAAACGGCCGGGGGCCTCGATCATCGGGGCCGCCAGCACCAGGTGGCCGCACACCGCGCGGAATCGCCCGTCGTGCCGGCCCGCCGCGAACTCTTCTTCGGTGACGGCGTGGGTGTAACCGTCGGTGTCGCAGCGGATGTGCACCAGGAACGGCTCCACCGGGCTCAGCCCGCCGGGGTCGTCGAGGTGGTTTCGGTCGGGGTGGCCGCCGAGTCGGCCGGGGTGGTGCCGGCCGTCGTCGGCGTCGGGGTGGTGCTCGTCGTCGACGGGGGCGGCGTGCTGGTGGACGTCGGCGGCGGCGTCGTCGGGTCCGTGGTCGGGGTGGTCGGCTTGGTGGTCGGGCTGGTCGGCGACGTCGGGGACGTCGGCGTGGTGCTGCCCGGCGGCGTCGACGTGCCCGGCAGCGAGCCCGGCGGCTGGGCGGTCACCGGCGGCGCGGGCGGCGCCGGGACGCCGACCGGGGCACCCGCCGCGGCGGCGTCCGGGGCGTCGGGCGCGCCGATCGGCACCTGGCTGTCGGGGAGCTGGGCGACGCCGCCGCGGTAGGCCGCGGCCCACGCCATCACCGTGTCCACATAGGACTGCGAGTTGTTGTAGCGGCGCACGGCGATGCGCTGTCCCGCGTCGGTCGAGAGGTCCAGCCCGCCCGAGCACAGGTAGCGCGCGGTGGCCAGTGCCTCGTCGTAGATGTTGTTCGGGTTCGACACGCCGTCGCCGTTGCCGTCGGAGGCGTAGCCGCGCCACGTCGACGGGATGAACTGCGTCGGGCCGACCGCGCGGTCCCACACGGCGTCGCCGTCGTACTTGCCGCCGTCGGTGTCCGGGATCGCCGCGAACGCGCCGGCGCCGTTGAGTACCGGGCCGAGGATCGGTTCGAGGGTGTCGCCCTTGGCGTTGACGTACCCGCCGCGGGCGTGGTTCGACTCGATCCGGCCGATGCTCGCGATCAGCGCCCAGTCCAGGTGGCAGTTCGGCTGCTCCTTGGCCAGGATGTCGGCCGCGTTCTGGTACGCCTTCAGCATGCTGCCCGGGATGCCGAGCGGGCCGGAGATGCCCGCCGAGCCCGCCCGCCCGCCCGGCACGACCAGCGGCGTGGGCAGCGGGGGCTGGGGGAGGCTGCCGTCGACGGCGATGGGCGGCATGACGATGTTCGGCGGCTGCAGCGGCGCGGCCTGGTCCGGGAGGAGGGCGTTGCCGGTGTCGGCGACCACGACCGGCGTGGGCAGGCCGGTGGTCAGCGTCGGCAGCACGACGAGTGCGCCGCCCGCGAGCGCGGCCGCGGCGCGGCGGACCGCCCGCGAGCTCTTGCGACGTGGCCGGTGCTTCGGCATGGTCGTCCCCGCTTCCCTCGATCTTCGCTGATCGCCTCACCCGATCGGTCCTGCCCACCGGTACTGACCGGTAGGAGCAAGCTATCCGATGGAAGCAAACTTTGGCGAATGGCACAGCGAAATCCGGCCCTCGCGGAGAAGTTCGTCCTGATGGCACAAAACCTTCGTAGGGAATCTGTCACATTCACCAGGACTTAACGGGGCGCTGAGGACAGTTTGTCGAGCAGGGCGCCGGGGACGGTGATCCCGCGCTGCGCCACGTCCGAGGAAAACCGCCGGACGAGCGAATCCGACGGCGTCGCCGTGAACACCACGACTTCGCGGTGCAGAGCCGGCTTCAGCCGGCGCAGCGCACCGGCGAAGGTCCGGGTGAGCGCGGTCGTCGGCACCAGTGCCAGGCCGAGGCCCGCCGCGGCGAGCTGAGCGGCCGTCGACGCCTGTTTGGTCCGCATCACCGCGGTCAGCACGGCGCCGCGCTCGGCCGCCTGTTCGTCGAGCCAGCCGCCGAGGCCGTTGTCGGGGTGGTAGTGCACCACCGGCTGCCCGGCGAGGTCGGTCATCGCCACCGCCGTCCGGGTGGCCAGCGGGTGGTCCGCGGCCAGCGCCACGACGACCTCCTCGCGCCCGACCACCTCGACCGGCCCGGTCCAGCGGCTCGGCCGCGGCCCGGCGGCGACGTCGGCCTCACCCGACTCCAGTGCTCTGACCAGCGCGTCCGCGCTCGTGGTTTCGGTCAGCGTGATCAGCACTTCCGGGCGGTGGCGGTGCCACGCCCGCAGCACGGGGGCGAGGAGCCCGGCGGTCATGGTCTCCGCGCACGCGACGCGCAGGGTGCCCGCGCCGCCGCCGGCCACCGCGCGCCCGGTCCGGACCACCCGTTCGGCGGCGGCGAGGGCCGCCCGCGCGTCGGCCAGGACCGCGCGCCCCGCGGCGGTCGGGCGCACCCCGCGCGGCAGCCGTTCGAGCACCGGCGCGCCCAGTTCGCGTTCCAGCGCGCCGATCTGGTGGGACAGCGCGGGTTGCGAGAGGTGCAGCCGCGCGGCCGCCTCGGTGATCGATCCCGCGTCCAGGACCGCGACCAGGCACTCGAGCGCACGCAACGTAGGCATTCGCCGATTTTATCGCAACCATCGAAAACATCGGGATCAGGACGGGATTGCTCACGGCCCGGCGAGCGCTGAACGACGTGTGCGAGACGAAAGGAGCACGGGAATGTCGTTCGAGGGAAAGCGCTTGGTCGTCGTGGGCGGCGGTTCGGGAATCGGCCGCCGGATCGCGGCGGACGCGCGCGCGGCGGGTGCCGAGGTCACGCTGGCCGGCCGGAATCCGGCGGGGTTCACCGAGCCGGGGGTGCGTGCCGCATTCGCGGATCTGAGCGAGGAATCGTCGCTGAAAGCGCTTGCCGAGGAGGCCGGCGAAGTCGATTACCTGGTCACGCTCGCGGCGGCGCCGGCGAACGGTCCGATCACGACACTGGCGCGCGACGCGGTCACCCGGGCGTTCGAAGCGAAGGTGATCGGGCCGCTGCTGCTGGCCAAGCACTTCGCCCCGCGGTTCCGTGAAGGTGGGGCCATGGTGCTGTTCTCCGGGGTCGCCGCCTGGCGGCCGGCGCCGGAGCGGACGGTCATGGCCACGGCGAACGGCGCGGTCGCGTTCCTCGCGGAGGCGCTCGCGGTCGAGCTGGCGCCGATCCGGGTCACCGCGATCTCACCGGGCATCGTGGACTCGGGCGCGTGGGATCGCCTGGGAGAAGCGAAGGACGCGTTGTTCCGGCGGACGGCGGAAGCGAACCCGGCGCGCCGCGTCGGCCGGCTCGAAGACGTTTCGGCGGCCACTCTCCAGGTGCTGCTGAACCCGTTCGTCACCGGCACGGTGCTGCATGTGGACGGTGGTGGCCGGCTCGCCTGAACTCAGGGTGAGCAAGCCTTTACAGGAACGGTGACCATTCCTATGATCGGCCGACCGGTGCCGCCGCCGCGGTCCGGTCGGCCCGAGGTGGAGGGTTTGATGGCACGTAGGGCGCCGCGCCGGGAGCACGTCACCGTCGCCGAGCTGCTGGTTCGGACCACCGCACCGCACGACCCGGGGACGCGGGCGCGGCACCGGGAGAAACCGCAGGTCTTGCGCTCGCTCGCCCGGCTGCGCGTGGTCTCGGTGGTCGCCGGGGCGCTGGCGCTGACCGGCGGGGTCGGGGCGGCGGTGTCGATGCCGGTGGAGCGCGGCGCGGGCGCGTCCTGGCCCCCGGTGGGACTGGAACCCCCGCCGATCGCGCTGATCCCGTTGCCCGCCGACGTCGCGGTGCCGTCTCCTCGGGGCGCTGCGGAATCCGTGGCGCCGTCCGTGAAACCCGCCGAGGTTTCCCCGGGGACGGCCACGCCGAATTCGAATTCCGGAATTTCGCCGGGATATCGCGGAACTCTCGCGCGTGCGGTCAAAGTCGTCGGCAAGGTGAAACCGAAACCCCAACCGCGGCACGCCGCGCCGGTCCGCCACGAAATCCCGGACGTGCCGGTCTGGTCGCGCGGCCGGGCACCGGCCCCCGACCGGCAAGCGGCTTGGACCGGCCGCCACCGCGGCGGCGGGCACCACGAGTGCGGTGGCGGCGGCCGGCACCGCCGCTGAACCTAGGCGTCCAGCGGGATCTGGTACTGCATGTAGCCCTTGTCGACGGCGACTCGGTCGCAGAGCCGCCGGGCCGTGGTGTTCGACGTCCGCGTGTGCCAGTAGACGCGGACGCAACCGCGCGCCCTGGCCCAATCGGCGACGGCTTCGATCAGGGCCCGGCCGGCGCCGCGCCCGCGGGCCTTCTCGCTGGTGAACAGGTCTTGCAGGTAGCAGACGTCGTCCGAGGTGGTGCTGACGTGGGTGAAGAAGTGGACGATGCCGACGAGCCGCGCGCCGAGGGCGTGCATGCGCTCGCCGGACGCCAACTCGCGCCACGCGCGGTCCACGCGTTCGGCCGGGAGTGTCCTGCCGTAGAAGTAGTCCACCGGACACAACTGGCCAGTAAGGTGACGAACCCGAATCAAATTCATAGAATTGGGGCGCTCGGTCGGCAGCATTCAAGCGGAGGTTCCTGATGGCGCGCTCAGCGCACCGTGGCAGTGGCAGACCCGTCACGGTGGGAGAGCTGATGCTCCGATCGGACGTCCACGGCAGACGCCGTCCCGAGGACCTCGAGGTGCTGGAACTGGCGTACCGGATGCGCCGCCGCACCGGGCCGGCCGCGGACCTCCCCGCGGTGAAGAGCGGTGGCTGGTGGCAGGTGCTGCGGCGCGGTTTCCGCCGGGGCTGAGCTACCGGAACGCGACCGCCACGGCCAGCGCCGCGGCGAGGACGCGGTGCCCGGCCGCGCTCGGGTGGACGTCGCACCCGCCGGCCGCCAGCTTGACCAGCAGCCCCGCGGCGCACGGATCGCCGCCGGTGCGCAGGGAAGCCAGCCGGAACGCGGTGAACCCGTCGGCGACGGCACCGCGGTAGTGCCGGGTCACCTCGGCCAGCGTCGCGTTGATCGCCTTGACCTGGGTGACCTGCGCGGGATCGCGGTAGTCGAGCGAGTAGTACGACACGAGCGCGAGCTCGCCGCGGTACTGCGCGCGCACCGCGCCGAGGATGGTGGCCAGGTTCGCCCCGACCTGCTTGAGCGCGGCCTCGAACGTCGCGCCGGTGCAGTGGTCCGGGGTGGTGTCGCGGCAGCGGAACATGTCGTTGGCGCCGATGGTCAGCGTGACGAGCCGGGTGTCCCGGTGCGTCTTCAGGTACTGCACGGCGTAGTCGATCTGCGCGCCGGGATAGGCGACGTGCAGCGGGTAGGCCAGCCGGTAGGCGTTTTCGCAGCCGTTGCTCGGCGCGCTGACGTCGAGCAGGCTCCCCGTCGTCTCACCCGGGCAAGACGCGTTGGCGAGCTTCAGCCCGCGTACGGCCGCGTACTTCTCCGCGTAGCCGCGGAAGTTGTCTGCGTCGAGGTAATCCGCGCCCGCGTCGGGCCGGTAGCCGAACGCGACCGAATCGCCCAGCGCGAGATAGCCGCCGTGGGACCGGGCTTCCGCCGGTGCCGTGAGCAGCGCGCTCGCGGCCAGGACCGCCGCCGTGACGGCGAAGAATCGACGAAGCATTTCCCGCTCCTTCCGCGCACCAGTGCGTGGCCGGGACCGATTCTGCCGGTTCCGGCCACGCGGCGGAAGGCGTCAGAAGGCTATCGTCGACGGCGGCTTCGGTCCGGCGATGCGTGCTTCGGCCGAGCCCGGCTCGACCGCGGCGCAGTGCGTGCCCTTGGCCGGCAGCTTGCCGCTGATCAGGTAGTCGTCGGTGGCCTTGGTGACGCACTGGCTGTTCTTGAAGTACGCGCCGTGACCCCAGCCGTCGTAGGTGAGCAGCGTGCTGCCGCTCTGCCGGGCCGCGGTCTGCGACCACGCGTACGGCGTCGCCGGGTCGTGCCGGCTGCTGACCATCAGCAGCGGCGGCGCGCCGTGGACCTGCAGCGGGTGCTGCGGGTTGCTCGCCCGTTCCGGCCAGCCGATGCAGCCGGTGACGGCCGTCCAGCCCAGCGAGTTCACCTTGACGTCGGGCGCGAGCGCCGCGGCGGTCCGGCGGTAGGTCTCGAGTTCGGCGAAGTTGTGCACCGGCAGGCGCCAGTCGTCGCAGAACACGCTCTGGAAGACGTTGTTGATCGGGGTGTCCTCGCGCAGCCGCGCCGACGCGGGCGGCTGGGTGCCGTCCGCGAAGGACTTCAGCACCGTCGCGAGCCGATCCCAGCTGGGACCGTAGAAACTGCCCTGGAAGATCGACGCGAGGTCCAGCGGCGTGATCACCTCACCGCTCTGCGGGTCCTTCAGCTCGCCGCGCGCGGCCTTGTCCTGCAGGTCCCGAGTCACCTTCGAGACGTTCCGGCCGTGCAGCGCGCAGCTCGCCGTCCGGTCGCACCAGGCGGCGAACTCGCCGAATTCCGCCTGCACGGACTGGGTTTCGCTGTTCAGGAAGTCCCACGCGGTGTACTGCGAGTGGTCCATGTTGCTGTCGAGCACGAGCGCGCGGACCTTGTCCGGGAACAGTTCCGCGTACTGCTGGCCCATCAGCGTGCCGTATGAAACGCCGTAGTACGTCAGCTTCGGCTCGCCGAGCGCGGCGCGGATGGCGTCCATGTCGCGCGCGACGCTCTTGGTGTCGCCGAACCGCGCCAGCGGCCCGGTGATCCGCCCGCAGCTTTCGCCGAGTTTCCGGTTGTACTGCGCGAGCTGCTCGAACTCGGCCTGGTTCTTCGGCACCTTCGGGTGGTCGGCGATCAGTTCGTCGAGCCCGCACTTGATCTGCGTGCCGGCGCCGACGCCGCGCGGGTCGAACCCGACGGTGTCGAACCGCTTGGTGATCTCGGCCGAAAGCGCCCAGCCCGCCTTGACCTCACCCGTGCCCGAGCCGCCGGGGCCGCCCGGGTCCATCAGGACCGAGCCGATCCTGGCCTGCGGATCGGTGGCTTTGCGCCGCGCGAGCGCGATGGTCGTGGTGCCGCGGTCCGGGTGCCCCCAGTCGATCGGCACGGTGACCGTGCCGCAGTCGACGTCCGGTGCGTCCGCGCACGGTTTCCAGGCCACGGATTCCGTCGCCGAAGCGGGCGCCGCGAACAGGCTCCCCAGTACCGCGGTCGTCGCCGCGGCCGTCAGCAGCCGCTTCATTACCCCCGACATTGCCAGCCCTTCCCCTCACCGACAGTGTTTGCTCGGCTCCAGGAAATCACCGATCCGGGGATCGCGCCAGCTTCCCAGGTGGATCAGGCCTAGACGTCCATTGTGGACACACGCTCGGCGCGCCGGAGCCACGCGGCGGCCAGTACGCCGAGCGCGCACAGCGTTCCCAGTACCCCGAACGCCCAGCCGAAACCGGTCGAAGCGTCCACGGCCAGGCCGCGGGACAGCACGATCACGCACGCCGCGCCGCCAACCGCGCCGCCCACGCGCATGACGATGTTGACCAGCGCGGTGGCGTGCCCGAGTTCGCCGGCGGCGACCGACGCGTAGGCCGCCGTCGACGCGGGCATGATCGACAGGCCCAGCCCGGCGCCGCGGACGAGGAGCAGTGCCTGGACCAGCCACATCGGCGTGTCCGGGCCGAACCACGGCAGCGGCACCGTGCTCGCCAGCACCACGAGCGCACCGGTGAGCGAGACGGTGCCGCCGCCGTAGCGGTCGGTCAGCCGGCCGGCCACGAGCACGAACACCGTGGTGGCCAGCCCCATCGGCGCGAGCAGGACGCCGGCTTCGGCCGGGCCGGCGCCGAGCCGGACCTGGAACCACAGCGGCAGCAGCAGGACCGCGCCGAACATGCCGGCGCCGGCGAGCAGCACGGACGCCAGCGCCGAGCCGAGCACCGGCCGTGCGGCGAGCCGCAGCCGGAGCACCGGGTGCCGCACGCGCAGCGACCACCACGTGAAGACCGCGAGCGCGCCGGCGCCGACGGCCGCGAGCACGCCGTTCAACTCGGTCAGCGCGTAGACCAGCAGCGGCAGGCCGAGGGACACCAAGGCGAGCCCGGGCCAGTCCATCGGCGGCGGTTGCGCCCGTTCGCCGCGCGGCACGTACCGCAGGGCCAGTCCGAACGCGACCAGCCCGATCGGCACGTTCAGCCAGAACAGCACCGGCCACGAGAAGTGCGCGAGCAGGAACCCGCCGACGCTCGGCCCGACCACCGGCGCGAGGCCGACCACCAGCCCGAGCGTGCCCATGGTGCGGCCCAGCCGTTCCGGGCCGACGGCGAGCCCGATCACGGTCTGCCCCGCGGTGACCATGACGCCGGTGGTCATGCCCTGCACCGCCCGGAACGCGATCAGCGTGACCGCGTCCGGCGCGAGGGCGCAGGCCACCGACGTCAGGAGGAACGCGGCGAGCGCCCACAGCCACAGGCGGCCGGCCCCGAGCTTCCGCACGAGCCACGGCGTGAGCGGGAGGGCGGCGGCGAGACCGAGCAGGAAAGCCGTGGCCACCCACTGGATTTCGATGAGGCCGACCCCCAGGTGCAGCCTCATCGATTCCAGCCCGACGGCGACGATCGAGCCGTCCATGTTGCCCAGGAACCCGCCCAGTGCCATCACCCCGGACGCGAGCCACACGGTGCGCGGGATGGGTGGTGCAGCAGTCATGCCGACGACGGTAAAAGCTCAAGGAAGGTCGAAGTCAACCCGGCGGTTCGAGCTGCCCCGGACGATGAGCTGCGCCGTCAGCGTCGTCGTGGTGGCCGGCCGCGGTCCGCCGTCGGCGATGCGGGCGAGGAGCAGGCGGGCCGCCCGTTGTCCCATCGCGTAGGCGGGCTGGGCGACGACCGTCAGCGTCGGCGTGACGAGCGTGGCCCACGGCACTTCGTCGAACGAGACGATCCCGACGTCGCGGCCCGCCCGCAAACCCAGTTCGGCCAGCACCTGCAGCACGCCGACCGTCATCGGGCTGCCGGACACCAGGAGCGCGTCCGGCGGATCGGGTGCCGTCAGCAGCCGGATCGCGGCCTCACGGCCGCCGGCTTCGCGGAATTCGCAGCGGTGCACCAGATCGGCGGGGTATTCCCGGCGGGCCGCGCGGAGCCCGTCGCGGTAGCCGTCGAGGCGCGCGTCCGCGGTGGTGACGCCCGGCGGTCCGGCGACGCACCCGATCCGCCGGTAGCCCTGCGCGGCCAGGTGCCGCACGGCGCCGGCGGCCGATTCGCGGGAGTTGACGAGGACCGCGTCGCAGTCCGAAGCGAGCCGCCGGTCGACCGTCACGATCGGGGTCCGGTGGGTGTGCAGCGGCTCGACGTCGCTGTCGGGCCTGGTCGGCGACAGGATGACGCCCGCGAGCCGTTCCTGCGCCGCGACTTCGACGTACCGGCGTTCCTTGGCGGTGTTTTCGTCGGAGTTGCACAGCATCACCGAGAACCCGGCGGCCTGCGCGGTGTCCTCGGCCCCGCGCGCGATCGCCGTGAAGAACGGGTTTTCGACGTCGGAGATGATCAGCGCCAGCACCGCGGTTTCGCGGCGGCGGAGGCTGCGGGCCAGGCCGTTCGGCGTGTAGCCGAGCTGTTCCACCGCCCGCGCGACGCGTTCGGCCAGCACCGGGTCCACAGTGGACCTGCCGTTGAGCGCTCTCGACACGGTCGCGGTCGAGACCCCGGCCAGCGCCGCCACGTCGGAGATCGTCGCCACCGCGTCCTCATCGTCGTTTGACGGGATATCCGGCTCACCATAGCGTGAAGCCGGTGATCGGACTGCTGCTCGGCGTCGACATCGGCACGGCGGGCTCGAAAGGCGTGCTGCTGGACCCGGACGGCGCGGTGCTCGCGCGGTCCGTCCGCGAGCACGCCGTCTCGACGCCACGCCCCGGCTGGTTCGAGCACGACGCAGAAACCGTGTGGTGGGCGGACTTCACCGCGATCGTCGCGGACCTGCTGCGCGCCGCGGACGGACGGCGGCTGGCCGGGCTCGGGGTCAGCGGCATCGGGCCGTGCCTGCTCCCGGCTTCCGCGGCGGGCGAGCCGTTGCGGCCGGCGATCCTGTACGGCGTCGACACCCGCGCGGGCGAGGAAATCGCGTCGCTGAACGAAGAGCTGGGCGCCGACGCGATCCTGGCCCGCGGCGGTTCGCCGTTGACCAGCCAGGCCGTCGGGCCGAAGGTGCGCTGGCTGGCGCGGCACGAGCCGGACGTCTACGCGCGCACGGAAAAGCTCCTGATGGCGAGCTCGTTCCTGGTGCACCGGCTGACCGGCCGGTACGTCCTGGACCACCACTCGGCCAGTCAGTGCACGCCGCTGTACGACCTCGTCGCCGGCGAGTGGGCGGCGGACTGGGCCGAACGCGTCGCGCCCGGCTTGCCGCTGCCGGAACTGCGGTGGCCGGCGGAGATCGCGGGCGAGGTTACCCCGGCCGCGGCCGCGGCGACCGGGCTGCCCGCGGGGTTGCCGGTGACGGCCGGGACCGTCGACGCGTGGGCGGAGGCGGTCAGCGCCGGCGTCCGCGAGCCGGGTGACGTGATGGTCATGTACGGCAGCACCTTGTTTCTGATCCAGGTGCTCGCCGAACCGCGCCCGCACCCCGGTTTGTGGAGCACGCGCGGGGTCGACCCGGGCAGTTTCACGCTCGCCGCCGGCATGGCAACCTCGGGCGCGATCACGGGTTGGCTGCGGGACCTGGTCGGCGGTTCGTACGCCGAGCTCACGGCGGAGGCCGCGGCGGTGCCGGCGGGCAGCCGCGGTCTCCTGCTGCTGCCGTACTTCGCGGGGGAGCGGACGCCGCTGTTCGACCCGGCCGCACGCGGGGTGCTGGCCGGGCTGACGACCGGGCACGGCCGCGCCGAGATCTACCGCGCGGCCCTCGAGGGCACGGCGTACGGCGTGCGGCACAACCTCGAGGCGATGGGCGGCGCGGCCGGGCGGCTGGTCGCGGTCGGCGGCGGGACCACCGGCGGGCTGTGGACGCGCATCGTCTCCGACGTCACCGGGCTGCCGCAGCAGGTTCCGGCCGAGACGATCGGGGCCGCGCTGGGCGATGCGCTGCTGGCGGCAGAGGCCGTCGGCGCCGAGGTCGACTTCCCGCGCGTCAACCCGATCGCCACGACGGTCACGCCGGATCCGGCGAACAGCGCACGGTACGGGGAGTTCTACCGCCACTACCGCGCGCTGTACGAGGCCACGGCGGAAACGGCGCACTTCCTGGCCGCGCAGCAGCATGCGGCCGGTGCGTAGTCAGGGTGCCGGCCGTCGCACGGCCGCGCCCCGCCACCCGCGTCCGGCGGCCAGCCCCCGGTAGTGCTCCAGTGCCGCCACGGACTCGGTGACCTGCTCGAAGCTGGGCAGGGCGCGCACGTTGGCCACGAGCGTCATGTCCTTGCGGGGGATTTCGATGAAGCACACCTCGATGCCGGACCGCTCGGCCTGGGCGGCCACCTGGTCCCGCCAGGTGGGGAGGTCGTAGTCGTCGCCCAGCCATTCGTGCAGGTAGACGCACCACTTGCCGCGTTGCAGCTCGCCCGCGATGGCTTCGAGGTCGACCAGGTACGGCTCGGTCACCCGTTCGGCCATGACCGTTCCCCGCAACACCAAGGCACTGCTTCCCTCCTGCACTCCGGCGGCGACCCGTACCGGCCGGAAAGCGCTTACCGCGGCGGTCGCCTCCCCGCTTCCACCGTGCAGCGCGCCGTCAATTTACCGGTGGAACTCCGGTCGCGGCAACCGATGGCCCGGATCTTGACATCCCGTGCACGACTCGCGTGCGGATGCACGTGCCGATGCGCGCCGGAACTTTCAGGGAACCCGCAGGAGATTCGGGGAGCCGCCGAAGTACGCGCTGTCCGTGACGTACAGTTCGCCGCCGCGGACGGCGATCGCGGTCGGGTTGGCCAGGCCGTCCGAAGTGGACAGGATGGTACGGATGCCGTCGCGGCCGGCCGTCACGACCCGGTTCTCCTGGTTGATCGCCGCGACCACGGTGGCGCCGCGGAAGGCGAAGTCGTCGACCGGCCCGAGCCCGGTGACCGCCACCCGGCCCGGTGCCCCGGACAGCGGGAACCGGACGAGCGTGCCGCGGTCCAGGTTGGACACCCAGACCGCGCCGTCGTGGACCTTCACGCCGTTGGCGCCGAAGCCGCTCACCGGGGCGAGCAGGTCGCCGGTGGCCCAGTCGGTCACCTGCCCGGTGTGCGGCGAGACGCGCCGGACGACCGAGCCGAACGAGTCGGCGACGAAGAGGTCGCCGCTGGCCGGATCGCGCGCGACGCCGTTCTGGAACCCCGACGGCGGCAGGGAAGCCACCTTGACCGGGGTGCCGCCGGGCCGCACGCGGTAGAGGCCGGTCGCCGCCGTGCCGGTGGAAACGGCGACGTAGAGGTCGCCGCCGGGGGACCGCGCGATACCGCCGAGGAACAGTTTCTTGTGGACGACGGGAACGTCGCCGTCGGCGGGCACGGGGATGCGGGCGATGACGCTCACCCGTCCATCAGGCGTGACGCGGCCGATTTCGCCGGTGTAGGCGAAGGTGAGGTCGGCGGAACCGCCGGGCTCGAGCGCGATGTTTTCCGGCTGCTGCCCGGCGGCGAGGTCGAGGGGAATGATCGTCGGGGCCGCCTGTGCGGGCGCGGCCGGGAGGACGAGGGTGGCGGCCGCGGTCAGCGCGACGCCGATTTTCTTGATGCGCAAGGGAACTCCGTCTCGGTCGGGATCTCCGTACCTTCGACGGTAGGTGCGGTGCGTCCCCGGGCACCAATAGCTGCGCCTGGGCCGCCCATCGGAAAACCGATCACAGGTCGCGCGCGAAACACACCGAGAGCGGCTCGCCGACGTACGGCCCGAAGGCCTCGATCGGTTCGTAGCCTTCGCGCCGGTAGAAGCGGATCGCGTCCGGCTGCCCGGTGCCGGTCTCCAGCAGCAGCCGCGCGATGCCGAGTTCGCGCGCGCGGTCTTCGAGCGCGCGCAGCAGGGCGGTCGCCACGCCGGTGCCGCGGGCCGCCGGCTCGACGTACATGCGCTTGACCTCGCCGGAGCCCGGCCCGAGCAGCCGGAGCCCGCCGCACCCGATGGCCGTGCCGGCGGCGTCGCGCGCGACGAGGAACACGGCGACGGTCTCGGCGGTCGGGACCGCGCCCGGCTCGTGGTCGTCGGTGCCGTAGCGGGCGTCCAGTTCGGTGCGCTGGGCCGCGCGCAGGCGGACGGCGTCGGGGTCGTCCCAGGTCACCGGGTCGATGGCGAACGTGCAGTCGAGCATCAGGTGGTACCCCCTTATCCGTAACGGTTGTTACCGTAGCATCTGTTACGCTTCCCGGGAAGGAGGCGGACTTTGCCGAAGCAGCGCGACGTCCAGGCGCAGCGGGACCTGCTGTCCAACGCGACCTGGCAGGTGCTCGCCGAGCACGGCCTCCCCGGGTTGACCCTGCGCGCGGTCGCCGAGCGCGCCGGCTGCACGACGGGCCTGGTCATGCACGCGTTCCCGACCAAGAAGGCCCTGCTGCTGCACGCGCGAGACCTGCTTTACGAGCGCACGGCCGTCCGCGCGGACGCGGCCGAGGCGGCGAGCGCGGACGCTTTCGGTGCCCTGGAAGCGGTTCTGGGCCAAGCGGTCGACCTCCCGCACGGCCACCACGACGAATCCCGTGTGTGGGTGGGCTTCCTGGCGGCGGCACTGGCCGACGACGACCTGGCCGAGCGCCACCGGGTGGCCAACCACTCGTTCCTGGCCAGGGTGGGGCGGTTGGTGACGGCATGCCGTCCTGAGTGGACGGACGAGCGGCTCGAGCTGACGACGAAGAGCCTGGTGGCGTTGGTGGAAGGCCTGAACGTCCTGGCGGCGGCCGACCCGCGCGGTTATCCGGCGCGGGTGCAGCAGAACGCGCTGGCGGCGGCGCTCGACCCCCTGCGTTAGCTTCCGGGGTGGTTCACGTTCCCGTGCACGCGGCCGATCTGGATGGCGGTGCCGCCGTGCATCCCGGTGATCACGTTCGTCGTCCCTTCGGTCTTCTCGGCGGCGGCCAATTTCTCCTCGTATTCGGTGCCGATGCCGCTCTGCAGCAGCTTTCCGCTGGGATTCGGGACGTAGAGGTAAACCGTGCCGCGGTATTCCTTGACCTCGACGTCGGCCGGCACGACCCGTGATTTCGGCAGCGTCGCGTAACCGCTGGCGAGAACGTCTTCGAAGATCCGTTGTGACAACACGACGGACAGGAACGTCTGATCGGGATCGGACCGGGTGAGCACCTCCCGCACGGGCGCGGAATCGAGCAGCCGGTGGGTGGTGATCACCGCGGCCCCGATGGCGACGGCGGAACTTTCGCCGTCGGCTTCCCGGATCGGCCCGACGTTCAGGCTGGCCCGCATCCGCATCCGCAGGTACCGGCTGGTGGCCCGCAACCGGACATCCCGTTCTGCGAGCACGTTTTCGAGCGCGTCGAAGAATTTCGAGACGACGGCGGGCAGGAACCGCGGCTCGAACCCGACGCCGTAGCCGTCGCCGGTCCCGTGCGGGAACAACGCGGTCTTCCAGACTTCACCGAGCCCGGCCCGTTCGAAAGCCTGCCCGAGCACGTCCGGAATCATCGCGGCGAGCACCCCTTGGTCGGCATCGGAATTGCTCCCGAACCCCTTGGTGTCCACCACCAGCAAAGCCCGATACGGCGGCAACTCCTCGTCGATCGACACGCCGACCTCCCCTGTCCGTCATCACCGAGTGTGGTTCGGCCGAGCGGGTGAGCTTTCCGCTTTTCACACGCTAACCCGATCCACCGGTCCCGCAGAATACGCCGCGGAGGCGGTCCCGCGTGGGAGGATCCCGGCCCGGCAGGAGGAGACCGCGTGGCAGAGGAAGAGACGGCGAACGTGATCTCGGGGGAGGTCTCGGGTACCACCGTGCAGGTCGGCGCGGTGCACGGGGACATGTACGTCGGGGTTTCTCGTGAGGTGCCGCGGGCTTTGGTGGACCCGCCGGCGGGGTGGGAGGAGCTTCCGGAGCTGCCGGCGAAGATCGTTTCGCTGTTGCGGGCACAGATCGAGAACGCGGAGATCATGCCGTACCGGCTGCGGGGTGCCCGGCGTCCGTCGCTGTCGACCGTTTACGTGCGCCAGGACGTGACGACCGGGTCCGAGCTCCAGCCGTCCGACCAGGCGCGACCGCTCCCGGTGCTGGACAGCAAGGGCCGGTTGATCGACGTGCCGGGCCGACCGGCCGCACGAATCACGGTGCGGCCACCGTCGAGGAGCATGAGGGAAGCGCTCGACGGTGCCGAGCACATGCTGGTGACCGGCGGTCCGGGGCAAGGAAAATCCACCCTGTCGCTGCGGCTGGCCGCCGATGTGGCCCGGCAATGGCAGGAATTCGACGACTCCCCGCCGCTTGGTGAGCCCGTCGTTCCGCTGCGCCTGGCCGCGCGTGAGCTGGCGACGAGACTCGAGCTGCCCTTCTTCGAAGCGCTGGCCGAAACCGTCCGAAGTGAGTACGGGGCGATGCTCGACCAGCCGCTGAGCCCGGACGACCTCACCGGGCGGGTCGCGGGATGCAGGTGGTTGCTGCTGGTAGACGGGCTCGACGAGGTCGCCGACACCGCCGTCCGGGACCGGATGGTCGCGGTGCTGGCCAGCAGGGCTTCGGACGTCTCCGCCGCCTATCGCATCGTCCTCACCACCCGGCCGATCGAGGGGGCCACACTGGCCCCTTTCCAGCGCATCGGGGCGGCGCGCTACGAACTTCTGCCGTTCGACGACGAGGCCTTCGCCCTGTTCGCGGAGCACTGGTTCAGCGAGAACGCGGGCGAGGCGAAGCGGTTCGTGCGCCAGGTGCGCGACGCTCACCTCGGCGAACTGGTCCGCGTCCCGTTGCTGGCGACGATCGCGGCGATCATCTTCGGGCAATACGCCGACCGGCCGTTGCCGGACAACCAGTACGAGCTTTACGAGACGTACTTGGGTTTTCTGCGGTCCGGTCACTCCTTACCGCCGGGGCCGTTCGACGAGTGCAGCGGAAGGCTGCTGGAGCACCTCGGCCGAGTCCGGCTCGAAGAAGACACGTCGCTGATCACGGCGGCTTGCCGCTGGGTGAGCGCCCGGCTGCCCGAGCTGGGCGCCGGAACCGACTGGCGGGAGCGGCTCGTCGGTCACCTCGGTGCGGTCGGCCCCTTTCTCCTCCGTGGTGACGATCTCGGCTTCATGCACCACAGCTTCGCCGAGCACCTCGCGGCCACCGCGAAGGCCAGGATGCTGCCGGAGAGCTTCACCCCGGCACACCGTGACTTCGTCGAGCTGCTGCACGCGGCCGAGCCCAAAGAACGCGGCCGCTATGCCCGGCGAGTTCTGCTGCACTACACGCGGCTGTACCCGGCGGAAGCGGATCGCTTGATCCGGTACCTGCACGAGGGCGGGCCGCAACAGCACCTGCTCGCCGCTCGCCTGCTGGCTTGGCACGTTCCCGCGGGCGCGGACGCCGTGAACGCGTTCCTGGCGGCGGCGCGCGCGTGGGCCGCCACGGCCCAGCACCCCGGCGGGGAAATCCTCGCCGAGGTCAGCCGGGCTGCGCACCACCCCGGCCTGGTGGGCTGGCTGCAAAACCTCATGCGCGATGGCGGCGTTCCTTGGCCGTCGCGGGTCGAAGCCGCCGTGGCGCTGGCGACGCGGCTCGCCAACGACGCTCGCGCGGAGGCAGTGGAGACTCTTCGGACGGGCGTGCGGGGAGCGGGCATCGACGTGCAGGCTCGTCTCGACGCTGCCGAAGCGCTCTCCCAGTGTGGCGACGCGGAACACGACGCTGCGGTTCACGGGTTGGACTCCGTTCTGGACAGCCCAGCCGCCACAGCGACACAACACGGTGACGCCGCGGTGGTCCTCGCCGGGTTGGGGCCGGAGCCCCGGGCTCACGCGATCGGGAAACTGACTGCGGTGCTGGAGGATTCCGGCGCGACCGATCAAGACCTGGTCGCTGCCGCGGTCAGCCTGCTGGAGATCGACCTCGAATGCCACGAGCGTTGTGTGACGGTGCTGCGGACTGTGCTGGATCGACGTTCGTGGTCGACCATGGCGATCGAGGACGCCGCACTCGGTCTGGCGTCTTTGGGGCCGGAACACCTCGCGCAGGCTGCCGCCGCGCTCGAACACCGCATCACCGACTCCCGGCTTGACATCGGCGACCGGCTGCGCAGCGCTCAGGTTCTGCTGCAGTTGGGCCCGCAGTACCGGGCCCGGGCCGGTGAGCTGATCTCCGAAGTGGCGACGAGCCCGGCCGGGGGCATCGTCGACCAGGCGTACCTCGGGTCGGCGCTCGCCGACTGCGGACCCGAGTTCCACGAGGTCGCGGTGTCCTTCATCCGGAGGGCGCTGGACAATCCCGGCGCGTCGGCGGGATTCCTGCTCACTGCGGGGAGCCGGCTGATCGATCTGGGATCGGACCACTGGCCGGACGCCGCGCAGGCGCTCACTCGCGCAGCCGCTCATCCGCGAGGAATCGACGGGTTCGCCGTGAGCGCTCTCGGGTTTCTCGCCACGCTGGGGGCGGCCCACAAAACATCGGTCGTGGCGGAGCTCCGCTCGCTGGCAAACCGACCGGAATCGACGGTCGAGACGCGGTTGCTGGCGACTTCCGAACTTGCCACGCTCGGTACGGAGTTCCACGCTGAAGCGATCGCCCAGCTGACTCGCCTCACCGGCGCTTCGCTTCCCCTCAAGCTTCGGCTGAGCATTTGGCGGCTGCTCAAGCGCCTCGCCCCAGACGTCGATCAGGGGGCTTCCGCCCGGGTGATCCGCCGGCAACTCGGGGAGGAAGGCGGCGAGGCGTGGAGTGAGGGGCTCCCGCTCTACCGTTGGGACGTCCTGGAACCGGATGAGGTGGCGGAGCTGCTGGAAGGGGTGATCGGCGACCGCGAACTCAGTGGTCGTCAACGGTCCGACGTCGCGGTCGTCCTGAGGTTGATGCACTACCGCTACCACGGCACGGCCACGCGGGAAATCGTCGAGCTGATTCGGGACGAGGTCGTGGGCGACAGCGAGATCGCCCTCCTGGGGCGCCAAGCCAGTCATGCCGGCGCCGGGATGCGCCGTGTCGTGGCCGACGCTCTGCGGCGCATCGCGCTTTCGCCGGGGCGTCGTCCCGGCAGGATCTGCGGGGCCGCGGAGGCGCTGGCCGCGCTGGACGCGTTGGACGACGACGTGCTTTCCGTGCTGGGCGAGATCGCCGCCGATTTTTCGGCGGATGCGAAATCGCGGTGCGACGCGGTGGTCCTGCTGGCGAAGAACCGCGTCGTCCAAGCTGCGGATGCGGTCCGGTTGATTCTCGAACTTCGCTCGAAACTCGATAACTACGTGTGGATCCGCGGCGTGCGATCCGCGGTCGAGTTCGGTGCGGATGCACTGGACGGTATCCGTGCGGTCATGCGTGACCGGGACACGAACTTCCATCAGCGGCAGCCGTCCGCTGTCCTCTTCGCGGAATTGGTTCGCCCTCCGGCTCCGGAAGCGATCGCCGAATTAAGGTCGCAGGCGGAAGATCCGTTCATCGCGACCGGCTGGCGATCCAGCGCGATGGCCGAACTGACCACTGCGGACCCGCGCAGTGCTGCCGCGTCCGCCGCGGCTCTCCGTGCCACCATGGTGGACGACCGGCAGCCGGTTGACCAACGCAGCTATGCCGCCTACCAGCTCGCGGCCATCGATCAATCGGCAGGAGAGCAATCTCGGCGGACCTTGGTGCGATTGGCCGGAGCGCCGGAGCTGACGCCGAAGGAACGTGGCGAGGCTTTGAGATACCTCACCGGTTTTCGAACGGACGTCCCGATGATCCGATTGCAGCTGGCGTTGGCACACGATCCGGCCGCTTCCGGGCAGGTGCGTGGCGGTCTGCTGCGCAGTCTCAACGGAGGAGAACGTCAATCCGTCGGACGCGCGCTGGTGTCGGATTTCCTCGTCTCGCCGGCGGCGTGGTCGGACTACCTGGACCGGTGGACGGACGGACCGTTGGCCGGGGAAGCCGAACGCGTCCTCCGTGATCGACTGACCGGCCCGGAATCGATGCCGGCCGACCGGATCAGCGCGGCTGTGGCCTTGAGCAAGGTTTCGCCTGCGCTCGAGCCCGAAGCCGCGGGGGCTCTGGAGGAGCTGAGCCGTGGGCGTGTCGCCACCAGACGCGCGCGGCGGGAGCTGGCGTTGCTGGATCCTGCCCGGCGTGGGCGGTTCATCGCCGACGCGCGGGCCGTGCTGGCCGACGCCGGACGGTCCGGACGAGACCGGGCGGAGGCCGGATTCGTCTTGATCGCTCTCACGTCGGAGCTTCCCGGACAGTGCCGGAGGCACCTGGAGGACGTCCTGGCCGATCGGCGGCTGGCCGATCGGCTCCGGCTGCGCATCCTGTTCGACTTGAGGCGCTTGGACGACGTTCGCGTGCTCCGTGACGACCAGCGCGAACCGCTTTCCCTGCGGTTGAACGCGGCGACGAGAATGTCCGCATACAGCAGGGAAGATCGCGTCGCGGCCGTGGAACTCTTCCGTGCCGTCGCCGCCGATCCGGCGTGTCACGCGAGTCTGCGCTGGTCGGCCGCGAAGGACCTTGCCGAGCGAGGAATTCGAGGACACGAACTCGGGACGGTGGTGCTGGCGTCGCTGATGCAGGACGAAGCGCTGCCGGCCGCCGCGCGGCGTAATGCCGCCGCGCAGCTGGGGACGCTCAGACCGGATCTGCGTGGTGACGTGCTCAACGTGCTGCGCCGGCTCCGGGCGGAGGGACGGCCGCTCGTCCGGGTGCAGGTCTGGGAGGCGATCGGCGGATTCGAGGCCGACGAAGGGGCGCGCGGACTGCTCGGCATGGCGAGGGACCACAGCCTCGGCCCGGTGGTCCGGTGCCGCAGCGCTTGGGCGGTCGCTCGATTGCATCGTGATCACCGGGAGGCCGCGGCGATCGTGGCTCGCGAGATCGCGCACGATGAGCAAGCTCCGCGCCACATCCGGGTCTCGGCGGCCCGGCTCCTGGCCCGCACCAGTGAATTGTGCCGCCCCGAGGCGCGTGAACTGCTCGAGCGGTTGCTAAGCGGCTGGGCCGAAGCGACGGCGGTACGCGCTCGGGCTCAACCCCGTGTGCCGCCGCAGCTGCAGCCGTAGATTCGCGGCCGTTCCGAAGCCGCTTGCCTCCGCCACCCGGTCCAGGCGCAACTCGCCTCGCTCGATCAGGCGGCAAGCCAGCGTGACCCGCTCCGTCGTCAGCCACGCCAACGGCGTCGTCCCCAGCTCCGCCCGGAACTTCCGGTGCAAGGTCGCCGGGCTGGTTGCAGCGCGAGCGGCGAGGTCGGTGACAGTCAGGGGCTGGTCCAGGTGAGCGAGGGCCCAAGCCAGCACCGGGGCCAAGGAGGTGTCCGGGACCGACGGGACCGGGCGGGCGATGAACTGCTGCTGGCCGCCGTCGCGGTGGCCAGTGAAGACCAACCGACGGCTGACCGCGTTGACCACCTCAGCGCCGTGGTCGCGGTGGATCAGGTGGAGGCCCAGGTCCAGGGAAGCCGCGCTGCCGGCCGCCGTAAGAACATTGCCTTCGTCGACAAAAAGCACGTCCGGCTCCCAGCGGACCGCCGGGAAGCGGGCGGCCAGCTCCGACGCCCACTGCCAGTGGGTTGTCGCGCGGCGGCCGTCCAGTACGCCTGCCTCGGCCAGGGCGAACGCGCCCGTGCAGAAGCTCACCAGGCGGGCGCCTCGCGCGGCCGCGCGGCGGATGGCCGCGATGATCGAGGGGTCGGTCGGGACGCGGATGTTCGGGCGGGCCGGGGCGATCAGGGTGTCCGCCGTCTCCGCCGCTTCCAAGCCGGCGACCCCGGACAACGTGAACATGCCCCGGTTCATCCGCACGTCCGGCGTCGCCGAGCAGAGGGTGAAGTCGTACCACGGGCGGTCCAGCTCCGGGCGGCGCACGCCGAACAGCTCCGTCGCCACGCCCATCTCGAACGGGTTCGACTCCTCCGTCACGATGGCCACGACGCGGTGCGAGAATTCTTGCGGCATGTGCGATTCCTAGCACTCGCGGGCGGGAAACGCCAGGTCGAACAATGGAGCTCATGAACCCGATCGACCTCAACGCAGTCCTCGCGAGCTTCGACGACGTCTGGAGCCCGCGGATCGTCAGCCGCGTCAACGACTACGACATCCGGCTCGCCCGGTTCGCCGGTGAGCACGTCTGGCACGTCCACCAGGACACCGACGAGTTCTTCCTCGTCCTCGACGGCGAGATCGAAATCGGGCTGCGGGATCCGGACGAGCGGGTCGTGACGCTCGAGAAAGGGCAGGTCTTCGTCGTGCCGAAGGGCACCTTCCACAAGCCGTCGTCGAAGGCGGGGGCGAGTGTGCTGCTGGTCGAACCCGCCGGGACGCTTTCGGTCGGGGACGACCACGACGAGGTTCCCGACCACGTCGACGTCACCACCGGGCACCTGGTCTAACGTCCCGGGCATGCTGACTGTCGTGCCCGTCGACCAGGTGACCTGGACCGACCTGCAGGCGATCTTCGGCGATCGCGGGGATCCCGCCCGGTGCCGGTGCCAGTACTTCAAGGACACGCCCGCCGAGTGGCGGTCCGGCACCCCCGAGGAACGCGCCGAGCGGTTGCGGGAGCAGACCTCCGGTCAGGCCACCGGGATCGTCGCCTTCCTCGATGGCGAGCCCGCCGGGTGGTGCGCGGTCGAGTCGCGCACCGCCTACCGGCGGCTGCTCAAGAGCCGGGTGGTCTGGGACGGGCGGGACGAGGACCCCGCGGACGACGGCGTCTGGGCCGTCACCTGCTTCGTCACCCGCAAGGGGTTCCGGCGGCGCGGGGTGAGCGCCGCGCTCGCCAAGGCCGCCGTGGACTTCGCGCGGGAGCGGGGCGCGAAAGCCGTCGAGGGGTACCCGATCGTCGTCGAGGCCGGGGAGAAGCTCGCCTGGCCCGGGGAACTGTTCGTCGGCACGCGCAAGACCTTCGCCGACGCCGGGTTCGAGGAAGTCAGCCGGCCGACCGCTCGGCGGGCGGTCATGCGGCTGACCTGCTGAGTCTCTCTGCGAGACGGCGTACTCTCGGCCGCATGAAACGGACATCGTTCGCGCAGTGGCCGTGCTCGATCGCGCGCACCATGGATCTGCTGGGGGACTGGTGGACCCCGCTGGTGCTGCGGGACGCCTTCTACGGCGTGCACCGCTTCGACGAGTTCCAGCAGGCGCTCGGCATCGCGCGCAACACCCTCGCCGACCGGCTCAAGCGGCTGGTCGAGGAGGGTTTGCTGGAGAAGGTCGCCTACCAGACCGAGCCGGTGCGCTACGACTACGTGCTCACCGAGAAGGGCCGCGACTTCTACCCCGTGCTGCTCGCGATGACCCGCTGGGGTGACAAGTGGCTCGCGACCGAGGCCGGTCCGCCGATCACCGTCCACCACCTCGCCTGCGGGCACGACACGCACGCCGAAATCGTCTGCGCGGAGTGCGGCGAGCCGATGACGCCGGAGGAAACGCGGATGCGCCGCGGCCCCGGGTTCCCGCCCCGGCTGGCGCGGCGCCCGGACGTCGAGGCGCGCTTCGCCCGGCAGGAGTGACGTTGACAGGGTAGGTCTATCTACGCAACTATCGTGGTCAGACGCCTTCGAAAGGGGTGCCAGCACGATGGAGTGGACGGGCGCGAGGTACGCCGACCTGCCGACGGCCGAGGTCTCGACCTGGATCGACGCCGCGCCCGAGGACGTCTGGCCGGTCGTTTCGGACATCTCGCTGATGCCCGAGCTGAGCGCCGAACTGCAGTCCGTCGAGTGGTGCGAAGCGGGGCGGAAGTTCGTCGGCCGCAGCAAGCACGACGCCTTCGGCGAGTGGGAGACCACCTCGTACGTCGTGGAGTGCGAAGCCCCGCGCGTGTTCTCGTGGGCCGTCGCCGACCCGGCCGAGCCGAGCGCGATCTGGAAGTTCACCCTCGAGCCGGCCGACGGCGGCACCCGGCTGAGCCAGTGGGTGCGGATGGGGCCCGGCCGGTCCGGGCTGTCGTTCGCCATCGATCGGATGCCCGAAAAAGAGCAGAAGATCGTCTTCGTCCGGATGCGCGAGTTCGAAACGGCGATGACCGGCAACCTGGCCGCGATCAAGGACCGCGTGGAGAACCGGTGAAGACCGCGACGACCGTCGAGTTCTCGAAAGACACCCGCACGACGCTGGACTTCGTGCTGGAGGCGGAAAAGCTCGGCCTCGACGTCTGCTGGGTCGCCGAAGCCTGGGGCGCCGACGCGCCGTCCGCGCTCGGCTACCTCGCCGCGCGCACCGACCGGATCCGGCTCGGCTCCGGCATCATCCAGCTCGGCACGCGCACGCCGGTCGCGATCGCGCAGGCCGCGCTCACCCTCGCCGACCTGTCCGGCGGCCGGTTCGCGCTGGGGCTCGGCCCGTCCGGGCCGCAGGTCATCGAGGGCTTGCACGGCGTCCCGTTCGCGAAGCCGCTGACGCGGATGCGCGAGACCGTCGAGATCATCCGCCGGGCGTTCGCCGGCGAGAAGATTTCCTTCTCCGGCAAGGCGTTCGAGATCCCGCTGCCCGGCGAGGCCCGCCCGATGCGGCTGTCGACCGCGCCGAACCCGGACATCCCGATCTACCTCGCGACGCTGTCGCCGAAGCTGCTCGAACTCACCGGCGAGGTCGCGGACGGCTGGCTCGGCACCAGCTTCGTCCCCGAGGGCGCCGACGCGTACTTCGGCCCGCTCGACGCCGGGCTCGCGAAGGCCGGGAGGCGGCGCGAGGACATCGACGTCTGCCAAGGCGCCGAAGTCGCCTTCGCCGACAACGAGGACGAGCTGCGCGTCCTGGTCGGCAGCCGCAAGAAGGAGCTCGCCTTCAGCCTCGGCGGGATGGGCTCGGCCACCACGAACTTCTACAACAACGCCTACAGCCGCCAGGGCTGGGCGGACGTCGCCGCCGAGGTCCGCGAGCGCTGGCAGGCCGGCGACCGCGACGGCGCCGCCGCGCTCGTCACGGACGAAATGGTGCTCGGCACGACGCTGATCGGCACCGAGGACATGGTGCGGGACCGGCTGCGCGTCTGGCGCGACACCGGCGTCGACACGGTCCGGCTGTACCCGGCCGGCGAAACGCTCGAAGCGCGCTTGACCACCCTGGGACGCGCGCTCGACCTGCTGTGAAGGGGAACGCCATGGGCGAGTGGCAGCGCACCGCGTGCAGCCTCTGCTACCTCAACTGCGGCCTGGAAGTCCAGGTCGAGGGGCGGAAGATCACCCGCGTCCGCGGGGACAAGGCGCACCCGCGCTCCGGCGGCTACCTGTGCCAGAAGGCGCAGCGCCTGACCTGGTACGGCGACCACGAAGACCGCCTGACGACGCCGCTGCGCCGTCGTCCGGACGGCACCCACGAGCCGGTCGACTGGGACACCGCGCTCGGCGAGATCGCCGCCAAGCTGCATGCGATCCGCGACGCCGACACCGAGGCCGGGCGGCCCGGCTCGTTCGCCTACGTCGGCGGGGGCGGCCAGGGCAACCACTCCGGCGGCGCGTACGGCGCGTCGCTGCTGAAGTGGATGAACTCGACGCGCCACTTCAACGCGCTTTCGCAGGAGAAGACCGGCGACTTCTGGGTCAACGGGCAGCTGTTCGGCTCGGCGCTCGTGCACACCGCCGAGGACGTCGAGCACTGCGACCTGCTGGTCGTGCTGGGCTGCAACCCCTGGCAGGCGCACGGGTTCAGCAATGCGCGGCACGCGCTGAACACGCTCAAGAACGACCCGGCGCGCCGGATGATCGTGATCGACCCACGCCGCACCGAGACCGCGGAGATGGCCGACCTGCACCTGCCGCTGCGGCCGGGCACCGACGCCTACCTGCTGGGCGCGATCCTGGCCTTGCTGCTCGAACGCGGCGCCGTGGACGAGGAATTCCTCGCGCAGCGCACCGAAGGGTTCGACGAAGTCGCCGCCGTCCTGGCGAAAGTGCCGGTGGACGAATGGATCGCGTACGCCGAAGTGTCCCGTGTGGACGTCGAGCGGGCGGTCGAGCTGATCCTGGCGGCGGAGGCGATGACCGTGCGCGTCGAGCTGGGCATCCAGCAGGGACGGCACTCGACGCTCAACAGCTACCTCGAGAAGCTGCTTTACCTGATCACCGGGCACTTCGGGCGCCGCGGCACGAACAACCTGCACTCGTGGCTGCTGCCGCTGTGGGGATCGGCGAGCGGGCAGCGTTCGGAGATCACCGGGTTCGAGTACATCGGCGGCCTGCTGCCGGCGAACACGCTGGCCGAGGAGATCCTCGCCGACCACCCGAACCGCGTCCGCGCGCTCTGGGTCGAGTCGTCGAACCCCGCCAACACGTTCGCGGGCACGCGGGAGGTCGAACGCGCCATCCGCGCCGCCGAGCTGTCCGTGGTCGTCGACGTCGCCTACACCGAAACGGCCGCGCTGGCGGACTACGTGCTGCCGGCGGCTTCGCAGCACGAAAAGTGGGAGTTCACGCTCTTCACGTTCGAATGGCCGACGAACTACTTCCAGCTGCGGCGCCCGTTGCTGGACCCGCTGCCGGGCACGCTCGTCGAAGCGGAGATCTACACGCGGCTGTTCGACGCGCTCGGCGTGCTCCCGCCGTCGGACGTGCTGGCTTCGCTGGCCGCCGGGCCGCGGGCGGAACTGCAGGCGGGGATCGGGGCGCTGGTCCAGGCGATGCCCGAGCGCGCGGCGATCCTGCCGGTGCTGCTCTACCGGACGCTGGGGGCGTCGCTGCCCGACGGCGCCGCGTCGATCGCGCCGCTGTGGGCGGGGTGCCACCGCGCGGCGAAGACGATGACCGTGCCGGTGCAGCGCGCGCTGGGGAGTTCCGCGGTCGGTCCGCGGCTCGGCGAGGAGCTCTTCGAGCGGATCCTGAGCGGGCCGACGCCGTTCTCGGCGCACGAGCAGGACGAGGTGTGGAGCCTGATGCGCCGCTCGAAGGTCCGGCTGGCCGTGCCCGAGCTGCTGGACTGGCTGACCACGCTCGACCCGGCGGCCGAAGGGGCCGATCCGGCGTTCCCGTTCTCGCTGCTCAACGGGCAGCGCCGGGCGCACAACGCGAACCAGATCCTGCGGGACCCGCGCTGGCGCCGCACCGATCCCGACGGCGCGTTGCGGGCGCGTCCGGAGGAACTGGCGTCGATCGGTGCTTCGCCGGGGGATTGGGTGGCGGTGGTGACGTCGGCGGGCCGCGTCGTCGTCCGCGCCGAAGCCGACCCCGCGCTGCGGCCGGGCCAGCTGTCGCTGCCGCACGGCTACGGCATGGCACACCCGGCCGCGGACGGCGGCCGCGTGGTCAGCGGCCCGCGGATCAACCTGCTCACCGACGCGCTGGACCGGGACCCGATCGCCGGCACCCCGCACCACAAGGACGTCCCGGCGCGGCTGGAGGTCGTGACGGAGGAGGAACGGGAGCTGGCGGAGGCGAACAGCGTGCGGGTGCGTGCGACCGTCGCGAGTGGACGGTCCTAGCGTTTCGCCGGTTTATAGTGGGGCCGCCGACCGAAGGGGGCCCATGCGCAAGATCGTCGCGAACCTGTTCATCTCGCTCGACGGCGTGGTCGAAGCGCCGGACAAGTGGTCGCTCCGGTACTGGAGCGACGAAATCGGGCAAGCGGTCGGCGGCGGGATGGCCGCCGCCGATGCGATGCTGCTCGGGCGTGTCACCTACGAAGGGTTCGCCGAGGCGTGGCCCGGGCGGAGCGTCGAGGACGACGAAGGCGCCGAGTTCATGAACAGCGTGCGCAAGTACGTGCTGTCCTCGACGCTGACCGAGGTCACCTGGAACAACTCGACGCTGCTGACCGGCGACCCGGCCGAAGCGGTGCGGGCGCTGAAGGCCGAGCCGGGCGGGTCGATCATGACCAGCGGGAGCACCACGGCGGTGCGGTGGCTGCTGGCGGAAGGCCTGGTCGACGAGCTGAACCTGCTGCTGTACCCGATCGTCGTGGGGCGGGGGAAGCGGCTGTTCCCGGCGGACGGGCCGTCGTTCCCGCTGGTGCTGGCGAAATCGGCCACGTTCTCCAACGGCGTCGTCCAGCTGACCTACGTGCCCGCGTGATCTCGCCGTTCCGGATCGACGTTCCGGAGGGCGACCTCGAGGACCTGCGCTCGCGCCTGCGCCGGACGCGCTGGCCCGAGGCGGGGCCCGGCGATTGGAGCCAGGGCACGCCGCTGGACTACCTGCGCTCGTTGTGCGAGTACTGGGTGGCGTCGTACGACTGGCGGCGAGTGGAGGCGCGGTTCAACCGGTTTCCGCAGTACCGCACGGAAATCGACGGCCTGGGCATCCACTTCCTGCACGTGCGTTCGGCCCGGGAAGACGCGCTGCCGCTGATTCTCACGCACGGCTGGCCGGGGTCGTTCCTCGAGTTCGGGAAGGTGATCGAGCCGCTGGCGGAGGAGTTCCACCTGGTGATCCCGTCGCTGCCGGGGTACGGCTTCAGCGACAAGCCTTCGGCGCCGGGCTGGGGCATCGAGCGGATCGCCGCCGCGTGGGCGGAACTGATGGCCCGGCTGGGGTACGCGCGCTACGGCGCCCAGGGCGGCGACTGGGGGACGTCGATCACGACGTCGCTGGCCCAGCAGGACCCCGCGCACCTGGCGGGCATCCACCTGAACCCGCCGATCGCGGCCCCGGACCCGGCCACGTTCGACGACCTGACGCCCGCCGAGCGGGCCGCGCTCGCGGCGTTGGAGCACGCGCAGCGGTGGGAGGACGGGTACTCGGTGCTGCAGTCGACCCGCCCGCAGACGGTCGGGTACGGCCTGCTCGACTCGCCGGCGGGGCTGTGCGGGTGGCTGGTGGAGAAGTTCCACGCCTGGTCCGACGGCTTCCCGTTCACGCGCGACGAGCTGCTCGACGACGTGACGCTGTACTGGCTCACCGGGACGGCGGCGTCGTCGGCGCGGTTGTACTGGGAGAGCATCCGGCAGGTGCAGCGGTGGTTCTCGGAGGCGACCGAGGACACGGTGGACGTGCCGGCGGGGTGTTCGATCTTCCCGAAGGAGATGCCCCGGCCGTCACGGCGGTGGGCGGCGAAGCGGTACACGGACATCCGGCAGTGGCACGAGCTGGAGCGGGGCGGGCACTTCGCGGCTTACGAGCAGCCGGAGCTGTTCGCCGAGGAGGTGCGGACGTTCTTCCGGCTGGTCCGCTAGCGTCGCGGGTCGCAAGTTGGTTGACGCTCGGGGGGCGCACCGCGGGTCCCACAGCACCGTGCCCGAGCCGGCGTCGAAGAAGAACCTCAGTTCACTTGCCGGGACTGACCCTGCCAAAACGGCTCCCGCAGCTTGAACTTCTGGATCTTCCCGGTCGCCGTCCGCGGCAGCTCGTCCAGGAACTCCACTCGCTTGGGGCACTTGTACCCGGCCAGGTACGAGCGGCAGTGGGTGATCAGGTCCTCGGCCGAAACCGCGGAACCGTCCGTGACGACCAGCGCCGTCACCAGCTCGCCCCACTTCTCGTCCGGGATGCCGATCACCGCGGCCTCGCGGACCGCCGGGTGGGAGTTGAGGGCGTCCTCCACCTCGATCGACGAGACGTTCTCGCCGCCGGAGATGATCACGTCCTTCTTGCGGTCCGCGATCGTCAGGTAGCCGTCTTCGAACGTGCCGCCGTCGCCCGTGTGGAACCAGTTGCCCGCCTGCACGCGGGCGGTCTCCTCGGGGTTCTCCCAGTAGCCGTCCAGGTTGTGGTTCGACCGCGCGAGGACCTCGCCGTCGGTGTCGACGTCGATGCGGACGCCCAGCGCCGGCGTGCCCGCGCGGCCCAGCAGACGGGCCTGCTCGTGCGGGTCGAGGCCCTCCCACTCGCTGCGCATCCGGTTGACCGTCAGCAGCGGCGCCGTCTCCGTCAGGCCGTAGATCTGGATGAACTCCCAGCCCAGCTCGGCGCGCACCCGCTCGATCGTCCGGGTCGGCGGGGGTGCGCCGGCCACCACGATCCGGACGCGGTCGCGGCCCGGGATCTCGCCGTCCCAGGTCGCGGCGCCGTCGAGGGCCGCTGTGACCACCGCGGGGGCGGCGCACAGGATCGTCACGCCGTGCTCTTCGATCCGCCGGAGGATCTCGGTGCCGTCGACCTTGCGCAGCACGATGTGCCGCCCGCCGAGGCCGGTCACCGCGTACGGCATGCCCCAGCCGTTGCAGTGGAACATCGGCAGCGTGTGCAGCAGGACGTCGTGGTCGCTCAACGTCGTGTGCAGGCCGAACACCACCGCGTTCAGCCAGATGTTGCGGTGGGTCAGCTGGACGCCCTTGGGACGCGCGGTCGTGCCGGAGGTGTAGTTGATCGTCGCCGTGGCCGACTCGTCGCCGTCCCAGGGCTCGGGGGTGCCGTCGCCGCCCCAGATGGCGTCGTCGTCGCGGCCGAGGACGAACACGTGCTTCGCCGTGACCGTGTCGAGCAGGTGTTCCAGCTCCGGGTCGACGATCAGCACCTCCGCGCCGGAGTGCTCCACGATGTACTTGACCTCGGCCGGGGCCAGCCGGAAGTTCACCGGCACCAGGATCCGGCCCCAGCCGGACACGCCGAAGAACGACACGAGCAGCCGCGCGGCGTTGTGCGACACCATCGCGACGCGCCCGCCGGCCGGCACGCCGAGCGCGTCGAGGTGGGCGGCTTGCGCGCGGGCCCGGCGCGCCACCTCGGCGTAGGTGAGCGAACCCCAGCTCGGCGCCGGCTGGTCCGGCTCGTCGACCACCGCGACGCGGTCCGGGTACACCGTTTCCGCGCGGTCGAGGAAGTCCCGGACACCCAGATCGAAGAACATGCCCCCGATGATGACTCGTCGCAGGTGCTCGCACCAGTCCGATGTGGTTCGCTGGAGCACGATGGACCTGGACACGGTGGCCGGCGAGCTCTACGGGGGTGACCTCGCGGAGTTCGTCAGCGCGCGCAACGAGGCGGCGAAAGCGGCGAAGGCCGAGGGAAACGCCGAGCTCGCGAAGCAGATCAAGGAGCTGCGGAAGCCGACCACGGCCGCGGCGATCGTCAACCGGCTGGCGCGGGAAGACGACAGCCGGTTGCGGGAACTCGCCGAACTGGGTGAGGAACTGCGGGACGCGCACACCCGGCTCGCCGGCGACGACCTGCGCGCGCTGACCCGGCGCCGCGGTGAGCTGGTCCGGCGGATCGTGCGCGAGCTGCCGTCGATGAGCGACACCGTGTCCCGCGAGGTCGAGGCCACGCTGGAAGCCGTCGCCGCCGATCCGGACACCGCCGCGCTCGCGGTCGCCGGGCGCCTCACGTCGGTCGCGCACCAGGACACCGACCAGTGGTTCACCCTCGCGGCGACCGTGCCGCCCGCCACCGGCAAGCGCGCGAAGAAGCTGGTCGACAAGGCCGAGCCGGCGAAGCCCAAGCGCGATCACCGCCGTGAGGAAGAAGAACGCGCCCGGGCGCGCGCGGAACGCGACCGCCTGCGCAAGGAAGCCGCCGAACTGGCGAAGGAACGCGCGGTGGTCGAGCGCGACCTCGTCCGCACGCAGCGAGCCGCCGAGCAGGCCACCGCGCGGGTCGAGGACCTGCGCACCCGCCTTGCCGAAGCCGAGGAACGCGCCGAGCGCGCGACGGCGGAATTCGAGCAGGCGAAGGAAAGCTACGAACAGGCCGACGCCGCCGCCAACGAAGCGCAGAAAGCCGCTGACGCCGCACGCTGATCCCGTGCTACTGTGCGGATGCGCCCCGGATGGGCCTACGCACGGAGGTAGTGGCTACCAAAGCCCCCTTGAAGTCGACACGTTCTGCCTTTCCCTGGCAGGAGTGTGCCCTCCGCGCGCCCGTTCCGTGTCGGCTCACGGCCTCCGGCGATCACCTTTCATCGCCAAAGGAGCACTTTGATCCACCTCACCACCACCGGCGCCCGCACGGGCCGCCCGCACCGGGTTCCCTTGGGGGACTTGGACATCGACGGCCGACTGGTCGTCGTCGCCTCGGCGCTGGGCTCGCCGAAGCACCCCGCGTGGTACCACAACATCCGCCACAATCCTTTGGTCACCGTGGAAACGGACGCGGAGACCTTCGAGGCGATGGCCGCGCTGCCGCCGGACCGCGACGCGCTGTTCGCCGCCGTCGTCGAGCGGGAACCGGGGTTCGCGCAGTACCAGGCTCGAACGACCCGGGTCCTGCCCGTCGTCGAGCTGCACCGGCTCGACGACGAGAACCGCTCGTCGGCGTTCACGACCGGCTTCGCCCGGAGGCGAGAGAACGGGGATCGCGGCGCCTGAGTACGAACTGTCCCGGCTCCCGCGGGGCTTTCGAGCGCCCCAATGTGGCGTTCGGTGCGTTGGACGCAACCAATGTGGCGTTCGGTGCGTCAGATGCACCCAACGCCACATTGGGGCGTCGCACGATCGTCAACGCCCTGAACGCGCTGGCCCCGGCCCCGGACTGATCAGAGCAGCACCTCGGCGAGCTGCCGCTGGTGCACCAGTTCGACGTCGGGTGACGGGCCGAGCACCTGCACCGCGACGTGGTCCGCCCCGGCGTCCACATGGGACCGAAGGCCCTTCGCGATCGTCTCTGCCGAGCCGTGTAGCACCAGGTCGTCGATGAGGCGATCGCTGCCCCCGTCGGCGACGTCGGCTTCGGTGTACCCGTGCCGCAGGAGGTTCTTCACGTAGTTCTGCAAGCCCAGGTACGGGTTCTGGACGTACGGGCGGCCGATGGCGCGCGCGGCCGCCGGGTCTTCGTCGACGACCACCTTCTGTTCGGGGGCGAGCAGCTTGCCCGTGCCGAGGATCGACCGGGCGTGCCGCGTGTGCGCCACCGGCACGAGGTACGGGTGCGCGCCCGCGGTGCGCTCGGCGGCCAGCTTCAGCACGCGGTCGCCGAGCGCGGCGAGGATCCGGGCGCCGGTCGGGACGCCGGCCGCGTCGAGCCGGTCGAGGTAGTCGACGATCTTGTCGTAGGGGCTGCGGTATTCGGTGACGGACTCGGGGTGCCCGACGCCGATGCCCAGCAGCAAGCGCTTTCCGTAGCGGCCGGCGAGCCGGTGATAGGACTCCGCGAGGGTTTCCGGCTCGTCGACCCACATGTTGACGATCGCCGTCGCCACGGTGATCCGCTCGGTCGAAGCGAGCAGGTCCTCGACGAAGGCGAGGTCGCCGACCGAGTTCCGGCCGGTGCCGAGCCAGACCGTGCCGTAGCCGAGGCCGTCCGCCGCCATCGCTTGCTCCTTCCGGATCGCGTCGTCACGGTGCGGGGCGAGGAACAGGCCGAACTGGTTCACTACATTTGCCATAGACGGCAATGTAGCAAATGTAGCGATGAGTGTCAGCCCGCGATCCGGTGCAGCCATTCCCGCAGCATCTGGCGCTCGGTAGTTGTCAGGGCGTCGACGTCGTCCGCGAGCGCGGTCGACAAAGCGACAGCGAGGGCCCCGACGGACGAGCCACCGGCCGGTTCTTCGGCGAGCAGCCCGGCCAGCACGGACTCCCTGACCTGCGCGGACATCCCCAGGTCGCGGCTGTCTTCCGGTTGGGCGATGAGGCTGAGGGTGACGCCGCTGTTGGCCGCCGCGAACTGCCGTGCGGCCTCCGCGGCCTCGACCCGCAGCCGCCCTTCGCGCGCCAGCGGCGTGAACAGCTCCAGGAGCATCGCTTCCGCGCTCGACGTCAGGTTGCAGGGCACGCCGGGCTCGATCTGGCCGTAGAGCAGCACGTAGAACGCGGGGTGCGCGAGGCCGTATTCGACGTGCCGGTCCCAGCCCTCGCGGATCCGGTCCA
Organism: Amycolatopsis lexingtonensis; assembly: GCF_014873755.1. Lineage (NCBI taxonomy): Bacteria > Bacillati > Actinomycetota > Actinomycetes > Pseudonocardiales > Pseudonocardiaceae > Amycolatopsis > Amycolatopsis lexingtonensis. The sequence continues at coordinate 9,161,873 of NZ_JADBEG010000001.1, forward strand.
CCGGGTCGCCGCCCGCGTCCGGCGCCTGGACGTACTGCGTGAAGCCGTAGTTCACGACGGCGTCGAGCAGGCCCTGCTTGCTGCCGAAGTGGTGGTACAGCGTGGGGGCCTGGACGCCGGCGCGCTCGCAGATCGCCCGCGTCGACACCGGCCCGTCGCCCGCCTCGTGCAGGAGCTGGCCGGCGGCCAGCAGCAGGCGGTCGCGGGTACTGGTGGCGTTGCTCGATCGTCCGGCCATGTAGCAATTGTAACGCCAAGCTGTAACGCGTAGCTTTCACGTGAAAGCGGCGCCTCCGCTGCCGCGCACTTTCACGTGAAAGTGCGGGTCAGCGGAGGCGGAGCTGGACGCGGCGGAGGCCGGCGAACGCGGCCAGCACCAGCGGGTCGGTCGTGGCGGCGTCCGGGCGCACCGACCGGTAGCCGTCCAGCAGCGCCTCGCGCAGTTCTTCCCGCTGCGGCAGGTGCCGGAGTTCGGCGAGGGCCACCGCGAGGTCGTAGGCGAAGTGCCCGAAGCCGCAGTCGTCGAAGTCGATCGCGCGCACCCGGCCGCGGTGGAACAGGTAGTTCACCTGGCGCAGGTCGCCGTGCACCAGGCCGAACGCGTCGGAGCCGAAGCCCAGCTCGGCCCGCACCGCACAGGCGCGCGCGACCGCGTCCCGGATCCGCTCGTCGCCCGTCCGCGCCACCGCCCGCTCGACGACCGCCGCGGAGAAGCCGTCCACCTGCGTGCGGCCGAAGTCGGTGAGGTCGTCGACGCGGCCGCGGTCGAGGCCGTTCATCCGGGCGCCGTGCAGGTGCAGCCGCGCGGTGAACTCGCCGACCGCGTACAGCTGCGGCGCGCTGAGCCGCTCGTCGACGAACCGGCCGTCGACCCAGTGGCAGAGCACGCACGTGCGGGGTTCGGGCACCGCCGGGTCGGCGACCACGGTGATCAGGTCCCGCTCGCGCGTCGGCACCGGCAGCGGGACGACGAGGTCGGTTTCGCGGCGCAGCGCGGAAAGCCAGGCCATTTCGGACCGCACCCGCGCCGGTCCCGGCCCGTCGGGACGCTGCACCCGCAGGACGTACCGGTGGCCGTCGGCGCCGTCGACGCGGAACGCCGTGTTGACGCCGTGCGCCAGCGGGGTCAGCCGGGCCACCGGCACGTCGTAGGCGGTCAACGCGGCTTCGGCGAGCCGGCGCAGGCGGCGCGTGCGGCCGGCGCGGTCGAGTTCGGCGAACGGCCGGGTGTTCGCCTGGAAGTCGGCCATCGCCCAGGTGCTCAGCTGATCGACCGTTCCGGTTCGCGGGCGTGCGAGACGAGTTCGATCGTCGGCGTCGAATGCCGCCCGCCGCCGAGCCGCTCGACCCCGCGCAGCCCTTCGACCAGCCGCTCGACCTCGGTGTCCGGCCGCACCCCGAAGCGCATGAACTGGCTGGTCATGCCGATCTTGTTGCCGCACTGGCGCACCAGCAGGTGGTGCTCGGCGAGCAGGTAGTCGCACAACTCGGCGCCGTCGACCGAACCGGGCAGCTTGACGAGCAGGAAGTTCGCCTGCGACGGGTAGACCGTCAGTTCCTGGAACTGGTTCAGCTGCGAATTCATCATGAACCGGTCGAGCGCGAGCTTCTTGAGGCTTTCCTCGTATTCCGCGCGGTGCTCGGCGAGCATGAAGATCACGGTTTCGGCGAGGGAGTTCAGGTTCCACTTCGGCAGCGCGGCCGACAGTTTTCGCGTCAGCGCCGGGTTCGAAACCTGGTAGCCGAACCGGATGCCGTGCAGCCCGAAGTTCTTGCCGAGGCTCTTCAGCACGATCACGTTGGGCCGCACGACGGCTTCGGCGGCGACCGACGCGTTCGCCTCCACCTCGACGAAGTCGATGAACGATTCGTCGATCACCACGAGGTCCAGGTCCTCGAGGGCGTCCATGAACCGGATCACCTCGCGCCGCGAAAGGTAGCCGCCGTCGGGGTTGTTCGGGTTGCACAGCACCGCGACCCGGGAGCCGCGGCGCTTGATGAAGTCGACGTACTCGTCCACGCGCAGCTCGAAGTTGTCCGCTTCCTTGAGCAGGAACATGTCGACGCGCTTGCCGGTCTCCAGCGGCTGGTCGGTCCAGCGGCCGAACGTCGGGATCGGGACCGCGACACTGGAATCCACCAGCAGCTGGTCGATCCAGGTGATCAGCTCGGTGGAGCCGTTGGCGAGCGAAATCGTCGACGGGTTGAGCCGCAGCACGCTCGCCAGCTGCGCGGTGATCGCGCCGGCGTCGCTCGGGTAGAACTTGAGGATGGTGCGGAGGTTGCGCTCCAGCTCGCCGAACATCTCGTCGGTCGGGAAGTACGGGTTGCAAGGGATGCAGAAGTCCGCGAGGTCGTCGGCGTGCTGTCCCATGGCCCTGGCCACGGAGAAGAACGACGGGCTGTGGGCCGCGCCCTGCTGGAAGAGGCCCCTGGTGGTCATGCCGTGCCGCACGCGTGTTCTCCGTCCGCCGCTTTACCGGCCCCTTGCCTTCCCATCGCGAACACGTACGAATCGGGAACGCGGTTCAACGCCGCTCAGCGCGTAGCCGCCGGTGCCGGCCAGCGCGAGGGCGGCCAGCGCGGAGAGACCCATGACCGGCAGCGGCGCGGCGAGCGGGTCGACGCCGGTGAAGGATTCGACGCCGACGACGGCGGTCAGCACGGCGTCGGCGGCGACGGCGACCTTGACCACGAGCAGCCGGTGCGCCTCGGGCCAGCGGGTGAACCGCAGCAGCCAGGCGAGCGCGGGCAGCACGAGGATCGCGTGCATCGCGACCGCGTGCAGCGGCTTGAGCGAACCCGCCGTCGTGTAGGCCAGTTGCGGGTCTCCACCGCGCGCCGCCACGACACCGCGGCCGATCATCACCGCGCCGGTGGCCAGCGCGACGAGCAGCACGACGAGGCCGGCGCGGACAGCCAGGCGCAGGCTCGGCGCTGCCGGGCCCGGCTCGACCAGCGCGGCGGCCGTGAAGCCGATGACGACCACGATGAGCACCCCGCCGCCGGCGGCGAGCGTCATCGAAACGACGTTGTCGAACGGCGTCTCGAAGTTGAAGTGCGAGGGGACTCCGCGCCATGCCTGCATGCTGACCAGCAGCACTTCGACGACGCTCGCGGTGGTGAACGCACCGAGCAGCGCGGCGCGCCACCGGTCGCGGATGGTCAGGAACGACGTCGCCCAGGCCACCGACGCCAGCGTCAGCCCGAAGGACAGGCCGAACGTGAAGGCCTTGCGCAGCGACAGCGGCCCCAGCCACGAGCCGCCGGTGGCGAGCAGGACGACCGCGTGCACCACGCCGCTGAGGAACAGCGCCGCGCCGACGGCGTAGGCGACGCGCTCGGCCCGCCGTCCGTCGTGCCAGATCCTCGTCAGTGCGTTCATGGTCTCGAGTGTCGCGCCGTCCGGGCCTCCGCCGCGTCGGCCCGGCGGCGACACCGGGACGTACGACGACGGGCGTACGGCAATCGGCGAGAATGTCGAAAAAGTGTTGGTAAAGGAATTCCTGTTTTCTTGACCGGAACTTCGGGTGCGCGGTGGCCTCGGGAGTTCTACCATCGAATCATGTACATCGCACTGCTGACCTACACAGCGCCCGAAACAGAAGTCGACTACGCGCTCCCGGACCATTCGGAGTGGGTGCGCAAACAATTCACGAAAGGACTGTTCCTGGTTTGCGGGAAGGGTGACGGCGCGGCCGATCACGTGATCCTGACCCGCTCGATGCTGCGGGGCAAGCTCGACGCCGTGCTCGCCAGCGACCCGTTCGTGGTCCAGCGCCTCGCCCGGTACGACGTCATCGAATTCACCGCCACGCGCACGGCACGGGAACTGCAGGCGATCAACGAGGCGCTCGCCTCCTGAGAAGTCCGTCGAGAGTCGGGTGGCCCGGCGACGGTGCCCCGCCACCTGACGGCGAAGAAGGTGCGCACCTGCTGACTCGCTTATGATCGCGAGGCACGGATGTCCAGCAGGGAGAGCGCGATGAAGACCCCCGACCTCGTCTTCCGGGGCCGCCGGTTGAGCAGTGACCACGCGCTGGTGCTGGCCGTGGTGCAGGTGCTCCCGGAGCCCGACGCGGCGCGGGAGGCGGTCCGGGCCGCCGTCGAGGACGGCGCCGACCTGGTGGGTTTCGCCGGAACCGGCGTCGAACCCCTGGTCGCGTGGGCACGTGAAACTTTTCCCGATCTGGTTCTCGCGGTCGACACCGCGGACGTTTCGGTCGCTTCGGCTTGTTGTGCCGCCGGCGCCGACCTGATCCTGGCGCGCGCCGACCTGACCGAGGTCGCGGCCCGGTTCGGGGCCGGTTACGCCGGACCGTCGGTGTCCGACGCGGTGGCGTGCGGAGTGCCCGCCGAGGGTGCCGTCCTGGACGTGGGGGTGGTGCGCGAGGCGCCTTCGCTGCCGCCGGACGTGCCGGTGCTGGCCGGAGTGGCGGGCGACGGGACCCCCGCGGGCCTGGCGCTGGCGGCGCTGACGGCGTCGGCCGGAGCGGCGATCCTCCGCACGGCGCACCCGCGCTCGACCCGGCACGTCGCCGAGATGGCGGCGAGCATCGCGGGCACCCGCCCGCCGGCGAAGGCGCTGCGGTGGGAGTGATCCGGCAGGTCTGGCCGGCCGGGCGCGAACTGGCCGAAGCGGACCTCGAGCAGCTGTACGCCTACCCGGCCGACCCGCGCTGGGTGGCGGTGAACTTCGTGTCCAGCGCGGACGGCGCGATCACCGTCGACGGCGTGTCGGGCGGCCTCTCGACCTCGGCCGACCGGATCGTCTACCGGCTCGGCAACGACCTGGCGGACGTCGTCCTGGTGGGCGCGGGAACGGCGATGGCGGAGGGGTTCGAGGGCCTGCGCCCGGACGCGCGCACGGCGGAGCGGCGACGTCGCTTCGGGCTGGCGCCGATCGCCCCGGTGGCGGTGGTGACGTCGGGCCGGTCCCTTCCGGCGGACGCCCCGGTGATCACCCGGGCGCTGGTCCCGACGCTGGTGTTCACGTCTTCGGCGGCTCCCGAGTCGTTGCGCGCTGCGTGGACTTCGAACGGCGCGCGGGTGTTCGTGGTGGGCGAGGCCGAGGTGTCGGGCGTCGGCGTGGTCTCGACGCTGGTGGCGGAGGGATTGGGCCGCATCGATTGCGAGGGCGGGCCGAGGCTGTTCGGTTCGCTGATCGAGGCGGGTGTGGTCGACGAGTTCCGGTTGACGGTGGCGCCGTTCCTGGTGGCGGGGACGTCGAGCCGCGCGGCCCTCGGCGGGGTGGTGGACCCGGCCGCGCTGGAGCTGGCTTCGGTGCTCACGGACGGCGAGAGCGTGCTGCTGCGGTACCTGGTGAAACGGGAGCCGGGCAGCTGAAGGAGCGTCATCCGGCGAGGGCCTCGGTGATCTGGCGGGTCGTCTGCGCCGCGACGCGGGAATCGACCGCCGCGTAAACCGTGTAAGCGTTCAACCCCGTGGCCAACGCCCACCCGCGACCCCGAACCCAGGTCGCGTCGTCCACCTCCAGCGCGGCCCGGAAAGTGGCTCGCGTCCCGGCCGACAGGAGCGTGAACGCGATGATCAGGTCGCAGGCCGGATCGCCCACGCCCAGCTCGCCGAAGTCGATGACGGCGCTGAGACGGCCGCCGGTGGTCAGGAGGTTGCCCGTGTGGAAGTCACCGTGGCACCACGCCGGGCGGCCCGCGGGCGCGGAGAGGGCCGCGTCCCACAGGCCGGTCATCGCCACCGCGTCGAACACGCCGGCGGTTTTCGCGATGGCGGACCGGGTCGCCGAATCCCGCGCGGTCAAGGGCGAGCGCGTGAGGTCCGCGATCGGCTCGGCGTCGAACCGGTGGAGTGCGGTCAGGAACCCGGCCAGCGCGCGAGCGGCTTCGCGGGAGTCCGAAAGGGATTGGACGGTCGCCACCTCGCCGTCCAGCCAGCGCGACACCGCCCACGGCCACGGGTAGCCGAAGCCGGGTTCGCCCACCGCCACCGGGACTGGGACGGCGAGCGGCAGGTGCGGGGCGAGCCGGGGCAGCCACTCGGCTTCCTTCTTCGCCTGCCCGATCGCGCCCGGATGGCGGGGCAGCCGTACGGAAAGGTCCTCGCCCAGCCGGTGGATCACGTGGTCGGAACCGGCCGGCGCGAGCCGGCGCAGCGGCAGTCCGGCCCACCGCGGGAACTGCGCGTCGACCAGCCGCCTCGCCAGCGCGGTCGGGTCGCCGGTCAGGGACGGTTCCTGCGGGGTGGCCACTTCGGGAGCGTGGCACGCGCTCGCCGAGGTGATCAACGGGTTATCGCAGCACCGCCGCCAGCAGGTCGGCGCCCAGCGTCTGCAGCTCGGCCAGGCTGACGGAGTACCGGACATACCGGCCCGCCCGCCGGGTCGTGAGCAGGCCCGCGCGGCGCAGGACGGCGAGGTGGCGGGACACCTCCGGCGCCGAGAGATCCCAGGCGAGGGCCAGCTCGCCGGTCGTGTGCGGGCCGCGGGCCAGGGTGCGCAGCAGGCGCAGCCGGACCGGGTGGGCCAGGGCCGACAGCCGGAGCGTGACCGTCTCCAGCGGCACCGGATCCGGTGCCGCGATCGGGTACTGCACCACCGGCTGCCGCCCGCGCGCGTGGATCGCGACCAGGTGCGGGTGGCCGAAGACGCTGGGGATCAAGACGACCCCGGCACCGGCGGTCGCGTTGTCCTGGAGCTTGTCCACGAGGAGGCAGTCGCCGTCCGGGGAGAGGGTGATGGAGCTGGAGACGGACGCGAGGGCCGCCGGGATGCCGTCACGGCGGAGCAGGTCGCTCTTCAGGCGCAGGTCCCCGGCGAGCTGCGCGGCGACGCCGGTCCAAGCGGCGTCGAAGAAGGCCTCCGCGCACTGTTCGAGGGTGTCGCGCACCCGCGCCCGCACGGCCGCCGGGTCGGCGAGCAGGCGTTGCGCGAACGCCTCCTGGCGCGCGCCGCGGGCTTGGGCGAGGTCCAGGGCCCGCTCGCGCGCCGTCGCGTCGGACAAGGGGGACGGCGCGCCGAAGTGGACGCGGTTGTTGCCGCACGTCGTGATGAGCGCGGCCGTCACGTAGGTCTCGTCGTCGAGGCGGTCGACGTCGTCCAGCTCCTCGGCGAGGGTGGGGCGGGGGACGGCCGGGACCAGGAAGTCGGCCCGCGACGAACGCCAGAGGAACTCCGCCTCGCGCAGCCGCTCGGCCAGGTCCGGTCGCAACCCGGCCCAGACGTCCGCGGCCCAGCCGGCGAGGCGCGGGTGGTGGGCCGGCTCGGCCAGCACGTGCAGCATCGCGGTCAGCTCGGCCAGCGGCGAAACGGCGAACCGCAGCCGCTCGGACGGCGGGCCGCCGAGGGCGATCCTCAACGTCATCCCCGCATTCTCACCGGGCCGGGCGGCCGCGGCGGCGCCGGTTGACGGTGTTCGTCAATCGACGCGGCGGGACCGGCGGCCGGCCGCACCGTGGACGGCATGACGACCAAGATCGGCCCGCGCGCCCTCATCCGGGCTTCCGGCGGCCCCCGCTACGCCGTCGCCGTGGTCGTGGACTCGCTCGGCACCGGCCTGCTGCGGCCCTTCCTGCTGCTCTACGGGGTGACGGTGCTCGGGCTGTCCGCGCCGGTCACCGGCATCGCGATGACGGCGGGCGTCGTCGTGGGCCTGTGCTGCGTGCCCGCGGTGGGCCGCTGGCTGGACGGCGGCGCGCGCAGCACGGTCGTGGCCGCGTCGATGCTGGTGCGGGTCGCGGGCGTGGTCCTGCTGCTGACTGCCCCGGCCGGGCACGCCGGGCCGTTCGCAGCGGCGGCGCTCTTCCTCGGCATCGGCAACCAGGCGTGGCCGGCCGCCCACGCCGCTCTCGTGGCCACGGTCGCCCACGGGCGGGAACGCGATGCCGCGCTCGCGGGCGGCCGCGCGCTGCGCAACGCCGGCCTGGGCGTGGGCGCCCTCCTGGCCACCGCGTGCCTGGCGGGCGGCACCACTGCGTTACGGGTGATGGCGGCCGGCACCGGCCTGGCCTACCTCGCCGCGGCGACGTTGGCGTGGTCGGTCCGCCTCCGCGCCCGGCCGGCCGCCACCTCGGACGCGGTCGGCGGCCCCGCGCCGCGGCTGCGCACGCTCCTGGCCGCCAACGTGAGCTACGCCTTCTGCCTCAATGTCCCGGAAATCGCGGTCCCGCTGGTCCTGGTGACCCAGCTGCACGCGTCCCCGGTGTGGGCGGCGGCCGTCTTCGTGGCCAACACGGTGCTGGTGGTCACCCTGCAGGTGCCGATCACCGTGCGGCTGTCCCGGTTCCCGCGCCGGACCGTGCTGGCGCTCGGCGGCGTGGTGCTGGCCGCGTCCTACCTCGCCTTCCTCGCGGCGACGTCGCTGGGCGACGGCTGGAGCGCCCCGGCCGTCGCTGCGGTGTCCGTGGTCTGCACGATCGGCGAGATCGTCTACGCGGGCAGCGCCACCGCGCTCGTCACCGCCCTCGCGCCGGCCCACCTGCTGGGCCGCGCCCTCGCCCGCTTCCAGCTCTCGACGGGCTTCGGCCTCGCCGTCTCCCCGGCGGTCATCACCGCTCTCGCCGCCCGCGGCCCGGCCGCGCTCTGGGGCGGGCTCTCCGCCGCGACGCTGCTGTCCGCGTCCGCCGTGGCCGCGGAGAAAGACCGGTGACGCTTCGGTGACGGGCCGAACACGCACGGCGTGCCAGTCTGGGCCTGCTTTATCCCTTGTGGAGAAGGGATGTCGCTCATGGGCTGCCGGCGATGGCCGCGACCGCGAAGCTGACGGCACCCGCCCGGCCCGCCGTGGCCCGGCGGCCGGTACCCACCGTGGCGCGGGCCGCTCCGGCGCCCGCGCGCACCGGGCCGCAGAACGGCGCGGGCAACGCGGCCACCGCCCGGGCACTGGGCACCACCAACGCTTCCGCCGCGGCTCTGCTGGGCGACGCGCAGGAGACGGTCGGGAACTCCGCGGTCGCCACTTCGCTCTCCGGCCCGCCCGCGGCGGCGAACACCCGCGAAGAATCCGGTGTGGGGGCGTGGTTCCGCCGCAAGGCGGGTGCCGTCGGGCGGTTCTTCACCGACCAGGGGTGGGCGCTGCTGGAACGGTTCGCCCCCGAGCTGGTCCCGATCCTGCGCCAAGGCGTCGGGAACTGGCTGCGGGACCAGCTGGCCAACGCCATGCGGTCGCTCTTCGCCGTGCTGACCGCGCCGGTCCGGGCCCTCGGCGGCGCGGTCGACGTGCTCAAGAGCGTCTTCGGCGTGCTGCTCGGCTGGATGCGGACGGGCGTGGCGAAGGTCGTCAGCACCAGCTGCGCGGTGCTGTCCGGCGCCGCCGACCGCATCACCCACGTCGTGGACGGGATCGACGCGGCCGAGGCCGGGGCGCTGGGCAAGCTCAAGGACCTGGCGGGCGGCGCGGGGAAGTTCCTCGGCGGGCTGTGGGACCGGCTCGGCGCGCCGGTGGCCGACCTGCTCGGCCGGACGGGCTCTGCGGTCTGGGGGAAGATCCAGCAGGTCGCGCGGTGGCTGTGGGACAAGACCCAGCCGATCCGCGACACCGTCGGCGCCGCGTGGGACTGGCTCAAGGACGTCATCGGCATCGGCGACGGGCCCGAGGGCCGCAACGGGATCATCCAGTGGGTCCAGGCCCGCGCGCAGGAGGCGTGGGACTGGCTCAAGGCCAAGCTGGGCCCGATCTCCACGCCGCTGAAGATCGCCGGTGGCGTGCTCCTGCTGCTGTCCCCGGCCGGGCCGTTCCTCGCGGCGGGCGCGGCGGCCTACGGCGTGGTCAAGGGCGCGCGGTGGCTGTGGGAGAACCTGACCGAACCCGGCGCGCTGGTCCGGATGCGCAAGGCGCTGGTCAACGACATCCTGCCGCCGCTGATCGACGGCGTCGGCACGGTCGTCGGGAAGATCAAACAGGGGACGGCCTGGCTGGGCGGCATGCTCAGCTCGGCGTGGCAGGACCTCCAGCGGCTGGCCGGCGAGCTCAGCGCGCCGATCCTCGGGCCGCTGCGGGAACTCGTGGACTGGCTGGGACAGCAAGCCTCCGGGCTGCTCGACTGGGTCAACCGCAACGTGTTCCCGCTGAGTGAACTGGTCGCCACCGGCCTGACGCACCTGAAGCGGCTCGGGTCGCTGCTGGTCACCGTGCTGAAGAAGGTCATCTCCGTCGTGGCCAACCCCTTCGGCATCGCGGGGCTCATCGAGGGCGCGGCGTGGCGCGCGCTGCCCTCGTGCATGCGGCAGCCGATCCTGCGGTTCCTGCTCACCATCGTCAAGGGCGCGCTCAAGCTCATGCCCGTCACCCTGCTCGGCCCGCTCGGCGCGGTCATCCGGGAAGCGCTGATCGGCTTCGTCGACCGGGCCCTCGAAGGAGAAAGCCTCGCGAAGCTGGAGCAGCTGGCGGACCGCTTCGCCAAGATCGCCACCGAAGGCAGCTGGGACTTCACCGTCGGGTACGGCCTCGGCCTGCTCAAGGGCGTGTGGGACGGCATCAGCGGGCCGTTCGTCCTGCTGTGGGACATCGCGAAGCTCATCGGCAACGCGGTCGCGTGGCTGGCGAAGACGGTCATCCACGGCCTGCCACCCGCCCTCCTGGAACTCGTCAACGCCATCCGGCGGACCTGGGACGACATCAGGAACGACATCTGGCCCGCCGTGCGGACGTTCTTCTCCGCCCCGATCGACGTGGGGCGCATCATCCAGCTGGTCCGCGGCGTCATGGCCCAGATCGCCCGCGCCGCCCGCGCGGCCGGGGCCCAGGTCTTCGACAGCGTCATGAAGTTCCTGCGCCAGCCGGACCGCAAACTCGGCGAGTCGATCGGTTACGTCACCGGCGTCATCGTCTTCGAAGTCGCCCTGACCGTCCTCACCTCGGGCGGCTACGCGGCCAAACCGATCATCGAGCGCGTGGCGGCGCTGTTCACCAAGGCGGCGGCCCGGATCACCGAACTGCTTTCGGCGCTGGGGTCGCTGCTGCCGCGGATCACCAGCGTCCTGCGGATGGTCCGGGAGTTCGCGGCCACCAACCCGGCGATGAAGCGGATCGCGGCGGGGGTGGAATGGCTCTTCCAGAAGTTCCTGGCCTACCTGCGGATGTCCTACGGCCTCGCGGGCACGGAGGAGCGGGCCGGGACCCGCGCCGAGTCCGAAGCCGACGACCTCCTCGAGCACGCCGCCGAACTGCCGGCCGCGCTCCTGGCGGCGAAGGGCATCGCCGCGGCGAACGAGCGGGTGGGCGCGCCGGTGCCGGTCGTGCTCGCCCAGCTCACCGCGCTCAAGACGACGTTCCGCTGGATCAAGCGGTTCGAAGCCGAACCCCGGGCGATTCCCGGGCACTACGCGCTTTACCTGATCGCCAGCCGCAGAACGGTCGACCCCGACTACGACCCGCTCGGGCACCTTTCGGCGGCCACCCGGCGGATCATCGACTCCCTTCGGCGGGATCCGCGCTTCACGGCGCACCTGGACGGCGCGATCGAGCAGCTCGGCAGGAACGCGGACGAGGTGCTGCCCCTGTTCAACCGGATCAAGGACATCCCCGGTGCCGAATTCGTCCTCAAGGACCTCGCGGCCGGCAAGACGAAGCTCACGGGCGCCATCGGCGAATTGCGCTTCACCGGGATCCTGCTCGACGAGGGCGCCGACGTGACGCTGGTCGGCGAGCGCTTCGCCCACCCGGCCACCAGGGCCGAGACGGAGGGCGTGGACATCGTCATCGGCCGGGGCCAGAAGGTGTTCGACGTCAAGAACTTCGACTACGACACCAACCTGGCGACCAGGCTCCCGACGGGCAAGGCGCTGACCGACCCGAAATCGCGGGAGACGTTCGAGAGGATCCAGGAGATGGCGCTGAAGCGGGAAGAGGACAGGATGGCGCGCCAGGTCGCGAGCCACAAGTCCCGCTGGCCGGACGCCGAGGTCTGGTTCGTGTTCCGCGCACCCCGCGAACGGATTCCCCAGCGGTGGATCGACGCCATCACCAAGGCGGGTGGCAAGATCCGGGTGGAAAGCTTCTGACGGTGGCCGGCGCGGACAAGGAGCTACGGCGTGGACGACATCGTGCACTTCATGGGGTTGCCGTACGACGGGTCGCGTCCGCCGTCGTCGGCGGGGGACGTGGCGCGGCTGGCCGAAGCACTGCAGGACAACGGTTTCGCGGTGTCCGAGCCACTTCCGCCGTCGGGCGGGCCCGGCGACGGGGACAACCCGGCGCTGGAGGTGTGGCAGCAGGGTTTCGGCGCGGAGGTCAGCCTGGAGAAGGACTGGACGGTCCAGGTTCTCATCAGCGTCGAGTACATCGACGTGGTCCGTGACGCGGTGGCCGGCCGGCGCGGCATCGAGCTGCTGGCGCGGCTCATCGGCACCCTCGCCGAGCTCGCGGACCCGTACCTCGGCTTCATCAGCACCGACGCCGGAGACGACCTGTCCTTCCTGGTCGAAGACCGTCCCGTCGAAATCACCGAGCCGCTTGCCCTCGCCTACTTCGGGCGCCGCTACCTCGACGACTGGGGAACGACCCCGGACTTCGCCGGCGGGGCCGAGTACACCGCGCAGCTGTCCGGCGGAGTCCTCGTCATCCCCGCTCTGGAAGGACTGGGCTAGCAGGACGGGCTACGCGTCGGCCAACTTCGCGAGAGCGGTCCTCACCACCTTCGCCTCCGGCGCCTTCAGCTCGTCGAACACCGCCAACGCCTCCCGCAGCCGGGCGGCGCCGTCGGCGACGTCCGCGGTCCTCAACGAGCAGCGTCCGAGTCCTTCTAGTGCTCGTCCTTCCTGCAGGCGGATCCCGATGGCTCTCGACTGGTCGAGGGCTTGCCGGAAGAACTCGCCGGGGTCGCCCGCTTCGGGCCAGGCCAGGGCCAGGCCGCCGAGGTTGTTGAGGTTCTCGGCCTGCCACGCCCGGTCGTCGCCGAACAGCACCTGGGCGCGCTTCAGGTACCTGAGCGACAGCCCGAAGTTGCCGCCCGCGTGGTGCAGCCGGCCGAGGTTGTTCAGGGCGACCGCTTCACGGGTCCGGCTGTCCAAGCGGCTGTAGATGATCTGGGCGCTGCTGTAGCAGCTGTCGGCCATGCCGTAGTTGCCGCGCTCGAAGTGCATCCGGCCGAGGTTGTTCAGGGCTCTGGCTTCGGTGTACCGGTCACCCAGCTCCCGGGACAGGGAAAGCACTTGGTCGAAGATCTCGATCGCGCTCACGTAGTCGCCGCAGACACCGTAAGTGCAGCCGATGCAGAGCAGACTCAAGGCTTCGCCGAGTCTGTTGCCGAGTTCGACGTACAGCGCGAGTGCCCGTTCACCATCGGCTCGGGCGGCGTCGTGCCGCCCGAGCCGGAACTGCACGCTCGCGAGGCTGACGACCGCGCCCGCGACACCGAACGGGTTCTCCAGCTTTTCGTACAGCGCACGAGCACGGGTGAGGTACTCGATCGCTTCCGGGTACTCGGAGAGCTCCATCCGGGCGAACCCGATTTCGGTCAGCGCGGCGGCTTCGCCGAGGCGGTCGCCGGATCTGGCGTACAACTCGCGTGCCCGGATCAGGTCTTCGACCGCGGCGGGGTAGTCCCCGAGCAGGCTTTGCACCCGGCCCAGATCCGCGCGGGTGGCCGCTTCGTCGGTGAGGTTGCCCGCCGCTTGTTCCGCGGCCAGCACGGCTTGGTCGATCCGGTGGGCGTCGTGCCAGTACCCGTGCTGCTCGAGGTAGGGGTGGAGCGTGACGGCGAGTTCCGCGGCCCGGTGCAGGTGGTCGTGGACCGCGGCGTAGGTGATGCAGGCACCGAGGTTGGCGCGTTCCGCGCTCAACCACGCGATCGCCTCGGCTTCTGTCTCGAATTCGTGGGTTCCCGCCGGCGCCTTGGCGGCGATTTCCGGGCGCGGGCCGCGGGTGGCGACGAAGCGGGTCGCCGACCGGACCGCGTAAAGGTAGTAGTCGAGCAGGCGTTCCAGCGCTTTGTCGTCACCGTCTTCGGTGCTCAGGGTCAGGCTGTACGCCCGCGTCAGATCGTGCAGGCGGTAGCGCCCGGGAGCCACTTCTTCCAGCAGGTGGTCGAGGTACAGCGCGTCGAGGCGGTCACCGGTCGGTTCCGGGTCTTCGCCGTCGAGCGCCGCGGCCGCGCGCGCCTCGATCTGGGTGCCGGGGTGCGACCCGAGACGGCGGAAGAGCCGTTTCTCGGCCGGGCTCAAGTCCCGGTAGGAGAGGTCGAACGCCGCGGAAACGGTCCGGTTGCCCGCGCGGAGCACGGTGAGCCGGTTGCGGGAGCACCTGAGGTCGGCGGCCAGCCGCCCGGGTGTCCAGCAGGGGTGGTTCCGCAGCCGGCCGGCCGTGAGCGTGATGGCCAGCGGCAGGTACCCGCACATGGCCATCAGCTCGGCCACGGCGCGGTGATCGTGGTGGTGCGCGCCGGTGTAGCGCTCGAACATCGCGGCGGCGTCCTGGGGCGGGAGGGTCCGCAACGAGACCGGGCCGGCGTCGGCCACGGACTCGATCCGCCGCCGGCTGGTGACCAGCACGAGGCTGCCGGGACTGCCGGGCAGCAGCGGCCGGACCTGCTCGTCGCCGACGGCGTCGTCGAGCAGCAGCAGGATCTTCCGCCCGGCCAGCTTCTCGCGCCACAACCGGGCACGATCGTCCAGGCCGACGGGGATGTCGATCGCGGGGACGCCCCAGAGGTGCAGCAGCGAAGCCAGGGCGTCACCGGGATCCACGGGTGCCCGCCCGGGGCTGTGGCCGTGCAGTTCGAGGAAGACCTGGCCATCGGGGAAGTAGCCGGCGAGCTGGTAGGCGGCGCGGACCGCGAACGTCGTCTTCCCGATGCCCGGCATGCCGTCCACGACGTGGACGGCCATCCCCAGCGTGCCCTGCCCGGCGGCGGTGGACACCTTCGCCGTGAGCTCGGCCAGCTCCTGACCGCGGCCGGTGAAGGCCGGGAGGTCACGGGGCAGCGTGGAGCGGCCGCTCACCGGAGCCGGGAAGCCCGCCGCTTCCGGCTGCTCCGCGTCCACCGGAACGAGCTCCGCGGTGCTCGGCGGATACGGGTGATCCGGCAGGCTGATCCAGCCGACGGTCACCGTCTCCTTCACGGCCACCTTCGCCGGCCGGAATGTCGAGGCGTCCACAATCGTGCTGCTGCGGACGACTTCGTCGAAGAACCACGTCGAAACGATCAGTGCGAGCACACCCGGCGATTCGGCCAAAGCGGCCTTGAGTGGAGGTGCCTCGATCAGGCGAAATGTCTGGTTGATTGCGGGTCCGGTCGCTCCTTGGTCGTCGTAGGCGACTTCTCCCGCGTGAAGTGCCATGCGCAGCCGGATCCGTTCCTCCGCTCGGTGCGTATCATTGTGCCGCCGGAGTTCCCGCGCGAGAGCCACCGAAAGGACCTCGACGAAAAGTCCTTTGAGGATCTGCGCCGGCACCAGCACGAGCGCTCCGTCGCCGGTGCTTTCGTGCTTGCAGTCGAACCAGGGCACCCCGACCTCGGTGAACGCGCGGCGTAGCGCGAGGTCGAGCCCTTGCCGGGCCACCAGCCGGTGCGGCGTGGTCCTGCCCCGGTGACCGTAACCTTCGATATCCACCGCGAGTACCGTGCGATGGACGACCAGTCGTGAGTGCTCCATTTTCCCCCACACGCACTTGCCCAGTGATTCGAGTGTATGGACGAGCCTGTCGAGGCGGCATCCCGATGTCGGCGAACGGCGGCTCGGGGCGGATGAATGGTCTTCCGGCGTATAAGCCGACTGATCACGGCGCTGATTGGCCGGGCGGACGGCAATTCCGATCATCGGCGCTCCGGAATCCGGAAAACGCGGCGCCGCCAACCCGGGAAAGCGAAAATTCGCGGCGGAAACGCCCGTTTCCGCCGCGATCACCACGCCCGGCGTCGATCAAATGCGTGGACCGGCCGAGCCGCGCCGTGATCGAATGCCTGGGTGGTCAACGTTCAGGGCGGCAGACGTCGGCGGGCGAGGTGGTGGCGTTGTGGCCGGCCGTGGCGGACTCGCCGGCGCGGACGCCGCGGCACGGCGCGGTACGCGTGACAGTGCACGAACCGGACATGGCGGTCATCGGGCGGATCCCGTCGCTTTCGGTCGCATTCCCCCATCGTCCACGTGCGGACGACCCGCCGAGGCGAGATCTGGGTGGGCTACTTCGACAAAGGCGTCCTCGGCAACCTCGGCTGGGGCGAACCGGACGGTCCGCCGCCACTGGGAGAGAACGGATTGACCCGTTTCTCGGCCGCGATGGCTCCGGAATGGCAATTTCCTCCGCGGAGAGCACGCCCGGGGACGCGGTGACCGGGTGGCACAACGACGTCCGCGGCGTCGAAGCGATCGCGGTGGACGGCTCCCGCATTGCCTTGTACGGCGGTTACGAGTCCGACCGCGGCCGAACGGTAGTGGCCAACCGATCCGCCCCTTCAGGCGTGTACGTCGCGCATGCATTCACCAAGGGGAGGGTCAGCATGACCTTACGAAGATCACTGACGTTGCTCGCCGTCGCGCTCGGTGTCGTGCTCACCGGCACCGGTGGCGCGATGGCGGCAGCCGGAACCGCTGGTCAACCGCGTTCCGAGACGACGTTGTCCGCGACGTCCTGGGGTTACGTCGACTCCGCGGCACCGACCACCGCGCACTTCAAGCCGGCCGGCAACTTGCCGATCGGCACCTACGACAGCACACCGCATCGCCAACGCTCGTACGTGGACTTCGACCTGAGCTCGTTGCGGGGAGTGCCGTTCACGACGGTGCTGCTGTCGGCGGGCGAGACGTACTACGCCGACTGCGACGGCCGCGCCACCGAGGTGTGGCGGACCTCCGCCTATACCAGGCAGACGACCTGGCAGAACCGCCCGGCGGAGCGGACGCGGGTGGCGTCCAGGGGCGCCGACGGCACCTGCATCGACAACAACGCCACCTTCGACGTCACCACCGCGGTGCGGGACGCGGTCGACCACAAGGAGCGTCACCTCACGCTGGGCTACCGCGTCGCCGAAGCCCACGAGGCGGACCCCGCGTTCTACCGGCTGATCGAGGCCCCGGCAACGCTGCGGGTGGTCAACAACGCCCCGCCCGCGACGCCGGCCGATCTCCGCGCCAACGACGAACCCTGTGCCCAGTCCGGCACCGGAGCGCTGGCGAGCCGCCAGCTGAAGCTGAGCGCGCAGGTGTCCGACCCGGACGGCGACTTCACGTCCGGGCAGTTCACGTGGTGGCCGGTGGCGGACCCGTCGCAACGGCACACCGGTGCCGGGTCGGGCAACCCCGCCGCGGCGTACCCGGACACCTGGGACCTCGCCGACGGCACCTACGCGTGGGAGGTGTACGCACAGGACAGCTGGGGTGCGAAGTCGGCCACGGCGGGCCCGTGCCGGTTCACCGTCGACCGCACGGATCCGAACGCGCCTGCCGTCGCCTCCGCGACGTACCCGGCGAACGCCGAGGGCGGCGGGGTCGGTGTGGCGGGCGAGTTCACCTTCTCCCCCAACGGTTCCACCGACGTCGTGAAGTACGACTACAACTTCGGCGGGGACACGCGGGAGATCGCCGCGGGCCCCGACGGCACGGCCACCGTCGGCTTCACCCCGACGACCAACGGCTGGCAGTCGGTGGTCGTGCGGGCGTGGGACCGGGCGGGCAACCTCTCGCTGAGCACCTACTACTCGTTCATCGTCAAGGAGACGCGGCCGACGGTCACGTCCGACCGCTACCCGCCGCAGGGCGGCCCGGACGGCGGCATCGGCGTGCCGGGCGTCTTCCGGTTCGCGCCGGGGATGCCGAACGTCGTGGCGTACGACTACCGGCTGGACGGCGGCGCGTCCGCCACGGTCACGGCTGCCCAGGACGGCGTCGCCGAGGTGACGATCACGCCGGCCACCGGCGGTGACCACGTGCTGTTCGTGCGCAGCACCGACGCTTCGGGCGTCAAGTCGCCGGAGCGGGAATACCGGTTCGTCGTCGATGCCTCACCGGTGGTGAGCGGGCCCCAGAACGTCGACCTGGGCACCTCGGCCACGTACACGGCGTCCCCGCGGATGCCGGCCGTCGTCGGGTACGACTACTGGTTCGCGAGTGCCGAGAGTACGAAGTGGACGGTCAAGGCGAACGCCGACGGCACCGCCACGCTGCCGGTCGAGTTCACCTCGGCCGACCAGACCCTGCTGCGGGTCCAGGCCCGCGACGCGTCCGGCGGGCTGTCCCCGGTGACGGAGAAACGGTTGTCGCTCAACACCTGGCGACCGGAGATCGGCTACCAGGGCGACATCGGGACGGAGGGCAGAGCCGCCACGTTCACGTTCACCACCCCGATGCCGAACGCCGTGGAGTTCGAGTACTGGCTGACGGCGGACCCGGCGACCAGGTGGACCGTGCCGGTCAGCGGGAACACCGCGGCGGTGAGCTACACCCCACCGAAGATCGGCGACTACGAGATGCTGGTACGCGCGAAGAACGCGGCGGGCGTGTGGTCGGCGACGGACAACATCACGTGGACGGTGACGAACAACCCGACGGTGACCTCGAAGGAGTTCCAGGCGAACGCGCGGGTGTTCCCCGGCACCTTCACGTTCGACGCCCGCCAGCCGGGCGCGGTGGCGTTCGAGTACTCGTTCGACTGGGGTCCGTTCCAGCAGGTGGCCGCGCAGAACGGGAGCTACGCGCTGGCGTGGACGCCCCCGCTGCCGCCGGAAGGCTCGGCTTCCCACAACCTGCGGGTGCGTTCGGTGACGGCCGACAACGTCTCCTCGCAGGAAAACACGTACTACTTCAGCGTACTGAGCGCGCCGTACGTGTCTTCCAAGGAATACCCGGAAAGCACGTGGTCGGGCGGTGCCGGCGTGCCGGGGACGTTCACCTTCACGCCGGGTATGCCGGGCATCGTCTCCTACACCTACCAAGTCCGGAACGACGGGAGTGCGGTGACGGAGGAGCTCACCGTGCCGGCGGACAGTTCGGGTACGGGGACGATGACGTGGACCCCACCGGCCCGAGGCGTCTACTCGGTCATCGTGCGGGGCAACACGGCCGACGGCACCAAGTCGGGTGGCATCGGCTACTCGGTGTACGTCAACTGACCGGGTGAGCGGCGGCCCCGCTCCCGCGAGGGAGCGGGGCTTGCCGCCGCAAGGGGGCGGTGGCTACGTTCCGGTGATGCGGCTGCTGGCGGTGACCTTCGAGGCGGACGACCCGGCTGGACCGGCGCGATTCTGGGCCGCGCTGCTCGGCCGGGACGTCGTCGAGGACGACGGCGGTCTGCTGCTGCCGGGCGGGGACACCCAGCTCGGCCTGCGGTTCGTGCCGGGCCGCGGCGGCCGGGCCGGCGCGAACCGGATGCACCTGCACCTGACCAGCGCCGACCTCGACGACCAGCGGCGCACGGTGGCCAGGGCGGTCGGGCTCGGTGGCCGTCACCTCGACGTCGGGCAGCGGCCCGAGGAGGGGCACGTCGTCCTGGCCGACCCGGCGGGCTACGAGTTCTGCGTGATCGAGCCCGGCAACGGCTACCTCGCCGGGTGCGGCCCGCTGGGCGAGCTGACCTGTGCCGGTACCCGGCAGGCCGGCCTGTTCTGGAGCGCGGCGCTGGGCTGGCCCCTGGTGTGGGACCGGGGCGCGCAGACCGCGATCCAGTCACCGCGCGGCGGCACGAAAGTCGCGTGGGACGTATGGGATGGCACGCCCGTCGCACCGAACCGGCAGCGCTTCGAGCTGCTCCCGGCGGACGGTGACCAGCGGGCGGCGGTCGACGCGCTGATCTCCCTCGGCGCCACTCGGCTCGGCGGCCGCGACGACGGCACCGTCGCGCTGGCGGATCCGGACGGCACCGAGTTCCGCGTGCGGCCCGCATCGCTTTGAACTCGCTCAAGATTCCGGGCGTGAAACGAATCGCTCCTTGCTCATCCGCAGGATCAAGGCGACGGCGTCCTCCGAAGGGGCGCCCGGCGTCAGGACCGCCTGCAAGAGCAGGCCACGCATCGCGGCGACGGTGACCGTGGCCAAAGTCAGCGCTTCCCCGGCATCGAGCCCCTCACGTTCCGCGAGCGAGGCCAGCATCTTGGTCAGGTCGTCGAGCGAGTCGATGAACTCGCGGAAGTCTTCCGGCCGGTACGCGGCGAGCCCTACGACGTGGAAGAAGCCGCGGACTCGCGACAGCTGCTCGGGGCGCGTGTAGGCCCGCCAGATCGCCACGACGAGGTCGTCGAAGGTGCCTCGCCGGGCGGCCTTGAGCAGTGCCTGGTTGTCGCGGGAGCGCTGCTCCTTGAGCATGGCCGCCAGGACGCCCGGGAGCGACCCGAAGTGGTAGCGCAAGAGGGCGTGGCTGGTCTCGGCTCTGGCGGCGATCTCGCGGAGCGACACCTCCGGCGTGGGAAGGGCCTCGCCGAAGGCGTCGAGGAGCCGGGCCAGGAGCCGCTCGCGGGCGTCGCCGGTGCGTTCCGTGCTTGACAGGATCACTCCCGCAGTTTATCCATTGGAAAAGAGCGGCGCCAGTGGAGGGAACGACGTGGGACTGTCTCAAGTGGTCGGCGCGACGGTCGTCGACGGATCGGGGCGCGACCCGGTCGACGCCGACGTCGGCATCGAAGACGGGTACATCACGCGCGTCGGTGCCTCCGACGCGTCGGGCGAGCGCATCGACGCCGGCGGCCTGACGATGACGCCCGGCCTGATCGACGCCCACGTCCACTTGGGACTGTCGAGCCCGATCCAGCCGCAGTTCTCGTTCCGGATCAGCGCCGCCGAGCTCGCGGCGGACATCTTCGCCGCGGCCGGCGCGACGCTCGACGCCGGCTTCACCACCGTCCGGGACACCGGCGGGGTCGACGGCGGCCTCGTGACCACGATCGCGAAAGGCAAGGTCAGAGGGCCGCGCGTGCTGTCGTGCGGGCCGGTCCAGTGCCAGATCGGCGGGCACGGCTACTACGGCGCCGAGTGGGAACCGACCGAGCTGTGGAGCAGCCACCACGTACCCGGCCTGTGCGCCCTGTCCACGATGTCCGGCAACGCCGATGAGCTGCGGCGCAACGTGCGCGAGGCGTTCCGTCGCGGAGCCTCCTTCCTGAAGCTCTGCGTGACCGGCGGCGTGGTCGGTGCGCACGACCGGCTGACCGACACCCAGTTCACCGTCGAGGAAATCGCCGTCGCTGTCCAGGAAGCCGCGGCGCGGGGCACCTACGTCACGGTGCACGCCCACAACAACGACGGCATCCGGAACGCCGTCGAGGCCGGGGCGCGCTGCGTCGAGCACGGCACCGACCTCGACGAAGCCACGGCCACCCTGATGGCCGCTCACGGGGTGGCGCTGGTGCCCACGTTCGCCGTCGTCGAGCAGCTGCTGCACGACACCGCCGGGGCGGGTCTCGACGAATCGACTCGCGATCGCGTGCTGGGTGTCCGTGAGCGGATGGCCGAAGCGCTCGCGGTCGCCAAGGCGGCCGGCGTGCGGATCGGGCTCGGGTCCGATCTCATCGGTCCGGCTCAGGCCCGCCGGGGCGAAGAGCTCAGGCTGCGCGCGAAACTCGAAACACCGATGGACGCTCTCGTGGCGGCCACCAAGACCAACGCCGAAATTCTCGGTCTGTCCGGACAGGTCGGGGTCATCACGCCCGGCGCGCGGGCAGACCTCGTGCTGTGGAACGGAAATCCGGTCGAAGACCCGGAGCTGTTCGCCGATCCCGCCAACGCCGTCCTCGTCATGCAGGCCGGCCGAATCGTAAAGGACCTTCGATGAGCACCATGTGGCAGGGCTGCCTCGCCGACACCGACTACTTCGAGCTGCGTTCCGGCGGCGGGCACGACTACGGCGTCTGGGTCACCACGCCGCCGGGCTACGACCCCGCCACGACGCGAGCGCCGGTCGTGTACGTGCTCGACGGCAACTGGGCCGTGGGCCAGACGGCTCCGCTCATCGTCACCCAGAAAGACCCCATGCAGCAGATCCGGCCCTACATCCAGGTCAGCGTCGGCTACGCGGGCGAGGACGCACAGCACTGGGCACGGCTGCGCAACCGGGACCTCGTGCCGCCCGGCGAGCCCATCGGGCAGGAGTTCGTCGATGCCGTGGAGATGGGCGTCCGAACGGGCGCCATGACTCGCGAGGAAGCCGACGCCTACCTCGCCGAATTGAAGGAAACCCACGCCGACGCGTTCCTGGGCTTCCTCACCGGGGAATTGCACCCGCGGATCGAACGCGACTACGGCACGGCTCCCAGCGGTCACGGCCTTTTCGGCTATTCCTACGGCGGGCTCTTCAGCCTCTACGCCTGGCTCACCGGCACCACGCTCTTCGAGAGCATCGGAGCGGGCAGCCCCGGTGTCGTCGGTGTAGACAGCCAAGTCTTCGCGATGCTCGAAAAACTGGGGGACAGCCTGCCTTCCGCCCGGCTCCACCTGACCCTCAACGACCGGGAGCTGCTCGGAGACCTGCCCGTCTACCAGAACCTGACGAAGAACGCGGCCACCGTCCTGCACCGCCTGACCGCCCGCGGCGGCGCCGTGACCAGCGCGGTCCTGCGCGAAACGCACGTGACCGGCCTGCAGGCCTCGTTCCTCAGCTACCTCAGGACCTGCCGTGCCCGGTGAGCGTCCGAGTGCCGACGTGGTCGTGATCGGGGCCGGGGTGATCGGCTCGTCGATCGCCCTCGAGCTTGCCCGGGCGGGACGCCGGGTGATCGCGCTCGATCGGGCCGCAGGGGCCGGACAAGGGTCGACTTCGGCATCGAGCGCGGTCGTCCGGTTCAACTTCTCCACCATCGCCGGGGTGGCGACGGCGTGGGAGGCGCAGTTCGGCTGGCTCGACTGGGCCGGCCACCTCGGGCATGACGTCGGCGATCTCGCGGTGTTCCGCAAGAGCGGGCTGGTCATGCTGGACGTCGAGGCGGCGCCGCGCACGTCGTGGCTTCCGTTGTTCGACGAGATCGGTGTCCCCTACGAGGAATGGGACAGCGCTGACTTGGCCGAGCGCGTTCCGGGTATCGACACCGGCCGCTATTGGCCGCCGAAACGGCTCGACGACGAGGAATTCTGGGAGGACGCGAAAACCTCGCTCGGTGGCGTGTACACCCCGGACGCCGGTTACGTGTCGGACCCCGGCCTCGCCGCCGTGAACCTCGCCGCCGCGGCGTCGGCGTACGGCGCGGAGTTCCGCTTCCGCAGCACGGTGACCGCGGTGGAGCAGGCCGGCGGGCGCGTGACGTCGGTGCTGCTGTCGGACGGCACCCGGATTCCCTGTGCCGTCGTGGTCAACGCGGCCGGTCCGTGGTCGGGCGCGGTGAACCGGCTGGCCGGTGTGGGTTCCGGCTTCACGGTCGGGGTGCGCCCGCTGCGGCAGGAAGTAGCGCACGTGCCGGTCAAGGAGGGCTACGGCGGGCCGGTGGTGGCGGACATGGATCTGGGCACCTATTTCCGCGGTGAAGCGGGCGGGGGCCTGCTCGTCGGCGGAACGGAACCGGAGTGCGATCCGCTGCAGTGGACCGACGACCCGGACACCGTCGACATCCACCCGACGGCCGCGGTCTTCGAGGCGCAGGTGACGCGGGCCGCACGGCGGTTGCCCGCGCTGGCGGTGCCCAACCGGGCGCGCGGCGTGGTGGGCGTTTACGACGTCGCCGACGACTGGACCCCGATCTACGACCGCACCGAACTCGAGGGCTTCTACGTCGCGATCGGCACGAGCGGCAACCAGTTCAAGAACGCGCCGGTCGTGGGGCAGCTGATGGCGGAGCTGATCGACCGGGTGGAGAACGGCGCCGACCACGACGCGGTGCCCGTGCGATTCCGGGCCCCGCGCACCGGTTTGGAGATCGACCTGGGTGCGTTTTCCCGCAAGCGCAACCGGAACACCGCGAACTCGGGGACGGTGCTGGGCTGAGCCGGCCTCGCTCAGAACAACGTCGCCGGCTCGATCGGTTCCGGCTCCGGCAACGCCTCAAGCTCAGGCACCAGCGCTCGCACTTCCTCGTGAAAGCGACGGGCCAGCGCCGGAGCGTCGTCGTTGTCCGGGGTGTGCACGAAAACCGTCGGCGAGCGCCCCTCTCGCAGCCAAGCGGCAGCCGTCTCGACCCAAGGCTGCCAACCCTCCACCGTATCCTCGACGGAATCACGGCCCAGATAACGGACGATCGGCTGGTCCGTCAACGCCCGGATTCGCCGTGGCAGCCGGGGTTTCTTGCCCCACGCCTCCTGCTCGGCCTCGCTCGTCGGCGGGCTCCGGAAGAACACCGTGGTGTCGAACGGCACCCACTCGGTGTCCACACCGGCGAGCGTCTCCTCCAGCAGCGACGCCGAAGCCGCGTCGGTGAAGAACTCTGGGTGGCGCACCTCCACGGCGCGGCGGCGGCCGGCGGGAAGACGGCGCAGGAAGCGGGCCAAGGCGTCCACATCGGAGGGACCGAACGAGCCGGGGAGCTGGGTCCACAGGACCGCGCGGTCGCCGAGGGGCTCGATCGCGTCCAGGAACGTGCGCATCTCGGCCTCGACGCCGGTGAAACGGCGCTCGTGCGTGACGACCTTGGGCACCTTGACCACGAACCGGAAGGCGGGGCCGGTCTGCTCCGCCCACGTCTCGACCGTCGAACGGGCGGGGGTCGCGTAGAACGTCGTGTTGCCTTCGACCGCGTTGCACCAGCCCGCGTAGGCGCGCAGACGCTCCTTGGGCGGCAGCGACGGCGGCAGGAACCGGCCGGGCCACGCCTTGTGCGTCCACATCGCACAGCCGACGTGCAGCCGGGGAGCAGCGGGCGACAGCAGCCGGCGGAAGTGGTCCGGTAGCGGCAGTTCCCGCGCTTCCGCTCGCGTCAGCCAAGCGAAGTCGTCGTGCTCCTCCGGGGTGAGGACGACCTCGCCCCTGCCGGTTTCCTCGACCGCGTAAACCACCGCGTGGATCTGCAGGTCGCGCCCCGCGATGTCCGGCCACTCGTCCCGCGCCAGTTCACCCGTGACGCGCACCCGCAGCCCGGTTTCCTCGGCCGCCTCGCGCACCGCGGTCGTCTCCATGGGCTCGCCCGGCTCGGCCGTTCCGCCCGGGAGCTCCCACTGGCCCGCGCGGAACACGCCGGCCGCGCGGCGGAGGAACAGGATCCGCTCGCCGCGCGTGATCCAGCAGTACGCCAGGTGCTTCTCCGTCATGCGGGCGATTCTCGCTCAGTTGGTCTTCGACGTCGGCAGGTGGGCGCCCAGATACCCGACGTACACCGTGCCCGTCCGGTCCGTGTCGTCTAGGAAGTGCAGGCGCGGGGCCGGCGCTTTGAAGCGCTCCAAGGCGATGTGCGCGCCGAAGTAGTCGCGGCCCGCGGGGTTGGTGCGGGAGTCGACGCGGAACGTCCTGGCCTGGCGGAGCCGCTCGTTCGTGGTCACCGTGTCGGACTCGGCCAGCGCGATGATGTTGGCGCTGATCAGCGAACCCGGCTGGCCGGTGCGGGCGAACGCGAGCACGTCCGACAGCTCGGGGCCCGGGTCATGGCCCGCCCCGAGCAACGACGTGCGCGCGGCCGCGTACGCGTCGAGCGTCCGCAGCGCGTCCCACGCCTTGCGGCGCCAGGCGGCGGCTTTCGGGTGGTGGTCGAGGATCGCGGCCGGTGCCGGGTCGGCCGTGACCGCGAGGTGCTTCAGCGACGCCGTCGCGGTGGCGATCAGCTCGGCGAAGCTGGGGAACTCCTCCGGCGGGCGGCCGGCGGCGGCCACTTCGTCGTCCGCGTCGTGGTGGCGGGCGAGGCGGCCCGCCAGCAAGCCGTTGACGCGCCTGAGCTCGTCGCGCTCGGCTTCGGTCTCCTCGAACGCGCGCGCGTAGTCGTCCACCTCCTCCTGCAGCCGCGCGAGCTGCTCGCGCAGGCACACGACGTCGGTCGCGGAGACGTCCTCGAGCCGGCCGCGCAGCGCCTTCACCTCGCAGGCGTGGCGATCGCGCTCTTCCGCGTGGGCCTTCGCCTTCTTCCGCAGGATCGTGATCACCCGGCGGGCCTCGGCCAGCTCGCGCTCGGCGCGGCCGAGCTTGCCGGTCAGTTCGGCGTCGGGGCCGCGGTCCGGCGCGACGAACGGATCGGCCGCGTACCAGGCCCGCACGCTCGCCACCCCGGCCCACTCCTCGGGCAGCGGCGTCCGGCCGCGCGCCTGGATGAGCTGCGTGATCGCGCCTTCGAGCGCTTCGCCGGAGACCGGGCTGGCGGTCTCGACGAAGTCCGGGAGCTCGTCGCACGGCGGCGCGTACAGCCGCGCGCCCGCCGGCACCGCACAGCCGAGGGGGAGGTTCCGGTTGAGCGTGCGGCGGAAGCGGTCGTCGACGTCGAAGACGTTGACCAGCCCCGGCCAGCCCGAGACGGGCACCGTCGGCGGCT
Organism: Amycolatopsis lexingtonensis; assembly: GCF_014873755.1. NCBI lineage: Bacteria > Bacillati > Actinomycetota > Actinomycetes > Pseudonocardiales > Pseudonocardiaceae > Amycolatopsis > Amycolatopsis lexingtonensis. Next base: position 9,188,141 of record NZ_JADBEG010000001.1, read on the forward strand.
CGGCGAGTACCAGCACCGCCGACGTCCGCCACGGGGCCACCAGCGCTTCGCCCAGCAGGTCGGCGAGGTGGTCGCACTCCTCGCGGGACCAGCCGCGCATCGCCAGCACCGGCGTTTCGATCGGGATTTCGTCGTGGCCGCTGGCGCCCAGCTCCTCCAGCCCGATCCGGTGCGCCGGCGCGACGTGGCAGCTGCGCCACGGCCGCGTGCACGCCGCGGCCAGCAGCCACGTCACCCGGTCCTCGCCGGCGCGGTAGCAGAGGGACAGCAATACCTGAACGGAGTAGCGGCCTTCGCCGTCGCCGTAAGCGAATTCGAGGTCGCACCGGCGCGAGCCGCCGTCGTCGGACGAGCCGAGATCGGTGACGGTGTAGTCGTCGTGCTGCCGCTGGCGGCTGATCAGCCTGCTGCGCAAGGCGTCCAGGGGGCGTTTTCCTTCGGTGGGGACCAGGCCGTGGTGCCAGATCCGGTGCACCCCCACAGGACTCAACTCCGTTCGCCGCGACGCCGACCTCAGCCGAACATAGCGGATCCTGTGACCGGCCGAACGCGGGGCGTCACCTCGTCCAGAGGCAGAACGGGTGCCCGGCGGGGTCGAAGCAGACGCGCACGTCGTCCTGCGGCTGGAAGTCCGCGACGACGGCTCCGGCGGCCCGCGCGACCGCGGTCGCTTCCTCGAGGTCGTCGACTTCGAGGTCCAGATGCAGCTGTATCTGCTGGGCGCCGTCGACGGGCGGCCAGGTGGGCGGGACGTGGCCGGTTTCGAGCTGGAACGACAGGCCGGCGCTGCCGTCGTCCGGGCGCAGCGTCACCCACTCCGGCTCGTCGGTGCGGATCGGCCAGCCGAGCAGCTTCGAGTAGAACGCGGCGAGCGCGCGGGGCTCCGGCGCGCCGAGCACGGTGGAGGTCAGTTTCATGATCGGGTGGTACCCGCGGATCGCCCGCCCGTGCACGTCCGCTGTGGACGTCGTTACAGACTTCACCCTTTAGGACGTTCCATGGTGAGCGTCTAGCCTGATCAGAGCGGTGGGGCTGACTTTCCGTAGCGAAAACCCTCCCGATCATTGCTCCGTTGTGGAACTATTGGGCCGTTCGCGGGGAGAGGGCCTCGCGAGGGGGACTCACCGTCACGGTCAGCGTCCCCATGCAGATCCCCAGGGGAGAGGAGATCGACCATGTCGACGCCTACGGACACCAAGCCGGAAGAGACGCCGGAACCGATCGAGAAGGCCGGGCCGGTGGTCCCGCAGCCGACGCCCGACGAGCACGGCTGGGTGCACATCGGGCACGAGCCCGAAACGCCGGTGGCTTCGCCCAACTGCGGCGACCCCTGCTACCAGCGCGTGAACTGAATCACCCGAGGATGGTCGCCCGCCTGCCGATCTTTCGCCGGTAGGCGGGCTTCTTTCTGCCCTCGGCTGTGCTGTCATAGGAGTGTGCCTGTGACGAACCCCAACCCCACCGATGTGCTCGAGCGGGTGCGCACGTTGCAGAAGGCGGCCTCCGCCGCTTCTTGCCTGGGGCGCTACCACGACGGGGTCCGGCAGCTTCGGCAGGGGATGACCCTGCTCGACTCGATCCACCCCGTGGCGCCGGCCCACCGCTCCGACTGGCTGGTGACGCGCATCCGCCTCGCCAGCACCCTGGCCGCGATCTCCACCGAGATCACCGGGGACGTCCCCGCGGGGCTGGCCGGCCTCGACGACGTCCGCCTGCTGATCGACGCGGTCACCGATCCCGTGCTCAAGGCCGAGCTCAGCGCATCGCTGAACCACAACTACGCCATGAAGCTCATGACCGTGGGCCGGAACGAAGACAGCATCGGGTACTTCGAAGAGTCGCTCGAGCACCACGAGTACCGGCTGGCGCACGGCCCGAACCCCGCGGCCCGCATGGGTGCGTTCGTGCAGACGCTTTCGGCGCGCGGCTGGTCGCACGCGAAGCTCGGCAACGTCCGCCAGGCGCACGGCGACCTGACCCGGGCGCTCGAACTCGCCGAGAAGCACGAACTGAGGGTGGAAGCGGCCGACGTCCGCCGCAGCCTCGGCGTGCTCGCGCACCGCACCGGCGACCTGCCCGAGGCCCTGCGGCTGTACCAGATCGGGGAGCGCACGTACCAGGCGCTCGGCCTGGAAGTCCCGCTCCAGCTCCGGCTCGAACAGGCGCAGGCCTTGATGGCGGCCGGGCTGGCGGACGAGGCGGGCGGCCACCTCGACGACGCTCTCGCGATGATGAACGAGCAGCACAACGTCACGCGCAAGCGCGCCAACGCCGAGCTGCACCGCGCGGCCGCCGCACTGATGACCGACGACCTCGCGCTGGCGCGGAGCATGGCCGCATCCGCCCGCCGCGGGATGCTCAAGGTCGGCTGCCGCACCTGCGTCGCCAACGCGACCTTGACCGGGCTGCAGGCCGACGTGCGGGAAGCGCTGCGCGCCGGGGTGATCCCGGCCGCGCTGCCGACCCGCGCCCTCCGGATCGCCGCGAAGATGCCTGCGCCGCTGCTGACCGAGCAGGCCGCCACCGCGCGGATGCTCGCCGTGCGGCTGGACATCCGGCGGGGGAACCTCAAACGGGCCGGCGAGACCCTCCGTGCGGTTCCCCGGCCCGGGCAGCTCACCCCGATCGACTACCGGATGCTGCGCCGGCTCTGCCGGGCCGAGCTCGCCGTCGCGCAGGGGAACCGGGCGAAGGCGCTCACCGAAATCCGGTCCGGGCTCACCGAACTCGACGCCGTGCGCGACCGGATGGGCGGGCTCGACCTCCTCTCCGGGACCGCGCTGCACGGGCAGGAGCTGGCCGATCTCGCCGTGAAGCTCGTGCTCGAACGCAACGACGCCCGGCGGCTGTTCGTCTGGCTCGAACGCACGCGGGCGCAGACCTACCGGTACGAACCGCTCTCCGCCGGGACCGATCCCGAGCTCGCCGCGAGCGTGGCCGAGGTGCGCGGGCTCGGGCAGGCCATCCAGGAGGCCCAGCACGACGGGCACCCGATCGCCGGGCTGCGGGCCAAGTACAACGAACGGCTGCGGGAGGCCCAGCGGCTCGGGTGGCACACCGGGCGGTGGGGACGGCCGCGGCCGGTGGCCGGGCTCGGGGAGGTCGTCGCGCGGCTCGGGGAGCGGGCCATGGTCAGCTTCGCCGCTTCCGGGGACGAGCTCGTCGCCGTGGTCGTGGCCGGTGGCGAGTGCCGGCTCGTGCGGCTCGGGTCGGCCGGGGCCGCCGCCGAGTCCGCGCGGGTGCTCAACGTCGACCTCGACGCGCTCGCGCCGGACAATCTGCCCGAGCGGCTGGCCGAGGTCGTCATGGCGTCCGCGCGCAAGCAGGCCGACAAGCTCGACGCGCAGCTCATCCAGCCTCTCGCCGAGCTGTTCGGCGAGCGGGAACTGGTGATCGTCCCGACCGGGCCGCTCTACGCCGTGCCGTGGGGCGTGCTGCCGGGGCTGCGGGGGCGCCCGACCGTCGTCGCGCCCTCGGCGACCGCGTGGCTCGCCGCCGAGCTCACCAAGCTGACGCGGGCGCGGCGGATCGTGCTCGTCCGCGGGCCCGGGCTGGCCGGGGCGCGGGGTGAGCTGGAGAAGCTGACCACGCACTACCGCACCGCGACGACCATGACCGGCGCCAAGGCCACCGTGAAGTCCGTGCTGCGCGCGATGGACGGTGCGAAGCTCGCGCACTTCGCCGCGCACGGGGCGCACGAGCCGGAGAACGCGCTCTTCTCCCGGCTCGAGCTCGCCGACGGCGCTCTCTTCGGGCATGAGATGGCCGGGTTGCGGCAGCCGCCGCGCCAGGTCGTCTTCGCCGCGTGCGAGCTGGCGCTGAACCGGATCCGGCCCGGCGACGAAGCCCTCGGCTTCGCCAGCGCGTTGCTGGCCAGCGGTTCGAGGACGGTGATCGCGCCGCTGTCCCGCGTCGGCGACCTGGCCTCGGCGGCCGCGATGGACGACTACTACCGGGCGCTGGCCGAGCGGGAAAGCCCGGCGCTGGCGCTGGCCGACGCGATCGCCGTCGACCCGTTCCGCCGTCCGTTCGTCTGCCTCGGCGCGGGCTGAAGGGGACGTTGGTGGTCCGGACGTCGTGAACGACCCTTTCACCGCGTCCGGCGAGGTGAACGACTCGTTCAAGATGTCGCGAGTCGCCGGCGACGGGCCCGGAACAGTCGCGCCGGGTGGGCACGAGGTGTCTTGAATGAGTCATTCAGGACCTCCGAAGACCTGAATGACTCATTCAAGACATCGGCGGGTCGCGGGCGTCACGTTCGTGCCGGTGCCGACTGGGCGGGCGGGGACCACACCAGCCGCGGGTCGGTCTGGACGAAGCTGCCCAGCAGCTGGTCGATCCGGGTCAGGACGTCGAGGTCGAGCCGGACGCCGGCGGCCTTCGCGTTCTCCGTGACCTGCTCGGGCGTGCTCGCCCCGGCCACCGTCGCGGCGACGCCCTCGTGCTGCAGCGTCCACGCCAGCGCGAGCTGTGCCATCGTCAGGCCCGCGTCGTCGGCGACGCCGCGCAGCAGCTCCACCCGCTCCAGCAGTTCCGGCATCAGCAACGGCCGCGCGTACGCCGGCCCGGCCGCGCGGGAGCCCGCCTGGATCCGGCCGTCGTGGTACTTGCCGGTGAGCACGCCCTGGGCGAGCGGCACCGAGGCGAACTGCCCGACGCCGATCCGGTCGCACACCGGCATCACCTGCGCCTCCGCCACCCGCCACAGCATCGAGTAGTGCGGCTGGTTGGCGATCAGCGGGACGTCGTACCGCTGCGCGGCTTCGTGGGCCTGCAGCAGCTGCTCGGCCGTCCACTCCGACGTGCCGACGTACCGGATCTTCCCCTGCCGCACCAGATCGGACAGCGCGAGGAACGTCTCCGCGACCGGCGTGCGGTAGTCGAAGCGCAGCAGCTGGTAGACGTCGACGTGGTCGGTGCGCAGCCGCCGCAGCGAGCCCTCGCACGACGCGATCACGTGCTTGCGGCTCAGCCCGGCCGCGTTCGGGCCGGGGCCCTCCGGCCAGAACACCCCGGTGCACAGCACCAGTTCGTCGCGGTTGGTTCCGGAAAACGCCGCGCCGTACGCCTCTTCCGCCGCGCCGCCGTCCCACGCGGCCGCGGTGTGGAACGTCGTGATGCCGGCGTCCAGCGCCGCGGCGACGCAGCCGGGTTCGCCGTGCGTCAGCCAGTTGCCGTACGCGATCTCGCTGACGGCGAGCCCGCTCGCGCCGAGCCTGCGGTACTCCACTTCAGCCTCCCACGGCCATCTCGTCGATCCACGCGTCGACCGCGCGCGCCTTGCGGGCGAACGATTCCCGCACCGATTCGTGCGGCAGGATCAGGAACTCCTCCTTGCCGAGCCCGTGCACGACGGCCTCGGCGACGTCCTCGGGTTCGAGCAGCGGGGCCGCCGCCGCGATCGCCAGCGCGGCCGGGTGGCCGGCGGCGATGCCGGGTTCGAGCAGCGCCGTGCGGACGCCGAGCGGGCACAGCGCGCTGACCCGGATGCCGCGCGGCCGGTAGGTGATCGCCAGCCATTCGGCGAGGCCGACGGCCGCGTGCTTGGTCACCGAGTACGGCGCGTCGCCCGGGGTCCCGAGCAGCCCGGCGGCCGACGCCGTGAGCAGCAGGTAGCCTTCGCCGCGCGCCAGCATCGCCGGCAGCACGGCCTGGGCGGCGTGGACGTGCTGCAGCACGTTGATCTCCCAGGACTTCTGCCACTGCTCGTCAGAGGCGTGGACACCGGTGCCGAACGCCGCGCCGGCGTTGGCGCAGAACAGGTCCACCGGGCCGAACTCGGCGCGGGCGGTCGCGACCAGCGCCTTCAAGTCCTTTTTGGACGTCGCGTCGGCGGTCGCCGCGACGGCGCGGCCGCCCGCGGTGGCGATCTCGTCGGCCACCCGGGCCGCGCCAGCGGCGTCGACATCGGACACCACCACGCCCGCCGCGCCCTCGGCGGCGAAGCGGCGGGCCATCGCGGCCCCGATCCCGTGTGCCGCGCCGGTCAGCACGACCACCCGTCCAGTCAGTTCCACGCGGGCTCCAGGTATTTCACGGTCGAATTGTCACTTGCGTGCGGGAAATGCATTCTTCGGTTGCGATCCAGGTGATAAAAGTGCTGGTCAGGGCCATGATCGCGGAGTGTTCCACGGTTTCGTACTCTAGCACGAGTATTGCTTTTCACCGGTCCGGTGCGTTATTTCTGAAGATCGCCCCACCCCGCGCTCAGGAGGTCCGCCGATGGCCGAGCTCGTCCCGCCGTCGCACGTTCGACGGCTGCGTTGCCTCGGCATCGGCGACCCGGACGCCGTCGCCGCGGTCGCCCGCGGTGGCGGCCTCGGCGTGCTCGACGGCGCCGATCCGGTGGCCGTGGCGCTGGTCGCCGACCGGGTCCGGGTGCCCTACGGCGTGCGCACCGACGGTCCGCTGCCCGCGGGCGCGGCCTTCGCCGTCCGCACGAAAGCGCCGTGGGCGGGCGCGCTCGCCGAAGTCGGTGACGTCGCCACGGCCGCCGAGGCGGTGGAGCAAGGCGCGCTGGGGCTGGTCGCGTGCGGCAGTGAGCTGAGCGACTTCGTGCTGCTGCAACAACTCCTGAACACTTTCGACGTCCCGGTGTGGGGGACCGTGGCCGGGCCGCGGACCGCCGTCGGCGCGCTGGCCGGCGGCGCGGCGGGCGTCGTCAGCAAGTCCACAGTGGAATCCGATGTGCGCCGGATCGCCGGTGCCACCGTCCCCGGCGTGCCCTCGCCGGACCGGCTCCTGCGGACGCTGGGTACCGCGCTCCCGGTCGTCCAGGGACCGATGACGCGGGTGAGCGATCAGCCCGCGTTCGCGGCCGCGGTCGCCGAAGCGGGCGGGTTCCCGTTCGTCGCCGTGGCCACCGCGAACGGCACGCGCACCACCGAACTCCTCAACCGCACCGCCGAAGTGCTCGGCGGCCGCCCGTGGGGCGCGGGGATCCTCGGCTTCGTCCCGGACGATCTGCGGGCCGCGCAGCTCGCCGCGATCCGCGCCGCCCGGCCGCGGTGCGTGCTGATCGCGGGCGGGAAACCCGGGCAGGCCAAGGCCCTCGAAGCCGAGGGGATCGCGACCTTCGTGCACGTGCCGTCGCCGATCCTGCTCGGCCAGTACCTCGACGCCGGGGTCCGCCGGTTCGTCTTCGAGGGCGCCGAATGCGGCGGGCACGTCGGCCCGCGCTCCAGTTTCGAGCTGTGGGAGGAACAACTGGCCGTGCTCGGCGCGGCGAAGGACGTCGAAGTGCTGTTCGCCGGCGGCATCCACGACGCCCGCTCGGCGGCCGTCGTCCGGGCGATGGCGGCGCCGCTCGACGCCGTCGGCGTCCTGATGGGCACCGCGTACCTCTTCACCGAAGAAGCCGTGACGCACGGCGCGATCACGGACCTGTTCCAGCGGCGCGCGCTCGAAGCCGCCACCACCGTCACGCTCGAGACCGCGCCGGGCCATCGCACGCGCTGCCTGCCCAGCCCGTACACCGCGGAATTCGAGCAGGTGAAAGCGAACTTGCGGGACGTGCCCGCGCAGGAGGCCTGGCAGCGGCTGGAGGAGCTGAACACCGGACGGCTGCGCGTCGCGAGCAAAGGCGTGCGGCACGGCGGTGCGGTGGTCGACGAAGAGGCCCAGCTCGCCGAAGGAATGTTCATGGCCGGGCAGGTCGCCGTGCTGCGCGACCGGAAGACGACGATCGCCGAGCTGCACCGCGATGTCACGGCCGGGAAAACGTTCACCCGCCCCGAAGAGCCCGTGCCGGCGGCGGGCACCCGCGACATCGCCGTCATCGGGATGGCCTGCACGTTCCCCGGCGCCCCGGACCTCGAAGCGTTCTGGTCGACCGTCCTGCGCGGCGCGGACGCCGTCACCGAGGTGCCGCCGGAGCGCTGGGACCCGGAGGTCTACTTCGGACAGTCGACGTCGAAGTGGGGTGGCTTCCTGCCGCCGGTGGCCGTCGACCCGCTCGACTTCGGGATCCCGCCGTCCGCCATGGGCCGCATCGACCCGGCCCAGCTGGTGTCGCTGGAAACCGCGCGCCGGGCCCTCGAAGACGCGGGGTACGCGCACCGCGACTTCGACCGCGAGCGCACGAGCGTCGTGTTCGGCGCGGAGGCGGGCGGCGACCTGGCCAACGCGGGCACCCTGCGGTCCCTGCTCGAGGGCTACCTCGACGAGGTGCCGCCCGAACTCCTGGCGCAGCTGCCCGAACCGACCGAGGACACCTTCCCCGGCACGCTCGCCAACGTCATCTCCGGCCGGATCGCCAACCGGCTCGACCTCGGCGGCGCCAACTACACCGTGGACGCCGCGTGCGGGTCTTCACTGGCCGCGCTGGACCTGGCCGCCAAGGAACTGCGCGCCGGGACCAGCGAGCTGGTCCTTTGCGGCGCCGTCGACCTGCACAACGGCATCCACGACTACCTGATGTTCACCTCGGCCGGCGCGCTCTCGCCGACCGGCCGCTGCCGCCCGTTCGACGCCGCCGCCGACGGGATCGCGCTCGGCGAGGGCGTCGCCTGCCTGGTGCTCAAGCGCCTCGCCGACGCCGAGCGCGACGGCGACCGGATCTACGCGGTGGTCAAGGGCGTCGGCGCGGCCAGCGACGGCAAGGCGCTCGGCCTGACCGCACCCCGCCCGGAAGGCCAGTACCGCGCCCTCGAACGCGCTTACCACGACGCCGGAGTGTCCCCAGTGGACGTCGGGCTCGTCGAAGCGCACGGCACGGGCACGGTGGTCGGGGACGCGACCGAACTGCGGACGCTGACCGGCTTCTTCGCCGACGCCGGCGCCGCGCCCGGCAGCTGCGCGCTCGGTTCGGTCAAGAGCCAGATCGGCCACACGAAGTGCGCGGCCGGCCTGGCCGGGCTGATCAAGGCGGCGCTGGCGCTCTGGCACGAAGTCGTCCCGCCGACGCTGCACTTGAGCGAGCCGAACGCCGCCTGGGACCCGGCCACCAGCCCGTTCACGTTCACCACCGCGGCGCGCCCGTGGGCGGACCCGGCCCGGCTGGCCGGGGTCAGCGCGTTCGGCTTCGGCGGCACCAACTTCCACGCCGTGCTCGGTGCCGGCCCGGTCGCCCCGGACCGCCGGCACGGCCCGCGTGACTGGCCCGCCGGCGCGGAGAAAGCCCTTGCCGGGATCCGGCGCGCCGACGCCGACCCCGGGAAGATCGCCTTCCTCTTCCCTGGCCAGGGCAGCCAGCGCCCCGGCATGCTCGCCGAGCTGTTCGTGCACTTCCCGGAGCTCGCCGACCTGCTCAAGCTCGCCCCCGACGTCGCCGCGAAGGCGTTCCCGCCCCGGGTGTTCGCCGCGGACGCCGTCCAGGAGCAGGAGAAAGCCCTTACCGACACGCGGATCGCGCAGCCCGCGCTCGGGCTCGTCGAGACGGCGGTGGTCCGGCTGCTGGCGCAGGTCGGCGTCCGCCCGGACTTCCTGGCCGGGCACAGCTACGGCGAGCTGGTCGCGCTGTCGGTCGCGGGCGCGTTCGGCACCGGGACGCTGCTGCGGCTCAGCCGGGCCCGCGCGCGGGCCATCGCCGACGTCGCCGAGCCCGGCGCGATGGCCGCGGTCAAGGCGCCGCGGGACGCGCTGACATCCACCCTGATCGGCCCGGACGTCGTGGTGGCCAACCACAACGCCCCCGAGCAGGTCGTCCTCTCCGGCTCGGTGCCGGCGGTCGAACGCGCGATCCGGCGGCTGCGCGAGACCGGGTTCGCCGCCAAGCGGATCCCGGTCGCCTGCGCGTTCCACAGCCCGCTGGTCGCGGGCGCGGGTGCCGTTTTCGCGGCGGAGCTCGTGGAAGAGTCCGTTGTGGACCCGAAGCTGCCGGTGTGGGCGAACCGCACCGCGGCGCCCTACGACGGCGACGTGAAGGCCGAACTCGCCGCGCAGATCGGCGCGCCGGTGCGGTTCCTCGAGCAGATCGAGTCGATGTACGCGGCGGGCGCGCGGACGTTCGTCGAGGCCGGGCCCGGCCGGGTGCTGTCCCGGCTGGTCGCGGAGATCCTCGGCGACCGCCCGCACACGGTCGTCGCTTGTGGACCCGACCTGACCGGTTTCGTGACCGCACTGGCGAAACTGGCCGACGCGGGCGTCGACGTCCGCACCGAACGCCTCGAGCGCGCCAAGCCCCCGGCACCGTCCCCCACCGCCTGGGCCGTGGACGGGCGGTCCGCCCGCGCGCCCGGCGCCGAGGTCCCCGCCCTGCCCCCGGCCCGACGAATCCGGAGTACCGCCATGACCCAGCCCGCTCCCGGCCGCGACCAGGCGGTCGTCGACTTCCTGCGCACCACCCGCGAACTCGTGGCGGCGCAACGGGAAGTGATGCTCGGCTACCTCGGCAGCGCGCCCGCCCCGGCGCCCGTGCCCGCTCCCGCGCCGGTGCCGGTGGTGCTCGAAGAACCGGAACCCGAGCCGGTCGCCGAGGCGCCGGCCGACGTCCTCGGCACGGTGATCGGCGTGATCAGTGAGCGCACCGGCTACCCGGCCGAGATGATCGCCGGCGACCTCGACCTCGAAGCCGACCTGTCGATCGACTCGATCAAGCGCACCGAAATCGCGGGCACGCTGCTGTCCCGGCTGGGACTGCCGGCCGACGACCGCACCGACCAGCTCAGCCGCGACCGGACGGCCGACGCGCTGACCGCGCACCTGGAGACCTGGCTCAGCCCCACCCCGATGGCCGCCGCGCCCACCCGGTACCGGCTCGACCGGGTACCGGTGCCGCTCGACCCGGATCCCGCGCGGCTGCACGGGAAATCCGTGGCGGTGCTCGGAAAGGATGACTCCGTCAGTACCGCGTTCGCCGCGGCCGGTGCGGCGGTCGTCGACGGCGACGCGGACATCACCGTGCTCCTCGCCCGCGACCTGACCGACGTGTTCACCCGGCTCAAGGCGCTGCGGGGGACCGTGCTCGTGGCGGCCGAGCCGGACGCGGTGCCGGGCCTGCGCGGCCTGGTCCGGTCGGCCGCACTCGAACGCGACGGCGTCACCCGGCTGGTCGAGGTCACGCAGGACGTCGCCAAGGTGCTGGTCGACGAGGCTCTCAGCGACGGGCCGTCGGTGGTCGGCCACGACGACGGCGGCCGGTTCACGATCGAACCCCGGCCCGCCGATCTCGGCTCGATCGCCTACTCCGGCGCCGGGCCGGGCGGCGGCGAACTGGCCGCGCTGGGCCTCGGCCCGGACTCCGTGGTCCTGCTGGTCGGCGGCGCCCGCGGGATCACCGCCCGCGCGGCCGTCGCGTTCGCCGCCTCCGGGTGCCGGATCGAACTCGCCGGGCGCACGCCGTGGCCGGGCGAGCCGGACGACCTGCCCGCCGACCCCGCCGCGATGCGCGCGGTGCTGGCCGGCCGCGGTGGTTCGGTCGCCGACATCGAGCGCCGGGTGCGGACCGTGCTGGCCCAGCGCGAGATCGGGCGCACGCTCGACGAGGTGCGCGCGGCCGGCGGCGACCCGGCGTACCGGTCGCTCGACGTGCGGGACACCGAAGCCGTGCACCAGCTGGTCAAGGAACTCGGCGGGCGGATCGACGGTGTCGTCTTCGCCGCGGGGGTCATCGACGACAAGCTCATGGCGGACAAGGACGAGCGGTCGTTCCGGACCGTCTTCGAGACCAAAGCGGACGGTGCCCGCACGCTGCTCGCCGCGCTGGCGGAGACCGGCGCAGAGCCCGGGTTCGTCACCTTCTTCGGCAGCATCGCGGCGGTGCTCGGCAACCGCGGCCAGACCGACTACGCCGCGGCGAACGACGCGCTGGAGACGCTGGCGAGGACCTGGCCGGGCCGGGCGGTGACCGTCCACTGGGGACCGTGGGCGCCCGCGGCCGACCACAGCGGCATGGTCTCGCCGGAGCTGGCCCGCGAGTACGAACGCCGGGACGTCGGCCTGCTCGACGCGGACGAGGGTGTCGCGGCCCTGCTGCGCGAACTCGCCTACGGCACCGACCGTGCGGTCCTGTACACGGCGTCGTTGTGGTGAGCCAGGAGCCGGTGGCGATCACCGGCATGGGCGTGTTCCTGCCCGGCGCTTCCACTGTGGACCAGTACTGGCGGAACCTGGTGGCCGGCACCGACGCCGTCACCGAGATCCCGCCGCACCGCCGCGATCCCGCGTTCCACGGCCACGACGGCGCCGCGCCCGACCGGACCCACGGCCGGCGCGGCGGCTTCACCGCGGACACCCTGGAGTTCGACGCGATCGCCCACGGCGTGCCGCCGACGTCGCTCGACGGGACCGAGCCGGACCAGCTCACGGCGCTGGCCGTCGCCGTGGCCGCGGTCGAGGACGCCGGTGGCCTGGGGCGGCTCGGCGCCCCTGAGCGGATCGGCGTCGTGCTCGGCCGCGGCGGGTACCTCTCGCCCGGGCTGCAGGGCTTCGACCAGCGCGTCCGCACCGTCCGGCAGATCACCCGCACGGTCGGCGAGCTGATGCCCGCGGCCGGCCCGGACGTCCTCGAGCGGCTGCGCGCGGCCCTCCTCGAACCGCTGGGCGAGTTCCGGCCGGAGACCGCGGCCGGGCTGGTGCCGAACCTCGCCGCGGCCCGCGTCGCGAACCGGCTCGACCTCGGCGGTCCGGCGTACACAGTGGACGCCGCCTGCGCGTCCTCGCTGGTCGCGGTCGACCAGGCGATCGGCGAGCTGACCCGCGGCCGCTGCGACGTCGTGCTGGCCGGCGGGGCGCACCAGACGCAGGACGACACGCTGTGGGCGCTGTTCACCCAGCTCGGCGCGTTGTCGCCGAGCCAGCGGATCAGCCCGCTGTCCCGTGCCGCCGACGGCATGCTCATCGGCGAGGGCACCGCGATCGTCGTGCTCAAGCGGCTGGCCGACGCCCGCCGCGACGGCGACCGCGTGTACGCCGTGATCCGCGGCAGCGGCACGTCGAGCGACGGGCGGGGCGCCAGCCTGCTCAGCCCGTCCGTCGCCGGGCAGACCCTCGCCCTGCGGCGCGCCTGGGCCGGGCTGGACCCGGCGGAGATCGGCCTGCTGGAGGCCCACGGCACCGCCACCCCCGCCGGCGACGCCGCCGAGCTGACCACCGTCGCCGACGTCTTCGGCCAGGCGAGCGGGCCGCGCTCGGTGATCGGCTCGGTGAAGTCGATGATCGGGCACACGCTGCCGACCGCCGGGGTCGCCGGGCTGGTGAAGGTCGCGCTCGCGCTGCACCACGGGGTCCTGCCGCCGACGCTCCACTGTGCCGACCCGAACCCGCTGCTGGACAAGACCCGGTTCCGGGTGCTGGCCGAGGCCGAGCCGTGGGGCGAGCTGCCGCGGGTGGCCGCGGTCAACGCGTTCGGCTTCGGTGGCGTGAACGCCCACGTCGTGCTCGAAGTCGGTGACCCGGCGCCGAAGCGGCGGGTCCGCGTCGACGAGCCGGAACGCGTGCTGCGGCTGGCCGCGGCGACGCCGGAAGCGCTGCTGGAGCAGCTCGAGAAGCCCGGCGAAGGCGACGGGCGCTGCCGGCTGGGGATCGTCGGCGCGGACGAGCGCAAGCTGGCCACCGCCCGCCGTGTGCTCGCGAAGGTGGCGGCCGAGGGCCGGTCGTGGCACGGCGGTGGCGACATCTGGTGCTCGGTCGACCCGCTCCTGCCCGGTGGCAAGACCGCGTTCCTCTACCCGGGCCTGGAAGCCGACGCCGAGCCGCGCCTCGACGACGTGGCCCGGCACTTCGGCCTCGACCGTCCACAGTGGTCGACGGCGACCGTGCCCGCCCGCGCCACGAGCGTCTCGTCGACCGGGCTGCTGCTCGACCACGCCCTGCGGCGGCTGGGGATCCGCCCGGACGCGCTCGCCGGGCACAGCGCCGGCGAGTGGACGGCCATGCAGGCCGCCGGGATCTACCGGGCCGAACCCGATCTGCTGGAGCGGTACTGGCCCGGTGGGTTCGAGCTGCCGGAGGCGGACTACCTGGTGCTGGGCTGTGCTGCCGCGCGGGTGGCCGAGCTGCTCACCGGCGAACTCGTGATCTCGCACGAGAACGCGGCTCAGCAGACCATCGTGTGCGGGCCGCCGGCCGCCGTCGCGGAGTTCGCGGTGACCTGCCGCGGGCTCGGCATCGTGGCCCGGACGCTGCCGTTCCGGTCCGGCTTCCACACGCCGCTGATGGAACCGCACCTCGCGCCGTTCGCGCGGCTCGTCGCGGACCTGGACCTGCTGGCGCCCGCGGTGCCGGTGTGGTCGGCGACGACGACGCGGCCGTACCCCGCGGCCGCGGCCGACGTCCGGCGGCTCTACCTCGACCACCTGCTGCGCCCGGTCCGGTTCCGGCAGCTGACCGAGGCACTGCACGACGCCGGGTTCCGGGCGTTCGTGCAGGTCGGCGCCGGGCAGCTCGGCTCCTTCGTCACCGACACCCTCGGCGAGCGGCGGCACCTGGTCGTCGCGGCCGCGTCCGGCACCCGGCCCGGGCTCGCGCAGCTGCGGCGGGTCGCGACCGCGTTGTGGACCGAGGGCGGCGACCCCGATTTCGCGGCGCTGGAGCCGCGGCGGGTCCGGCTCAACACCGGGAAACCCCTGCTGTCGCTGGGGGAATCGGCCCGGGGCATCCTGGACACCGCGGCGCCGCCCGAGCTGCCCGCGGGGGTACCGGACGCGATCGTCGCCGAGTTCACCGCGCTGCTCACCGAAACCCGCCGGAGCGCGGCGGACGTCGTCGTGGCCGCCGCGCGACGCCGAGTCGAGTCCACAGTGGACGTCTCGCTCGCCGCGATGCCGTACCTGCGCGACCACCGGTTCTTCCGCCAGCGCGACGACTGGCCCGACGAGGACGACTTCCGCCCGGTGGTGCCCGCGACGACGCTCGTCGACCTCGCCTGCCGGGCCGTCGAACGCACCTGGCCGGGCACGAAGGCGGTGACCGTGCGGGACGCCGTCTTCTCGCGCTGGCTGATCGCGTCACCCGCCCGGGAGGTGCCGTTGTCGCTGAGCCGCGAGGGCGACCGCGTGACCGTCGAGATCGGACCGTACGCGCTGCTGACCGTCGAGGTCGGGGTCCACGCGGCCCCGCCGCCACCGGCCGGGGTGCCCGGGCCGGAGACCGCGCCGCCGCTGAGCGCGGCCGAGATCTACGAGCGGCGCGAGATGTTCCACGGCCCGGCTTACCAGGGCCTGGCCCGGCTGACCGGGCTCGGCGAGCAGCACATCCGCGGCGAGCTGGTCGTGCCGTCCGCGCCCGGCGGGCTGCTCGACAACGTCGGCCAGCTGCTCGGCTGCTGGCTGATGGCGACCCGGTCCGACGACCTGCTCGCGTTCCCGCGTTCGATCGGCAAGCTGACCTGGTACGGCCCCGAACCGCCGCCGGGCACCCGGGTGACCTGCCAGGTGCGGGTCCGGCTGCCGCGGCCCGACGTCCTGGAGATGGACGCCGAGCTGGTGCGGGACGGCCGGGTGCTGGCGAGCGTCGAGGGCTGGCGGGACGTCCGGTTCCCGTGCGACCGCGCGGCCCACCGCGTCTACGCCTTCCCCGCGGAAAACCTGCTGTCCGAACGGCGGGAGGACGGCTCGGTCGCGGTCACCGACCGCTGGCCGACGGTCGCCGCGCGGGACATCTACGCCGGGATCTACCTCAGCGCCCAGGAGCGCGCCGAGTTCGCCGCCGTGCCCCCGCGCCGGCAGCGCGGCTGGCTGCTGCGGCAGATTGCCGCGAAGGACGCCGTCCGGGCCCGGCTCGCCGAGCCCGTGTACCCGGCGGAAATCCGCGTCCACGACGACGGCACGGTGTCCGGCAGGCACCGGGAACTGCCGCGCTGCACCGTCACGGTCGAGCTGACCGGGGAGACCGCCATCGCACACCACAGGAGCACGCCATGACCATCGACCACGCGTCCGCGACGTTCGACGTCGTCGCCGAGTTGCTCGCCGAGCTCGTCGGCGACGCCGAGGTGCTCGGGATCGAGATCACGCCCGACACGACGTTCCACGAGGACCTGCAGCTGGAAAGCATCGATCTGGTGACCTTCGCGAGCATCCTCGCCGAGCACTTCGGCGCGGACGTCAACCTCGCCGAGCACCTGGCGGAGAAGGACCTCGACGACGTCATCGGCCTGACCGTCGGCGACATCGCCCGGTTCGTGGGGGAGCGCACGTGCCCACGATGACCGTCAACGGGTTGCGCACCAACGTGCAGCTCGTGCCCGCCGGCGGTACCGAGACCGTGGTGTTCCTGCACGGCATGGGCACCGACAGCCTGGCCAGCTTCTACCTCACGCTGGCGCCGCCGGTCGCGGCCGCGGGCATCGACGTGATCAGCTACGACCTGCGCGGGCACGGCAAGACCGAGCGCCCGGTGCACGGCTACACGCTCGGGGACTTCGTCGCCGACCTCGACGACCTGCTGGTGCAGCTGGCCGTCGACCGGCCGGTGCACCTGGTGGGCAACAGCTTCGGCGGCACGCTCGCCTACAGCTACGCCGTGGCGAACCCGGACCGCGTGCGCAGCATCGTGTGCATCGAGTCCGAGCCCGCGACCGAGGTGTGGGCCGGGAAGATGCGCGAGATCCTCGCGCACACCGTGCGGTTCCTGCAGGTGGAGGAGAGCTTCGACTGGATCGAGGCGAACTTCAGCGCACATCACCGGCGGCTCGCACGGCTGGCGGCCGAGCGGATCACGTCGACGAAGATGGCCGAGGAGGTCCCGCTCGGGCCGTTGCTCACCTGGGAGCAGGTGGCGGCGATCGGCTGCCCGGTGCTGTCCATTTTGGGCAGTCACGGCTACCAGGCCGACGACCTCGAAGCCTTGACGTCGTTGCTGCCGAACGGCGAGCTGCACGTCTTCGAAGGTCAAGGGCACTCGGTGCTGGTGGAGCAGCACCGCGAGGTCCGCGAGCTGGTGCTCAAGTGGATCGATCGGCACGCGGCGTGAAGTTCCTGCTGGTCGTCCCGCCGCTGGCCGGGCACGTGGCGCCGCTGCAAGGGGTGGCCGCGGTGCTCGAAGCGCGAGGGCACGAGGTGGCCTGGTGCGGTCCGGTGCCCGCACTGTCCACAGTGGTCCCCGGCCGGGTCTTCCCGGCCGGGGACTCCGCGCCGTTTTCGGTGGCCCTGCGGCCGCCGGAACTGCGAGGGTTCGCAGCGTTGAAGTACCTGTGGGAGTCGTACCTGGTGCCGCTGGCGGACGCGATGGTGCCCGGGGTCGCTTCGGCCGTCGCGGTGTTCGAGCCGGACGTCGTCGTGGTGGACCAGCAGGCGATGGCGGGTGCGCTGGTGGCCGCGCGGTGCGGGCTGCCGTGGGCGACGTCGGCGTCGACGTCCACCGAGCTGGCCGACCCGCTGGGCTCGCTGCCGAAGATCGCGTCCTGGGTGGCCGACCTGCAAGCGGGCCTGCGCGCGCGGCACGGCGTGCTGCTCGGCGACCTGCGGTTCTCGCCGCACCTGGTGCTGGCGTTCACGACCCGGGCACTCGCGGGCGATTCCCCGCTGGCGGTGCCGGTGTCCTACGTCGGCCCGGCGCTGCCCTCGGCGCCCGGTGAATGGTCCTCTATGGACGATCGGCCGCTGGTCGTGGTGACG
Source organism: Amycolatopsis lexingtonensis (assembly GCF_014873755.1). NCBI lineage: Bacteria > Bacillati > Actinomycetota > Actinomycetes > Pseudonocardiales > Pseudonocardiaceae > Amycolatopsis > Amycolatopsis lexingtonensis. Next base: position 9,205,636 of record NZ_JADBEG010000001.1, read on the forward strand.
CTGGGGACGTCGAACGCGGCGGCGGGGGCCCGGTTCCTCGCCGAGAGCGTGGACGCGCTGGCGGGGATGCCGGACGTGCAAGGCCTGGTGGTGGACCCGAGTGGTCACTTGATCAGTGAAAGTGTCGCCCTGGCCCGGCGGATCCCGCAGGTGGCGGTGTTCGCGCGGGCGTCGGTGGTGGTCTGCCACGGCGGGCACAACACAGTGTGCGAAGCGCTGGTGGCCGGGGTGCCGCTGGTGGTGGCGCCGATCCGGGACGACCAGTCGATGCTGGCCCAGCAGGTGGTCGCGGCGTCGGCGGGGGTGCGCGTGCGGTTCGACCGCGCCAAGGCGGGCGACATCCGGCGGGCGATCGAGGCGGCCGGCCAGTACCGCTCCGGAGCCGAGAAGATCCGCGAGTCCTTCGAGGCGGCGGGTGGCGCGGCGGAAGCGGCGACCCACCTGGAGGCACTGGGCTGAAGTCCCGGTCTTGATCCGGCCATGCGCCCCAATGTGGCGTTCGGTGCGTCCAGCGCACCCAATGTGGCGTTCGGTGCGTTGGACGCAACCAACGCCACATTGGGGCGCTTTGAGGGCTGGCCTTCAGGCGCGGTTGCGGAAGGTGCGGGCCGCGAGTGTCGAGCCCGCCACCGCGGCCACCGCCGCGATCACCAGGGCCGTCAGCACCGACCAGCCGATCGGGCGGCCCAGCGCCAGCGCGCGGGTCGCGTCGATCGCGTACGTCAGCGGGTTGACCGCCGAAACCACCCGCACCCACGCCGGCATCGTGTCCAGCGGCATGTACGCGCTGGAGGAGAACATCAGCGGGAACATCACCACGAACGACGCCGCCTGCAGGGTTTCCGCCTTGCGCAGCCACGTCGTGATCGCCACGAACACCCAGCTCAGGCACCAGCCGACCACCAGCGTCAGCAGCAGCGCCAGTCCCAGGCCCAGCACGCCGCCCGCCGGGCGGAAGCCGAGGAACAGCACGCTCGCCAGTGCCGTCACCACCAGCTGGACCGCGAGCCGCGCGGCGTCGGCCAACGTGCGGGCGACCAGCACCGAGACCAGGGAGATCGGCAGGCAGCGGAGCCGGCCGGTGAAGCCGCCGTAGATCTCGGCGAGCAGGCCCGCGCCCGAGCTCATCGCCGTCGTCATCGCGATGTTCACCAGCGTCGCCGGCACCAGGAAGTTCACGTAACCCTGGTACGCCGCCACGCCCGGCAGGGCGCCGACGCCGCTGAACACCTGGCTGAACAACAGGAGCAGCACCACCGGTTGCAACAGTCCGAAGAAGACCAGTCGCCGGTCGCCGAACGCCGTGCGCAGCGAACGGCCCGCCAGCACGCGGACCTGGGTCCAGAACCCGGATTCCGGCCACGCCGTGGGATCGCCGAGCGCGGAGACGGCCGCCCGGTGCCGCGCCTGCGTCACCAGCCGACCGCCGTCCGGTGCAGGGACAGGTAGACGTCGTCGAGCGTCGGCTCGGTCACCGTCAGGTCCCGCAGCGGCGCGCCCGCCGTGTCGAGCGCGCGCACCAGCACCGGGATGTCGCCGGGCCCGGTCAGCGGCACCGCGAGGACGAGCCCGGTGCGCCCGGCCCCCATCCCCAAGCGGGACAACGCGTCCGCGGCTCGCTGCAGCGCCAGCTCGGTACCGAAGGTCAGCGTCGCGGTCCGGTTGCCGAGCCGTCCCTTGAGCTGTGCCGGCGTCCCGGACACGGTGATGTGCCCGAGGCCGAGGACGACGACGTGGTCGGCCAGCCGGTCCGCCTCCTCGAGGTACTGGGTGGTGAGCACGACGGTCGTGCCGCGCGCCGCGAGCCCTTCGACGACCGCCCACAGCCCGGACCGGCTCACCGGGTCGAGTCCCGTCGTCGGCTCGTCGAGGAACAGCACCTGCGGCGCGCCGACGAGGCCCGCGGCCAGGTCCAGCCGCCGCCGCATCCCGCCGGAATAGGTGCCGGCGGGCCGGTCGGCGGCGTCTTCGAGGCCGAAGGACGCGATGAGCTCGGCGGCCCGCGCCTGCGCCTGCCGGGGTTTCGCGCCGAGCAGCCGGGCGATCAGCACGAGGTTCCCGCGCCCGGACAGGGCGTCGTCGACCGCGGCGAACTGCCCGGTCACCCCGATCCGCCGCCGGACCGCGCGCCCGCGCTGCACGACGTCGTAGCCGCACACGCGGGCGGTGCCCGCGCTCGGCCGGACGCGCGTGCTGAGGATGTCGATCAGCGTGGTCTTCCCGGCGCCGTTGTGGCCGAGGACCGCCAGCACCGCGCCGCGGGCGACGGTCAGGCTGATCCCGGCGAGCGCGGTGACTTCGCCGTACCGTTTCGCGAGGTCGGTCACGGCGATGACCGGCTGGTTCATGGCCGCTCCTTCCCCTACTTTTGGAAAAGGTAACGGGACGCGGGCGCTGCGAGCAAGAAGATCGCGGCCACCGGCCGTGCGCATGACAATTTTCGCGACCCCGATCCGTCCGCATGTGACAAGCGCTGACCTGCGTGACCCTTCCCGATGAGCGTGATCCCTCACGGGTGACAAAGAATTCACGGTCGCTTGTTCGGCTGGAAACACGGAGGTACTTTTCGCTGAAATTCCCCCATTCCCTGAGGTGACGACCCGTGAGATTTTCGTGGAAGTCGAGAAAGCCCGCGTTCGGCCTGGCCGCCGCCACCGCCGCGGGGGTCGCGGCGACCGTGGTGCTCGTCGGGGCCGGGCCGACCGAGGCCGCGCCGGTGACCCTGACGTTGAACTACAACTGCCCGTTCCCGCTGATCGGCGACCAGGTACTGGCGGTGAAGATCGACACGAACCTGCCCGACAACGCCGTCGCGGGTGCCTCGTCGACGCCGATCACCTTCGACGTCGACGTCACCGTGCCGGAGACCGCAACCGAGGGCCTCGCCCTGGTCGGCGCCACCTCGCTCGACGGCTCGGCGAAGGCCGCGGCGCAGCTCAAGTACCCGGTCGACAAGACGCTGAACCTGAACCTGCCGCTGACCATCGCGTCGACGCCGGTGCCGCCCTCGGGCGCGTTCCACGTCAAGAGCAGCGGCAAGGCGCCGGCGGTGACGTTCCCCAGCCCCGGCACCGCTTCGGTGACGGTCGGGAACTTCAGCACCACGATGACCCCGCGCACCGCGGACGGCCAGCCGACCGACCTGGGCACGTTCACGTCGGACTGCGTCGCCGTCCCGGGCCAGAACCAGCTGCTCGGCACGTTCGAGATCAAGCCGGCGGGCGGCACCACGACGCCGACCACGCCGACCACCCCCACGACGCCGACGACTCCCACGACGGAGCCGACGACTCCGACGACCGAGCCGACGACGCCGACCACGCCGACGACTCCCACGACGGAGCCGACAACGCCGACGACGGAGCCCACGACTCCGACCACGGAGCCGACGACGCCGACGACCGAGCCGACGACCCCGACGACGGAACCGACGACTCCGACCACGGAGCCGACGACGCCGACGACGGAACCGACCACGCCGACCACGGAGCCGACGACGCCGACGACCGAGCCGACGACCCCGACGACGGAACCGACGACTCCGACCACGGAGCCGACGACGCCGACGACGGAACCGACCACGCCGACCACGGAACCGACCACGCCGACCACGGAACCGACGACACCCACCACCGAGCCGACCACGCCGACGACCCAGCCGACCACGCCGCCGGGCGGCATCGAGGTCAAGTACTCGGTCAAGGGCAAGTCGTTCCTCAAGCAGCTGCACGCCACGCTGCCGCTCGGCCCGGGCAGCCTGGACGCGAAGCTCGACGCCGCGTCCGGCAAGTTCGGCGCCCAGCTCGCGCTGCCGAAGTCGGACGTGGACTTCCGCGTCCTCGGCTTCATCCCGGCGTCGGCGACGGTGAAGCTCGACCAGGTCGGCGCGATCAACGGCACGCTCACCGGCGGCGCGGTCAAGGCGGACGCCCAGATCGACGTCCAGCTGACCAAGGTGCGGGTCTTCGGGTTCCCGATCCTGCAGTCGAAGTCGTGCCACACGGTGAAGCCGGCCGACGTGCCGCTCGCCTCGGCGCCCGGGTTCGACCCGCTCAAGGGCGGCAAGCTGACCGCGACCTACGGCATCCCGCAGTTCACCGGCTGCGGCTTCCTGACCGGTCTGATCAGCGGGCTCACCTCCGGGCCCGGCAACAAGCTGGAAGTGACCCTCACCAAGAAGTGAGGTAGGGCCGCGAAAACGCAGACCCGCGTGACAAGAACGTGAACAACCCTTGTCCCGCAACGAGAATCGTCAGTAGCTTCGGAAAGGATCTCCTTCGATGAGGAAGGCCGTATGTCCGTGCTGACCCGGTTCTCGCTGCCGCTCGTGCTGATCGGAGTCGCGTTCTCGCTGGGTGCCGCGGAAGCCGCGCCCAGCGAGAACGCGCCTCAGGCGCAAGCGGCCACGCAGATCCCCTTCGGGTTCACCCTCGGGGACGCGCAGCAGCCGACCACGAGCCACGTGGCCAAGCTCGGGTCGGACATCGCCTTCCCACCGGGCACCTTCGACGGCGCGCTCGGCGGTCTCACCAACACCGTGCCGATCACCGGCAAGCTGAACATCCCGCCCACCGACGGCTACTTCGTCGCGTTCCGGTTCATGGGCACCACCGGCCGGGTCGAGATCGTCCCGGACGGCGACGCCACCGGCACGGCCACTGTGAAGACCGGCAAGGACACCAACTGCAAGGCCACGCAGACGAACATCTGCGCCGACACCGACGTGACCGCGAAGGTGTTCATCAAGCTCTCGGACGTGAAGGTGGACGGCAAGGCCCTCGACGTCGGCGCGAACTGCCGGACGGCGCAGCCCGCGTCGGTGACCATCAAGGCATTGGTGCCGATTTCGCTGCCGGCCCCGCCGGTGAAGGTGACTTCGACGTTCACGACGCCCGCGTTCGCCGGGTGCACCGGGCACGAGGACCTGAGCCGGCTGCTCACCGGCCTGGTTTCGGGGCCGGGCAACACCTTCGTCTCGAACCTCACGTTGCGCTGCTTCAGCTCCGGGTGCAAGCCGGCATGACCACCCTGCTCAGCGAAGCTCCCCGGAAAGCGGCGAACGGCCTGCGCGAGTTCGGCCGCATGTGCGCGATGGGCCTCGACATCGTCCTGGCGATGTTCCGCCGCCCGTACCAGGTGCGCGAGTTCGTCCAGCAGTTCTGGTTCATCGCCAGCGTGTCCATCACGCCGGCGATCCTGGTGTCCATCCCGTTCGGCGCGGTCATCTCGCTGCAGCTCGGCTCGCTCACCAGCCAGATCGGCGCCCAGCAGTTCAACGGCGCGGCGAGCGTGCTGGCCGTCGTGCAGCAGGCGAGCCCGATCGTGACGACGCTGATCATCGCCGGCGCGGGCGGCAGCGCCATCTGCGCAGACCTCGGCGCGCGCAGCATCCGGGAGGAGATCGCCGCGATGGAGGTGCTCGGCGTCTCGCCGATCCACCGGCTGATCGTGCCGCGGGTGCAGGCCGCCGTCGGGGTTTCCGTGCTGCTCAACGGACTCGTCAGCGTCGTCGGTGTGCTGGGCGGCTACTTCTTCAACGTCATCATCCAAGGCGGCACGCCGGGCGCGTACCTGGCCAGCTTCAACGCCCTCGCGCAGCTGCCGGACCTCGTCGTCAGCTCCGTGAAGGCGGTGATCTTCGGCTACCTCGCCGGGGTGGTCGCGTCCTACCGCGGCCTGAACCCGAAGGGCGGGCCCAAGGGCGTCGGCGACGTCGTCAACCAGTCCGTCGTCATCACCTTCCTGCTGCTGTTCTTCGTCAACACCGTGCTGACCGCGCTGTACCTGCAGCTCGTCCCGGCGAAGGGAACCTGAGTGGCCATCCTCGGCAAACCCGGCGACCGGCTGTTCGAACTCGGCGACCAGCTGATGTTCTACGTCCGGGCGATCGCCGCCGTCCCGCTCGCGGTGACCCGCTACTTCCGCGAGGTGGTGCGGCTGCTGGCGGAGGTGACCTTCGGCAGCGGCGCGCTCGCGGTGATCGGCGGCACGATCGGCGTGATGGTCGGGCTGTGCGTGTTCACCGGCGTCACCGTGGGCCTGCAGGGGTTCAGCGCGCTGAACCAGATCAACATCTCGGCGATGACGGGCTTCCTGACCGCTTACTTCAACACCCGCGAGATCGCGCCGCTGGTCGCCGGGCTGGCGCTTTCGTCCACAGTGGGCAGTGGCTTCACCGCGCAGCTGGGCGCCATGCGGATCTCCGAGGAGATCGACGCGCTGGAGGTGATGGCCGTGCGGAGCATGCCGTACCTGGTCACCACCCGGATCGTCGCCGGCTTCATCGCGATCATCCCGCTGTACGTCATCGGGCTGCTGATCTCCTACCTCGGCTCGCGGCTGACGACGGTCGTCTTCTTCGGCCAGTCCGGCGGCACCTACGACCACTACTTCACGCTGTTCCTGCCGCCCGGCGACGTGCTGTGGTCGTTCGGCAAGGTGCTCGTCTTCAGCGTCGGCGTGATCCTGACGCACTGCTTCTACGGCTACCGCGCCTCGGGTGGCCCCGCCGGGGTCGGCGTCGCGGTCGGCCGGGCCGTGCGGACGTCGATCGTGCTGATCAGCGTGCTCGACCTGTTCCTGTCCCTGGCCATCTGGGGTGCGACGACGACGGTGAAGGTGTCCGGATGAGCCGCTTCGCCACGCAGCTCGCCGGGGTCGCCTTCCTCGGCGTGCTCGTGCTGCTCGGCTACCTCGCGGTCGCCATCTACGACAAGGACTTCGACGACTCGGAACTGGTGACGCTGCGCGCGGACCGCGTTGGCAACCAGCTCGCACCGACCGCGGAGGTGAAGGTCAAGGGCGTGCCGTTCGGCGAGGTCCGGGCGGTCCGCAGCACGCGCACCGGCGCCGAGATCGACCTGGCGCTCGACCCGGCGAAGATCGGACAGCTGCCGGGAAACGTCTCCGCGCGGCTGCTGCCCAAGACCGTCTTCGGCGAGCGGTACGTCAACCTCGTGCTCCCGGACCATCCACAAGGGACGCTGCGCGCGGGGGACGTCATCGCGCAGGACCGCTCGTCGAGCGCGATCGAGCTGGAACGCGTCCTCGGTGACCTGCTGCCGCTGCTGCGCGCGGTCCAGCCGCAGAAGCTGAACAGCTCGCTGGGCGCAATCTCGCAGGCCCTCGACAACCGGGGGCAGCCGATCGGCGACAGCATCGTCAAGCTGCAGGACCTGCTGGCCCAGGTGAACCCGCTGATGCCGCAGTTCAAGGCGGACATCACCGGGTTGGCGAACGCGGCCGACGTCTACACCACCGCGGCGCCGGACATCCTCCAGGCGCTGACCGACTTGTCGACCACCGCGAAGACCATCGTGGACACCCGCGCCGACCTGGACAACCTCTACACGAGCGTCACGAGCGCCACCGGGCACCTGAACGACTTCCTGCGGAAGAACAAGGACAACATCATCGGCGTCTCCGTCGCCAGCCGCCCGTCGCTGGAGCTGCTTTCCCAATACTCACCCGAGTTCCCGTGCCTGTTCGACGCGGTGAACCGGCTCAAGCCGCTGATGGAGAAGGCGCTGGGCAAGGGCACGAACGAGCCGGGCCTGCACGTGACACTCACCGTGCAGGACCCCCGCGACAAGTACGTGCCCGGCCGGGACACCCCGCGCTTCGACGCCACCGGCGGCCCCAAGTGCTACGGCGGCGGCGCGGCGGCCTCGGGTGCCGCGTTCGCGACCGACGGCGACCTCGGTCCGGCCAACTCACCCGGCGAGCGGCAGTTGGTCGCCGAGCTGTTGAAGCCCACGCTGGGTGACGTGCCGGACTGGAGCAGTGTCCTGATCGGACCCGCGTTGCGCGGCACGGAGGTGACCGTCCGATGAGGAGCGTCGCAGGGCCCGCCGTCAAGGGCCTGATCTTCTTCCTGGTCACCGCGGTCGCCACCGCGATCCTCGCGATCACCATCGCCAACTCCAGCGTCGGCGCCACCATCGGCTACACGGCCCGCTTCACCGACGCCACCTCGGTCAACCCCGGCGACGAGGTCCGCATGGCCGGCGTCCGGATCGGCCAGGTCGACTCGGTGCGGGTCGTCGAGCACCGCCTGGCCGACGTCGACTTCTCGGTCGACCGCACGCACCGGCTCACCGCGTCGGCCGCGGTGACGATCCGCTACCGCAATCTGGTCGGGCAGCGGTACCTCTCGGTCGACCCCGGCGCCACCGACACCTCGCCGACCCTGGCCGAAGGCGCGCAGATCCCGCTGGACCGGACCACCCCGGCGCTCGACCTCACCGCGTTGTTCAACGGCTTCAAGCCGCTCTTCCAGGCCCTCTCGCCCAACGACGTCAACCAGCTGTCGTTCGAAATCATCCAGGTGCTGCAGGGCGAGGGCAGCACGATCGAAAGCCTGCTGCGGCACACGGCGTCGCTGACGTCCACATTGGCCGGCAAGGACGCCGTCATCGGGCAGGTGATCGGCAACCTCAACACCGTCCTCGACACGGTGAACGCCCAGGGCGACCAGTTCGACGCGCTCGTCGACACCACCGCGCAGCTGGTCACCGGCCTGGCCGCGGACGCGAAGCCGATCGGGCAGGCGATCGGCGGGCTCGGCGAGCTGACCACCGCCACCGCCGGGCTGCTGGAGCAGGGGCGCCAGCCGCTCAAGGACAGCATCACCGCGCTCGGGGACCTGTCGAAGAACCTGGCCGACAACACCCCGGTGTTCCAGCAGTTCGTCGACAACCTGCCGAAGAAGCTCGACCGGATCGGCACGCTGTTCTCCTACGGCTCCTGGGCGAACTTCTACCTCTGCGCGGTGGAGACCGACGCGAAACCGGCGCCCGGCGGCCCGCCGCCCGGCATCCCCGTGACGGCCGGGAGGTGCCGGTGAAACCGCCCCGCATCAAACCGTTCCGCAGCCGGAACCCGATCGCCGTCGGCGCGGTCACCGCGCTGGTGATGGCGCTGATCGGCGGCGCCACGTTCTTCTCCGACGACCTGCCGCTGGTCGGCGGCGGCACGACGTACAAGGCGGAATTCCACGAAGCCGCCGGGCTGAAGCCGAACGACGAGGTCCGGGTGGCCGGGGTGAAGGTCGGCGAGGTCACCGACGTGCGGCTGGCCGGCGACCACGTCGAAGTGCTGTTCCGCGTCAAGGACACCTGGGTCGGGAACCGGACGACCGCGGCGATCAAGATCAAGACGCTGCTCGGGCAGAAGAACCTCGTGCTCGACCCGGTCGGCAACGGCGAGCTGGACCCGGACCAGGCCATCCCGCCCGAACGCACGAGCTCGCCCTACGACGTCACCACGGTCTTCAACGACCTGGCGGGCACAGTCGGCGCGATCGACACCGACCAGCTCGCGCAGGCGTTCCGCGTGCTGTCCGACACGCTCGGCGCGTCGGCACCGCAGGACGTGCGGACGGCGTTCGACGGCATCGCCGCCCTGTCGCAAACGCTGGCCTCGCGCGACGAAGAGCTCGTGAAGCTGTTCCAGAACACCAACCAGGTGTCGAAGACGCTCGGCGAGCGCACCGGTCAGATTCAGGCGCTGATCCGCGACGGCAACACGCTGCTCACCGAGCTGAACGCGCGCAAGGACGCGATCGCGCAGCTGTTCAGCGGCATCAAGAACCTCTCGATCCAGCTGCGCGGGCTGGTCGCGGACAACCAGAAGACGCTCGGCCCGGCGCTCGACCAGCTCGACCGCGTCGCGACCGTGCTGCAGCGGAACCAGGGGAAGCTCGAGGACAGCCTGCGCCTGGCCGGGCCGTTCTACCGGCTGCTCGGCAACGCCGTCGGCAACGGCCGGTGGATCGACACCTACATCTGCGGGCTGATCCCCACCGGCACCACGCCGGGAAGCTGCCTGCCGCCGAAGAACGGGGGACGCTGATGGCGCACCAGCTGACCGACCTGGGAGCACGGGCGCGACGGCGGTCGAGAATGCGCGCCCTCACCGTCGGCGTCGTGCTCGCGCTCGTCGTCTCGGCGGCGTGGCCGATCGCGACCGCGCCCGCCGAACGGACGCTGACCGCGTACTTCACCGCCGCCGTCGGCATCTACCCCAACTCCGACGTCCGCGTGCTCGGCGTCGCCATCGGCTCGGTGTCCAAAGTGGAGCCGAACGGCACCGACGTCAAGGTGACGATGACGCTCAAGCCGGACGCGCAGCTGCCCGCGGACGCCGGTGCCGTCGTGATCACGCCGAGCTTGGTCGCCGACCGGTACGTGCAGATCACGCCCGTCTACCGCGGCGGGCCGCGGCTGCCCGACGGCGCTTCGATCCCGCGTGAGCGCACCGCGACCCCGGTCGAGGTCGACGACCTGCTGCACAGCCTCAACCAGCTGATGTCCGCGCTGGGACCGCAGGGGGCCAACAAGGACGGCGCCGTCAGCGAGGTGCTGACCAAGTCGGCCGAGTACCTCAGCGGCAACGGGCAGACCATCGGCACGGCGATCAAGAACCTCGGCGAGTTCGCCCGTGCGGCCAGCGATTCGAAGGACGACCTGTTCGGCTCGGTCGACAACATCAGCAAGTTCACCGCGATGCTCGCCGCCAACGACGGCCAGGTGAAGCAAGCGATCTCGCAGATCGCGTCGCTGAGCAAGGTGCTGGCCGAGCAGCGCGACCAGTTCTCCGGCGCGCTGACCGAGCTGACCCAGGCGCTGAGCGTGGTGCAGGGGTTCATCAAGGACAACCGCGGCAAGGTGCAGTCCGATGTGGACAAGCTCGCGGACGTCACGAAGATCCTGGTCAACCAGAAGGATTCCCTCGCCGAAGCGCTGCAAGCGGCGCCGAACGCGCTGACGAACCTTCTGGGCGCCTACGACCAGGCGAACGGGACCATCGACGGCCGCGGCAACCTCCTCGAGTTCCCGGAGGGGAAATGAAGTCCCTGGTCAAACTCGCCGCGGTGGTGACGCTCGCGCTGGTCACCACCGGCTGCGGGCGCGGGGTCAGCGTCTACGACATCCCGCTGCCCGGCGGTGCCGCGCTCGGCGACCACCCGATCCACGTCACCGCGAGCTTCACCAACGTGCTCGACCTGGTGCCGCAGTCCGGCGTCAAGGTCAACGACGTCCCGGTCGGGCAGGTCGTCAAGGTGGAGCTGGCGCCGGACGGGCACAGCGCGATCGTGGACCTGCTCCTCAACGGCGACGTCGACCTCCCGGGCAACGCCGTCGCCCGGCTGCGGCAGGCCAGCATCCTCGGCGAGAAGTTCGTCGAGCTGGCCGCGCCGCCCGACGCGACGCCGTCGGGCCGGCTCCTCGACGGGGCGACCATCCCGCTGGACCAGTCCACGCTGACGCCGGAGATCGAGGAGGTCTTCGGGGCGTTGTCGCTGCTGCTCAACGGCGGCGGGGTGGCGCAGGTCCAGAACATCAGCCACCAGCTCAACGAAGCCCTCGGCGGCCGTGAAACCGCGGCCCGCAGCCTGCTGTCCAGTTTGGACGAGTTCGTGCGCGGCCTCGACGAGCACCGCACCGAGATCACGCGTGCGATCGAGAGCGTCAACAAGCTCGCGCAGACGCTGAACGCGCACACCGACCAGATCACCACGACACTGAACGGCCTCACCCCCGGCATCGGCGTGCTCAACCAGCAGCGGGAAGCGCTGGTCGGGATGCTCAAGTCGCTCGACGGCCTGACCTCGGTCGCCGTCGACACGGTGAACAAGAGCAAGGACGACCTGGTCGCCGACCTCAAGGCGCTCGAACCGCTGCTGCGGCGGCTGGCAGATTCCGGGGACAAGCTGCCGAAGGCGATGGAGATGATCCTCACCTTCCCGTTCCCGGACGCGGCGCTCGACACCATCCGCGGCGACTACCTCAACGGCTTCCTCAAGGTGGGTCACTGATGCTGACCCGGTTCGTGCGCGTCCAGGTGACGATCTTCGTGGTCATCGCCGTCCTCGGCGTGGCCTACGTCGGGGCCACCTACGCCGGCCTCGACAAGGTGTTCTTCGACCGCGGCTACACCGTGAAGGCGCAGTTCCCGACCGGCGGCGGCATCTTCACCAACGCCGAGGTCACCTACCGCGGGGTGCCGATCGGCCGGGTCGGCGAGCTGCGGCTGACCCCGGCCGGGATGGAAGCCGACCTCGAGATCGACGCCGGCACCGCGCCGGTCCCGGCCGACACCGAGGCCGTCGTCGCGGACCGCTCGGCCGTCGGCGAGCAGTACGTCGACCTGCGCCCGCGTGCCGACGGCGGCCCGAAGCTGCGGGACGGTTCGGTGATCACCCAGGCGGACACGAAGATCCCGCTACCCGTCGACGTCGTCTTGTCGACAGTGGACACCTTCGCCAACTCGGTGCCGAAGCCCGCGTTGCGCACGGTCGTCGACGAGCTGTACCGCGCGACCACCGACGCCGGCCCGGCGCTGGACCAGCTGGTCGGCCGCGGCATCGAGTTCGTGCAGGCGGCGAGCGCGCACGTGGCGCCGCTGACCCGGTTCGTCACCGACGCGCACGTCGTGCTCGACACGCAGGTGCAGCAGGCCGGCGCGATCCGCGAGTTCGGGGCCAACGCGAAGCTCCTGGCCGCCACGCTGAAGCAGTCCGACGGCGACCTGCGCACGCTCATCCCGGCGGTGCCGGCCGCGGCGAACGAGGTCGGCGCGCTGATCCGCGACTCGGGCCCGCAGCTGGGTGTGCTGCTGGCGAACTTGCTGACCACCGCGGACGTCCTGGAGAGCCGGCGGGACGGGCTGCGGCAGCTGCTGATCACCGCACCGCAGGCGGTCGCCGCGGGCAGCGCGGTCGTGCGCCCGGACGGCGCCCACTTCGGGCTGTCGCTGACCTTCTTCGACCCGCCGCCGTGCACGACCGGGTACTCGACGCCGTACCGCGACGGCCTGGACACCTCGACCCGCCCGCTGAACACGGCCGCGCGCTGCGCGCTGCCGAAGGGCGACCCGACGAACGTGCGGGGCTCGCAGAACGCACCGGGAGGACGGCCGTGAAGATCCTGACGTGGCTGGCCCCGGCGACCGCGGTCCTGGCGACCGCGGCGGCCGGGTGGTCCGGGTTCACCTGGTGGCAGGCGGCGCACGACGACGGCGTCGACCGCGCGGTCGTCCGGGAAGACGCGCTACAGGCAGGCCGGACGGCCGTCGCTGGACTGACCACTTTGGACTACCGGCAGGCGGCCCCGGGGTACCAGCACTGGCTGGACCTCTCCGGCGGCGCGCTGCACGACGAGCTGGCCGCCGACCGGCAGGGGAGCCTCGACCGGATCGCGCAGGCGAAGACGGTCACCACCGGCAAGGTCACCGACGCCGCGGTGACCGAAGTGGACACCGGCGCGGGGACGGCGAAGCTGATCGCGTCGGTCGAGCTGGTCGTCGCGCCCGACGGCGGCGACGCCGTGACCAAGCGCAACCGGTTCCAGGCCGACCTGACCCGCGGCCCGGACGGCTGGCGCGTCACCGGGCTCGGCCAGGTCCCGGCAGGGGAGGCACCGTGACCGTTCCGACGAAGAAGCGAGCCGTGAAGGTGGCCGGGCGCCACCACGACCCGGACCCGGAACCGGCCGCCGAACCGGATCCGCCCGCCGCCCCGCACCGCCGTTCGTGGCTGGTGTTCGCGGTGGTCGCCGTGGTCATGGCCGGGATTGCCGGGTGGTGCACCATCGAGGCGCGGCAGACGAACGCCGTCGTCGCGCACAACAGCGCGCTCGCCGACGTCTCGGGCACCGCGGACGCGGCGAAGCAGATCAGCGCCGCGCTCGGCACGGTCTTCTCCTACCGCTTCGACGACCCGGCCAAGAGCGAGCAGGCGGCGAAGGACGTCCTCACCGGTCCCGCGCTGGCCCAGTACGACCAGCTCTTCGGCCAGGTGCGCAAGCTCGCCGCGGACCAGAAGCTGGTGGTCACCTCGACCGCCGTCGCGTCCGGCGTGAAGCTCCTGGACGGCGACCGCGCGGCGCTGCTGGTGTTCCTCGACCAGACCGGGACGCGGGGCGACGGGCAGCGCAGCACCGGGGCCGCGCAGCTGAGCGTCACGGCCGAGCGCGTCGGCGGGAAGTGGCGTGTCACCGGGATGTCCGCCGCCTGAGAATGCACGAGGGACCGATGCTCACGAGTTCTGAACGGGCCGCCGGCGGGCTGACCGCCGCGGCCGGGGCCACGACGCTCTCGACGCTCCTGACCGCGCGCGCCGCGGCCGCGGGTGGCGAGAGAGCGCTTACCCGGTTCGGCGGTGCCGGAGGGAGGACGGTGACGTGGGCCGGGCTGGACGACCGGGTGACCGCCGTCGCCGCGGCCTTGCGGCAGGTCACCGAACCGGGGCAGCGGGCGGCGATCGTCGTCGCGGATCCGGTGGAGTGCGTCGTCGCGTTCCTCGGCGTGCTCCGGGCCGGGCTGGTGGCGATCCCGGTCGGGCCGGACCGCGCCCGTGTCCTCGGGGACGCGGAACCGGTGATCGTGCTGGCGACTTCGGCCACCGTCGCTGCCACTCGGCAGTTCTTGTCTACTTTGGACACTTGCGGGCACCGGGTGCTGGCCGTGGACGCCGTTCCCGAGGCACCGGGTTTTGTTGAAGATCCGGTGGCCGCCGAGGACGTGGCGTACTTGCAGTATCCGGGCGGGGTGATGGTCACGCACGCGAACGTCGTCGCCAACGCCCGGCAGGCGGCGGCGGTGCTGGGACCCGGGGCGCTGGTGAGCCGGTTGCCGCTCAGCGATCCCTTGGGGCTGCTGCTCGGGGTGGCGGTGCCGCTCACGACGGGCCGGTCCGTCGTGCTCGTCGAGCGGCTGGAGTCGATTGCGTCGCTTGGGTCCGTGACCACACTCGTGAGCCTCGCCGATCCGGACCTTGAGCGGGTGCGCGAGGCGTTCGCCGGGGCCGGGCAGCTGCGGGAGTGCTACAGCGTGCCCGAGGCGACCGCGCTGGTCGCTTGTGGACACCCGGCGGGTCAACGCGTCGCGATCGTCAGCCCCGATGGACGGCGGCTGGCCGCGGGCGAGGCCGGTGAGATCTGGGTGAGCGGGCCGAACGTCGCGCGGGGCTACCGGAACCGGCCGGAGGAGTCCGCCCGCGTCTTCTGCGCCTTCCTCACCGGGGACGACGAGCCGCGGTGGTGGTTGCGGACCGGGCACCTCGGTGTGCTCGACGAGTCGGGCGAACTGGCTGTGCTCGACGACGACTTCGCTGCCGGGCACCACCCGCGGGACCTCGAAGCGACCGCTGGGGAGGCCCATCCGGCGGTCCGGGACGCGGCCGCGTTCGCTGTGCCCGGGGCGCAAGTCGTCCTCGTCGTCGAGCTGGCCGCGGGGATCGTCCCGCCGCGCGGTGCGGTCGAGCGGGCCGTGCGCGGTGCGCTGTCGGCGCGGCACGGGCTCACGCCGCGCCGGGTCGTCGTGCTGGGCGCGGGTGAGCTGCCGCCGACCCGGGCCGAGTGCCGGGAGCGCTACCTGGCCGGCCTGCCGACCCCGGACGGCCTGCGGTGACCGGGCCGGTCGAGGACGCGCGCGCGGTGTCGCCGGGCGTCCCGTTCGCCACCCGGTCGTTCGAGGTGACCTGGCCCGAAGCGCCCTTGCCGCCGGCGCCGCCGGTTGCGCCCGGGTCGTGGCTGCTGCTCACCGACGAGCACCCGGCGGCGCTCGCCCGGGCCGTCTCGCTCGCTTTGACCCTGGCCGAAACCGGCGACGAAGCCCTTTCGCTGCCGCAGGACGACCTCGGCGAGCTGCCCGGGTTCCTGGCCGGGCGGGCGGTGCGCGGCGTCGTGTTCCTCACCGGCGCACCGCACGCCTACCACGACCCCGAAGACGCGCGCGAGCTCCTGCGCACGATCTCGTCGGTGGTCGCGCGGCTCGACCGCGGCGTCCGCTTCCACCTGGTGACGCAGGCCCACGACGAGCCGGGGCTGGTGTTCCTGCGCGGGCTGATCCGGGTGCTCGCCTGCGAACGCCCGGACCTGCGGGCGAGCATCGCCGACTTCGATGCCCGGTCCGATGTGGACGCACTCGCCCGCGAGCTGCGCGCGGACGCGCCCGACGACGAAGTGCGCTGGCGTCACGACGTCCGGTACGCGGCGCGGCTGACCCGCGTCCCGGTCGCGCCGGAAGTACCGGCCGGGCCGGGTGCGTACGTGGTCACCGGCGCGTTCGGCCCGCTCGGGCTGGCCACCGCCCGGTGGCTGGCGGACCACGGGGCCACCCGGATCGTCCTTTCCGGACGGCGAGGCGGCGTGGCCGATCTCCCCGGCGTGGACGCCGTGGTCGTCGCGGGGGACCTCGCCGAGTCGGGTGTCGCGGACCGGCTGGTCGCGGAGGCGACGGCGAGCGGTCTGCCGTTGCGGGGGATCGTGCACGCGGCCGGGGTGTTCGCCGAGGACGCCGACACCGCGTGGCGTGCGAGGGTGCTGGGCGCGCGGCGGTTGCACGAGGCGACGGCGGAAACCCCGCCCGTCTGGTGGCTGCTGTGTTCACCGGCCACGGCGCTGTTCGGGTCGCCGGGCCGGGTGGGCGGCGCGACGGCGGACGCGTGGCTGGACGCGTTCGCGGCCTGGCGCCGCTCCCGAGGACTCCCCGCGGCGATCACCCGGGTCGGTACCGGGCAGCTGTCGCCTGCGGTCTGGCGGCCGTACTTTTCGGCTGTGCTGGACGAGTTCGTGCAGTTCGGCGAGGAGCCGTAGGACTCAGGCGTCCGACGGCAGCCGCTCGGCCAGCAACCCGCGGAAGTGCGGACACGTCATGAGGTCGTCGTGCGGACAGGGCCCGCCCGCCATCAGGTCGAGCGCCGCCTGGGTCCGGGCGAGCCGGGCCTCCAGCCGCCGCCGGTGTGCCGCGAGCAGCTCCTCGCGCGCCGACGCGGACTCGGCCGTCAGCACCGCGCGGATGTCCGCGAGGCCCAAGCCCGCCTCCTTCGAGACCAGGATCGCCGCCACCCGGTGCTGGTCGGCGTCGGTGTAGCGGCGGCGGTTGCCGGTGCGGGCGGGGGCCAGCAGACCCTCGGCCTCCCAGTGGCGCAGCACGTGGGCCGGGACCCCGAACCGGGCCGCCACCTCGCCTATTGACTTCATGCCGACATTAAGTCGCAGGATGGCCGCCATGTCCACGTTGCTTGCCCTCCTGGATGCCTTCGACGACCGGCCCCAGGCCGTCGACCTGCGAGAACTCACCTACCGCGGCTTGGGGACGACGGTGGTCGACGTCGGCTGCGGCGGCGGCCGCGCGGTCGGCGAGCTGGCCGCGCGCGGGGTGCGCGCCATCGGCGTCGACCTGAACCCGGCCATGGTCGAGGCCGCCGCCGGGCGCTGGCCCGCGGGGGAATTCCACGTCGCCGACGCGACTTCGCTGCCGCTCGCCGACGGCTCGGTCACCGGCTACCGGGCCGACAAGGTGCTGCACACCCTCGCCGATCCCGGGCAGGCGGTCGTTGAGGCCCGCCGGGTGCTGGCGCCGGGCGGCCGCGCGGTGCTCACCGGGCAGGACTGGGACACCATCCTGATCGACTCCGACGACCCGGTGCGCACCCGCGCGCTCGTCCACGCCCGCGCGGACCGCGTGCCGAGCCCGCGGGTCGCGCGCCGCTACCGGAACCTCCTGCTGGACAACGGGTTCACCGACGTCACGGTCGAGGTGCGCACCGCGGTCTGGACCGACGGCGCCTGCCTGCCGATGCTCGCCGACCTCGGCGGCGAAGGCGCGTGGCTCGAGGAGCAGGCCGCGAGGGCGCGCGAGGACCGGCTGTTCGTGGCGATGCCGTTCGTGGTGGCGGCCGGCGTCCGCTGAGCTACGTCAAGGTCGCGCGCAGGGCGAGGATCATCTCGAAGCGGTCGTCCGGGTTGCGGAGGTGGTCCGCGAACAGGGTTTCCAGCTCCTGGGCCCGAGCGCGCACCGTTTGCGGGTGGATGGCCAGGCGGTCGGCGACCTCCCGGACGTTGCCGCACGTCTCCAGCCACGCCAGCAGCGTGCCCGCGAGGCGGTTGTACTGCTTCGGGGTCAGCGCCGTCAGCGGGGCCAGCCGCCGGCGGCACACCTCCGTCGCGAGGAACGGCTCCTTGCGCAGCCACAACGTCGCGAGGTGGTCTTCGCACCAGGTCAGCGGCTCGTCCGGGAGGACGTCCGCGGCCACCAAGCGCAGGGCTTCCTGCGCCGTCGCCAGCGACCGGCCCGCCTGACGCGGCGGTACCGGCGGCCCGACCGCGGCGCGGTGCCCGGCCAGCGCGGCCGTCAGCGGGCCGCGGTCCTCGGGCGCGGCCAGCAGCAGCCGCGGCGTCCCGTCTTCGAAGTCCTCCAGCGCGTCCAGGCCGCGGACGTCGCCTGCCCCGTCGAGCGCCACCGCGACGAGCCGGTGCGGCAGCGGCCAGTCCGCCGCCGCCGCGGCTTCCTGCACCGTCCGCGACGGCGACGGCGGGTCCGCCAGCAGCAGGTCCAGCAGCCGGCGGCGCCGCCGTTCCAGCGCGCCCGCCGCACGGGCCTGCGCCGCCGCGTGGCCTTCGATCGACAACGCGGACAGCTCGTCGATGTAGGCGAAGATCGCCTCGGCCAGCAGGCACAGGGTCGCCGACGGCACCCCGGCCCGCGTCCCGACCTCCGCCATCCGCCGCCACGTCACCCGCGCGCCGACCCGGTAGGCCGCCTGCAGGACGTCGAGGTTGCGGCCCTGCGCGAGCTCGTGCACGCCGAGCCCGACGAACAGCTTCCGCCGGTCGTCCGGTGCCGGGCCGGACGCGGCGATCCGGTCGATGAACTGCAGGATCGCCGCCTGCACGCCGGCCCGCAGCGCCTTGCCGAACGCGCCGTCGAGCGGCCGCGCGTAATCCGGGATGGTCCGCTGGATCTCGCGCAGCACCTCGTCGGCGACGTCCAGCAGCCGCGGCCGGAACACCGCGGCCAGCTCACGGGGGAGCAGGGCCCACAGCTGTCCCGGCCGGCCGTCGCCGCCGAGCATCGGCCCATACGTCGTTTCGACGGGTGGTCCCGTCATCCGCCCACCTCATCGTGGTCAGGAACCGAGGAGTGCCTCCGCGCGCAGGGCGATCTCCATGTCGAGCCGGTCGTCGGCGTTGTTCAGCCGGTCGCCGAACAGGTCGATCAGCTGGTGCATGCGGTACCGCACGGTCTGCGGGTGCACCTTGAGCTTCTTCGCGATCTCGGGCGCGCTGCCGCGGGACTGCAGCCAGATCAGCAGCGTCTCGCCGAGGCGCGCCCGCTGCTTCGGGGTGAGGTCCTTGAACGGCTCCAGGCTGCGCGAACACAGCTCGCGGACCAGGAACTCGTCGGCGAGCAGCCACAGCGTGGACAGGTGGTCGGTGCAGCGCGTCACCGGCGCGTCCGGCAGCACGCCGCGCTGGACGAGCTTCAACGTCCGGCGCGCCCAGAGCAGCGACCGCGGCGCGTCGGTGAGCCGCACGGTCGGGCCGACCACCGCGCGCCAGCCGCGCAGCCGCTCGGCCAGGTTGGTCAGGTGCTTGGCCGGGTCGCCGGTGACCAGGCACGGCTCGCTGCCCTCGAGGTCGACGAGGACGTCGGAGTGCAGGTCCGGCACGGCGAGGCTGTGCTGGTCGGCCCGGGGTTCGAGGGCGACGACCGTGACCTCGGCCGGCAGCGGCCACTGCGCCGTGGCGGCCTGCGCGGTGATGGTCTGCGGTGCGGACGGCGGATCGGCGAGCATCAGGTCGAGCAACCGTCTCCGGCGGCGGGCCCGGGTGCCGGCCGCCCGCGTCTGCGCGGCCGTGTAGCCCTCGATCGACAGCGCGGAGATTTCGTCGACGTAGGCGAAAATGGCCTCGGCGCTCGTGCACAGCGTGTCGGCGGAGACGCCGGCGGCCTGCCCGAACTCCGAGATGTGCCGCCACGCGACCCGCCCGCCGACCCGGTACGCGGTCTGCAGGCAGTCGAGGCTGCGGCCCTCGTTGAACTCGATTTTGCCGAGGTTGCGGAACACGGTCGTCCACGTCTCGAGCGGGACGGCGCCGGGGGTGCCGACACTGTCGAGGCACTGGATGATCGATTGCCGCACACCCTGGGTGATGATGTGCCCGAACGCGCCTTCGAGCGGCTGGCGGTACTCGGGCACCGCCCGCTGGACCTCCTGGAGGATGGCGCGGGCGAGCGGGTCGACCCGCGGCTTGAACCGCACGGCCAGCTCGCGGGGCAGCGAAGCCCACAGCCCGATGGCGCCGGAAACGCGCCCGTGCTGGGGTTCCGCCGGGGTCCGGGGGACGGGTGGGTAGGCGGGCCGGGGCCGGTCGGCCGACACGGACTGCTGCCGGTAAGCCGGTCCGGAAGAGCGCTCGCCGGGATGGGGCCGGTTCGCCCGCAGGGCGGGGCCGGCGAACCCGGTGTCCACGTCGGTCATGTGTTTTATCCTTGCTGGCAACAAAATCGGCCTCTTCGTCGTCGAAGCCGATCCGATTTTTGTGGCTCAGGCAACATAATTTCGCGCGAACGGCACTGTCAACGGGTTCTCCGCTGACTTCGGGGTAACCCGTCCGGACTACACCCGAACGGGTGGAACGGCGCGAGGGGAGGTGACACTTCCGCCGCGAGCCGATGGTGCGCGGGTGACAACTTTTCAGGAGGCTTCGCGCACCGGGTTCCGGGCGAGGAGCCGGGCGACGACGTCGTCGAGCGTCAGCCGCGCGGGCGTGGTCTCCGAGACGAACTCGTTGAGCAGCAGGCAGAACCTGTCCGGATCGGCCACGTGTGGAAAGTGTTTCACGTTTTCCAGCACCGTCAAGCGGCTGTCCGGAAGCAACGCGGCGGTCCGGTGTCCGTGCACCGCCGGGATCAGCGGGTCGCGCGCGCCCCAGACCAGCAGCACCGGCACGGATTCGGCCAGGTAGAGCTTCTCCACGGCGCTCGCGCGCTGACCGCGCAGGTCGATCAGGCCGCGTGCGATGGCGAGGAACGCGCGCCGCCGCCCGGGGTCGGCCAGCGAGCCGAAATGCCTGGCCAGTTCCCGTGTTTCAGGTTTCAACGATCCGCCGAGCCGCCGTCCGATGCGGGCGGCGGCCCGTGCGATCGCGAGCGTCCACCGGTTCACCGCGAGCGCCACGGCGATCCGCGCGCCGGGCAGTGCGGTCGCCCGCAGCACGGGACTGACCTCCGGGCCGAGACCGGCGCTGCCGACCAGGACGAGCCGGTCGCACATTTCCGGGAACTGGTAGGCGAACTGCATCGCGATGCCGCCGCCGAGCGAGTGCCCGACGACGGTCGCGTGCCGCACGCCGGACACCGCGAGCACGTCCCGCACGATGCTCGCCATCGCGCCGAGGCCGTAATCCGTGCGCGGCGCGTCGGATTCCCCGTGCCCCGGCAGGTCCGGGGCGAGGAGGCGGCGGCCGAGCGCGGCGCAGCGCTGGAGTACCGGTGTCCAGGTCTCGGCGCTGCCCGCGATCCCGTGCAGCAGCACGATCGCTTCGTCACCGGCGTCCGCGCCGGGCAGGTGCTCGTGCAGCCGGACGCGCCGGCCGTGCAAGGTGAGGTCGTACGTCTCGAGTGTCATCGGCGGCCTTTCTCGCGAACCCGAAAATAGGGCATCCGACTACTTCCGCCGGTGTGGTGAACACCACCGCGCGGGAATCCGCGCCGAGCATGACAAGAAGCTTTGCGGAAAGCCGCGCGCGTGTGCGGGTTTTACCGGGGCACGGGTAAAGTGTATCGACATTCCGCCGGTATCCGGGTAATTCTCGGTGGCATGGTCGCAATGACGCACCGGACGCGCTGATGTCCTGCCGCGCGAGTATTCATTTCGCACCCGGGCTGCCCCGGCGCGGCCCCGCCCGCCGGCCCTGGCGGCGGGTGCTGCCGATGCCGGTGCGCGCGCTCGACCGCGTGCTCGGCGGGCCCGCCCATCCCCGGGGGACACCCGCGCGGCCACCACGCTGAGCCTGGTCGCCAAGCGCCCCAATGTGGCGTTCGGTGCGTCAGACGCACCGAACGCCACATTGGGTGCGCTGGACGCAACCAACGCCACATTGGGGCGCTTTGAGGGGCGAGGCCGGCGTCAGCCCTCGGGAGGTCGGTGGGCCCGCATCAGCCGTTGCGCCCGCAGGGCCAGTTGCATCCCCAGCCGGTCGTCCGCGTCCTTCAACCGGTCGCCGAACAGTTCCTCCAGCTGGCGCAAGCGGTTGCGGACCGTCTGGGGGTGCACGCCCAGCCGCTGGGCGATCTCGGGCGCGCCCCCGCGCGTCTCCAGCCAGGCCAGGAGCGTCTCCCCGAGCCGCTCGCGCTGCTTTTCGCTGAGCGAGGCGAACGGGTCGAGGCTCTGGCGGGCCAGCTCGGCGGCCAGGAAGTCCTCGGCGAGCAGCCAGAGCGTGGCCAGGTGGTCGCGGCACCAGATGATCGGGCCGGGGATGTCCGGGCCGGACAGCGACAGCGCGCGGCGGGCGGTGCGCAGGGCGGCCGGGGCGTCGGCCAGCGGGACCGTCGGCGAGACCGCCGCGCGCCAGCCGTCGAGCTTGGCCTCCAGCGGCCTCAGTTCGGTGTCCGGATCGCGGGTCAGCAGGTGCGGCTCGGGACCGTCGAGGTCGGCGAGGACGCCGTCGCCGAGCAGGTCGGCGGGGAAGTCGGCCGCGTCGGGGCCGCGCTCGAGGGCGACCATCGCCGCGGTCTCCGGCAGCGGCCAGCCCGCGCCGCCGGCCAGCTCCGCGATGCTGCTCGCGGCGCCTTCCGGGCCTTGGACGATTAGTTCCAGCAGGCGCCGCCGCCGGACCGGGACGGCGCCCTCGGCCTTGGCCTGCGCCTCCTGGTAGCCCTCGATCGCGGTGGCGCACAGCTCGTCGACGTAGGCGAAGATCGCCTCCGCCGCGACCGAGATGACCGCCGGGTCGACGCCCGCCGCGACGACGCCGGGGTGCATCGCCCGCCAGGCTACCCTCGCCCCGATCGTGGCGCTGTCCTGCAGGGCGTCGAGGTTGCGGCCTTCGGTGAACTCGATCCGGCCGCGGCCGCGGTAGAACTCGACCCAGTGCTCGTGGGACAGGTCCGGCTCGCCCATCGAGTCGACGCAGTGCTGCACCGCGAACTCGACGCTCTTGACCAGCACTTTCCCGAAAACGCCCTTGAGCGGCTGGCCGTAGGCCGGGACCGTGCGCTGGACCTCCTGGATCATCGAGGCCGCGGCGTGCTTGACGTGCGGGCGCAGGCCCTTGCCGAGCGCGCGAGGCAGCGAGGCCAGCAGGCGGAAGCTGCGGTACTCGACCACCAAATCCCCCTTCGAGTCCGGTGTGAGCTGAGCGTATCCGACCGGTGCGTGACGGATTAATCAACGACGGGTTCCCTGAAAGGGTGACGCAGACACGTCCTTTTGACACGGACGGGTGCGCGTTCTACGCTCCGTGTCAGGTGGCGGGGGTTATTTTCTGAGGCGCCAATTCCCAGTGGAGGACTGAATTCCCCATGCGCGTTCCCGCTGCCTCGGACGGCTCGGTGTGGGCCCGGCTGCCGCACGAACTCGGCGACGCCGTGCGCCCGCGGATCCCGGAGATCGCCCGTGCCTGCGTCGACGCCGTCGCCACCGAGGTTCCGGAATATTCCGGGATTTTCGGCCCCGGCCCGGGGCGCGTCGCCGCGATCGAGCAGACGCGGCGCGGGATCGAGCGCGACATCGACCGCGTCGGCACGCCCGCGATGTGGCAGGCCGACCGGCTCGCCGAGTTCCGCGGCCACGGGCGCGCGGCGTTCCACAATGGCCTCAGCCGCGAGTCCGTGCAGGCGGCCGTGCGCGTGTCGAGCCGGGTGACCTGGCGGTGGATCGCCGACGTCGCACGGGAAGCCGGCCTGTCCGGCGACGTCCTCTACGGCGCGGCCGAGGGCATGTTCGCCGACGTCGAGACGTCGATGACGGCGGTCGCGGAGGGCTACAGCGCGGCCGAAGCGGCGGTGTCCGGCACCGGCGAACGCCACCGCCGCCTGCTGCGCACCCTCCTCGGTGGCCGCACACCGGCCGAAGTGGACGGTCTGCTCGCCGCCTCCGGGCTCCCGGTGCCTTCGCGGGTGGCCGCGGTGGCGTTCCGCGCGCTGCCGGGCGCCCCGGAGTTCCCGCCGGGCCTGCTGCCCGAGCACGTCCCGGCCGACCCATCGGGCGACCCGCCGGCCGCACTGACCCCGGCCCCGGACACGGACCTGGCGGGCCTGTCCGCCCTCCCGGCCGGCTGGACGGCGGCGGTCGGCCCGCTCGTGCCGTTGGCGTCGGCGCCCGAGTCGTTCCGGGTGGCCCGCCGCGCGGCCGACCTGGCGGCACGCGGGCTGCTGGACGCCCCGGGCCCGGTGATCTGGTGCCGCGACCACGTGACGACGCTGCTCCTGCTGGCCGACGAGTTCCTGGTGACGCAGCTCGCGGAGACGACGCTGGAGCCGCTGTCGGGCCTGTCCGGGCGGCGCCGGGAGCAGCTCGCGGAGACCTTGCTGGCGCTGGTCCAGACCCGGGGGAGCGCGCCCGAGCTGGGCCGGCTGCTCGACCTGCACCCGCAGACGATCCGGGCCCGGCTGAAGAAGCTGTCGGAGCTGTTCGGGGCCCGCCTGGACGACCCGGGCGAGCGCCTGCGGCTGGAGCTGGCGCTGCTGGCCGAACGGGCACTGCCGAACCACGACTGACCGGAGGTCATGAACGACCCTTTCACCGCGTCCGGTGACAGGGTCTCGGCAAAGTCGTGGCCGTGCGGTCTGACTGGCGGCGCGGGGATGTCATGAACGGGTCGTTCACCTCACCAGACGACCTGAACGAGTCATTCACGACATCACGGCCGGGGTCCCGGCAAAGTCACGCGGCCGGGCCACTCTGCCGTCGGTGACCCGCTCGCCCGACGTCTTGAATGACTCATTCAGGTCTTCGGAGGTCCTGAATGAGTCATTCAAGACGCTGGTGCAACGCTGCGGGCTGCACCGACGCGACTTTGCCGGAGCCCTGGCGTCCGGCGAGGTGAACGACTCGTTCATGACGTTGCGGGCCGCCGGACCGGCCCGAGTGGACTGGTCCATGCCGCTCGGATCGGCACTGCCGAGCCACGACTGACCCTAAGCTGGCCGGCATGACCGGATTGCTCACCGAGCGGCTGCGGCAAGCCTGCGAAAACGCCGTCGCGATGTGGACCACCCTGGCGCACGCCCGCGGCGACCGCGTCCTCGACCGGCCCGGCTTCACCGCGGTCGACGGCCGCCGCTTCCGGATCATGCTGCGCACCGGTGAACCCGACGAGAGCACGGTCCAGGAGCTCACCGAGCTCGCCCGGGTCAAGCGGGCCGACGGCCGGACCGTCGTCGTCGAGGATCCCTTTCGCGTGCTCGACCTCGACGACCTCGGCATGACCGCGGGGCAGCTGCCGGTCATGGTGCGCGAACCCGCGCCCGTGCCGGACGACGGGACCGTCACCCGCGTCCGGACCGCCGCCGAGCTGGCCGTGGCCGAAGACCTCGTCGTCCGCGGCTTCCCGCTGGAGGAGTACCAGCCCCTCGAGCCCGGGCACGTCTTCCCGGCCGCGCTGCTGGACCAGGCCGTCTTCCTCAAGGGCGGCGAAGGCGCCTGCGTCACCATGGACCACGGCGGCGTCGGCGGCGTCTACTGGGTCACCACGCTGCCGGAACACCGCTCGAAGGGCGTCGGGCGGGCGCTCATGCACGCCGTCCTACGGCACTTCGAGGACCGCCCCGTCACGCTGACCGCCGCCCGGGCCGGGAAGCCGCTCTACGACAAGCTCGGGTTCACCACACTGGGGGACGCCAACTGGTGGCGCTGACCGCGGGAACACCCACCGCCGGTAGCCGTACCAGCGGAACGCCGTCCCGGCCACCGTGCCCAGCACCATCCCCGCGACGAAGTCCGCGATCTCCTGCGCCACGAACCCCACGTGCGGGACCGCCAGGAGCAGCACGTACCGCGACACCAGCGGCGGCACCAGGTTCACGGCCACCGCACCCGCGTTGACCGCGAAGAACAGCGTCGCCTCGCGCAGCCGCCGGTGCCCGCCCCGGCCCGCGAACGACCAGCGCCGGGACAGCAGGTACGCGAACGCCGTCGAGGCGATCGTGGCGAGCGCGAGCGCCGTCACCGGCTTCTCCCGGAACACGGTGAGCTTCAGGCTGTAGTCGCCCAGTAGGGTGACCCCGTACGCGGCCGAGCCGACGACGGCGAAGCGGAGCAGCTCTCGCGGCTCGGGCATGGTTCCTCCAGGTGACGCCGACAGGGTGGAGGTCTTTCGATGGCACGCAAGGGCGAGGGGAGCGAGCTGCCCTCGGTCGCCGAACTGGTGAACCTCTCGCAGACGAAGCCGCTGATGATCCGCGGTGAACTCGACGCGAAGCTCGCCGAAGAACCCGAGCCCGAGCCCGAACCCAAGCCCGATCCGCTCGCCATCCTCGACGCCGAACTGGCGGCGCCGGAGCCCGACGACGAGCGCCCGCGGGACGCGCCGCCCGCCGACACCTCGCGCCGGACGAAGCCGTTCATCCTCGCCGCGGGCGGGGTGGTCGCGCTCGGGCTCGCCGCCGTCGTGCTGCTCCAGCCGCACCAGGTCGGCGGGACGGCCGTGCCGCCGCCCGGTGCGTCCGCCTCCGTTCCGCCGCCGACCTCCAGCGAGGCGGTGGAGACGATGAGCGCGTCCGCGGCGCCGCCCCCGCTCACCGCGGAGGTGCACGACTCCCCGGCGAAGAAGCCGAGCGCGCCCGCCGGTGCGGGCCGCAAGCCCGCGGGCCCGGCGACGACGGCGGCGCCGCCGCCGGACCCGCAGGACCAGTGGCGCGAGTACGTCAGCTCCGTGATCAGCTCGTGGCAGCAGCGCCCCCACGGCGGACGCGACCGCTGATCAGCAGTTCGAACTCGCCGGCTTGCCCTCGATCCGGTCCTTGACGAAGGCCAGGACGTCGGCGTTGCCGGTGTAGACGAGCGTGATGTGGTCGGTGTCGTAGGTCTTCCACGTCTCCGCCACGCCGGCCGCGCAGTACGCCTTGTGCAGCGCGTCGGCCTGCGCGAACTGCACCAGCTGGTCGCCGGTGCCGTGGTACTGGAACACCGGCACCTTCGGCGGGGTGCCGCCGAGCTTGTTCTCGTTCAGCCGGGCCACCCACGCGGGCTTGATGTAGCCCGGGCCGGTCGTGTAGTCCGCGATCTTCTGGTTCGCGTACGTCGTGAGCAGCTCGAAGGTGCACGCGCTCTGCTTCATTTCGGCGAGCTTCGCGCGGCCGTTGTCGCTGAGGAACGAGTCGAGCTGCAGCTCCGGGTAGGCCTGGTCGAGGCCCAGCAGCGCGTAGGCGAACACGCCGAACCCGAACTTCCCGTCCAGCTGCAGCGTCACCTGGACCAGGTCGGACGGCACGCCGCCGGCCGCGATCCCGGCCAAGTTCAGTTCGGGCGCGTACGTCGGCTGCAGCTCCCCGGCCCACGCCGCGGCGCCGCCGCCCTGGGAGTAGCCGCGGAAGACGACCTTCGACGTCGAAGACAGCCCGGCCGCGGTGAGCCGCTGGGCCGCGCGGACCCCGTCGATCACCGCCGGGCCTTCGGAGCGGTCCACGACGTAGGTCGTCTTCGGGGTGCTCTGGTAGCCCTCGTAGTCCGGGACGGTGACGGCGTACCCGGCGTCGAGCAGGTCGTCGAGGCCGGGCTGCTCGTAGAACGCGCCGATGTCGATCATCTTCGACGGCGTGCAGGCGAACGCCGGCCCGTGCGTGCCGGGGTCGAACGAGACGATCGGGGCGGTGGCCCGGTTCGCGGTCTTGGGCACCAGCACGGTGCCGGTGACCGCGTCGGGCTGCCCGAGCGCGTTCGTCGACAGGTACATCACCTGCCACGCGTCGACCGACGCCTTGCGCGGGCCCGCGTTCGAAGGGCGCCAGCGCAGCACATCGCCCGGCTTGCCCGCGGGCAGCGGCGACGGCGGCGTGTAGAACGAGTCGTCGAAGGGGCCGGTCCCCTCGGCGGGCGCCGCCGAAGCCGCGGGGGCGAGCGCCGTCGCGAGGACCACCGCCGCCAGCGCGGCGAGCACGCGGCGGGCGGTCACGCGCCGCTCCCGTAGACGCGCTTGCAGGTCGCGGACTCGCTGAAGGCCAGGTCCAGCTCGGGGTTCGCCTTGAGGTCCTTGATCGGGCCCTCCGGGTCGGCGAGCTGCCCCATCGTGGCGTCGGCTTCGGAGATGACCTTCCGCAGGCTGGCGTCGTCGGTGACCTTGGCCTGCTCCATCTTGGTCTTCGTCTCACCGACCTTCGCCTTGGTCTCGGTGAGGTTGCCGGTGGCTTTGTCCACTGCGGACTGTCCATCCGGGACAGGCGGGACGCCGGCCCCGCGGATGCCGCCCGCCATGTCGTCGAGGGCGGAGCCGAGCCGGGTCAGGAAGTCGACCATCGCGTCCCGGGTCTTCACCGGGTCGGCGTTGTCGACGGCGGGCGGCTGGGCCAGCTTCGCCGAACCGGCGGCCACGCCGGTGCACACCTTGTCGACCCAGGCGAGTGCCGCCGGGTCGGCGTGCCGGCCGGGGTCGGCGGGGGCTTCCGAGCCACAGGCAGCGCACGACAGAAGTGCGGTCGCCGCCATTGCGAGCACCGCGCTGTGCATTCTTTTCATGGGTTTCGAAGCTACGCGGCGCGGTTGTGCGCGAGCAAGGAGAGAATGACCGGTTGGCACGTGCGTCAACATTCCGCGGCGGGGAGTTGTCACGCGCGTCAGCGGTTCGGCGACCACGCTGTGCTGGGGAAACCTTCCCCGGGCTGCTAGGAACTCGTGCGTGATGGCGTGCCGGTGTGACAATTTGCCGGTACTGCGTGGCGTTTTCACCAAAAGCTCTTGATTGACGCCATCGGCACTCGTTAGCTTACGGTCGGTCGCGATTCTCGCTGAATGTGCGCGCCGTTTCGTATCACTGTTGATACACGGAAGGACCATCGTGAGTCACCCAAGAGGGAAGAAGAAGTCGGTCGCGGCCGCCGCGGCCGCCGGCGCGGTGGGGCTCGTCGCCACCGCGCTCCTCGTCGGGGCGCAGACCAGCGCCGCCGACCCGATCTCGCTGACGCTGAACTACCACTGCACGTTCCCGCTGGTGGGGTCCCAGTCGCTGAAGGTGGTGATCAACACCGACCTGCCGACCACGGTCAACACCGGGCAGCCGACCGGCGCGTTCGACATCAAGGCCGTGTCCACGATCAACGCGGACACCGTCTCCGGCCTGAGCCTGATCGGCGCCACGACGCTCGAGGGCACCGCCACCGCCGCCGCGACCGTCGCGGCGCCGAGCCTCAACCTGCCGGTCAGCGTCCCGATCACGCTGGACAAGACGAACATCCCGGCCTCGGGGGAGATGAACATCAACGCGGCGGGCAAGACGCCGTCGCTGACGTTCACCCAGCCCGGCCAGGCGAAGATCACCGTCGGCGACCTGAACCTCAAGGTCACCCCGCGCAAGGCCGACGGCTCGGTCACCGGCATCACGCCGGACGGCACCATCGACGCGCCCTGCACGCAGGACGCCGGCCAGAACAACACCCTGGCCACCATCACCATCAACGGCGGCGGGACGACGACCCCGCCGACCACCACCCCGCCGGTGACCACGCCCCCGACCACCACGCCGCCGGTGACCACCCCGCCCACCACGACCCCGCCGGGCCCCGGCATCAAGTACTCCTTCGGCATCACCGGCCAGACCGCGCTGAAGGCGCTCGGCAGCACCGCGCCGATCAAGGGCTCCTTCGACGCCGACGTCAACCTGTCGGCCAAGACCTTCGTCGGCAACCTGGCGCTGGACCCGACGCACACCGACTTCAAGCTCCTCGGCTTCCTGCCGGGCAGCTCGGACGTCAAGGTCGTGCAGAACGGCCCGCAGACCGGTGAGCTCGTGGGCACCGGCTTCAAGGCGCACATCAAGTTCGACACGTTCCTCACGCAGGTGAACCTGTTCGGCTTCCCGATCAGCAGTGACCCGAAGTGCGGCACGGTCTCCCCGTCGACCAGCGAAATGACCACCGGTCCCGACTTCGACCTGCTCAAGGGCGGCAAGCTGTCGGGCACCTACTCGCTGTCGGCGCTGCAGAACTGCGGCGCGTTCAACGACTACATCAGCGCGTTCGCCAAGAGCGACGGCAACTCGCTGGACCTGGTGCTCGCCAAGAAGTGATCCGGACTACCGGCCCCCGTCGCGCCGCGGCGGGGGCCGGTGCCATGCCCCCGAAGGGAAAACCCGTGCGGAAAGCCCGGTCGTTGCTCGCGGCGGCCCTCGCCTGCCTGGTGCTGCCGCTCGCGGCCGCGCCCGCGCACGCGTCGACGCCGATCACGAAGAAGCTGAGCTACACCTGCCCGTTCCCGTTGATCGGGCTGCAGCAGCTGGACGTGGAGATCAAGGCGTCGTTCGACGTGCCTTCCGCGCCCGGCGGCACCTTCACGACGTCGGACCTCGCGGTCTCGGTGACCGTGCCCGACAAGTCCACCCGCGGCCTGGCCCTGGTCGGCGCGGCGAGCATCGAAGGGACGGCGTCCGCAGGGGTGACGCTGACCAACGGCCCGCTGACGCTGCCACTGGCCCTGCCGCTGACCGTGGCGAAGACGGCGGTGCCGGCGTCGGGGCCGTTCACCACGAACGCGACCGGCTCGGTCCCGCCGGTGCAGCTGCCGAACGCGGGCAAGACGGCGCTGACGATCGGCGGCTTCAGCACCCGGCTCACGCCGAAGAAGGCCGACGGCTCGTTCACCGGGCTCGGCTCGTTCACCTCGGACTGCACGCTCGACGCCGGCCAGGACCCGGTGCTGTTTTCGTTCGACCTCGGAACGGCCGCGCGCGATTACCGCGTCACCGGCACGACGACGCTGAAGGCGCTCGGCGCGACCGCGCCGATCACCGGCTCGTTCACCGGGTTCAGCCCGGCGTTCGACCGGACGCGGGCGGAGTTCAAGGTCTTCGGGTTCGTGCCCGGAACAGCCGACCTGCAGTTCAGCCCGGACGGCCCGCAGACCGGCGAGGTGGCGGGCGACGGCTTCGTGGCGCATTCCCGGCTGGCGCTGGCGCTCCCGCAGGTGACGCTCTTCGGCTTGCCCGTCGCCGACGCGGGGTGCCGGGCGAGTACGTCGATCCCGGTCGAGCTGCGCACCGGCACCGGGTTCACCCTGGCCGCCGGTGGTCCGCTGACCGGCAGCTACACGATTCCGGCGCTGGCGGACTGCGGTGCGTTCACCGCGTACCTCAGTTCGCTGGTCCAAAGTGACGGCAACACGTTCGCCGTCACGTTGGCCGCACGCTGACCGGGATTCACCTCGACCGGGTAACTGTGTCGGGATGCGCCGAACCACTGTGGGGACCCTGGCCGTGATCACGCTGCTCGCCACCGCGGCTCCCGGGGAGGCCGCCGGGCTGACCCGGGACCCGGTGGCGGTGGTCTACGACCGCGACCACGCCTTGCACACGCTCAACGGCGGGGCGACCGACGACGAGCTGACACTGCGGACGGAGACGCTCGCGTCGGGCGCGTGGGCGTTCTTCCGCGGCACTTCGCCGCTCTACTACCGGGATCTCGGGGAGCTGCCGCCGTCCGCGTACGCCACCGCGGGCGGCGACGTGTGGCTGACCGGCGACGCCCACCTCGAGAACACCGGCGCCGACCGCGGGGCCGACAACGAAGAGCAGTTCGCGCTCACCGACACCGACGACGCCTGGCGCGGTTCGTGGACGTGGGAGCTGCGCCGCGAAGCCGTCTCGATCGTGCTCGCCGGGCGCGCGGACGGCCGCAGCGCGAGCCAGATCGCCACCGACGTCGACACCTTCGTCGCCGAATACGCCCAGTGGATCGGGAAGTTCCACGGGACCGGCGACGAAGCGGGCTGGCGGCTGACCGCGGGGAACACCTCCGACCTCGTCGGCGACCTGATCGACGCCGCCGCGGCGGACAAGCGGGCCGACCTCCTCGCGAAGTGGACCACCGGCGGCCACTTCAAGGCCGACCCCGAGCTGCAGATCGTGTCCGCGACGACCCGGACGCAGCTCGCCGACGCCGTCGCGGCCTACCGGACCACCGCGGGCAAGCCGCTGAAGGCGTCCGAAGCCGTCGTGAAGGACGTGCGGCGGCGGACCGGCGCGGGCACCGGCAGCCTCGGCCGGTTCCGCTGGTACGTGCTCGTCGAGGGCGACACGACCTCGGCGTCCGACGACCGGATCCTGGAGCTCAAGCAGGAGGTCGACCCGGGCCCGAAGCAGCTCGCGCCGAACGCCACGACGCTCACCGGCGGGCAGCGGCCGGCGCTGGCGCTGCGGTGGCTCGCGAACCAGTCCGACCCGCTGGCCGGGTGGGCGAGCGTCGGGAGCACCCCGGTGCTGGTGAAGGAGAAGTCGCCGTTCGCCGAAGACCTGGAGATCGGCGACCTGACGTCGTCCGCGCTCTGGGACGACACCGTCCGCGACGTCGGCCGCCTGCTCGCCGCCGCGCACTCCCGCGCCGACCAGGACATCCCCGGCACCGGGCTCGCCTACTCGGCGGACGCCGCCATCGACGGCGCGATCACGTCCGTGTCCGGGCTGCAGAGCGAGACGCGGGCGTTCGCGACGAGCTACGCCGACCAGGTCACCAGCGACTGGCAGGCGTACGTCGCCGCGAAGAATTCCGGGCGCCCGCTGTTCTGAGCTGTCGATTTCGCCGCCTCTCGCGTGACGGAGTAGGAAAGGACCACGACGAGAGGAACCGGACATGGCGCAGTACGCGGTGCTCATCTACGAGCGGGTGCCCGCCGAAGACCTGCCGAAGGAGATCATGGACCGGCACCTGGGACTGCCGGACCGGATCGGTGAGCTGGGCGGCAAGGTGACCGCCGGCCTGGCCTTGCAGCCCAACGAGACCGCCACCGCCATCCGCGGCGACCTCGTCACCGACGGGCCGTTCGTGGAGACCAAGGAGGTGCTGGCCGGGGTGTACCTGCTCGAGGCCCGCGACCTCGACCACGCGCTCGCCTGCGCGAAGCTGACGCCGGTCGTCGAGGGCGGCGTCGAGGTCCGGCCGCTGATCGACTTCCAGGTGGTGCCGGACTGAGTTCCGCCGCCGACGCCGTCGCCGAGGCGCACCGTCGCGAGTGGGCCGCCGTGCTCGCCGCGACGGTGCGGGTCACCCGCGACCTCGACGAGGCCGAAGAGGCCGTGCAGGACGCCTCCTTGCGGGCGCTGGAGCGCTGGGGGCGCGACGGCGTCCCGGACCGGCCCGGCGCGTGGCTGACCACGGTCGCGCGCCGGACCGCGCTCAACGGCGTCCGGCACCGGGAGGTGCTGCGGCGCAAGCTGCCGCTGCTGGTCGAGCCTGAGGCCGCCGAACCGCCGGAGCCGGCCGGGCCGATCCCGGACGACCGGCTGCGGCTCGTCTTCACCTGCTGCCACCCGGCGCTGGCGCAGGAGGCGCAGATCGCGCTGACGCTGCGGCTGGTGTGCGGGGTCGCGACCGCCGACATCGCACACGCGTTCCTGGTGCCGGAGCCGACCATGGCCGCCCGGATCACGCGGGCGAAGAAGAAGATCGCGGCCGCGCGCATCCCGTACGCGGTGCCGTCGGCCGCGGACCTGCCCGCGCGGGTGTCGGTCGTGCTGACCGTCGTCCACCTGCTCTTTTCCGCCGGGCACACCGCGTCCACCGGGGCCGGCCTGGTCCGCGACGAGCTGACCGGGCGCGCCCTCGACCTCGCGCGGCTGCTGCGTGCCCTGCTGCCCGCCGACACCGAGGTCGCCGGGCTGCTGGCGCTGCTGCTGGTCCACCAGGCCCGCCGCGCCACCCGGACCGACGCCGCGGGCCGGCTGCTGCGGCTCGAAGACCAGGACCGCGCCCGCTGGGACACCGGGCTGATCGCCGAGGCCGACCGGCTCGTCGTCGAAGCCCTGAAGGCCGGCCCGCCCGGCCGGTTCGGCGTCCAGGCCGCGATCGCCGCGCTGCACGCGCAGGCGCCGAGTTACGCCGAGACGGACTGGCCGCAGATCTTGGTCCTCTACGACGTGCTGCTGGGCCTGTGGCCGTCCCCGGTGGTGGCGCTCAACCGCGCGGTCGCACTGTCCATGGTGGACGGTCCGGCGGCGGCCCTCGCCGAGGTCGCCCGCCTGGAGTCCGGAGGGAGGCTGGCCGGCTACCGCTACCTGCCCGCCACGAAGGCCGACCTGCTGCACCGCCTCGGCCGCGACGCGGAAGCGGCCGAGGCTTACCGGGCGGCGCTCGAGCTGAGCGACAACGCCGCGGAGCAGGAGTTCCTCGCCGCGCGGCTCAGCGGGGCCTGAACAGCAGGACGAACCCCGCGCCCGAGAGGACCAGCGCGGCCAGGAAGAACGCGCCGTGGCCGTACGCGCGGGTCACGACGTCGCCGACCAGCTGCACCACGAGGTCGACGATGCCGAGCGCGCCGACGACCGCCAGCGCCGTCCGCGTCCCCTTCACCCCGCGGTACACGCCGTAGACCAGCAACGCCCACAGCCCCGCGAAGACGACGTACGCGAGCACCGCGACCGGCGTCGGGACGGCCGCCTCCACGGGTGTCCGGCGCCCGCCGACCAGCGAGCCGAGGAACCAGCACGCCGTCGCGCCCCACCAGGCGAAAGCGGCGCGGCGGGCGGGCATGGCCGGAGCGTAGGCCGGGTACGCCCGGATCCGGCACGGCCGTGCACCGAACTGTTACCCGCCAGGTGTCACACCGGGGTGCTATAAAGCGCTACCCCGGTGAGACCGGTTCCGCGGCCGTAGGCGGCCACGGCCGGTGCCGCTAGGGTTGATCGTCTGGATGTGCTGGCCGAGGGCAGCCGAACGGGAGAAGCCGGTGACCGCCGCGCACGACTCATCGTGGAATCCCGGTACCCGCTTGCGGGTGCTGCTGGTCGAGGACGACGACGGCGACGCGCTGCTGGTCGAGGAGATGCTGGCGGACACGGCCGTGCCGTTCTCGCTCGAACGCGTCGAAACGCTCGCCGCCGCGCTGACCGGCCCGCTCACCGCCGACTGCGTCGTGCTCGACCTGCAGCTGCCCGACGCGATGGGGCTCAGCGGGCTGACGAAGCTCGCGCAGCACGCGCCCGGCGTCGCCGTGGTCGTCCTGACCGGGCAGCACGACCAGGCCACCGGCGTCGCCGCGGTCGCGGCCGGCGCGCAGGACTACCTCGTCAAGGACCAGGTGGACGGGCCGCTGCTGGTGAAGGCGCTGCGGTTCGCCCGGGAGCGCAAGCGCGCCGAGCAGGTCGAGCAGCAGTTCCTCCAGCAGCAGCTGCTCGCGCGGGAGAACGCGCGGCTCGAACGCGGCCTGCTGCCCGTCCCGCTGCTGCGCGACCCGCACCTCGACCTGGCCGCCCGCTACCGGCCCGGCCGCAACGGCTCCCTGCTGGGCGGCGACTTCTACGACGCCATCGAGCTCGCCGACGGCAGCGTGCACATGATGATCGGCGACGTCTGCGGCCACGGCCCGGACGAGGCCGCGCTCGGCGTCGCGCTGCGGATCGCGTGGCGCTCGCTCGTGATGGCCGGCCTGCCGATGGCCGACGTGCTGAGCATGGTCGAGCGGGTCTTGGTGCACGAGCGGATCGAGCCGCTGTTCGCCACCGTCTGCATGGTCGTCGTCGCGCCGGACCGAAGATCCCTGCGCCTGTCGCTGGCCGGGCACCTGCCGCCGCTGCTGCTCACCCCCGGCGACGGGCACCTGCTCTCCGGCGGCCGCGTCGGCGTCCCGCTCGGGATCGTCGAGGGCGCCAAGTGGGAAGCCCTCGAAGTCCCGCTGGAGCCGGGGTGGTCGCTGCTGCTCTACACCGACGGCGTCTTCGAGGGCCGCGTCGGCGCCGGGTCCGAACGGCTCGGCCACGAGCGGATGGCCGAGCTCGTGCTCGACATCCGCCACCGCGGCGGGCTCGACGGCACGGACCTGCTCGACGAGCTGATCGCCCGCGCCGAGCGGTTCAACTCCGGGCCGCTCGACGACGACGTCGCCCTCGCCCTGCTCAGCCACGACCCCGGGGAGCCCGCCCGATGAGCGCCGAAGCACGCGGCTGGTCGATCGGCCGCTGGCTGACCCTGCTGGCCGTCGCCGAAACCGCGTTGCTGCTCGCCGCGCTGATCGGCGGCGGGATCGCGCTGGGCAACCTCACCGACGCCCGCAACCGCCTGCTCGACGTGATCGGGCCGCAGCGCCTGGCCGCCCTCCAGCTGTCGACGGCGCTGCTGAACCAGGAGACCGGCGTCCGCGGCTACCAGCTCGGCCGGCAGCCGGACTTCCTCGCGCCCTACACCGACGGCGTCCGGTCCCAGGCCGACGCCGTGACCCAGCTGCGGCGGGCCGGCGCGGTCCCGGGCACCGAGGTCGGCGACGACCTCGACGCCGTGCTGCGAGCGGCCACGACGTGGCAGGCCGCCGCCGCGCCGACCATCGCCCCCGGCGCGCCGCCGGTGACCCCGGCCCAGGTCGAGCGCGGCCGGACGTTGTTCAACGCGGTGCGCACGGCGCTCGACGCCCAGCTCGCCCACCTCGCCGTGGTCCGCGACGCCGGCCGCGCCGACCTCGACGCCGCGGCGAGGCTGCTGACCGCGATGCTCGTCGCCATCGCCGTGCTGCTCGTGGTGCTGTTCGCGGTGCTGTCCTTCGGCCTGCGGCGGATCATCACCCGGCCGATCCTCGGCCTGGCCGACGAGGTCCGCCAGGTCGCCGAGCACGACGTCCACCGCCCGGTGCACGGCAGCGGGCCGCGCGAGATCGCGCAGCTCGGCGCCGACGTCGAAGCCATGCGGCAGCGCATCCTCGACGAGGTCGCCGAGCTGGAACGCGCGCACGCCCTGCTCGACCGGCGGACGCGCGAGCTGGAGCGGTCCAACGCCGACCTGGAGCAGTTCGCCTACGTCGCTTCGCACGACCTGCAGGAACCGCTGCGGAAGGTGGCCAGCTTCTGCCAGCTGCTCCAGCGGCGCTACCAGGGCCTGCTCGACGAGCGCGGCGAGCAGTACATCGAGTACGCCGTCGACGGCGCGAAGCGGATGCAGGTCCTGATCAACGACCTGCTGGCGTTTTCGCGGGTCGGCCGGAAGCCGGGCGAGCACGTGCTGGTCGGCGCGGACCGGCTGGTGGACGACGCGCTGGCGAACCTCGAAGTCGCGTTGTCCCTGAGCGGCGGCAAGGTCGCCCACGTCGACCTTCCCGAGGTGCGCGTCGAGCCGGCGCTGATGACGGCGGTGTTCCAGAACCTGATCGGCAACGCGCTGAAGTTCAAGGGCGAGAGCCCGCCGGAAGTCCGGGTCACCGCGGAGCGCGACGGCGACGACTGGGTGTTTTCGGTGTCGGACAACGGGATCGGCATCGACGCGGAGTACGCCGAACGGGTGTTCGCGCTGTTCCAGCGCCTCCACACGCGGTCGGCTTACCCGGGCACGGGCATCGGGCTCGCCCTGTGCCGCCGGATCGTCGAGTACCACGGCGGCCGGATCTGGCTCGACACCGCGGCCACCGACACGACTTTCCGCTTCACCTTGCCGGCGCGAGAGGACAATGGGGAAGTATGACGCAGGCGCCCGCCCCGATCGACATCCTGCTCGTCGAAGACGACCCCGGCGACGTGCTGATGACCCGGGAAGCGTTCGAGCACCACAAGATTCGCAACGCGCTGCACGTGGCGGCCGACGGCGTCGAAGCGCTCGAGTTCCTCAACCGCGAAGGCCGGTTCCGGGCGGCCCCGCGGCCCGGCCTGATCCTGCTCGACCTCAACCTGCCCCGCAAGGACGGCCGGGAGCTGCTCGGCGAGATCAAGCAGGACCCGCGGCTGCGCACGATCCCGGTCGTCGTGCTCACGACGTCCGAAGCGGAAGAGGACATCCTGCGCAGCTACGAGCTGCACGCCAACGCCTACGTCACCAAGCCGGTCGACTTCGAGAAGTTCATCGACGTGGTCCGGAAGATCGACGAGTTCTGGGTCTCGGTCGTGCAGCTCCCGCACCGGTAGCCGTTTGCCGGGGAGTCGGGCACGATAAGGGGCCGTGACCTCTTCATCACGGGATCTTCCCGCCACCGAGCTGGCGGTCACGCTCGATTGGCGGGGCCGCGCCGCGGTGCTGGGCGTGGCGGGGGAGATCGACCTGCTCAGCGCGCCGGAGTTCGAGGACGTCGTGGCGGCGGTCCTGGCCGACGAGCCGGAGAAGCTGGTGGTCGACCTGCGCTCGGTGACGTTCTTCTGCTCGGCGGGCCTGCAGGTGCTCGCTTCGGCGCACCGCGCGCTGACCGACCGCGCGCTGCGGGTGGTCAGCGATTCCCCGGTGACGTCCGGCCCGCTGAAGACCACCGGTCTCGACACGTGGATCAGCATCCACCCGACGGTCGACGAAGCACTCACGTGACGGCCCCCGGCACGGAGGAAGGGCGAGCCCCGATGCACGAACCCGCCGGGTCGTTCCGCTGCCACGGCGTAGAAGCGGTCCCCGAGGCGCTGCGCCGGCTCCGGCACGACCTGATGGCGTGGGTGCTGGCGGCGGGCGTCGAGGAGGCCCGGGCGCGCGACATCGTGCTGGCCGCTTACGAAGCGCTGGCGAACGTCGCCGACCACGCCTACGACGGCACCGGTTCCGGGGTGGTTGACCTGGACGCCGAAACGCACGAGGACCGGCTCGAAGTGGTGATCACCGACCACGGCCGGTGGCGGCCGCCGGTGGTCGACCCGCGCCCGGTTTCCCCACGCGGGCGCGGGTTGCTCCTGCTGCGCGCCAGCGCCGACCGCGCGGACATCTCCTCCGGCGAGAGCGGCACGGTGGTCACCCTGACCTGGGACCTCGACCCCGTCGGCTGAAGCGCCCCAATGTGGCGTTGGTTGCGTCAGACGCACCCAATGTGGCGTTGGTTGCGTCAGACGCACCCAATGTGGCGTTCGGTGCGTCGGACGCACCGAACGCCACATTGGGGTGCTTTGGGCTAACTGTGGACGACAGCGCCCGTCTTCGGGTCGAGGGTGACCTTCTTCGCCTGCGGCCACCAGAAGTCGAACATCCCGTTCAGCGACCCGGCCCGCGCGTCGAACGACGAGTCGCCGATCCGGCCGGTGAACCAGTTGTCCTCGACGAACTTCAGCACCGACGTCTGGTCGGTCAGCGTGTGGTCGACGTGGTTCACCCGGCTGTAGGGCGAAATCACCAGCAGCGGCAGCCGCGGGCCGTAGCCGCAGCGGTCCGCGTAGCCGCCCAGGACCGTCGGCTTGCCCGTGCAGAACGCCTGGTCCTGCGAAGCGTCGTGCGAGCCGTTGACCACCTTCGAGGCCACGTGGTCGTACCAGCCGTCCGAGTCGTCGTAGGCCAGCACGATCGCGGTCGACTTCCAGTCCGGGGACTGCTGGATCTTGGTGACCTCGTCGATCACGAACTGCTGCTCGTCCAGCGGGTCGGAGTAGCCCGCGTGGCCGTCCTGGTACTCCGGGGCCTTCAGGAAGCTCACCGCGGGCATCGAGCCGGCCTTGAGGGCGTCGTCGAAGTCCGAGATGTCGTACTGGTGGTTCGCGCGGTCGGTCTGCCCGATCGCCTGCACCGAGGACGGCGGGAGGTGCTTCGGGTTCGCCGTCGACGGGTAGTACTGGAACGGCTCGTGGTGCGGGCTGTAGTCGACGACCGCGTTGCCGCCGACGTTCGTGTGCTTCTGGCCGCACACCGCGTAGCCGTTGGCCTCGCCGGTCGGGCGGAAGCCGCCCTGGAACCAGCCCCACGTCACGCGGCGCTGGTTGAGCAGGTCACCGATGTTGCGGCCCTGCATCGTGGCCAGGTTGTCCTTGCTCGTGTGGTTCTTGCCCGAGCAGTCGTCCCACGCCGGGTCGGGGTCGTTGATCACCGTGCCGACGCCGTTGGCGTCCGGCGACGACACCACGTAGGAGTCGCTGACCGGCTGGTGCGTCACCGGATCGACCGCCTGGCCGCCGTGCGTCTGGCCCGAAATGAGGTTCAGCGCGCCCGGGGTCGACGGGCCGAACGTCGTGTTGAACGAGTTGTCGCTCATCGCGTAGTGCTGGGCGTAGTTCCACATGCCGGTGACGGTGTTGCCGTCGTAGTAGTCCATCACCAGGCCGGGCTCGCCGAACAGCACCGGCTGGCCGGTGCACTTGTCCGTCTCGGTCTTCTCGACGAACTTGTCCATCTTGCCGCCGTTGAACGCGGCCTGTTCGGCGCCGTAGTTGTGGTTCTGGTCGCAGGTCATCGCCTGCTCGTGCGTGAGCCGCTTCGGGTTGTACGCGTTCGGGTTGGCGGTCAGCAGCTTCTTGTCGAGGCCGTTGACCTTCGGGGTGCCGTGCGCGGCGGTGAACGGGGTGCCGTCGGTGTTCGCCGCGTTCGGGTACGTGCCGAAGTAGTGGTCGAACGAGATGTTCTCGCCGAAGATGACCACGACGTGCTTGATCGGCGTGGCCGTGGGGATCCAGTGCGCGGGGAACAGGTTCAGCGGTTGCGCGTCCGCGGTGGTCGCCGCGGAGCCGGTGACGACGGCCAGCGCGGCGACCGAGGCGAGGGCCCCGGCGCCGAGCAGGCCGCGCCGTCGCCGTCGTGTTCTCTTGTCCACAGTGGAGCTTCCTTTCGTGGTGGGTGCGTCAGTCAGGTGAGCAGGGAACGCCCGAAGTGGTCGTCCGGGCCGGTGACGCCCGGCAGCGCGAAGAAGTAGCCGCCGCCGAACGGGGAGATGTAGTCGGTCAGGGGTTCGTCGGCCAGCCGCGTCTGGACCGCCTCGAACTGGCGCTCCAGGTCCTGCTGGTAGCAGACGAAGATCAGGCCCATGTCGAGGTTGCCGTTGCTGTCGACGCCCCGGTCGTAGTTCACCGCGCGCCGCAGGATCCGGCTCGGGTCCGTCTCCGGGGTGCGCGGATTGGCCTTGCGGATGTGGCTGGTCAGCGGGATCACCGTGCCGATCGGGTCGTCGGCGTAGCGGGGGACGTCGGTCTCCGCGGTACCGTCGAGCGGGGCACCGGTGTCGCGGCGGCGGCCGAACATGTTCTCCTGCTCGGCCAGCGAAACCCGGTCCCAGAACTCCACCAGCATCCGGATCAGCCGGACCACCTGGTAGCTGCCGCCCGCGGTCCACGCGGGTTCGCCGGCACCGGTCGTCCACACCAGACCGTCCACTTCGGACCCGGTCGGGTTGGCGGTGCCGTCCTTGAACCCCATCAGGTTCCGCGGGGTGCCCGCCGGGCGCGGCGGGGAGCTGAAGCCGGTCAGCTTCCAGCGCGGCTGCATGCCGCCGCGGGTCGCGCGGGCGATGTCGCGCAGCGCGTGCAGCACGGTGTCGGTGGAGTTCGCCGACAGCGTCAGGCTGAGGTCGCCGTGGCACTGCGCGGGGTCGAGTGCGTCGTTCGGGAACGTCGGCATCGGCTTGAGCTTGGCCGGCTTGAGCTTCGCCAGGCCGAACCGGTCGTCGAAGAGCGACGCGCCGGCCCCGAGGATCACGCCGAGGTCGCCGCCCGGCACGACCGGCCCGAGCACCCCGGAGTCGGCCGGTGGCGCGCTGATGCCGAGTGCCGCGGGAGCTCCGCCGGCGGTCAGGAACCGGGCCCGGTCGGTGATCGCGCGGAAGAGGTCGGTCAGCTCGGCCTTGGACTCCGCGACGACGTCGAAGGAGGCGACGATCGTCTGCGCCGGCGGGTTCCGCAGGATCGCGGCCTGGTTCTTGCCGTGGAAGGGAACGGGCGCCGCGCTGTCGATGACGGAGGAGGCGCCGAGCCCGGCCCCGGCGGCGACGGTCAGGCCGGCGCCCATGGCGGCGCGGCGCAGGAACGAACGGCGAGGCAGGCCGGTCACGAAACCCTCCTCGGCTCGGCGATGGCGGCGATCGGGGCGAGCAGCTCGGTCAGCTCGCCGACGTCGGCGTTCAGTTTCTGCCGCTGCGGCTGGGAAAGCTGCGCCAGGCGCGTCCAGCTGCCGTCCGGGCGGTGCGCGGCGTCCAAAGCGGACTGCGTGCGCGTCAGCCAGCTGTCCACCTTGGACAGCTCGGGGTAGCGCGGGGCCAGCAGCGGGCGGAGGACGTCGAGCACCGCGCGCGTGCCGTCGAGGTTGGCGCGGGCGGTGGCGAGGTTGGTGCCGCTGCCGTAGTCGGTGCGGCCGGTGAGTTCGAACTGCAGCGTGTTCTCCATGATCTCGTGCGCGCGCAGCCCGAGGTCGTTGCCGTCGACCTGGCTGCCGCCGAAGGACGCCTGCAGCGCGCGGGCGTCGGTGTCGAGCCGGTCGGCGAAGGCGGCGAGCGCGCCGAGGTCCTCGCCGTGCCAAAGGCCCTGCTCCAAGCGGTGGAATCCGGTGAACCCGGGATCGGCCGGGCCGGCGGGCAGGCCGTCGGCGGTGCCGTTGAGGGCGCCGTCGGAGTCGCCGAACGCGTCGTAGGCGGCGCCGAGGCGTTCGTAGGTCAGGTGCGCGGTCAGCCAGGCGGCTTCGCTCGCCGCGCGGTCGCCGCCGTGGACGGCGTCTTTCAGCGCGGCCGTGTTCGCGACCAGCTCGCCGAGCCCGGTCGCGACGTGCTGCTGGTAGGCCTTGAGCGGGCCGAGCAGGTCGTTGTGCGTCACCGGCGCGACCCCCGGCCCGGTCCGCTCGGCCCCGCCGGTGACCCGCACGGCGGGCCCGACGATCGCGCCCGCGTCCTCGGGCAGGCAGCGGAACGCGTAGCTGCCGTTGCCGAGGTTGACCTGCAGCGGGCGGGTGGTGTCCGGGCCGAGGCCCTCGACCTCGCCGTAGATCACGCCGGTCGCCGGGTCGATCAGGTCGACCTCGGCGGTCACCGAGCCGGTGTTGTGCAGGCGGAACGTCTGCGGCCCCGGCTTCGGCTCGGCCCAGCCGGTGCCGCACGCCGAGCGCGAAACCGCGATCTCCGGATCCCCGGCGGTGGCGCTGTCCGGCCAGGACACCACGACCGCGCCCGCCGCGACGGCGAGCACGACCGCCGCCACGATCCAGCGAGCACGTACTGACCCCGGCACGCGCACTCTCCCGTCACTCGATCGGACCATCACCGGTCACGGATTATGCGAGCCTAACGCCCGCGAAACCGCATCGGATGGCTTCGATCGGCGGGAATTCACCCGGACTTCAGCCGGGCGCCCACGAAAGGGGGAGGATTCAGACTTTTCCTTGTGCCAGATCTGTCGCGTTCAGGAGTAAAGACCGATTGGCCGGGATCACGGAAGGGGGACGCCGGTCTCCAGCAGCGTCTTCAGGCTCGACAGCAGCGCGGGCCAGCCCTGGCTGCACATCGCCAGCGTCGTGCTGTCGTCGTCGAAGCCGTCGTGCAGCACGGTGAGCTTCACCATTTCCCCGTGCGGTTCGATGGTGAACGTGACTTTCGTGCGGCTTTCGCTCTGCAGTTTCGCGAGCGTTTCGGCGTCGATCTTGTTTCCGTTCGCCCAGTCCGCGGTGAAGGTGTGCCAGGTGTAGGAAAGCCGGCCGTACGGCTCCGATTCGAGGACGACCTGTTCCGGGTCTTCCGTTTTCGCGCCGCTTTCGGCCCAGACCATCGTCGAGCCCTTTTTCCAGTCGGTTTCGAAGGAAACGCCCCAGTACTGGCGGGTGAAGGCCGGGTCGGTAAGCGCTTGCCAGAGCTTTTCCGGCGTCGTGTTGATGTAGGTCGTGTAGGCGAATTCGTTCATCGGTGCGGACTCCAGTGCTCGTTTCAGGTCGGCCAGCGCGCCGGCCCGCCTGCGGTCGTAGCGGGTCATCCAGCGGTCGGCGATCGCGTTGATCGGCGCGGCGTCGAGGTAGTGCAGCTTTTCCCGGCCACGCCGGGTGGTCGTGACCAGCCCGGCCGCCTCGAGCACGGCCAGGTGCTTGCTCACCGACTGGCGGGCCATCTCCAGTCCCGCGCACAGCTCGCGCAGGGTCTGGCCGTTGCGCTCGTTGAGCACGTCCAGCAGCCGGCGGCGGCTGGGGTCGGCCAGCGCCTTGAAGACCTCGTCCATCGCGCCCGCTTCCAATAGGCAGCCGGTTGGCTGCCTATTGACGATAGGCAGCCAACCGGCTGCCTGTCAACCGGGGGTCACCGGAAGCGGATCACCGTGATGCCGGCGAGGACGAAGAACACGAGGACGACCAGCGTGCCGGTCTGGCCGCCGGAGGAGCGGGTGACGACCTGGTCGACGGCCCCGGTCAGCCGCACGCCGCACTCGGCGACGACGGTGTGCCGCCCGGCTTCGATGCGGGTGAACTCGACGGGCGCGGTGAACGCGCCGGAGCTGTCGGTGTAGGCCGAGCCGACCTCGGCGCCGTCGGAGGTGAGCGTCACCATCCGCCCCGGCAGGCAGCCCCGCCCGGACGCGGCGAGG
Organism: Amycolatopsis lexingtonensis; assembly: GCF_014873755.1. Taxonomy (NCBI): domain Bacteria; kingdom Bacillati; phylum Actinomycetota; class Actinomycetes; order Pseudonocardiales; family Pseudonocardiaceae; genus Amycolatopsis; species Amycolatopsis lexingtonensis. The sequence continues at coordinate 9,249,759 of NZ_JADBEG010000001.1, forward strand.
GACTCCCCGGGCTGGATGCTCGGCCGGTCGAGCACGAGTTCACCGGGCTGAGGCTCGGTGGTGGTCGTGGTGGGTGTGGTGGGCGGCGGGGTGGTCGTCGTCGGCGGGGTGCTCGTGGTGGTCGGCGGCGTGCTGGTCGTCGTGGGCGGGGTCGTGGTGGTGCCGGGCCGGGTCGGCCGCGTGGTCACGGGCGGCGGCGGGGTGGTCGTCACCGGCGGCGGGGGCGTGGTGGTGGGCGTTCCGGTCACGGTGAACCGGCTGCCCGCGCTCAGTGGCCCGCCGGTGCGGGCGTTGGTGCACGTGCCGGTGACCGGGTAGGTGCCCGGCTGGGCGCCGGCCGGCACTTTGGCCGCGACCGTGCCGCTCGTGTTCTGCAGCGTGGTGTCGGCCGACCACATCGGGGTGCCGTTCCAGGAAAAGGTGACCGGCCCTTTGCAGGGATAGAAATTCCAGGAAATGGTGAACCCGCTCCCGGCAACGCCGCTCGACGGTTTCAAACCAACCGACGAAGTGTATTGTGCGTTGGCGTTGCCCGCCGTCACGAGCAGAAGCAACGTTCCGGCCACGGCGCCGAAAAACAGCCGAACCACGAATCGCATCGGACGTCCCTCCCCGGTGTGTGCTCGCTGTAGCATTCCGGACGAGTTGGATTACGCAAGTAGGGGATGCCCAATGGGACGTGTCATCGCGGCGGGGGTTGCGTTGGGTTTGTGCGCGGTGGTGCTCGGCGCGCCGGCAGCGTCGGCCGATTCCGGCTCGCTCGAGGTGCAGGTGTCGATCGACCAGCGGCCGATCGAGGACGCCACCGTCCCGATCGACCCGGCGAGCCAGGTCGAGCTGAAGGTCGTGGCCACCAACTCCGGCACCGCGCCGGTGAAGGTCCGCAGCGTGCGGCTGTCGGGGGTCGCCCTCGCGCTGACGTTCTTCGCCTACGACACGACGGCGCCGTTCGAGGTGCCCGCCCGCGGCTCGGCGACCCGGACGTTCGTGCTCGACCTCGGCGACCTCAGCGGGCAGGCGACCGGGCTGCTGCCGTCGTCGGTGGAGCTGCTCGACGCGCAGCGCGCCACGCTCGGCGAGGCGACGACGGTCGCCGACGTCCGCGGCTCCGTCTGGTCGGTGTACGGCGTCTTCGGCCTGGCGATGCTCGTGCTGACGATCCTCGCCTGGGCGGCCGCGCTGCTCGCGCTGGCGCGGCACCGGCTGGCGCCCAACCGCTGGCGCCGCGGGCTGCGCTTCCTGCCCGCCGGGTTCGGCACCGGCCTGGTCGCGGTGATCAGCCTGTCGGTGCTGCGGCTCGTCCCGCCGGAGCCGGCGATCGAGATCCCGGTGGTGCTCGGCGCGGCGGCGATCGCGTTCCTGCTCGGCTACCTCACCCCGCACCCGGCACCCCCGGCGGTCACGCCCGCCGAAGACGGCTCCACGGTCCGGCTCCCGCTGCCGTCGACGCAGGAATTCACCCGATGAGCGCACCGGCCGAGCTGATCGCCGCCCTGCCGCAGTACGACATCGGGGCGGAAATCGGCGAAGGCGGCATGGGCGTGGTGTTCGCCGGCGTGCACCGGACGCTCGGCCGCAGCGTCGCGATCAAGCAGCTGCCCTGGGACATCCTCAACCACGCGGCGAGCAGCGAGCTCTTCGACCGCGAGGCGAGGGTGCTCGCGAGCCTGGACCACCCGCACATCGTCCCGGTGTACGACTACGTCCGCACGGGCCGCGAGCACCTGCTGGTGATGGAGCGCCTCGACGGCGGCACGGTCCACAGCCGCTTCCACGGCGACGGCGTGAGCGGCGAGCAGGCGTGCGCGATCGGCCTGGCGATGCTGGCCGGCCTGCACGCGGCGCACCTGGCGGGGGTGCTGCACCTCGACGTCAAGCCGCGGAACCTGCTGTTCAGCACGCAGGGCGTGGTGAAGGTGGCCGACTTCGGCATCGCCCGCGTGATCAGCGAAGGCGCCACCCTGGTGACCCACGGCGGCGAGATCCTCGGCACCCCGGCGTACATCGCACCGGAGCAGGCGATGGGCAACGCCCTGAGCCCGGCGGCGGACGTCTACGCGGCGGGCACGGTGCTCTACGAGCTGCTGTCGGGCCGCCTCCCGTTCGACAACACCCGCGGCGCGATCAGCATGATGCGCCAGCACATGTTCACCGACCCGATGCCGATCGCGGGCGTCCCGATGCCGATCGCGGGCGTGGTGATGCGAAGCCTGGCCCGCGAGCTGGATTCGCGTTATAGGGAGGCGGAGTCGTTCGCGGCCGACCTGGCCGCGGCGGCGACGGCGGTGTACGGGCCCGGGTGGCTGGAGCGGTCCGGGGTGCCCGTGCTGCACCTGCCGCCGAGGGTGATCGCGGGGTTGAACTCGACGACGGGCCCGGCTCCGCAAGCGGTCGGCCTCGGGCCCGCGACCCCTGACCCGTCCCGGACCCGCCCGGTCCAGCGTCCCGGCGCCCCCAACCCCACCCTCGCCGCACCGCACGCCCACCTCGACCCGAACCTCACCAGCGGCACCCCCGGTCGGCCGCCGGAAGATTCCCCCTCGGCAACCCCCATCGTCTGGCTGCGCGCCGGCGCGGCTCTCGCGGCCCTCGCCCTGATCGTCCTCGCCCTGCTCAACCCCGAACGGCTGCCGCATTCGGCGTCGCCGACGCTGAACCTCGGGGGGACCGCCGTCTCGGCGCCGGTCGAGGTGGACCTCAGCAAGCCGCTCATCTTCAGCGGCCCCGGCAACCCCGGCCCCGTTGCGATCGACCTGTCCGCGGCCGGGATCCCGCTCGGTTCGGCCGAAAGCGTCGCGAAACCCGAGGGCAACGGCTTCACCGCGGAGCTCACCCTGCCCGGGATCGCGCGGTGGATCGTCGGCGGCGCGGTCACGGCGACCGTCCGGACCGGCCCGATCACGCAGACCTTCACGCTCCTCACCAGCCAGCACCCGCTGGCCAGCGCGATGGGCGCGGGCAGCCTCATCCTGGCGCTGTTCGCGCTCGCCTACCTCGAATCCGGGCTGCGCACCATCCGCAACGGCCACCGCTGGCGCGGCGCGACGGTCGGCGGCCCGGTGCTGGGCATCCTGTTCGGCGCGGCGGTGTGGCTGTGCGTTTCGGTGCTGCGCCTGCACGAGCCGTCGCCAGGGTTCGGCGCCGGGTGCGCGGTGGCGGGGGCGCTCGCGGCCGGGCTGGTCGTCGCGGCGGCGCGGCGCCGGGCGTCCACAGTGAGGCTTATTCGGCCGTCGGCCGCCACATGACTTTCGCGGTGACCAGCGGTATCCGGTGTGGGCGTGGCGGCCTAACCAGAATAAGCCTCAATGGTCAGTCGACCATCCGGACGGTGACGTGCGGGCTGTAGCTCTTGCGCCGGCTCCACCCGGATTCGGCGCAGAGGCTCAGCTGGATGGCGCGGTCGGCGGGCGCCCAGTAGCCCGTCCGGACGAAGTAGCCCTCCATCGTGTTGAGCGCGGCCAGGCGTTTGCGGGCCGAGCACATCTCCCAACCCCACTGCCGCCCGGTCTTCTCGACGCCGTTGCGCCGCACGGACAGGCACGGATTGCCGACCGCGCGGATGTCGGCGTCACCCTCCGTGACGTAGACGACGCCGTCGATCTTGTAGAACCGGTTGTTGTCGAGCAGCGAAACCTGGCCGCTGAGGGTGACCGCGACCTTGCTGCCTTCCTCGCCCGTGAGCGTCCAATCGAGACAGAATTCCTGGACCGGGAGTTCCAGCGACTGGGTCATGACGAGTCCCCTGTTCTAGCGGTGTCCCCTTAAGAAGATAAGGATTTCCCGGGCACAAGGAAGGGGCGGACGGGAACTTCACCCGAACTGGCCGTCGACGAATGCGTTGTCCCGCATGGGTTTCGGGCCGCGCGGCACGGCGTGTGATGGCCGCGCGTCCGGCCGGGTGGCGCGCACGGCGCGGAAGACGTGCCCGTTACTGTCCGTGAGTCGATGGTAAAGGAACCATTACCTTCGGTCGGGCGTTGAGGGGGCATGAGCGAGCCCACCGTTATCGAACTCGGGCCACGCGACATGCTGGTCGTGGCGGGCCTCCCGGGCGCGGGGAAGACGACGATGCTCCGCCACGCGGCGACGGGCCTGCCGGTGCTGGACTCCGACCAGGTCCGTGAACGTCTCGGGGCGGTGGCCCCCGCGGTGCCGTACCGCTGTTACCGGCCGGTGGTGCACGCCTGGCACCGCGCGCGGATCGTCGGCCGCGCGCTCGGGGCGGGCCCGATCGTGGTCCACGAGCCGTCGACGCGGGCCTCGACCCGCGCCCTGCTGGCACTGGTCGGCGCGGTGAGCGGCCGCCCGGTGCGGCTGCTGTTCCTCGACGTCCCGGCGGAGCAGGCACTGGAGGGGCAACGCCGACGTGGTCGGGTCGTGCGGCCACGGTCGTTCGCGCGCCACGTGCGGCGGGTGGGGAAGTGGCGCGAGGAGCTGCTCGCGGAGCGGGTCCCGGCGGGGTGGAGCAGCGTCCAGGTGATCGACCGCTCCCGCGCGGGCCGGACCCGGCTGGTGACGAAGCTGCTCGTGGAACTCGGTTCTTGATCGCGGGCCGTTGGTCTGGACATTTTACATATTGGTCTAGACAATATCGGGTATCTCCCCGACTGGAGGACCCGATGAGGCGTTCCAGACTGTCCGCAACCCTCGCCGCCGTCGTACTGGCGCTCTCCGGTCTTCTGACCGGGAACGCCGAAGCGGCCAACCTCCTCACCAACCCCGGTTTCGAAGCCGGCTCGCTCTCCGGCTGGACCTGCTCCGGGGCCACCGCCGTCAGCGCGCCCGTGCACGGCGGCAGCTACGCCCTCGCCGCCACGCCGGTCGGTGCCGACTACGCCCAGTGCGCGCAGACCGTGTCCGTTCAGCCGAACACCACCTACACCGTTTCCGCCTGGGTGCGCGGGAATCCCGTCTACCTCGGCATCACCGGCGGCGCCTCCACCTGGTCCGGCAACGCGAGCGCCTACAACCAGCTGCAGCTCACCTTCACCACCGGCAACCAGACCTCCGCCCAGCTCTACCTCCACGGGTGGTACGGCGCCGGCAGCTACTACGCCGACGACGTCGTCCTCGACGGCCCGGGCGGGAACACCCCCGGCACGCCCGGGGCGCCCGGCGTTCCGGCCACCGGCAGCATCACGGCGAACTCCATCGCCCTGACCTGGGGCGCGAGCGCCGGCACCGTGACCGGGTACCGCGTCTACGAAGGCAGCACCGTCGTCGCGACCGTCACCGGGACCAGCGCCACCGTCGGAGGGCTGAAGGCCTGCGAAACCCACAGCTACGCCGTCGCCGCGTACAACAGCGCCGGGGAATCGCCGAAGTCCGCGACGACCAGCGCCACCACCACCGGGTGCGTCGACACCGGGCTGCCCAAGCACGCGCTCGTCGGCTACCTGCACGCCAGCTTCGCGAACGGCTCCGGCTACGTGCGGATGGCCGACGTGCCCGCCGCCTGGGACATCATCGATCTCGCCTTCGGGGAGCCGACTTCGGTCACCTCCGGCGACATCCGCTTCAACCGCTGCCCGGTCACCGAGTGCCCGAACGTCGAGAGCGACGCCGACTTCATCGCCGCGATCAAGGCCAAGCAGGCTCAGGGAAAGAAGGTCGTCATCTCCATCGGCGGGCAGAACGGCCAGGTGCAGCTGACCTCCACCGCCGCGCGCGACACGTTCGTCAGCTCCGTCTCCGCCATCATCGACAAGTACGGCCTCAACGGCCTCGACATCGACTTCGAGGGCCACTCGCTGTCGCTCAACGCCGGGGACACCGACTTCCGCAACCCGACCACGCCGGTGATCGTCAACCTGATCTCCGCGCTGAAGACGCTCAAGGCCAAGTACGGCTCGGGCTTCGTCCTGACGATGGCGCCCGAGACGTTCTTCGTGCAGGTCGGCTACCAGTTCTACGGCGGCTCCGGCGCCGGGGACGCGCGGACCGGCGCCTACCTGCCGGTCATCCACGCGCTGCGGGACGCGCTCACCGTGCTGCACGTCCAGGACTACAACTCCGGGCCGGTCATGGGCCTGGACAACCAGTACCACAACATGGGCGGCGCCGAGTTCCACATCGCGATGACCGACATGCTCAAGGCCGGGTTCAGCGTCGCGAACACCGGCCAGTTCTTCCCCGGGCTGCGGCCGGACCAGATCGCGATCGGCCTGCCCGCCGCGGTCAGCGCGGGCAACGGCTACACCTCGCCCGCGGACGTCCAGACGGCCGTCAACTGCCTGGTCAAGGGCAGCGGCTGCGGCTCGTACACGCTGCGCGGCGGCACGACGCCGGCACTGCGCGGGCTGATGACCTGGTCGATCAACTGGGACAAGTACTACAACTGGGAGTTCCAGAACAGCCACGAGCCGTTCCTGAACTCGCTGCCGTGAGCGCGGGAGTGTGCCCCGCCCCGGCCGGTGGGGCACACTCCTGACGTGGTGAAACGCGACTCCGTGCTGACGCGCGTCGTCCGGATCTTCGAGACGTTCGAGCCGGACGCGCCCGCGCTGCGCGTCACCGACATCGCGCGGCGGACCGGGCTGCACGTCGCGACGGCGTCGCGGCTGATCGAGGAGCTGGTCGGGCACGGCTGGCTGCGGCGCGACACCGATCGGAGGGTCCGGGTGGGCGTCCGCCTGTGGGAGCTGGCTTCCCGCGCCTCCCCGACGCTGGGGCTGCGGGAGGCGGCGCTGCCGTTCATGGAGGACCTGCACGCCGTCGTCGGGCACCACACGCAGCTCGCCGTGCTGGAGGACCGCGAGGTCCTGTTCGTCGAGCGGCTTTCCGCGCCCGGCGCGGTCGTCAACGTGACGCGCGTGGCCGGGCGGCTGCCGTTGCACGCGTCGTCGTCCGGGCTCGTGCTGCTCGCCCACGCGCCCGCCGACCTGCAGGAACAAGTGCTGGCCGGCCCGCTCGGCGCGTTCCGCCGGACCACGCTGACCGAGCCGGCGCGGCTGCGGCGCTTCCTCGCCGACGTCCGGCGGGACGGCTACGCGTACTGCGCGGGCTTCATCGACGAAGAGACCACGGGGATCGCCGTCCCGCTGCGGGGACGCGGCGGCGACGTCGTCGCGGCGCTGTCGGTGATCGTGCCCAACGACGACGCCGCGCGGATGCAGATCCCGGCGCTGCGCGCGGCGGCCCGCGGAATCTCGCGGACACTCTCTCACTGAATGAGAGTCCAGTGGTGGGGGCCGGGCCGCGCGGGGGATGCTCGGAGCCTCTTCGCGTGAAAGGACGTTGCCGTGCGCACCCAGGTCGCCATCGTCGGCGCCGGCCCGGCCGGGCTGCTGCTGTCCCACCTGCTCGGCCTCGAAGGCATCGACTCGGTGCTGCTCGAACGGCAGACCGCCGACTACGTCCAGGCCCGCATCCGCGCGGGCATGCTCGAGGCGGGCACGGTCGGCCTCCTGCGTGAGGCCGGCCTCGGCGCCCGGCTCGACGTCGAGGGCATGGAGCACCGGGGCATCCACCTGCAGTGGCCCGGCGAGCGCCACCACCTCGACTTCGTCGACCTCGTCGGCCGGTCGGTGACGATCTACGGGCAGACCGAGATCACCAAGGACCTCATGGCGGCGCGGGAAAAGGCCGGCCGCCCGGTGTACTACTCGGCCTCCGACGTCACGCTGCACGACGTCACCGGGACGCCGCACGTGACCTTCGTGGACGCCGAAGGACAGGCGCGGCGGGTCGACGCGGACGTCGTCGTCGGCTGCGACGGCTTCCACGGGCCGAGCCGCGCGTCCATCCCCGACGCCGAGATCTGGGAGCGCGCCTACCCGTTCGCCTGGCTGGGCGTGCTGGCCGACGTCGCGCCGTCGGCCGACGAGCTGATCTACGCCTGGCACCCGGACGGCTTCGCGATGCACAGCATGCGCTCGCCACGGGTGAGCCGGTTCTACCTGCAGGTGGCGCCGGACGAGGACATCGCGGAGTGGAGCGACGACCGGATCTGGGACGCGCTCGCCAAGCGGCTGGGGCACCCCGGGTGGGCGCTGGAGACGGGGCCGATCACCGAGAAGAGCGTGCTGCCGATGCGCAGCTTCGTCGCGACGCCGATGCGCCACGGCAACCTCTACCTCGCCGGGGACGCCGCGCACATCGTGCCGCCGACGGGGGCGAAGGGCCTGAACCTGGCGGTCGCGGACGTCGCACTGCTGGCGAAGGCGCTCACCGCTTCCCTGAAGGACGGCAAGGACGAACTCGTCGACGCGTACTCGGACACCGCGCTGCGGCGGGTCTGGCGCTGCACGCACTTCTCGTGGTGGATGACGTCGATGCTGCACCGCCACGGCGACGACTTCGACGCCCAGCTCCAGCTGGCCCAGCTCCGCCGCACGGTGACGTCGGCGGCCGCGGCGACCGAGCTCGCGGACAACTATTCGGGGTTGCCGCTGTAAGCACCGATTCCTTTCCGGTTCGCGCGGTGTCCAACTCTCGGCAGCACCGCAACCGAGCCGCGAGGAGTCCCGAGTGCGCGTCGAAACCCCGCCCACCCCGGCGGTACCGGAGGTAGGAACAGCGAAGCGAAGGTGGGTCCTCGCGATCACCTCCGTCGCTTCGATGATGGTCGTGCTCGACGCGCTCGTCGTGGCGACCGCGTTGACCGCGATCAAGGCCGGCACGGGTGCGTCGGTCGCCGAGCTCGAATGGACCGTCAACGCCTACGGCCTGAGCTTCGCCGTCCTGCTCATGACGGCCGCGGCCGCCGGGGACCGGTGGGGACGGCGGCGGGTGTTCGTGGCCGGCGTGAGCGTGTTCGCGCTGGCGTCGCTGGTCTGCGCCCTCGCGCCGGACGCCGGCACCCTGATCGCCGGCCGGGTGCTGCAGGGCGCCGGGGCCGCGTTCGTCATGCCGCTCGCGCTGGCGCTGCTGGGCGCCGCGTTCCCGCCGGAGCTGCGGCCGAAGGCGCTCGGCGTCTTCGCGAGCGTGAGCGGGCTGGCGGTGCCGCTCGGGCCGCTGCTGGGCGGCGCCGTCGTGGCGGGCATTTCCTGGCCGTGGATCTTCTGGATCAACGTCCCCGTCGGCGCGGTCCTGGCCGTCCTCGCGCTGACCCGGGTCGAGGAGAGCCACGGCCCCGATCGCGCCCTCGACGTGCCGGGCCTGCTGCTGGCCGGCGCGGGATCCTTCGGGGTGGTGTGGGGGCTGGCGCAGGTCGGCACCGCGGGCTGGACCGGCGTCGCGGGACCGGTCGCGGCCGGGCTGGTCGCGTTCGGCGGGTTCGTCGCCTGGCAGCGGCGGGCCGCCCACCCGATGCTCCCGCTCGGGCTGTTCCGCTCGCGCCGGTTTTCGGCGGGCAACGCGGTGATCTTCTTCCACTGGGCCTCGGCGCTGGGCGCGACGTTCTTCATGGCCCAGTTCCTGCAGGAAGGGCTCGGGTACGGGCCGCTGGCCGCCGGGGCCGGGCTGGCGCCGTGGGGGCTGACCACCGTGGCCGTCCCGCAGCTGGCGGGGCGCCTGGTCGGGCGGTTCGGCGAACGGCCGTTCATCGTCGCCGGCCTGGGCCTGCACGGCCTCGCCATGCTCTGGATCGCCGCGGTCGCCGGTCCGGCGAGCACGTACTGGGCGATCGTCGCGCCGCTGGTGCTCTCGGGCACCGGCATCGCGATGTGCCTGCCCGCCGTGCAGAGCGCGGTGCTGACGTCGGCCGGCCCGCGGTTCCTCGGCAAGGCTTCCGGCGCCTTCAGCGCGATGCGGCAGCTCGGCGGGGCCTTCGGGGTAGCCGTCCTGGTCGCCGGGTTCTCGCTGGCCGGCGGCTATTCCGCGTTCACCGAGGGGTTCACGGCCGCCGTCGTGCTCAGCGCCGCCCTCGCCGCCGCCGGTGTGCTGGCCGGCTGTTTCGTCCCCCGCCTCGAACCGAAGGAGAACTGAGCCATGACCGACTTGAAGGCCCACGCCGACCTGCTGCGCGAACTGCACCACGGCGAGCTGCTCGTGCTGCCGAACGCCTGGGACGAAGCCAGCGCCGAACTCGTCGTCGAGACCGGGTTCCCGGTGGTGGCGACCTCCAGCGCCGCCGTGGCCGACGTGCTCGGGCACCAGGACGGCGAAGCGGCGCCGTGGCGGGAGATGTTCGCGGCGGCGGCCCGGATCGCCCGTGCGGTACCCGTTCCGGTGACCGTCGACGCCGAGGCCGGCTACGGCCTGGCGCCGCACGAACTGGTGGACCGGCTCCTCGAAGCCGGTGCGGCCGGGTGCAACCTCGAGGACACCGACCACCGCGCCGGGCGGCTCGCGGACCCGGAAGCGCACGCGGACTGGCTGGCCGAAGTGCGCGCGGCCGCCGACGCGAGCGGGGTCCCGCTCGTCGTCAACGCGCGGATCGACGTCTTCCTGCCACCCGCCGGGGTGCCCGAGGCGGACCGGGTGGCGGAGGCCGTCCGGCGCGGCCGCGGTTACCGGGAGGCGGGCGCGGACTGCGTGTACCCGATCGGGGCGCCCGGCGACGCGCTCGGCCGGCTCGTCGCCGAAGTGGGCGGGCCGGTCAACGGCAACACGAATCCGGCGCTGGACCTCGACGGCCTGGCGGCGCTGGGCGTGGCCCGGGTGTCGTTCGGACCCCGGTTCTACCGCTCCGGCTTCGCCGGGATGAGGGAAGCTTTGGAAGCCATCCACGAACGGGGAGTGCGCGATGTCAGCTGAGGCGATGCCACTGGCCGGGAGCACGCGGCTGCGGGACGAGTTCGACGCGCTCCGCCCCGCGCTGCTCGCCCACTGCTACCGGATGACCGGCTCCTACCAGGACGCCGAAGACGTCGTCCAGGAGACGTACCTCCGGGCCGCGCGCGGGGTCGGCGCGTTCGAAGGGCGCTCTTCGCTCAAGACGTGGTTGTACCGGATCGCGACCAACACCTGCCTCACCGAGCTGCGGCACCACAGCCGGCGGATGCTGCCCGCCGGGCTGGGTGCGCCGTCGAGCGATCCGGACGTCCGGGTGTTCGGGGCCGGCCCGGTCGCGTGGCTCGAGCCGCTGCCCGACGCGGTGCTCGGCGACCCGGGGGAGGTCGTCGTCCGGCGCGAATCGGTGCGGCTGGCGCTGATCGCGGCGTTGCAGCACCTGCCGGCGCGGCAACGGGCGGCGTTCCTGCTCCGGGAGGTGCTGTCGTGGTCCGCCGCCGAAATCGCGGAGACGCTCGATGTCAGCGTGCCCGCGGTGAAGAGCCTGCTGCAGCGGGCCCGGCAGCGGCTCGACGAGCTGGATCTCGACGCGGCGCCGCCGGTTGCGGAGGTCGAACGTGCGCTGCTCGACCGGTACGTCGCGGCGTTCGAGGCGCAGGACACCGCGGCCATCCGGACCGTCATCCACGACGACTTCAGCCTCGAAGCCGTGCCGCACCCGGTGTGGTTCAAGGGGGTCAGCGTGTGCCTGCCGTTCCTGGAGCGGTACGCCTTCCGGGCGGACCAGGGGATCCGGCTGCGGCCCACGCGCGCCAACGGCCAGCCCGCCGCGGGCAGCTACCGCCCGGACGACGCGGGAATCCTGCGTGCGGAAGGGTTGTGGGTGTTCACGGTGACCGGGGATCGCTTGTCGCGCGCGGTCAAGTTCCCCGGCCCGGAACTGGTCACGGCCGCGGGCCTGCCGGCGTCGCTGGCTTGAACCAGGGAGTCCACGCGAGGAGAGCGATCAGACCGGTCAGTATGAACACCGGCCCTAGCCCGATGCTCGCGGCGGCCGCACCGGCCAGCGGGCCGGCCGCGGTCTGCCCGGCGCCCAGCCCGACGTAGGACCAGGTGACACCGCGGGCGGGCCGCTCCGGTGACAGGCGGGCCGCCCAGACGATGCACAGGCCCGTCAACGCCATGTACGTGCTGCCGAAGAGCGCGCTGGACACCAGTGCGCCGACCAGTCCGAGGCCGGGCACGGCCAGGAGGGCGAGGCCGGCCGCGGCGAGCGTCCAGGTCGCGAGGTTGGCGGCCGGCAGCCCGACGCGTTCGACGACCCGGCCGGCCAGGCCGCCGCACAGCCCGGCGACCCCGATCGCGAACCAGCACCAGGTCGCGGCCACCGGGCTCAGGCCGGCTTCGGCGAGCCGGGAGCCGGAGAAGGTCCAGTAGGGCGCGCTCGTCACGCCGATGAGCACGGCGTTGAGCACCAGCGGTTTGAGGCCCCGGCCTGCGCTGGTGGCGACGACGGCCGGGCGGCTGCGGGGGAGCGTGCGCCACGCGAGCAGCGTCACCACCGCGCCGAGCCCGGCGAACGCCGCCCAGACCACGGGCCAGCCGAGGGCCAGCAGCGGCGTGAACGCGGACGCGGCGAGCCCGAGGCCGGTGCCGGTGTTGGCCCAGGTCTGCGCACGGGCCTGGCCGGTGCTCTCCCCGATGAGCTGGGCGACGCCGGGCGACACGAGCCCCGCGCTGGCGCCCGCGACCACGATGCCGGCGGCGAACACGGCGACGGCCGGGGCCAGCGCCATGAGCGCGAGCCCGGTCGTGGCGGCCGCGCCGGCGAGCAGCACGGTGCCGCGCGCCGAGCGTGCCGACGTCCGCGGGGCCAGCAGCAGCCCGGCCGCGTAGCCGGCGGTCGAGAGCCCGCCGAGCACGCCGACGCCGACGGTGGTCAGCCCGAACGTTTCGCTGAACCGGGGCACGAACAGCCCGTAGGCGTAGCGCGCGAACCCGTAGCAGAGGGCGATGACCCCCGCGCCGGCCGCGGCGAGGGGCCACCAGGACGTCGTCTCTCTCGTCTGGGTCGCCATGACCTCCATCAGACAGACCGGTCTGTTTGCTGTCAAGGGCTGGTACGGTTGTGGCAGGTAGTGCGGCAGACCGGGAGGTGTGATGGGCCGGACTCGCCCCGGCGACGCGCGGGGGAAGGTGCTCAAGGCCGCGTCGACGCTGTTCTACCGGGACGGCATCCACGTCGTGGGGGTCGACGCGGTGGCCGCGGCGGCGGGCGTCACGAAGGCGGCCCTGTACGGCAACTTCGGTTCGAAGAGCCGGCTCGTGGTGGCGTACCTGCGGGAGCGCGACCGCGCGTGGCAGGAGCAGGTCGACGAGATCACGGCGGCGCATCCGGAGCCCCGGGAGCGGGTGCTGGCGGTGTTCGACGCTTACGAGGCGTGGTTGTCCCGGGACGGGTACCGGGGTTGCGCGTTCCTCAACGCGACTTCGGAGTTCCCCGACCCGGCCGACCCGGTGCGCGAGGTGGTCCGCCACCACAAGACGGCGCTGCACGGTTACTTGCGGGCACAGCTCGCGCGAGCTGGAGAACCGGACCGGCTGGCCGACGAGCTGATGCTGGTGCTCGAGGGCGCCGCGGTGCAGTCGGTGGTCGCCCAGGACGCGACCCCGTTCCGCACGGCGAAGCGCCTGGCCACGTCCATGCTCGGCGACCGGCCGGCCTGAGCGCCGGCGACGGCTTCGCCGACGTCTTGAATGACTCATTCAGGTCTTCGGAGGTCCTGAATGAGTCATTCAAGACATCGCAGGACCACCCGGTGCGACTTTGCCGGGACCCTGCCTGGTGCCCGCGCCTGATCGCGCGCTGTCCGGTTCTGTCTCTTGACTCGTCACCCTCCCCGTGCGCACCATACCCGCGTAGTAATTCGAATTATCACCGCGCGGGGAAGGCTTCATGAAGGAACTGGGCACCGAGATTCTCATCGTCGGCGGGGGACTCGGCGGCGTCGCCGCCGCGCTGGCCGCGGCTTCCCACGGCCGGCGGGTCGTCCTCACCGAAGAGACCGACTGGCTCGGCGGCCAGCTCACCGCGCAAGCCGTTCCGCCGGACGAAAACCCGTGGATCGAGCGGTTCGGGTCCACCCGCACCTACCGCGAGCTGCGCGCCGGCATCCGCGACCACTACCGCCGCCACTACCCGCTTCGCGCCGAAGCCGCGAAGCACGCCGAGCTCAATCCCGGGGCGGGGAAGGTCAGCAAGCTCTGCCACGAGCCGCGGGTCGCGCTCGCGGTCATCGAAGCCATGCTCGCGCCGCACGTCAGTGCCGGGCGGATCCTCGTTCTGCGCCACCACCGGCCGGTCGAGGTGCACACCGATGGCGACCGGGTCGACGCCGTGGTGATCGAGAACGGCGAAGACCGGGTCGTCGTCAACGCCCAGTACGTCCTCGACGCCACCGAGAACGGTGACCTCCTGCCGCTCGCCGGGACCGAACACGTCACCGGCGCGGAAGCCCGGAGCACCCACGGCGAACCGCACGCGCCGGACGAAGCCGCGCCCGCGAACCTGCAAGGCATCACCTACTGCTTCGCGGTTTCTCACCACGAAGGCGAAGACCACGTCATCGACAAGCCCGCGATGTACGGCTTCTGGCGCGACTACCAGCCGGACTTCTGGCCCGGCCCGCTGCTCGGCTTCGTCGCCCCCGACCCGCGGACCCTCGAGCCGGTCAAACGCACTTTCGTGCCGAACCCGCCCGGCGACCCCCTGGCCGTCAGCGCCGACCAGAGCGCCGACGCCGGCGACAAGGAGCTGTGGACGTTCCGCCGCATCCTCGCCCGCAACCTGCACACCGACGGCGCGTTCGACTCCGACGTCACGCTGGTCAACTGGCCGCTCAACGACTACTGGCTCAAGCCCGCCCTCACGATCCCCGGCCACGCGACCGAAGCCGACGTGCAGACCGCGCACCACGAAGCCAAGCAGCTCAGCCTGTCCGTCCTCCACTGGCTGCAGACCGAGGCACCCCGCGCGGACGGCGGCACCGGCTTCCCCGGGCTCAAGCTCCGCCCCGACGTCACCGGCACGGCGGACGGCCTCGCGAAGTCCGCGTACGTCCGCGAAGCCCGCCGCATCAAGGCCGTCACGACGGTCACCGAGCACGACGTCTCGGCCGAGATCCTCGGGGTCGACGGCCGGGTGCGCCGCGCGGACGCCGTCGGGGTCGGCAGCTACCGGATCGACCTGCACCCGTCGACCGGCGGGGACAACTACATCGACGTCGCCAGCGTGCCGTACGAGATCCCGCTCGGCGCGCTGCTGCCGGTGCGCACCCGGAACCTGCTGCCCGCGGGCAAGAACATCGGCACCACGCACATCACGAACGGCTGCTTCCGGCTGCACCCCGTCGAGTGGAACGTCGGCGAGGTCGCCGGGCTGCTCGCGGCCTTCGCCATCAGCGAGGACGTCGAGCCGAAAGCCGTGCGCGAAGACACCCGGCTCTTCGAGGACTTCGCGCGCGTGCTGGACGCCGCCGGGGTGGAACGCCGGTGGCCGGAAGTGCGGGGGTACTGACCGTGCCGCCGGTAAGGTCTGGCGGAGTCGCGCGAGAAGGAGTCACGGATGACGGCGGGTTCGGGCCGGGTCACGCAGGCCCAGGTGGCGCGCCTGGCCGGCGTCTCGCAGGCCGTCGTGTCCATGGTGCTCAACGGCTCCGACAGCCTGCGCATCACCCCGGAGACCCGCGACCGCGTGCAGCAGGTGCTCCGCGAAACCGGCTACACCGTGGACATCATGGGCCGGCGGCTGCGCGGGAAGTCCAACCAGATCCTCGGCGTCTTCACCTACGAATCGGTGTTCCCGTCCGGGGTGGCCGACTTCTACCGGCCGTTCCTGCTCGGCATCGAGGAGGAGGCCGAGCAGCAGGGCTTCGACCTGCTGCTGTTCACCAGCGGTGGCCGCCGCGACGGGCGCCGCCGCATCTACGAGGCGGGCACGAACCGGCTGCGCATCGCGGACGGCTCGATCCTGCTCGGCAGGCACAACGACCCGCAGGAGCTCGCGCAGCTGGTCGAGGAGCAGTTCCCGTTCGTGTTCGTCGGCCGCCGCGAGTCGCCGACCGGGCCGATCAGCTACGTCGGCGCGGACTACGTCGCCGCCACCCGTGAGGTCCACGAGTGGCTGTGGGGCCTCGGGCACCGCCGGATCGGGCTGCTCAGCGTCACCGAGGAGAACGAGCCGACGCTCGACCGCCGTGCCGGGTACGAGGCCGCCGCGCGCAAGCACCGCCGTCCGCCGCTGGTGTTCCTCGCGGACGACCCGGCGATCGCGTTGCGGCAGGCGCGCGACGAAGGCGTGACGGCGTTGCTCGTCGAGAGCTCGGCGATGGCCGACGGCATCCTGGCGTGCGCGCACGACGTGGGGCTGACCGTGCCCGCGGACCTTTCGCTCGTCGTGCTGGGCGACGCCGACCCGTCGCAGCAGCCGCACGCGCACGCCGTGCCGAGCACCGCGACCGACTGGTCGATGTTCCGCATCCCGCGCCACGAAATGGGCGTGCACGCGGTGCGCGTGCTCGTCGAGCTGTTGCGGAAACCCCAGTCGCGCCAGCTGCTCCTGCCGTGCACGATCCACGAGGGCGCCACCGCGGCCGGACCCTCCACAACAGACTCCCGCTGAGGCCGATCGGCCTGTTGACAGTGCACGGGGCGGCGCTTACCGTCCCTGCTAATTCGAATAACCAGGAGGCATCGTGGCCTACCGGAGAATCCGGCTGCTCGCCGCGGCCCTGTCCGCCGTCGCACTGGCTTCGACGGCGTGCTCGGGCGGCGCCGGCGACGACAAGAACATCGCACTGCGCATGACCGTCTGGACGACGGACAAGAACCAGCTCGCCCTCTTCGACTCCATCGCCACCGAGTACCGCAAGGCCCACCCGGAGGTCGCGTCGGTCAAGTTCGACGTCGTCCCGGGCGACACCAGCGCCTACTCGGCCGCGCTTACCACGCAGCTCTCCGGCGGCAACCCGCCGGACCTCGCGTGGATCCTCGAGCGCGACGCGCCCGACTTCGTCCAGTCCGGCGCGCTCACCGACCTCAAGCCCACCTTGGACGCCGCCGCCGGGTACAACGCGGCCGAACTGGTCCCGTCGGCGACGAAGCTGTGGACCAAGGACAGCGGCCTGTACGCCTACCCGTTCTCGACCTCGCCGTTCGGCATGTTCTACAACAAGAACCTGCTGACGCAGGCCGGGATCACCGAGACACCCGACCAGCTGGTCGCGAGTGGACGGTGGACCTGGGAGGCCGCCCGGCAGATCGCGACGCAGGTCGCCGCGAAGGACACCGGCAAGGCGGGCCTGGTGATCCGCGAGTTCGAGTACAAGCAGTGGGTGCTGCTCGCCTCGGTGTGGCGCGGCTTCGGCGCCGACGCCTGGGGCCCGGACGGCAAGACGTGCGGGTTCACCTCCCCGGAGATGACGTCCGCGATGACCTTCCTGCACCAGGCGATCTTCACCGACAAGGCGCTGCCCGGCCCGGGCACGACGGCGGACTTCTTCGCCGGGGAAGCCGGCCTGACCATCGCGCAGATCAGCCGCGCCGGGCTGCTCAAGGCCAAGCCGTTCGAGTGGGGCATCGTCCCGCTGCCCGCCGGTCCGAAGGCGAACGCGCAGGTCATCGGCCAGGCCGGGATCGGCGTGCCGGTGAAGGGCAAGCACGCCAAGGCCGCCGCGGACTTCCTCGCGTTCTTCACCAACCCGGCCAACTCGGCGAAGCTCGGCCAGTACTTCCCGCCGGCCCGCGACAGCCTGCTCAACGCGGCCACCCTGGCCAAGGCGAACCCGCTGTTCAGCCAGGAGCAGCTGCAGAACGTCGTGGTGAACGGGATCAAGACCGGCGCGGTGCTGCCGTCGCACACCGGCAGCGCGCGGATCGCGTCGCTCGTCCAGTCCGCTTTGGACCCGATGTGGAAGCCGGACGCGAACGTGCCCGCCGCGCTGGCCGGCGTCTGCCAGGCGATCGACCCGGCGCTGAGCCAATGACGTGGACCTCGAGGAAGCGCGAAGAGCTGGCGGGGTGGCTCTTCATCGCCCCGCAGGCTCTCGGGTTCCTCGCCTTCGTCGTCGCGCCGCTGGTCGCGGTGGTCTGGTACAGCCTCCAGGACGTCAACCTCCTCGCCGGGACGTCGACGTTCGCGGGCGCGGACAACTACGCGAAGCTCTTCGACGACCCGACCGCGCCGAAGGTCGCCCGCGCGACGGCGATCTTCTGCGTCGGCCTGGTCGTGCTGAACCTCGCGCTGGCGCTGTCGCTGGCGTTGCTGCTCAACCTGAAGCTGCGCGGTACCACGGTGTTCCGCACGGTCTTCTTCTCGCCGGTGGTCATCACGCTCGTCGCCTGGACGATCGTGTGGAACTTCCTCCTGCAGGACAACGGCGGGATCAACTCGCTGCTGCAGACGATCGGCGTCGACGGGCCGAACTGGCTGCGGGGCAACGGCACCGCGATGCTCTCGGTGATCGTGGTGCAGGTGCTGAAGAACGTCGGGCTCAACATGGTGCTGTTCCTCGCCGCGCTGCAGGGCATCCCGCAGTCCATTGTGGAAGCGTCGCAACTGGACGGTGCCGGGCCGTGGCGCCGGTTCCGCTCGGTGACACTGCCGATGATCAGCCCGACCACGCTGCTCACCGCGATCATCACCGTGGCCGGCGCGCTGCAGGTGTTCGCGCAGATCCAGGTGCTGACGCTGGGCGGCCCCGCCGACAGCACCAACGTCCTGGTCTTCTACTTCTACCAGCAGGCCTTCGCCAACCACGACCTCGGGTACGGCTCGGCGCTGGCGGTCGTGCTGTTCCTCGTCATCCTGGCGCTCACGCTGCTGCAGTGGCGGATGCGGAAGCGGTGGGTGTTCCATGAGTCGTAGGGCGAAGATCGCCTGCTACGCGGTGATGGTCGTGCTGGCCGTGCCGTTCGTGTTCCCCACCTGGTGGATGATCACGGCGTCGCTGCTGCCGGCCAACGAAGTCCTCGCGTACCCGCCGAAGCTGTTCCCGAACCAGCCGCAGTGGGAGAACTACCGGACGGCGTTCACCGACTTCCCGTTGGCGCAGCAGTACTTCAACAGCCTCTACATCGCCGTGCTCGTCACGCTCGGCACGATGTTCTTCTCCTCGCTGGCCGGGTACGCGTTCGCCCGCATCCGGTTCCGCGGCGAGAAGCTCTTCGCGCTGATCCTCATCGGACTGATGGTGCCGAGCGAGGTCACGATCATCCCGCTGTTCCGGGTGGTCGACGACCTGGGCCTGACGAACACGCACTGGCCGCTCATCGTCGTGCCGATCTTCGGGGCGCCGAGCGTGCTGGCGACGTTCGTGATGCGCCAGTTCTTCATCACGATCCCGGGCGAGCTCGAAGAAGCGGGCCGGCTCGACGGCCTCTCGCGGTTCGGGCTCTACCGGCGCGTCGCCCTGCCGATCGCGAAACCCGCGCTGGCCGCGGTCGCGATCTTCACCTTCCTGAACACGTGGAACTTCTTCCTGGAACCGCTGGTCTACCTGACCGACAAGAGCATGTTCACGCTGCCGGTGGCGCTGACGCAGTACGTCGACGTCTACGGCGGTCACCTCTGGAACGTCCAGCTCGCCGCCGCGACCACGACGGTCGTGCCGGTGCTGGTCGTGTTCATCATCGCGCAACGCCAGTTCGTCGAAGGGCTCGCCCAGAGCGGCCTGAAAGGCTAGGAGGCAGTCGTGATCGATCGCAGAACCTTCCTCGGCGGAGCCACCGCCGCCGCCTTGCTCGGCCTGGCGGGGACGGCTTCGGCCGCGGTACCCCCGCCGGCGGGCCCGTTCCCGCCGCTCGCCCCGCTGCCGCCCGGGGCGCCGGACCGGCGGCTCTTCTCGCCGCTGGAGCAGCGTTTCGCGCCCTACCTCGCCATTTTGCCGGGCATTGTCAACGATGTCAGCGTGGATCCGGCCACCCTGGGCTTCTTCGGGGGCGGCTGGTGGCGGACGCCGAGCGAGCCGTACAACGCCCGCGTCCAGGAGCACGTCTACACGCTGAGCTGGTTCTACGCGAACCGGCGGCCGTGGAACCCGTACCACCTGGACCCCGCCCTGCGGAACCGGCTCGACGCGGCGATCGCGCACTACCTGAACCTGCAGCACGCCGACGGCTCGTTCCCGGAGTACTCGATCACCGAGAAGTCCAAGGCCGCCACCGGGTTCGGCATGGGCTACCTCGCGAAGACCCTCGCCCACCTGCGGCAGGTCAACGCGCTGCCCGCCCGGCGCGGCGAGCTGACCGCCGCGCTGCACCAGGGCATGACGTGGTTCCTTAACCCGGCCAACCCGATCTGGGCGCACCCGGTCGAGTACGCCAACCAGAACGCGTCCGGGCTTTCGTCGTCCCAGCTGGCCTTGCGGCTGGACCCGGATCCCGTGCTGGGCAAGCAGCTGCGCGACCGGATCGAGTTCCTCGCCGCGAACGGCCAGAGCCCGGCGGGGTTCTTCTACGAGCCGACCGGCATGGACGTCAACTACAACTTCGAGGTGATGCTCCCGGAAATCGCGGAGATCTACGCACTGACCCGGGACCGGACGGTCGTCGCGATGGCGCGGAAGTTCGCGGACTGGTTCGGCTACAACGTCGTCCGCGAACCCGACGGCTCCGGCTCGCTGACCTACGTGGCCACGTCGAGCCGCACGCACGTGTCGTACTACGACGACGTCATCCCGGACCCGGACCGGACCAACCTCGCGTCGCTGTTCGTCCCGGAAGTACCGGACCTGGCCGCGTTCTTCACCACCCGCGAGGACCGCGCCGAGACGCGCCGGCAGTGGGCGGCGACTCCGGGCCCGGCGATCGGACCGGCCAAACAGGACACTTCCCCGCGCATTCTCGCGCACGTCTCCTACGGCGAAGCTTTCCCTTCACGTGGCGAAAAGCAGGCCGCGCTCCGGCAGCTCCCGTACCTGCGTTCGGCCGACTTCGCCGTGCAGCGCCGGGACGAGGGGCTGAACCAGACCTACGTCTACGTCCGGCGCCCGCAGCTGTACCTCGCGGGGTTCTGGGGCACGCGGCCGTCGAGCTACGTCCGGGGTGCGCAGGGAATGCTGTGGCACCCGCGGGCGGGCATGGTCGTGCATTCCCAGCAGGACGACACGCAGTGCTGGGCCAGCCTGCTGCCCAACGGGACCCCGGACGCGCGCGGCCTGCTCGACGCGACGTACGCCATCGGCGACCGCGCCTGGGACGGCGGCCGGCAGGTGCCCGGTTCGGCGCCGGTCGTCGTCCGGTACGGCTTGGACAGTCGCATCCGGACGGTCCTGACCATCACCCGGGACACCGTGACCCGCGAAGTCCGGGGGACCACGCCGCTGACCGAGCAGATCCCGCTGGTCCTGCACCCCGGCGACGACGTCCGGTTCGCCGACGGAACGCCGGTCGCCCACGGCGCCGGTGCGAGCGCGACGGCGTCAGGGCTGACGATCCGCCGCGGCGGCACGACGATCACCATCGGCTGGGGCGCCGCCCTGGCCGCGACCGTCACCGCGACCACCGTCATCTTCCTGCGTGACGGCGCCCGGCGGCTGCACGTCCTGCGGATTCCGCACCCCGGCACGCTCACCACCGCGATCCGCCTTCGGTAGCCGGACGGTGAACGTCGATCCGCTGTCCACTTCGGACTCGGCGGTGACCGTGCCGCCGTGGGCGTGCACGAGGTGCCGCACGATGGCGAGGCCGAGCCCGCTGCCGCCGGTCTGGCGGCTGCGGGACTTCTCGGCCCGCCAGAACCGGTCGAACACGTGCGGCAGGTCCGCGGCGGCGATTCCGGTGCCGGTGTCCGCGACGGCCAGCGCCACCTCGTCCACAGTGGACGAGACGCGGATCGTCACCCGGCCACCGGGCGGGGTGTGCCGGATCGCGTTCGTCACCAGGTTGCCGACGACCTGCCGCAGCCGCACCGGATCGGCCGTCACCGCGGCGTCGCCGTCGGCTTCGACGGTGAGCCCGATGCCGGCCGCGGCGGCCCGGTCGGCCTGCGCGACGGCGACGTGGCCGGCCAGCTCGGCCGCGTCGAGCGGCTCGGGGTGCAGCCGCAGCTGGCCGGCGTCGGCGGCGGCGAGGTCCTGGAGGTCGTCGACGATGTGCTGCAGCAGCACGGTTTCTTCGAGCAGGGACGCGCTCAGCGCGCGGTCGAAGGGCAGGTGGCCGTCTTCGGCGGCCTCCAGCCGGCCGCGGATGACGTTGAGCGGGTTGCGCAGCTCGTGCGCGATGTCGCTGACCATCGCCTTGCGCAGCTCCTCGATGCGCTCCCGCCGCGCGGTGAGGTCGTTGAACGCGGCCGCGAGGTAGCCGACCTCGTCGCGCGACTTCACCGGCGCCGGGCGATCCTGCTTCGCCGCTTCGGTCAGCGCTCGCAGCGGACGGGACAGCCGGGTCGCGACCAGCACCGTGAGCGCCATGGCCAGCACGAGCACGCCGCCGGTCACCGCGAGGATCCGGGTGAGGTTTTCCCGGGACAGCGTGAACGTCGGCAGCTGCGACCCGCCCGGCCCGAGCGTGAACAGCAGCGCGGGCGGCGCGACGAACGGCGTCAGCTGCTCGCGGCGGGCCGAGTCGAGGCAGCCCTGGGTCGGCCGCTGGTCGATGCCGCCGAGGACCTGCAGGTCGAGGCCCAGTTTCACCTCGTCCGCGCCCTGGCTCCGCAGGCAGCGGTTGACGGCGTCGTTGAGGCTGTCGAGCGCGACCTGCTCGGTCGGCGTCGGCTCGGCCAGCTCGTAGAGGCCGCACTTCGAAGCGAAGTAGCGCGCGGACAGCGGATCGAGCCCGGCGAGCTGCGGCCGCCCGCTCGGTGACTCGCGCACCTGGCTGGGGAGGCCGACCGTGGCGAGGCAGGCGGCGGTCTTCGTGGCCAGCGACGTGAGGTCCTCGCGCTCGCCCGCCGGCAGCCGGAAGGGCCCGGCCGCACGCGGGTCGATCCCGCTCGTCCCGGCCTGGGGCAGCAGCACCGGGTCGACGTGCAGCGGGTCGACCGACGCGGTCGCCTTGACCGGCAGCGTGACCGGGGTGCCGCCGGAGTCGCCGAGGACGTGCCGGTCGAGGGTGGTCAGCACGATCCGGCGGCCGGTCTGCTCGGACAGCGCTTTCAGCCGCGGGCCGACCTGACCCCAGGTGTGGTTGGCCGCCGCGTAGCCCAGCAGCTCGGTGTAGATCGTGGCGTCGCCGGAGAGCGCCTGGCCCTGCTCCTGCTGGATCGCGCGGGTGGTGGTCTGCACCGCGAGCCACGCGGTCGCGGCGATCGAGGCGAGCGCGATCAGCAGCGAGACGGCGGTGAGCCGGACGACGAGACTGCGCCGCCGCGGGAAGCTACGTTTCATTGTCCGCCATCAGCTTGTAGCCCACGCCGAACACGGTCCGCAGGTAGACCGGCTTCTGCGGGTCCGGCTCGAGCTTCTTGCGCAGGTTGAGCACGTGGACGTCGATGATCCGGGTGCTGACGAACCGGTCGTCGCCGCGGGTCAGCTCCAGCAGCTGCCGCCGGGTGAAGACGCGGCCCGGCTGCCGGATCAGCGTCTCGAGCAGCTGGAACTCGCCCGGGGTGGTCTCCACCGGGCGGCCGCCGACCGACACCTCGTGCCGGACCGGGTCGAGCCGCAGCGCGCCGGCGCGCAACGCCGTGTCCGGTGGTTCACGCCGGCCGGCGGTCCGCCGCAGCAGCGTCCGGACCCGGGCCATCAGCTCCCGCGGGCTGTAGGGCTTGGTCAGGTAGTCGTCCGCGCCGAGGTCGAGGCCGAGCAGCAGGTCGTCCTCGGTGGCGCGGGCGGTGAGCATCAGCACCGCCACGTCGGACTCCTGCCGCAGGATCCGGCAGACGTCGAGGCCGTCGACCTTCGGCATCATCACGTCGAGGACCAGCAGGTCGGGGCGGGTGCGGCGGGCTTCGTCGAGGGCAGCCCGGCCGTCCGGGGCCAGCACGACGGTGTGGCCCTCGCTTTCGAGGTAGAGCCGGAGGACCTCGGCCTGCTTCTCGTCGTCCTCGGCGACCAGTACACGTGCGCACACGGGGTCGAGGTTAGGCGTCCTGACACGGCCACCACCCGATCCTGACCGGATCTTCATACCTTGAGGGCACGAGCCAGGTCTTTGTCAAAGTGTTGACCGCGGGACCTGGCGCAGGCAAAGGTCGGATGACAAGGCTGTCGGCTCTGGGAGGCACCGGGTGCGGTACAGGTTCATGGCGGCGCTGGCCGCGACGGCGGTGATCGGGGTCCCCGCCGTCGCTTCGGCGGCTCCGACAACGTTGTCACCGCTGGTCGGCGACCCGGCGGCCTACGTCGACCCGCTGATCGGGACCGGTCGCGGCGGGAGCTCGGTCGGCGAGATCAACAACTTCCCCGGCCCGGCGGCGCCGTTCGGGATGATGCAGTTCTCGCCGGACACCCAGGGCGCGTACGCCGGCTACCAGTACCACTCCGACCGGATCCGGGGGTTCAGCCTCGACCACGCCTCTGTCGGCTGCAACGCGTTCGGCGACGTGCCGATCCTGCCGGTCACCGGCGACGTCGGCAGCGCGCCCTGGGACCGGACCGAGCACTTCGGCCACGACGACGAAAAGGCGAAGCCCGGCTACTACGCCGTGACGCTGGCCGATTCGAACGTCCGGGTCGAGCTGACCGCCACGACCCGCACCGGGCTCGCGGCGTTCACCTACCCGGCCGGCTCGACCCCGCAGGTGCTCGTCAAGGGCGGCGCCAGCCTCGCCGGGAACTCCGCGGCCACCCTGAAGATCACCGGCGACCGCGAAGTCAGCGGGTCGGCCACCACCGGCAACTTCTGCGGCAAGCCCAACAAGTACACGGTCTTCTACGACATCACCTTCGACCAGCCGTTCACCGCGCACGGCACGTGGGACGGCTCGTCGGTGCGGCCGGGCACGGACAGCGTCGACTCGCCGCGCGCGGGCGCGTACCTGACCTTCGCTTCCGGCACCGTGCACGCCAAGGTGTCGATGTCCTATGTGGGCGTCGACGGCGCGAAGGCCAACATGGCCGCGGAAGTCCCCGGCTGGGACTTCGGCGCGGTCCGGCAGTCCACACGGGACAAGTGGGCGCAGGCGCTGGGCAAGATCCGCGTCGCGGGCCGGGATCCCGCGCAGCTCAAGACGTTCTACACCGCGCTGTACCACTCGCTGCTGCACCCCAACACGTTCGACGACGCCGACGGCCGGTACATCGGCTTCGACGACCAGGTCCGGACGCTGCCGAAGGGGCGCCACCAGTACGCGAACTTCTCCGACTGGGACACCTACCGCTCGCTCGCGCCGCTGCACGCCATGCTCTTCCCGAAGGAAGCCAGTGACATGGCGCAGTCGCTGACCAACGACGCCGTGCAGGGCGGCTGGTGGCCGCGCTGGCCGATGGCGAACGACTACACCGGGCAGATGACCGGCGACAGCTCGGTCGCGCTGATCTCGAACCTCTACGCCTTCGGGGCGCGGGACTTCGACGTCAAGACGGCGCTGAAGTACCTGGTCAAGGGCGCGACCTCAGTGGACGGAACACCGGGCGCGTACCAGGAACGCCGGGGCATCGCCGACTACGTCGCCCGCGGGTACCTGCCGAACAACGACGCCTCCCGCGGCGACCACGCCCGCGTCGGCGCGTCGATCACCCTGGAGTGGGCGATCGACGACTTCGCGATCGCGCAGTTCGCGCAGGGGATCGGCGACCGCGACACCGCCCGCGAATTCACGAAACGCGGCCAGAACTGGCAGAACCTCTTCAACCCGCTGACCGGCTACGTCCAGCCGCGCGCGCAGGACGGGCGCTTCCCGGACGGCCCGGCGTACGTCCCGCCGCCGCCCGGAAAGTTCGGCCAGGACGGCTTCGACGAGGGCAACTCGGCGCAGTACACGTGGCTGGTGCCGCAGGACCCGGCCGGGCTGGTGACGGCGATGGGCGGCCCGGCTCTTGTGGCACAGCGGTTGGACACGTTCTTCCAGAAGCTGAACGTCGGCCCGAACGAGCCGTACATGTGGGCGGGCAACGAACCCGACTTCGGCGTCCCGTGGCTGTACAACCACGTCGGCCAGCCGTGGAAGACCCAGCAGGTGGTCCGCGAGATCGCGACCACGCTGTTCAGCGCGACCCCGGACGGCGAGCCGGGCAACGACGACCTGGGCGCGCAGTCGTCGTGGTACGTCTGGGCCGCGCTCGGCATCTACCCGGCCACGCCGGGGACGCCGGACCTGGTCGTGCACAGCCCGCTGGTCGAGCGCGCGGTGCTGGCGCTGCCGTCCGGGCGGACGCTCGACATCCGCGCGCCCCAGGCGCCCGCGACGTACGTCCACGCCCTGTCGCTGAACGGCCGCGACTGGAACCGGACGTCCTTGCCCGCGAACACCGTGCGGGACGGCGGGCGGCTGGACTTCTCGCTGGTGTCCACTCCGGACAAGCGCTGGGCGGCCGACACGGTGCCACCGTCCTATCGGGACGGTGAGAAGCCGTTCCTGGCCTCGGTGACCAACCAGGTCGTCGTCGCGCCCGGGAGCGCCGGGGAGGTCACCGTGAGCGGGCAGCGGCTCGGCGGGCACGACCGGGTGCTGGACGTCGCCACGCAGGCGCCGTCCGGGATTTCGGTGACCGGGCCGCGGCAGCTCCGGCTCGACGGCCGGACCGGCGGGGCGACCGCGAAGCTGAGCGTGGCGGTCGCCGCCGGGACGCCCGAGGGCTACTACCAGGTGCCGGTGACCGTCCGCGGTGGCGCGACGGCCGTGCCCGGCTCGGTGATCGTGCTGGTCGCGCCGCCGGGCGGCCCGGCGGCCGCGTACTCGAACGTGGGCATCTCCGACGACGGCGACGCCGGTTCGGCCGACATCGACGGCGCCGGGAACAGCCTTTCGCGCCAGGCCCTCGCCGCGGCCGGCCTGACCGGCGGCCGAACGGCTTCGGTTTCCGGTACCACGTTCACCTGGCCCGCCGCGCCTTTGGGACGGCCGGACAACGTGGTCCCGGCCGGGCAGACCCTCGCGGTGTCCGGGAAGCGCTTGTCGTTCATCGGCACGGCCTCGAACGGCGACCACCGGGCGTCGGCGACGGTCACGTTCACCGACGGCACCACCGCCCAGGCCGACCTGTCCTTCGGGGACTGGGTCTTCCCGGGCGGCGGCACGGACCCGGTGTTCGGCAACACGCTGGTGGCCCGCACGGACCACCGCAACCGGCCGGGCGGCCAGGGCGGCGGGGCGTCGGTGTACGCGACGGCGCCGTTCGACGCCCCGGCCGGGAAGACGATCGCCTCGGTGACCCTGCCCTCGGACCCGGACCTGCACGTCTTCGCGATCGGCCTCGCCTAGCGTCGTGCGTCCGAGGTTCGTTGACGGCCGGCGGCGCGTGCGAACGTCTTGAATGAGTCATTCAGGTCTTCGGAGGTCCTGAATGACTCATTCAAGACCTTTGGTTCGGGTTGCCGAGCCGGACTTGCTGGGTCAGGAAGAGGGCGGCGCGGTCGAGGGCCTGGTCGGCCTCGTTCAGGACCCCGGCGAAGCACTGGAACACGTGCGGGACGTCGGCGGTGACGTCGAGGACGACGTCCACCCCGGCGGCCCGCGCGCGGGCGGCCAGGCGCGTCGAGTCGTCCAGGAGCAGTTCGTTCGTGCCGACCTGGAGCAGCATCGGCGGGAAACCGGTGAGGTCGGCCAGCACCGCGGGGCTGATCAGCTCCTGGTGCGGGTCCTGGCCCGCGAAGTACATCGCGCCCGTGTGGTCCAGGCCCTCGCGAGTCAGGATCGGGTCGGCGGCCGCCTTCGTCCGCATGCTTTCGCCGGTCCGGGTGCCGTCGAGGCCGGGGGAGAAGGCCACGATCGCCGCCGGCATCGGGAGGCCGGCGGCGCGGGCGCGCAGGCAGGTCGTGACGGCGAGGCCGCCGCCGGCCGAATCCCCGGCGAACGCGACGGCCGACGGGTCCGCGCCGCTTTCGAGCAGCGCCCGGTAGGCCTCGAGCGAGTCGTCGCTCGCGGCCGGGAACGGGTGCTCCGGCGCCAGCCGGTAGTCCAGCGACAACGCCGTGAGCCCGGTCCTGGCCACCAGGTTGCCGGTCAGCGAGAGCGCGGTCTCGGGCGAGCCGAACACGAACGAACCGCCGTGGAAGTACAGGATCGTCCCGGGACGCGGCTCGCCGGCCGGCTCGACCCGCAGGGCCCGGCGGCCGCCGAGCGTGGCTTCCGCGGTCCGGATGTCCTCCGGCACGATCATCGTGTCCATCAGCGCCGCGAACCCCGACCGGATCTCCTCGACCGATCGCGGCCCCGCGGGTGCCGGTGCGCGCAGCATCGCGTCGATCTTCGCGCGTTGTTCCTTGCTCATCGTCGCCCTCCGAAGTAGATGCCGCTACAGTATATGCCGTGGCATCTAAATCGGCGGACCCCTACGTCTTCTTCTCCGACCTCGTCCGCTGTGAGACGCGCCTCTACAACGCGCTCAACGACCG
Organism: Amycolatopsis lexingtonensis; assembly: GCF_014873755.1. NCBI lineage: Bacteria > Bacillati > Actinomycetota > Actinomycetes > Pseudonocardiales > Pseudonocardiaceae > Amycolatopsis > Amycolatopsis lexingtonensis. The sequence continues at coordinate 9,277,866 of NZ_JADBEG010000001.1, forward strand.
GCTGCGCGAGCGGCACGGGATCGTCACCTCGCAGTACGAATTCCTGCGCCACCTGCGCGAACACCCCGGCGCCCGTGTAGCCGACCTGGCCGCGGAGTTCGCCATCGGCATCGGCGCGACCAGCAAGGGCATCGACCGCCTGGAGCGGCACGGGTGGATCGCCCGGCAGCCGAACCCGGCCGACCGCCGGTCGTCCCTGCTGGTGCTGACCGCCGAAGGCGCGAGCCTGACCGAGGCGGCCGGCCGGACCGTCACCGAGGTGCTGACCGAGCTGGTCGGCGACGCCTTCGACGACGCCGCCGTCCAGGCCGTGTCCCGGCTGCGCGCGACCCTCGAGCGCGACCGGATCGGCTTGCCGACGGGCTGACTCAGCCCGGGGAACCCACCGCGCAGACCTTGATCGGCGCCGCGTTCGCCGGGTCGAGGGCGTTGCGCACCAGGTGCCAGACGTTCAGGTCATACGCCTCCCCGATGTGGCCGACCGGGTCGAACGGGCACGAGTCCTGGACGTAGGTGTTGTGCACGCCGGGCTCGCGGATGAACGACGTCTCCGTCGGGGTCACCAGCTCGTCGTAGCGGGAGGTGATGATCGTGTAGTCGATGCCGGGCTGGGCGACCGGGCCGGTGTTCAGCGCGACGATCGCCGCGCCGCCGTCCAGCTCGTCGGCGAAGATCGGCAGGCCGATCGTCTTCACGATCGTGTCCCAGGTGGACTTGCCGAGCAGCGTGTAGGCCAGCGTCAGCAGGCCGGAGGCGTTGGCGCCGTGCGTCGGCGGGGCGATCGCGACGACCTTGCCGATCTCGCTCTGGATGCCCTGCATCTTGGCCAGGTAGATCGACTGGAGGCCGCCTTCGGAGTGCCCGACGACGTCGACCTGCGCCGCGCCGGTGGCCGTGCGGACCTTCTCGACGAAGTTCTTGATCTCCAGCGACGACTCCGCGACCGGCTTGAGGCCGCCGACGAAGGGGAACTGGGGGTAGGCGCCGTAGGTCAGGGAGAACGTGCAGTAGCCGCGGGAGGCGAGGTCGGCCTGGAGGAAGTTCAGGTCCTCGTAGTAGGTGGAGAAGGTGCCGTGGAGCAGCACGACCGGGTTCGGGTGGGCGGCGCTCGGGCGGCACGCGAAGTCGTTGTTGCCGCCCGCGGCCGCCTGGGCCGGGACCGCCGCGCTCAGCACCAGTGCGCCCGCCAGTCCGATCGCGGCCAGCCATCGTTTCGTTCCCCGCGCCATTGCGAAGTCCCTTCGTCTGGTTGTCATGCACAGCATGCGCTCCTTGATCAACGCTGTCTGCTGGCAAAACGCGCAGAAACTTGCCGTGGCCGTTTGTGCACGGTGACAATGCCGGACATGGATGCCGTCGACGCGCTGTTCCCCCGGGCCGGGGAGATCGCGGCCGCGATGATCGCCCGGTGCGCCGCCGAGATCCCGGCGTACCGGTTGCTGCCGGCGAGCGTGCTGGAGGGTGACCTGGTCGCCAACGCGCGGGCGGTGTTCGAGCTGTTCCTGACGACGGTCGCGGAGGACCGGCGGCCGACCGAGCAGGAGCTGGCGCTGCCGATCGCGTGGGGCGCCGAGCGGGCCCGCGACGGGCTGCCGCTGGACGCCGTGCTGAAGATCTACCCGCTGGCCGCGAGCGTTGCGTGGGACCTGGCGGCGGGGGACCGCGCGCTGCTCGGCGCGCGGATGCTGGACTTCCTCGGCGAGGTGATGCCGCGCGTGGCCTCGGCGTACCTGAAGGAGCGCGACGACCTGGACTGGGAGCGGCGCGAGGATCGCCAGAACCTGGCCGCCAGCCTGCTTTCGGGCCGCCCGGTGCGGCGGCGCGACCTGGCGGAGAGCTACGACGTCGTCGTCTTCCACCTGCCGTCGCTGCCCGCCTCGGCGGGTTCCCGTGCGGCGACGGACCTCTTCCGCGCGGTCCGGTCCGATTTGGACAGCCAGCCGGGCGTCCTGGTGACGTTCAAAGGCGACGGCGGGGTGTTGCTGGTGCCCGCCGGGGTGGCGGCCGACGCCGTCGCGGCGCGGGTCGACCGCGTCTGCGGGCGCCCCTGCACCGCGGCCGCCGCCCACGCGCGGCGGCTCGCGGACATCCCGGCCGCGCACGCCGAAGCCGGCGAAGTCCTCGGCCTGGCGGAGAGCCTGCGCCGGCCGCCCCGGCTGTACCGCCTGGCGGACCTGGCGATCGAGTACCAGCTGGCCCGGCCGAGCCCGGCGCGGGAAGCACTCGCCGCCGTCCTGGTGCCGCTGGCGGAGCACCCGCACCTGATCGACGCCCTGCGCGCGTTCGTGACTTCGGGCTACAACCGCGGCGAAGCGGCGACGGCGTTGAACATCCACCGCAACACGCTCACCTACCGGCTCGGGCGCGTGCAGGTGATCACCGGCTACGACGCGACACGGCCCGAAGACGCCCGCCACTTGGCCGCCGCGATGACGGCGTACGACATCTCCCGACAGGAGTTGTCGGGATAACGCTTGCGTCGCGGTTCTCCGGATCCGTTGCGGATCCCGCCGGCCGCCCGATTCCAGGAGGCGGACACGGAAGAAGGTGATGGCCGTGAACGCGACCAGAATCACCGTGGCCGCCCTGGTACTGCTGGGCGCGGCCGCGTGCGGGATCCCCGTGACCGGCGTGCCCGTGCCGGTCACCGTGGTCCCGCAAGCACCGGTGACCAGCACCGCGACGGTCGCGGTGCCCGCCCCGGTGTACGTCCAGCCGCCGGTTTCCTTGCCGCCGAGGCAAACCGCGGAAGCGGGCGTGGTGCTCGCGTACTACGACGCGATCAACCGGCGCGACTTCGCCACCGCGTGGTCCCTCGGCGGCAGCCGAATCGCGGGCGGCGGCGGATTCACCAAGTACGCCAACGGTTTCGCGACGACGGCGTGGGACACGCTGACGGTCACCGACGTCCGTGGCAGCACGGTGTACGTGGTGCTGTCGGCGGCCCAGACCGACGGCACGACGCGCACGTTTTCCGGCACGTACACCGTTTCCGGCGGCGTCATCGTCGGCAGTCACATGACCAGGACGGGATGAGGACCGCCATGCGTACACTTCGGACAGTCGCGGCGCTTTCCGCCGTGCTCGCGCTGGCGTCGTGCGACTTGCCGCGCACGATCGCCGGAAGCGCTTTCCAGGCCCCGGTTTCGACCGCGACGGTGACGGCCCCGAGCACCCCGACGGTGACCGCGCCGGTCCCGCAGACCGTCTTCGTGCCCCCGGTGACCGTCGCCCCGGCGGGCGTCGCGGCGTCGAGCCAGTGGTACGCCCAGCCGGGCTGGATCAACGCCCAGCCGTGGATCGCCATCAACCCGGCGCCCGGCCAGACGCCGTGCCAGTGGCTGCACGCCGCGGGATACAGCTACGCGCAGGCGTACGCGGCCTGGGCCCAGAACGGCTACCCGGCGAGCTGGTCGGCGACGAACGACGGCTACCCGTGCCAGAAGTCGTACGGCATGCAGCACTGAAACGAAACCGGGCCGGGAGCTTCGCGCTCCCGGCCCGGCCCGGTCCGGTACCTAGGTCAAACTCGAACAAGGTCTCGCATCAGGATCCTTCGCCCCGTTGGGGACCCACCGCACGTTCGCGAACGACGCCTGGAACGCGGCGTCGGTGTAGACCAGGAACGGCGTGTTGATGTGCTCGAAGTCCAACCCGTTGTTGAAGCAGGACAACGGGATCTTGACCGTCGTCTTCGGACCGCCCGCCAGGTCGGTGAACAGCTTCGTCGCGTTCACCTCCGAGAAGCACGGGTAGACGCAGTGCATGCTGATCACCGTCCGGTTGACCGGTGCCTGCTGAACGGTCGTGTCGAACTCCAGCGCCCCGTCCGCGTTCAGGTAGCTGCGCAGGTCGTTCGTGCCCGCCGTGTTCTGCATGTAGAGCTGAGCCGCTCCGGCACCCGTCCAGGTCGCCTTCAGGCCGTCGCCCTGCACGTTGACGTCCGTCGGGACCGTGTTGATCTCCGGGTGCGAAGCCGTGCCGTCCGGGCCGATCACGGTGCCGCCCCAGTTCGAAGCCGAGCCGATCTGGCTGGTGTACGGCGGCACGTCGGTGCGGTCGTAGATCGACAGGTCCTCGGTCGCGGTGCCGCCACCGCCGGTCGAGCCGCAGGCCGCGGGGCCCGGGGTCTCGTCCAGCTGGCCGATCGTGACGCGCTGGCCGCTCTTCAGGCCGTAGCCCAGCTTGAACAGCGGGTCGTAGTCCGGCGACCACGGGTTGAGCGGCGACTGGCACGCGCTCTTCGGCCACGAGTACGACAGCGTGCCCTGGTAGCCGGTGCCGTCCTTGCCCTTGACCAGCATGTCGGCGACGCCGCCGCCCTCGGTGCCGGGCAGCCAGGCCGCCACGAACGCGTCGGAGCGGTTGATCTCCTTGTTCATGTACAGCGGGCGGCCGCCGACGTAGACGGTGACGACCGGGGTGCCCTTGCCGCTGACCTTGTCCAGCACGGCCAGGTCCTCGGGGTAGAGCTTCGACGCCTCGAGGGTCTTGCGGGTCAGGTCGCCCACGCCCTCGGCGTACGGCGTCTCACCGATGACGGCGATGACCGCGTCGTAGCCCTTCGGGTCCACGCTGCCGGTGGCGTCGAAGGTGACGTTCGCGTCGCCCAGGTCCTGCTTGATGCCGGACAGGATCGAGGTGGCGTTCGGGAAGTCGGCGTTGGTGTTGCCGGTGCCCTGCCAGCTCAGCGTCCAGCCGCCGGTCTGGTTCTGGATGTTGTCGGCGCTCTTGCCGACCACCAGCACCTTCGACGTCGGCTTGAGCGGCAGCACGTTGCCGTTGTTCTTCAGCAGCGTCTGCGACGCGCGGGCCGCGTCGCGGGCCAGCCAGTTGTCCTTCAGCGCCTCGTCGGAGTTCGCGTAGGAGCGGTCGGACGGCTTCTGCGACTCGAACAGGCCGTCGCGGAGCTTGACGCGCAGGATGCGCGTGACGGCGTCGTCGATCCGCGCCATCGGGATCTGGCCACTCTGGACCTGCGCGACGGTGTTGGTGATGAACGCCTTCCAGTCGGCGGGCACCATCACGATGTCGATGCCGGCGTTGATCGCCTGCGGGCACGAGGAGTTCGTGCAGCCGGTGACCTGGCCGATGCCGTTCCAGTCGGACACGACCAGGCCGTCGAAGCCCATCTTGCCCTTGAGGATCTGGTTCAGCGCCTTGTCGCTGCCGTGCAGCTTGCCCTCGTTGATGCCGAGGTCGGCGTTGGTCCAGCTGTTGAACGACACCATCACGGTCTGGGTGCCGGCGGCGAGCGCGCCGTAGTAGCCCTGGCCGTGGATGTTGATCATGTCCGCTTCGGACGACGGGTTGACGCCCTGGTCCTGGCCCTTGATCGTGCCGCCGTCGCCGATGAAGTGCTTGGCGGTGGCGATCACGCCGTTGTAGCCGATGCGCTTGGTGGCGCCGTCCTGGAGACCGTCGATGGCTTCGAAGCCGTAGGAGCGCGTGATGCGCGGGTCTTCGGAGAAGCCTTCGTAGGTGCGGCCCCAGCGGTCGTCCTGGACGACGGCGAGGGTGGGCGAGAAGGCCCAGTCCTGGCCGGTGGCGCGGATCTGCCGCGCGGTCGCGCCGGCGATGTCGCGCACCAGGCACGGGTCGTGCGCGGCGCCGAGGCCGATGTTGTGCGGGAAGACGGTGGCGCCGTAGACGTTGTTGTTGCCGTGCACGGCGTCGATGCCCCAGATGACGGGGATCTTGGTGCGGCTGGTCTTGGAGGCGTTCCAGTAGGCGTCGGCGAGGTTCAGCCAGTCCTGCTGGGTGGCGTGCTTGTTGCCGCCGGGCCACGCGCCGCCGCCGTTGAGGACGGAGCCGATGGCGTACTGCTTGACCTCGTCGGGGGTGATCGAGGTGATCTCGGGCTGCGTCATCTGCCCGACCTTTTCCTCGAGGGTCATGCCCGCGAGGATCTTGGCGATGCGCGCCTCGTCGTCGGCCTTGCCCTTGAACCGGCTGTCGACCTTCGGCCAGTCCGCGAGGGTGGGCAGGCTCTTCTCGATCTTGGCGCAGCCGTTCGCGTCCTTGGCGGGCTGGCCGATGACGGGCTGGGCGGGTGCGTCTGCTTGAGCCGGCGTCGCCTGGGCGATCCCGCCCAGCAGGCTCAGGCTCATCAAGGTGACGAGCGAACTTCGGCGCGCACGGACCCACGCGCGGGATCTTCTGGCCATGGTCTGGTCCATTCTGCGATGAACGGCGGACCGGCCGATCCTCACCGGGCGGGCGAGCGACGTCAATAGGTTTCGAGCTAGTTATTTCTCGACATAAAATAAGAGTCGGGCGGCGACGGGATCACATTTAGTCGCTGCGGCGATGAAGTACAAGGGTGCTGCCGGGCAAGGGTTCTGCCCGTTTCGTCAGGGGTGCCGCAGCAGTTCGGCGACGGCCTGGACCCGGATCAGCGTGATCCCGTCCCGCTGCTCGACGGCGAGCGGGTGCCCGGTGGGTTCGACCTCGATCAGCGGCCGCTGCCCGGGCGGGCGGGTGTGGAGGTTGGTCTTGAGGTTGAGGGTGCCGGGCTCGTAGCCGGGCAGCTCGGTCGCGAGCCAGCCGAAGTACGGGGGCTCGGTCGTGCGTTTCGGGTCGTCCCAGAGGTCCTCGGCGCGGAAGAAGTTGTCCTTGCTGACGGAGACCCAGACGCCCCACTCGAAGTCTTCGTCGGCGTCGAGGACCGGGAGGACCAGGCGGCCGCGGAGGAAGTAGTGCTCGCCGCCGATGACGCAGCGTTCGGGTTCGAGGACGTCGGTGGGGGAGTTTTGCCAGAAGGCGGGGGCCGGTGCGCTGTAGGCGAAGGGGAGTTCTTCGTGGTGCTCACCCCAGCACCGAGCCCGGCAGTTCCTCGAAGATCAGCCAAGTCCGCGTCGACCGCACCCCCTCCAGCGCCTGCAGCCGCTCCAGCACGACATCCCGCAACGTCTGGTTGTCCGGCGTCCGCACCAGCAGCAGGATGTCGAAGTCCCCACCCACCAGCGCCACATGGTCGACGTACGGGATCTCATGCAGGTCCGTAGCCATCGTCCGCCAAGACGTCTGCTCGACCGTCACCATGATGTACGCCGACGTCCCCAGCCCCGCGCGCCGCGGATCGATGCGGGCGCCGAAGCCCGTGATCACGCCCTCCGCCATCAGGCGCTCCAACCGCGCGTAAGCGTTCGTGCGCGAAATGTGCAGGCGCTCGGCCAGGGCGCGCACCGCCAGGCGGCCGTCCGCGGACAGCTCCGCCAGCATCGCGCGGTCGACCTCGTCCAGGGCCGGGACCGTTCGTCCTGTCGGCCCGCCGAGAGCCGACGTCGAAAAAGACGTTTGGTCCGCCGAGGCCCCCGTTGAAGACTGTTTGTCGCTCATTTCGCCGAACCCTTGAACACAACACCGCCGAGAACCACCATTTCAGCATCATATGTCTGCGAGAGGTGGTGCCCGTGGAAAGCCTGCTGCCGTCCGCGTCGCCGGTGCGGTTCGTCGCCGAGGACGGGACGCCCGTCGACCGGCACCACGGGTATGCCGAGCCGGCCGGGGAGCGGCTGAAGGAGGCCTACCGGCTGATGGTCCTGGGCCGCCGGTTCGACGTCCAGGCGACCGCGCTCACCAAGCAGGGCCGGCTCGCCGTCTATCCCTCCAGCGCCGGCCAGGAGGCCTGCCAGGTCGCCGCCGCGCTGACGCTGCAGGACAACGACTGGCTCTTCCCCACCTACCGGGACTCCGTCGCCCTCATCGCGCGCGGCCTCAAGCCCGGCGAAGTCCTGACGCTGCTTCGCGGCGACGCGCACTGCGGGTACGATCCGGCCGAGACGCGCGTGGCGCCGCAGTGCACGCCGCTCGCGACGCAGACCCTGCACGCCGCCGGGCTCGCGCACGCCATGCAGCGCCGGGGTGAGGACGCCGTCGCGCTCGCGCTCATCGGGGACGGCGCCACCAGCGAGGGCGACTTCCACGAGGCGCTCAACTTCGCCGCCGTCTTCAAGGCGCCCGCGGTGTTCTTCGTGCAGAACAACCGCTACGCCATCTCCGTCCCCTTCGAGAAGCAGAGCGCCGCGGAAGCGCTCGCGTACAAGGGCGTCGGCTACGGCATGCGCGCGGAGCAGGTCGACGGCAACGACGCCGTCGCGGTCCTCGCCGTCCTCGACGACGCCGTGAAGCACGCGCGCGAGGGCAAGGGCCCGGTGCTCGTCGAGGCGCACACCTACCGCATCGACGCCCACACCAACGCCGACGACGCCACCCGCTACCGCGAAGCCGAAGAGGTCGCGAAGTGGCGTGAAGCGGACCCGCTCAAGCGGCTCGAGGCCTACCTCGGAGACGCGCTGAGCGAGCACGAAATCGAGCTTTGCCACGCCGAAGCCGAGGAGTTCGCCCAGACCGTCCGCGACACCCTCAACGCCGAGCCCGAGCTGGACCCGATGTCCCTGTTCGACCACGTCTACGCCGAGCCGACCCGCCAGCTGGAAGCCCAGCGGGCCGCTCTCAAAGCCGAGTTGGAGGCCTGATGACGACCACGATGGCGCAGGCGCTCAACGCCGCCCTGCGTGACGCGCTCAAGGACGACGACCGCGTGCTGGTCTTCGGCGAGGACGTCGGCGCGCTCGGCGGGGTCTTCCGGGTCACCGACGGGATCACCGCCGACTTCGGCGAGAGCCGCTGCTTCGACACGCCGCTGGCCGAATCCGGCATCGTCGGGTTCGCCGTCGGGATGGCCATGGGCGGCTTCCGCCCGGTCGTCGAGATGCAGTTCGACGCCTTCGCCTACCCCGCGTTCGAGCAGATCACCTCGCACGTGGCGAAGCTGCGCAACCGCACCCGCGGCGCGCTCTCGCTGCCGATGGTCATCCGCATCCCCTACGCCGGCGGCATCGGCGGCATCGGCGGCGTCGAGCACCACTGCGACTCCAGCGAGGCCTACTACACGCACACGCCGGGCCTGCGCGTCGTCACGCCGGGCACCGCGCAGGACGCCTACGACCTGCTCCGCGACGCCATCGAGTCGCCGGACCCGGTCGTCTTCCTCGAACCCAAGGCGCGCTACTGGTCCGGCGAAGAGGTCACCTTCACCCGCACCGGCCCGGCGATGGACAAAGCCGTGGTGCGCAAGGCCGGCAAGGACGTCACGCTCATCGCGTACGGCCCGATGGTCGCCACGGCCATGGAGACCGCCGAAGCCGCGAAGGACGAGGGCTGGGACGTCGAGGTCGTGGACCTGCGTTCGTTGAGCCCGTTCGACGACGGGACCGTGACGGCGTCCGTGCGCCGCACCGGCCGCGCGGTCGTCGTGCACGAGGCCGCGGGCTTCGGCGGCTACGGCGCCGAGGTCGTCGCGCGCGTCACCGAGCAGTGCTTCCACCAGCTGCACGCGCCCGTGCTGCGGGTGACCGGGCTCGACATCCCGTACCCGGCGCCGAAGCTGGAGCGGCACACGCTGCCCGACGTCGACCGGATCCTCGACACCATCGCGCGCCTGCAGTGGCACGACACCCCGGTGGTGGCCGGTGCCTGACTTCCTGCTGCCCGACCTCGGCGAAGGCCTGACCGAGGCGGCGATCCTGAACTGGCACGTGAACGTCGGCGACACGGTCAAGGTCGACCAGATCGTCGTCGAGGTCGAGACGGCGAAGGCCGCGGTCGAGGTGCCGGTGCCGTTCGCCGGCGTGGTGTCCGCGCTGCACGGCGAGCCAGGGCAGCTGCTGCCGGTCGGCGCGCCGCTGCTGAGCGTCGGCGGGTTCGCCGAACCCGGCGTGACGACGTCGGCCGGCAGCGGCAACGTCCTCATCGGCTACGGCACCGCGCCGGCGAGCCGCCGCAAGCGCGTGCGCCGTCCCGAAGCGCCCACGCCGAAGGCCAAGGCGCCCGGCGTGATCTCGCCGTTCGTCCGGAAGCTGGCTTCGGACAACGGGATCGACCTCGCGAAGGTGACCGCCACCGGCGCGGACGGGATCATCCGCCGCGCCGACGTCGAGGCGATGCTGAAGAAGCCCGTCGCGACGGGGAAAGGCAAGCGGATCCCGCTGACCGGCGTGCGCAAGGCCGTCGCCGACAAGCTGACGACGTCCCGGCGCGAGATCCCCGAGGCCACGGTCTGGGTGGACGTCGACGCGACCGGGCTGGTCGCCGCCCGCGCGGCCCTCAACGCCAAGTCCGACCGGCCGGTGAGCCTGCTCGGGCTGATCGCGCGGTTCGCCGTCGCGGGGCTGAAGAAGTACCCGGAGCTGAACTCGCGCGTCGAAGGCGACGAGATCGTGCTGCTCGACGAGATCCACCTCGGGTTCGCCGCGCAGACCGACCGCGGGCTGGTCGTGCCGGTGGTGCGGGACGCCGGGGCGCTGTCGACCCGGGACCTCTCGGCGGCGATCGGCGACCGCGCCCGCACCGCGCGGGACGGCAAGCTGGCGCCCGCGGACCTGACCGGCGGCACGTTCACCGTCAACAACTACGGCGTCTTCGGCGTCGACGGCTCGGCCGCGATCATCAACCACCCCGAGGCGGCGATCCTCGGCATCGGCCGGATCATCGACCGGCCGTGGGTCGTCGACGGCGCGCTGGCGGCCCGGAAGGTCTGCGAGCTGACGCTGGCGTTCGACCACCGCGTCTGCGACGGCGGCACGGCCGGCGGGTTCCTGCGGTTCGTCGCCGACTGCGTGGAGTCACCCGTCACCGCGCTCGGTGATTTGTAGACGCACCGGCGGAGTTGGCCGGTGGTGACGGCCGCGGCACTTAAAGTGTTCGCGTGACGACTCCAGCGCAGCACGACCGCGACCTCGCGGAAGGGCGCGTGGCCCGGCTCAAGCAGGACCTGCGCGCCGGGCTGGCGACCCCGCCCGGCGACGTCGAGGCGATGGACGGGCTCGTCGCGAACGCGCACCGGCTGCTCGACGCCGAGCTGGCGTTCGACGAGGCCAAGCACCGGCTCGCCAACGCCCAGCTCGAGGCCCGGCACGCGGCGACGCAGCGCGCGGTCGTGTGGTTCGCGGCCGCGCCGGTGCTGGTGCCGCTGGTCGCCGCCGCGCTCGTGCTGTTCGAGGTGCTCTCGCCGGTGTGGCTGCTCGCGCTCGTCCCGCTGTTCGCCGCGGGCCTGTGGATCGGCTTCGCGCCGGTCCGCCGGGTCGGCGACGTCATCCGCGAGCGCACGCGCGCGGCGTGGGCGGGCAGCGTGACGGCCGGGCTGCTGATGGCGGCGCTGATCCCGTGGCCGCCGGCGGCGGTCTGCACGATCCTGACGGCGCTCGGGGTCGCGGCCACGGCCGGGCTGCTGTGGCGGGAAAGCCGGATCCCGTGAGCCACGGCTACGCGACCTACGGCGACGACCCCGGGTTCGAGCAGGAGTATGTCGAGCCGGTCGACACCACGCGGCGCGACCTAGACGAGCTGTTCGCGGCGGTCGACGGGCTGCGCGCGGCGGTCCAGGAGACCGACGACCGCTTGCGCGAAGACGTCGCCGACCTCAGCGAGCGGCTCGAAAGCGGCGGCGCGACCCGGCAGGAGGACCGGATCGACCTGCTCGGCCGCCGCCTGGAGCGGCTGCAGCAGCAGGTCCACGCCCTGGAACGCGCGGTCCGCGTGGCCGACGGCGTCCCGCGCGTCGACCTCGACGACGTCGGCGCGGAGACGCGCGCGCTCGCGGCCGAAGCGGCGCGGTGGGACGACCTGCACAAGGAACTCGTCACGAAGGAGCAGCGCGCGCGGTACTCCGACGAAATCGCGCGTGTTGCCTCGGTGCAGGCGGCGTTGTCCCGGTGCGACGCCGACTTGCTCGACGTCATCGGCGTCCTGGCGGCCACCGACCGCGGCTCCCGCGGCCGCGGCGACGCGGAGTCCCGCCTGCGCGCGCTGACGACCCGCCGCCGCACGCTGCTGGACGAGGAGATCCCGGCCGCGGAGCAGGCGGCGGAACAGGCCCGGCTGGCCCTGCGCGAGGCGGACGCGGTCGAGGCGCGGGTGGTGCCGCAGCTGGAGCGCGCCGAACGGGCGTGGCACGACCTGCAGGTTCGGCTCCGCACGCGCATCACCGACGCGCTGGGCTCGAACGCGCTGCTCCCGACCTGGTTCGGCCACGCACTGGGCGTCGCCCCGCCGACCGGCACGACGGGCGACACCTGGCTCCGCACGGCGGCTTCGGTGCTGGCGTACCGGGTGACGTTCAAGATCACGGACCCGGCGCTGCCGCTGGGGCCGCCGGCTTCGGAGGGCGTGGACACGACCGAGCGGCGGTGGACGTGGCGTGCCCGCCTGGAATCCGACCTGGACGACCTCGCGCTGTAGCACCGGTGGCGGCGGAGTCAGGTACGCAGGGCGGTCTCCAGTCGCCGGTGCAGTTCGCCGAGGCGGGTGCGGCCGGGGTTGCCCGGCGGGAAGCGGCGGAGGAGATCGGCCACCTCCGGCGGGGCTTGCGAAAGGGCCCAGCGGATCTCCGCCTCGGCATCGCCGCCCGCCAGCTCGCGCGCCGACGCGGCCTGCTGGGCCGGGCCGACGATGTGCTTCACCTGGTGCGGTGACTCCAGCGGGTGCAGGTAAGCGGCCCCGGCCGCGCCCACCGCCGCCCGCGCGGCCGCCGATGCCACGGGGTCGGTGGTCTCGCCCGCGGCCGCTAGGGCGGCCCAAGCCGTCGTGCGCAACGCCTTCGTCCGCGGATCACCGCCCGCGAACGCCTCCGCCGCGGCGATCGCCGAGCGCGGACGCGGATCGCCGGGCACCCGGGCTTCGTACAGCGGCAAGACCCGCGCGGCGCAGGCCGCCGCCCAGCCCGTCAGCGCGCGGAGTTCGGGAAGGGTCAGCTCCATGTGGCTGAAGCGTATCCTTGAAACCTCGGTTGAGACTTTCAGACGGTCGCGGGCCGCCGGAGGGACTGGCGGCGCAGGCGGTTGAACAGCTTCGCGTTGTTCAGCGCGAACACCCCCACCGTCTCCCCGTCCCGCTGCCACACCGCCACGAACGACGAGGACGACGGGTCGCCGTCGACGAAAGAAACCGTGTCGTCCGGGCGCGGGTGCCCGGCCAGCTGCAGCGTCCCCGAATACTGGTCCGACCAGACGTAACCGCTCGGTTCGTACGTCCGCGAAGTCCGCCCGGCCAGCAGGTTGGCCACCGCGACCGGGGCCTGCTCCGACGCGTTCGTCCAGTGCTCGTGCCGCCGGCCCCCGTAGCGGGCCACGTCGCCCACCGCCACCACCTGGGGCAGTGCCGTGACCAGTCCCGCGTCCGTGTGGACGCCGTTGCCGACCTGCACTCCGGAGCCCGCCAGCCACTCCGTCGCCGGGGTCATGCCGACGCCGGTGACGACCACGTCGGCCGGGACGAGGGAGCCGTCGGCCAGCTCGACGCCGGCCGGGGACAGGCCCGAAACCCGGACGCCGCAGCGCAGGTCCGTGCCGTGGTCGAGGTGCAGCCGGGCGCAGACCTCGGCCAGCGACGGGCCCAGCACCGGGGCCAGCGGCGCGGCCAACGCCTCCAGGACGACCACGTCGAGGCCCAGCGAGCGGCACGTCGAGGCCACCTCGGCCCCGATGAACCCCGCGCCGACGATCGCCACCCGCACCCCGGGCACCAGGGCCGCGCGCAGGGCGACGGCGTCGTCGAGGGTCCGCAGCACGAAAGCGCCCTCGAAGCCCGGCAGCGTGCGCGCCCGGCCGCCGGTGGCGATGACGACGCCGTCCGCGTGCACCGAGCCGCCGTCCGACAACAGCACTCGACGCGAAGCCGGCTCCAGCGCCGTCGCGCGGACGCCGAGCCGGAAGTCCAGGGCCAGCGAGGCGAGGTCGCCGGCGTCGAGCAGCTCCAGGGACGCGGCGGACGCCGTCCCGGCGAGGAAGCCCTTGGACAGCGGCGGCCGGTCGTAGGGCAGGTGGGGCTCCTCGCCGATCAGCACGATCCCGCCGTCGTAGCCCTGCGCGCGCAGCTCCTGCGCGGCGCGGACCCCGGCCAGCGAGGCCCCGACGACGGCGACCCGCTTCACGCGGCGTCTTCCTTCGCCGCGTCGCGGACGTAGACCACACCTTCGTCGACCACGACGGCGTACGTGCGCACGGGCTCCTTCGCCGGCAGGCACGTCGGCACACCCGTGCGCAGGTCGAACAGCGCCGCGTGCAGCGGGCACTCGACGAAGCAGCCTTCGAGCCAGCCGTCGGCGAGGGAGGCGTCCTGGTGGGTGCACGTGTCGTCGATGGCGTACAGCTCCCCGTCGTCGGTGTGGAACACCGCGATGGCGGGAGTCCCGGGGATCCGGACGGACTCACCGGGGGGCAGCTCGTCCACCGTGCACGCGCGAATCATGACGCCTCCGTAAAAGTTGCGCATGGGGGAACATCAACTGTGATACGCAACAAAGTCTGAGTCTCGCGAAGGGCGTCGTCAAGGGGGTACGCCCCGGTAGTTTTCGTTACCGGGTAACGGGTATTCCGGGCATGCCGAACGCCCGTACCGGGGATGGCGGTACGGGCGTCCGTGCGTCCGGGTTACTTCGCGGCGGCTTCGCCGTGCCGGTAGAACGGCAGCTTGACCGGGGCGAGCGGGGTGTTGCCGAGGATCAGGTCGGCGGCCTTCTCGGCGGTCATCATCACCGGCGCGTAGATGTTGCCGTTGGTGATGTAGGGCATCACCGACGCGTCGACCACGCGCAGGCCCTCGGTGCCGTGCACCCGCATGGTCTGCGGGTCGACGACGGACTTCTCGTCCACGCCCATCTTGGCCGTGCACGACGGGTGCAGCGCGGTCTCGGCGTCCTTGGCGACCCAGTCGAGGATCTCCTCGTCGGTCTCCACCGACGGCCCCGGCGAGATCTCCCCGCCGTTGTACGGGTCGAGCGCGGACTGGTTGAGGATCTTCCGCGCCACCCGCACGGCCTCGACCCATTCCTTGCGGTCGGTCTCGGTCGACAGGTAGTTGAACTTGATCGCCGGGTGCTGCCGCGGGTCGGTCGAGGTGATCCTCACCGAGCCGCGGGTGTCGGCGTACATCGGGCCGACGTGCACCTGGTAGCCGTGCCCTCCGGTGGGCGACGAACCGTCGTAGCGGATCGCCACCGGCAGGAAGTGGAACATCAGGTTCGGATACTTCACTTCGTCGTTGGAGCGGACGAACCCGCCGCCCTCGAAGTGGTTGGTCGCGGCCGGCCCGGACCGCAGGAACAGCCACTGCGCGCCGATGTAGGGCCGCTTCCACTTCGCCAGCGACGGCTGCATCGACACCGGCTGCTTGCAGGCGTACTGGATGTACACCTCCAGGTGATCTTGGAGGTTCTCGCCGACGCCCGGCAGGTCCTTGACGACGTCGATGCCGAGCTTCTCCAGGTCCGCCGCGTTGCCGACGCCGGAGAGCTGCAGCAGCTGCGGGGTGTTGATCGCGCCGCCGCAGAGGATGATCTCCTTGCCGTACACCTCGGCCGGCGCCTTCCGGCCCTCGGCGTACTCGACGCCGATCGCGCGCGTGCCGTCGAAGAGGATCTGCGACACGAACGCGTGCGTCTTCACCGTGAGGTTCGGCCGGTGCATCACCGGGTGCAGGTAGGCGCCGGCCGCGGACAGCCGCCGTCCTTTCCGGACGTTCCGGTCGAACGCGGCGAAGCCCTCCTGCCGGTACCCGTTGACGTCGTCGGTGCGCGGGTAGCCCGCCTGCTCGGCGGCGTCGAAGAAGGCCTGGAACAACGGGTTCGACGCCGGGCCGCGCTCCAGTTCGAGCGGGCCGTCGTGGCCGCGCCACTGCCCGTCGGGGGCGTCGGCGAGACAGTTCTCCATGCGGTTGAAGTACGGCAGGCAGTGCGCGTAGTCCCAAGTGGACATCCCGGGGTCGCCGCCCCAGCGTTCGTAGTCCATCGGGTTGCCGCGCTGGAAGATCATCCCGTTGATGCTGGACGACCCGCCGAGCACCTTGCCGCGCGCGTGGTAGATGCGACGGCGGTTCATGTACGGCTCGGGTTCGCTGCGGTAGCCCCAGTCGTAGAACTTCGACCCGATCGGGAAGGTCAGCGCGGCCGGCATGTGGATGAAGACGTCCCACTTGTAGTCCGACCGCCCCGCCTCCAGCACGAGGACCTTGTTCGCCGGGTCGGCCGACAGCCGGTTCGCCAGCGCGCAGCCCGCCGAGCCACCGCCGACGATGACGAAGTCGTAGGTATCGGAAGTCATGCGTCCTCCTGGAGAACCTTATTCAGCCGTCGGCCGGCGCGAGAGTCACTGCCGGCAGGTATGTCACGATCCATAGCGCCGTCCTAACCAGAATAAGATTCTCAGCCGGGCAGGGTGTCCGGGGCGTTGTCGGGCATGTGCTCGGGGCTCGTGTGCGACGAACCCCAGGTGCGGCGCCGGACGTAGAGCATGATCGCACCGATGATCACGATCAGCCCGGTGACGATCACCGCGCCCCACTGGAAGTACCAGTGATCGTCGCCGTAGACCTCGGCGCGCGGCCAGATCAGGTTGACCGTCATCGCGGCGCCGTAGAGCACCGCGACCAGGTTCACCAGCGTGCCCCAGCGGCCGAGCTTGAAGTACGGGCCGTGCTCCGGCCGCGGCCAGTGCCCGCGCAGGCGCCGGACGAGCATCGGGCCGGTGACCATCAGGTAGGGGATGTAGAACAGGATGATCGCGGTCGAGGTCAGGATGAAGAACGCCCGCTGGTTGCCCAGGTTGATCAGCAGCACCACGACGGTGAGGCCGCCGGTGAGCAGCGCGGGCAGCACCGGCACCTTGGACCGCGGCGAGACCTTCGCCATCGCCCGGCTGAACGGCAGGCGGCCGTCGCGGGCCATCGCCCAGGCCATCCGGATGGCGGCGGTCTGCACGGCCAGGCAGCACACGGTGATCGCGATCGCCGAGCAGATCAGGAACGCGTCGCCGAGGCCTTCGCCGAGGGTGCTCTTGAGCAGGTACGGCATGCCGGACGTGCTCAGCTCCTTGGCGCTCAGGTCGCCGACGGCCATCATGCCGAACAGCATGATCAGCCCGCCCACGATGAACGCCGCCGTGATCGCCCGCAGGATCGCGCGGGGCGCGTGCCGCCGCGGGTGGGTCGTCTCTTCGGCCAGTGAGCCCGCGGTGTCGAAGCCGTAGAAGACGTACGCGCTCATCAACGACGCCACCAGGAACGCCCCGAGATACCCGAACGAGTGACCCTCACCGGTGCCGGCGGTGTCGAAAACGAGGCTGGGACCGCGCTTGATGTGGATGGCGAGCGCGATCACGAGCAGGATGCTCGCGCCGAGTTCGACCGCGACGCCGAAGTTGTTGATCTTCGCCATCAGCTTGACGCCGATGATGTTCACGACCGTGGCGAACACGACGAGGATGAGGGCCAGGATGATGGCGTTCTGCGCGCCGCCGGGTGTCGACGTCAGACCGGCGTCTTCGTCGCTGCCGACGATCTGGAACGCGGTCGAGACCTGCGGCAGGATGATCTGGTAGGCCACCGCGACGGCCGCCGCCGTCACGATCGCGCCGATGATCATGATCCAGCCGGCCAGCCACGACGTCGCCGGTTTCGCGATCTGCTTGGCCCATTGGTACACCGAGCCGGCGAGCGGGAACTGCCCGGCGAGCTCGGCGAAGCACAGCGCCACGGCGGCCTGGCCGACGAAGACCAGTGGCCACGTCCAGATGAAGGCCGGGCCCCCCGACCCGAAGCCGAAGAAGAAGAGCTGGAACACGCCGGTCAGGATCGAGATGTAGCTGAACCCGGCGGCGAAGCTGGAGAACGACCCGAGCGAGCGCTCGAGCTCCTGGCGGTAGCCGAACTTTTCGAGTTCGGAACTGTCGTCGGCAGCAGGCCCCCCGCCCGCCGGAATTTCTTGCGTGGTCATGGCAGCGTCCTTACGTGGTGGGTGGGGGACGGGTCAGCCTTTGAACCAGTGCTGCGGAACGGGATCGATGTTCTGGTAGACGTGCTTGCTCTCCTGGTACTCCGCGAGCCCGGACGGTCCGAGCTCGCGGCCGATGCCGGATCTGCCGAACCCGCCCCACTCCGCCTGCGGCAGGTAGGGGTGGTAGTCGTTGATCCACACGGTGCCGTGGCGCAGGGCCCCGGCGACCCGCTGGGCGCGGGACGCGTCCGACGTCCACACGGCTCCGGCGAGCCCGTATTCGGTGTCGTTGGCCAGCGCGATCGCGTCGGCCTCTTCGGCGAAGCGTTCCACGGTGACGACCGGGCCGAAGACCTCTTCCCGGACGATCGCCATGTCCCTGGTGCAGTCGGAAAACACGGTCGGGCGGAGGAAGAAACCCTTTTCGTACTCCGGTCCTTCGGGGCGCTTGCCGCCCGCCCGGAGCGTGGCGCCGTCCCGGAGAGCGCTTTCGATGTAGCCCTCCACCTTCGCGCGGTGCTGCGCCGAGACGAGCGGGCCCGTCTCGGTCGCGGGGTCGAGACCGTCGCCGACCCGGATCTTTTCGGCGCGCGCGGCGAGGTCCGCGACGAACCGGTCATGGATTCCATCTTGGACGATCAACCGCGCGCCCGCCGAACAGACCTGTCCCGAATGGACGAACGCGGCCATCAGCGCGTAGTCCAGCGCGGTGTCGTAGTCGGCGTCGGCGAAGACCACGTTCGGGTTCTTGCCGCCGAGTTCGAGGGCGACCCGCCGGACGCCCTTCGCGGCGGCGGTCATGATCTTCTCGCCGGTCGCGTAGCCGCCGGTGAAGGACACCAGGTCCACGGCCGGGTGCTCGACCATCGCCGCGCCGACGTGGCCCGGGCCGAGCAGCAGGTTGACGACGCCGGGTGGCGCGCCGGCCTCGTCCAGCAGGGCGACCAGCCGGATCGTGGTCAGCGGCGTGACCTCGCTCGGCTTGAGCACGATCGTGTTGCCCGCGGCGAGGGCGGGCGCGACCTTCCAGGACATCTGGAGCAGCGGGTAGTTCCACGGCGCGATCAGCGCGCAGACGCCGACGGGCTCGTGCACGATCCGGCTGACGACGGTCGCGCTGCCCGCGTCGACCAGCCGTCCGGCGTCCTTGTCCGCGAGGCCGGCGTAGTAGCGGAAGACGTTCGTCACGTCGTCGATGTCGATGCGGCCTTCGCCCAGCGTCTTGCCGGTGTCGAGGCTCTCGGTGCGGGCCAGTTCCTCGCGGTCGCGGACCAGGAGGTCGGCCGTCTTGCGCAGCAGCGCGCTGCGCTCGGCGGCGGTCGTGCGGCGCCACGGGCCGTCGTCGAAGGCCCGGCGAGCGGCTTCGACGGCGGCGCCGACCTCTTCGCGGCCGGCCTCGGCGACGGTCTCGATGACCTCGCCGGTGGCGGGGTTCAGCACGTCGGAGTGCGTTCCGGCCGCGGCGTCCGCCCAGCTCCCGTCGATGTACAGGTCTTTCATGCGGCCCTTCCCGGATCGGTAGTGGCTGCTCGGTGCCTGGAGTGCGTACATTTGTACGCGAAGTGTGTACAGATGTCCACAAGGGGGCTCGATGGCCAAGAGCGAACCCGGCGCGACGCGGCGCCGCGGTCCGAACGACCCCGAACGGCGCGCGCGGATCGCCAAGGCGGCGATCGAGGTGGTCGCCCAGCGCGGGATCGACGGGGTCACGCACCGCTCGGTCGCCGCGGCGGCCGGCGTCCCGCTCGGCTCGACGACCTACCACTTCGCGACGCTGGACGACCTGCTGGAGGTCGCCCTGCACGAGGCCGCCGAGAAGAACGTCCACGCGCTGAAGGAGTGGGAGGCCGCGCTCCCGCCGGACGCCGACTTCGCCGCGGCGCTCGCCGACCTGGTGATGGGCTACATCACCGAGCAGTACCGCGACACCGTGGTCGAGTACGACCTGTACGTCGCGGCCCTGCACCGGCCGGCGCTGCGCAAGGCGAGCGCGGCGTGGGACGAAGCGCTCATCGCGTTCTTCGGCTCCCGGACCGACCCGCTCACCGGCCGCCTGCTGGCCGGCTTGTTCTGCGGCCTGCTGATGCAGCTGGCGCTGGCCGACCCCCGGCCGGGCCGCGCGGAGATCGAAACACTGTTCCGGCGGGCGATCGACGGCCCGGCCGCCTGAACCTCCTGCGGGCATTGAAAAACACGGGTTGACAGCCGTGCGTGGCGGCAGTCACTCTGTTCCGGAGTGAGCAACAAGACGCGTTCTGCGCAACTCCCGAACTGATCCGCGGAGAGGACCACGCCGGTGACCGCAATCGATCTCCCGCCGAGCCTGCTCGCCACCCTGCCGGGCGCCTCCTACACCGACCCGGCGATCTTCGCGCTGGAACAGGCGAAGATCTTCGAGGCGGACTGGTTCTGCGCCGTGCGCAGCGCCGACCTCGCCGGGCCCGGGGCGTTCGAGACCGTCCAGGTCGGCAAGGAGAGCGTCCTCGTCTCCCGGGGCCGCGACGGCAAGCTCAACGCGTTCCTCAACGTCTGCCGCCACCGCGGCGCCCGGCTCTGCACGGCCGAGAGCGGCACGGTGAAGCGCGCCTTCCAGTGCCCGTACCACGCCTGGACGTACGGGCTGGACGGCAAGCTCGTCGCCGCGCCGAACCTCACCGGGATGCCGGACGTCGACCGGACCGAGTTCGGCCTCACGAAGGTCCACCTGCGCGAGTGGCTCGGCTACGCCTGGGTCTGCCTGGCCGACGAGCCGCCGTCGTTCGAGGAGACCGTCGTCGGCGCGGTCACCGAACGGCTCGGCGGGCCTGCCGAGATCGACGCCTACGGCATCGACGGCCTCGCGCTGGGCAAGCGCATCGAGTACGACGTGAAGGCGAACTGGAAGCAGATCATCGAGAACTTCATGGAGTGCTACCACTGCGCGACGATCCACCCGGAGCTCACCGAGGTGCTCCCGGAGTTCGCCGACGGCTACGCCGCGCAGTACTACGTCGGCCACGGCGCCGAATTCGGCGGCGAGATCAAGGGCTTCACGATCGACGGCTCCGAAGGCGTCGACCGGCTGCCCGGCGTCACCGAAGCCCAGGACCGCAAGTACTACGCGATCACCATCAAGCCGGGCGTCTTCGTCAACCTGGTGCCGGACCACGTCATCCTGCACCGGATGTTCCCGCTCGCCCCGGACCGGACGCTGGTGCGTTGCGACTGGCTGTACCTGCCGGAGGTGGTCGAGTCCGGGCGCGACCTGAGCCGGTCGGTCGAGCTGTTCCACCGCGTCAACCTGCAGGACTTCGAGGCGTGCGAGCGTTGCCAGCTCGCCATGGACTCGCGCTCCTACGTCAACGGCGGGGTGCTCGTGCCCAGCGAGCACCACATCGGCGCGTTCCACGACTGGGTCCGCGCCCGGCTGGCCGCCGGTTAGACCAGCGCCCGGATGGCGGCCTCGAACCCGGTGACGTGCGCCTGCGTCAGCGCGGCCGCCTTCTCGGCGTCGCCCTCGATGATCGCGGTGAGGAGCGGGACGTGCTCGTCGACGTGGCCGGCCATCCCGGACAGCCGGGGCACGAACACGCACCAGATCCGGGTCGCGAGGTTGTCGTACCGGATCAGCGTGTCCTCGAGGTACGGGTTGTGCACGCAGCGGTAGATCGCCCGGTGCAGGGCGAGGTCGGTGCGCAGCAGCTCGGCGTTGTCGCCGGCCGGGACGCCGGCGTCGAGGCCCGCGCGCAGCTCGGTCAGGGTCGCCCGGTCGGCCGCGGTCGCGCGCGCGGCCGCGGCGGCCGTCGCCATCGGCTCCAGCGTGCGCCGGACCTCGGAGATGTGCGCGAGGTCGGAGATGTTGACGTCGGTGGCGAACGTCCCGCGCCGCGGGTAGGCGACGACCAGCCGCTCGGACTCCAGGCGTTTCAGCGCCTCGCGGATCGGCGTGCGGCCCATGCCGAGCGTGGTGCCGAGCTCCTCTTCGTTGATGGGGGAGCCCGGCGGGATGTCGAGCATGACGAGCCGGTCGCGGACGAAGAGATACGCCTGTTCGGCCAGCGAAGGGGGATTGACCTGGGGATGCACGCCGCTTAGCCTACATCGACGATTGATATATCAGAAGTCGACCACGGAAGGTCTGCGATGACCGCGACGATCGACCCAGTGCTCAACCGGACCCTGGCCGACTACGACCCGGCGGTCGCCGAAGCGATCGGCGCCGAGCTGCGCCGTCAGCGGACGACGCTGGAGATGATCGCCTCCGAGAACTTCGCCCCGCTCAGCGTGCTCCAGGCCCAGGGCTCGGTGCTCACCAACAAGTACGCCGAGGGCTACCCCGGCCGTCGCTACTACGGCGGCTGCGAGCACGTCGACGTCCTCGAACAGCTCGCCATCGACCGCGTCAAGGCGCTGTTCGGCGCGGGTTTCGCCAACGTCCAGCCGCACTCGGGCGCCCAGGCCAACGCCGCCGCGATGGCCGCGCTCCTCAAGCCCGGGGACAAGATCCTCGGCCTCTCGCTCGCCCACGGCGGCCACCTGACGCACGGCATGCGGATCAATTTCTCCGGCCTGCTCTACGACGTCGCCGCGTACGAAGTGTCCGAAAAGGACTACCGCGTCGACATGGCCGAGGTCGCGCGGCTGGCCCGCGAGCACCGGCCGAAGCTGATCATCGCCGGCTGGTCGGCCTACCCGCGGCAGCTGGACTTCGCCCGCTTCCGCGAGATCGCCGACGAGGCCGGCGCGTACCTGATGGTCGACATGGCGCACTTCGCCGGGCTGGTCGCCGCCGGGCTGCACCCGTCGCCGGTGCCGCACGCGCACGTCACGACGACCACCACCCACAAGACCCTCGGCGGCCCGCGCGGCGGCGTCGTGCTGACGAACGACCCGGCGCTGGCCAAGAAGGTCAACTCCGCCGTCTTCCCCGGTCAGCAGGGCGGCCCGCTCGAGCACGTCATCGCCGCCAAGGCCGTCGCGTTCAAGATGGCGGCCGAGCCGGAGTTCGCCGAACGCCAGCAGCGGACTCTGCGCGGCGCGAAGATCCTCGCCGAGCGGCTCCTGGAAGCGGGGATCGACGTGCTGACCGGCGGCACCGACGTCCACCTGGTGCTCGTCGACCTGCGCGGCTCCGAGCTGGACGGCAAGCAGGCCGAGGACCGGCTGCACGAGGTCGGCATCACGGTCAACCGCAACGCCGTCCCGTTCGACCCGCGCCCGCCGATGGTGACGTCCGGCCTGCGGATCGGCACGCCGGCCTTGGCCACGCGCGGCTTCGGCGACGCCGAGTTCCGCGAGGCCGCCGATGTCATCGCCGAAGCGCTCAAGCCCGGCTGCGACGTCGAGAAGCTGCGGGCCCGCGTCACCGCGCTCGCCGAAGCGTTCCCGCTGTACCCCGGGGAGGAGACCCGATGACCGACCTGCCGGAGCACCCGGACTTCCTCTGGGACAACCCCGAGCCCCGCAAGAGCTACGACGTGGTCGTCGTCGGTGGCGGCGGGCACGGCCTCGCCACGGCGTACTACCTCGCCAAGCAGGGCATCACGAACGTGGCGGTGCTGGAGAAGGGCTGGCTCGCGGGCGGCAACATGGCCCGCAACACCACGATCATCCGCTCCAACTACCTCTGGGACGAGAGCTCCGGCATCTACGAGCACTCGCTCAAGCTGTGGGAGGGGCTCGAGGAGGACCTCGGCTACCCGATCCTGTTCAGCCAGCGCGGGGTGCTGAACCTCGCGCACACCCTGCAGGACGTCCGCGACAGCGTCCGCCGCGTCGAGGCCAACAAGCTCAACGGCATCGACGCCGAATGGGTGGACGCCGACGGCGTCAAGGAAATCTGCCCGATCGTCAACACCTCGCCGGACGTCCGCTACCCGGTGCTCGGCGCGACCTTCCAGCCGCGCGCGGGCATCGCCAAGCATGACTACGTCGCTTGGGGCTTCGCCCGCGCTGCGCACGAACTGGGCGTCGACCTCATCCAGAACTGCGAAGTCACCGGTATCTCCACAGTGGACGGCCGGGTGACCGGGGTGGACACCAGCAGGGGCCGGATCGCCGCGGGCAAGGTCGCGCTGTGCGCGGCCGGGCACACGTCGGTGCTGGCGCGCATGGTGGGGCTCGAGCTGCCGCTGAACTCGCACCCGCTGCAGGCGCTGGTGTCCGAGCTGCTGGAGCCGGTCCACCCGACGGTCGTCATGTCGAACGCCGTGCACGTCTACGTTTCCCAGGCGCACAAGGGCGAACTCGTGATGGGCGCGGGCATCGACAGCTACAACGGCTACGGCCAGCGCGGCTCGTTCCACATCATCGAAGAGCAGATGGCCGCCGCGCTGGAGCTGTTCCCGGTGTTCGCGCGGGCGCACCTGCTGCGGACGTGGGCCGGGATCGTCGACGTCAGTCCGGACGCGTCGCCGATCATCGGGCTCACCCCGGTGGAGAACCTGTTCCTCAACTGCGGCTGGGGCACCGGCGGGTTCAAGGCCACGCCCGGCGTCGGCGACGTCTTCGCGCAGACCATCGCGCGGGGCAAGCCGCACGAGTACGCCGAGCCGTTCACCCTCGACCGGTTCACCACCGGTGCCCTCGTCGACGAGCACGGCGCCGCCGCCGTCGCGCACTAGGAGTGTTCGATGCAGCTGATCCCTTGCCCCTGGTGCGGGCCCCGCGAGGAAGCCGAGTTCCACTACGGCGGCCAGGCGCACGTCGCCTACCCGGCGGACCCGTCGGCACTGTCCGATGAGGACTGGGCGAAGTTCGTGTTCTTCCGCGAGAACCCGAGCGGGCCGTTCGCCGAGCGCTGGAGCCACGCCGCGGGCTGCCGCCGGTGGTTCAACGCCGTCCGCGACACCCGCACCCACGACCTGAAGGCGGTCTACCGCCTCGACGAGCCCCGGCCGGTGATCTCATGACCCGACTGTCCGGCGTGCCGCTGAAGTTCACCTTCGACGGCCGCGAGCTGACCGGCTACCTCGGCGACACCCTGGCGTCCGCGTTGCTGGCCAACGGCATCCACCGGGTCGCGACCAGCATCAAGTACGGCCGCCCGCGCGGCATCGTCGGCGCCGGTGTCGAGGACTCGAACGCCTTGGTGCAGATCGAAAAGCCGTTCCCGGAGCCGATGCTGTCCGCGACGACGGTCGAGTTGTACGACGGTCTGGTCGCGCGAGGCCTGTCCGGTCAAGGCCGCCTGTCCACCGAACCGGACCCCGCGCGGTACGACACGAAGCACGCCCACTGCGACGTCCTGGTGATCGGCGCCGGACCCGCCGGTCGCGCTGCCGCAGCCGCCGCGTCGGGCCGGGTGCTGCTCGTCGACGACCAGCCCGACGGCGAAGCTCCCGAGGGCGTCCGGTTCCTCTCGCGCACCACGGCGTTCGGCGTCTACGACGACGGTTTCGTGCTCGCTCTGGAACGCCGGGGCGAGCCCGTGGCCCCCGAACGCATTTCGCGGCAGCGGGTCTGGCGGATCCGCGCGAAGCGGATCGTCATCGCGACCGGCGCCCACGAGCGGCCGATCGTGTTCCCGGACAACGACCGCCCCGGCATCATGCTCGCTTCGGCCGCGCGGACGTACTTGAACCGGTACGGAGTCTTGGTTGGGCAGCGCGTGGTCGTGTTCACCACCAACGACTCCGCGTACGACGCCGCCACCGATCTGGCCGCGGCCGGGGCCGAGATCGTGCGGATCGTCGACGCCCGCGAGGGTTACGGCATCATCGGCACCGACGGCGACTCCCACATCACGGCGGCCCATGTGGCGAAACTGGGCGATACGCGGGGGGAGCGGGTCGAGTGCGACCTGCTGCTCGTCTCCGGCGGCTGGAACCCGGCCGTGCACCTCTACAGCCAGGCTCGCGGGACCCTGCGCTACTCCCCGGAACTCGGCTCCTACGTTCCGGACGGTTCCCTCCCGAACGTGACCGTCGTCGGCGCGGCCGCGGGCGAGGGGCTGCCCGAGACCAAGGTGCTGTGGCAGGTGCCCGCGCCCGAGTCCGAAGTGGACACGCGGTTCGTCGACCAGCAGCGCGATGCCACGGTGTCCGACGTCCTGCGCGCCACCGGCGCCGGGCTCACCTCGCTGGAGCACGTCAAGCGGTACACGACCATCGGCACCGCGCACGACCAGGGCAAGACGTCCGGCATGCTCGCGGCCGGCATCACCGCCGAAGCCCTCGGCGTCGACCTCGCCGACCGCCGCCCGACGACGTTCCGCCCGCCCTACACGCCGGTCTCGTTCGCCGCGCTGGCCGGCCGGAACCGCGGCGAGCTGCACGATCCCGTGCGCGTCACCACGATCCACCCGTGGCACGTCGAGCACGGCGCCGAGTTCGAGAACGTCGGGCAGTGGAAGCGCCCGTGGTACTACCCGCGGTCCGGCGAGTCGATGCGCGACGCCGTGCGGCGTGAATGCCACGCGGCGCGCAACGACGTCGCGGTGATGGACGGGTCCACGTTGGGCAAGATCGACGTCCAGGGCCCGGACGCCGGCTGGTTCCTCGACATGCTCTACACGAACATGATGAGCACCTTGAAGGTCGGCCGGATCCGCTATGGCGTGATGTGCGGCGTCGACGGCATGGTGATCGACGACGGGACCGTGATCCGCGTCGGCGAGGAGCGCTTCCTGGTCACGACCACGACCGGCAACGCGGCCATGGTCCTCGAGTGGATGGAAGAGTGGCTGCAGACGGAGTGGCCGCACCTGCGCGTTTTCGCGACGTCGGTGACCGAGCACTGGACCACGCTCCCGCTGGTCGGCCCGCGCTCGCGGGAAGTCCTCGGCCGCCTGGCGCCCGGCCTCGATGTCTCCAACGAGTCCTTCGGGTTCATGACCTGGCAGGACGCCGAGGTCGCCGGGCTCGCGGCGCGGGTCTGCCGGATCAGCTTCTCCGGTGAGCTGGCCTACGAGATCAACGTCCCGTCGTGGCACGGTCCGGCGCTCTGGCAGGCCATTGTGGACGAAGGCGCCACGCCGTACGGCACCGAGACCATGCACGTCCTGCGCGCCGAGAAGGGCTACCCGATCATCGGCCAGGACACCGACGGCACGGTCACTCCGCAGGACCTCGGCATGTCCTGGGCGGTGTCGAAGAAGAAGGCCGACTTCCTCGGCAAGCGCTCCTTCGCCCGTGCCGAGAACAACCGGCCGGACCGCAAGCAATTCGTCGGCCTGCTGCCGGTCGACCCGTCGGTGCTGCTGCCCGAGGGCTCGCAGATCATCGAATCGGAAGTCGTGCCGGAACCGCCGGTGCGGATGCTCGGCCACGTCACCTCCAGCTACGACAGCGTGGCCCTCGGCCGCACCTTCGCGCTCGCCTTGGTGCACTCGGGCCGCGAGCGGATCGGCGAAACGCTGTTCGTCCCCGTCGGCGATCAGGTCGTGCCGGTGACCGTGACCGAATCCGTCCTCTTCGACAAGGAAGGAGCCCGCCGTGACGGTTGACGTGGTCGAAGAACCGTTCCGCACCCAGCTCACCGTGCGCCTCCGCGACGGGCGGACCCTGCTCGGTGTCCCGCTGCCCGGCCCGTGCACCTACACCAGCGGCAACGGCGCCGACATCCTCTGGATGGGCCCCGACGAGTACCTGGTCCTCGCCGAGCCCGGCCGCCAGGCCGAGCTGGAAGCGGCACTTTCACGTGAAAGTGACGCCGTCGTGGACGTGTCGGCGCAGCGCAATGTCGTGCGGCTGACCGGCTCGCACGCGGCCGACGTGCTGGCGCACGGGTGCTCGATCGACCTGGAGGTTTCGCCGCCGGGTACGTGCGTGCAGACCTTGCTGGCGCGTACCGGGATCGTGCTGATGGTCCGGGAAGAAGGCTTCACCATCCTCGTGCGGCAGTCCTTTTCGGACTACTTCCACGCCTGGCTGGCCGACGCGAGCCTGGAGTACGTCTCGTGACCTTCACCCTGACGCTCAAGTGCCCCGAACGCTCGGGCATCGTGCACGCCGTCACGACGTTCCTGGTCGGGCAGGGCTGCGACATCGTCGAGCACCAGCAGTTCGACGACGACGTCCGCGGCTCGCTGTTCCTGCGCACGTCCTTCACGTCCGCCGAAGAGACTACAGTGGACGACCTGACCCGCGCGTTCGCCCCAGTGGCCGGAGACTTCGGCATGGAGTTCGGCTTCTCCGACGGTACGCCACCGCGGATCCTCGTGCTGGTCTCGAAGTTCGGGCACTGCCTCAACGACCTGCTGTTCCGCTGGCGCGCGGGCGGCCTCGGCGCCGAGATCGCCGTGGTCGTCTCGAACCACGAAGACCTGCGGCCGATGGCCGAGGCGGCCGGCGTCCCATTCGTGCACGTCCCGGTCACGCCGGACACCAAACCCGAGGCGGAGCAACGGCTCCTGGACCTGGTCGGGGAGTACGAGGCCGATCTCGTCGTGCTCGCGCGGTACATGCAGGTGCTGTCCAACGAGCTGTGCCAGAAGCTCGAAGGCCGCGCGATCAACATCCACCACTCGTTCCTGCCCGGCTTCAAGGGCGCCAAGCCCTACCACCAGGCCTACGACCGCGGCGTCAAGTACGTCGGCGCGACCGCGCACTACGTCACGCCCGACCTCGACGAGGGCCCGATCATCGAGCAGGAGGTGCAGCGCGTCGACCACACGTACTCGCCGCGCGAGCTCGTGACCGTCGGCCGCGACGCCGAAGCCCTCGCCCTCTCCCGCGCGGTCCGCTGGCACTGCGAACGCCGGGTCCTGCTCAACGGCAACAGCACCGTCGTCTTCCGTTAGGAGATCCGCCATGACCGCACCGCGAGTCGTGATCATCGGCGCCGGCATCGTCGGCGCGAACCTGGCCGACGAGCTGACCGCCCGCGGCTGGACCGACGTCACCGTGCTGGACCGCGGCCCGCTGCCGCGCACCGGCGGGTCGACGTCCCACGCGCCCGGCCTGGTGTTCCAGACCAACGCGTCCAAGGCGATGACGGACTTCGCGCGCTACACCGTGGAGAAGTTCCTGACCCTGGACTGCTTCAACCAGGTCGGCGGCATGGAGGTCGCGACGACGCCCGCCCGCTGGGAGGACCTCAAGCGCAAGCACGGCTGGGCGACGTCGTGGGGCGTGCCCGGGCGGCTGATCGACGCGGCCGAGTGCGTGGACCGCTGGCCGCTGCTGGACGGGTCGCAGGTGCTGGGCGCGTTGCACACGCCGACCGACGGCCTGGCATTGGCCGCGAAAGCCGTTGAGGTGCTGGCTTCCCGGGCGACCGCACGCGGTGCGCGGTTCATCGGGGCAACGAAGGTGACCGACGTCCTCCAGGAACGCGGGCGCGTCACCGGGGTCCGCACCGATCAGGGCGACTTCCCGGCCGACGTCGTCGTCTCCTGCGCGGGGTTCTGGGGCCGCGAGATCGGCGCGATGGCGGGGATGGACGTCCCGCTGCTGCCGCTGGCGCACCAGTACGCGAAGACCGGGCCGGTCGCGGAACTCGCCGGGCGCAACACCGAGGAGGTCGAGGCGAGCCTGCCGATCCTGCGCCACCAGGACCAGGACCTGTACTTCCGCGAGCACGTCGACCGGATCGGCATCGGCTCCTACGCGCACCGGCCGATGCCGGTCGAAGAGTCCACATTGGATCATTCGGTGACCGAAACCGCGATGCCGTCGATGCTGCCCTTCACCGAGGACGACTTCGCGCCGTCGTGGGAACAGAGCAAGCTGCTGCTGCCCGAGCTGCGCCAGACCAAGGTCGAGGAGGGCTTCAACGGCATCTTCTCCTTCACCCCGGACGGCCAGTCGCTGGTCGGCGAATCCGCGGACGTCCGCGGGTTCTGGCTGGCCGAGGCGATCTGGGTGACGCATTCCGCGGGCATCGCCAAGGCGGTCGCCGAGCTGCTCGTCGACGGGCACGCGCAAGTGGACACCCACGAGATCGACGTCCACCGCTTCGAGGACGTCCAGGTCGCGCCCTCGTACGTGCACGAGACCGCGCAGCAGAGCTTCGTCGAGGTCTACGACGTCGTGCACCCGTTGCAGCCCAAGCTTTCCCCGCGCGACCTGCGCGTGACGCCGTTCCACGCCCGGCAGCGCGAGCTGGGCGCGGTGTTCCTGGAAGCGGGTGGCTGGGAGCGGCCGCACTGGTTCGAGGCCAACGCGCCGCTGCTGAAGAAGCTGCCGCACGACGCGCTCCCGCCCGCGCGGGACGCGTGGTCGGCGCAGTTCCACTCGCCGATCGCGGCGGCCGAGGCGTGGCAGACGCGCAACGGCGTCGCGCTGTACGACATGACCCCGCTGAAGCGCGTGGAGATCAGCGGGCCGGGGTCGCTGGCGTTCCTGCAGTCGCTGACCACCAACCAGCTCGACAAGTCGGTGGGCTCGGTGACCTACACGCTGATGCTCGACAACGCCGGCGGCATCCGCAGCGACGTCACGGTGGCACGGCTCGAACCGGAGGTGTTCCAGGTCGGGATCAACGGGAACATCGACGTCGACCACTTCGTCAAGCACGCGCCTCCCGGCGTCCAGGTCCGGGACACCACCGGCGGGACGTGCTGCATCGGCGTCTGGGGCCCGCTGGCCCGTGACCTCGTGCAGCCGTTGTCGCGAGAGGACTTTTCGCACGCCGGCCTGAAGTACTTCCGGGCGCGGAAGGCGCGGATCGCCGGCGTGCCGGCGGTCGCGATGCGACTGTCCTATGTGGGCGAACTCGGCTGGGAGATCTACACGAGCGCGGACAACGGCTTGCGGCTGTGGGACGCGCTGTGGGCGGCCGGGCAACCTCTCGGCGTCATCGCGGCCGGGCGGGCGGCGTTCAACAGCCTGCGGCTGGAAAAGGGCTACCGGCTGTGGGGCACCGACATGACGACCGAACACGATCCGTACGAGGCCGGCGTCGACTTCGCGGTGCGCCCGGCAAAGGGGGAGTTCCTGGGCCGGGACGCGCTCGAGGGCCGGACGCCGTCGCGGCGGTTGCGCTGCCTGACGATCGACGACGGCCGCACGGTGGTGCTGGGCAAGGAACCGGTGTTCGTCGACGGCGTGGCTTCGGGCTACGTCACCAGCGCGGCGTACGGGTACACCGTGGGGCGGCCGATCGCCTACGCGTGGCTCCCGGCGTCGGCGGACATCGGCAGCGGCGTGGAGATCGAGTACTTCGGCCGCCGGGTCGCGGCCACCGTGGCCGCCGAGCCGCTGGTCGACCCCGGCATGGAACGGATCCGGCGGTGAGCCATGCGTGATCAGATCATGAGCGACTACCTGAAGACCCTCGCGTCCGAAGCGTCCCCGGGCGGCGGCGCGACGGCGGCCCTGCACGTGGCCCAGGCCGCCGCGCTGCTCTCGGCCGAGACGTTGAGCATGCACGCGCTGCGCCTGGCGGAGAAGGAGGCACACGCGTCGCGGACGCTGGCCCGCGCGCACCGGCTGCCGCCGGGTGAGGCGCGGGAGGTCGCGCTGGCCGACGCCCGCCGGCGCGCGTGCGAACCGGCGGCGGAGGTGATCACCGCCGCGGCGGCGGTGCTCGACCTGGCGGAGCGGGTGCCGCCGGGGTGAGCATCGCGGTCCACTCGGGAGCGGCCGACCCGCGGGTCCCCGCGCTCCGCGACCGGGCTACCCGGCTGACGGCGTCGGTGGTTACCGGCTGAGGTCCTCGGGTAAATCACAGCAAGTCCATGGAAGCGCGCCAGGAAATTCTCAGGAAACCGGCGTTTCCTGGAGGGGCCGGAGGCTTGTCGAGGGCTGGAGCTGTGCATGAGCGAGTACGACCGAGGACCGCAGGGCGGCGGCGAATACCCGCCTCACCAGCAGTACTACGGCCAGTACGGCCAGCAGCAGTACTACGACCAGTGGGGCCGCCCCTACCCGCAGTACACCCAGCCGATGTACCCGCCGCCCCCGCCGGTGCCGGTGCGCAAGCGCCACCCGCTGCGCGCGCTGAGCCTCACCGTGGTCGCGATCGCGCTGGCCGTGGTCGCCGGGCTCGGCATCGGGCACCTGATCGCCGACGCGAACAACCCCACCGCGAGCGGCAACCAGAACTTCGGCTTCTCCGGCCAGCCCAGCGCGTCGCAGACGGTGCTCGACGTCGACGCCGTGTCGGCCAAGGTCAACCCGGCCATCGTCAACGTCGAAACCGAGCTCGGCCTGCAGGGCGCGGCCGCGGCGGGCACCGGCATCGTGCTGACCCCCGACGGCGAGGTGCTCACCAACAACCACGTCGTCGCCGGCGCGACCAGCATCAAGGTCACCAGCATCGGCACCGGTGACACGTACACGGCGGACGTCGTCGGCTACAACCGCAGCGAAGACGTCGCCGTCCTGCAGCTGCGGAAGGCGTCCGGCCTGCCCACCGCGGTCATCGGCGACTCGTCGAAGGTCGCGGTCGGCGACCAGATCCTCGGCCTCGGCAACGCGGGCGGCAAGGGCGGCGACCCGGTGCCCGCGCCCGGCACGGTGACGGCGCTGGACCAGTCGATCACGGCGTCGGACGAGTCGAGCGGCTCGTCCGAGCAGCTCAAGGGCCTGATCCAGGTCAGGGCGAACATCCAATCGGGCGACTCCGGCGGTCCGCTGGTCAACGCGGACGCGCAGGTCATCGGCGTCGACACCGCCGCGTCCACCGGCTACCAGCTCAACGGCCGCCGCAGCGGCGGGGCCGGCCAGGGCTTCGCGATCCCGATCAACAAGGCCGTCGACATCGCCCACCAGATCGTCGCGGGCACGGCGTCGGACACCGTCCACATCGGCAAGACGGCGTTCATCGGCGTCTCGGTCACCGACGGCCAGGGCGGCGCCCAGGTCCGCCAGGTGGTCCCGCGCGGCCCGGCGCAGAAGGCAGGGCTCGCGGCGGGCGACGTCATCACGGCCATCGACGGCAAGCCGGTCGACTCGGCGACGACGTTGACGAGCGTGATGGACACCCACCACCCGGGCGACCAGCTGACCCTGACGGTGACGAACGCCGGCGGCGCGCAGCGTCAGGTGCCGGTCAAGGCGATCGAAGGCCCGGTGGGTTAGCGGAGCGTCTCGTTCAGCACTTCGCGGTGGGTCTGCTTCGCCGCGAGGTAGCGCTCACGGCCGGCGTCGGTGATCGTCACGAAGATGCCGCGCCGGTCCACCTCGCACAGCGCACGCTCGACCAGGCCTTCCTTCTCCAGCCGGGCGACCAGCCGTGAGGTGGCGCTCTGGCTCAGGTGGATGGCGCCGGTCAGGTCGGCCGAGCGGCACTTGAAGTCGCAGGTCGCGAGGCGCTCGAGGGCCTCGAACTCGTTCGCGCCGATCCCGTGGCGCTCCTGGAGGCGGCACTCGAGCGTGCTGAACACGGCCGAGTAGCGCGCCAGCAGCTCGTGCCACTCCTGCACCAGGCCTTGCTCAGCGACGTCGCTCACGGCGACCAACCTAGCATGCACGGACATCAGATGCAAATACATTAAATGCTTAGACATTAGATGCGTGTGCATGTACTGTCGCCGCCATGAGCTCTTCCGTGTCCTTGTCCACCACCTCAACCCGGTGGGACGCACGTCTCTGGGGTGTCCTGCTCACCGTTTCGATCGTCATCGGCCTCGACGCGCTCGACGTGTCGATGGTCGGGGTGGCGCTGCCCGCCATCCAGGCCGACCTCGGCCTCTCCACGAACGCGCTGCAATGGGTCGTCAGCGGGTACGTGCTCGGCTACGGCGGGCTGCTGCTGCTCGGCGGCCGCACCGCCGACCTGCTCGGCCGCCGCCGCGTGTTCCTCGTCGCCGTCGCCGTGTTCGCGCTGGCCTCGCTGCTCGGCGGGCTCGTCGACGACGGCGCGCTGCTCATCGCGAGCCGGTTCATCAAGGGCCTGGCCGCCGCGTTCACGGCGCCGGCCGCGCTGTCGATCATCACCACGACGTTCCAGGAAGGCCCCGCCCGCAACAAGGCGATCAGCATCTTCGCCGTGTTCGGCGCCAGCGGGTACTCCGCCGGGCTCGTGTTTTCCGGCCTGCTGACCGAGGTCGGCTGGCGCTGGACGTTCCTGCTGCCGGCGCCGATCGCGCTGATCGCGTTCGCCGCCGCGTGGAAGCTGATCCCGTCGTATCAGCGGGAAGAAGGCCGCGGCTACGACTTCCCGGGCGCCATCACCGGTGCCGCCGGCTCCCTGCTGCTGGTGTTCGGCGTGGTCGAGGCCCCGGAGATCGGCTGG
The DNA here is from genome assembly GCF_014873755.1 of Amycolatopsis lexingtonensis. NCBI lineage: Bacteria > Bacillati > Actinomycetota > Actinomycetes > Pseudonocardiales > Pseudonocardiaceae > Amycolatopsis > Amycolatopsis lexingtonensis. The sequence continues at coordinate 9,311,737 of NZ_JADBEG010000001.1, forward strand.
GCCGCGCCGCGGACGCTGATCACGTTCCTGGTCGCGCTGGCCCTGCTGGTGACGTTCGTGGTCATCGAGAAGCGCAGCGCGCACCCGCTGCTGCGGCTGGGCATCCTGCGCTCGGGCCCGCTGGCCCGCGCGAACCTCGGCGGCGCGCTGTTCTTCGGCGCCTACATCGGGTTCCAGTTCGTCGTGATGCTGTACCTGCAGCGGGTGCTGGGCTGGTCCGCGCTGCAGACGGCGCTGGGCTTCCTGCCCGCGGCCCTGATCGTGGCGTTCGGCTCGCCGCGCATCGAGCCGCTGATCGACCGCGTCGGCACCCCGCGCACGATCTTCGCGGGCGTGGTCGCGCACGTCATCGGCTACGCGCTGTTCCTGCGGATCGACGAGCACTCGGGTTACGCGGGCTTCGTCCTGCCCAGCATGATCCTGCTCGGCATCGGCTTCACGCTTGCGTTCTCGTCGCTCAACATCCAGGGCACGGCCGGCATCGCCGACGACGAGCAAGGCCTGGCGGGCGGCCTGCTCAACACGTCCCTGCAGGTCGGCGGCGCGATCGGCCTGGCGGTGGTGACGGCGGTCCTGACCGCCAACGGCGGCCGCGAGGCCTCGCCAGCCGCGCTGCTGACCGGGCTGACCCCGGCGCTGAGCGTGGTCACCGGCATCGCGGTGCTGGGCCTGCTGATCGCGATCAGCGGCCTGGTGGCCCGCAAGCGCCCGGTTCCCGAGCCGGAGCCGGTCCCCGAGGGTGACCTGCTGGCCCTCGCCGACTGATCCCACTGTCTTGAATGACTCATTCAGGTCCTCAGCGGACCTGAATGAGTCATTCAAGACGTTTGGCGCGGGTGCGTCAGGCCGCTCGTTCGTCCGTGCCTGGCACCTTCGCCGTGGTGATGGCGATGCGGTTCCACGTGTTGATGGCGAAGATCAGCGCGAGCAGCTGGGCCAGTTCCTCCTCGCCGAACTGGGCCGCGGCGCGGGCGTAGACGTCGTTGGGGACGCCGCCGTGGACGAGCGTGACGGCTTCGGTCAGCGCGAGCGCCGCCTGCTCCTTCTCGCTGAAGAAGTTCGTGGCCTCGTGCCACACGGCGACCATGTGCAGCCGCTCCTCACTCTCGCCGGCCTTGCGGGCGTCGGAGGTGTGCATGTGCAGGCAGTAGGCGCAGCGGTTGAGCTGCGACGCGCGGATCTGGACCAGCTCGACCAGCGCGGGGTCGAGCCCGGCGCGGGCGGCGGCGTCGAAGCCGATCAGGGCCTTGAAGGCCTTCGGGGCGGTCTTGGCGAAGTTCACTCGGTTCGTCATGACCAGAAATCTAGGGCCCGGTTGACCCGCGTGTAGGGTGCATTTCTGTGGCGGATTCGTGGGTCAATTCGGGGGAGCGGCTCGGCGCCGACCTGCACCTGGAGCTGCCGGGCACCGGCGGCAAGCGGGCCGCGCTCATCACCGCGCTGCGGGACGCCGTCCGCGCCGGGCGGCTCGCCCCGGGCACCCGGCTGCCGCCGTACCGGTCGCTGGCCGCGGACCTCGGCCTGGCCCGCAACACCGTCGCCGACGCCTACGCCGAACTGGTCGCCGAAGGCTGGCTCACCGCCGTCCAGGGCTCCGGCACGCGCGTCGCCGAGCGCGCCGAGCCGCTGGAACCGGTGCGGGTGCCTCGGAAAGCGCCGTCCGCGCCGGAAGCCCGGTACAACCTCCGCCAGGGCCAGCCGGACGCGACGTCGTTCCCGCGCACCGACTGGCTCGCCGCGGCGCGCCGCGCGCTGAACGTCGCCCCGCACGACGCCTTCGGCCCCGGCGATCCGCGCGGCCGCCGCGAACTGCGGGAGGCGCTGGCCGGGTACCTGGCCCGGGCGCGCGGCGTGCGGACGTCGCCGGAGCGGATCGTGGTGTGCTCGGGCTTCGCGCACGCCCTGCGGCTGCTGTTCCCCGCGGTGCTGCCCGGCCCGCTCGCCGTCGAGTCCTACGGCCTCGCGTTCCACCGCTCGATCTTCGCCGCGGCTTCGATCCCGACGGTCCCCCTGGACCTGGACGAGCACGGCGCGCGCGTCGAAGACCTCGACGTCCCGGCGGTGCTGCTGACCCCGGCCCACCAGTTCCCGACCGGCGGCCCGCTGCACCACGACCGCCGCACCGCGGTGCTCGGGCACGTCCGCGCGACCGGCGGCGTCCTGCTCGAAGACGACTACGACGGCGAGTTCCGCTACGACCGCAAGCCGGTCGGCGCGGTCCAGGGCCTGGACCCGGAACACGTCGTCTACGCGGGTTCGGTCAGCAAGAGCCTGTCCCCGGCGCTGCGGCTGGGCTGGCTGGTGCTGCCCGAGCACCTCGTCGACCCGGTGCTCGCGGTGAAGGGCGAGCGCGAGGCGTGGGCGGGCGTGCTGGACCAGCTGACGCTGGCGGAGTTCCTGACTTCGGGCGCGTACGACAAGCACATCCGCCGCATGCGCCAGCGCTACCGCCGCCGCCGGGACCTGCTCGTGACGGCGCTCGCCGAGCGGGCCCCGCACGTGACGCCGACCGGCATCGCGGCGGGCTTGCACGCGGTGCTGCGCCTGCCGCCGGGGACGGAGGCGTCCGTGCTCAAAGCCGCGACGTGGCAAGGCCTCGCGCTGGACGGCCTGGCCGCGTTCCGCCATCCGGCGGCCACGATGTCCACAATGGACGGCTTGGTGGTCGGCTACGCGACCCCGCCGGAACAGGCCTACCCGGCAGCGCTCGACGCGTTGTGCCGAGCGCTGCCACCGGCCTGAGCGCTACCCGACGATGTCGATCTCGAACGGGTCCGCCGAGCTGTAGTTGATGTCCGCCCAGATCGCGCCCGGCAGCTCGTACCGGCGGTGGGACGTCAGCTTGTTGTTGTACCCCGGCGTCTGCGTCGGGTTGTGGCCCACGCCCTGGTGGTCGTTGCCCCACGCGAAGATGTCACCGACCCACATCGGCTTCGAGAAGCCGTCGCCGCCGAGGCGGGGCCGGATGACGACCGCCGCGCCGGGGCTGCCGGACAGGAAGACGCGGACGGCGTTCTGCTCGCCGTTCGGCGGGGTGACGGTGATGCGCTCCATGATCTCCACTCCAGTCGAGGCGGGTGCCGTTCCGTCCACTCCGGGCCAGAAGTCGACGACCGACGAAACGTCGTAGCCCGGGGCGACGTTGCCGGCGTACTGCTTGGCGATCGCGCCGTCCGGGATCGTGGGATCGCCGTTGTAGTGCGCTATCCAGTAGTGCGGCTCGGCGACACCCGCGGAGGAGAACGCCGAGCGCACCGACGGCCAGGTCGCCAGGCTGCAGTAGACGGTGGGGTCCGCGCCCGCCGCGCGGCGCATCCGGACCCAGCCCGGCGCTTCGCCGGGGGTGGCGTCGCCGGGTTCGACGTCCAGGACGTGACCGTCGTTGGTGGACGCCTTCTTGACGATCGTGACCTTGACGGCCTGGGGGAAGCGTCCCCAGTCGGCGGCGGACCAGGGTTCGAGTTTGATCTTGTCGATGTACCCCGCCACCATCCGGGCGTCGGCGGGGATGTTCGCGGCCGTGACCGCGTCGTACATCGTGCGCACGGGTTGCGTCTCCGTTCGGTGCCTCATCGCCGTTTCGGGGACGGCGAAATCGTCTCCGCGATTCGCCATGGTGATGTTACCCAAGTGGGACGGGCGTCAAGCGGCAAACGTTACGCAGTTCTTGTCAATCACCAAAATGGCCGCACGGCGCAATTCCTTCACCACGGCTTCACGAACCGATGGTCACGGTCCGCTGCCGGTACTGGCTTCCCGCTCACCCGGCTGGCAAGCTGCCAGCACTTCACCACGGAAGGACGTGCATGGCGGCACACCCGGCGCGGGCCCGGCGCATCGACGCGCGGGTCGTCGTCCTGAGCGCGCTGCTCGTGGTCGCCCTGCTCGCCTGGGCCGGCGTCGACTACCTCAAGGACCGGCTGGCCGGCGGCGGCTGCGACACGACCACGCCGGTGCGCGTCACGGCCGCGCCGGACATCGCGCCGGTGCTCACCGCGCTCGCCGGGACCGTGCCGCAGCAGGACTGCTACGCCGTCGAAGTCACGTCGAGCGCGTCGACGGCCACCGCCGCCGCCCTCGAAGCCAACGGCGCTACCGGCCCGGACGTCTGGGTGCCGGAGTCGAGCACGTGGCTGCTGCGGGCCCGCGACGGCGGCGCGTGGAACCTGCCCGAGACCGGGCAGTCGGTGGCGAGTTCGCCGGTGGTGCTGGCGCTCACCGAAGACGTCGCGAAACAGGCAGGCTGGCCGGGGAAGTCACCGTCCTGGTCGGACGTCCTGGCGGCGAACCCGGTCGGGCTGCCCGATCCGGGCCGTGATCCCGCGGCGATCTCCGCGCTCGTCGCGCTCCAGCAGCTCACCAAGGACGCGCCCGATCCGGCCGCGGCGTTCACCGAGAAGATCCGCGAGCTGTCGGCGGTCAAGGAGCCCTACACCGCGTCACCGGCGTCGGAGCAGTCGGTGCTGGCCCGCAAGCTCGTCGCCGCGTACCCGGCGGCGGGGGTGCCGGGCTTCGACTACCCGTACGTCGTGCTGCCGCGCGCGTCGGAAGCCTCGCGGTCGGCGGCCGAGCGCTTCCTGCGGCTCCTGCTCGACCAGACCGCGACGAAAGCGTTCGCCGACGGCGGGTTCCGGACGCCGTCGGGCCAGCTGCTCGGCGACCGGCCGCGCGACACGCGGACCGACGCTGCGCCGCGCCCCGCCGGGCCGCCGCCACCGGAGTCGACGTACGCCGTGCTCCAGGCGTGGGCAGGGGCGAACCTCAGCGCCCGCGTCCAGGTGCTGCTGGACGTGTCCGGCTCGATGGCCGCCACCGTCCCGGGCACCGGCCGCAGCCGGATGGCCCTAACCCTCGAAGCCGCGACGCAGGGTCTCGGGTTGTTCAAGCCCACCACCGAGATCGGCCTGTGGCTGTTCTCCACCAAGCTCGACGGCGCCAAGGACTTCAAGGAACTGCTGCCGATGCGGTCGATCTCGCAGCAGCTCGCCGCGGGTGGGGTGGCGACGCTGCAGGCGGTCAAGCCGAAGCCCGGCGGCGCGACCGGCCTGTACGACTCGATCCTCGCCGCGTACCAGAACGCCCGCCAGAACTGGCAGCTCGGCCGGATCAACGTCGTCGTCGTGCTCACCGACGGCCGCAACGAGGACAGCGACTCGATCGGGCTGCCCGGCCTGCTCGCCGAGCTGAACCGGCTGCAGGACCCGCGGAAACCGCTGCCCGTCATCGGGATCGGCATCGGCCCGGACATCGACGCGAGCGAGCTGCGGCAGGTCTCCGCCGCGACCGGCGGCGAGTCCTTCACCACGCCGGACCCGCGCAAGATCTCCGACGTCTTCTACCAAGCGCTGAGCAAGCTGATGTGCCAGCCGCCCGCCTGCAAGAAGTGAGGGACCCCGTGTTGCCGGAAACCGAGCAGCCCGCGCCACGGGTGATCCGAAGACCGTCCACTGTGGTCCTCGCCGCGTTCGTCGCGGGCGTGCTCCCGTTGGCGCTGCACGCGTGGGCGGCGCTGCACGGGAGTTTCGCGCAGGACGACTTCGTCGTCACCTGGCAGGCGGCCGCGGCCGGGCCGTTCGACCCCGGCTTCCTCTTCCAGGACTACCACGGGCACCTGCAGCCCGGCGGGTTCTTCCTCGCCGCCGTGCTGACCTGGTGGGCACCGCTGAACTTCCCGCTGCTCGTGCTGCCGCTGCTGCTGATGAAAGCGCTCGCGACGGTCTTCTTCTGGTGCCTGCTCGTGCGCTGTTTCGGCCGCCGGTGGGCGATCCTGGTGCCGTTCACCGTGTTCACGGCGTCGACGCTGCTGCTGGTCCCGACGCTGTGGTGGTCGTTCGGCATCCAGGTGGTGCCGGTCGTGCTGGCCGCCACCGGGGCACTGCACGCGCACGTCCGGTACCTGGCCGACGGCGGCCGCTGGTGGCTCGGCGCGTTCGCGTGGACGCTGTTCGGGCTCGCTTTCTACGAGAAGGCCGCGGTGATCCCGGTGCTGCTGGCCGTGGTGACCGTCCTGCTCGGACGGTCCTTTCGCGACCACGTCCGCTACTGGCTGGGCCAGGCCGCGCTGCTGGTGGCCTTCGTGGTGGTCTTCTTCGCGCTGACGTCGAGCCAGGTCGGGACGGGCGCGTCGCCGTTGTCGGCGGGCACGGTCGCCGACCTGACCGGCCGGATGCTCGGCGACACCTTGCTCCCGGGCCTGGCCGGCGGGCCGTGGTCCGGGCCGGGACCGGGCGCGACCTGGGCACCTGCGCCGTTCCTCGTCGTGGTCGCACTGGTGATCGCCGCACTGGCGGTGGTGCTCGCCGGCGGCCGGGTCGGCGGACGCCGGGCTTGGGGCGCCTGGGGACTGCTCGCGGCCGTGTTCGCCGTGGACGTCGCCCTGCTCGCGCTGACCCGCCTGCGCGAAGTCGGCCCGTCGGCCGGGGACGACCCGCGGTACGTCGCCGATCTGGCGCTCGTGGCCGCCCTGTGCGGCGCGTTCGCTTTCCTGCCGCCCGCGGAAGTTGCGCCGTCCGGCGGAAAGCGTGAACGGCCGATCGCGCTAGTGCTGTGCGTGCTTTTGCTCGCCAGTTCCGCTTTCGGGTTCTCGCGGCTGGCCCCGGCGTTGCGGTTCGAGCATTCGGGGCAGTACGTCGGGAACGTGCGGGCCGCCGTCGGCGAAGATCCGGACCTGGTTTTCTACGACACCTTCGTGCCGTCGGACGTGGTGCACGAATGGTTCGGCGCGGACTCCCGCGCGTCCCGGGTGGTCGGCCTGCTGCCCGGGACGCACTTCGACCAGCCGACGAGCCGGATGCACCTGCTCGACGCCACCGGTTCACCGCACAGGATCACCGGCGTGGACCCGGTTTCGCGCGGGCTTCCCGGGCCGGTGCCGAACTGCGGCTACGCGATCGGCGAAACCCCGGTGCGCGTCGGCCTGGACAAACCGGTGCTGGGCCGGCACCTGCTCAAGCTCGATTACTACACTTCGGACGGTGGCGAAGGCCTGGTGGACCGCACGCCGGTCTGGTTCCAGGCCGGGCTGCACTCGCTGTACCTGCCGGTGGACGGGCTCTTCGACAGCGTCGCCGTGCGCCTGTCCAGCCCGGGCGCGCCGGTCTGCGTGGCCAAGGCCGAGGTGGGCACGCCCGTGACTCAGTAGGGGTCGTACGGGCTGTCGTGGCCGAGCAGGCGCGCGACCGGCCGCAACCGCAGGCGCAGCAGCACCTTGAGCACGACGTTGCGCAGGAACCACGGCAGCTGCGCCGCCACTCGCAACCGATCGCGAGTGGACGGTGGGGACAGCCGGAACCGCGCCAGCGACGTCGCCCGGTCCAAGTAGGTGTATCGGCGTCCGAAGAGGACCTTCGCGATCGTGCCGAGCGTGACGCCGATCGAGGAAAAGCAGTCGTGGACCAGGATCTCCGCACCCGGTGGCAGGTGCGCCGACCACCGCAGGTCGTCGGTGTAGGTCCAGTAGTCGTGCTTGCCGTCGATGTAAAGCAGCTGTATCGGCCGGTCCCAGTGAGGACGCAGTTCCGTGCTGTAACCGGCGACCAGCTCGACGACGTCGTCCAGGCCGGCGCGGCGGATGTTGCGCTCGAACAGTTGCCGCGTCGGCGATCCGCCGAACAGGCGGCCGTCCACGAAGGGGTCGACCGCGATCACGGTGGCCCCGACCGTGCGGGCCGCCGCGCCGAGGACGATCGTGGACCGGCCCTGGTGGCTGCCGATTTCCAGGACGACGTCGCCCTTTTCCAGCCGGCTCGCGGCCTCCCACAGCGCTTCGCCCTGCGCGCGCGTCATCCAGCCCTTGACCGGCTCGGCCAAAGCCCAGGCATCTTCGAACGAGATGGCGCACCTGCCTGAATTCCGGAGGATCGTCGGCACATGGTAGCCAGGTTTCCGCCTAGTATCTACCGGATGGTAACCGGCACCCGCGAACGAACCCGGGACGACGCTCCACCTTCCGGGCGCGTCCGGAAGGGCGCGTTCTTCCGGCGGCCGAGCACCTGGATCGTGCTGGCGCTGACCACGTTGTCGTTCCTGCAGATGCCGGGGAAGACGACGTTCGACACCAAGCTCGACCTCGCCGTCGACCCGCTCGCCTTCCTGGGCCGCGCGCTGCACCTGTGGAACCCCCAGGCCACGGCGGGGGAGCTGCAGAACCAGGCGTACGGCTACCTCTTCCCGATGGGCCCCTTTTTCGCGCTGTGCCAGGCCGTCGGCGTGCCCGCGTGGATCGCGCAACGGCTGTGGGGCGCGATCCTGCTGTCGGCCGCGTTCGGCGGGGCACTGCTGCTGGTGCGCGCGATGAAGATCGGCTCCGAGCGCACGCGGCTGATCGGCGCGCTCGGCTACGCGCTCGCCCCGCGCATGCTGACCGAAATCGGCGGTCTGTCCGCGGAAATGCTGCCCGCGGTGCTGCTGCCGTGGGTGCTGGTGCCGCTGGTGCGGGCCGGGACGATCGGGTCACCGCGGCGCGCGGCCGGGTTGTCCGCGCTGGCCGTGCTGTGCATGGGCGGCGTCAACGGCGCGATGGTCGTGATGGCGCTCGTCCTGCCGGGACTGTGGCTGCTCACGCGCAAGTGGACCAGCAAGCACGTCGAGCTCGTCCTGTGGTGGTTCGTCTTCGTCGTCGGCGTGACGCTGTGGTGGATCCTGCCGCTGCTGCTGCTCGGCGAATACAGCCTGCCGTTCCTCGACTACATCGAGTCCGCGACGAACACCACCGCGCCGATGTCGCTGTTCGAAGTGCTGCGCGGGACCAACCAGTGGGTCGCCTACGTCGTGCAGGGCACGCCGTGGTGGCCCGGCGGCTGGTCGCTGATCGACAACCCGGTGCTGATGCTGGCCACCGGGCTCGTCGCCGGCGTCGGCCTGTTCGGCCTGACCCGGCGCGGCCTGCCGGAGCGGCGGTTCCTCGTCCTCGGCGTGCTCACCGGCCTGACCCTGCTGACCATCGGCTACGTCGGCACGCTCGACAGCCCGGTCGCCGAGCAGGTCCGGCACCTGCTCGACGGGCCGCTCGCGCCGCTGCGCAACGTCCACAAGTTCGAGCCGGTGCTGCGGCTACCGCTGATGCTCGCCTTCGTGCACGGCATTTCGAGCCCGGCACGGGTGAAGTCCGTGCGCCGGTTCGTGCGGCCCGCGCTGGGCCTGCTGCTGGTGCTGGTGATGGCCGCGCCCGCGTGGCTGCTGAACCTGCGGTCCGGCCCGGGCTGGGACGAGGTTCCCGGCTACTGGTACGACGCCATGGGTTACGTCGCGAAGGCCGATCCGAACGCGCGCACGCTGCTGCTGCCGGCCACCGGGTTCGGCGAATACGACTGGGGCCGCACGGTCGACGAGCCCGCGCAGGCGATCGCGAGGAGCCCGTGGGCGGTGCGCAACCAGGTCCCGCTGGGGTCCGAAGGCAACACGCGGCTGATGGACTCCGTGGACGCGGCGCTCGCCGACGGCCGCGGCGATCCCGGGCTCGCCGCGCTGCTCGCGCGGTCCGGGTACCGGTTCCTGCTGCTGCGCGACGACATCGAGCGTCAGCGGACCAACGCCCCGCCGACCGCCACCCTGCGCGCCGGGCTGGCCGGCTCGCCGGGCATCGCCAAGGCCGCGGCGTTCGGCCCGCTCGAGGTCTACGAGGTGCGGCGGCCGGTGCCGCTCGTCACCGCGACGTCCACAAAGGACGTACCGACGGTGAGCGGCGGCCCGGAGAACCTGCTGCCGCTGATCGATTCCGGCCAGCTCGACCCCTCGACGCCGGCGGTGCTCACCGGCGACGGCGGCTCGCCCGGCGGGCCGCGCCTGGTGACCGACGGCCTGCGCCGCGCCGAGCGGAACGTCGGCGGCGTCCGGGACAACCTCAGCCAGACGCTGACCGCGGGCGAGGCCTACCGCCAGCAACGTGCGGCGGGTGACGTGCTGCCGTTCCCGGGGCAGGAACACCAGACCGTCGCCGCCTACCGGGGGATCCGCGCGGTGACGGCGTCCACGGCGGCGTCCTTCGCGGACGCGTTCGGCGGCTCCGACCCCGGCCACCAGCCGTTCGCCGCGATCGACGGCGACCCGCGCACGGCGTGGCACTCGTCGTCGTTCACCGGGCCGATCGGCCAGTGGCTCGAGGTCGAGCTGGACACCCCGCGGCTGGTGACCTCGGTGGACCTGCAGCTGGTGGACGACATCCGGGTGGGCTGGCCGGCGACCCGGATCCGGATCACCACCGACAACGGCTCGGTCGACCAGCAGGTGATCCGCGGCGCGGGCACGCACAACTACGGCGTCGCGGGCGGGGTCACCCGCAAGGTGCGGATCACGCTGCTGTCGCTGGTGGTCGGGCGGCAGGACGGCAACGTCGGGATCGCGGAGCTGAAGATCCCCGGCACCGAGCCGCAGCGCGCCCTGGAGGTGCCCGCGGACCTGCCGGCCGGCCCGGCGCCCGGCTTCGCGTTCACGCGCGGTGCGTCACCGCGGTACGCGTGCCTTCCCTTGCACGACGCCGTGCGGTGCGACGCTTCGGCCGCGCGCGACGGCGAGGAGCCCGACGGGATCCGGCGCCTGTTCAGCACGCCGGCCGAGGAGACGTACCTGGTCGGCGGTTCGGTGCTGCCCGCGGGCGGCGGCCGGAACCCCGTGCAGCTACCGGGGGTGACGGTCGCTTCGACGTCCCAGCTCGCCGGAGACCCGGCGGCGGCGGGCTTCGCGGCCGTGGACGGCGATCCGGGCACGACGTGGCGCCCGGACGTGACGGACCTGCGGCCGACGCTGACCCTCGGGTGGTCGTCGCCGAAACGGATTTCCGGGCTGCACATCGGGGTTTCGCCCGGCAGCGGGGCTCGTGCGCCGCGGCAGGTCCAGCTGGTCGGCCGGTCCGGTACGCGGACGGTCCAGCTCGACGCGAGCGGGTCGGCGTCGTTCGAACCGCTGGACACCGACCAGCTGCAGCTCGTGCTGCCGGGCGACGACGACGATCCCACGGCCCGCGCGGTCGTCGGCATCGGCAGCCTGGAGCTGTCGGGCACGCCCGGGCTGCTGCCCGGCCCGGACCCGGCGTTCACGGTGCCGTGCGGGTCGGGGCCGAACGTCCACCTCGACGGCCTCGACTACCGGACGTCGGTGCAGGGGACGCTGGCCGACATCACCGCCCACCGGCCGCTGGAGCTGCGGATGTGCCGCGATTCCGAGGGCGGCGTCGCGCTGCCGGAAGGCGGGCACGAGCTGCGGACGGACCGGTCGGACTCGTTCGTCGTCCAGGACCTGTGGCTGCGGCCCGCCAAGGCGTCTTCCACGCCGCCGGTGCACCGGACCGTGCGGGTGGGGAAGTGGGACGCGACGGCCCGCACGGTGACGGTCGGGCCGGGCGAGGAAGCGGTGCTGGCGATCCCGGAGAACGCGAACGCGGGCTGGGTGGCCACTGTGGACGGTCGCGAGCTGGCCCGCACCCGCGTGGACGGCTGGCAGCAGGCCTGGCTCGTCCCGGCCGGCGCGGGCGCGGAGGTTTCGCTGGCGTTCACGCCGGACTTCTCCTACCGGACGGGCTTGCTGATCGGCGCGGTGGCGGTGCTGCTGGTGCTGATCGGCGTGGCCTGGCCGGCCCGGCGGCGGCCGTTCCCGGTCGTCGCGGGTGGTGCCGCGGTGCCGGTGGTGCTGATCGGGCTGCTGGTGGCGCTGGGCGGGATGCTGCCGGTGGTGCTGCTGATCGCGTGCCTGCTGGTGCGCCAGTTCTCCGAGCGGGCACCCCGGTACCTGGCGTTCGGCGGCATGGCCGTGGCGGCGGCGGTTTCGGTGACGGGCCGGATCGTCGGCCACGGCCAGGAGTGGGCGTACGGCCCGGTGACCCAGGCGGCCCTGCTCCTGGCCGCGGCGGCGATGGTGTCGACGTGCGTGGACTGGTTCACGCGCAAAGAGAATCCCACCGCCCCGGCGGCTTCGCCGACGTCTTGAATGAGTCATTCAGGACCTCCGAAGACCTGAATGACTCATTCAAGACACCGCGGGCCCACCCGGCGCGCCCGCAGTTCGAGCACCGCGCCGGCCACCGCGAGGCCGCCCGCGCAGCACGCCGCCGCCGTCACCACCTGGGTGGCGGAGCCGTGCAGCCACGCAACGATCAGCAGCGCCTCCGCGGCCACCGCCGTCCACATCAGCACCGTCACGCGGCGGTCCCCGTCGGCCAGCCGCGCGTACAGCAGGATCTGCACCAGCGCCAGCATCGACCCCGCCAGCGCGAACGGCCAGACCGGCATCGTGCTCCCGGCGTAGCGGGATCCCCCGATCACCGCCAGCAACGCCGGCCCGACGACCACCGAAACCAGCAGCACCAACGCATCCAGGCCGGCGCACACCGCCAGCGCCACCGGCAGCACCCGCCGCCGTCCCGAAGCCGCCGCGAACCGCGGCAGCACCAGCACGCCCACCGCTTGCGGCAGCCAGTACGCGATCTTCGTGACGATCGCGCCCAGCGCGTACTCTCCCGCCGCGCCGGCCGGCAGCGTGTGCCGCGCCAGCACCAGGTCGAGGTTCACCAGGAGTACCAGCGCCAGCATCGCTTGCGCCGTATGGAGCACTTCGCCGCCGTGGCGGTCGGCCCAGCGGGGGCGGGGACGGCCGCAGAGCTGCCAGCCCGCCACCACGACCGCGAGCGAACCGAGCGCGGTCCCGGCCAGCGCGCCGGTCGTGGATCCGGTCAGGAGCAGGCCGAGCAGGGAACCGCCGACCTTGCCGAACCCCTCCAGGGCGATCAGCCCGGCCAGCCGCGCGAACCGGTGCGCGCCCTGCAGGAGCCCGTGGAACAACCCCAGCAGCGTCAACGGCCCGAGCGCGGCCGTCACCAGCAGCGCCGGCGTCAGTGAGCCCAGGTGCAGCAGGAGCACCAGCAACGGGCTGAGCGTCAACGCCGCCGTCGCGACGATCCCGCTCGTCACCAGGCCGAGCGCGAACAGCGGACCCCGGGCCGGTTCGGCCGAGCGGGCCACCCGCAGTGCGACGACCGTCTGCAGCCCCATCGCCGGGACGACGCCGATGACCAGCACCGCCAGCAGCGAACTCAGCTCGCCGAACGCGCCGGGTGCGAGGAGCCGCGCGGCCACCAGGCTGAGCACGTAACTCGCCGCGTTGTTGCCCGCGAGCGCGAGCGAGACGAGGATCGCCGCGACCCGGTTGCCGGTCCGGGCCGGGCTTTCGGTGGCTACGCTCAACGGCGGGCTCCCATTACCGGCGAGTAATGAGCAGCGACCATAACCTCGCGAGCACCGGAAAGGAAGGGCCGTGGACGCACCGGGCAGGCGGTTCGCGCTCCCCGCGTGGTCCGCGGTGCTCGCGTTCGCCGTGTGCGCGCCCTTGCTGCGCCGCGGGTTCACCCTCGGCTACGACATGGTGTTCGCGCCCCGGCAATACTTCGTGCCGGACGCCTTCGGGCTCGGCAGCACCCTGCCGCGTTCGGTGCCCGCCGACGCCGCCGTCGCGCTGGCCACCACGGTGCTGCCCGGCGACCTCGTCCAGAAGATCGTCCTGCTGCTGGCCATTTTCGCCGCCGCGCTCGGGGCGGGCCGGCTGGTCCCGACCGGATCTCTGGGCACGCGGCTCGTCGCGGCGACCGCCTACGCCTGGACGCCGTACCTGGCCGAACGATTGTTCATCGGGCACTGGCCGCTGCTGCTGACCTACGCCTGCCTGCCCTGGATCGCCGCGGCCGGGCTCGCGGTGCGCGCGCACGAACCGAATTCCTTGCCGAGGCTGGTGCTCGCGAGCGCGGCGGCCGTGCTGACCCCGCCGGGCGGCGTGCTCGCGGCCGCCGTCATGGTCGTGTCCGCCGGGTCCCGGCGGCTCTGGCAGACGATCCCGATCGCCGTCGCGCTCAACCTCCCGTGGCTGGTGCCCACGTTCCTCAACGCCGGCGGCACGTTCTCCGACCCGGCCGGGGTGACGGCGTTCAGCGCCCGCGCCGAAAGCTGGGGCCCCGCACTGCTGAGCGTGCTCGGGCTGGGCGGGATCTGGAACGCCGAAACCGTGCCCGGCAGCCGGGCCATGCCGCTCGTCCCGGTGCTGACGCTGGTCGTCGTCGCGATCGCCGTGGCGGGGCTGTGGCCGCTGGCGCGGCGGTGGGGGAAGGCGCCGGCCTGGTCGCTGTCCCTGCTCGGCGTCACGGGTGTGCTGCTCGCGTCCCTGGCGACGTTGCCGGGCGGAACCGCGCTGCTGACCGCGGCGACGCGGTACCTGCCCGGCGCCGGGCTCCTGCGTGACGCCCAGAAGTGGGTGGCCTGGTGGGCGTTGCCGCTCGCGCTCGGCTTCGCGCTGGCCGTGGAAGCCGCCGCGGCGAAGCTGAAAACCGGGCGGGGCCGGATCGCGCTGGCGACGGCGGCGATCGCGCTCCCGTTGGTCACCATGCCGGACCTGGCGTGGGGTGGCTGGGGACGGCTCGGCACCGCGCAGTACCCGGACGACTGGCGGGCGGTGTCCGAAGTGCTCGGTGACCGCCCCGGCGACGTGCTCGCGTTGCCGCTCTCGGCGTTCCGCGGGTTCGCCTGGAACGACGACCGCACCCAGCTGGACCCGGCGCCGCGCGCGCTGCCGAAACCCGTGCTGATGGACGACACTCTGCAAGTGGGGCGCGAGCGCATCGCCGGCGAGGACCCGCGCATCGGCGACGTCCGCGCCGCGACGTCCGCGCGGGAGCTCACCGCCGCCGGGATCGGCTGGGTCCTCGTCGAACACGGGACCCCCGGCTACGTCGACCCGCGGTTGCTCGCCGACGCGACGCCGGTGTGGTCGGGTGAATGGCTGACGCTGTACCGGACTCCGGGTGTGCCGCCGGTGAAAGGGATTTCGTGGGCGCCCGCCTTGGTGGCGAACGGAGTAGCGCTGGGATTGCTGTGCGTCGCACTGTTGTGCCGCATGTTACCGATGCGTACATTGGGCCGCGGCAGGATTTCCCCGCCGCGGAAGGAGTGACACGTGGGCACGGTCATCGGCGCGGTCGTCGCCGTCATCATCGGCGGCGGGGTGGCGACCGGGGCGGGGTTCGCCCTCGTCAAGGGCGCGGACCCGGACACCGCCGCCCAGGTGCAGGACAAGCTCAACGCCCAGGTGAAGTACAACCCGGCCGATCACCCCGGCAAGATCTACGGGGACCGCTGACGGCGTGACCCGGCTCGCCTCCGACCACGCCCACCGCGTCGTCGGGCTCTACGGCGACCCCACCGTTTCCTGGAGCATCCTCCTCGAAGCGGAACTCGCCGCGGCCGCACCGGAACCGGAAAAGCTCCGGGCGCGCCTGGCGGCCGCGATCCAGCAGTACCCGCACCTCGGTGCCGTGCCCGGCATCGAACTCGCGGACGACCTGCCCGCCGTCCGCGACCGGTTCGCTTCCCAGCCCTACGAACGCGCCGCGCCGCTCGTCCGCGTCGCTGTCCGCGCGGAACCGCCCACACTGCTCGTCGCCGCGCACCACGGCGCGCTCGACGGCCTCGGTCTCTTGGCGCTGCTCGGCATCCTCCTCGACGTCCCGGTTTCCTCGGGGGCGACCGGGATCGGCGCACGCGGCGGCGGCAAACCCTTCCTCGTTTCGGCCTTCCAGCGGCTCGCTGAGGCGCTTTTCGCGCCGCCGGGCCGGATCGTGCCGGATCGGGCCGTGCCGTCCTCAGGGGACGTCTTCGCGGCGCGGCACGAACCCCGGCTGCGCCTCGGCGCTCCCGGGTTCGTCACGGCCGCCGCCCGCGCCACCGAACGCTGGAACCGCGCGCACGGCGCCCGGACCGCGCGGGTCGTGGCCGCCCTCGGCGCGTCACGGCGTTCCGGTGCCGCCCCGGAACCGGTGCACGACAGCGCGTTCTTCCGGCTGCGGCTGGGTTCCCGCGCGGCCGACGTCGGCGGGCTGCTGCGGGCGCAGCCGCCCGAGCCGGACTTCCCCGCGCGCAGCAGCCGGGTCGCCCGGCTGGGCACGCGCCTGCTGGCCGGCCGGCTGGGTTCGACGTTCCTGGTGTCGAACCTCGGCCTCGTGTCCACCGGGGACACCGTGCACTCACTGGCGTTCTACCCGGCCGCGAGCGGCCGGTCCGGCGTGGCGTTCGGCGCGGCGACCACCGGCGGTACCACCACGGTCACCGTGCGGGCCCGCCGCAAGGACTTCGACGCGCCTGCGGCGGCTCGCCTGCTCGGCGAGTTCGGCGACGCGGTGCGGGACCAAGCTTGACGTCAGGGCCGCGGCTCGGTCGCTTTGCCGCCGGTAGCCCGCTCGCCCCCACGTCTTGAATGACTCATTCAGGACCTCCGAAGACCTGAATGAGTCATTCAAGACGCAAGCCTGACGTCAGGGCCGCGGCTCGGCGAGTTCCGGCGCCCCGGCCAAGACGCGCGGCCGCGGCGCCGGCTGCCCGGAGACTTCCCGCACCAGTGAAGCGAATTCGGCCGCGCTGCGGTCCCAGCTGAACGTCCCGGCCCGCTCGGCGCCGGCCAGGCCCATCTCCGCGCGCCGCAGGCCGTCCGCGAGCAGGCCGTCGACCTGCGCGGTGAAGTGGTCGAAGTCGTCGGCCAGCAGGCCGGTGCGGCCCTCCACAATGGATTCGGCGACCCCGCCGGCGGCGCGGTAGGCGACCGAGGGCACGCCGTGCGCCGCGGCCTCCATGATGACGATGCCCCAGCCCTCCTTGACCGACGGGCACAGGTGCAGCCAGGAGCGGGCGAGGATCTCGTGCTTGGCCCGCTCGTCGACCCAGCCGTGCAGCACCACGCGGTCGGTGACCCCGCGCGAAGCCGCGTGCGCGCGCAGCACCTCGTCCCACGGTCCCTGGCCGACGACCTCCAGCCGCAGGGACGGCCAGCGCCCGGCGAGCCGCGCGACGACGTCGATGGCGTGCTCGATCCGCTTGTGCGGCACCAGCCTGCTCACCGCGACCAGGGTCGGCTCGGGAGCCCGCTCCGATTCGCACACCGGTGGCGCGTCCAGCCCGTTCGGCACCACGGCGACGCGCTCCGGCTCGACGCCGAGGCCGGCCAGTTCGCCCTTGGTGACCTCGGAAACGGTGACGTAGCGGCACTTGCGGAACAGCCACGGCGCCAGCCGCGACTCGATCCACCAGCCCGCCCGGCCCAGCGCCTCGCCGAGCGCGCTGATCCACTGTTCTTTGTGGACGTGGTGCACGAGCACCAGCACGGGACAGCCGGCCACCAGCCGGGCGAAGAACGGCATGCCGTTCTGGACGTCGACGACGAGATCGGCGCGGGCGCGGCGGATCGCGCGCAACGCGTGCGCGTACACGCCGAACTTCCCGCCGCGGCGCCGGTAGCGGACGCCGTCGCGCCATTCGCCCGCGGTCGCGCCGGGGTAGGCCGCGCACTGGATTTCGACCCGGTAGCCCGCTCTCGCGAGTCCTTCGGCCATCCGCTCGACGTACCGCTCCGACCCGCCGCCCTCGGGGTGGCCGGTGTCGCGCCAGTTGACGAGGAGCACACGAGGACGTTCCATCGGGTTATCCCAACTGTAGCGACGGTGCTAGGTTACTGGTGCGTACACAGTAGATGAACGTATTCGGGAAAGCGACGGTTCAATGGTAGGTAATCCGGTGCTCTCCGCGACCGCGCGGCCCCACCGCGCCACGCTCGGCCGTTCCGTGACGCTGTTCCGGGCGTTCCTCACCGAGCAGACCGACCCCGACGGCTTCTATTCCACGCTCGCCGACGACTCCGTCCGGCAATTGGCGTCCCACACGCCGCTTTCCGGGCGCACGGTGCTCGACGTCGGCGGCGGTCCGGGGTATTTCTCCGACGCCTTCCGTGCGGCCGGCGCGGTCTACCTCGGCCTCGACCCGGACGTCGGCGAGCTGTCCGCGCGCGGCGAGCCGGGGGAGAACATGATCCGCGCCAGCGGCACGGAACTGCCGGTGCGCACCGGATCCGTGGACGTCTGCTACTCCTCCAACGTGCTGGAGCACGTCGCCGAGCCGTGGGTCATGCTCGACGAGATGTGCCGCGTGACCAAGCCGGGCGGCACCGTCTTCGCCTCGTTCACCCCGTGGTATTCACCGTGGGGCGGGCACGAGACCGCGCCGTGGCATTTCTTGGGTGGATACTACGCCCGGCAGCGTTATGCTCGGAAACTCGGGAAGCAGCCGAAGAACAAATTCGGGGAAAGCCTCTTCCCGGTTTCCGTCGGCGCCGCTCTTCGCTGGGCGAAAACGACGCCGCTCGCCGACCTGGTGGCCGGGTACCCGCGCTACCACCCGGGCTGGGCGATGGGGATCGTGCGGATTCCCGGCCTCCGCGAAATCGCTTCGTGGAACCTGGTGCTGGTGCTGAAAAAGCGTTAGGTGCGGGCGAAGGCCACCTGACGCCGCCGCGGCGGCGCGGGTGGCTCGGCCGGGCGCCGGCGGGCGAGCAGGACGATAGCGACGATGATCAGGACACCACCCCCGATCCCCAGCCAGAGCGGGCCGGTGGTCGAGAGGAACTCGAGCCTGCCCTTGTTCGCGTTCACCTGGTCGACCATCTGCGAGATGGTCTTTCCGTTGTAGGCCAAGGTGCCGTCGAAGACGACGGTCGGGGGCGTGGTGCCGGTGCGCAGCTCCTGGTGCTGCTGTTGCTGCTGCTTGACCTGGATCCCGGTGACCGGCTCGACCCACATCGTGTTGACGCCGCGGTAGTACAGCTCCGCGTCGGCGGTCGGCAGGGTGGAGCCGACGAGCGAGCCGGGCACCGACTTCGTCGCGAGCTTGGTGTCCGGGATGTCCTGGACGAACTTGTAGGTCTCGATCCCGTTCACCGTCTCGGTGCCGGTGTAGCGCGCGGTGACCGCCGCGCCGGTGTTGTCGTCGTAGACCTGGTAGTCCTTCTGCTCGGTGCCGAACGGGAACTTGAAGTTCAGCCCGGGCTGCGCCTTGTAGTCGTTGGTCTCCGCCGGCTTCTCGCCGTTCTTGTCCGCCTTGTCCTTGAGCTCGGTGACGAAGCTGCTCTTGGCGTCGCACGGCGGATCGGTGTCCCCGCGCGGGTCGTAGCCTTCACCGGTGCGCCGGTCGAAGCAGACCTGCCGCTTGCTCGCGCTGACCACGGTGTCGTCGGCGTCGTCGCTGACCTGCACGGCGAGCAGCCAGACCGCGTAGTCGGTGTCCTGGCGCATCTCCGGCGCGGCGAAGTTCGCCTGCACGTGGGCGATCGCGGTCAGCTTGGCGTTCTCGCGGATCTCGCTGACCGGGCCTTGGCCCTTGTCGACGACGGCGAGGACCTTGCTCGCGGTGCCCTCGAGCACCGACGTCGAATCCTGGTCCAGCGGTACTTTGGCGAGTTTCGGGTACACATAGGTCGGCAGGAGCACCGCCCCGGCGGCCGCGAACACCCCCAGTGCCAGCAAGATCAGGCCGAAAGCTCGTCGCAACGGTCCTCCAGGGTCGTACTGCGGACACAAATTACCCGGCGGTAATCAGTGCACGGATAGTGGCCCGCGCCACGTCGCGCGTCAAAGTGTGACCGGCGGTCACAGCCACCGCGTGCGACCGGAAGGTGGCATGGGCGCCGCCGTTCGGACCAAGCGACCAAACATGTTTGTTCCCGGGCACAACGGGCATGGCCCCACCATCGGACGGTCCCGTATCCGCCGCGCCGGAGAGCAAAGGAGAAATTCGCTGCTACCGCAGGACCCTTCGATGGTCGCCATCGCGGCCACCGCGCGCTGGCGGGCCCGGATCGTGGCGGCGGCCGCGAGCGCGGGCATCACCATCACCGACCCCCTGGCCGGCGTGCCGGGCATCCGCGTGCTGACGTGCGCCCCCGGCGACCTCGCCCGTCTCGTCCCGAGACTGGGCGCCGAGCCCTCCCGCGCGGCGATCGGCGCGCATTCGGACTCGATCGCCGACCGCGAACTGCGCGACGCGGTGGCCGACGTCGCGGCCCTGCTTTCGTTGCACGGCAACGTGGTCCTCGACCTCGACGCGGGCCGCCGCGGTGGCGGCGTGCGCCCGGACGTGGTCGTTTCGGCCGCTCCCCATAGTCCCCAGTGGACGGAACCGGCGGTCGCCCTCCCGGTCGGCACGGACCGGCGCGGGGCCCCGCTCACGGTGGAGCTGACGGCGGGCCCGGGTTTCGAGGGGACGCTGCTGGAACTGGCGCGCCTGGTCGAGGCGGACGCGGCTTAGGACGTGGCGGGCGCGTAAACCAGTTCGAGGGTCCCGGACGGGAAGGCGGTGCTCTTCACCAGCCGCAGCTTCACGGCCTCGGGCAGTTCCGGGAACAGCGCGGCCCCCTTGCCCGTGACGGCGGGCAGTACCCACAGCCGGTACTCGTCGACCACCCCGAGCTTGATCAGCGAGTGCAGGAACGCGGTACCCCCGGCGGCGACGAGGTCCTTGCCGGGCTCGGCCTTGAGCTTGGCGATCTCCTCCGCCGTGTCCCCACTGGCGATCCGGGTTTCGGGCCAGTCGTCGGCTCTGGTCAGGGTGCGGGAGAACACGACCTTGGGGATCGCGTTCATCGCCTTGGCGGACGGGTGGTCGCTGGTGGGCCAGTACCCGGCCATGATCTCGTAGGTGTTGCGGCCCATGAGGAAGGCGCCGGCCTCCCACAGCCGGCTGACGAAGTACTCCTCCTGCTCGGGGTCGTTGCCTCGGGTTGGGTGCCGCATTGACCGAACCCTGACCGGCGCGAGCCGTCAGAGGTCCTCCTCCACCCACTCCAGCAGGTCGCCCGGCTGGCAGCCGAGGACCCGGCACATCGCTTCCAGCGTGCTGAACCGCACCGCCTTCGCGCGGCCGTTCTTCAGCACCGCCACGTTCGCCGGCGTCAGCCCGACCTTCTCGGCGAACTCCCCGACGCTCATCTTCCGCTTGGCCAGTTCGACGTCGATGCGCACGACGATCGGCATCAGATGACCGCTTCCATGTCGGACTGCAGTGTGGTGGCCCGCCGCAGGAGGGCCCGCATCACGATCAGGAGCAGGCCGAACACCGTGATCGCGACGGTCACCAGGAACAGCACCATCGGCATCCCCGGGTCGTCCGCGTTGAAGCCGACGAAGAGCAGCATGCCGACGAAGACCAGCCACGCGGCGGCCACCGCCCAGACGATCACGTCGACCCACTTCAGGGACGCGGGGGTGAAGATCCGGTCGTTCTTGACCAGTGTCAGCAGCTTCCACGTCGCGACGAGCACGACCTCGACGCACAGCACCAGGAACACCGCGATGGCGGTCAGCGGCCAGCGCAGGTTCGCGTCGTTCGGGTTCTGCGACGTCGTGTAGGCGATCCCGCCCGGCAGCGACAGCGTCTGGAACACGACGAGGACGCCGAACAGCAGCACCAGGAAGACTCTGAGCGCGCGCACGGCCCACTTCTCGGGAATCATGCGACGAATATCGCTCGATATCTATCGAAAGTCAATAGGTCAGTCGAGCTCCGGGTCCAGCCGCACCGACTCCAGCGCGACGTACAGCTCGCCGACGTCGACCGGGTCGGTCAGGGTGCGCTTGGTCAGTTCCTGCACGCGCCGCAGGCGGTAGCGGACCGTGTTGGGGTGCACGAACAGCCGGTCCGCGGCCTCCTTCGCCGAGCCGTGGCCGGCGAACCACGCGAGCAGCGTGTCGAGCAGGACCTTGCGTTCCGCGCCGGGCAGGGCGAGCACCCCGGACAGCGCGGAGCGGACGACGTCGCGGGCCATCCCCGGGGCCGCGGCCACCAGCGTCGTCACCGGCGAATCGCCGAACACGACCACGCCCGCGGTCGCCGACGGCAGGGAGCGGCGGGCGATCCGGGCGCGGTGCAGCGCGTCCGGGACGTCGGGGAACCCGCTGAACGGCCGGCTCATCCCGGCCGCCACCGGCAGCGATCCCAGCACTTCGCGCAGCCGCCGGACGTCCTCGATCCGGTCGATCGCGACCAGGCCGGCCTCGCCGCCGGGCCGCCACGCCGACCGCCAGCGGCGGGCGCGCAGCAGCGCTTCGACGGAGTCCTGCTCCTCGGGCTCGATGCGCTCGGTGACCACCGCGACGAACATTCCCGCGGTCGGCAGGCCCAGGTCGCGCGCCGCCGACTCCATGTCGGCCTGGCTCGCGAGCCGCCCGCGCAGCAGGTCGTCCAGCAGCCGCGCGTTCGCGTGCGACGGCTCGGCTGCGACCTCTTCGTACGCCGTCGTCAGCGCGTCGGAGTAGAGGTCGATCGCCTTCCAGACGTAGGAGTTGATCTCGATCGTCCGGGTCGGGTTGAGGAACTCCGGGCCGGCGAGTTCGAGCAGGGCTTCGTAGACGAAGGTGCCGCCGATCCGGAACGCGCGCAGCACCGCCGGCAGCGGGATGCCCTGGCGCGCCTGGACGAGCCCGGTCTTGCGGGCGGCGTCGAGGGCGAGGCCGCGGCCTTCGACCAGCGCGGTCAGCGCTCGTTCGAGGTTGGCCCGGCAGACCTGGCGCAGTTCGCCCGGCGCGACGTGCTCGACTTGGCGGTAGAACTCGTCCTCTTCGCTGAGCAGGCGGGCGAGCCGATCGGCGAACTCCGGCAGCCTGGCCAGCATCTCGCGCACGAGCTCACGGTGCTCGCGCGGTACCGGCCTGGCCAGAGCTTCGATGCCCATCCCTCACTTTAGCTCGGGTCCCCGGCCCGGGACATGCACGAACTTGAGCAAAATTCATATCCGCCGGGTGATCGTGCCGGTGAGGTCTTGACGAACTCAGCCCGGTTTGCGCGCGGTCAGGTAGACGTGCGGCTCGGCCGCGGCGCCGGGGTGGTCAGGGACGAACTCCGCTTGGTCCTCGCGGATGATCTCCAGGCCGGCTCCCCGCAGCCGCTCGGCGAGCGCATCGGCGGTGAAGCTGCTGGCGCGGACCGGGTGTCCCATGAAGACGATGTCGACCCCGTCGACGTCGGCGGGCACGGTGGCGAACAGCAGCAGGCCGCCCGGCTTCAGCCACGTCGCCAGCCGGCCGATCATCGTTTCCTGGTCGGTCCGGGGGAGCTGCAGCATCGAGAAGAACGCCGTGATCGCGTCCCAGCTGCCGGGCTCGAAGGACAGCTCGCGCATGTCGCCGAGCTCGAACCGGGCGGCGGGGACCTGGGTGCGTGCGAGTTCGACCATCTTCGGCGCGACGTCGTACCCGGTGACGTCGTGGCCGGCGGCGACCAGGAGCTCCGCGGTGGGGCGCCCGGTGCCCGCGCCGAGGTCGAGCACCTTCGCCTCCGGGGGCAGGTCCGCGAGGAGGTCGGTGATCGCCGCGCGCTGGGCGGTCGCGGTGCGGTACGCGGTTTCGTAGTCCTGGCCGAGCGCGTCGAAGACTTCGGCGGCGGATTCGGGACGGGTCATGCCTGAACTGTGCCAGAAGAAACCGAACGCAAGGAATCGACTTCTTCTTGCAAGTTCAGGGCAAAGTCTTGTTTGATGCGCGAGCGTGGCCTAATCTTCCGCCGCAGTCCCTCCGGCGAAACGAGGCCCTGGATGTCGCGACGCACCTTCGGAGCCGCGCTCGCCGTGGTCACCGCGCTCGTCTCGGTGGCGGCACCGGCGGCAGCCGCCGACCGGCCGGTCGTGACGCGCGCCGCGCTCGACCCCGCGCTGGTCGCCGGGCGCGGCGCCGCCGTCGGTTTCCTCGAGCAGGAAGCGGAGAACGCGCGCACCGACGGTGTCGTGATCGGGCCCGACCGCTCGGCGTACACGCTGCCTTCCGAGGCGTCCGGACGGCGGGCCGTCCGCCTGGCACCGGGGCAGTACGTCGAGTTCACGCTGCCCGCCGCGGCGAACGCGATCACCGTCCGCTACAGCATCCCCGACGCCCCGCGCGGCGGCGGGATAACGGCGCCCCTCGACGTCACGGTGAACGGCGGCCACCGGCAGCGGATGACGCTGACGTCGCAGTATTCGTGGCTGTACAACCAATACCCGTTCAGCAACGACCCGGACGCGGACCTGCTGCACCCGGACTGGTGGATCACCGAGTGCGGCTGCGTGCCCGCGGCGACCACGCCGGCGCCGGTGCTCGCGAAACCGTTCCGCCCCAGCCACTTCTACGACGAGCAGCGGCTTCTGCTCGGCCGGTCGTACCGCGCGGGGGACAAGGTGCGCCTCACCGCCTCGGCCGGTGCCGCGTGGACGGTCGTCGACCTGCTCGACTCCGAGCAGGTGGCGCCGCCACGCGTGGTTCCCTTGGCGGTCAACGCACTGCTCTTCGGGGCCGACCCGACCGGCCACCGCGACTCGGCCGACGCCCTCGACCGCGCCATCGCCTTCGCGCGCCGCGCGCACTTGAAGGTCTACCTGCCGCCCGGGACCTACCAGGTCAACCGGCACGTCATCGTCGACGACGTCACGATCGAGGGCGCCGGCAGCTGGTACACGATCCTCAAGGGCCACGGCGTCGGCGTCTACGGCGAAGAAGCCACCGCCGGGGGCAGCCACGACGTCCACCTGTCGGGCTTCGCGATCGAAGGCGACGTCCGGGAACGCGTCGACACCGACCAAGTCAACGCGATCGGCGGCGCGCTCAGTGACTCCACTGTGGACTCCCTGTACCTCCACCACACGAAGGTCGGCCTCTGGTTCGACGGGCCGATGCGGAACACGCGCGTCACGAACAACGTCATCGCCGACCAGATCGCCGACGGGCTGAACTTCCACACCGGAGTCACGGATTCGCTGGTGGCGGGCAACTTCGTCCGCAACACCGGCGACGACGGGCTGGCGATGTGGTCGGAGAAGGCGCAGGACGCGCGGAACACGTTCGACCACAACACGATCCAGACCCCGGTGCTGGCCAACGGGATCGCGCTGTACGGCGGCGTGGACAACACGGTCTCGGGCAACCTCGTCGCCGACCCGATCCGCGAGGGCAGCGCGATCCAGGTGGGCTCGCGGTTCGGCGCCGAGGCCTTCGGCGGGTCGCTGCGGATCACGGACAACACGACCGTCCGGGCCGGGACGTTCGAGCTGAACTGGAAGATCGGGCTGGGGGCGATCTGGTTCTACGCGCTGGAAAAGGACATCGCCGCGGACGTCGAGGTGACCGGCGACCACTTCCTCGACAGCACCTACAACGCGATCATGCTGGTCAGCGACTTCCCGGTGAAGGACGAGTACGCGATCACCGGGCTGAAGTTCGCGGACCTGCGCGTCGACGGCACGGGGACGTCGGTGCTGAGCGCCCGGTCGGCGGGGTCGGCGTCGTTCCGGAACGTCGACGCGCGCAACGTCGGCGCGGTGGGCGTCAACAACTGCGGGTCGTTCAACTTCCCGCCGACCGGTTCGGAGTTCTCGCTGACCGACCTCGGCGGCAACGACGGTGGCTGGCTGGCGCCGTGGCTGCTGCCGAACACGATCACCTGCGACGACCGGCCGCCGGTCGTGGCGCCGCCGGCGCCGTCGCCGTGGTGACCTAAGGTTCGACCGTGGCTGGTTTGCGCGGGGTGTTCGCGGGGTTCGGCAAGAGCAGGGCGTTCGCCGCCGTGGGCCGGGCGCTCGTGCCGGCCGACCGGGTGCTGCTGCGGATCAGCGGCGGCCGGGTCGGCGTCGGCGCGGCGGTCGGGCTGCGGACGTTGCTGCTCACGACCACGGGCCGCCGCAGCGGCGAGCCGCGGCAGGTGCCGCTGCTGTACGTCGAGCGCGCGGGCGGCTACGTCGTGATCGGCTCGAACTGGGGTGGCGAAACCCACCCGGCCTGGTCGGCGAACCTCCTCGCGCACCCGGCGGCCACAGTCACCCGGCACGGGCGGACCGTGCCGGTCACCGGCCGCCTCCTGACCGGCGACGAGCGCCGGGAGATGTGGGACGCCGTCGCCGCGTACTGGCCCGCGTACGACCGGTACGCCGTGCGGGCCGAGCACCGCGAAATCCGCGTCTTCCTGCTGGAGCCGGTCAGCCGATGAGGTCGGTGTGCCGGATCCGGTACACCTGCAGCCGCAGGTTGTAGTACTTGTCGGTCTCCCCGACCCACCGCATCCCGAGCCGCTTGGCGACGGCGATCGCCCGCGTGTTGTTCGGCCGCGCGACCGCGAAGAGCTCCTCGGTGTCCTGGGTGAAGGCCCACTCGATGAGCGCCGACGCGGCTTCCGACGCGTACCCGTGGCCCCAGGCACCGGGGCTGAGCTGCCACGACAGTTCGAGGTCCTCTTCGAACGGCGGCAGCAGCCGGATGCCGAGCCCGCCGATCACGGCACCGTCCTCTTTGCGCTCGATCGCCCAGCGGCCCCGCGGCGGCGGCAGGTTCGGCTGCGCCTCCTGCCAGGCGTGCAGCACCGCGCGCATGGCGCCGATGTCGCCGACGCGGTCCATGGCCGGGGTGAGCCAGTGCGTGACGTCTTCCGCGCCGTAGACGGCGAACGCGGCTTCGGCGTCGTCCACCGTCCAGTCCCGGATCACGAGCCGGTCGGTGTTCAGCGGGATCTCCATATCAGGACGCTACGCCGGGAGGGCCGGGATTGTTCCCGCGGCAACGTGCTCATGGAGAAAATCGAGGGCATCCCGGTGTCCGGGCCCGGTCTACAGTCGGCGCGTGGACGAGATGCGTGACCTCCTGATCCGTGCCGCCGAGCTGGCCGCCGACTACCGGGCGGGTCTCCCGGAACGGCCGGTCGTGACCGGGGCGGCTCCCGCGGCCTTCGGTGGTCCCCTCCCGGACGGCCCGACCCCACCGTCCGAAGTGCTCGAAGAACTCGCGCGCGTCGCGGACCCCGGGCTCGTCGCCACCGCCGGGCCGCGCTTCTTCGGGTTCGTCATCGGCGGCGCGCTGCCCGCCGCCACCGCGGCCGACGTCCTCGCCGCCGGGTGGGACCAGAACGCCTTCAACGCCGTGCTCTCCCCGGCCGCGGCCGCCGCGGAGGACACCGCCGGGCGCTGGCTCAAAGAGCTGCTCGGCATCCCGGCCACCGCGTCCGCCGGGTTCGTCACCGGCGGCCAGGGTGCGAACACCGTCGGGCTCGCCGCCGCGCGGCACCACGTCCTCGCCGAAGCCGGGTGGGACGTCGAACGCGATGGGCTCGCCGGCGCGCCGCGAGTCCGGATCGTCGCGAGCGAAGAACGGCACGCCACGATCGACCGCGCCCTGCGGCTGCTCGGCTTCGGCACCGGCGCGATCGAGCCGGTGACCGCCGGCGCGCAAGGGGCCATCGACGTCGACGACCTCCGGGCCACACTGGACGCCGGCCGCGGGCCGGTGATCGTCTGCCTCCAGGCGGGCAACGTCAACACCGGTGCCTGCGACGACCTCCGCGCCGCCTGCGAAGCCGCGCACGCCCACCGGGCCTGGGTGCACGTCGACGGCGCCTTCGGGTTGTGGGCCGCGGCGAACCCGGCCACGGCGCCGCTCCTGGACGGTGTCGAGCTCGCCGACTCCTGGGCCTGCGACGGCCACAAGTGGCTGAACGTCCCGTACGACTCGGGGTTCGTCTTCTGCGCCCGGCCGGACGTCCACGCCGAAGCGATCGCCTACCGCGCCGCCTACCTGGCCGGTGCCGGTGAACTCGCCGGCATGGGCGACCTGACCTTGGAGTCCTCCCGCCGCGCGCGGGGCTTCGCGGTCTGGGCGGCGCTGCGCGAGCTGGGCCGCGACGGCGTCGCCGAACTCGTCGACCGCTGCTGCCGGCTCGCGCGCCGGTTCGCCGACCGGCTCGAGGAGGGCGGCGCCGAAATCGCCAACGACGTCGTGCTCAACCAGGTCCTGGTGTCCTTCGGGGACGGAACGGACGAACTCGTCCGGAAGGTGCAGGACGACGGCACCTGCTGGCTGGGCGGCACCACCTGGCGCGGCCGCCGCTACCTGCGGATCTCGGTCTCCAACTGGTCGACGACGGAAGCCGACGTCGACCGTTCGGCCGCCGCGATCCTCCGGCTGGCTCAGTAGCCTTCGCGCACCGAAAGGGAGTCCGTCCGCCAGCCGATCCGCTTCTCCTCGCCGGTCGGCCAGCTCGACGACAGCCGCCGCCGGACGCTGCCGAGCGCGCCGAGCTCCGCGAGGTCCACGCGGGACCCCTGCGCCGCCAACGACGTCACCTCGGTGGTGGTGAGCGGGACGAAGTCGAAGTACTGCGCGTCCTCCCCGCCCTTCCAGTCGACGAATTCCGTGAAGATCGCGGCGAAAGCCTGGCCGCATTCGGGGCATTCGCGCAGCGAAATACCGAAATGCGAGCGTTCGACCAACCTGTGGATTTCGCGCAGGCGGGTCGTGCAGAACGCCAGCGCGGTGAGGGCGTCGGCGCCCGAGCAGCGCGCGCAGCCGAACTCGGTCATCCGCCGATCATCGCACGCCGTGAATCCGCGCCCGGCTGCGGGGGTACCGGGAAACCCTTTGACCCCAACGTTTCGCTCTGGTCGGCAGTGGTCTGGACCTGTTAACGTGCGCCGGATGAGAAAGAGCATCGTCGTCGCCGCGCTGGCGCTCGCCGGCGCCACCGTCATCGCGCCGCCCGCCGACGCCGGGCAGGCACAGGGCAAGGTGATGGCCTACTTCGCCGATTGGGACGTCTACGCGCGCAACTACCACGTCAAGGACATCGAAACGTCCGGTTCGGCCGCGAGGCTGACCCACATCAACTACGCCTTCGGCAACGTGACGGGTGGCGGCTGCGCCGTCGGCGACCCGTGGGCCGACCACGACATGCCCTACGACGCCGCCACGAGCGTCAGCGGCCAGGCGGACAGCGGCACGCTGCACGGCAGCTTCAACCAGCTCCTCGAGCTGAAGAAGCTGCACCCGAAGCTGAAGGTGCTGTGGTCGTTCGGCGGCTGGACCTGGTCGGCCGGCTTCGGCGAGGCGGCGAAGAACCCGGCCGCGTTCGCCGAATCCTGCTACAACCTCGTCAACGACCCGCGCTGGGCCGGCGTCTTCGACGGTATAGACATCGACTGGGAGTACCCCAACGCCTGCGGCGCCACCTGCGACACCAGCGGGCCGAAGGCGTTCACCGAACTGGTCAAGGCGCTGCGCGCGAAGTTCGGGCACCGGCAGCTCGTCACCGCCGCCATCACCGCGGACGGCTCGAAGAACGGCAAGATCGACGCCACCGACTACGGCGGCGCGAGCCGGTACCTCGACTGGTACAACGTCATGACGTACGACTACTTCGTCGCCGGCGGCCAGCCGACCGGGCCCACCGCGCCGCACTCGCCGCTGCGGTCCTACCCGGGCATCCCGCACGCCGGGTACTACGCGGACGCGGCCGTCCAAAAGCTTCGTCACCAGGGCGTGCCGTCGTCGAAGATGCTGCTCGGCCTCGGTTTCTACGGCCGCGGCTGGGACGGCGTAACGCAGAAGCAGCCCGGCGGCACCGCGACCGGCCCGGCGCCGGGCACGTACGAAGCGGGCGTCGAGGACTACAAGGTCCTCAAGACGACCTGCCCCGCGAACGGGAAGGTCGCCGGTACGGCGTACGCGAAGTGCGGCTCGCAGTGGTGGAGCTACGACACGCCCGAGACGGCCTCGGCCAAGGCGGGCTACGCGAAGTCGCAGGGGCTCGGCGGCGTGTTCGCCTGGGAGCTGTCCGGCGACACCGCGAACGCGGAACTGCTGCGGGCCATCGCGGGCCGCTGCTAGAAGCTGGAGGGCCCGGGCGCGAGCGCGCCCGGGCCCTTCGTCCACTCAGGACGCGGGGAACCCGTGCCGCCGCGCGCCGAGCACCACGGCCAGCACCGGCAGCAGCAGGACCAGCAGCGTCCAGGGGAACGACGACGGCCCGGCGGCGTCGAGCAGGACCCCGCCGGCCACCCCGCCCGCGGCCATCGCGGCGTTCCACAGCGTGACGAGCATGGCCTGCGCGTTGTCCGCCGCGCCGCCGCCCGCGCGGCCGGCGGCCGTCTGGAGCAACGTCGGGACCCCGCCCCAGCCGAGTCCCCACAGCGCGACGGCGGCGTAGACCAGCGCCGGGCCGGCGGCGAAGATCGCCAGCAGCGCCGCGGCCACGGCGACCAGGACCGTGCTGAACACCATCAGCGTGCGCGGCGCCCGGTCGATCACCGCGCCGACGATCCCGATGCCCGCCATCGAGGCGACGCCGAACACGAGCAGGACGACGTCGACCGAACCACCGAGCCCGGCGTGGGCCAGGAAGGTCGCGATGTAGGTGTAGAGCACGGTGTGCGCCAGGACGAACACGAGCGTCACGGCCAGTACGGGTGCCACGCCCGGCACGGTCAGCGTGCGCCGGACCGGGATCCGGCCGCCTGCCTGCCCGGGCTGATCGGGGACTTTGGTGGCGATCCAGGCCAGCAGGACGGCCGCGAGCACCGACATGACCCCGAACGCCCAGCGCCAGCCGAGCAGGTCGCCGAGGAACGTCCCGGCCGGGATGCCCAGCGACAGCGCCAGCGGAATGCCCGCCATCACGGTCGCGATCGCCTTGCCCGGCGCGTCCGGGACGAGCCGCCGCGAGTACCCCGCGAGCAGCGCCCAGACGACCCCCGCGGCGATCCCGGCGACGAACCGCGCCACCATCGTCAGCGCGTAGTCCGAGGAGAGGGTGGTCACGGTGTTGGCCACGGCGAACCCGGCCACTCCGGCCAGCAGCAAGCGTTTGCGGGACCAGGCGGCGGTCGCCGCGGCGAGCGGGATCGCGGTGAGCGCGGTGCCGAGCGCGTAGACCGTGACGGCCTGCCCCGCGGCGGCCACGCCGACCCCGAGCCCGGCACTCATCCCGGGCAGCACCCCGGCGGGCAGCGCCTCGGTGAGCACGGTGACGAACGCGGCGGTGGTCAACGCGAGGAGGGCGGGGGTCGCCGTCCGGGTGCTGGAGATCGTCATGCGGTTATGCTGAAACCTTCACATACGTGTGAAGGTCTACGTGAGGTGGCGCACATGCGGATCGGCGAACTGGCGGAACGCACCGGAACCGCGCGCCGGCTGCTCCGGTACTACGAGGAACAGGGCTTGATCATCGCCTCCCGCGGGGCGAACGGGTACCGCGATTACGACGAGCCGACGGTCGATCGGGTGCTGCAGGTACGCGGGTTGCTCGATGCCGGGCTGCCGACCCGGATCATCAAGCAGATCCTGCCGTGTCTCGACAAGCCGCGGGCGATCTATTTTCCGGACGCCACGCCGGAGATGCTGGCGACGTTGGAGGCGGAGCGCGACCGGATGGCGCGGCGCGCGGAATGCCTGCTGCGGAACCGGGACGCGATTTCGGAGTACCTCGACGCGGTGCGGGAGTACAACCGGGTCTAGTGGTCGGCGGCCGTCAGTGCGTGCCGTTCGGCCCGGTCCGAACATTGCTGCGGCGCCGGGGGCGAGTTGCCCGGTGGTGAGTGTTCTGTGGTCGGCTCGTATTGGTGAGGCCGGGTGCGGGCCCGGATTGCTTCGGTCTTGTAGTGGCTGCCGTTTCGGCTCTGCGGCTGAGGACGGACTGCGGGAGGTCGGGTGGGCTGTGGTGCGCTGACCGGCTGCGGGGTGGGCGGTCCTGGCGCGGCCTGCCTGTAGGTGTGGACGTGGGTGTAGGCCCGTAGCCGGTGGCTGCGGACCTGTCCCATCTTCAGGCTGCGAATGGCAGGGGCTGATGGATGTTGTTGCGCCGGGGTTTTCGGCGTTTGTCCAAGAACCGCGGCGGCAGGAATTCGGGGTGGCCGTCGGTGGCGATGCGGACCTGCCAGCCCGACCGGTGCAGCAACCGGTGATGGTGGCCGCACAACAGGACCAAATTGGCCAGATCGGTCAGGCCGCCGTCGGACCAGTGACGGATGTGGTGACCCTGGCAATGCCGGGGCGGGCGGTGACAGCCTGGGAACGCACAGCCGCGGTCGCGGAGGAACAGGGCGCGGCGCAGTCCGGGTGAGATGAGGCGGCGGGCCCGGCCGAGGTTCAGCGGTTCGCTGGCGGTGCCCAGGACCGCGGGGATGAGGGTGCAGTCGCAGGCATGGATCCGGGCCTCGGCGGCGGAGGTCAGGCCCGTATCGCCCAAGGTCGCGTGGCCGAGTCCGGAGCGCAGGTCGGACAGGGACACCGCGACCATCACGTGGGTGCGTTCCCCGGCCTGGGTGGGCAGGTCGGGCGAGTTGAGGGCCAGGTCGAGGGCGTCGGAGAAGGCGTCGCCGTAGCGTTCCTGCGGGGAGCGGAAGTCTGGGCCATCATCGGCACCGCGACGTTCGGCGAGGGCGTCGAGGAGGGCGCTGGCGCGGGTGCCGGTCTCGTCGTCGAAGCGGCCGGTGAGTTCCCAGGTGCCGGTGCGTTTGCGGCGCAGGGAGAGTTCCCGCACCGGGGTGGCGGGTTCGGTGTCCTCAGGGGCGGTGCCGTCGGGGTCGAGGTGGGCCAGGATGCGGGCGCCGAGGGCGGCGACTTGTTTGTGGCCGCCCTCGGCGGCGAAGGCCAGCAGGTCCGCTTCGGCGGTGTCGCGGTGGGAGGCGGGGATCCGGGAAACGGCGTCGATGATGGTGTCGATCATCGGGGTGCTCAACCGACCAGCAAGGGCAGCGACACCGGTGGCGGGAGCAACGGCGGGGGTGGCGTCGAGAGAGTGGCTGGGGTGCAGGGCGTGGGCGCGTTTGACCATCTTGTCCGCGGCGGCGCGCGGTAGGTCGGCGAGGTGTTCTAAGAGTCGGGCGGCAGAGCGGTAGCCGAATAGTTCCAGCGCACCACGGGATTCGATTTCCACCAGCAGCGCACCGATTTCCGCTTCAGCAGACCGCATGACGGTGAGCAGGCTGCGGAGGCGGTCGGCCAAGGCCTCCGCGTCTGCTTGCCACACCGTTTCTCTGTCCACGCAACAAGATTACCGGCGTACGAACAGACGTTCATCACACGATCAGGTGGTGATGATCAACCCTCAAGAGCGAGGAAACACGCCTCGACTTCCTTGAGCTGCGCGCCTTCCGGATGCGCCCGGTAACGGTCGAGCGCATCATGAAGCACCCGCCGCGCATCGTCCTCGCGGCCCACGATGCGATAGCTGTCGCCGAGGCCGACGAGGAAGAACGTCGCGTGGCGCTCGTTGCCGATCCTCGTCAGGATCTCGACAGCCCGCTCCAGGTTTTCGACGGCCGAGGGCCAGTCTCCGCTGCGCAGGGCGACAAAACCCAGGTTGCCGAGTGCGTGCGCTTCGCCGTCCGGGTCGCCGTACTTGCGCGCCACCGCCGCCGCCCGATCGAGCCAGTGGCGGGCCTGGTGCCAGTCGCTCCACTGGAGGTGGCAGAAGCCGACCAGGTCGAGGGCTCTGATGTAGAGGCGGGGTGCGTCGTCCGGCTCGATCAGCTCGAAAACGCGTTGGCACTCCTCGAGTTCGGCCCGGTAGTCCTTCGAGTGGTACTCCCGCGCGCCGGCCAGGACGTAGTGCAGGTGGGCCTGCTGAAGCCGGTCGCCCGCGCGCTCGGCCAGCGCCAGCGCTCTCGGCAGGCACTCGAGCGCGACTTCGGGGTGTCCCGCGAAAATGCTTGCGCTGGCGTGGATCCGGTACGCGATCAGCTGTGCGGTGACGTCGCCGAGCTGCTCCGCCGCCGCCAGTGCGAGGCGGCCCGCGGCTTCTCGCTCGCGCAATTGTCCTTGGCGGGCGCGGAATTCGTTGAGGAGCCAGGCCAGCCGCCAGACCTGCGAGTGCCAGCCGCGCTCGGCCGCCAGTTCGGTCGTGGCGGTCAGGCAGGCGTGCTCGGTGGCGAACCAGCGCACCGCTTCGGACTGGCCGTCGAACCGCTGGGCTTCGACTCCGGGCAACGGCGGCTCGAGCGGGATCGGTGTCTGGAGCGGCTCGATCGCGAGGTGGCCGTGCCAGGACGTCCGGAGGTAGAAGTCGGTCACGCGCCGCAGCGCGTCGTCGCGGGCGGCTCCCGGCAGTGTCCGCTCGGCCGCGTAGAGCCGGACCAGGTCGTGCATCCGGTAGCGGCCGCTTGCCGTCCTCGTCAGCAAGTGCGCGTTTTCCAGTGCGCGCAACACCTTCCGCGTTGCCGCGGGCGGGCGGCCGGCCAGTGCCGCCGCGGCGGGGAGGCCGATGTCGGGGCCGGGCGCGGTGGCCAGCAGGCCGAACAACGCCGCAGCCTCGTCGGTCAGGTGGCGCAGGGACCAGGAGAACACCGTCCGCAGGCTCAGTCCGGCTTCGCCCGCGTCCAGGCCGTCCAGCCGTGCGGCCTGGTCGCGCAGTTCCTCGGCCAGCAGCGACGGCGGAAGTTCCGGTGACGTGACCGCGCGTGCGGCGACGATGCCCAGCGCGAGCGGCAGCCCGGCGCAGAGGCGGATCAGCTCGGCCGCCGTTTCGTCGTCGAGCCGGTCGGGGCCGATCTGGCGGTCGAGCAGTTCCCGCGCTTCCTGCGGGGACAGCACGTCCAGCGGGACCGGCCGGGCGCCGTGCGCCGCGACGAGGCCACCGAGGCGGTTGCGGCTGGTCACCAGCACGCGGCAGGTGGGGCTGCCGGGCAGCAGGGGAGCGGCCTGTGCGCTGTCGGCGGCGTTGTCGAGCACGATCAGAACGCGCTTTCCCGCGAGCAGGCTGCGGTACAGCGCGAGCTGGGCGTCCGGATCCGGGGGCACCGCGGCGCCGTCCACGCCGAGTGCGTGCAGAAATCCGCGCACCGCGACGGAAACCGGCATCGGCTCGGCGACCGGGTCGAAGCCGCGCAGGTTCACGTACAGCTGTCCGTCCGGGAATTCGGCGAGCTTCCCGGCGGCCCAGTGCAGCGCCAGCCACGTCTTGCCGATCCCGCCCGCGCCGCCGATCGCCGAAATCACCACCGGTCCCGCGGTTTCCGCGGCCCGGTCGAGCTCGGCCAGCAGGGCGGCGCGGCCGACGAACGACGCCGGGGCGGCCGGCAGCTGGTGCGGCACTGGCCTCGCCGCGGCGGGGCGCGGACGCGGATCGCCGCGCAGGACCTGGTCGTGCACCTGCCGCAGCGCCGCGCCGGGGTCGGTGCCGAGCTCTTCGGCCAGCAGGCGGCGGATCCGGTCGTACTCGCGCAGGGCGTCGCCCTGGCGGCCGGCGCGGTGCAGCGCGAGCACGAGCTGCCCGCGGACGCGTTCGTCCAGCGGGTGGGCTTCGGCCAGCGCGGTCAGCTCGGGCACGAGGTCGCCGGGCCGGTCGCCGCGCAGCCCGACGTCGGCGAGGTCCAGCTGCGCGCCGAGGCGGCGGCTCGCCAGTGCCTCGCGCTGGTTCACGAACCACGGCGTGTCCAGGCTGCCGTACGGATCGCCGCGCCACAGGGCTAATGCCCGCGTCAGCAGCGCCGCCTTCGCTTCGTCGTCGGTGGTCGCGCCGGCCTCGCCGAGCAGCCGCCGGAAGACGTGCAGGTCGACGGTTTCCGGGTCCGCTGTCAGCAGGTAGCCGCCGGAGCGCTGGGTGATGAGCGCTTCACCGAGTGCCGTCCGCAGCCGGGAAACGTAGCTGTACAAGGCATTGCGCGGATGGGCGGGCAGCCGCTCGCCCCAGACGCGTTCGGCGAGGACGTCGGCGGGCACCACCTTGTTCAGATCGGTCAGCAGCGCGGTGAGCAACCCCTGGAGGCGGGGCCGCCGGATCTCCACGGCGCGGTCGCCGGCGCGGACGTCGAGCTCGCCCAGCAGCCAGAACCGCACCGATTTCCCTCCCCGTGCCCGCCCGGGCGCCCACTGTAACCGACCCGGAAAGGGGCGGGAAAGGTCCGCGCAAGGCCCGTCCGGCACCGTGGCACGGGTCGGTGGCACGGCACGAACCGTCGAGGGGGCGGTTCGTGTTTCCCTGTCACGGCCGCGGGCCGGATCGTCTTTCCCCGTGGCGGCCGCCTACTCCACCGGCCGCCGTCGATCCGGCGTCCGGCGGAGCGGGCCCGGGCACCCTCGAACCCCGGGTCCGTTCCGTCACCTCACCAGCGGCGGGAGGGGTCGATTACGTGGACGGCGGCTTCCTCCGCCGAGGCCGCGCCGCCGTCGATGCCCGCGTCCGACGCGTACAGCTCTTCGTCGCTGTCCTCGCCGAAGCCCTCGTCCGTGGCGACCAGCCGGCCCGCGCGGACGTCGCCGACCTCGTCGTCCACCAGCTCGCCGTCGGTGTCCTCGCTGTCGCCGAGGCCGTCGTCGTCGGACGAGACGTCCGGTACTTCACGGGCCAGCCGCGCCTTCCAGCTTTCGCCCTCCGCCGTCTCGCGGGCGGTGGTGCCCCAGCCTTCGGTCGCCTGCGCGCGTTCGGGCGGGGAATACCCCTCCGCCAGTTCGTCGCGGTCGTCCAATGTGTCCTCGGGGTCGAGGATGCCGTCGTCGGCGCGGTCTTCGGAGTCGTCCATGCCCTCCATCCTCGCGCAACTCCTTGGCTGTGCCGAGCCTGGGTGATAGGACCGAGCGAGCCGCCGCACGGGCGGCACTGGTGGGAAAGGTGATCCCCATGCCGATGAGACGCAGGGTGCTGGCCGCGGGGCTGGCCGGGGTGTTCGGCGCCGCGCTGTCCGGGCGGACGGCGCAGGCGGCCCCGCCGGTGCGGCTCGACCAGCTCAACCTGGTCAACCTGTCGCACGTCAACGACCCGGCGACGACCAACGTCTTCCCCGGCGACCCGGCCTTCGAGCTGGAAACCATCGCCACCATCCCCGACGACGGCTACTACCTGCAGTTCGTCCGCGAAGGCGAGCACACCGGAACGCACTGGGGCGCGCCCGGCCACTTCAACACCGGCGAGCCGCTGGCCGACGACATGGACCCGGCCGATCTGTTCCGGCCCGCGGTGAAGATCGACGTAAGAACGAAGGCGGCGCAGAACCCGGACTACGCGGTGACGATCGACGACCTCAAGGCGTGGGAGCGGCGCAACGGCCGGATCCCCGACGAGAGCGTCGTCGTGCTGTGGACCGGCTGGGACGCCAAGTGGGGCACCCCGGCCTACCCGAACACCGGCGCGGACGGCGTGCTGCACCAGCCCGGGTTCTCGATTCCCGCGGTCCAGTGGCTGATCGACACGGGACGGCTCGGCCGCCGCGGCGGCACCGGAACGGACACGTTCAGCCCGGACGTCGGCACCGACGAGACGTACACGGTGTCGAAGCTGGTCTACCGGCGGCACCGGATCAGCCTGGAGATCCTGGCGAACCTGAAAGCACTGCCGACGACGGGGGCGTGGGTGCTGGCGGGCGGCCCGATCAACCGGCGGGGCGCGGGTTCCACGGCGACGATCTTCGGGGTCCTGCCGCCGGGGGTGAAGGCGGACTAGGCGCTTTCAGCCCGCGGTGAGCGGAGTGGCGGACAGGCGGAGCGAGGAGAGCGGGGCCGGGTGGCCGAACCGGTAGCCCTGGGCGGTCGGGCAGCCCGCCTTGGTGACCAGCTCCGCCTGCTCGGCCGTCTCGATGCCCTCGGCGACCACCGCCACCTCGAGGTCGCGGCACAGCCCGACCAGTGACCGGCACAGCGCCGCGTCGCGGTCGGGCCGGACGCCGGTCGTCAGCGCCCGGTCCAGCTTGATCAGGTCGACCGGCAGCGCGTGCAGCACGGTCAGCGAGCTGTACCCGGCGCCGAAGTCGTCGAGCGCCACCCGGACGCCGAGGTCCTGCAGGCGGCGGATCGCGGCGGCGCCCGCGGTGAGGTCCGGGACCGGGACCGTCTCGGTGATCTCGACGACGAGGCGCTCCGCGGGCAGTCCGTAGCGGGCGAGGCTCGCGCTGACGCTCTGCTCCAGGGCCGCCGCGCCGAGGCGGCTGGCGCACACGTTGACGTGCACCGTCAGGTCGACGCCGGCCGCGGTGATCTCGCGGCAGGCCAGGTCCAGCACCAGCGCGTCCAGCTCCGCGCCGAGGCCCGCGCCCTCGGCCGCGCGGACGAACGTCTCCGGCGACACCGACGTGCCGTCGCGCGTGGTCCACCGGGCCAGCGCCTCGACCGCCACCGGGGTCGCGTCCGGCAGCCGGACGATCGGCTGGAACACCAGGCAGAAGCCCTCCGGGAGGCCGCCGTCGGCGCGGCGCAGGGCGGCGGGGAAGTCGGGCGGGCCGTCGTCGGTGGGGCGGTACACCACCGTGGTGTCCTTGCCGAGCCGCTTGCCCGCGTACATCGACGTGTCGGCGCGGCCGAGCAGCACGTCCGACGTGATCAGCGGTTCGGCCGGGTCCGGCACCACCAGGCCCATGCTCGCCCGGACCGGGACCAGCGTGCCGTGCACCGCGAACGGCCGCCGCAGCACGCCCTGGATGCGGTCGGCGACCGCTTGCGGTGCGTCCACCTCGCCCTCCAGGAGGATCGCGAACTCGTCGCCGCCCAGGCGCGCCACCGTGTCGCCCGCGCGCACGCAGCTCAGCAGCCGCTGGGCGACGGCGTGCAGCAGGACGTCGCCGCCCGCGTGCCCGAAGCGGTCGTTGACCTCCTTGAAGTCGTCGAGGTCGACGAAGATGAGCACCAGCGGCCGGGGCCCGTTCTCCACCGCCCGGTCCAGCCGGTCGGCGAACAGCGCGCGGT
Source organism: Amycolatopsis lexingtonensis (assembly GCF_014873755.1). Lineage (NCBI taxonomy): Bacteria > Bacillati > Actinomycetota > Actinomycetes > Pseudonocardiales > Pseudonocardiaceae > Amycolatopsis > Amycolatopsis lexingtonensis. The sequence goes on from NZ_JADBEG010000001.1 coordinate 9,349,976, forward strand.
TGGCCAGGCCGGTCAGCGGGTCGTGGTAGGCCTGGTGGGTCAGCTGCTGCTGGCCTTCGTACACCCGGCGCAGCAGCAACCTGTTGTCCAGCAGGGAAAGCAGCTGCCGGGCGAGCACGAGGAACACCACGAGCACGCCGACGTACACCTCGACCGCGTCCGGGCCCGCGCCGGCCACCACCTGCACGGTGATCAGCAGCGCGACCGCCGTGACCGGCACGTACGGCAGCGCCAGCTGCCACCAGTCGATCCCGACCGGCTGGTTCGCGTCGTCGCGCCGCCGGGTGCCGGGCGTGGCCAGCAGCGCGAAGGCGATGAACAGCGGGCCGAGCACGAACCCACCGTCCGACCACGGCTTCATGCTCTCCGCGCCGATGCTGACCAGGTAGGCGAACACGCTGTCGGACGCGGCCAGCGCGACGATCCCGACCGCGGCCAGCAGCAGGTTCGCCCGGTAGGGCCGGTCCACCCGGTCGAACACCACCAGCAGCACCGCCACGACCACGATCACCAGGTCCGACAGCGGGTAGGAGATGGCGACGGCCCAGGTCAGCTTGTCCGGCGCGGTGGCGCGGACCAGCTGCGCCAGGGCCGCGGTCCAGGTGAGGATGAACAGCGAGCCGGTGACGATCAGGCCGTCGAGCACCACCGCGACGCCGAAGTGCGCCGTCCACTGCGCGGGCTGGAAGCGTTCGCGGTCCGGCCGCACCCGGGCCCTGGCCAGCGTGACCAGTGCGGCGAGCGCGAACACCGGGAAGCTCAGGTAGCCGACGTCGGCCAGCGACGGCGACGGCAGCCCGCGCCCGTCGACCAGCTGGTACCACGACCAGACGCACTGCCCGAGCGACCAGCCGGCCATGCCGATCGCCACCAGTACCCGCCACCAGCGCTGGTGCCCGCGCACCCGCCGGGCGACGACGACGCCGCAGACGACCGCGGCGATCCCCGCGCTCAGCTGCATGGCGTCGTCGATCCACAGCGCGAAGGTGTCGCCCCAGAACGCGAAGCCGTTGACCACGACGAGGGCCGCCGTGAGGACGACGAGCAGGATCGCGACCGGGTACCGCCGCACTGTCATGGCACCTCACGTGGTCGCGGCCGCCGGTCGGACCGGCAAACACTACACCGGGCGTGACCGGGCACAAGCGCACCGCACCGGGCGCTCAGGCGATGTCACGCCGGTGCAGCAGCCAGCCGCCGAGGACGCCGAAGACGATCACGTACCCGGCCAGGACGAGGGCGGCCTGCCCGGATCCGACGATCTGCCCGACCCCGGGCGCGCTCGCCCCGAACGCGGCGGCCAGCGCGCCCGCGTTCGGCCCAGGCAGCCCCTTCTGCAGCTGCGCGACCCAGTCCAGCAGCGGCGCGGCGATCGACGCCAGGAGGTTCTGCACGGCCAGCAGCCACACCAGGCCGAGCCCGATCGGCAGCGCGACCGAGCGCAGGCCGATCGCGAGCAGCACGCCGAGCGCGCCCCACATCGTGGTGACCAGCCAGCCGGCGCCGAGGCCCCGCACGACGTCGAGGACCGGCGGCCAGGTCAGCGGCTGGTCCTGCAGCGCCGCGACGAGCGCGCTCGCGCCCGCCGTCACCGCGAACAACGTGAGCACGACGGCCAGCGCGGCGAGCGCGACGGTGACGAGCTTCGCGCTGTAGACCGCGATCCGCGAGGGGTGCTGCACCAGCACGGTCTTCCAGGTCCCGTAGCCGTATTCGCTGCCGGCGACCAGCACGCCGAAGATCAGCGCGAGGGCGCCGACGAAGATCGGCAGCCCGCCCAGCGCACTGCCGACGAACGCGTCCGGCAGCATCGCGGCGAGCCCGCGGTTCGAGCCGGGCGGCCCGGACGTCGCCCCGCTCAGCCCGGCGTACGGGATGGCGTAGCCGAAGGTCAGCGTCAGCACGACGGCGACGGCGAGCAGCAGCCAGCTCGCGGGACGGCGGGATTGCTTGAGGAGCTCGGCTCGGATGTCACGCAGCATCGGAGGTACCTCCGGTCAGGGCGAGGAAGGTCTGTTCCAGGTCGGGTTCGCGCCAGCGCAGCTCGCTGACGACGCACCCGGCGCCGACGAGCCCGGCGTTCACGCGCCCGGCTTCGCCCGCGTCGACGTCGAGTTCGAGCGCCCGGCCGTCGACGCGGACGCCGCCGTACCGCCGGCGCAAGTGTTCGCGGGCCTGGGGAAGCGGCTCGGCGACGACGCGCAGCGCGCCGCCCGCCCGCAGGTCCGCCACGGTGGTCTCGATGACCAGCCGCCCGCGGTCGAGCACGCCGACGCGGTCGCAGATCTGCTCGACCTCGGTCAGCAGGTGGCTGGACAGCAGCACGGTGCAGCCGTCCGCGGCGAGCTTGCGCAGGGTGACCCGCATGTCGGCCATGCCGGCCGGGTCGAGGCCGTTGGTCGGCTCGTCGAGGACGATCAGCTCGGGGTCCTTCAGCAGCGCCGCGGCGAGGCCGAGCCGCTGCTTCATGCCGAGCGAGTACGTCGAATACCGGTCCTTGGCGCGGTCGGTGAGGCTGACGACGTCGAGCACGGCGTCGACGCGGGTCCGCCGCACCCCGGCGTGGTCGGCGAAGATCCGCAGGTTCGCCCGGCCCGAGAGGTACGGGTAGAACGCGGGGCCTTCGATGAGCGCGCCGACACGGGTGAGGCTGCCCGGGCCCGGCTCGGCGCCGAGCACCCGGACGCTCCCGGACGTCGGGCGGATCAGGCCGAGCAGCATCCGCAGGGTCGTCGTCTTGCCGGCGCCGTTGGGGCCGAGGAAGCCGTACACCTCACCGGCGGGCACCGAGAGGTTCAGGTCCTCGACCGCGGCGGCCGGTCCGTAGCGCTTCGTCAGCGAGGTCGTTTCCACGGGATGGGTCACGGGATTCCTTCCGGAGGCGGCCCCACGGCTTGAAGACCGCGAGGACGCTGGCGAACAGCAGCAGGGCCGGGGCGACGACCACGGGGTAGAGCAGGCCTTCCGGCTGCTCGGTGGCCACGTCGATCCCGGGGCGCAGCGCGAAGAGGATCAGCACTGCCATCAGGACGTTGACCGCGAGCTTCGCGGCCACCCACCAGTAGCGGACCAGGCCGTACTTCGAGCCGAGGCCGAGCACGGCACCGGTGGTGAGGGTGAGGAGCGCGGTGGTGAACATCGGCCACACGGCGAACAGCCCGAGTGCCTCCAGGCCGGTGGCACGGACGGCGGGGTCGTCGGTGAGCAGCGCGGTGCAGACCAGGATGCCGAGCACGGCGTCGATCCCGATCCACAAGCCCGCCGAGACGATGTGCCCGACCAGCCACCACTTGCGGGCCTGGCTCTTGAGCCTCATGGGCGCCTCCTTTTCGACGTCTCCCATCCTCGGGATTCCGGCCGTCGCGGTCGTCCGCCGACGTACGGCTCTTGCGGCTACGACCGGGTGCGTACGCGGGTACGTTCGGTGTGGTGGTCATCCGCATCCGGGGGTACGCCCTGCCGCACGGCGAATACGTCGACCTGTACGCCGACGGGGACCGCTGGACGACCGATCCGGTCCCGGGCGCGACGCTCGCCGGCGAGGGCTGGCTCGTGCCCGGCCTGGTCGACGCGCACACCCACCCCGGCGCGACCGAGCCGGGGCAGCCGATGGACGACGAGGTGCTGCGGGAGCAGCTGCACCAGCACGTCGACGCCGGGGTCACGCTGATCCGGTCGCCGGGGCTGCCGGGCGAGCCGCCGCCGTGGTTCGGCGAGGACCCCGACGTGCCGCGGGCCCGGCACGCCGGCCCGTGGCTGGCGCAGCACGGCCAGTTCTTCGACGGCTGGGGCCGCCGCGCGGACCACGCCGAGCTGCCCGCGCTGGCCGCGGCGCAGGCCGCGCGGACCGGGTGGGCGAAGATCGTCGCGGACTGGCGCGTCGGCGATTCCGCGGTCCCCGCCGACGTGCTGGCGGCCGTCGTCCGTGAGGTCCACGCGGCCGGCGGGCGGGTCGCGGTGCACAGCCAGCACCCGGAAGGCGGCGCGGCGGCGGTCGCGGCGGGCGTCGACTCCCTGGAGCACGGCATGTGCCTCGACCCGGACCTGCTGGCGCGGATGGCCGCGCAGGGCACGGCGCTGACGCCGACGTTGTCGGTCATCAACGCGGGCTTGGTGCGCGCGGAAGGGTGGCCGGACGGCCCCAAGCGGAGCTGGTACCTCTCCGGCGCCCGGGTCCACGCCCCGCTGACCGCAGCCGCGGCGGAAGCCGGGGTGCGGGTGCTGGCGGGCACGGATTCCCTGCCGCACGGTGGGATCCTCGCCGAGATCCGCGCGCTGGCCGCGTCCGGCGTCCGGCCGCACGACGCGCTGGCGGCGGCGTCCTGGAGCGCGCGCGAGTGCCTCGGACTGCGGGGGCTGGAGCCCGGCGCCCCGGCCGACGCCGTGGTCTACGACGAGGATCCGCGGGAAGACCTCGGCCGGCTGGCCGCTCCGGTGGCGGTCGTGCTGCGGGGCCGGTGCGTGCGTCACAACCGGGCGCCGGAACTCGTCAGATGACCGTGACCACTGCGATCGAGCACGAGCGGCGGCAGCTGACCGGGCTCGCCTACCGGCTGCTGGGTTCGCTGAGCGACGCCGAAGACGTCGTCCAGGAGGCGTTCGGGCGGTGGTACGCGCTGCCCGCGCCGCAGCGCGAGGCGATCGAGTCGCCCGGCGCGTGGCTCACGACGGTCGCCGGCCGCATCTGCCTCGACCACCTCGGCTCGGCGCGGGTCCGGCGGGAGCGGTACGTCGGCGAGTGGCTGCCCGAGCCGATACCCGAAGACCCGCTCGCCGATCCCGCCGACCGCGTCGCGCTGGCCGAGTCGGTCACCATGGCGTTCCTCGTCGTGCTGGACGCGATGACCCCGGCCGAACGGGTGGCGTTCGTCCTGCACGACGTGTTCGGCTACCCGTTCGCCGAGGTCGCGGCGGTCCTCGACCGGTCGGTGGCCGCCTGCCGCCAGCTCGCCTCCGCCGCGCGGCGCCGGGTCCGGGTGGCGCGGGAACCGGCGCCGGCGCGCGCGGGTGTCGTGCGGGCGTTCAAGACGGCGTGGGAAGCCAAGGACATCGACGGCCTGATCGGCCTCCTCGATCCCGAAGCGACCTTGACGGCCGACGGCGGTGGCCTGGCCGCCGCCGTCCTGCGCCCGGTCGAAGGCCGCGAGCGGATCGCGGGTTACGCCGTGGGCCTCGCGGCCCGCGTTTCCGCGATGACGCTCGCCGAGCGCCCGGTCAACGGACGGCCCGGCCTGGTCGCGAGCCAGGACGGCGTGGTCGTGGCCGTCATCGCCTTCGACGTCGCCGGGGACTCGATCAGGCGCGTGTGGGCGGTGCGGAACCCGGAGAAGCTGCGCCGGTGGCAAGCAGCTGCTGCTTGATCTCCGCCTTCAGCACCTTGCCCACCTTGGACCGCGGCAGGTCCGGCCAGACGAGCACGTCCTTGGGCGCCTTGACGCTCCCGAGCAGTCCCTTCGCGAACGCCCGCAGCTCGTCGGCGGCGACTTCGCGTCCCGCGTGGAACTGCACCACGGCGGTGACCTGCTCGCCCCACTTCTCGTGCGGCAGCCCGACGACGGCGCAGTCGCGGACCGCGGGGTGGCTCAGCAGCGCCTGCTCGACTTCCGCGGAGTACACGTTGAACCCGCCGCTGATGATCATGTCCTTCAGGCGGTCCACGATGTAGAGGTAGTTGTCCTCGTCGAGGTAGCCGATGTCCCCGGTGTGGTGCCAGCCGCCCGCCGACGCCTTGGCCGTGGCCTCGGGGTCCTTGTAGTACCCGGCCATCACGAGCGGTCCGCGCACGACGATCTCCCCGCGTTCGCCCGGCGGCAGGACGCGGCCGTCACCGTCCACTATGGACACCTGGGTGAGCGGGGTCGGCTTGCCCGCCGAGGCGAACCGTTCCACCGCGAGCGTTCCGTCCGGGTACAGGTGGTCCGCGGGGGCCAGCGTGGAGATCATCATCGGGGCCTCGGACTGCCCGAACAGCTGGCCCAGCACCGGCCCGATCCGCTCGATCGCCTCCCGCAGCCGCGCGGTGGACATCGGCGCCGCGCCGTACCAGAGGCACTGCAGCGACGAGAGGTCCGTGGTGTCCAGCGCGGCGTTGTCCAGCAGCAAGTAGATCAACGTCGGCGGCAGGAACGCGTGCGTGATCCCGTGTTTCTCGACCAGGCCGAGGAACTCGGTCAGGTCCGGGGCCGGCATCACGACGACCTCGCCGCCGAGCGCGAGCACCGGGAAGCACAGCACGCCCGCCGCGTGCGTGAGCGGCGCCAGCGCCAGGTACCGCGGCCGCCCGGCGAAGGGGTAGCTCATCAACGTCAGTGCGGTCATCGTCTCGATGTTGTGCCCGGTCAGCACGACGCCCTTGGGGCGGCCGGTGGTGCCCCCGGTGCCGACGACCATCACGACGTCGTCCACCGGCGGCGCTTCCCAGGGCGCGGCGTCGCCGAGCCAGTCCTCGAACGAGCCGTCGTCGAGGCAGACCACCGTCTTCAGCTTCGGCAGGTCCGGCCGCAGCTGTTCGACCAGCGGCGCGAACGACGACTGGTAGATCAGGCACGTGCAGTCGAAGAGGTCCAGGAGGTCCCGGTTCTCCCCGGCGGCGTTGCGCGGGTTGACCGGGCACCACACCGCGCCCGCGCGCGAAACGCCGAAGACGCACGCGAACGCGGTGGGGTCGTTGGCGGAGAGGATGGCGACCTTTTCGCCCGGCCGGACGCCCGAACCGGACAGGGCCCGGGCGATCCGCCAGGACAGCTCCTGGACGGACGCGTAGCTCAGCGAGGCGCCGGCCATCGTCAGGCACGGCGCCGAGGGACCGAGGGTGGCCCCCTTGTCGAGGTAGTCGACCAGGCGCATCGCGATCAGGTCCGGGTCACATGCCCATGCCGCCGTCGACCGGCAGGCCGGCGCCGGTGACGAAGCGGGCGGCGTCGGAGGCCAGGAAGACGACGGCGTCGGCCATGTCGGTGACCTCGCCGAGCCGGCCGGCCGGGGTCTGCCCGACGACGGCGCCGATCGCGTCCTCGACGCTGGGGAAGAGCCCGAGCCGCACGACGTCGGTGGCGAGCTGGTTGCCCATCTCGGTCGGGACCAGGCCGGGGTAGACGCAGTTGACGCGCACGCCGTAGCCGAGCTTCCCGGCTTCCATCGCGGCCACGCGGGTCAGCCGGTCGACCGCGGACTTCGTCGCCGAGTAGCCCGCGATGCCGGGGAAGGCGATGGTCGCGGCGACCGAGGCGATGTTGACGACGGCGCCGCCGTTGCCCGCCGGGCCGCCCGGGCGCATCGCGCGGAAGGCGTGCTTGATGCCGAGCGCGGTGCCCAGGACGTTGACGTCGAGCATCCGCCGCACGTCGGCCGGGTCGAGGTCGGCGACCAGGCCGGAGATCTCCACGCCGGCGTTGTTGACCACGATGTCCAGCCCGCCGAGCTCGGCGATGGTGGCGGTGACGGCCTGCTCCCAGCCCGCGTCGTCGGTGACGTCGAGCGGGACGAACGCGGCGGTCGCGCCGGTCTGCTTGAGCGCGTCGGCGGTCGCCCGGCCCAGGTCCTCCCGGACGTCGGCGATCACCACCGCGGCGCCCGCCCTGGCCAGCGCTTCGGCCATGCCGGCCCCGAGGCCGCGTGCTCCGCCGGTGACCAGCGCTGCTCGTCCGGTCAGGTCGTACCCACCCATGACATCTCCTCCTTGAGACGGCTGGGCCACAGCATCAGCCAAAGTCTGGACAGTCGTCAAGAGTTTCCTGGACACTCGTCAAGCAAATGTTGGTCAAGTGCCCGATAGACTGATCCCGCCCACTCAGGAAACGACGGACGGTGCAGGTGACAGAGGCGAAGGAGCGGACCCGGGACCGGATCTCGCGCCGCCAGGTCGACAAGTTCGAACAGCGGCGCGCGCAGCTGGCCGAGTCGGCGCTGCAGACGCTGGCCGAGCTCGGCTACGCGCGGACGAGCCTGCGCGAGATCGCGCAGAACTCGGACTTCTCGCACGGCGTGCTGCACTACTACTTCGCCGACAAGGTCGACCTGCTGACCCACTGCGTCCGGCAGTTCGAAGAAGTGTGCGTCACCCGGTACGACGAAATCGTCGCCCGCGCGCGCACGGCGGCGGAGCTGCAACGCGACTTCGCGAAGGCGATGGCGGCGACGCTGCGCGCGGACGCGAAGCTGCACCGGCTCTGGTACGACCTGCGCAACCAGAGCCTGTTCGAGGAGTCGTTCCGCGCCGACGTGCTGGAGATCGACCGGCGCCGCGAAGAGATGATCTGGCACGTGGTGTCGCGTTACGCGGAACTGGTGGCCGCCCCGGTGGACGTCCCGCCGTCGGTGGCGTACGCGCTGCTGGACGGCCTGTTCCAGCAGGCACTGCTGCGCCACCTGGCGGGGGTGGAGCACGCGGCGGCGGACCTCGAGCGGGAGGTCCCGTCCGTCCTGGCCCGGGTGGTGGCTAGCTAGTCCCCTCGGGGCTCGCGCCGATCGGACCGGACTGTCTTGAATGAGTCATTCAGGACCTCCGAAGACTTGAATGAGTCATTCAAGACGTCGGCTTGCGGGCCGCGAGACTAGCCAGACCCCTCGGGGCCGCCCGGCCCGCGCGGCGCGGGCACCACGAACGCGATCACCCCGGCCACCAGCCCGACGAGCACGGAAAGGTGCGCGGCGGCCGGCACGGCGCTGATCAGGAACAGCCGCAGCGACCCCGAGATCAGCAGGCGCCACATCCTCGGGCTCATGATCAACAAGTACCCGGTGCCCGCCGCCGCGAACCCGGCGTCACCGTCACGATCAGGTGTAGAGGACCGGGTCGCCCCAGCCGAGTTCGGGCAGGCCGTTGGACAGCCCGCCGGCCATGCGCGCGCCCGCGAGCATCGGGTGGACCGTCGTGTCGGTGCGGTAGGCCACGAGCCGCAGCCGCAGCACTTCGGAGACGTCGGCGGTCAGCTGCGCCGGGGAGCCGAGCTTCACCGTGGCGCCCGGGTGGGCGACGCCGTCGAGGAAGACCTCGAAGTAGCCGGTCTGCTGGGAATCGCTCGCGTCGTCGAGGACGCCGACCGTCGTTTCGAACTTCCGGTACTTCCGCCCGAGGGTGTATTCGATGACGCCGCGGGGTTCGCTGCAGAACATCGAACAGCGGTAGGCGATGCCGTTGCCGTAGTGCGTGCCGTCGATGCCGACCGCGCCCAGCCGGACGTCCGGCCCCTTCGACACCGGCTTCAATTCGGTGGTCAGCAACAGTTTCCGGCCCCGCGCCAGCGGGACGAACGAGGTGCCGACGAACACCCCGGGCTCGCCGTCGGGCCCGGGGTGCTCGGCCTGTCCCGTGATCGCCCGCACCAGGCTCCGCACCCCCGGGTCGTCGACGTGGAACTGCTGGATCCGGTAGTGCGACGCCGAATACGGGGTCAGGAAGCCGGGGATCTCCTCGATCGCCCGGCCCGGCAGCACGACCGGCAGGATCCGCGCGGTGTACTCGTCGATGTCGCTGCTGAGCTGGTTGCGCAGGATGGCCCCCTCGAACTGGGAACCCCAGCCGATCTGCGGCGGCTCTTCGCCGTCGAGCCGCCGCCGGTACACCGGCGAGGCGATCGCCAGGGTGAAGTCGGCCTGCTGGAGCTGGCGCGCCGCCCACTTCGCCCAGTCGATGCGGTACCCGTCGGCCCACTGGTCCAGGTGCACTTCGAGACCGACGTGCCGGTGCAGGAACTCGGCGAACCGGCGCACGAGTGTCTTGTGGTTCTCGTCGTCGTGCGAGTACGACACGAAAACCCGGGGGCGGCGCGTCACCATCGTTCTCCGTCCGCTCGGGGGCGCCACCAGAGTCGGTGTCCCGTGAGTTCCCGTTACGCCCGCCGGGCGCGGGCCTCGCCGACGACGACCGGGTCGAGGTCCGGGTGGATCTCGTCGGCCTGGGCCCAGAACCCGGCCGCCTCCTCGGGCTCACCACGGGCCGCCGCCACGTTGCCCAGGCCCGCGTACGCGCGCGCGGCTTCGTGGGCGCTGTCGCAGGCTTCCGCCCGCGCGGCCGCTTCGCGGTAGGCCGCGGCCGCGAGGTCGTGCTCGCCGGTGTGGAAGCGGGCCCAGCCCAGGCAGTTCAGCGCCATCGTGGCGTCGAAGTCGAGGTCGAGCGCGTCGAACACGGCCAGCGTGCCGGTCACGAGCTCCGCGGCTTCGGCCGCCTCGCCGAGCGCGACGAGCACCAGCGCGATGCCGCGGTTCGTGATGGCGGCGTTGCGCTCGTTGCCCGTCTGCTCGTAGAACTCCAGCGCCGCCCGGAAACCCGCCAGCGCGGCGGCGTGGTCCCCGCGGTAGTGCACGGCCCAGGCGTGGTGCGCGAGCGCGGTCGCCTCGCCGTGGCGGTCGCCGATCGCGCGGTACTCCCGCAGGGCTTCGCGGTAGCACTCCGACGCCCCGTCGAGGTCGCCGCGGTCGACCAGCGCGACGCCGAGGTTGGCCGTCGTGGTCGCCAGCGCCCACCGGTCGCCCGCCGCCTCGGCCGCCGCGCGGGCCCAGCGGTGCGTCGCGATCCACGGGTCCCACAGCTTCGCCAGGAAGAAGTAGCCGCGCAGGAAGAACGCGAGCTGCCAGCACCGGTCGTGTTCGCCCCGCTCGCCGGCCCGGCGGCACAGCGCCACCAGGTTCGGCCACTCGGCGCGGAACCACGCGACGCCGTCGAGCGGGGCCGGCTCGGGGAGGTCGGCGGGGTAGCCGATCTCCGGGCGGTAGCGCTGCGGGGCCAGCTCCCGGTCGGCCCGCTCCGCCTCGCGGACGGCGAACGCGGCGAGCCTGCCGAACGCCCGCTCCCGCTCGCCGTCGGGCAGCGGGGTGCCGGCGGCGAACGCGCGCAGGAGGTCGTGGAAGCCGTAGCGGTCGGTCGCGGGCTGGGTGACCAGGTACGCGTCGTGCAGCCGGTCGAGCAGCCGGTCGGTCTCCCGCGGCGGCAGGCCGGCCAGCGCGCTCGCCGCGCGCACGTCGAGGTCGCTGCCCGGGTGCAGGGCCAGCAGCCCGAACAGCCGGGCCTCGGCGGTGCTGAGCTGCCGGGCAGACAGCCGGAAGGCCGCGGACAGGCTGCGTTCGCCGTCGTCGAGCTCGCCGAGCCGGCCGGCCTCGCCCGCCAGCCGCCGGTCGAGCTCGGCCAGGTCCCACGCCGGGTGCGCGCGCAGCCGGGCCGCGGCGATCCGGATGGCCAGCGGCAGCCGGCCGCACCGGTCCGCGACGCGGGCCGCGTCCTCCTCGCCGGCCCCGGTCAGCGCGGAAACCAGTTCCGCCGCGGCGCCGGCGGGCAGGACGTCGAGCGAGACGTGCCGGGCGTCGTCGAGCGCGCTCAGCCGCGACCGGGCGGTGACGAGCACCCGGCACTTCGGCTCGGCGGGCAGCAGCGGGCGGACCTGGGCGGCGCTGCCCGCGTTGTCGAGCACGAGCAGCAGGCTCCGGCCGCGCAGCCGGGAGCGGTAGACGGCGGCGCGGTCGTCGGGGTCGGCCGGGATCCGCTCCGCGGGCACGCCGAGCACGCGCAGCAGGCGGTCGTGCACCGCGGCGGCCGGCACCGGGGCGTCGGCGTGGCCGTGGAGGTCGACGAACAGGCACCCGTCCGCGAACGCCGCTTCGAGGCGGTGGGCGCAGCGGACCGCGAGCGCCGTCTTGCCGACGCCGCCCATGCCGGACACGACGCAGACACCGGCTTCGGCCTCCAGCGCGTCGCGGACCGCCCGCAGTTCGGCGGCCCGGCCGGTGAAGTCCGCGGTCGCCGGCGGCAACCCCGACGGGCGGACGTCGGGCCGGGTGCGCCGGCGGGCCGGTTCGCGCGGCAGCAGCGCGGTGAGCACCCCCGGCGCGCCGAGTTCGGCTTCGCACAGGGCGGCCAGTGCCGCGTTGGGCGCGGTGAGCCCGGTTTCGACCTTGCTCAGGTAGCCCTTGCTGTAGTGGACGCGGTCCGCCAGTTCCGTGAGGGAGAGGCCGGCGGCGCGGCGCAGGCGGCGCAGCTCGGCGCCGAACGTCGCTCGTTCGCTCATCAGCACCCACCCTCGTCGAAGGACAAGTATGGCCGTGGTGACGGTGCCGGGACACCGTCCGGGAAGGCCGGCCGGGGCGATCGCCCCGGCCGGCTCGTGGTCGTGTCGCATGCCGGCCTCAGCCGAACACGACGGTCAGCAGGGCCAGGACGAGCCCGATGGCGTGGGTCTGCATCGCTACCGCACCTCCTTTCCGTACGCGGCGACCACCGGGGTGAGCTGCTGCGGCGCGGTGGTGGGGGCCGGCTGGTGGCCCAGCGCGATCCCGGCCACCAGTGCCGCCGCGGTCAGCCGGAAAGCCAGCCGCAGGAGCAGCGAAAACGAACAGACGACCTTCATTTCGACTCCTTCGACTGGGCGTGCCGGGGCGCCACTCGGGCACCCGGGAACACCCCGTGGTCTTGTGGTTTTTCGCCGCGGAATCGGTGCGGCCCATGCAGAATGCGGCCGCCGGGAACGGTCGGACAAGGAGTTTCCCGTTTCCGCTAACGAGGGGAAAGGAAACCCCGGGATAACGATCCGTTCGTCCTGTCATGATCGACTGGACACCGGCCGCAGCGGTGACGATTATTGATCCCCGTGCGTGGAGCGGGCAGGGGAGGAACGGTGGACCTCAGTGCGGCTGACGTGGTCGGAGAGCTGAAGATTCTCCGCAAGGGGAGGGCAATTTTCACCACACCGCTCGGCGATCGGGTCGGCCCGGCGTTGCGCACCACATGTGGCATTTTGGAAGATGACGACACCGTGGAGATGCGGCGTAAACTCACGAATCGCTTGCGCCCGCTCGTCGAGACCCTGCCGGAAGACCTGAAGATCGCGCTGCTGGCGGCGTTCGCGCTGGACGAAGCCGCTCGGAAGCCGTTCTACCAGGAACGGGTGCACTGGGCCGCGGCCACGCTGGACCGGGACGACCGCACCGTCCGGCGGCGCATCGACGACGGCATCGAGCAGATCGCGGCAATGGCGGTGGCGGCGGCCCGGCCGCACTCGCCGTCCCCCTACCCGAGCCGCAGTTGGCACACCGAAGAACTGCGCGTCTCACTGGCACTCGACCAGCCGGTGGCGGAGGTGTTCGAAATCCGCCGGGTGGTCGCGGACGCCGACGAAATCAGTGAACTGGATCTCGCGCTGACGCTCACCACGACCGCCAATTCCGGCGCATCCGTGAGTGCTTCGGATCTCGAGGTCGACGTGTTCCACGGCGGTGTGCTCACCAAGCGCGAGATGGAGTCGAGCGACCGGGTCGGACTCGCGTTGCGATTGCCGGCGCCGTTGCGGCGCGGGCAGCGGCACGAGATCGCGCTGCGGTTCCGGGCGCGCTTGCGGGAACCGCATTACGTGTGCGTCCCGCGGCACCCGTGCGAGTTGTTCGACCTGCACGTGCGGTTCCGGGATCAGGTGCCGGAGCGGATCGTGATGCTGGAGAAGGCGTTCCAGAACGACACACGCGACCGGTTCCCGCGGGGAACGCCCCTGCTCGCCGACGACGCCGGTGAGGTGCACGTCCAGTTCCGGCACCTGGCACCGGGCTTCGCCTACGGCATCCGCTGGCAGCCCGGCGCCGAACCGGGCCGTGAGTGAGAACGGTTTTCCCACTCACGACCCGCGGGTCAGCCGGTCGGGGCCAGGGACGTCGGCACCTCGCCCGGCACGCCGAGCAGCTTCGCCTCGCCGAGGTTCAGGTAGTTGCCGGAATCGCCGCACGAGCCGGACTTGACCGGCTGCCAGCCGATCTTCAGCCGCAGGACGCCGGTGACGTCGAGGTCGATCGCCGTGGGCTTGTTCAGTTCCAGCACCGTCGTCTGCAGCTTGCGGCCGTCGCCGAAGACCTCGAGCTGCACCTTCAGGCCGGAGTCCGCGGAGTTGTCGTCGAGGCCGGCGGTGGCGGTGAACTTCCGGTAGCCCTTGGAGATGTTGTACTCGGCCGAGTCCGCCTCCGAGCACTCCTGGACGCCGGTGCCGACCGTGTGCAGGTACGGCTTGCCCCCGATGTTGCCGGTCTCGTGGCTGCGGTCGAAGGACCCCTCGACCGGGGTCAGCTCGCTCAGGTACTGCTCGACCGTCGGATTCCCGGCGCCGGCCGGGACCGCGGACGCGGACGAGGTGGCGGTGGTGCTCGCCGGGTCGGCGGCGGACGCGGTCACCGTCGCGGTGGGCGGCGCCTGCGTGATCGTCACCGGCGCGGGCGCCGCCGCCGGGGTGCCGCCGGAACTCGCCAGCGCCACCGTCGTGACGCCGGCGGCGGCCAGCACCGCCGCCGCGGCCGTGACGGGGATCCACTTCTTCCGCTTCTTCGGGGGTGGGCTGTACAACTGCTCGCCGAACATGTCGTCTCCGATCGGGAAGGGCGACGGGGCCGCGTGGCTCCGCGCGGTTTCGGTGGGCGGGGGCCGGTCCAGCCGCGGCCCGACGGGCGCCCCGACGAGGTCCGGCAGCATCGCGGTGAGCACGGTCGCGACCTGGCCCGCCCGCGGCCGCAGCGACGGCTCGACGGCGAGCAGCAGGCGCAGCAGGTCCCACAGCGGGGCCGGGATCTCCCCGGGCCGTCCCGGGCCTTCGCCCGCGTCGCGGACGAACCCGCCGGCGAACGGGGCGACCCCGCAGTACAGCTCGTAGAGCACGACGCCCAGCGAGTAGAGGTCGGCCGCCGGTCCCGGCCGCTCGCCGCGCACGACCTCGGGCGCCGCGTACTTCGACGCGGTCGCCAGCGACGTGTGCGTCCGCCGCGGGGCCAGGAACGCGACGCCGGTGTCGGTCAGCTTCGGCACCCGCACCGCGCCGGTGTCGTCCAGCAGCACGTTGGACGGCTTGACGTCGCCGTGCACGACCCCGGCGTCGTGCAGCACCTGCAGCGCCGCCGCGATCCCGGCGCCGATCCGGGCGATCTCGGCAGGCAGCAGCGGCCCCGACGCGCTCAGCCGGTCGCGCAGCGAACCACCGGGCACCCGGTCCAGGACCAGCGCGACGATGTCGCCCTCGACGACCAGGTCGTGCAGGGTCACCAGGTGTTCGTGCGCCAGGCCCACGAGCGGGGACTGGCTGCGCAGGAACCGCTCGACGGCGTCGGCGTCCCCGGTCACGCTCGCGTCGAGGAGCTTGACGGCGTACTCCCGGCCGCCGGGATCGGTGCCGGAGAAGACTTCGCCCGCCGGTCCGCGCCCGAGGAGCGGTCCGAGGCGGTAGCGATCGGCCAGCTGACGTTCCATGGTTATTCGCCTTTCTCGCGGCCCGGCCAGATCAGCCGTTCGACGGTGAAGAGCGCGGAGACGAGCGGCTGGGGGAGCCGCACGACGCGCTTCGCGGCCTGTGCCTTGGCCGACAGTTCGGTGGCCGCGCCCAGCGCTTCGACGATGTCGCGCGCGGCGCCGTCGACCAGCTCGGTCGCCCGCGCGCGCGGGCCGCGGCCGCTCAGCGCGAGGGCGATCCCGAGGTCGAGCCGGCTCTCGATGGTTTCCGGGTGGGTCCGCCCCAGCAGCCGGATCTGCGGCTCGAGGATGTCCTCGAGCAGTTCGGCCTGCCGCCCGAATTCGCGCAGCTGGGCGTGCGCCAGCCCCATGCCGTGCCGGATCCGGTAGCGCAGCGCGTGGTCCGCGCCGAGCACGCGCAGCACGACCTGCTCGGTCGCGGACAGCACGGCGAGCGCCCGCTTGGGCTGGCCGAGCGCCAGCAGGGCGCGGTCGGCGAACACGGTCGCGGTCAAGGTGAGCGGGTTCTCGGAGCCGTACCGCTTCGCGTAGTTCTTCTCGAGCTCCCGCAGCTCGGCCGCCGAGCGCTCCCAGCCGGCCGGGGTGGCGCGCAGGTCGCGCAGGTCGAGCGCGAGCATCGCGTCGGCGCGTACGAGTTCGGCCTCGACGCAGCGGGCGTGCCGCTCCCGGCCGGTCGCGTGGTACTCCGCGACGACGTCGCCGGCGACCTCCCGCGCCCGGCGGGGCCGGCCGGCCAACTGGAGGCTGCGCGCGTACTCGAGCCGGGTGGCCGGGGCGAGCTCGTCGCGGACCGGGCCCGGCGGCGCGTCCCGCAGCTCCGCGAGCAGGGGCTCGAGGAGGGCGACGGCGTCCCGCGGCCGCCCGCGCAGCCGCCGGGCGAGCGCGACGGCGAGCGCGGCCCGGTACCGCTCCTCGCCCTCGGCCGGGAGGTCGCCGCCGTGCCGCGCCCAGAACGTCCGGTCGGCTTCGGCGTAGTCGCCCTGGCAATCGAGGGCCTGGGCTTCGGCCAGCCCGGCGGCGTACCGCTCGGCCTCGTCGCCGGCCAGCGCCCGCGCGGCCCGCGCGTGGTCGACGGCTTCCGCGTAGAGCCCGCAGGCGAGCTCGGCCCGCGCCCCCGCGGCGAAGTCCGCCGAAGTGGCTTCGCCGGTCGCGAGGATGACCGCGTGGACCTCGCCGGCCGTGGCCGGGTCGCCTTGGGCCTCGTACGCCGCGGCCACCGGCCGGAGCAGCCGGACCCGGTGGCCGGGCGCGTGCTCGGCCAGCGCGCGGGCGTGCTGGAGCAGGTAGTCGCGGTCGCCGGGGAGCCGGCCGAGGAGCGCCTCGGCTGCCCGCTCGGCGAGCCCGGCCGGGGCGGGTTCGATCCGGGCGACCTCGACGACCAGGGCCTGCAGCCGTAGTTCGCCGTCGGCCGGGGTGGCGATACCCCGCGTGACGAGCTCGTCCACGGCCGCGGTCAGTTCCGGCGCGCCGACCGGGCCGAACACCGCGCAGGCCAGGTTCGCCGGGAACGGCACCGGCGCCAGCACCGTGCCCAGCCGGACGACGTCGCGGGCCAGCGGGCTCAGCCCGGCGAGCAGGTCGCGGACCGCCTGCGGCGCGGTGTCCGGCAGCGCGGCGAGCACGTCGTCGGTCAGTGGTCCCGGCCGGTGCCGGACCGCGAAGGCGGTGGCCCGCAGGGTGACCGGGTGCCCGCCGCAGCGGTCGGCGAAGCGGAGCACGGCCGCGCGTTCGGCGTCGTCGCCGGGGACCCGGAACTCCGAGAACAGCCGCAGGCCCTCCTCCGGGGTGAGGCCGGTGAGGTTGACGGTCGCCGCGTCCCACGGCGCGTGCCCGAACCGGCTGGTGATCAGCGTGTGCACCCGCTCGCTCGGCAGGAGCAGCCGGTCGAGGACGGCGGGCGGCAGGCCGGCCGGGACGTCGTCGACGAGCACCAGCACCCGCTCGCCCGCCGCGTCGATCCGGTCGGCGAGCAGCTCGCGCAGGCGGTCGAGGTCCAGCCCGGAGACGTCCGTGCCGAGGCGGTCCGCGGCGGACTTGGCCAGGGCGAGCGGGAACTGGGCGAGGAAGTCGTCCGGTTCGAGGTGCCCGAACGGGCCGAGCCGGACCACCCCGCCGCCGAACGCGTCGTGGAACAGGTAGGCGTACTGCTCGGCCAGCGCCGTCTTGCCGGCCCCCGGCAGGCCGCGCAGCACGGCGACCGGCCGTGAATACGGTGTCGCGCCGGGGAAAGCGGCCGCGTGCAGCGCGCTGTGGACGGCCCACAGTTCCGGGTACCGGCCGACGAGCCGGGGCGGCGGCCGCCGTCCGGGCGGGGTCGCCGCACCGGCGGGCGCGCCGAGCGGGACGGCGGCGCGCTCGACCTTCCGCCGCACCCGGCCGACGAGCGCCGGGAGCGCTTCGGCGGTCACCGGGCCGGTGAAGAACTTCGCGTCCGCCAGCTCGACCGGCGCGAGGTGGTCGGTTCCCGGTTCCGGGTTGATCACCAGCACGCGGTCGGCGGGGTCGCCGTGGCGCCGCGCGGCGACGAACGCGGCCGTCAATTCCCACTGGCACGCGTACCGCGTCGGCAGAATCCGCGAATAGTAGGCGAGCAGCACGCGCGAGCCGGCGATCGCGTCCGCGAGTTCACGGGTGATCGGCTCGAATACGCCGATCCCGGCGTCGCGGAACACGCGAAGCCCGTCGGCGCGCAGCGCGTCTTCGATCCGGTCGACCGCCGTCGCGCTGCCGGCGTCGGCACGGGTGAAACACAGGAACACGTCGAATCGGTCCGCCGTGCGGGTGCCGGACAGACCGGGATCGGGATCCGTCATCGGGGAACTCTCTCCGGTGGCGTCGGGGGACGGCATTCAGTGGGTGATCATGAGGGGGTCCTGGAGGTCGGCGGCGGTACGGGCGGTGGATCGGCAGACGACCCGATTTCGCTACCGCTCTTCGCGCGCGGGCAGGAATTGTCAAGAATTTGACCGGAAGTCCGGTGGTGTCCGGCGGGGCCGCCGACCAGGCGGTTTCTGGTTAACGGACAACTTGTGGACAAGAAGTGCGGCCGTGCAACGCCCCTGTTCAGCACCTCGATAACCGATTGTTCGGAGTGCGAATCGTAGGAGCGACAGCCGTGACACTTCTGGTCATCCTGCTCGTCGTCGTGGCGGGCGTCTACCTGTGGTCGGCGATGACCACCTGTTCGCTGACCGGTTTCGCGCCGGCCGCCACGGTGGTCAGCCAGGTCACGGGACCGGGCGCGCACGCCGACTTCGCGGCGGCGCTCGGCGCGGTGCCCGGCGTGCGGGTGCTCGAACGGGCCGACGACGCCGTGCTGGTGTCCGCGATGCCGGTGCCCGGCTCGCTGCAGCGCGGGCTGGGGCTGTTCGCCGTCGCCCGGCGCACCGAGGACGACGGCGTCGTCCTGCTCGGCCGCGGCCGCCTGCCGGTGGCGCCCGGGCTCGAAGCCGCGCTGCGGCAACTGGAACGTGACGTGCGGATGCGGGTCTTCGAAGACCCGCGGTCCGGCGGCGATCGATGACGCCCCTGGTGGCGGACGCGAGGAGGGACCCGTGGAAACCATGATCTCGGCGCCGGCGGCGCCGGAGGCAGTGGACGGCTATTCCGTGCCGGCGGACTTGCCGCGGCCGGAGGGCAAGCTGGGGAAGGAGGAGCTCGACCCCGTCGTCGCGGCCGCGCGGGCCGGCGACCCGGACGCCGTGCAGACGCTGCTGCGGCTGGTCAAGCCGACGGTCGTGCGCTACTGCCGCGCGCGGATCGGCGGGCGGGACCTGTCCTACCTCTCCGCCGACGACGTCGCGCAGGAGGTGTGCCTGGCCGTGCTGAAGGTGCTGCCCGGGTACCAGGACCGCGGGGGCTCGTTCCTGTACCTGGTGCGGGCCATCGCCGCGAACAAGGTCGCCGACGCCTTCCGGTCGGTGGCGCGGGACCGGTCGAAGCCGGTGCCGGAGCTGCCGGACCGGCCGCTCGGCGGGAACGAGCCCGAGAGCCACGTCCTGGACCTCGACCTCGGGGCCCGGCTGGGCAAGCTGCTCGCGCTGCTGCCGCCGCTGCACCAGGAGATCCTGTCGATGCGGATCGTCGTCGGGCTGTCGGCGAACGAGACTGCGGACGCGCTGGGCATCTCGCCGGGCAACGTCCGGATCACGCAGTACCGCGCGCTGACCAAGCTGCGCGGCATGATCGCCGACCGCGGGCTCTGAGCGCTACTCCAGCCATTCGGTGACGAAGTGGTCGCTTTCGTGGATGTGCACGGCCTCGTAGACACCGGGGCCGAGCACCGCGAACTTGTGCGGGGTGCCGGCCGGGACGACGAGCACGTCCCCGGCGCCGCCGTCGCGCTGCTCGTCGCCGATCGTGAACCGGGCGCGGCCGCGGATGATGACGAACGTCTCGACGTACGGGTGCCGGTGCAGGCGCGGCCCGGAGCCGACGACGTCCGTGCTCTCGCGGATCACCGAGATCCCGGACCCGACGTCGCGTCCTTCGAAGTTCTCGCTGTCGCTCACCGGTCCAGGGTAGCCCCGGCGCTCAGCCCGCGACGGCTTTGCGCAGCTGGTTCAGCGCCCGGTGCTGGGCGACGCGCACCGCGCCCGGCGTCGACCCGACCACCGCCGCCGTCTCCTCCGCGGAGAGGCCGACGGCCACGCGCAGCACCAGGATTTCGCGCTGCTTCTCCGGCAGGACCTGAAGCAGCTTCGCCATGCGCTCGCCGAGTTCCCGCCGCAGCGCGTGGTGCTCGGGATCCAGCGTCGCGTCGCCCTCGTCCGGCAGTTCGGCGACCGGCTCGGCCCGCCGCCGGGCGGCCGCCTTGCGCGCGGCCTCGACGTGGTGGCGGGCGATCCCGCAGACGAAGATCGGGAAGGGCCGCTCCGGCGGCCGGGCGGGCAGTGCCTTCAGCACCGCGAGGCAGACGTCCTGCACGACGTCGTCGGGATCCTGCCCGGTGCCGAGCCGGGCGCGGCAGTAGCGCACCACGAGCGGCCGCGCGGCGGCCAGCAACCGCTCCGGGGCCGCCGTCTCGCGGGCAGCGCCGATCGCCATGACTTCTTCTCCCCGTCGCCCGTGCCGGCGGAACGCGCACCGGCACCGGGGACTACCCGTTTTCCCCGCGCTCGGACCCGGGTGCGGGGAATTCCCCGCTCTGTCCGGGAAAACCGGGACGGGGGCGGTGATCCCTCGATCAAGTCGCCGGATGACCATCGACGAACCCTCGCGGCGATGTCTTGAATGAGTCATTCAGGACCTCCGAAGACCTGAATGACTCATTCAAGACCTTTGCCGAGCGGGTCGTGGTCGCGCCGGGGCTAGGGCTCCTGCTGCCGGAAGGCGTCCAGCACGCGACGCTCCCTTTTGGTCGGCCGTCCCGCCCCGCGGTCCCGGCGGGCGACCGGGATCGCCGTCTCCGGGGGCGGTTTCGGCGTGCGGTCCACGTAACACGTCACCGCGTCCGGGGCGCCGACGCGCTTCTGGATCACGCGGACGACGTCGAGGACCTTGGTCGTGCCGCCGATGCGCAGGCGCACTTCGTCGCCGGGGACGACGGTCGTCGCGGGCTTGGCGGGCTTGTCGTTGACGCGCACGTGCCCGCCGCGGCACGCCGCCGCGGCGTCCGGGCGGGTCTTCGTCAGCCGGACCGCCCAGAGCCAGCGGTCCACACGGGTCGACTCCACAGTCGTCCATCATGGCCCATTCAGCGGAACCCTCGCGCAACCCGGGGATGTTACCGGTGGGTATATGTCGACTTGTCTGCACCGCTGAGTTATAACCTGTTCTAATATACCTCAACGGTGAGGACTATCACATGCGTGACGAATCCATGTGGAGTACAGCTTCTGGGGCAGTTTCCCGCCGTCTATTCATTGCAGGAACCGGTTCTATCTTGGCGGGCGCCGCGCTGGCCGGTCGAGCCGGTGCCGCGACCCGGGCCAAGGCCGCCATCTCCGACGGCGCGAACGTTTCCGTGCTGGTGATCGGCACCGGCTACGGCGGCTCGGTCGCCGCGCTCCGGCTCGCGGAAGCCGGCGTCGACGTGCACATGGTCGAGATGGGCATGGCCTGGGACACCCCCGGCTCGGACGGCAAGATCTTCGCCAACACGACCAGCCCCGACCAGCGCTCGTACTGGTTGCGCACCAAGACGAAGCAGCCGCTGTCCAACTTCCTCGGGTTCCCCATCGACAAGGACATCCCGCGCTACACCGGGATCCTCGACGCCGAAGAGTTCAGCGGCATCACCGTCTACCAGGGCCGCGGGGTCGGCGGCGGCTCGCTCGTCAACGGCGGCATGGCCGTCACGCCCAAGCGGGAGAACTTCGGCGCGATCCTCCCGACGGTGAACGCGGACGAGATGTACAACACCTACTACCCGCGCGCCAACGCCGGGCTCGGCGTCGCCACCGTGCGCCCGGCCTGGTTCGACACCACCGACTGCTACCAGTACGCCCGCGTGGGCCGCAAACAGGCGCAGCGGTCCGGGTTCCCGTTCGTGTTCGTGCCCGACGTGTACGACTGGAACTACATGGAGCAGGAAGCCGCCGGCACCGTGCCGAAGTCGGCGCTGGCCGGGGAAATCCTGTACGGCAACAACTACGGCAAGAAATCCCTGCAGAAGACCTACCTCCCGCGGATCGCCGCGACCGGCCGCGTCACCATTTCCCCGCTGCACCGCGTGACGCAGGTGGTGCCCGCGTCCGGCGGCGGCTACACGGTGACGATCGAGCAGCTGACCACCGAGGGCGCGGTGTCCACCATCAAGACCGTGACGGCGGCCAAGGTGTTCTTCGCCGCCGGCAGCGTCGGGACGAGCAAGCTGCTGGTGAAGCTGAAGGCGACCGGCGCGCTGCCCAACCTCAACGGCGAAGTCGGCAAGGGCTGGGGCGACAACGGGAACGTGATGTGCGGGCGCGCCAACCACATCTGGGACCCGACCGGCAGCCTCCAGTCGTCCATCCCGTGCGGCGGCATCGACAACTGGGCCGCCGGCGGTGCCTTCGCGGAGGTCGCGCCGCTGCCGACCGGGATCGAGACGTGGGCGTCGTTCTACCTGTCGATCACGAAGAACCCGAACCGGGCGCAGTTCACCTGGAACCCCACCACGCGCGCGGTCGAGCTGAACTGGCAGACGGCGTGGAAGCAGCCGGCGATCGACATGGCGAAGACCATCTTCGACAAGATCAACGCGACCGAGGGGACGATCTACCGCACCGACCTCTTCGGCGTGTACAAGATCTGGGGCGACCATCTCACCTACCACCCGCTCGGCGGGGCGGTGCTCGGCAAGGCGACCGACAACTACGGCAGGCTCGCCGGCTACCCGGGCCTGTACGCGATCGACGGTTCCCTGATCCCTGGCAACACCAGCGTCAACCCGTTCGTCACGATCACGGCCTTGGCCGAGCGCAACATCGAAAAGATCATCGCCACCGACTTCTGACCCGGAGGTCGTGAGGGGCCGAAGCGCCCCTCACGACCGGTGGGACGGCAGGACGCAGACGACGTCGAGGCCCAGGACGTGGTTCAGGCGGCCGAAGGCCAGCCACGCGCCCAGGCTCATGCTCAGCTCGACGATCTCTTTCTGGCTGTAGCAAGCGGCCATCCGCTTCCAGAAGTCGTCGTCCAGGTTGTGGTGGTCCAGGGTGTACCGCTCGGCGTACTCCGCCGCGAGCCGTGTGCGCTCGTCGAAGCGGTCCGTCGTGCGCCACTCGAGAACCGCGTCGGCGAACTCCTCCTCGACCTTCACGCCGTCGCGCTCGGTCCGCCAGTCCAAGCAGAAGACGCAGCCGTTGATCTGCGCGATCCGCAGCCGCGCGGCCTCGAACTCCCGCAGCCCCAGCGTGGTGTGCTCGTACACCGCCAGCGAGAACTGCGAAGCGGCGATCCCGATGCCGGGCACCATCTCGCCCCACACGTAGCCGATCGGGTCTTTGCCCTCGGGGATGTCGATGTTCACGAGCGCCTCCTTCCGAGCTTGCCGGCTGCCGGGCGCAGCGGGACGTCGAGTGCGTCGTACAGGCCGGGTTCCGCCGCGGCCAGCCAGTCGATGGCGCCGACGAGCCGGCCGACGGCGGTCGCATTGCCGCCCGCGGAACGGTTTTCGCCCTCGTCGTTCGCCTCGACGGTGACTTCGATGCGCGGCCGGCCTTCGATGATCACGCGGTGGGCGCCGTCCCCGCTCGGCGGTGTCGGCCAGTCCGGCGCGCACGACGGGTGGATCCGCGTCACGTGCTCGATGACGATCCGCGGTTCGCCGTCGACGATGCCCTGCACTTCGAACCGCACCGCGCCCTGCGTGCCCTTTTCGAAGTCACCCATTGTCCGCGTGGAAACGGTTTCCTCGAGCGGCCGCCGGTCGAGCGTCTCGCGCAGTTCGTCCACCTCGACGCCGAGGCCGCGCGCGATCAGCCGGACCTGCCCGCCCCACACCATCGACGGCACGCCGGTCATCAGCATCGGCGGGTCGTAGTCCATCGGCTGGCCCATGCCGACCAGGTACCGGACCGAATCGGGCTGCTCGTAGGTCGAGTAGTCGAAGATCTCCTGGCAGCGGATGCCGTCGACGTCCGTGCCGAGCCCGCTGATCAGCAGCGGCAGCACGTCGTTGCCCCAGCCGGGGTCGACGCCGGAGACGAACAGCGAGCCGCCGCCCTCCTTGATCGCGGCGAGGACCGGGTCGCGCAGCTCCGGCGGCGCGTTGCGCTGGTCGTAGAGCGGGTAGAGCGCCGGGGTCACGACGACCGCGCCCGTCCCGACCGCCCGGACGATGTCGGCGAGCGCGTCGTCGAACCGCACGTCGCCCGAAGCGGCGTAGACGATCGCCCGCGGCCCCGCGGCCAGCACGGCGTCGATGTCATCGGTCGCGGCGACGCCGAGGTCCCCGACACCGGCCAGCGCGCCCGCGTCCTTGCCGACCTTCGCCGGGTCGTGGACGAGCACCGCGGTCAGCTCCAACGCCGGATGGGCGTCGACGGCCCGGATTGCCGCACGGCCGACGTTGCCCGTGCCCCACACCACTGTGGCGATCATTCGCCCGAGTTTTCGCCGGTTCGCGCGAGTGCGGGAAGGGATTCGTTCCGGCCAGCGGACCGGCGGGACGTTGGTAGCATGCAGTTCGTCCGGACGTCGTATCGGAGGGCCCCGCGATGACGATCGACCCGAAACCCCGCAGCCGCACGGTGACCGACGGGATCGAGGCCGCGCCCGCGCGCGGCATGCTCCGCGCCGTCGGGATGGGGGACGGCGACTGGCGCAAGCCGATCATCGGCGTCGCCAGTTCGTGGAACGAGATCACGCCGTGCAACCTGTCGCTGGACCGGCTCGCGCAGGCGTCGAAGGAAGGCGTGCACGCGGCCGGCGGCTACCCGCTGCAGTTCGGCACGATCTCCGTCTCCGACGGCATCTCCATGGGCCACGACGGCATGCACTTCTCGCTGGTTTCGCGCGAGGTCATCGCCGACTCCGTCGAGACGGTCATGCAGGCCGAGCGGCTCGACGGCTCGATCCTCCTAGCAGGCTGCGACAAGTCGCTGCCGGGCATGCTGATGGCCGCGGCGCGCCTCGACCTGGCGTCGGTGTTCCTCTACGCGGGCACCATCGCCCCCGGCTGGGTGAAGCTGACCGACGGCACCGAGAAGGACGTCAGCATCATCGACGCCTTCGAGGCGGTCGGCGCGTGCCGGGCGGGCCGGCTGGGAACCGCCGACCTGGACCGCATCGAACGCGCCATCTGCCCCGGTGAGGGTGCTTGCGGCGGCATGTACACGGCGAACACGATGGCGTCGGCGGCCGAGGCGATGGGGATGAGCATGCCGGGCTCGGCCGCGCCGCCGTCCGCGGACCGCCGCCGGGACCACTACGCGCACCTTTCGGGTGAAGCCGTGGTCGGGCTGCTCGAACGCGGCATCACCGCGCGCGACATCCTTACGCGGGAGGCGTTCGAGAACGCCATCACCGTCGTGATGGCGCTCGGCGGCTCGACCAACGCCGTGCTGCACCTGCTGGCCATCGCGCACGAGGCGAAGGTCGAGCTGACCCTCGACGACTTCAACCGCGTCGGCGACCGCGTCCCGCACCTGGGCGACCTGAAGCCGTTCGGGAAGTACGTCATGCAGGACATCGACCGCCACGGCGGCATCCCCGTGCTGATGAAGGCGTTGCTGGACGAGGGGCTGATCCACGGCGACGCGCTGACCGTCACCGGCAAGACGGTCGCGGAGAACCTCGCCGAGCTGGACCCCGACCCGATCGACGGCGAAGTCCTGCGCCGGCTGGACAACCCGCTGCACCCGACCGGCGGCATCACCATCCTGCGCGGCTCGCTCGCGCCCGAGGGCGCGGTCGTGAAGTCCGCGGGTTTCGACACCGCGAACTTCGAGGGCCCGGCGCGCGTGTTCGAACGCGAGCAGGAGGCGATGGCGGCGCTGAACGAGGGCCGGATCGAGGCGGGCGACGTCGTCGTCATCCGCTACGAGGGTCCCAAGGGTGGCCCGGGCATGCGGGAGATGCTCGCGATCACCGCGGCGATCAAGGGTGCCGGCCTCGGCCGCGACGTGCTCCTGCTGACCGACGGCCGGTTCTCCGGCGGCACCACGGGCCTGTGCATCGGCCACGTCGCCCCGGAGGCGGTCGACGGCGGCCCGATCGCGTTCGTCCGCACCGGCGACCGGATCGCCGTCGACATCAAGGCGCGCAGCATCGACCTGCTGGTCGACGCGGCCGAGCTGGCGGCCCGCCGTCAGGGCTGGGAGCCGTTGCCGAACAAGTTCCCGGAAGGCGTGCTCGGCAAGTACGTCAAGCTGGTCAAGTCGTCGTCGGACGGCGCCGTCACGAGCTGAACGAGGGCGCGCTTGTCGACCTTGCCGACCTCGGTGAGCGGCAGCGCGCCGACGAAGTCCACGCCGGCCGGGACGTAGTGCTCCTGGCCGAACGCCGCCCGCGCGTGCGCCCGGACCTCCTCGGCGCCGACCGGCCGGGTGGCCACGACGACGGCGTGCAGCAGCTGCCCGTCCGGGCCGGGGACGCCGAAGACGGCCGCGCTCGTGATCGCCGGGTGCGCCGCGATGGCGTGCTCGACGACGGTCGTGGGGACCTTCGTGCCGTGCTCGCCGACCACGACGACGTCGTCCGCGCGGTCGAGCAGGTACAGGTAGCCCTCGTCGTCGAAGCGGCCGAGGTCGCCGGTGCGCAGCCAGCCGGCGTCGACGTCCGGGCCGCCGAGGTAACCGTCCATCATGGACAGTCCGCGCACTTCGACCTCGCCGTCGGCGGTGAGGCGGGCTTCCATGCCGGGCACGATCCGGCCGACCGAGCCCAGCCGGTCCGGGCGGTCGATCAGCTCGGCGGCGGAGATGCTCGCGATCATCGGGGCTTCGGTGAGGCCGTACCCCTGGCCGACGACCGGCCCGAACACGTCGAGGGCCTGCGCGAGCCGGTGCGGCGGCAGCGGCGCGGCCCCGAGGGAGAGCGAGCGGACGCTGGTGAGGTCGGTGTGCTCGCGCGCGGGGTGGTCGAGGACCGCCGCCAGCCGGGGCGGGGTCAGCGAGAGCGTGTCGATCCGGTGCTCCTGGATCGCGGCGAGGACCGCGCCGGCGTCGAAGCCGTCGTGCACCACGACGGTGTCGCGCCGCAGCAGCGCGCCGAGCACGGTGGCGTTGCCGGTCATGTGCGTCATCGGGGCGACGAGCAGCGTGCGGCCCGGGCCATCCGGCGACGGCGCGAAGATGTACGCCATGCCGTCGTAGATGCCGCTGTGGCGGATGAGCTTGGGGGTGCCGGTGGTGCCGCCGGTGGGGAAGAGGAGGCGGACGGTTTCCGGCGGGTCGAGCGGCTCGGGCTCGCCATCGAGGTCGTCGAGGGTGCGGACGTCTTCGCCGGGCCAGTGGTCCGGCCGGTCGGTGACGACGGTGGTCACGCCCGGGTAGCGCTGCCCGTCCGGCGCGGAGGCCGGGACCAGGAGGACGGTTGCGCCGCGCAGGAGGGCGGCGAGCTGGACGAGGACGGTCTCCGGCCGGTTGCGGAGGTCGACCGCGACGACCCCGGCCCCGCCGAGGCCCGCGTGCAGCCGCCGGAGGCGGTCGCGGGCCTGGTGGTAGGTCGTGACGCCGGTCTGGATGAACAGCGGACGGTCACCGCCGTCCTCGAGTGCGGCGAGGACCTTCGTCAGGAAGAAGCTCACCCGGGGACGGTACTCAGTCCTGGTAGGAGAGTTTTTCCAGCTCGGTGTCGAAGTCGAACCAGTCGCTCTCGCTGCCGGCCGGGGTGACGTCGTAGGTCCGGTCCAGGAAGGCGGCGATCTCCTTCGCGGGCGCCTCGAGCACGGCGGCGCCGTCGGGGGAGTTCAGTTCGACGACGACCAGCGCGGGGTCGCTGCCGGGCCCGATCCGGACGTCCCCGTCGCCGCAGCGGGCGAGCAGGCCGTCGGCCAGCAGATCGCGGCCGAACAGCCACCGGACCGCGCTCGGCCCGGCGTGCAGCACCACGGCGACCGCGTAGGGATCCCGGGTGTCGTACTCCAGCTCGGCGGGCACCGGCCGCGGCCCGGCCCCGAAGGTCCGCAGGGCGAAGTCGATGCGGGCGCTGGTCACGCTGTGCGGGTCGCTCATCGGACCGCCTTTGCTACTCGTCGGTTAACTTGGGCTCGTTCCCTGGATAACGCATAGTGAGTTCAACGCCCAGCGTTCCGAAAAACTTTCACACTTCGGGGTGATCAAGAAGTGTCGGAGGTCACTGGCGGCGTGGCCTAACGGGCAGTTCCTCACGCAGTGTGATGGGCCGGTGCTGTGGTGCCCTCGGGGTCTGAGCCCGCCAAGAACTTCGCGTCCCGAGCTTTCGGAGCCGCCCCGCCGCCGGATGGGTCGGCGCCCCCGAATTGGGCCTTCCGGGTGGGAAGGACCACTGCCCACCAGTCCGCGCCGCCGTGCGGCCGCGAACTCCTGTCGAGGCCGGAGGGCGTGGTGGGTGACGTGGAGGTTGCCGGACATGGGTGAGCGTGGACGGCTACGGCTGCATCCGGGCGAAACGCCGGCGCCCGCGCCGGGTGCCGAAGAACTGCTGCGGCGGGTGGCGGCGGGGGACGAGACGGCGTTCTCGTCGCTCTACGACATCGTCGCCGGTCCGGTGCTCGGGCTGGTGACGCGCGTGCTGCGCAACCACGCGCAAGCCGAGGAAGTGGCTCAGGAGGTGCTGGTGGAGGTGTGGCGCAAGGCCGCGAGGTACGTCCCGGAGCGCGGAAGCGCGCTTTCGTGGGTGCTGACGATCGCGCACCGCCGGGCCGTCGACCGCGTGCGCTCGCACCAGGCCGGGCTCGACCGGGAAGACCGGGCCGGGCGGATGGACGTGCGGCGGCCGTTCGACGAGGTCACCGAGTCCACTTTGGCCGGGCTGGACCAGCAGCGGGTGCGGCAGTGCCTGTCCGCGCTGACCGAGCTGCAGCGCGAGTCCATCGTGCTCGCGTACTACAACGGCTACACCTACCCCGAGGTCGCCGAGGTGCTGAAGGTGGCGCCGGGGACCGTGAAGACCCGGATCCGCGACGGCCTGATCCGGCTGCGTGACTGCCTGGGGGTGGACCGATGACCGCCGAGCTGCACACGCTGACCGGGGCCTACGCGCTCGACGCCGTGTCCGATGTGGACCGGGCCGAGTTCGAACGGCACCTCGGGGAGTGCTCCGCCTGCCGCCAGGAAGTCGAGGAACTGCGCGCGACCGGCGCCCGGCTCGGCGTGGCCGCCGAAGTGGCGGCGCCGCCGGAGCTGAAGCTGGTGGTGCTCGCCGACGTGGCCCGCACGCGCCAGCTGCCGCCGAGGGTGCCCGTCGTGCGCAAGCTCAGCCGCGCCAAGACGTGGCAGCTGCGCGTCGCGCTGTTCGGCGCCGCCGCGGCAGCTGTGGTGGCGGTGGTCGTGGCCGGCGTGCAGACCACCACCGTCCCGCAGCAGAAGGCCGATCCGGTGCTGGCCGCCCCGGACGCCACGGCGATCCAGAGCTCCGGCCAGGGCAGCGCGACGCTGGTGGTTTCCCGCAGCCGCAACCAGGCCGTGCTTCTCGCGTCCGGGCTGCCCGCCCTCGACGCGGCGCACGTCTACCAGGTGTGGCTGATCGGCAAGGGCGGCGCGCACTCGGCCGGCCTGATGCAGCCGGAGTCGCCGGACCGCATGCGGCCCATGGCGACCGCCTTGCCGGCGGGCGTCGACCGGATCGGGATCACCGTCGAGCCCGCGGGCGGTTCCGCCGGCCCGACGACACCGGCGGTCACCCGGATCGACCTGACGTGACCATTAGCGGATGAAATACGTCGAAGGGTTTTCGCATGGCAGTGATCCGGATCACCCGATCGAGTGCCAATCCGCTTTCCGAGTAGTTCCGAATCCCCGTCAAGAAGAAGTTCTAAGCTGATTGTAGGAGTGATTTTCGTGACCAAGCTTCGTGTCGCCGGAATCGGCTTCGCCGCTGTCGCCGCCCTTTCGCTGACCGCGTGCAGCAGCAGCGACACGGCTTCGTCGGGCAGCTCCAGCGCCCCGGCTCCGTCGTCGTCGATGGCCGCGCCGTCTTCCAGCATGGCCTCCGGTTCGAGCGATGGCGTGACGACCAACGCCGACGTGTTCGGTCCGGCGTGTTCCCAGCTGCCGCAGGGTTCCGCGCCCGGTTCGCTGGACTCGATGGGCCCGCAGCCGGTCGCCTCGGCCGCGTCGACGAACCCGTTGCTGACCAAGCTGGTGGCGGCGGTCAAGGCCACCAACCTGGTCGACACGCTCAACAGTGCTCCGGCGATCACGGTGTTCGCGCCGGCGGACCCGGCGTTCGCCGCGCTGGGTGACGCGAAGTTCAACGAGCTGGCGGGCAAGCCGGCCGAGCTGTCGCCGATCCTGCAGTACCACGTCGTGGGCAAGCGTTACGACGCCAAGGGGCTCGCGTCCGCGGGTTCGCTGGATTCGCTCAACGCCGCCGGCGGCCCGCTGAAGATCGAGGGCTCGGGCGAGAACATGACCGTCAACGGCGCGAAGATCCTGTGCGGCAACATCCCCACGAAGAACGCCACGGTCTTCGTGATCGACAAGGTGCTGACCCCGGGCACCAACAAGTAATTCAGGAATTCCGGCCCAGTGCCGGGCCGAGGCGTTCCGCGATGTCGGTGAGGATCTGCACGTAGTCTTCGTGGTCGAAGGTGAACGGCAGGGCGAAAGCCACCTCGTCGACTTCGCGGAACGCCTTGTGCGCGTGGAGCCGTTCGGCGATTTCCGCCGACGTTCCCACGAAATCGGGGGAGAAAAGCATCCGGGCCGGGCCCTGCGGTTCCGCCGTGCGCGGCAGCCGTTTCCGCGCGTATTCTTCGTATTTCGCGCGCTGCTCCGGCGTCGCGCTGTCGGTCGGGATCACGACCAGGCCCTGCGAGACCCGGGCGGCCTCGCCGTCCGGGTGGCAGGCCCGGAACGCCTTGATGTGCGCCAGCTGGATTTCCGCGAAGTCCGTGCTGTCGCCTTCGGCCTTGACCACGCTGCTGGTCAGGAAGTTCATCGCGTGCCGGCCGGCCCACTCGGCCGAGCGCAGGCTCGCGCCGCCGTACCACATGCGGTCGCCGAGTCCGGGCGCCTGCGGCTGGACGCGGTCGGAGAACACCTCGAACCCCTGCGTGCCGCTGAAGCCGGTGGCCGGCTTGCCGCGCACGAACCCGAGCAGCCGTTCCACCCGGTCGTAAGAGAAGTCTTCGACGTCGGCGGTGTCCGGGTAGAGGGCCTGCTTGACGTCGTCCCACCGCATCGGCGGCCCGACGCTGATCCCGGGGTTGAGCCGCCCGCCCGAGAGCAGGTCGACGGTGGCGAGGTCCTCGGCGAGGCGCAGCGGGTTCTCCCAGCCGAGCGGGATGACGGCGGTGCCGAGGTGAATCCGGCTGGTCCGCTGCGACGCGGCGGCGAGCACCGCGACCGGCGACGAGATGCCGTACTGCAGGTGGCGGTGCCGCACCCAGGCGCTGTCGAACCCGAGCCGCTCGCCCAGCTCGATGATCTCGAGGGTCGACTCGTGGCCCCGGCGCGGGTCGGCGGCGTCGAACAGGCCGATGGTCAGGAAGCCGAGCTTCCGCAGTGGTCGTGACACCCCGCCGATTCTGCTCCGGTGAGCCGGGGTGTCCCACCTGGTGGACTACCGCTCGCGCAGCCGGTCCAGGCCGTCGAGGACGAGGTCCAGGCCGAACTCGAACTCCGCCTGGTCGTCGCACCAGCCCAGCGTCGAATCCGGGTCGTCGTGGGCGATCTCGCTCAGCATGGCCACCAGGTTCGGCAGCTGCGCGACCACTTCCGCCGGGACCTCGGCCGACGCGCCCGGGCCGGGGTCGAACGGCTCCTGGCTGAACCCCAGCGCCCGGCTGCCGAGCGCGTGCAGCGCGTGGTGGATCCGGTCGTGCGAGAAGCCGCCTTCGCGCATCAAGGCGACCAGGCTGTCGTAGTACTTCAGCACCGCGAGGCTCGTCGACGACCGCGTCCCGAACAGCTCGGGGGCCCAGCGGTGGCGGAGGAACACCTCGCGGGCGGCGAGGATGCGCCGCCGGGCCGTCTGCTTCCAGTCCGGGCCGCTGTCCAGGCGGGCGACCGCCTCGTTGATCTCCTGGGCCACGACGTCGACGATCCCGTCGAGCACGTCTTCCTTCTTGGCCACGTGGTAGTAGAGCGACATCGCCTCGGCGCCGAGCTCGTCCGCGAGCCGGCGCATCGTCACCGCGGGCAGGCCGTGCTCGTCGGCGAGCGCGACAGCCGTGCGCAGGACGCGCTCCCGGCTCAGCGGGACGCGGGCTTCGGTGGACACGCCCAAGATCGTACAACGTAAGGCTCCCTTGACCCGTGCGCGGTTCCGGAGCTACCTTACGGCGTAAGACTTACAACGTAAGGGAGACGCGATGAAGGCCCTCGTCCAGCGTGTGTACGGCCCGCCCGACAGTCTGACCTGGGAAGACGTGCCCGATCCGGTACCGGCGGAAGGCGAGGTCCTGGTCCGGGTGCGCGCCACCTCGGTCAACCCGTACGACTGGCACTTCCTGAGAGGCGAGCCCTACGTGGCCCGCCTGATGACCGGCGGCTTCGGGCTCCGCCGCCCACCCGCCGGCGTCCTCGGCTGCGACCTGGCCGGCCGGGTCGAGACCGCCGGGACGCGGTTCGCGCCCGGCGACGACGTCTACGCGCTGCTGCCGCGCGGCGCCCACGCCGAGTACGTCTGCGTGCCCGAAGACCTGCTGGCGCCGATGCCGGCGAACCTGTCGCACGAGCAGGCCGCGACGATGCCGATGGCGGCCGTCACCGCGCTGCTCGCGCTGCGTGGTGTGACGCCGGGACAGCGGGTCCTCGTCAACGGCGCCTCCGGGGGTGTCGGCACCTTCGCCGTCCAGTTGGCCAAGGCGCTCGGCGCGCACGTCGACGCCGTGTGCGGCGCGGCCAACGCCAACCTGGTGCGCTCGCTCGGTGCCGGGCACGTCGTCGACTACCGGACCGGGGACTTCACGCGCGGCGGCCGCCGCTACGACTTCGTGCTGGACATCGCCGGCGGCCGGTCGGTGTTCGCCTGCCGTCGGATCCTCGAGCGCGGCGGCACGTTCGTCGCCGTCGGCGGCCCGGCCGGGCGCTGGCTGCAGCCCGCGGGGCACGTCTTCGCCGCGCTGGCCGCCGGTCCGTTCGCGCGACGGCGGGTCGTGCTCGCCGACGCGGTGGCCTGCCCGGACAAGCCGGCGGTCCTGGGCGAGCTGACCGCGTTCGCCGAGTCCGGCGCGCTCACGCCGGTCATCGACCGGACCTACCCGTTCGACGACCTGCGTGCCGCGTTCGCCTACCAGGAAGCCGGGCACACCAGGGGAAAGGTCGCCGTCAGTCTCGGAGCGCGGTGATCGCGCACGTGCGCCGCGCCGTCGAGACGCGCCCGGGTCAGCGGCTGGTGGCCTGCACCGCCGAGCCCGCGGAACGCTGACCGCGGGCCCGGCGGCCGCCGTCAGCCGTGGTGCGGGCAGTTGCCCCGGTAGTCCGAAATGGACAGGCTGGTGCCCGGGATCGGGCAGAGGAACTGCTCGTAGCGGGTGTCGTTGTCGATGAACCGCTTGAGCCAGGACAGCGTGTACTTCGCGATCGTCGTGTTCGACGAGTTGGGCGCGAAGTGGCTGGCGCCGCGCAGTTCGAGGTACGCCTTGTCCAAAGTGGACGAAAGGCTGGTGTAGAACGGGATCGAGTGCGTCGCCACCGGCGCGATGGTGTCCGCCTCGGCCCCGACGACCAGGGTCGGCACGCTTACCGTCGACCAGGTCTTCGTCAGGTTCCAGGCGGTCAGCGGGACGGCGGCCTGCAACGACGGCCGGGAGCGCGCCGCTTCGAGCGTGCCGCCGCCGCCCATCGAGTGCCCGACGACGCCGAGCCTGCTGCTGTCGATGCGGGACCGGACCGCGCTCTGCTGGGTGAGGTAGTCGAGCGAGGCCAGCAGCTGCCTGCCCCGGCTGTCGGGCTGGTCGCTGGTGGTGAGGGTGTCGATGGTGAACACCACGAAGCCCTGGGACGCCAGGCGCGGGCCCAGCCAGGCCATGCTCGACTGCGTGGCGGTGAAGCCGGGCGCGATCGAGACCGCGCCGAACGTGCCGGCGGTCGTGCTCGTCGGGTAGTAGATGGTGCCGCCGCCGAAGCCGGTGACGGCCAGCCTCGAAACGGTGATGGTGCTGGTCGCGAAGCTGCCCCGGCCGGCCTCGATGCTGGCCGTGGTCGGGTCGGGCCCGCGTTCGTAGGGGTTGTCGGCGGCGGGTGCCGGCGAGGCGACCGCGGTGGTCACCGCCAGCGCGGCGGCGATGACCCCGGCGGCCTTGGCGCGCCACGGGCGGCGGCGGGAAATTTTCTCACCCGGGCCTGACGACGTCGGCGGGCTGGTGAGTACGGACATGGATCGCTCTCTTTCCCCGGGCAGGCGAAAGCGGGCCCGGAAACGGACGGGCGGACCGATGGAACCGTTGCACGGCAACGAAGAGCGTGCCGCGAGCCGGGTGCGGGGTAACCGCTTTCCGGTCGCCTTATGAAACACTTCGGCCAAATGTTCCACAACGGCCGAACGGGTGAGTGGTTGACGGACTGGGCGGTCGCTCAGTGAGTCGGACCGGCCCGCACTCACGCACGTGACAAAAAGTTGAGCGCTCGACCCAGCCGCCCGTGCGGGGTCAGGTCAGCGCAGCCGATCGGGCCGCCCGCATGTCATGAACGAGTCGTTCATGACGTCCGGCGCCGGGGTCCCGGCAAAGTCACGCGGCCGGGCCACTCTGCCGCCGGTGACCCGCTCACCCGACGTCTTGAATGACTCATTCAGGTCTTCGGAGGTCCTGAATGAGTCATTCAAGACGCTGGCGCACCGCTGCGGGCTGCACCAACGCGACCTTGCCGGGGCCCTGACGTCCGGCGCGGTGAACGACTCGTTCATGACGTGCGGGGTGGTGGCTCAGCGGGCGGCGCCCGGCTCCAAAGCGCCGCGGACGAGCGTGTCCAGCAGGGTCGTCGCCACGGTCAGCTCCACCGTGCGCGCGGCCAGCACGTCCGAGTACAGGAACGACTCGCCGAGCCGCACCACCGCGAACGCCAGGTCCGGCAGCCCGACCAGCGGCGTCAGCCCGGCCGCCTCGGCGTCGGCGCGGAACAGCTCCACGTGCTGGTCGACCAGTGCCGGCTGGACCGCCCCGCGCGGGTCGGTCAGCACCCGCAGCGCGACCGTCGACTCCGCCTCGAACAGCTTGCGCATGCCGTCGTTGGCCGCGACCTGGCGGCGGTACTCCTCCATGACCCACAGGCAGCGCAACCGGCCCTCCGGCGTGCGGACCGCGTCGCCGTGGGTGGCGCGCCAGCCGTCGAGCGACCGCTGCCAGGTGCGGTCGGACAGCAGGCGCAGCCCCGCGCCCATGAGGTCCTCGCGGTTGCCGACGCGGCGGAAGAACGTGGTGCGCGAGATCCCCAGTTCGGTCGCCATCCGGCCGAGGTCGAGGCGGGTGCCGGCGAACAGCAGCCGCGCGGCGTGCC
This sequence comes from Amycolatopsis lexingtonensis, assembly GCF_014873755.1. Classification (NCBI taxonomy): domain Bacteria; kingdom Bacillati; phylum Actinomycetota; class Actinomycetes; order Pseudonocardiales; family Pseudonocardiaceae; genus Amycolatopsis; species Amycolatopsis lexingtonensis. Next base: position 9,385,193 of record NZ_JADBEG010000001.1, read on the forward strand.
GGACGATGTCGTCGGTCGAGACGGTCACCGGGCCCACCCTATCCCGCAGGTCGCCGCCGGTTACCTTGAAGTGCGCGGCGCCCCTTCGGTTAGCTTGGTTTCGTGCGCGTAGACATCTGGTCCGATCTCGTCTGTCCCTGGTGCTATCTCGGCAAACGCCGCTTCGAGCAGGCGGTCGCCGAACTCGGCGTCGACGTCGAGGTGGTGCACCACTCGTTCCAGCTCGACCCGTCGTTCCCGCGCGGGACTTCGCGGCCGACGCGTGAGGTGCTGGCCGAAAAGTACGGCCGCACACTGGAAGAAGCCGACGCGATGGAAGCGCAGATGGAAGAGCGCGCGGCCGCCGACGGTCTCGAGTACCACCTCGACGGCGTCCACATGGGCAACACCGTCGACGGCCACCGCCTGGTCCACCTCGCCGCCGACCGCGGCCTGGCCGACGCCGTCGTCGACCGGTTCTACCGGGCGCACTTCACCGAGCGCCGGTCGCTGTTCGACCGCGATTCGCTGGTGGAGCTGGCCGCCGAAGCGGGACTCGACGCCGAGGAGGCGCGGGCCGTGCTCGAATCCGACGCCTACGAAGCCGAAGTCGCGGCGGACGGCGAGCAGGCCCGCGCGCTCGGCGCGTCCGGCGTCCCGTTCTTCGTGGTCGACCAGCGCTTCGGCGTCTCCGGCGCCCAGTCGGCCGAGGTGTTCGCGCAGGTGCTGACGCGCGCGGCGGAGGTCAGCGGCGCCGCCGCCGGGTGAACCGCGACCGGTCGGTGGCGACCCCGGCCAGGTGCAGGGCGACGCACAGCAACCCGGCGGTGGTCAGCGTCCCGGTCGTGACGACCGGGCCGAGCCCGAACCCGGCCAGCTCCATCAGCAGGGCGAGCCCGAAGAGCACGGCGGCGAGAATGGCGAGCATGACGGCCTCGTTTCGGTGGGGATGACGCCGAATGGTCCATGCCATTGCGGCGTTCGCGGTGCCGGTGGTCCCGGCCCGCCGGCCAGTAATGCCCCGGCTCCCGCGCGCTGAAACAGAAACCGCCGCTGGGGGCGCCCCCCGTTTTCCACGCTACCGGCAGGCACCGACAATTCCGCCGGGGGAACCGGGCCGGACCCCGTCAGGACGGGGGAGCCGCCGTGCTGGAGCGCAGGACCAGTTCCGTCGGGACGCTCACCGGTTCCCCCGCCTCCGCCCCCGTCTCGATCTCCGTCAGCAACGCCGCCACCGCGTGCCGGCCGACCGCTTCGAACGACTGGCGGATCGTCGTCAGTGGGGGCCAGAAGTGCGCCGACTCCTCCATGTCGTCGAAGCCGACCACGCTCACCTCGCCCGGCACCGACCGGCCCGCCTCGTGCAGCGCCCGCAGCAGGCCCAGTGCCATCTGGTCGTTCGCCGCGAACACCGCCGTCACCGCCGGGTCGGCCGCCAGGGTCAAGCCCGCCTCGTACCCCGACGAAGGCGACCAGTCGCCGGTCAGCACCGGGGGGACGGGAGCGCCCGCGAGCTCCAATGTGGACTGCCAGGACTTCCGGCGCCGTTCGGCCGAATAGGACTGCGGCGGCCCCGCGATGTGCCACACCGTGGCGTGCCCCAGCGAAAGCAGGTGCCGGGTCGCCGTCGCGGCGCCGTCGGCCTGGTCGGTGTCGACGACCGGGTAGTCGTAGCGCGCGCTCGAGTCGATCACGACCACCGGGAGCCCGTGCGGCAGCTCGATTTCGCTCTGGTCGAGCTGGTGCTGCTCGATCAGGATGATCACGCCGTCGACCGCCTGCTCGTTCAGCTTGCTGAACGCGCCCGTCACCTCACCCTGCGTCGGCCGCGTCACCGGCATCAGGATGATCGAGAACCCCTGCGCGACGACGGCCGCCGCGATCGCGTCGAGGGTGCGGCTGTTGCCGAACGTCGGGAGCGCCGAGATGATCACGCCGATGCTGCGGAACTTGCCGTTGCGCAGCGCGCGGGCCGCGCTGTTGGGCCGGTAGCCGATCCGGCGCATCGCCGCGAGGACGCGTTCGCGGGTCGCGTCGTCCACATTGGTCTTGCCGTTCGCGACCCGGGACACCGTCTGGCCGGAGACCCCAGCCTCGCGCGCAACGTCCGCCATCGACGGTCCACGACGGGGGGATGCAGCCGGCACGGGTGTCTCCTCGGAAGCGATCTGGACATGTTTACGTCAACACGTTACCCTTCGGCGCGGAAATGTTGACGTAAACATCGGTACGAAAATCCGGAGGGACGATGACGTCCACAGCGGCACCGCCCGTCGCGGCACCGGCTCGCCCGGCGCCGTCGGCCCGCCGTCGGCGGCGCAACTGGCGTGGCTGGCTCTTCGTCGCCCCCTTCATGCTGGTGTTCGCGCTGACGTTCATCGCGCCGGTCGTCTACGCCTTCGTCCTCAGCCTCTTCCGCGACCAGGCCTTCTTCGGCGGCACGGTCTTCGTGGGCGCCGACAACTACGCGCAGGTGCTCGCCGACCCGAAGTTCTGGGAGTCCTTCCAGCGGGTGCTGGTGTTCCTCGCCGTGCAGGTGCCGATCATGCTGCTGCTCGCGCTGGTCGCGGCGCTGGCGATCGACAGCGCCCGGCTGCACGCCGCCGGGTTCTTCCGGATCGTGATCTTCCTGCCGTACGCGGTGCCCGCCGTGGTCGCCGCGCTGATGTGGGGCTTCATCTACGGCGACCACTTCGGACTCGCCGCGGACCTCAACCACCTGCTGGGCACCGACGCCGTGAAGCCGCTCTCCCAGAACTGGCTGCTCACCTCGATCGGCAACGTCGTGACCTGGGAGTTCGTCGGCTACAACATGCTCATCTTCTACTCGGCGCTGAAGGTGATCCCCAAGGAGCTGTTCGAAGCCGCCGCGATCGACGGCGCCGGGACGTTCCGCACGATCTTCTCCGTCAAGCTCCCCGCGATCCGCGGTGCCATCGTGATCGCGACGATCTTCTCGATCATCGGCAGCTTCCAGCTGTTCAACGAGCCGAACATCATGCGCAACCTGGTGCCGAACGTGATCGGCACGTTCTACACGCCGAACATGTACGCCTACAACCTCTCCTTCGCCGGCCAGCAGTACAACTACTCCGCCACGGTCGCGATCGTGATGGGCGTGATCACCGCGGTCATCGCCTACGTCGTGCAGCTGCGCGGGACCCGGAAGGGGATGTGACGTGGCGACGTTTTCGCTGACGCGGCCCAAGAAGTCGCGCACGCTCACCGCCGTCATGGCGCTGTACCTGCTCTACACCCTGGTTCCGCTGGCGTGGCTGGTGATCAACGCGACCAAGACGCAGGCGGCCCTGTTCTCGACCTCGGGCCTGTCCTTCGGCGGCCCGTTCGCGCTCTTCGACAACATCGCCCAGACGTTCACCTACAACAACGGGATCTTCTTCCGCTGGCTGGGGAACACGCTCTTGTACGTCGTGGTCGGCGCCGGCGGCGCGACGATCCTCGCCACCGCCGCGGGGTACGGGCTGGCCAAGTACCGCTTCCCCGGCCGCCGCGCGGTGTTCGCCGTCGTGCTCGGCGCGGTGGCCGTGCCCGCCACCGCGCTCGCCGTGCCGACGTTCCTGATGTTCAGCAAGCTCGGCCTGACCAACACCCCGCTGGCCATCATCATCCCGTCGCTGATCAGCCCGTTCGGCCTCTACCTGATCTGGGTCTACGCCGCCGACGCCATCCCCGACGAGCTGCTGGAAGCGGCGCGGATCGACGGCGCGGGCGAGTTCCGGATCTTCCTCACCGTGACGCTGCGCCAGCTGGTGCCCGGGATCGTCACCGTCGCGCTGTTCACCATGGTGCAGACGTGGAACAACTACTTCCTGCCGCTGATCATGCTGAGCGAGCCCAAGTGGTACCCGCTGACCGTCGGGCTCAACCAGTGGAGCGCGCAGGCGAACGGCGCCGGCGCGCAGCCGATCTTCAACCTCGTGCTCACCGGATCACTGCTCACCATCATCCCCCTCGTCCTCGCTTTCCTGCTCATGCAACGGTTCTGGCAATCCGGGCTGAGCGCGGGCAGCGTCAAGCAATAAAGCCGTCACACCGTCGTGAAGGGACACTCGATGTCACGCATCCGCAGTCGCGCCAAGGCGTTCGCAGCCGTGGTGCTGGCCGCCGCACTGGCGGCCGGTTGCTCCTCCGGGAGCTCGTCCGGACCCGCCGCCGCCACCGGCACCCAGGACTCCGTCGACGCCGCGCTCAAGGCGGGCGGGGAGATCACCTACTGGAGCTGGACGCCGTCGGCCAAGGACCAGGTCGCCGCGTTCCAGAAGGAATACCCGAACGTCAAGGTGAACTACGTCAACGCCGGCACGAACAAGGACGAGTACACCAAGCTGCAGAACGCGATCAAGGCGGGCTCCGGCGCGCCGGACGTCGCGCAGATCGAGTACTACGCCCTCCCGCAGTTCGCGCTGACCGATTCACTCGCCGACCTGAACCAGTTCGGCTTCGGCTCGTTCGAAAAGGACTACAGCGCCTCGACGTGGGCGCAAGTCAAGAACGGCAACGGGATCTACGGCCTGCCGCAGGACTCCGGCCCGATGGCGCTGTTCTACAACAAGGAAGTCTTCGACAAGAACGCCATCGCCGTGCCGAAGACGTGGGACGAGTACGTCGCCGCGGCGAAGAAGCTGCACGCCGCCGACCCCACGAAGTACATCACCTCGGACACCGGTGACCCGGGCTTCGTGCTGAGCATGATCTGGCAGGCGGGCGGGCGCCCCTTCGCCGTCGACGGCCGGAACGTGAAGGTCAACCTCGCCGACGCGGGCACCAAGAAGTGGACCGCGATGTGGGACCAGCTGATCCAGGGCAAGCAGCTCGCCCCGGTCAAGGAGTGGTCCGACGACTGGTTTCGCGCCCTCGGCGACGGCACCATCTCCTCGCTGGTCACCGGCGCCTGGATGCCGGGCAACTTCATCTCCTCGGTGCCCGGCGGGGCAGGCAAGTGGGCGGTCGCGCCGATGCCGACCTACGACGGCAAGCCGGTGACCTCGGAAAACGGTGGTAGCACGCAGTCGGTGCTCAAACAGAGCAAGAACCCGGCGCTGGCCGCGGGCTTCGTGCGCTGGCTCAACCACGCCGGCGGCGTCCAGCCGTTCATCAAGAGCGGTGGCTTCCCGTCCACGACGGCCGACCTGACCTCGCCCGCGTTCGTCGACGAGGCCGTGCCGTACTTCGGCGGCCAGAAGATCAACGAGGTGCTGACCCAGGCGTCGAAGGACGTCGCCCCGGGCTGGACCTACCTGCCGTACCAGACCTACGCCAACAGCGTCTTCAGTGACACCGCGGGCAAGGCCTACCTGAACGGCACCGGTCTCGACGCCGGGCTGGCGGCCTGGCAGCAGGCCATCGTGGACTACGGCAACCAGCAGGGCTTCACGGTCAGCGCCGGATGACCGTCCACATCGAAGGCGACGCGGGCCGGGTCATCGGTCCGGTCCCGCGCCGCCTCTTCGGCTCTTTCGTCGAGCACATGGGCCGGTCCGTGTACACCGGGTTGTACGAACCCGGGCACTCCACTGCGGACGATCGCGGCTTCCGCGGCGACGTCCTGGAGCTGGTGCGGGAACTCGGGCCGACGGTCGTCCGGTACCCCGGCGGCAACTTCGTCTCCGGCTACCGCTGGGAGGACGGCGTCGGCCCGGACCGGCCCGCCCGGCTCGACCCGGCCTGGCACAGCGTCGAGTCCAACCGCTTCGGCCTGCACGAATTCGTCGCGTGGGCCGAAGCCGCGGGTACCGAGGTGATGTACGCGGTCAACCTCGGTACCCGCGGCATCCAGGAAGCCGCCGACGTCCTGGAGTACTGCAACCACGCAGGCGGCACGGAACTGAGCGAGCGGCGGCGCGCGAACGGTGCCAACCGCCCGTTCGGCTTCAAGCTGTGGTGCCTGGGCAACGAAATGGACGGTCCGTGGCAGATCGGCCACAAGACCGCCGACGAGTACGGCCGCCTGGCCGCCGAGACCGCGCGGCTCATGCGGATGATCGACCCGGGGGTCGAACTCGTCGTCGCGGGCAGCTCGCACGCGGACATGCCGACGTTCGGCGAGTGGGAGCGCACGGTGCTGCGCCACACCGCCGGGCTCGTCGACCACATCTCGCTGCACGCCTACTACCAGGAGCTGCACGGCGACACCGACAGCTACCTGGCCAGCGGCGCCGCGCTCGACGCCTACATCGGCACGGTGGCGGGGATCATCGACGAGCTCGGGCTCGACGTCGGGATCAGCGTCGACGAGTGGAACGTCTGGGACCTGCGCCGCTGGAACGAGGTCGACCAGGCGCGGCTGGCCGAAGGCGGCTGGCGGGAGCACCCGCGGATCATCGAGGACGACTACACCGTCACCGACGCGGTCGTCGTCGGGTCGCTGCTGAGTTCGCTGCTGCGCAACGTCGACCGCGTGTCGATGGCGAACCAGGCGCAGCTGGTGAACGTCATCGCGCCGATCCGCACCGAGCCCGGCGGCCCGGCCTGGCGGCAGTCGACGTTCCACCCGTTCCAGCGGGTCGCCGCGCTGGCCGGCGGGGTGAGCCTGCGCCTGGCCGTCGAGGGCCCGCGGCTGCGCACCGCGCAGCACGGCGAAGTCGACCTCGTCGACGTCGCCGCGACGGTCGAAGAATCCGGGCGGGGCGCGGTGTTCCTGACCAACCGCGCCACGGCGTCGCCGACCGAGGTCCGCCTCCGGCTCCGCGGCGCCCGGTTCGGCGTCTACGCCGCCGAAACCCTGACCGCGCCCGCCGGCGAAACCCGGCACGCCGTCAACACCGCCGTCTCGCAACCGGTCCGGCCGGTGCCGCTCCCCGGCACCGCCGTGACGTCCGACCCAGGGGGGACCACCATCACCGTGACACTGCCACCCTTGTCCTGGACCGTGCTCCAGCTGAGCCCGGAGGCGGGCCGGCATGCCTGAGTTCGCCATCGGGGACACCGACTTCCTGCTGGACGGCCGTCCGTTCCGGATCCTTTCCGGTGCCCTGCACTACTTCCGGGTGCACCCGGACCTGTGGGCCGACCGGATCGACAAGGCCCGGCGGATGGGCCTCAACACCATCGAGACGTACGTGCCGTGGAACGCGCACGCCCCCGAGCCCGGCGTCTTCGACCTCACCGGCGGGCTCGACCTGGACCGCTTCCTGCGTCTCGTGGCCGACGCGGGGATGTACGCGATCGTCCGGCCCGGCCCGTACATCTGCGCCGAGTGGGACAACGGCGGCCTGCCGGCATGGCTGTTCCGCGACCCGGCGGTCGGGGTGCGGCGGTTCGAGCCGCGGTACCTCGCCGCCGTGCGCGAATACCTGACCCGCGTCTACGAAGTCGTGGTGCCGCACCAGATCGACCGCGGCGGACCGGTGCTGCTGGTCCAGGTCGAGAACGAGTACGGCGCGTTCGGCGACGACAAGCGCTACCTGAAAGCGCTCGCCGAGCACACGCGCGCGTCGGGGATCACCGTGCCGCTGACCACAGTGGACCAGCCGACGCCGGAGATGCTCGAAGCGGGCAGCCTGGACGGTTTGCACCGCACGGCTTCCTTCGGTTCCGGCGCGCGGGAGCGGCTGGCGATCCTGCGGGCGCACCAGCCGACCGGGCCGCTGATGTGCAGCGAGTTCTGGAACGGCTGGTTCGACAACTGGGGCGCGCACCACCACACGACTTCGGCCGCGGACTCGGCGGCCGAGCTCGACGCGCTGCTCGCGGCCGGCGCGTCGGTCAACCTGTACATGTTCCACGGCGGCACGAACTTCGGGTTCACCAACGGTGCCAACGACAAGGGCGTCTACCAGCCGATCGTGACGTCCTACGACTACGACGCGCCGCTGGACGAAGCCGGTGACCCGACGCCGAAGTACCACGCCTTCCGCGACGTGATCGCCCGCTACCACAAGGTGCCCGACAGCGTCCCGCCGCCGGCGCGCCCGGCGCCGACCCCGCACGGCGTGCTGCGCGACCCGGTCCGGCTGCTCGACGCGCCGGACCGGTGGGGCACCTGGGAATTCCACGAGGAACTGCCCGCGTTCGACGACCTGACCCCGATGCCGCAGCTGGCCTTGCTGCGCTGCGCCGTCGAGGGGGACACCCCCGGCGTGCTGACCTTCGGCGAGGTGCGCGACCGCGCGATGGTGTTCTTCGACGGCGACCCGGTCGGCACGCTCACGCGGGAGCACCACGACCGCGCGATCGCGCTGCCGCGGGCGGCGGGCGAGCTGCTGGTGCTGGTCGAGGACCAGGGCCGCGTCGACTACGGGCCGCGGATCGGCGAGGCCAAGGGGATCGTCGGCGGCGCGGAGCTGCACGGCGAGCCGCTGACCGGCTGGGACGTGCTGCCGCTCGACCTGACCGAGGTGCCCACCCTGCGGCCGTCGACGAGGACCGTCGTGTCCGGCCCGGTGGCCGGGCCGGTCCTGCTGCGCGCCGACATCGATGTCGGCGCGCCCGCCGACCTCTTCCTCGACACCGGGGAGTGGGGCAAGGGCCTGGCGTGGTTCAACGGCTTCCCGCTCGGCCGGTACTGGCGGCGCGGGCCGCAGCGGACGTTGTACGTGCCGCGCCCGGTGGTCCGGGCCGGCGGCAACGAACTCGTCGTGCTCGAACTGGGCACGATGCTCGACCCGGCGGCCCGGTTCGCGCCGCGGCCGTTGCTGGGCCACACGGAGGCCTGAGTAGTCCCCACCGCACCGAAGGGCAGTTCGACGATGAACCGCAAGCGTTTGCTCACCGTCCTTTGTGTACCCGTCGTGGCGGCCGGGATCGCCGCCGCCCCGGCGGCCGCGGCCACCGCGGTCACGGTGAAGCCCGATCCGACGTACCGGCAGCAGCCGTTCGACGGCTGGGGCGCGAGCCTGGCCTGGATGGCCGAAGCGACCGGCGGCTACCCCGACTCGATCCGGAACCGGCTGGCCGACCTGGTCTTCGGCGCCGACGGGCTGAACCTGAACATCGCCCGGTTCAACGTCGGCGGCGGCAACGCCCCCGACGTCCCGCCGTACCTGCGCGCGGGTGGCGCCGTCCCGGGCTGGTGGAAGGCGCCGGCCGGCACCACCCGCGCCGACAAGGACTGGTGGACCCCCGGTGACCCGGCCGAGTTCGACGCCGCCGCGGACCCGAACCAGCGCTGGTGGGTCGACAGGATCAAGAACCGCGTCACGAAGTGGGAGGCGTTCAGCAACTCGCCGCCCTACTTCCAGACCGTCTCCGGGTACGTCTCGGGTGGCTTCAACGCCACCGACGAGCAGCTGCGCCCGGACAAGATCGGCGACTTCACCGCGTACCTGGCCCACGTCGTGCGCACGCTCGAACGCGCGCACGGCATCGAGTTCTCGTCGGTGAACCCGCTGAACGAGCCGAACACGAACTACTGGAAGACGACCCTCGGGGCCGACGGCAACCCGACCGGCGGGCGGCAGGAAGGCGCGCACATCGGGCCGTCGGTCCAGTCGCAGCTGATCCCCGCGATGGCGGCGGCGCTGGCCGGGTCGAAGACGATCGTCTCCGCGCCCGACGAGACCAACCCGGACATCTTCGCCGCGGACTGGGCCGGCTGGTCGGCCGCGGCCCGCGCGGCGGCGGGACGGCTCAACGTGCACACCTACGGCACCGGCAACCGGCCGGTCCCGCGCGACCTGGCGAAGGGCGCCTCGAAGCCGTTGTGGATGAGTGAGGTCGGCGGCAGCTGGCTGGACCGGCAGGACTTCACGTCCATGGACCCCGGGCTCGGGATGGCCAAGCAGATCACCGACGACCTCCGCCTGCTCGAGCCGAGCGCGTGGGTGAGCTGGCAGCCGATCGAGGACTACAACAACATGAAGCCCGGCGGCGAGTCCGCGGCCGGGATGAACTGGGGCGAGATCCAGGTCCCGTTCGACTGCCCGGCTTCCGCCACGCCGCAGACGTGCCAGATCCGGACCAACACGAAGTTCAATACGATGCGGAACTTCACCCATTACATCCGGCCCGGTGACCGGCTGGTCGGCGTGGACGACACCGCGTCGACGGCCGCGATGCGCGGCGAGGACCTGGCGACGGTCGTGCACACCAACGCGAGCACCGACGAGCAGGACGTCACCCTCGACCTGTCCGGGTTCCGGAACATCCGGCGGGGCGCTTCGGTGACGCCGGTCATCACCGACGTCACGGGCGCACTGAAGCGGGGCAAGGCGGTCAAGGTGACCTCGGCGCACGCCACGCTGCGGGTGCCCGCGCGCTCGGTCACGAGCTTCCTGGTCGACGGCGTCTCCGCGACGGCGGCCGGCACCGGCCTCGGCTCCGGCAAGCCGTTCGCGTTCACCGGCGTGCAGAGCGGCAAGTCGCTCTCGGCGGAGAACGGGGCACTGCTGCAGCGCACGACCGACGCTTCGGCGCCGGCGCAGCGCTGGACCCTCACCGACCGCACCGGCCGCTACGGCAGCCGCGACCGCTTCACCATCACCAACGCGGGCACCGGCCAGGTCCTGAGCACCTCCGGCGGCGCGGTGGCGCTGGCCCCGGCGGGAACCTGCGACGCGGCCGCCCAGTGGACACTGTCCACCACGGGCGACGGCACCTGGACGTTCGTCAACGCGGCGACCGGGCAGCTGCTCGACGTCACCGGCGAGTCCCGCGCGGACGGCGCGCCGATCGGCCTGTACCGGCCGACCAACGGGCCGAACCAGCGCTGGCAGGCGGTGGCCCGCTGACCTCCGGCAACCCCAATGTGGCGTTGGTTGCGTCAGACGCACCGAACGCCACATTGGGTGCGTAGGACGCACCGAACGCCACATTGGGGTGCTTCGGGCGGACTTGCGCCTGCGCAGAATGGCCGGCACCTCGTGGTCGATCTGCGGGCCCGTCTGATCGGGCAGCGGCTCGGTCTCGGGGCTCGCGTCGCCGGTGCACAGCCAGTCCGCCTGCTCGCGCGACGTCAACTTCCCGGGCTACCCGGCGCGGCCCTCGCCAAACCGGGCGCGCTGGGCCGGTAGAGTTCACCCGGACCCGTTGAAACGCCAGCGGTGGTCTTGGTTGACGCTGCTGGCGAGCCCATCCCCGTGCTCGCCGCTCGACGCATGGGAGGGGTGGGCCTTGCCGACCACTGGCGACGGCATGGCGGAGCGGGTCGACGAGCTGAACGCCGTACTGGCCGATCTCGTCGGGGTCCTCGAATCGGTGTCCGACACACCCGGGCTGCTCGACGCGGTCTGCGGCGAGGCGGTCCGGGTGGTGCCGGACGCGGACCTGGCCAGCATCATGGTGGTCCGCGACGGCGTGACGCAGACCGCGGCCTTCACCGACGAGCGCGCCCGGCGCATCGACGACGTGCAGTACGCCGCGGGCGACGGCCCCGGCTTGCTCGCAGCGCTGACGGGCGAGGTCGTGCGGGTGTCGGTCGGCGAAACGGGCGAGCGGTGGCCCGAGTTCGTGGCCGCGGCGAAGGAAATCGGCGTGGGCAGTTACCTGGCGGTCCCGCTGCGCGTGGACGACAACCTGGTCGGCGCGGTCACACTGTTCGGGTTCGGCGCGCACGGCTACCACGAGTTCGACACGAAGGTGCTGCGCCTGTTCATGTTGTGCGTGGAAACGGTCCTGCGCCTGACCCGCCGCTACCGCGAAGCCCGGCGCCTCGCCGACGAGCTGCGCAACGCGATGGAGACGCGCGCGGTGATCGAGCAGGCGAAGGGCATGCTGATGCTGATCCACCGGGTCAGCGAAGACGCGGCGATGCAACGGCTGATCACGGAGTCCCAGCACACGAACATCAAGCTCCGCGACGTCGCGGCCCGCTTCACGCGGAGGATGAGCTCGGCCGACGGCGGCCCGCCGCGCTCCTGAACAACGTCCCGAGACCGTTCTGGACCGGCTCTTCACCGAGCCGGTCCAGGGCGTCCCAGACGGTGACGGCGGTGGCGGTCAGGACCGGTTTGCCGAGCCGCGTCTCCAGCTCGCCGAGCAGTGGCGTGGTGTGCAGGGCGGTTTCGGGCACGAGCACGACCTGCGCTTCCTCGTGATCGGCGGCTTCGGTCAGTTCGGTGATCCGTGCCGGGCCCCAAGTGGCGATCGTGCGGTCCGAACCGGCGTCGGCCGAGACGGCGTGCACCGTCGTCACGCCCGCTTCGGCGAGGAACGCGGCGAAGCTCGCGGTCAGGTCCGGGTGGTAGACGGAGGCGAGCGCGACGCGGCCGACGTCCAGCCGCTCTAGCGCGGCGAGGTAGGCGAGTGAGGTGCTGCTCGCCGGGACACCGAGGTGTCCGGCGAGGGCCGTGGCCTGGGCGCGGGCGCCGTCGAGGCCGTGGGTGAAGCTGCAGCTGGAGCAGGCCCAGCTCACGACGTCGGGCGCGGCCGGGAAGTGGTCGGCGGCCTGGGTGAGGCGCTCGGGCGCGCCGATTTCCCGCACGGCCGCGGCCGTGCCCGGTTCGCCGTCCGCACCCCACTCGGGGTAGGCGAAAGCGAGGCCGATGGCCGGGTCGAGGCGGCGGCACAGCTCGGCGAAGTCGGCTTCGCCGCAGTCGCGGGTCGGGTACAGCAGTCCGAGGTCCATGCCTCCCGGCTACCCGGATTTCGCGGACGGCCGCCGGTGCAGCAGGTCGAACCGCGACCACATGGCCTCGGCCGCCTCGATCGACTCGCTCGTGCGGACCGGGTCGACCGCCGCCAGCTGGGCGACGATCGCCTGGGCCAGCGCCATGCCCGCGGTCAGCGACGGGAAGAACGTCACGCCCTCCGCGGGCACCATCAGCACGTGCTCGGCCGCGTCCGCGAGCGCCGGGCTGGCGGCGTCCGTGATGGCGAAGACGCGCGCGCCGCGGCTCTTGGCCTCGTTCGCCGCCAGGACCGTGCTCTCGTAGAGGCGCCAGAAGCTGATCGCCACCAGCACGTCGTCGCCCGTCAGCTTCGCGGTCTGGTTGGCGAGTTCGGCGTCGCCCGCCGTCACCGCGTGCACGTCGTAACCGGCCAGGCGCGCGTTGTGCGCCATCGCGATCCCGACCGCCGCGTAGCTGCCGTCGGCGATGACCAGCGTCCGCCGCGCGGCCCCGATCGCCTGGGCGACCTCGCGCAGCACGTCCTCGTCGAACCGGCGGTTCAGCAGGGCCAGGCTGTCGAGGTCGCGGCGCAGGGACGCCGAGCCCGGCGAGCCGACGCCGCGGTGCTCCTCGGCGACCTGCGGCGCGCTCAGCGACGACATGTACCGCGCCCGCAGCTCCTGCTGCAGCGCCGGCCACCCGGCGAAGCCCAGCGCCTGCGCCGTGCGCGTCACGGTCGCGACGTTGACGCCGGCGATCTGCGCCAGCTCGGCCGTCGAGCCGAACGACGCGCGCCGGGGCTGGGAGACCAGCGCCTCCAGCACCGCGGCCGACTTCGGCCGCAGCCCCCGCGCGGGCAGCCGGTCCCGCAGCCACGCCTCGAAACCGTCGTCCGTCTCCGCCACTTCGGCGCCTCCCTCGTCCGCGTAGACCGTAACGCAGCGATGTCGCCTTGCAACAAACATTGCAAAATGCTGAAAACGCAGTATACGTTGTCCGCACTCCCCGGCGCCCGGACACGGAAGGCGTTCCCCATGACCCTGCTCGCGCGACTGGATCGGCTCCCGCTGAGCCGGCCCCACTACAAACTGCTGCTCATCGGCGGGCTCGGCTACACCTTCGACGGCATGGACTCGGCGGTCGTCGCCTTCCTGCTGCCCAGCGCCAAGGCGGCGTGGGGTCTCGACAACGGCCAGCTCGGCCTGATCGGCTCCGCGACGCCGTTCGGCTTCCTCTTCGGCGCGATCGCGGCCGGCCTGCTCGGCGACCGCATCGGCCGCAAGAAGGTCATGATGTACGCGCTGGCGTTCTACGCGCTGTTCTCCGTCATCGCGTCCTTCTCGCCCAACTACGAAGTCTTCCTGGGCGCCCGGGTCCTGGCCGGCGCCGGCGCCGGCGCGGAAAGCGCGATCATCGCGCCGTTCCTGTCCGAGTTCGTCCCGGCCAAACGGCGCGGCTGGTTCGTCGGCGCGCTCGCCGGGTTCTTCTCCTTCGGGTTCGTGGCGGCCGCGCTGATCGGGCGGTTCGTGGTGCCGTCGTTCGACGAAGGCTGGCGCGTCGCGCAGCTCGTCACCGCGCTGCCGATCGTGATGCTGCTGTGGTGGCGCCGATCCCTGCCCGAGTCGCCGCGGTTCCTGCTCGCGCAAGGACGTTCGGCCGAAGCCGAGACCGTCGTCGCCAAGATCGAACGCGACGTCGAGCGGGCGACCGGCACGGTCCTGCCGCCGGTGCCCCCGGCCGACGCGCAGCCCGCGACCGAAACGCCGAAGGTCAACCTGCTCAGTGCGCTGAAGTTCCTGTGGAGCCCCGCGATGCGGCGCCGGACGGCGGTGATCTGGACCGTCTGGTTCGTGATCACGTTCTCCTACTACGGTTTCTTCTCGTGGATCCCGACGCTGCTCGTGGAGCGCGGCATCACGGTGACCAAGAGCTTCGAGTTCTCGATCATCATCTATCTGGCCCAGGTGCCCGGGTACTTCTCGGCCGCGTGGCTGTCCGAACGGCTCGACCGCAAGCACACGATCGCGCTGTACCTGGCGGGTTCGGCCGTGAGCGCGTTCTGGCTGAGCCAGACGAGTGCACCGTGGTCGATCACCCTCGCCGGCGCGGTGCTGTCGTTCTTCCTCAACGGCACCTACGCCGGGGTGTACTCCTACACGCCCGAGGTGTTCCCGACCTGGATCCGCGCCAGCGGCACCGGCCTGTCCAGCGCGTTCGGCCGGGTCGGCAGCATCCTGGCGCCGACGATCATCGGCCTGTCCGCGGCGAGCCTCGGCTTCGCCGGCGTCTTCGGCCTGACGACGGCGGTGCTGGCGGCCGGCGTGCTCTGCGTGCTCGTCTTCGGCCTGTCCACCGCGGGCCGCTCCCTGGAAGAACTGACCGAACACGGCGCCCCGAAGGCGGTCGCGAAGGAGATGACGAAGTGAGTTTGTCCACTGTGGAGGAACGGGTGCGCGCCGAGCTGGGCGTGCGGCTGTTCACGGTGCTGGCCTGGCTCCCGGAGCAGCGGGCGCTGCGCCGGGTGCACAGCAGTCATCCCGCGGAGTACCCGGTGGGCGGCGAGAAGACGGTGGAGGTCGCGGCCGGCTGGCTCGACCGCTGCATCACCGCGCGCGAGCCGTACTTCGGCCCGGACCGCGCGGCGGTGCGCGAGGTCTTCGCCGACCACGAGCTGATCGAATCCCTCGGCTGCGGCTCGATCATCAACGTCCCGGTGGTGTCCGGCGACCGCACGCTCGGGGTGCTGAACATCCTCGACGCGGAAGGCGCGTACGACGAGAAGTCGGTCGCGGTGGCGGAATCCCTGGCGCCGCTCGCGGTGCCGGCCCTGCTGGAGGTGTCCCGGTGAACCTGGTGCTGCGCAACGCCCGCCTGCTCGACCCGCTGTCGGGCGAGTACACCGAAGGCGACCTGCGGTGCGATTCCGGCCGCATCGTCGAGACGGGTCCGGGCCTCTCCGCCCCCGGCGTGCGGTCGATCGACGTCCGCGGCGCGGTCGTGCTGCCGGGCCTGGTGGACGCGCACGTCCACGTCACAGCGTCGACGGCCGACCTGGGCTCGCTCCCGTCGACGTCACCGTCCTATGTGGCCGCGCACAGCGCCCGCACGATGAGCCGCATGCTGGACCGCGGCTTCACGACGGTCCGCGACGCGTCGGGCGCCGACTACGGCTTGGCGGACGCCCAGTCGGAAGGCCTGTTCCGCGGCCCCCGCCTGCTGTTCTGCGGCCGGGCCCTGAGCCAGACGGGCGGCCACGGCGACAGCCGCACCCGGGGAGCCAACGCGAAGGACGACCACCCCTGCTGCGCGGGCCTCGGCCGCGTGGCCGACGGCGTGGACGCGGTCCGCGCGGCCGCCCGCGACGAGCTGCGCAAGGGCGCCCACCACATCAAGGTGATGGCCTCGGGCGGCGTGGCTTCCCCGACCGACCGCATCGACTCGACCCAGTATTCGGCCGACGAGCTGAGCGCGATCGTCGAGGAGGCGTCGGCGGCGAACCGGTACGTCGCCGCGCACGCGTACACGGCCCGAGCGGTCAACCGCGCATTGGAGCTGGGCGTCCGGTCGATCGAGCACGGGAACCTGCTGGACGACCGGAGTGTCTCGCTGTTCCTGTCCCAGGACGCGTACCTCGTGCCGACGCTGGTGACGTACTGGGCGCTGAAGGAGGAGGGCCGCGAGCACGGCCTCCCGGAGTCGAGCTGGCGCAAGGTGGACGACGTCCTGGGCGCGGGGCTGGCCGCGCTGGAGCGGGCCGCGCGTGGCGGGGTGAAGATCGTTTACGGGACCGACCTGCTGGGCGGGATGCACCGGCACCAGAACCACGAGTTTCGGCTGCGGGGGGAGGTCCAGACGCCGTTGGAGGTCATCCGTTCGGCGACTTCGACGGCGGCGAATTTGGTCAATCTGACGGGGGAGATCGGCACGCTGGCGGTGGGGGCGCACGCGGACCTGCTGGTGGTGGCGGGGGATCCGCTGGAGGATGTCGGGGTTTTGGCGGAGCCGGGGAACTTCAGTTACATCGTGCAGGGCGGGGAGGTGGTCGGGGGGACCACCGCCTGACGTCCGGGTTCGGTGGTGCCCCGGTGTTTTGCCGGGGCACCCGCCGTACTACGTCAGCAGCGCCACCATTCCTCGAGCAGTTCCTCTTCGAGGTCGGGGAAGTCCTCGAACAGTTCGTCTTCGAGGTAGGGGATGGCCAAGGGGTGGTTCAACTCTTGCTCCTGCATGGTTCTGGAAATCGCGAAAGATGAATCAAGATACTCGAAGTTGACTGGGGAACCACGGTGCCAGCCACCAGGCTGACGGCTGTTCACTCAAGCACTACTCCGGGTAACAGCCGCGCACGCGTGAGCGGCTTGCGGCGTGAATAATGCCCACGATCGGGGCCCGTTGCAAGCTTGTGACAGCGGTTCACTCGTTAGTGGCGGCGTGGCCTGCCATTTCGCGGCGGACACGCCATCGCGACCGTCCGCTCATCTCCCTTGCGTGCGTCCGGGATGAGCCCGTCGACGTCCACCGTGACCTCGTCCAGCCGCGCCTGCAGCCGGTCGGCCTTGAGGTCCCGCCCGCGCCCCCGGTAGAACGCGATCGCCTCCGTCCACGCCTCGATCGCTTCGTGCGGATTGTGCAGCCCGCACAGGATTTCGCCCAACGTCTCGAGGGCCCGCGCCTGCCCACTTGCCGTATGCCCTCGCCGAGCTTGATCGACGGCGTCCCAGGCCAGCCGCAGCGATTCGCGGGCGCGGCCTTCCGTGTGCGCCAGCCGGGCGCGGACGGTGCAGAGCTTCATCGACGCCGTCAGGTCTTCGCGGTCTTCGAGGTTGGCCAGCGCCTGGCGGCAGTGCATGTGGGCGAGTTCCGGCTGCCGCTCGTGCGTGTGCAGGGAGGCCAAGGCCGTATGCGTCGCGATCAATCCCATCGTGTCCCCGAGCACAGTTCGGGCGTGCAGGGCGCGCTGGTAGTGCGGGAGGGCCTGCGCGTGCTGGTCGAGGTCCGCGAACGTGTCGCCGAGGTAGTGCTCGGCGATGCCTTCCCGGACCGGGTCGCCCGACCGGCGCGCCAGGTCGATGCACCACCGGTACAGGCTGATCGCCTCAGCGTGCTCGCCGCGGCGGTGGTGCAGGCGGCCGAGGTTGATCTTGACCGTGAGAATTCCGACGGTTTCGTCGTACTCCGTTGCGATTTCCAATGCCCGGTCGAGGTAGTGGCGGGCTTTCTCGCAGTCGCCGAGCGCCAGGTGGCGTTCCCCGAGGTCGTTGAGGGACGACGCCTCCGCGACGACGTTCCCCGTGGCGCGGGCCGCCCGGATGGCCACCTGCAACCCCTGCGTGATGGCCGACGTGCAGCCGTGGCGCTCCCAGCTGTCGGTCAGCAGGTGGGGGAGCACGATCGCGTGGTCGAGCAGGCCCCGGCGTTCGCATTCGCCGATCAACGCGGACAGGTTGTCGCGCTCGCGCAGGGCCCAGCGCACCGCGGCCGTGGCGGTGCCGAACGTGAGGGGCACGATTCCGGGCTCGGCCGGGAGCATCGGCGGGCGGCCGCGGTACGGGTGCGCGATCAGGTGGGCGCGCAACGCGGTCTGCAAGTAGTGCGAAGCCAGCCGGCGCAGCGGGCCCGGGTCGTCGTCCGGGATCAGGGTCCGCGCATACCGGTGGAAGATGTCGGGCACGCGGTAGCGATCGGGTTCGCCGGGCTGGTCGACGAGGTGCCACGCGACCAGGTTCTCCAGGGCCCGGCGGGTGGCTTCCGCCGGGTGCTCGCTGGCGGACAGCAGCGTGCCGACGTGGATTTCGGTGCCGGGGTGGTGCCCGAAGAGGCGGAAGACGTCCTGGGCGGTCGGGTCGAGCGCCTGGTACGACCCGGAAAACGTGGTGCGGAGGCCGGCGTCGTGCCCGTCGTCGCCGATGCTCAGCAGGGTTTCCGGATCGCGCAGCTGGTCGAGCATGGTGTCGAGGCTGACGCCGGCCCGCTCGGCGGCTCGCTGGGCCAGCAAGGTCAAGGCCAGCGGGAGGCCGTCGCCGAGCACCGTCAGCGCCCGCGCCGCCTCGGGCTCCTCCTCGGCGCGGCCCCGCATCCGCTTGCTGAGCAACGCGAACGACTGTTCCTCGTCGAGGTGGCCGAGCTTCGTGGTGGGGATGTCGTGGCGGCGGGCCAGCGCGGCGAGCGAGTTGCGCGAAGTGAGCAGCACCGTGCACGACTCGAGGACGTCGACGAGCTCGTCGACCTGGTCCGAGCCGCCCGCGTTGTCGAGGATGACGAGCATCGGGCTTCGGCGGGCGAGTAGTGAACGCAGCGTCGTCGCGCGGGCCGTGGCGCTGACCAGGTGGTCGACCGGGTAGTCGAGCGCGGTGAGCGTCAGGTCGACGACCTCGTCGGTCGTCCGTGCCGGTCCCGGGCCGAAGCCCCGCAGGTCGACGCAGACGATGCCGCCGGGGAAGTGGCCGGCCGAGCGGTGGGCCCAGTGCGCGGCGAGGGCCGTCTTGCCGATGCCCGGCAGCCCGCTGACGATGGCCGCGTGCGCGTGGCCGGTACCAGGCGAGAGCAGGTGCCGGTCCAGCGCGGCCAGTGCGTCGGCGCGGCCGACGAACCCGGGGAGGTGCCGCGGCAGCCCGACGCGGATCGCGCCGGCGGGCTCCGGGGTGGGCGGCGGCGCGGGTTTCGCCTTCGCGCCCGGGTAGCGCGTTCGCAGGTGTACGTGGTGCTCCTGCAGGTCCACGGCCGCGTCCCGGTCGCCGGCCGCCGAGAATTCCTTGAGCACCGCTTCGACGTAGCTACGTGCCTCGTGGGACTGGTCCAGCGCGTAGAGGGCGGTGGTCCGGAGCTTCACGAAGGTCAGCTCGCCCGCGTAGGGGTGGGGGACTTCGCTCAGCTGCTCGAGCGCCTCGCCGGGCCGGCCGGTCGTCAGCAGTTCGGCGGCGAGGAAACCGTGCGCCGGCGCCCAGTGCGCGGCCATCGTGTGCCGCCGCCAATTCCGCGCGGGTTCGGTGGTGAGGCCGGCGAGCGGTTCGTCGCGCCACAGCGCGAGGGCCGCACGCGCGATCTCGCAGGCGTTTTCGTGATCGCCGCCGACGCTGGACCGCCGCGCGCGGTGCATTTCGTCGGTGAACCGCCGGAAATCCACGAGATCGGGAGCGATATCGAGGAGGTAGCCACCGTTCAACGCGCGGACCGAAGGTGGTTCGTCGGTCTCTTCGAGGCTGTGCCGAAGTCGCGTGATCGCTTTGTACAACGCTTCTTTGGGATTGACCGGTGGTGCTCCGTCGCTCCATGCCCAGTTCAGCAAGTGGCCCTGCGAGAACCGCTTTCCCGGGTCGGTGAGCAGCGCGCCGAGCAGGTGACGCGCTTGCCGGGACCCCCAGTCCTCGGTCAGCTTCCCGTGCATCCGCACTGTTGTCTGCCCGAGAATTCCGTACGCGATCTCCATTCTCCGTTCCTTTCCCCTCTCCTCTCGCCAGCCTTGCATCGTTTTGGTTAATCGGCGACGACGGGCCGATAACGATCGATTGTGTCGGCTAAGTGGCCACGGTTTGTCCGGGCTTTGTCCGTCGCGTGGGAAGTCCCCCGGGAGTACCGGCCCGGAAGCTCTCGTCGTGGCACACACCGCGACGACGGCGAGGGGATGCGAGATGACGGGATTGTGGGTACGAGGGCCGGTCGGACTGGACGCCGGGGCGCGTGTCACCCGGCCGCGGTGCCGGGTGGTGCTGGTCGTGGTCCCTTCGGTGACCGCCGGCACGCGGCTGGTCGAGCTGGTTTCCCTGCTGGAACCGGATTTGCGCGTCCAGGTGGTCTACACCGTGCCGCACACCACGGAACGCTGGCCGGGGGCCGAAGAGTTCGTCCGCGGCCTGCACGGCCTGGTGCTGCCGTGGGAGCAGGCGCTCGCCCACCGGTTCGACCTGGTCCTGGCGGCGAGCCCTCGCCAGCTGGCCGAGGTGCACGGGCCCGTCCTCCTGGTCGGGCACGGCGCCGGGCCGGTGTCCCGCCGGTTCAGCCGGAAAGCGGGCCAGGCCACCGAACCCACCACGGGGTTCGACCGCGAGCTGCTGACCTTCCGCGGGCGCGTGCTGCCGTCGGTGCTCGGCCTGGGCACCGACGCCGAGGCGGACCTGGTGCGCGAGCGATGTCCCGAGGCATTGCCGAACGCCGTGGTGGCCGGGGACATCTGCTACGACCGGATGCGGGCGAGCCGGCACCGGCGCGACGCCTACCGCGCCGCGCTGGGGGTGCCGCCGGACCGGCGGCTCGTCGTGATCAGCACGACGTGGTTCACCGATTCGGCGTTCGGCAGGCTGCCGCGGCTGTACCGGGACGTGGTGGACGCGCTGCCGTCCGACGAGTTCACCGTCGCCGCGATCCTGCACCCGCTCGTGTGGGCGGTCCACGGACGGCGTCAGGTCAGCGCGTGGCTCTCCGACGCGGTGGCGCGAGGCCTGCTGCTGATCCCGCCGGAATCCGGGTGGCAGGCGACGATGCTCGCCGCCGACTGGGTGATCGGCGACCACGGTTCGACGACGGGCTACGCGGCGGCGATGGGCTGCCCGGTGACCTACGTGTCGATGCCGGCCGGGCAGCCGCGGGAGGGGAGCGTCGCGGCCGCGGTCCGCACGCACGCGTTGCCGCTGACCTGGGGACGGCCGCTGCCCGAGCAGCTCGATTCCGCGCGGGAACGCGTGGCCGAACTCGCCGCGGCGGCCACCGGCGCGATCACGTCCCGGCCGGACCGCGCGGCGGAAATCCTGCGGGCGGCGATGTACCGGCTGCTCGAGCTTTCGGCTCCCGCCTCGCCCGCCGTGCCCCCGCTGGTGCCGGCCCCGTGCCCGCTGCCGGCGTGGTCGGCGTGACCGGCCCGGGGGTGTGGCCGGTGCGGGTCCGGCTGGCGCGGTCGAGCGTCGCGCTCCTGGTGGCCGACGCCCGTGCGGCCGCCGAGGCCTGGCTCGGGTGCGCCGACGTCGTCCTGACCGGTGTCCACGGTTCGCGTGGTGCGGCGGCGGCCGCGATCCGTCGCGCGACCGGCCGCTACCCGGGCGCCGCCGTGGCACTGGGCTGGTCCGGCGACGGGGTGGTGGTCGCCGGGACGCGGTCAGCCGTCGTCGGCGAGTTCCCCGGCCCGCGGATCGCCGAGCTCGGCGTACAGCCGCCGGGCTTCGGCGCGGTGCTCGCGGGCGTGCTCGAGGTCGTCGTGCCGGGCCTCCAGCTCGGCGAGCGCGGCGAGGATTTCGGCGGTGTAGAACGGCGAATCGAGCGGGCGGATCACTTCCAGCGCGTCGAGTAGCCGGGTCCGGGCTTCTTCGGGACGGCCGTGGCGCTCGAGCAGCCGGGCGAGCGCCGTGACGACCCGGGCGTGCTGGTTGGCGTCACCGAGCTCTGCCATCGCCGTGGCGGCCACCGTGAGCTCCGCGGTGGCCTCCTCGTCCCGGTTCAGCTCGAGGAACAGCTCACCGCGCCGCCGGCGGGCGAGGGCCACCCCGCGCGGCAGGGCGATCTCCGTGTGCAGCTCGGCGCTGCGCTCGTACAGCTCGAGTGCGCGCTCGAAATCGCCTTCGCGCCGGGCCGCGGCGGCGAGCCGGGACACGGCGGTCGCCCGGGTCGGCCCGTGGTTCTCGCGTTCGCCGATCTCGAGCGCCACGGCGTTGTGGGCGGCCGCCTCGGTGAACCGGCCCAGCTGTTCCAGCGCGTACCCGAGCTGGCTGTGCAGTCGCGCTTCGACCAGCGGCTGACCGCACCGCCGGGTCGCGGCGATGCCCACGGCGGTGAGCGCGAGGAAGGGCTCGTAGTCGCGGTTGTAGAGGAAGTACCCCCAGGACGCCTCGCACAGCTGCCAGACCTCGGTGTCCCAGCCCCGCGCCGCGGCTTCGCGGACCACCGCCCGGATGACCTGCTGGTCGCGGCGCCACCAGTGGATCGCCTGGTCGCGGTCGGCGAAGGTCGCGGTGGCCTGCCCGGGGAGCGGGGCGAACCGCGGCCGGAACGGGTGGATGAGCTCGTCCGCGGTCACCGCGCGGTCGGTGTACCAGCGGACGTACGAGCGCAGTGCCGCCATCCGCTGGGGTTCCGGCGTTTCGCGTTCGCACCGGGCACGGGCGTCTTCGCGGACCACGTCGTGCTGGCTGACGACGTCGTCGTGCTCACTCAGCAGGTTGGCCTCGACCAGTTCGTCGGTCAGGCCGTCGAGGCTCTCGACCGGGGTGGCGAGGACGTGCGCCAGCGCGTCGAGGGCGACGTGCTCGCCGGGCAGCAGACCGCAGAGGCGGTAGAGCTCGGCCGCGGCCGGGGACAAGGAGTCGTACGACGCTTCGAACACCTTTCGCGTGCTTTCCCCCGCCGGCACGTGGCGGACTTCCCGGGCGAGGCTTCGTTCCGGGCGCGTGCGCAGGCGGGCCCCGACAACCGCGATGCGCAGCGGAAGACCGCCGCAGGCGCGCAGAAGGTCCGCGGCGGCGGCCGGATCGGCGTCGAGGCGCCCGTGCCCGGCGCGGACGTCGAGCAGGGCGCGGGCGTCCCGGTCGGCCAGCGGTTCGACCGGGACGATGTCCGCGCCGTCCAGGCTGAGGCCGCTGAGCTGGGTGCGGCTGGTGACGAGGACGAACGCCGTGGGCGCGGCCGGCAGCAGGGCGCGGACCTGCCCCGCGAAGACGACGTTGTCCAGCAGGAGTGCCAGCGAGTGCTCGCTGGTGAAGGCACGGAACAACGCGGCGCGCTGACCGGTCTGGGCGGGGATGTCTTCCGCCGGGACCCCGAGCGCGGTGAGGAAGCCGTGGAGCGCGATGTCGGGCGACTCCGGGCTTTCGTCGTCCGACGCGAAACTCGCGTAGAGGACACCGTCGGGGAAGGCGTCGCGGCGGGTGGTGAGCCAGTGGACGGCGAGCGCCGTTTTCCCGACTCCGCCGACACCGGTCAAGACGGCGATCCGCGGGTGTTCACGGCGGTGCCGCCGCAGGGAATCGAGCTGGGCGAGTTCGCGGTCCCGCCCGACCATCCCGGGTGGCGGTGGTGGCAGCTGGATCGGTCTCGGCCGAGCGGTGTGGTGGTAGCGTGCCGTGCGGCGCTTCTGCCCCGGACGCGTCATGGTCCCCCTCCCCGATGCCCGACCTTCCGGTCTACCGGGTTTGCGGCCGTGGCGGGAGGGCAGTGTGGGCAGGTACACACCACTGTGTGCTATTGCTTTCCCCCACGCGGGCGCATCGGGACGCGGTGGTGTTGCAGCAAGCGATAGATCTTGCCGTAGGAGACGCCGTGTGCGTCCGCGAGTGCGCGGACGGTTGCGCCGTCTAGGTAATCGGCGATGACTTCGTCGGCGTCGAGCTCACGTTTGATGCCGCGGCCGGTTTTGGGCAGGTCGGCGCCGTTCTGCCGCAGCAGAACCCCGGTCCAGCTCAGCGAGAGGTGGTAACGGCGGGCGATTTGCGTGACGGTCGCGCCGTTTTCCCAGTCCCGCACCATCCGGCGATTGCGTTCGCGCCGGACGGCGTCCCGGGCGGGCTTTTCCGGCGTGTCCATGCGTGCTCCCGTGACAGTCGCGTGCGTGGTGCTCGGTTCCCGCGATTGTCCCGCGTACCCGGCCTCGAATCGAGCTGCAACCGAGCGGTTCTCGTGCAGGTGCACGTGTGCTGCGCATGGGTTCAGTTTCGGCGTCGCAACGCCAGAACGTCGATCGATCAGTCGGGGAATTTCCGGCGACGCTCCACAATGGACTGCGTGAGGGCCGGCGGGCGGTGCCGCCGGCCCCCGTTGCCGGTTACCAGTTCCGCACGGCCGGTGCGTAGCCCGCCGGCTTGTCGCCCACCTTCAAACCAGGGCTCACGATCCAGTTCTGGTACTCCGGCGTGAACATCCGGTACACCGACGCCGGTGCCGCCGCGCTCGCCTCGTCCAGGAGCTTCCGCTGCTCCGCCGGGATCTCGAAGTCCAGTGCGGCCATGCTCTTGCCCAGCTGTTCCGCACTGCTCGCGCCCACGATCGCCGACGCGATGCCGGGCTGGGTCGCCACCCAGTTGATCGCCACCTGGGCCATCGTCACGCCCAGCCGGCCCGCCACCTCCTCCAGGGGCTTCAGCAGCTGCCAATCGCGTTCGGTCCACGGGGTGTCCGTGTCGCTGAACCGGCCCGAGCCGCCGTCGCGGTACTTGCCCGTCAGGAAGCCGCCCGCCAGGGGGCTCCATGCCGTGATGCCGAGGCCCAGCTGCTGCCCCATGGGGACGTGTTCGGTCTCGATCTCGCGCTGCACCAGGGAATACGGCAGCTGGAGGTTGATCATCGGCGCGAGCGAGTGCGCCTCGGCGTACGTCTGGGCGCGGGCCGCGTACCAGCTCGGGACGTCGGACAGGCCCGGGTAGCGGATCTTGCCCGCGCGGACGAGGTCGTCGAACGTGCGCACGACCTCCTCCACCGGGGTGAGGCGGTCCCACGTGTGCAGCAGGAACACGTCGACGTAGTCGGTGCCCAGCCGGCGCAGGGACGCCTCGAGGGCGCGGATCATGTGCTTGCGCCCGTTGCCGCCCGCGTTGGGGTCGGCCGGGTCGACGGTGTTGGTGAACTTGGTGGTCAAGACCACCCGGTCGCGGGCGCCCGTTTCGGCGATCAGCTTGCCGAGGATCGTTTCGCTTTCGCCGGCGGTGTAGAAGTCCGCCGTGTCGACGAAGTTGCCGCCCTCGTCGAGGTACTTGCGGAAGATCGGGCGGACTTCGTCCTCGGTCTTCCCGTAGGCGGCGTGGAACCCGCCGGTGCCGAAGTTCATCGTGCCGAGGGCGAGCCTGCTGACGCGCAGGCCCGAACGGCCGAGGAGGTAGTACTGGTCGAGAGGCATGGAAAGTGCTCCTGTGACACGGGAAAATCGTTGACCTCTCCACCGTGCTCCGGAGATTTTGGACCCGCAAGTCCACTAGTGGTGGCCGCCACCCGGCGGCACCACGAAGCTCACCGTCTTGCTGTCGAGCACCTTGTGCGTGGGGTCGGCGAGCCCGATCCAGACCTTGTGCGGGCCCGGCGGCAGCGCCTGGATGATGAGCGGTTCGCCGCTGGCGTCCGCCCAGTGCCACGGCGCGTCGTCGACGACGAGCGCTGGTGGCGGCTGCGAGGCGAGCGGGACGACCGGCGCCGGGGACCAGCCGGCCGGGGCGGCGGGCTGTGCGGCCGGGGCCGGGGGCGGTGTCGCGCTCGCCGAACAGGCGGCGGCGAGCGCGACGACGGCGGTCAGGACGGCTCCGCGGATCAAGTGCGTCATGCGTTCGACGCTAGGTTTTCAAGATCTTCTTCGCGTCCGTCGGGCGACGTCGTTGCCGTGCGTCGCCGGGCAGGCGCCCCCGATGCGGTGGGGTCGGCCGCATCGGGGGCGCGTGGACTCAGCGGCAGCGGTAGCTCGCCGCCGTGGCGGGGTCACCGTGGCCGGTGTAGCGCGAAACACGCGGGTACGCGCACAGGTCGCGGGTCGCCGTGCCGTCCGCGGTCGCCGCCGCGAGCGTCGCCGGGGCCTTGCCGTGCTCGACCCAGTCGACCAGCGCGCCCAGCGGGTTCGACGGCTGCGGGCCGAGGCCGCCGCCGCAGTGCTCGACGCCTGGCGCCAGGAACAGCCGGTAGAAGTCGTTCACCCGCTGCGAACCGCCCATCGCCCGCTCGACCTGCTGGCGGTAGTACAGCGTGCCGCCGGGCGGGATGAGCTGGTCGGCCGTGCCGACGTAGGTCAGCAGCTTGCCGCCGGAGCGGCGGAACGCCGACAGGTCAGGGTTCGCGGTGCCGATGACGCTGTCGTACTCGCGCACCGACTGCCGGAACAGGTCGGTGTACTGCGGGTACGTCAGCTTCGAGGTGTCGAAGCCCGGCTGCTTCTCCAGGAACGACTGCACCCACAGGACGGCCACGATGAAGCCGGGCGCGGTCAGCGTGCCGTCGGGACCGGGCTGCGTGCCCGCGACCCACGTGTAGTCCGCGCCCTTCGGGAGCCCGGCCCACAGCTTGCGGCCGTGCTCGTCGGTCGGCCCGGCCCAGATCTTGCGCATGACCTCGGCGTCGGCCGCGGTCACGGTGAACTCCTTGCCGTCGCAGACGACCTTCTTGCCGATCAGCCGGCGCGGGTCGTAGCCGCACTCGTCCGGGCGGTCGATGATGCCGTTGGTGACGCCGTCGCGCGCGTCGCACGCCTGGACGGCGGCCTTCTGGAACGCCGAAAGCACGCAGTTGCTGGGGAAGTCGTGTTCGTTGTTCATCACGACCTGCGGCCAGAGCGTCGCGACCGCGAACTGCGTCCACTGCACGGCCGGGGCGTTCGCGAGGATGCCGTCGAAGTCGTCGGCGTAGTTCTGGGCCTCGGAGTAGCCCTGGCGGCCGCCGGTCGAGCAGCCGGTCCAGTACGAGTACGTGATCGGCCGCTGGTAGTGGCGTTCCGTGACGGCCTTGCCGACCACGGCCTCTTCGTGCGCCGAACGGGTGGCGAAGTTCGTCAGCAGGGTCTGGTTCACCTTGCCGCCGGCGGTCAGCGCCCACGAGGTGTCCAGTCCGTTGTCGGACACGCCCGCGTTCGTGGTGACCGCGCTGTAGCCGTCCTTGACCGCCTGGACGAACGGCGCGCCGAACTCGCCGGCGGCGTAGGCGCTGCCGCCGAGGGCCTGGAGGCGCCCGGTCCAGCCGGTCTCGGGCAGCCCGACGACGACCTTGACGTGGTCGCCGCCGTCGTGGGTGAGGGTGACGGTGATCTGGCAGAAGGCGGGCGCGTCGGTCTTGCGCTCCGCCGTCACCGACTCGATCTTCGCGCCCGGCGGGGCGGGCACCGCGACGGCGGCGCAGGCCGGCACCGCCGATGCCGAGGCGGCCGGTGCGAGCTGCGTGACGGTGGTCAGCAGGAGCGGCACGGCGGCCGCGAGGAGTATGCGTCTCATCGGTCTCTCTGATCGCTTGCGTCTTTTCCCCGGGAAAGCTAGGCGCGCGGCCGCCGGCGCCGCGCCCGTCGGGTGACGCTGTCGATGTACGTCACTCGGCTGTGAACTGCGGAAACATGCTTTGGGTAAGGTCGGTTCCATGGTGCTGCGCGGACGGGAAACCGAGCTGAAGGAGCTGGGCGAGCTCGTCGACGGCCCGGAAGACCGGGCAGGGGTGCTCATCCGCGGTGAAGCGGGCATCGGCAAGTCCGCGCTGGTGACCGAGACGGCGGCCGCGGCGTCGGTCGCCGGGCTGCGGGTGCTGCGCACGACCGGCGCCGAGGGCGAGCAGAACCTCGCGTACGCCGGGCTGCACCAGCTGCTGTACCCCGTTCGCGCCGGCGCGGCCGAGCTGCCTGCGCCGCAGCGGGACGCGCTGCGGACGGCGCTGGGGCTGGCGGACGGAACCGAGCCGAGCGCCTACCTGGTCGGGCTCGCGGCGCTGACGCTGCTGGCCGAGGAGGCCGCGGCGAAGCCGTTGCTGCTGGTCGCGGAGGACGCGCAGTGGCTCGACCGCGCGAGCGCGGACGTGCTCGCGTTCGTCGCGCGGCGTATCGAAACCGAGCCGATCGTCCTGGTCGCCACGCTCCGCGACGGCGCGGAGTCCCCGCTGCTCGGCGCGGGCCTGGCGCCGATGCCGCTCGACCGGCTGGCGGCCGACGCGGCGGCGGAGCTGCTGGATTCGGTGGCCCCGCGGCTGGCGCCGGCGGTCCGGACCCGCCTGCTGGCGGAGGCGGCGGGACTCCCGCTGGCACTGACGGAGCTGCCCGCGGCGGCGGTGGATCTGGACGGGCTGGACCCGGTGCTGCCGTTGACGGAACGGTTGGAGCGCACGTTCACGGCCCGGGTTTCGGCGTTGCCCGCGGCTACGCAGACGGCGTTGCTGGTGGCGGCGCTGAACGAGACGACTTCGCTGGCAGAGACCCTCACGGCGGCAGCGATGCTCTTGGAGCTGACCGGCGCCGAACCCGAAATCCTCGCTCCCGCCGTCGAAGCCCGGCTCATCGAGCTTTCCGCCGACGTTCTCACCTTCCGCCACCCGCTCATGCGGTCCGCCATCCCCGCCGCCGCCAATGCGATCGAGCGGCGCAAAGCCCACCTCGCCCTCGTCGAAGCACTCCGGGACCAGCCGGACCGGCGCGCCTGGCACCAGGCCGCCGCCACCGCCGGGCCGGATGAAGCCGTTGCCGGGGAGCTCGAGCGCACCGCCGAGCGGGCGCGGTACCGGGGTGGGGCCGCCGCCGCCATCGCCGCGCTCGAACAGGCCGCACGGCTCAGCTGTGAGGCCGGGCCGCGCGCCGATCGGCTGCTCAAGGCGGCCGAGCTGGCCGTCGACTCTGGGCGGCGGGAGACCGCCGAACGCCTGGTGCGCGACGCCCGGCCCGCCGACGCCCGGCGCCGGGCCACCGCGAGCCGGCTGCTAAGCGAGTTCGAAGACGGCGTGCGCGAAGATCCCGCCCGCGTCGCCGAGCTGGCCGGGGTCGCCCGCGCTGTCGCGGCCGACGGGCAGCACGACGCCGCCATGCGGATCCTCTGGAGCGCCGCCATGCGCTGCTTCTGGACCGAGCCCGGACCCCAGGCGCGCCAGGCCTTGCTCGACGTCGCCGACCTGCTTCCCGTCCCGGACGACGACCCGCGGATCGTGGCCGTCACCGCGTACGTCGCTCCCTTCGAGCGTGGCGAAGCCGTCCTGAAGCACCTGCGTGCGCTGGCCGCCCGCACCGGCGCCGATCCGGAGGTCGACCGGTACCTCGGCAGTGCCGCGCTCCAGGTCGGCGCCTTCGACCTGGCCGCCCGGTTCTCCGCGGCCGCCGCACCCGGGCTCCGCGCGCAGGGACGGCTCGGGCTGCTGCCGCGCGCGCTCGCCGTGCTCGCGTGGAGCCGCGTCCGGCTCGGGGACCTGGCCGGCGCCGTGCCGGCCGCGGCGGAGGCGGCCCGGTTCGCGCAGGAGACCGGGCAGCCGTTCATGGGCGGGCTGGCCACCGCCGTCCAGGCCGAGATCGCCGCGCTGCGCGGTGACCACCGGCAGGCCGGGGCGCTGGCCGCCGAGGCCGAACGCGCCGGGCTCGCCGCCGGGGCACGGCCGGTGCTCGCCACCGTCCAGCTCGCGCGCGGGCTCACGAACCTGAGCGAGGGCCGTTTCGAAGACGCCTTCGCCGACCTGCGGCGGCTGCTCGATCCCGCCGACCCCGCCTACCAGCTGGCGTTGCGCGCGTACTGCGTCGCCGAACTGACCGAAGCCGCCGTCCGGGCCGGGCAGACCGACGCGATGCGGGACATCTTGGCCGAGCTGGAGTGCCTCGAAACGCCGTCGCCCGCGCTGCACGTCGGGCTGCGGTACGCGCGCGCCGTGCTCGACCCGTCCGACGCTCGGTTCGCCGAAGCGCTGCAGGCCGACTTGGCCGGCTGGCCCGCCGAACGCGGCCGCGTCCACCTGGCGTTCGGCGAGTGGCTGCGGCGGCAGCGGCGGGTCGTCGAATCGCGGACGCACCTGCGCACCGCCCGCGAGACGTTCGACGCCCTCGGCATGACGGCCTGGGCCGAGCGGGCCCGGCGCGAGCTGCGCAGCGCGGGCGAGTCGAGCCCGAACCGCGGCCCGGACGCCCGGGACAAGCTCACCCCGCACGAGCTGAGCATCGCGCAGCTGGCCGCGGAGGGGCTGACGAACCGGGAGATCGGGCAGCGGCTGTACCTTTCGCACCGGACCGTCGGCACGCACCTGCACCGGATCTTCCCCAAGCTCGGCGTGAGCTCCCGCGCCGACCTCGCCGGGATGCTGAAGACCCTGGAAGGGTGACTTACACCCGCTGCGTCACCTGACGGGCGCGAAGTTCACCGGGCACTCCTTAACGTCGTGAAAGTCCCACGGTCTTTCGCACAGGAGTCAAGATGATCAGCAGGAGAAGGTTCGGGCAGGCGTTCGCGGCCGGGCTCGCGGCGACGTCCTTGGCGGCCTGCTCGTCCCCGGCCGCCCCCGCCGCCCCCGCCGCGGCCACGCCCCCCGACCTGCGGGCCGGGTCCGGCGAGCACACTTCGCTCGGCGAGGTGAAGCACGCCGACGCCGGGGTGCTGAACATGGCGTACTACGAGTCCGGCCCGGCGACCGGGCAGCCGGTGGTGCTGCTGCACGGCTGGCCGTACGACCCGTACAGCTACGTCGACGTCGCGCCGATCCTGGCCGCCGCCGGCTACCGGGTGATCATCCCGTTCCTGCGCGGCTACGGCCCGACGGTGTTCAAGTCCGCGGCGACGGTCCGCAACGGCCAGCAGACGGCCGTGGCGCTCGACGTCGTCGCGCTGCTGGACGCGCTCAAGATCGACAAGGCCGTCTTCGGCGGCTACGACTGGGGCGGCCGGACCGTCGACATCATCGCCGCGCTGTGGCCGGAGCGCTGCAAGTCGATCGTCGCGGTGAGCGGGTACATCGTCACCAACCTGGCGGCGAACCAGAAACCCCTGGCGCCGCAAGCGGAACTCGGCTGGTGGTACCAGTACTACTTCGCGACCGAGCGCGGCCGCGCCGGCTACGCGGCCAACCGCCACGACTTCAACAAGCTGATCTGGAAGACCGCGTCCCCCGCCTGGCACTTCGACGACGCGACGTACGACCGCAGCGCGGCGGCGTTCGACAACCCCGACCACGTCGCCATCGTCATCCACAACTACCGCTGGCGCCTGAGCCTCGCCCCGGGCGAGCCGCAATACGAGGCGTACGAACAGAAACTGGCCGCGGGCGCGACCATCGGCGTCCCGTCGATCACGATCGGCAGCGACTTCGACGGCGCGGCCAAGGACGGCGCGGCGTACCGCGCGAAGTTCACGGGGAAGTACGAACACCGCGTCTTCGACGGCATCGGGCACAACGTGCCGCAGGAAGCGCCGAAACCGTTCGCTCAGGCGATCATGGATGCCGACCGGATGTGACGCCATCAGCGATTGAGGACGTTCCACAGTTCATTGCCCAAAACAGAGCTGACGAACAGCACTCCGGCGGCGTTGAAGAGCCGCAAGGCGTCAGCCCGCCGCCGGTGACCGGACGCGAAGAGGGCGACCAGTCCGGAGCACGCGACGAGAAAGAGCAGCAGAGCGGCATACAGCGCACCGATCCACGTGAGCACGGCGATTCCTCCCGCGTTCACGCGGGAGGCGGCAGCGCCGCGTTCGTGCGGGCGTCGAACTGCCTGCCGAGCCGACGCAGCTTGCGCTGGACCCGTACGCCGAACATCGAGGCGCGCCCGCAGGCGGCTGCGGCTTCGGCCCAGGTTAGGGTGTCGTCGGCGGCCCAGGTCTGAGCCACCTCCAGTTCGTCCCGCCGGAGCTGGGCGAGGACCCGGCCGACGCGCTCGTCGAAAGCACCGAGCCGACGTTCCACCACGACGTCCGGTGGCACTGATGTCGAGCCGCCGACCGGCTTGTTCGACTGTGCGTGGAATTCGGCGGTCTGCTCGAGCGAGCTGACGCGCCGGCCTCTGAACGGGGCATCAGTCAGCAGCCGCTCGCGTTGCATCGACAGCTGTGCGCCCCGGCGTAGTTCGTCGGCTGTCGTGGAGTCGTCGTGGCCCAAGTCCGCGAACAAAATGGCGTCACCGACGTGGTCGATCGTCTTGGCGTTCGGTTTCCGCCCCAGCCAGTCCGCGGCGAACACCGCGACAAGCGAGCGGCTCACGTCCGGCGAGTCGTGCATGATCGACCAGCGCGTTGCCCGCGCCGCGCGGGTCACGCTCCCGGCGGCTCGGATCGCTTGCTCCGGCGCTTCGTCGGTGCGAAGGCGCGCGACTCGCTTCCAATGGACCAGGAGATTGGACAACGCGTGCGTGGACCAATCGGATCGGCAACCGGGCCGCGGAGCGCCCGAGCCGTGGTCAAGCGGTTCGATCGGGACGAGGACGCGGAGAACGCGGTCGTCCGACAGGACGTTGGAGGCACGGAGGTCGTGGTGGGTCCCGACGCCGGCGTACCGGGCGAGCTGGGCGGGCACCGACAACCAGAACGGTCCTCGGTACCGGTCGAGCACCAGCCGGGTTGCTCGTCGAATCAGGTCCGCCGCGTCGGCTTCGGAAAGGCCGAGCGGGTCGTCGGCGGGGGTCTCCGGCGACACCGGGACGTTGCCCGCGCCGGGCCGGCAGCGGCAGACTCGTCCCAGCAGGCGCGGCATGAGCTGCCAAAACGCGGTGCCGGATTCGCCGTTCTCGGTTCGCATGTGCCTGGGTCCTCGTCGCGTCGCAGGGTGCCTACACCTTCTAGCCGCGTCAGGGACTTCGATTGACAAAGTTTTTCGGCTGGGGGCGTGAGCACCGCCCACGCCCCCAGCCTACTCAGCGCGTCGCGCGGTGGATGACGTCGACGACCGAGTCGGGAGCCGCGGTCGCGATCGCGTGCGGGGAGTCCACTTCGGTGATCGACGCGTGTGCGCGCCGGGCCTCGAAGCGTTCCGCCGCCGGCGGGATCGCATTGTCATGCGTCGCCACGAGCGCGTACTTCCGGATGCCCGCCGGCGCCGTGGCGAGGATCTTCTCGTCGAACGCCGCCGCCAGGATCGGGCGCTGGCCCGCCGCGGCGACGGCGGTGTCCAGAGCCGGCAGGCCCGCGGCGAACAGCGAGGGGTAGCTCGCCGCGTTCACGAACAGCTCCGGGCCGACCGTGTGCGTCGTCGACGGGCCGATCAGCGAGCCCGGGAACTGGGCGTTCAGCTGACCCGCCGTCTCACCCGCCTCCGGGATGAACGCCGCCGCGTAGACCAGCGCCTTCACCTCCCGCGTCGAGCCCGCCAGCTCGCTGATCAGCAAGCCGCCGTAGGAGTGCCCGACGAGGATCTTGGGTCCCGGCACGGAATCCAGGACTCCTTGCAGTGAGGCCACATCCGCCGCGACGCCGCGCAGCGGGACCGCCGGCACGAGCACCGGGTAGTGCTCGGCCAGCAGCCGGTGGGTCACCGGAGCCCACGCCGACGCGTCCTCGAACGCGCCGTGGACCAGCACGACCGTCGGCTTCGGGTGCGACGTCACGGCGGCGCCGGGGGTGGCGGCGGTGAGCACGCCCGCCCCGACGACCGCCGCGACGCCCAGTGCACCGAGAGCGCGCTTCATCACGCGACCGTCGCGTCGAGGGTGACCTCGATGTTGCCGCGCGTCGCCTTCGAGTACGGGCACACCTGGTGCGCGCCGTTGACGAGCTCGTCGGCGGTGGCCTGGTCGATGCCCGTCGCCTCCAGGTGCAGCACGGCGCTGAGCTTGAACTCGCCCGCCTCGGTGTCGTGGTGGAGGGTGACCTCCGCGACCACGGCGAGGTCGTTCAGCGGCACCTTCTTCATGCCCGCGACCCGGCGCACCGCGCCGACGAAGCAGGACGCCCAGCCGGCCGCGAACAGCTGCTCCGGGTTGGTGCCGTCGCCCGCGCCGCCGAAGGCCTTCGGGACGGCGAGGGTGACGTCGAGCGCGCCGTCGTCGGAGGTCGCGCGGCCGCCGTTGCGGCCCTCCGCGGTGGAGGTGGCGACGGCGGTGTAGGTCACTTCGGACATGGTGTTCCTTTCAGCGGGTGACGTCACCACGCTAGGAATCCGGGCACCCCGGCGGCGACCGTCGCGCGACGTCACCCGTGTAAGTCGCCGTTTTCCAGCCGCAGCCACCGATCCGTGCCGATCGCTTGCAGGAACCGTTCGTCGTGGCTGACGACGACGAACGCGCCCCGGAACGCCGTCAGCGCGCTCTCCAGCTGCCCGGTGCTGAGCAGGTCGAGGTTGTTCGTCGGCTCGTCGAGCAGCAGCAGCTGCGGCGCCGGTTCGGCGAACAGGACGCAGGCCAGCGTGGCGCGCAGCCGTTCGCCGCCGGAGAGCGCGCCGACCGGTAGCTGCACGCGGGAGCCGCGGAACAGGAAGCGCGCCAACAGGTTCATCCGCTGGGCCGTCGGCAACGCCGGTGCGGCGGCGGCCAGGTTCTCCGCCACCGAGCGGTCGTCGTCCAGCAGGTCGAGCCGCTGCGAGAGGAACGCGATCCGGCCGTCGGCGCGGGACACCGAACCGCCGTCGGGCTCGAGGTCGCCCCGCAGGATCCGCAGCAGGGTGGACTTCCCGGCGCCGTTGGGGCCGGTGAGCGCGATCCGCTCGGGGCCGCGGATCGCCAGGTCGACGCCGTCGCCGAAGAGATCGCGTACCCGCAGGCCCTCGCCGAGGAACAGCGTCCGGCCCGCCGGGACCACCGTCTGCGGCAGCTCCAGGCTGATCTTCTGCTCGGTGCGCAGTTCGCGCTCGGCCTGGTCGAGCTTGGCCTTCGCGGCGCCGACGCGCGCCGCGTGCGTGCCCTCCGCCTTGGCCGCCGACTCCTGGGCGTTGCGCTTCATGGTGCCGGCGAAGATCTTGGGCAGCCCGGCGTTGCCGAGGTTGCGCGACGCGGTGCTCGCCCGGCGCGCGGCCCGTTCCCGCGCCTGCTGCATCTCCCGCTTCTCGCGTTTGACTTCCTGTTCGGCACTGCGGATGTTCTTCTCGGCGACTTCGCGCGCGGCTTGGACGGCGTGCTCGTACTCGGTGAAGTTCCCGCCGTGGAACCGGATTTCGCCGCGGTGGAGCTCGGCGATCCGGTCCATCCGGTCGAGCAGCGCGCGGTCGTGGCTGACCAGGAGCAGGCAGCCGGACCAGTCGTCGAGCACGCTGTACAACTTGTGGCGCGCGACCAGGTCGAGGTTGTTCGTGGGTTCGTCGAGCAGCAGTACGTCGGGCCGCTTCAGCAGTTGCGCGGCCAGGCCGAGCGAGACGATCTGGCCGCCGGACAGCGTGCTCAGCGACCGGTCGAGGGTGACGTCGAGGCCGAGCCGGTCGAGCTGGGCGCGGGTGCGTTCCTCGATGTCCCAATCGGTGCCGATGGTGGTGAAGTGCTCCTCGGCGGCGTCTCCGGCTTCGACGGCGGCGATGGCGCGCAGAACCGGGGCGACACCGAGGACTTCGGCGACGGACGGCTCGCCGGACAACGGTAGGTCCTGCGGCAGGTAACCGAGGACGCCGTCGGCGGCGACACTGCCCGCCGACGGTCGCAGCACCCCGGCGACGAGCTTCAGCAGCGTCGTCTTGCCGGACCCGTTCGGCGCGACGAGCCCGGTGCGGCCGGCGGGGAAGGTGGCGGAGAGGTGATCGAAGACGGGAGTGTCGTCCGGCCAGGAAAAGGACAGGCCGGACAGGACGATTTCGGACACGGTGAAGACCTCGATGTGGTGCGGGGAAAAGGTGGTCGACGAAAGCGGCCCGCACCGGCTCTTGCCGGGGGCCTGCGTGCTCCGGAGCTATCCGGAGATGTCGACGTCACCTGCCACGACTGATCCTTTCGATCTTCACTTCGAAGATAGCAGGGGCGGCCCGGTGCGCTCAGGCGAGCTCGGCCGAGACGACCGCGGGCAGCGCGCGGAGCTGCTCGAGCAGCGCTTCGATCTCGTCGCCGCCGAGCAGGGCGGCGCAGACCATGCTGCTTTCGCGGACGCCGTCCTTGATGTCGACGGTCAGCTCGTGGACCAGCGTGCCGTCGAGGGCGCGGACGAGGGCGGGGATTTCTTCGGCACCGCCGGTGAAGTAGGTGGCGATGCGGCGCCGCAGCAGCATGGCCGGGCGGGTGGCGAAAGTGGTGGGACTGGACATGGCGTGATCTCCACGGGGGAAGTGCGGATGGGATCGGGGCCAGGTCCCGAAAGAGGTGCCGCGGGAATCCGCGATCGCCAAGGCTGCGCGCCGGCGACCTGGGTTCAGCCGGCGCGCCGGACTACGAGTCGCGAGGACGAGATCAGGCGCTGCACGGCGACAGGCTAACACGCCCTCGGTCCGCCCGGGCAAGCCGCGACCGGGTGAGGTGTGACGTCCGCCGGTCAGTGCCCTCCGGCGGCAGGGCTGGTTCGGTTTGGCTCGGCGCGTGGCTCGGCGCAGCTCTGCGGCTTGGTTCGCCGCGGCAGCAAAGGTCTTGAATGAGTCATTCAGGACCTCCGGCGCCCTGAATGACTCATTCAAGACACCGCGCGCGGGCGGGTCAGCTCGCCCGGATCACTCCCAGCCCCAGCGGCGTGATCTCGTGGATCTGCGACTTCCCCGACCGCGCGCTCGTGATCAACCCGCTCGCCCGCAGCACCGACGCGTGCTGGCTCGCGGTAGCCAGCGAAATCCCCGTCAACTCCGCCAGCTCGCTCGTGTTGCACCGCGTGATCGCGACCGTCATCAGCACCCGCGCCCGCGTGTGCCCGAGCAGCGCCGCCAGCGACGGGCCCGGCTCGGCGTCGCTGTCGAAGCGCGTGTGGCTGATCGAGTACACCAGCACCGGGGGCAGGCCCGGGTCCTTGTACGTCGTCGGCATGCCGTGCGCGAAGAACGTCGGGATCAGGCGCAGGCCGCGGCCGTCGAGGTGGAGTTCCTGCTCGATCGGGAAGCGCACCCGCAGCACCGGTGGGGTCCACGTGATGTCCGGGTGCAACGTCGACAGCAGCAGCTGCGGGCCGCCTCGATCCAGGCTCGACTGCAGACGGCGGCGGTCGCGGGCGACCGCGCGGCGCACCGACGGCCAGTCCGGGGCCACGCACTGGCGGTAGTAGTCGTGCAGGGCCGTGCCCAGGCGCCGCAGTTCGCGGGGTTCGCCCTCGGCGAGGCGCCGCAGCCACGGGGGGACGCGGGTGCCCTGCGCCGCCAGCTCGGCGACGTCGGCGGCCAGCACCGGCGACGGCGTTTCGAGGACCGTCGAGACGCCTTCGCCGATGGTGCGGGCGCCGGCCGGGGTCAGGAAATCGGGGCAGTAACCGTATGGGGGGACCGCCGACATGAGGAGCCGGCCGGACTCGGGGACTGCGGAGCGTGACCCCCGGCGCCAGCGGCCGAACAGCGGCTCGCCTTCCGGGCGCCGGATCCGGTAGCTGCTCATCAGCAGTTCCCACATCGGGTCGGCGTCCTCGGCGATGGTCACCCTCGCCAGGTCCGCTTCCGTGAAGTGAATTTTCAACAACGCCGACCGCTCCTCTCACGGCTGAGGATAGCCCTGGTGGAGCGGGTTTTCGCTGGCACGGGCCCGACGTCACAGAGGTTCCGGAATTCGGGTCCCGAGTGGACGTTTCGGGCTGGCGCGAAACGTTTTCAACCCGGTTGACGCTGCTCGCGCGCCGCTGGCACGTTCGGCTCGACGGAGAGTGCCTTCACCCAGCCGGGGGATGCAGTGGTGACGATCTGAACACTTTCCGTCACTGGGGCTGAACTTTACTGGGGAAGGCGGACGCCCGCATGACGAACGACGTACGCAGAGCGCGGATCCTCCGGCGCGCCGGAGGCCGCCGATGACGGTCGACGAAGTCTCCTACCGCGCAGCTCCGGTGCGGACCCGGCCGGCGCCCGTGCTGACGCTCCCGGCCTTCACGGACCTGAAGTACCGGCTGCTCGGCCCGGTTTCCGCGGTCGGCGTCGACGGGCCCGCCCGGCTCGGCGGCCCGAAGCAGCGGACCGTCCTGGCCGCCTTGCTGCTCAACGCCAACCAGGTCGTCTCCGAAGACCAGCTGATCGAGCTGCTGTGGGAAGACCGCCCGCCGGCGAGCGCGCGCGGGCAGCTGCAGGTGCGCGTCTGGGAGCTGCGCAAGCTGCTCGGCCGCGAGGTGATCGTGCGCCGCGAACCCGGGTACCTGATCGAGGTCGGGCCCGGCGAACTGGACACCGAGCTCTTCGACGACGTCGCCAAGGACGCCCGGCGGCTCATCGAGGGCGGCGAACCGCGCCGGGGCGTCGAGCGCCTGCGCGCGGTACTGGAACTCTGGCAGGGACCGCCGCTGGGCGGGGTCACCGACGTCCTCGTGCGGCGCAGCGGCCAGATCCTGGCCGAGCAGCGGATGACCGCGCTCGAGGTGCTCTTCGACGCCGAGCTCGCCACCGGACGGCACACGCACGTGGTGCGGGAACTGCGCCATTTCGTCGACGAATACCCCTTCGGCGAACGGCTGCAGGAACAGCTGATGCTCGCGCTGCAGCGGTCCGGGCGGACGCCGGAGGCGCTGGAGGTCTACACCGCGACCCGCGAACGCCTCGACGCCGAGCTGGGCGTCGAGCCCGGGGAGCGGCTGCGGGCGATGCACCTGCAGGTCCTCAAGGGCGAGGGCGACGAGCCGCCCGAAGCACCGCCCGCCGCGCCGGTGGACGAGGTAGTCGTGCCGGCGCGGCCCGCCGAGCTGCCCCGGGACGTGCGGGGCTTCGCCGGGCGGACCGAGCAGCTGGCACAGCTGGACCGGCAGCTCGCCGCGCGGGCCGGCGCCTACGCGTCGGACGTCTGGATCGTGCACGGCATCCCCGGCGTCGGGAAGACCGCGCTCGCGCTGCACTGGGCCCACCGCGTCCGCGAGCGGTTCCCGGACGGGCAGCTGTACGTGAACCTGCGCGGGTTCGACGCCGACCGCGAGCCGATGGAGCCGGCGGTCGCGCTGGCCCAGCTGCTGCGCGCGCTCGGCGCCGACCCGCGGCGGATCCCCGAGGAGGTCGACGCGCAGGCCGGGCTCTACCGCTCGCTGCTCGCCGAACGCCAGGTGCTGCTGGTGCTCGACAACGCCCGCGACGCCGAGCAGGTGCTGCCGCTGCTGCCGCCGACCGGGACCGTGCTGATCACCAGCCGCCACCGGCTCGGCAGGCTGGTCGCCGAGTTCGGCGCGTTCTCGCTCGGCCTCGGCGCGCTCACCGAGTCCGACTCGCGGGCGCTGCTCGGCGGCGTGCTCGGCGAAGGCCGGGTGGCGGCGGAGCCCGCGGCGGCCGGGGAACTGGCCGCGCTGTGCGGGCACCTGCCGCTGGCGCTGCGGATCGCGGCCGCGAACATCGCGACCGGCCCGGACACCACGGTCGCCGCGATGGCCGCGGACCTCGCCAAGGGCGACCGGCTCAAGCAGCTCGTCGTGGACGGGTCCGACGAAAGCGCCGTGACGCGGGCGTTCGCCGTCTCCTACGAGGCGCTCGCCCCGGAGCTGCGGCGGCTGTTCCGGCTGCTCGGCCTGGCTTCGTGCCCCGACTTCACCGCCCGGGGCGCCGCGGCGCTCACCGGTGACCCGGTCGACACGGTGGCGCGGCAGCTGCGGCTGCTGGCCGCGGCGCACCTGGTCGAGCAGCACGTCGCCGGCCGCTACCGGTTGCACGACCTGCTGCGGGCGTACGCGCTGCGCCAGGCCGGCGCGTACGAAGGCCCGGCCTCGCGGGCCAAGGCGTGGCGCCGGTTCGTCGAGCTGTACCTCTCCGGCGCGGACGCGGCGGAGCGGATCTTCGGCAGGCGCCACGACCCTCGGCTGCCGCGCGAACCCGCGGTGGTGCCGGCGAACCCCATCTCCTTCGCCGACTCCGCCGAGGCCGCGGCCTGGCTCGACGCCGAGCACGAGAACCTCTGCGCGGTCGTCACGCAGGCGGTGACCGACGGGCCGTACCCGATCGCCTGGTACCTCGCCGACTCCGTGCGCTCGGCGTTCTACCACCGGGGACGGCGGGTCGAGTGGGTCGACATCGCGACCACGGTCCTGGCCGCCGCGCGCCGCCTCGACGTCCCGGCGGTCGAAGCGGTCACGGCGCAGAGCATCGGGCTGGCGTTCGTCCACCGGGAACGGCACGAGCAGGCCGTCGAGTGGATGACCGAAGCGCTGCGCGTGTTCGAGCGCGTCGACTGGCCCGAGGGCAAGGCCGCCGCGCTCAACGCGTCCGCCATCTCGCTGCGGGTGGCCGGCCGGTTCGAGGAGGCGGCGTCGCAGTTCGAGCTGGCGCTGGAGCTGCAGCGCCAGTGCGGCTACCGGCTGGGCCAGGTCAGCGTGCTCAACAACCTGGCCTCGGTGCACCGGCAGCGCTGCCTGCTCGACGCGGCCCGCGCGTGCCTCGACGAGGCACTGGAACTCGCCGTCGCCGAGGGCTACCAGCTCGGTGAAGCGGTGGTGCTCGTCGGGATCGGGGTTGTCCAGCGGCTGCAGGGTGACCTGCCGGGCGCGCGGCGGTCGCTGACCCGGGCGTTCGACCTGCACAAGGCGCATTCCCACCCGTACGGCCAGGGGTCGGCGCTGTGCGGGCTGAGCCTGGTGTCGATCGACCTCGGCGAGTTCGAGCAGGGCCGCGCGCAAGCCGTGCAGGGACTGGAGATCGCCCGTCAGGAACAGAACCGCGAGACCGAGGTCGGCGCGCTCAACGCGCTGGCCAGGGCGGAGGCGGCGCTGGGGGAGACCTGCTCGGCGGTCCGCCACCAGCGGGAAGCGGTCGCGGTGGCCCGGCACTGGGGTTCGCCGTGGCACGTCGCGGAAGCGCTGAGCGGCATGGCGTCGGTCCACGGCGCGCGCGGCGACCACGAGGAGGTCCTGCTGGTCGGGGCGGAAGCGCTCGAGCTGGCCCGCGGCGGCGGCCTGCGGCTGATCGAGGTGCGCTGCCTGCTGGAGCTGGCCCGGGCGCACGCGGGTCAGGGGCGGCGCGAAGAGGCGCGCCGGCTCTGCCAGGAGGGGCTCGCGCACGCGACCGGGCTGCCGACGCTCCAGACCCGCGCCCGCGAGGTGCTGTCCCGGCTCTGACCCGCCGTGAAGGCCTCCTTCCCGGTCATAAAAGCCGGTAAGGAGGCCTTCACGGCTTTGGGGAAGCGGATTGGAAGTGGCCGCGCTTAGCGTCCGGTTCGTCCTTGCAGGCGAGAGAACTTCGGAGCTTTGATGAGATGGGGAAGAGCCATCGCCGCGGTCGGTGCCGTGGTGGCGCTCGCGGTGTCGGGGGTCGCCTCACCGGCCGCCGCCGGTGAGACGAAGTACGTCGGCGAGCTGGCGCTCACCGAGACCGGGGTGGTCCGCGGGACCGCGGCCACCGACCTGGTGACGTTCAAGGGCGTGCCCTACGCCGCCCCGCCGGTCGGGTCGCTGCGCTGGCGGGCGCCGCAGGCCGCGAAGGCGTGGGACGGCGTCCTCGACGCCACGAACTTCCGCAGCCAGTGCGCGCAGCTCGGCGGGCTCGGCGGGATCATCGAGTCCTACGAGGAGAACTGCCTCTACCTCAACGTCTTCGCGCCGAAGACGTCCGGGATCAAGCCGGTCGTCGTGTGGTTCTACGGCGGCGGTTTCCAGAACGGCACCAGCGCCACCTACGACGCCGCCCGCCTGGCCGTGCAGGGTGACGTCGTGGTCGTCACCGTCAACTACCGGGTCGGCGTGCTGGGCTTCCTCGCGCTGCCGTCCCTCGACGGCGAGACGCCCGGCGTGCAGTCCGGCAACTTCGGCATCCAGGACCAGCGCGCGTCGCTGAAGTGGGTGCAGCGCAACATCGCCGGCTTCGGCGGCAACCCCGGCAACGTCACCATCGGCGGCCAGTCCGCCGGCGCCGGCGCCGCGTGCATCCACCTCGCTTCGCCCGCCTCGGCCGGGCTGTTCCAGCGCGCGATCGGCGAGACCTACAGCTGCGGCTCCCCGCTGCTCAGCAAGGACGCCGCCGAGACCATGGGCACGACCGTGGCCACGCAGTTCGGCTGCGCCGACACCGCCGCGGCCGCGAACTGCTTGCGCGGCAAGACCGACGTCAAGGCGCTGATGCAGGCGTGGCCGCCGCTGCCGCAGGGGCCCGTGGTGGGCGGCAGTGAACAGCCGCTGCAGCCGATCGACGCGTTCCGGCAGGGCAAGTTCAACCGCGTGCCGATGCTGTGGGGCAACAACCGCGACGAGATGCGGATGATCGTCAGCATCCAGTACGACGCCTCGGGCAACCCCGTCACCGCCGAGTCCTACCCGCAGATCATCCGGAACACCTTCGGCGTGGACGCCGACCGCGTCCTGGCGAAGTACCCCGCGTCCGCCTACCCGACGCCGGGTCTGGCGCTGTCGCAGGTGCTCAGCGACGCCGGTGACGACCAGCTCGCCACCTGCCAGCACGTCACGGCGTACCGGGCCGCGATCGCCGGGCAGGCCAAGCTGTTCGTCTACCAGTTCTCCGACCGCACGGCGCCGCCGGTGGTCGACATCCCCGGCTTCGACGAGGGTGCCGAGCACGGCGCGGAACTGAACTACCTGTTCCCGAAGTTCACCGGCGCGACGCTGAACGCGGCGCAGCAAGCGCTCTCCGACCAGATGGTCAAGTACTGGTCGACGTTCGCCCGCACCGGCGACCCGAACGCCTCGGGCCTGCCCGCGTGGCCGCGGTTCAGCACGGGAACGGCGCGTGACGCGCTGTCGCTGGACCTCGCGTCCGCCGGTGGCAACCAGAAGATCGACCTGGCGACGCGCAGCCAGTGCGACTTCTGGGCGACCGTGCCGCCTCCGCCGGGCGCCTGAAACCGGTGGTACCGAAGGGGACTGTCCGCGAGGGCAGTCCCCTTCTTCGTGCCCGCGGGACACCACGGACCGCGTCGCTTCCGTCGCCGCCGGTGACTTTCAGGGCCGGGGAAGCCGGTGGAAGCGAAGCAGAAGCCGGTCCTTCTAACTTTCCCAGGTACCGCAAGAAAAACCGTGAGGAGGGTCCATGCCGGACGGGATCGCGATCGTCGGCCTGTCCTGCCGGCTGCCCTCGGCCGGGGACCCCGCCGGGTTCTGGGCCCTGCTCCGCGAAGGCCGCAGCGCGATCGGGGAACCGCCCGCCGGC
This sequence comes from Amycolatopsis lexingtonensis, assembly GCF_014873755.1. Classification (NCBI taxonomy): domain Bacteria; kingdom Bacillati; phylum Actinomycetota; class Actinomycetes; order Pseudonocardiales; family Pseudonocardiaceae; genus Amycolatopsis; species Amycolatopsis lexingtonensis. The sequence goes on from NZ_JADBEG010000001.1 coordinate 9,428,140, forward strand.
CGCGCCACCTCCCCGGGCGCGCCGCCGGCGGCGTACCTCGATCGCGTCGCGGACTTCGACCCGGCGTTCTTCGGGATCTCGCCGCGGGAGGCCGCCGCGATCGATCCGCAGCAGCGGCTGATGCTCGAACTCGCTTGGGAGGCCGTGGAAAACGCCGGTCTCGTGCCGGGGCCGCGGACCGGCGTCTTCCTCGGCGCCGCGTCCGACGACTACGCCACCCTCCTCGACCGCGCGGGTGCGGACGCCGTCACCCGGCACTCCATGGCCGGGGTCCGCCGCGGCCTGATCGCCAACCGCGTCTCCTACGCGCTCGGCCTGCGCGGGCCCAGCTTCACCGTCGACTCCGGACAGTCGTCGTCGCTGGTCGCGGTGCACCAGGCGGTGGAAAGCCTGCGCCGCGGGGAATGCGCGGTCGCACTGGCCGGCGGGGTGCACCTCAACCTCGTGCCCGAGAACGCGCTCCTCGCCGAGCGCTTCGGCGGGCTGTCGCCCGACGGCACCGCCCACGTCTTCGACGCGCGGGCCAACGGGTTCGTGCGCGGTGAAGGCGGCGCGGCCGTCGTCCTCAAGCCCCTCGAGCAGGCCCTCGCCGACGGTGACCTGGTGCACGCGGTGATCCTCGGCGGCGCGGTCGGCAACGACGGCGGTGGGGCCGGGCTCACCGCGCCGGACGCCGACGGGCAGGCCGAAGTCCTGCGGCGGGCCTACGAAGGTCTCGACCCGCGGGCGGTCCAGTACGTCGAGCTGCACGGCACCGGCACCGCGGCGGGCGACCCGGTCGAAGCCGCCGCGCTGGGCCGAGTCCTCGGCCGCCCGGACGCACCGCTGGCCGTCGGGTCCGCGAAGGCGAACGTCGGCCACACCGACGCGGCGGCCGGGATCACCGGGCTGGTCAAGGTGGTCCTCGCGCTGCGGCACCGGGAACTGCCGCCCACTCCGGGGTTCGAGTCCTCGGCGATCCCGCTGGCGGAACTGGGTTTGCGGGTCCAGACGTCGTTGTCGGACTGGCCCGAACCCGGCCGCCCGCTCGTGGCCGGGGTGTCGTCGTTCGGCATGGGCGGGACCAACTGCCACATCGTCGTGCAGGAGCCGCCCGCGCGGGAGGAAGCGGCCCCGGACGTCCCGCACGCGTTGCCGTTCCTGCTCTCGGCCCGCACGCCGGAAGCGTTGCGGGAGCAAGCGGCCCGGGTACAGAAAATGTCCGAAGTGGACATCGTCGACATCGCGTTTTCCCTCGCTACCACCCGCAAGCACCACGAACACCGGGCGGTCGTCGTCGGCCGTGACCGCGCGGCGCTCGCGAGTGGCCTGCGCACCCTTTCCGGCGGTGGCAGCGCCCACGAGATCGTCCGAGGCCGGGTCGCGGAGCGGGGCGCGCTCGCGTTCCTGTTCAGCGGGCAGGGCAGCCAGCGCGCCGGGATGGGCCGGGAGCTGGCCGAAGCCTTCCCGGCGTTCGCCGACGCCTTCGCCGCGACCTGCTCGGCGTTCGACGGGTTGCTCGACCGGCCGCTGGCCGAAGTCGTCCTCGAAGACGCCGTCGACCGGACGGAGTACACCCAGGCCGGGCTGTTCGCCTTCGAAGTGGCGCTGTTCCGGCTGTTCGAGGCCGCGGGGGTGCGGCCGGACTTCGTCGCCGGGCATTCGGTCGGCGAGCTGGCCGCCGCGCACGTCGCCGGGGTGTTCTCGTTGGCCGACGCGGCCCGGCTCGTCGCCGCCCGCGGCGCGCTCATGCAGGCTCTGCCCCTCGGGGGCGCGATGGTCGCGGTGGCCGCGGGCGAAGCCGACGTCCGGCCGCTGCTGGACGAGCGCGTTTCGCTCGCCGCGGTGAACGGGCCGTCGGCCGTCGTGCTGTCCGGTGACGAAGATGCCGTCCTCGCCGCCGCGGCGGAACTGGCCGCGCGTGGGCACCGCACCAAGCGGCTCACCGTCAGCCACGCCTTCCACTCCGCCCGGATCGAACCGATGCTGGCGGAATTCGCACGGGTCGCGAGTGGACTGTCCTATGCGGACGCGGCGATCCCGGTGGTCTCGAACGTCACCGGCCGGCTCGCGACGGCCGAGCTGGGCACGCCCGAGTACTGGGTCCGGCACGCGCGCGAGGCCGTGCGCTTCGCCGACGGCGTCCGGACGCTCGAAGCCGCCGGAGTCACGGACTTCGTCGAGATCGGCCCGGCCGGGGTGCTGACCGAGCAGGTCCGCGCGACCGTCGCGGACGCCGCCGTCGTCCCGGCCCAGCGCGGCGCCCGGTCCGAGACCGCCGCGCTGCTGCGGGCGCTGGCCGCCTTGCACGTCACCGGCCGCGAGGTGGCGTGGGCGGCGATCTTCGCGCCCTGGCACGGCAACCGCGTCGAGCTGCCGACGTACCCCTTCCAGCGCGCGAGCTACTGGCTGCCGGACCGGCGGGACATCCTGACCGCCGGCCCGGTTCCCGAGCGGGTCCCCGACGGCGGAACCGGGGACCCGCTCGTTCCACTCGACCTGGTCCGCGCCGAGGTCGCGGCCGTGCTGGAGTACGCGTCCGCGGCCGACGTCGACCCCGCGCGGAACTTCCGCGACCTCGGCGTCGACTCGCTGACCGGCCTCGAGCTGCGCGACCGGCTCGCCGAGGCGACCGGCCGCGCGCTGCCGGCGACGCTGCTGTTCGAGCACCCGACCCCCGCGGCGGTGGCCGCGCACCTGGCCGGTGCCGCCGAGGCCGAGGACGGCTTCGCGGCCGCGAAGCCGTCTTCGGACGAGCCCATCGCCATCGTCGCGATGGCCTGCCGGTTCCCCGGTGACGTCCGCACGCCCGAAGACCTCTGGGAGCTGGTCGCTTCGGGGCGGGACGCGGTGTCCGCGCCGCCCGCGGACCGCGGCTGGGACAGTGACGCCGTCCGCGCGGGCGGCTTCCTCACCGGCGCGGCCGAATTCGACCCGGCGTTCTTCGGCATCAGCCCGCGCGAGGCCCTCGCGATGGACCCGCAGCAGCGGCTGGTGCTGCAGGCGGCGTGGGAGGCCTACGAACGCGCGGGCATCCGCCCGGAGACCGTCCGCGGTCACCGCGACGGCGTCTTCCTCGGCGCGACCTCGCACGAATACGGCCCGCGGCTGCACGAAGCCGAGGACGGCCACCTGCTGACCGGGACGACGCCGAGCCTGATCTCCGGCCGTGTCGCGCACGTCTTCGGGCTCGAAGGCCCGGCGATCACCGTGGACACGGCGTGCTCGTCTTCGCTGGTGGCGCTGCACCTGGCGGTGCGGTCGCTGCGCGCGGGCGAATGCGGACTGGCGCTCGCGGGCGGGGTCACGGTGCTGTCCGGGCCGGGGATGTTCGTCGAGTTCGCCAAGCAGGGCGGCCTGTCCGCCGACGGCCGCTGCCGGGCGTTCTCGGCCGACGCGGGCGGCACCGGCTGGGCGGAAGGCGCCGGCGTGGTGCTGCTGGAGCGGCTGTCCGACGCGCGGCGCCACGGCCACCCGGTCCTGGCACTGGTCCGCGGCACGGCGGTGAACTCCGACGGCGCGTCCAACGGCCTGACCGCCCCGAGCGGCCCGGCCCAGCGCCGGGTGATCCGCGCGGCACTGGCGGACGCGGGGCTGGCGGCGTCCGATGTGGACGTCGTCGAGGCACACGGGACGGGCACGGTACTGGGCGACCCGATCGAGGCTTCGGCGGTGCTGGCCACCTACGGTCAGGATCGTGCCGAGCCGGTGCTGCTCGGGTCGTTGAAGTCGAACATCGGCCACGCCCAGGCGGCGGCCGGGATCGGCGGCGTGCTCAAGCTGGTGCTGGCCATGCGGCACGGGGTCGTGCCGCAGACGCTGCACGTCGGCGAGCCCACGCCGCACGTGGACTGGACCTCGGGTTCGGTCCGGCTGGCGACGGAGCCGGTCGCTTGGCCCGCGGGGAAGCGGGTCAGGCGAGCGGCTGTGTCGTCGTTCGGCATCAGCGGCACGAACGCCCACGCGGTCCTGGAGGCGGCCCCCGAGGAGCGCCCCAATGTGGCGTTGGTTGCGTCTGACGCACCGAACGCCACATTGGGTGCGCTGGACGCACCGAACGCCACATTGGGGCGCTCGGGCTCGGCCTGGGTGCTCAGCGCGAAGACCCCGGACGCGCTGCGGCGGCAGGCCCGGGAACTGCGGGAGCACCTCCTCACGCACCCCGACCTGCCGCTCGACGGCGTGGCGGCCACCCTCGCCGCCCGCACTCGCTTCGAGTATCGCGCCGGGGTCGTCAGCGGTGATCTCGACGCGCTCGAAGCGCTGGCCGAGCACGGGACCGGTGCGGTCCGGGTGCCGAGCGGCAAGCTCGCCTTCCTCTGCACCGGCCAAGGTTCCCAGCGCGCCCGCATGGCCGAGCCGCTGTACGACGCCGACCCGGTCTTCGCCGCCGCCCTCGACGAGGTCTTCGCCGCCCTCGACCCGCACCTGGACCGTCCACTCAAGACGGTCGTCTTCGCCGACGACACCACCCTCCTCGACCGCACCGCCTACACCCAGCCCGCGCTCTTCGCCGTCGAAGTCGCGCTGTTCCGGCTGTTCGCGCACCACGGCGTCCGGCCGGACTTCGTCGCCGGACATTCGATCGGCGAACTCGCCGCCGCGCACGTGGCCGGGATCCTCGACCTCGCCGACGCGGCCCGGCTCGTCGCCGCCCGGGGTGCGCTGATGGACGCCCTGCCCGCCGGCGGGGTGATGGCCGCCATCGAAGCGACCGAAGACGAGATCCGTCCTTTCGCGGTCGCCTTGGCCGCGGTCAACGGCCCGATGGCCGTTGTCGTCGCGGGGGACGAAACCGCCGTCGCGGCGGTCGAAACGCACTTCTCCGCGCAGGGACGGCGGACCCGGCGGCTCACCGTCAGCCACGCCTTCCACTCCCCGGCCATGGACGGCATGCTCGACGCCTTCCGCGAGGTCGCCGAGTCGGTCACGTACCACCCGGCGCGCATCCCGCTGGTCGTCGACGGCGACCCCGGCACCGCGGACTTCTGGGTCCGGCACGTCCGTGACACCGTCCGCTTCGCCGACACCGTCGCGCGGCTGGCCGAAGCCGGCGTCACCACCTTCGCCGAACTCGGCCCCGACGCCGTGCTGACCGCGATGGGCCGGGACTGCCTGCCCGACGGGACTTTCCTCCCGACCCTGCGTGCCGGGCGGGTCGACGTCCACGCGACTCTGGCTGTGCTCGGCGGCAGTGTTCCCGCTCAGTCCACAGTAGACCTGCCGACGTATCCCTTCGAGCGGCAGCGGTTCTGGCTGCCGCCACGCTCACTGCGTGCCGACGCCGCGGCCGCGGGCCTCACCCCGACCGGCCACCCGCTGCTCGGCGGCGGCGCCGAGGTCGCCGGTACCGACGGGGTCCTGTTCACCGGCCTCCTCTCGGTCCGCACCCAGCCGTGGCTGGCCGACCACGTCGTGCTCGGCGCGAACCTCCTGCCGGGTAGCGCTTTCGTGGAACTCGCGCTGCTCGCCGCCGGGCAGGCGGGCTGCGACCGGCTCGACGAGCTCGTCCAGGAAACGCCGTTGGTCCTGCCCGCGGACGGCCGTGTTCAGCTCCAGGTTTCGCTCGGTGCGCCCGACGAGACCGGGCGCCGGGCGGTGGCCGTCTCGTCGCGGCCCGACCAGCCGTCGGTGACCGCGGGCTGGACCCGCAACGCCGCCGGGTATGTCTCCACCGGCGGGGCCGTGCCCGCGCCGGAACCGGTCTGGCCGCCGGAGGGCGCCGAGCCGGTCGGCCTCGACGGCCGGTACGACCGCATCGCCGACGCGGGCTTCGGTTACGGGCCCGAATTCCGGTGCCTGCGCGCGGTCTGGCGGCGGGGCGAGGAGCTGTTCGCCGAGGTTGCGCTACCGGAGCACCGCGTCGCCGAGGCCGCGGACTACGGCCTGCACCCCGCGCTCCTCGACGGCGCGTTGCACGTCGTCGCGTTCGGTGACCCCGAAGGCGTCGAGGCGGGCCGGATCCCGTTCTCCTGGCACGACGTCCGCCTGCACGCCACCGGTGCGAGCACGATCCGCGTCCGGTACACCGCGGCGGGCGGAATGTCTATCGTGGACACTTCGGGTGCTCCCGTCGCCGAGGTCGGCGCGCTGGTCCTGCGGCCCGTCGCCTCGGACCAGCTGACGGCCACCGTCTCCCGCGACGACCTCTACCGCGTCGCGTGGACGCCGGTCCCCGCCCCGGCCACGACGGCCACCTGCCTGCGCACCACCGGCCTCGACCTGACCGGCGAGGTCCCCGACTTCGTGGCGGTGCGGCCCGAACCCGGCACAAGCGCGGTGCCGGACCGGGTTCGCGCCGCCACGAACCACGCGCTCGGCCTGATCCGCGGCTGGCTCGCCGACCCTCGGTTCGAAAGCGCGCAGCTCGTCTTCGTGACCAGCGAACTCGCCCACGCCGGCGTGCGCGGGCTGGTCCGTTCGGCCCAGACCGAGCACCCCGGCCGGTTCGTGCTCCTGGACACCGACACCGACCTGACGCCGTCGGAAATCGCTGCCGCCGCGGCCACCGGCGAGCCGGAACTGGCGTACCGCGACGGTGTCGTGCTCGTCCCGCGGCTGGCCCGGGCCACGGTGCCGGATGCTTTCCCGGCACCGCCCGCCACCGTCCTCGTCACCGGCGCGACCGGTGGTCTCGGCCGCGCGCTGGCCCGGCGGCTCGCCGGGCAGGGCGTCGGGCACCTGCTGCTCGTCAGCCGCCGCGGTCCCGCCGCCGGGGGTGCCGAAGAGCTGGTGGCCGAGCTGGAAGCGCTCGGTCCGAAGGTGACCCTCGCCGCTTGCGACGTCGCCGACCGCGACGCGCTGGCCGCGTTGCTGGCCGAACACGCGGTGACCGCGGTCGTCCACGCCGCCGGCGTCCTCGCCGACGGTCCGATCGAGACACTCACCGCGAAGCAGCTCGACGATGTACTGCGTGCGAAGGTCGACGCGGCCTGGAACCTGCACGAGCTGACCGGCGACCTGACCGAATTCGTGGTGTTCTCCTCGGTTTCCGGGCTGCTCGGCACGGCGGGCCAGGCGAACTACGCGGCCGCCAACGCCTTCCTCGACGCGCTCGCCGCGCACCGGCGTGCCGAAGGGCTCCCGGCCACCGCGCTGGCGTGGGGCCTGTGGGAGACGGCCGACGGCATGGGCGGCGGGCTCGCTGCCGCCGACCGCACCCGGATGTCCCGCGCCGGCGTGGGCACTTTATCCACTGTAGACGCACTCGACCTGTTCGACACCGCCCGCGGCGCCGGAGACGCACTGCTGGTGCCGCTGCGGATCGACGAAGCCGGGTTGCGTGCCGCGGGCGCGGTGCCGTCGCTGCTGCGGGGCGTCGTCCGCCCGCGGGCCGGCCGGGCCGCCACCCCGGCCGCGGTGACCGCCGACGGGCTCGCCGGCGTCGTCCGCGCCGAGGTCGCGGCCGTGCTCGGGCTGGGGAACCCGGCCGCGGTGGAGCCGGGCCGCGCGTTCAAGGAGATCGGCTTCGACTCGCTCACCTCGGTCGAGCTGCGCAACCGCCTGGCCACCGCGACCGGCCTGCGGCTGCCCGCCACGCTCCTGTTCGACCACCCGACCCCGGCCGCGGTGATCGACCGCCTGCACGCGGAACTGGCCGGCACCGGCGAAGCCGCGGAGACCGCCGCGCCGGCCGCCGTCGCGGGCGACCCGATCGTCATCGTCGGGATGGCCTGCCGCTTCCCCGGCGGCGTGACCAGCCCCGACGAGCTGTGGCAGCTGGTCGTCGAAGGCCGGGACGCGATCAGCGAGTTCCCGGTCGACCGCGGCTGGGATACCGAGGCGCTGTACGACGCCGACCCCGACCGCCCCGGCCGCACGTACACCACGCGCGGCGGGTTCCTGCACGACGCGGGCCAGTTCGACGCCGAGTTCTTCGGCATCAGCCCGCGCGAGGCCACGGCGATGGATCCGCAGCAGCGCCTCCTGCTCGAAACCTCCTGGGAGGCCTTCGAAAACGCCGGGATCGACCCGCTGGGCCTGCGCGGCAGCCGGACCGGCGTCTTCGCGGGCGCGATGTACCACGACTACACCGCGCGCCTGGCCCCGCTGCCCGAGGAAGCCGAAGGCTACTCGTTCACCGGCGGTTCCGGCAGCGTCGTTTCCGGCCGCGTCGCTTACACCTTCGGTTTCGAAGGCCCGGCCGTCACGGTCGACACCGCGTGTTCGTCCTCGCTGGTCGCGCTGCACCTCGCCGCGCAGGCCCTGCGGCAGGGCGAATGCGGGCTGGCGCTCGCGGGCGGCGTCGCGGTGATGGCGACGCCGGGCTCGTTCGTGGAGTTCAGCCGCCAGCGCGCGCTCGCCCCGGACGGCCGCTGCAAGCCGTTCGCGGCCGCCGCCGACGGCACCGCCTGGGCCGAGGGCGCCGGGATGCTGCTGCTGGAGCGCCTGTCCGATGCCCGCCGCAACGGGCACCCCGTGCTCGCCGTCCTGCGCGGGTCCGCGATCAACTCCGACGGTGCTTCGAACGGCCTCACCGCCCCGAACGGGCCGTCGCAGCAACGCGTGATCCGCGCCGCGCTCGCGACTGCGGGCCTGACCCCGTCCGATGTGGACACCGTCGAGGCGCACGGCACAGGCACCCCGCTCGGCGACCCGATCGAGGCGCAGGCCCTCCTCGAAACGTACGGCCAGGGCCGGGAAACGCCGTTGTGGCTGGGCTCGCTCAAGTCGAACGTCGGGCACACGCAGGCCGCCGCCGGGGTCGGCGCGGTCGTCAAGATGGTGCAGGCCATGCGGCACGGCGTCCTGCCGGCGACGCTGCACGTCGACGAGCCGTCGCCGCACGTCGACTGGACGGCGGGCGCGGTCGAGCTGCTCACCGAGAACCGCGCCTGGCCCGAGATCACCCGCCCGCGCCGCGCGGCGGTGTCGTCGTTCGGCATCAGCGGCACGAACGCCCACGTCATCCTCGAGGCCCCGGAGCGCCCCAATGTGGCGTTCGGTGCGTCAGACGCACCCAATGCGGCGTTCGGTGCGTTGGATGCACCCAACGCCACATTGGGGCGCTTGGTCCCGTGGGTGCTCTCTGCCCGGAGTGAGGCCGCGCTGCGTGAGCAGGCACGTCGGCTGCTCCCGCTGGCGGACGGTGATCCCGCTGCGGTTGCGCGGGCGCTGCTCAAGCGGTCGGCGTTCGACCACCGTGCCGTCGTCACCGGCGACTTGAAAGCCGGGCTGACCGCGCTGGCCGAGCGCGGCAGCGGTGCCGGTGTGGCCCGCCCGAACCGCCGGGTCGTGTTCGTCTTCCCGGGGCAGGGTTCGCAGTGGGCCGGAATGGGACAGGAGCTGCTCGCGGCCGAGCCCGTGTTCGCCGAGCGGATGGCCGAATGCGCCACCGCCCTGAAATCCTTTGTGGACTGGAACCTCCTGGAAGTCCTCGACGACGCCGAAGCGCTGCAGCGGGTCGACGTGGTCCAGCCCGCGCTGTGGGCGATGATGGTGTCGCTCGCCGCCGTCTGGCGGGCGCACGGGGCCGAACCCGCCGCCGTCGTGGGGCACTCGCAGGGGGAGATCGCCGCCGCCGTCGTCGCGGGCGGACTGTCCCTTGAAGACGGTGCCCGTGTGGTCGCGTTGCGCAGCAAGGCGTTGCTGGCGCTGTCCGGACGCGGCGGCATGGTGTCCGTGGCCGCTCCGGCGGACCGGACGCGGGAACTGATCGCCCCGTGGCCCGGGCTCGCGGTCGCCGTGGTCAACGGCGGCGCCTCGACCGTGGTGTCCGGCGACGCCGACGCGCTCGAGGAGCTTCTGGCCTCGGACATCCCGGCCAAGCGGATCGCCGTCGACTACGCCTCCCACTCGGCGCACGTCGAAGGCCTCGAAGACGAGCTGGCCCGCGTGCTGGCCCCCGTACGGCCGCGGTCGGGCGAGATCCCGTTCCACTCCACCGTGACCGGCGAACTCGCCGACACCGCCGACCTCGATGCCGGGTACTGGTACCGGAACCTGCGCCGACCGGTCGAATTCGCGCGGACCACCGAAAAGCTCGTCGAAGCGGGCCACGACGTCTTCATCGAGTGCAGCCCGCACCCGGTCCTCGTCAGCGCCCTCGCCGAGACCACCACCGCGCTCGGCACGCTCAAGCGCAACGACGGCGGCCCGGTCCGCGTGCTCGCCGCGCTCGGCGAGGCGCACGTCCACGGCGTGCCGGTCGACTGGGCGCTGCCCGAGGGCACCCGCGCCGCCCTGCCCACCTACCCCTTCCAGCGCGAACGGTTCTGGCTCGACGCGACCGAAGCCCAGGCGGGCGTCGACGGGCTCGGGCTCGACGCGGGCGGGCATCCGCTGCTGGCCGCGTCGGCCCGGCTCGCCGACCCGGACGTCCGGCTGTTCACCGGACGGCTGTCGCTGGCGGCGATGCCGTGGCTCGCCGACCACGCCGTCCTCGATACGCCGCTGCTGCCCGGCACCGCGTTCCTCGACCTCGCCCTGCACGCGGCTCGCGAAACCGGGGCCGCCGTGGTGGATCTGACCGTCGAGGCGCCGCTCGTGCTGCCGCGGCACGGCGCCGTGCTCGTCCAGGTGACCGTCAGCGAAGACGCCGTGAAGATCTTCGCCCGCACCGAAGACGGGTCCTGGACCCGGCACGCGTCGGGCACGCTCGCGCCGGTCACTGCCGGGGTCCGGCCGCCGCTGACCTGGCCACCCGCCGGGACCGAGCTCGACGTCGAGAAGTTCTACGTCGCCGCGGCCGAAGACGGCTTCGACTACGGCCCCGCGTTCCAAGGCCTGGCCAGGGCTTGGCAGTCCGGTGACGACGTCTACGCCGAGATCAGCCCGGCCGAGCCCGGCGCCTTCGTGGTGCACCCGGCGCTTCTCGACGCCGCGGCCCAGGCCGTCCGGCTCGGGGACTTCTTCGCCGACGACGCTCCCCGTCTGCCGTTCGCGTGGTCCGGGGTCACCGCCCACGCGTCCGGGGCGCGGGCGCTGCGGGCCCGGCTCTCCCCGGCCGGCCCCGACGCCGTGTCGCTCGTGGTCGACGACGAGGACGGCCGCCCGGTGCTCACCGCGGAAGCGCTTACCCTGCGCCCGTTTTCGCCCGCCCAGCTCGCAGCCGGTTCGGACTCGCTGTACCGGCTCGCGTGGCAGCCGATCGATCTCGGCGCACCGGCGGAGGGCGACGTCGTGGTGTCCGTAGAGACCGGCGACGTCCGTGAAGTCCTCTTGCGACACCTGGATCTCGTGCGCGAATGGCTGGACCGGGCCGAGGACGGCCGGCTCGTGGTGCTGACCCGCGGCGCCACCGAGGACGATCTCGCCGGTGCCGCGCTGTGGGGCCTCTTGCGGTCGGCGCAGGCGGAGCACCCGGGCCGGATCGTGCTGGCCGACGTCGACGACGACCCGCGTTCGCTGGACGCCCTGCCCGCCGCGCTCGGGACCGGCGAGGGCCAGCTCGCCCTGCGGGCCGGCGCCGCGTACGTCCCGGCGCTCGCCCGGGCGGACGTCCGCGCCGCCACCGGCCCGCTGCTCGACGCAGATGGCACGGTGCTCGTTACCGGGGCGCTCGGCACGCTCGGGCGGCTCGTCGCGCGGCACCTCGTGCTCGCCCACGGCGCCCGCCACCTGCTGCTGCTCAGCCGGCGCGGGATGGCCGCCGAGGGCGCGGCCGAGCTCGTCGCCGAGCTGGCCGAGCTGGGCGCGGCCGCCGAAGTCGTCGCCGCGGACGCCGCCGACCGGGCCCGGCTCGCCGAGGTGCTCGCCGCCGTCCCGGCCGAGCGCCCGCTGACGTCGGTGGTGCACGCCGCCGGTGTCCTGGCCGACGCGACCTTCACCGCGCTCACCGCCGAGCAGCTCGACACCGTGCTGCGGCCGAAGATCGACGCGGCCCGGCACCTGCACGAGCTGACCGAAGGCCTCGCACTACGCAGTTTCGTCCTGTTCTCGTCGGTCGCGGGCACCCTCGGCACGGCGGGGCAGGCGAACTACGCGGCCGCGAACGCCTACCTCGACGCGCTCGCCCGCCACCGCCGTGCACGCGGGCTGCCCGCGTTGTCCCTGGGCTGGGGCCTGTGGGCCGAGACGAGCACGATGACCGGCGGGCTGGACCGCACCGACCTGGGCCGGCTGGGCCGCACGGGCGTGCGGCCGCTGTCGAACCGGCAGGGCCTCGACCTGTTCGACGCGGCCTGGGCGGCCGGGGACGCGGTCCTGTACCCGGTCCGGCTGGAGACGTCGGCGGCCCGGCTCGGCGAGGTACCGCCATTGCTGCGCGGGCTCGTCCGCACGACGGCCACGCCGGCGAAAACTCGGGTCGACCTGGCCGACGTGCCCGCGGCCGAGCTGCCGAAGGTGCTGCTCGACCTGGTCCGCGGCGAGGTCGCCGCGGTGCTCGGGCACCAGGGGACGGCCGCGATCGACCCCGCCCAGCCGTTCGCCGAGATCGGGTTCGACTCGCTGACCGCGGTCGAGCTTCGCAACCGGCTCACCGCCGCGACCGGGGTGCGGCTGCCCGCGACGCTGGTGTTCGACCACCCGACGCCGTCGGCCGTCGCCGCGCATCTCGAAGCCGGGCTGGTCACCGAGCCGGCCCGCCCGGTGGCGCTCGACCACGTCGACCGCCTCGAGAGCGCGCTCGCCGACGTCGACGAGTCCGTGCTGGCCACGGTCATGGCTCGGCTCGACGCCCTCGGCGCGCGGCTGCGGCGGCCCGACCCCGAACCCGACGACCCGGCGCAGCACCTGCGCACCGCTTCGGCCGACGAACTACTCGACTTCATCTCCAAGGAGCTGGGCAACCATGGCTGAGCACGACGACCGCGTGCTGGAGAACCTCCGCTGGGTCACCCTCGAACTGCACCAGGCCCGCGAGAAGCTGCGCGCCGCCGAGGAGCCGATCGCCGTCGTCGGCACCGGCTGCCGGTACCCCGGCGGCGTCACGACGCCCGAGGACCTCTGGCGGCTGCTCGACGGCGGCGTCGACGCCATCACCGAGTTCCCCGGCGATCGCGGCTGGGACGTCGAAAGCCTGCACCGGCCGGACGAACCGGGGCACTCCAGCACCCGGCACGGCGGGTTCCTCGCCGAGCCGGGCGCGTTCGACGCCGGGTTCTTCGGCATGTCCCCGGCCGCGGCCGAGGTCACCGACCCGCAGCACCGGCTCCTGCTCGAACTGTCCTGGGAGGCCATCGAGCGCGCCGGCATCGACCCGCGGTCGCTGCGCGGCAGCCGGACCGGCGTGTTCGCCGGGACGATGTACGCCGACTACGGCACCGGCGCGGCCGACGCCGACCTCGCCGGCCGCGTGCTGATGGGCACGTCCGGCTCGCTGGCCTCGGGCCGGATCGCCTACACCTTCGGTTTCGAGGGCCCGGCGCTGACGCTGGACACCGCCTGCTCGTCGTCGCTGGTCGCGGTGCACCTGGCGGTGCAGGCGCTGCGCCGCGGCGAGTGCACGCTCGCGCTCGCGGGCGGGGCGACGGTGCTCGCGACGCCGTCGGTGTTCGTCGAATTCTCGCGCCAGCGCGGGCTTTCCGCCGACGGGCGCTGTAAGGCGTTCGGCGCTGGTGCCGACGGCACCGGCTTCGCCGAGGGCGCCGGAGTCCTGTTGCTGGAACGGCTTTCCGACGCGCGCCGCCTCGGGCACCCGGTGCTGGCCGTGGTGCGCGGCTCGGCGGTGAACTCCGACGGCGCGTCCAACGGGCTGACCGCGCCGAACGGTCCCGCGCAGCAGCGGGTCATCGCCCAGGCCCTCGCCGACGCGCGGCTCACGCCGTCCGATGTGGACGCCGTCGAGGCGCACGGGACCGGCACCGCGCTGGGCGACCCGATCGAGGCGCAGGCGGTGCTCGCGGCGTACGGGAAGGATCGTGCGGAGCCGCTGTGGCTCGGGTCGGTCAAGTCGAACCTCGGCCACACCCAGGCCGCGGCCGGCGTCGCCGGGCTGCTGAAGATGATCCTGGCGCTGCGGCACGGCGTGCTCCCGAAGACGCTGCACGCCGACGAGCCGTCGCCGCACGTGGACTGGACGGCGGGGGCGGTTTCGTTGCTGACGTCGCCTCAGCCGTGGCCCGCCGGGGACCGGCCGCGCCGGGCCGGCGTGTCGTCGTTCGGGGTCAGCGGGACCAACGCGCACGTGATCCTGGAAGAGGCGCCCGCGGCGGAACCGGCGGCCCCTTCTCCTGACGTCCCCATGGCGCCGTGGGTGTTGTCCGCCCGGAGCGCCTCGGCGTTGCGCGGTCAGGCTGCACGGCTGCTGTCCATAGTGGACGAGAAACCGCTCGACGTCGCTCATTCGCTGCTGACTTCGCGCAGCCGGTTCGAGCACCGCGCGGTCGTGCTCGGCTCCGATCGTCGTCGCGGGCTGGCGGCGCTGGCCGCGGGTGAAGAGGCGTCCACTGTGGTCACCGGAATCGCAGATGCCGGTCCGGACGCGGTGTTCGTCTTCCCCGGCCAGGGTTCGCAGTGGGCCGGGATGGGCTGCGAGCTGCTGGAAACGTCGCCGGTGTTCGCCGCCCGGCTCGCCGAGTGCGCGGCCGCGCTGCTGCCGTTCACCGACTTCGACCTGCTGCGCGTGCTGCGCCGCGGGGACGAGCTGGACCGCGTCGACGTCGTCCAGCCCGCGCTGTGGGCCGTGATGGTGTCGCTGGCGGCGCTGTGGCAAGCCCACGGTGTCCGGCCCGCGGCGGTTCTCGGGCACAGCCAGGGCGAGATCGCGGCCGCCTGCGTCGCGGGCGCACTGTCCCTTTCGGACGGTGCGCGCGTGGTGGCGCTGCGCAGCCGGGCGCTGGCCGTGTTGTCGGGTCAGGGCGGCATGGTTTCGGTCCGGCTGCCGCTCGCCGAGGTCGAAGAACTCTTGACGCCGGGCCTTTCGATCGCCGCGGTCAACGGGGCCGCGTCGGTCGTCGTGTCCGGCGAACCGTCCGCATTGGACGAACTCGTCGAGAAGTGCGGTGAGTTCGCGAAGCGGATCCCGGTGGACTACGCGTCCCACTCCGCGCAGGTCGACTCGCTGCGGGAGCGGCTGCTCGCCGACCTCGCGCCGATCCGGCCGTGCCCGGCCGAGGTCCCGTTCGTCTCGACGGTGACCGCGTCGGTGTTCGACACCACCGGGCTGGACGCGGAGTACTGGTTCACGAACCTGCGCCAGCCGGTGCTGTTCGACCCGGCGCTGCGGGCCGCGCTGGCCGAGGGCTGGAGCGCGTTCGTCGAGCTCAGCCCGCACCCGGTGCTCACGCTGGGGATGCAGCAGACGGCGCCGGGCGCGGTCGTCGCCGGTGCGCTGCGCCGCGGCGACGGCGGCCTCGGCCGGGTCCGGCTGGCACTGGCCGAGCTGGCCGTCCGCGGCATCGACGTCGACTGGGGCTTGCCCGCCGGACGCCGGATCGACCTGCCCACGTACGCGTTCGACCACCGCACCTACTGGCTCACCTCCCAGGCGGCACTTTCACGTGAAAGTGACACGGAGGAACCCACTCCGGATCACTTTCACGTGAAAGTGGCGGGTTTGAGCGGGGCTGAGCAGCGGCGGACGCTGGTGAAGCTGGTGCGCTCCGCCGCGGCGGCTGTGCTCGGTCATGGCTCGGGCGACGACGTCGAGCCGGCCGGGTCGTTCCGCGAACTGGGCTTCGACTCGGCGGCGGGCGTCCAGCTGCGCAACCGCCTCGCCGCGGCGACCGGGCTGGAGCTGCCGGTGACGGTGGTGTTCGACCACCCGACCGCCGCCGCGCTGGCCGACTACCTGCTGGCCGAGCTGTCGGGCACGCCGTCGGAGGGCCTCGACCGCCACCTCGACGCGCTCGAGTCCGGCCTGCGCGACCTCGACGGCGCCGCGCGGGCGCACGTGCTGACCCGGCTCCGGACGCTCGTCGCGGCCGGGCCGGACACCGGCACGGAGCTGTCGGGCGCCACCGCCGACGAGATGTTCGCGCTGCTCGACGAAGAACTGGGTGCCGCCAAGTGACGAACGAACAGAAGCTCCTCGACTACCTCAAGCGCGCCACCGGCGACCTGCGCGAGGCCCGTGGCCGGGTCCGCGAACTCGAGGACCGCGCGCACGAGCCGATCGCCGTCGTCGGGATGAGCTGCCGGTACCCCGGCGGCGTCACCTCGCCCGAGGAGCTGTGGGCGCTGGTCGACGAGGGCCGCGACGCCGTCAGCGAGTTCCCCGAGGACCGTGGCTGGGACCTTTCGAAGCTCTACGACCCGTCGTTGGCGCCCGGCACGAGTTACGTCCGGCACGGCGGTTTCCTCGACGACGTCGCCGGGTTCGACGCCGCGCTGTTCGACCTCAGTCCGCGCGAAGCCACGGCGATGGACCCGCAGCAGCGCCTGCTGCTCGAAGCCGCGTGGGAGGCGTTCGAGCGGGCCGGTATCGCGCCGGATTCCGTGCGGGGCAGCCGGACCGGCGTGTTCGCCGGCACCAACGGCCAGGACTACGGGCCCCGGCTGCACGAAGCTCCCGCCGACGTCGAAGGGCACCTGCTGACCGGGCTCGCCGCGAGTGTCCTTTCCGGACGGATCGCTTACGCGTTCGGCCTCGAAGGCCCGGCGCTCACGGTGGACACGGCGTGTTCGGCATCGCTGGTCGCGGTGCACCTGGCGATCCGGTCGCTGCGGGCGGGGGAGAGCACGCTCGCGCTGGCGGCCGGCGTGTCGGTGATGAGCACGCCCGGCGGGTTCGTCGAGTTCAGCCGTCAGCGCGGGCTCGCCCCGGACGGCCGCTGCAAGTCCTTCGGCGCCGGCGCGGACGGCACCGGCTGGGCCGAGGGCGTCGGCGTCCTCGTGCTGGAACGCCTGTCGGACGCCGAGGCCAACGGCCACACCGTGCTGGCCGTGCTGGCGGGCTCGGCGGTCAACTCCGACGGCGCGTCCAACGGCCTCACCGCGCCCAGCGGTCCCGCGCAGCAGCGGGTCATCCGGGCGGCGCTGGCCGACGCGCGGCTCGTGCCGTCCGATGTGGACGCGGTCGAGGCGCACGGCACCGGCACCGTGCTCGGCGACCCGATCGAGGCGGGGGCACTGCTCGCGACCTACGGCCAGGACCGGGCGACGCCGCTGTGGCTGGGGTCGCTGAAGTCCAACATCGGGCACGCCCAGGCCGCGGCCGGGATCGGCGGGATCATCAAGACGGTCCTCGCCCTCCGCGCGGGGAAGCTCCCTCGCACGCTGCACGCGGACGAGCGCTCGCCGCACGTCGACTGGACGTCCGGTTCGGTCTCGCTGCTCACGTCGCCTCAGCCGTGGCCCGCGGGGGACCGCCCGCGCCGGGCCGGGGTTTCGTCGTTCGGGGTCAGCGGGACGAACGCGCACGTCATCGTCGAGGAGCGCCCCAAAGTGGCGTTCGGTGCGTCCAGCGCACCCAATGTGGCGTTCGGTGCGTCTGACGCAACCAACGCCACATTGGGGCGCTTGGGGCCGTGGCTGCTGTCGGGCAAGTCGGTCGAGGGGCTGCGGGCGCAGGCCGTCAAGCTGAGCGAGGTCGAACCGAGCGTCGACGTCGCGTTTTCGCTGGCCACGACCCGCGCGCAGCTCGAGCACCGAGCCGTGGTCGTGGGTGACCTGAGCGCCGGGCTGGCCGCGCTGGCCGAGGGGCTGCCCGCCGCCGGGCTCGTCCAGGGCCAGGCCCGTGCCGAGACCAAGCTCGCCTTCCTCTGCACCGGCCAGGGCGCCCAGCGGCCGGGCATGGGCCGCGAGCTGTACGCCGCCTTCCCGGTGTTCGCCGCCGCGTTCGACGCCGTCTGCGCGGAGATCGACGCGCGCTGGGACGGCGCGCCGCCGCTCAAGGACGTCGTCTTCGCCGAGGTCGACACGCTGCTCGACCGCACCGACTACGCGCAGGCCGGGCTGTTCGCGGTCGAGGTCGCGCTGGCCCGGCTCGTCGAGTCGTGGGGCATCCGGCCGGACGTCGTGGCCGGTCACTCGCTCGGCGAGATCACCGCCGCCCACCTGGCCGGGGTGCTCTCGCTCGCCGACGCGGCGACGCTGGTCGCCGCCCGCGGCCGGCTGATGGCGGCGGTGCCCGCGGGCGGGGCCATGGCCGCGATCGAGGCAAGTGAAGCCGAACTCACGCTGACGCCGGACGTCGACCTCGCCGCCGTCAACGGTCCCTCGGCCGTCGTCGTCTCCGGCCCGGAAGACGCCGTCGCGGAAGTCGTGGCGCACTGGGCCGCGCAGGGCCGCCGGACCCGGCGGCTCACGACGAGCCACGCGTTCCACTCCGCCGCGATGGACCCGGTCCTCGAACCGCTGGCGGAGACCGCGCGGGCACTGGACTTCCGGCCGTCGCTCGTGCCGCTGGTGTCCACCCGCACCGGGCAGGTCGCCGACGTGTCCACTGTGGAACACTGGGTCGCCCAGGTCCGGGAGCCGGTCCGGTTCGCCGACGCCGTCGAGACCCTGGCCGGCCAGGAGGTCACGGCCTACCTGGAACTCGGCCCCGACGGCGTGCTCACCGCGATCGCGCGCGGCCTCATCGACGCCGTGACCGCGGTCGCGCTGCGCCCGGACCGCGACGAGGCGGCCACCCTGCTGACGGCGGTCGCGACGCTGCACACCCACGGCGTCCCGGTCGACTGGGCCGCGTTCTTCGCCGGTGCGCGGCGCACCGACCTCCCGACCTACGCCTTCCAGCACGAGCGCTACTGGCTCACCGCGGACGGCCGCGCCCCGGCTCGCGTCCGCCCGGAAGTGCCCGTGCGGGGCGGAAACCTGACCGACCTGGTCCGCGCGCAGGCCGCCGCGGTGCTGGGCCACGCCGAGCCGCTCGACGCCGACCGCGCGTTCGCCGACCTCGGCTTCGACTCGCTGACCGCCGTGGAACTCAGCTCCCGGCTGGGCACGGCGACCGGGCTGACGCTGCCCGCCACGCTCGTCTTCGACCAGCCGACCCCGGCCGCGCTCGCCGCGTGGCTCGCGGGCGAGACGGCCACCGGAGCCGTCACCGCGCACGCCGGTTCGGCCGACCCGATCGTCGTCGTCGGCATGGGCTGCCGCTACCCGGGCGGCGTCGCGTCCCCGGCCCAGTTGTGGGACCTCGTGCTCGGCGGCACCGACGCGATCAGCGCGTTCCCCGCGGATCGCGGCTGGGACGTCGACGGGCTGCACGATCCGGAACCCGGACGGCCGGGCAAGACCTACGTCCGGCACGGCGGTTTCCTCGACGACGCCGCCGGGTTCGACGCCGCGTTCTTCGGGCTCAGCCCCCGCGAAGCCCTGGCGATGGACCCGCAGCAGCGGCTGCTGCTCGAAGTCGCCTGGGAGACGTTCGAGCACGCGGGCATCGACCCGCGCGCGGTCCGGGGCGACGCCGTCGGCGTGTTCGCCGGGACCGCGTCCCAGGACTACGGCCCGCCGCTGCACGAGGCCCCCGAGCAGGTCGGCGGCAACCTCGGCACCGGTACCGCGGCCAGCGTCCTTTCCGGACGGATCGCCTACACCTTCGGCTTCGAGGGCCCGACCCTGACGGTCGACACGGCTTGTTCGTCCTCTTTGGTCGCGCTGCACCTCGCGGCGCAGTCGCTGCGTGCGGGCGAATGCACGCTCGCCCTCGCCGGCGGCGTCACGGTCATGTCCAGCCCCGGCGCGTTCGTCGAGTTCAGCCGGCAGCGCGGGCTCGCCCCGGACGGCCGGATCAAGTCCTTTTCGGACGCCGCGGACGGCACGGCCTGGGCCGAGGGGGCCGGGATGCTGCTGCTGGAACGCCTTTCGGACGCGCGACGGCTCGGGCACCCGGTGCTGGCCGTGGTCGCCGGGTCGGCGGTGAACTCCGACGGCGCGTCCAACGGCTTGACCGCGCCGAACGGGCCATCGCAGCAGCGGGTGATCCGGCAGGCGCTGGCCAACGCCGGACTGTCCGCTTCGGACGTCGATGCCGTCGAGGCCCACGGCACCGGCACGGTGCTGGGTGACCCGATCGAGGCGCAGGCCGTCCTCGCCACCTACGGCCAGGACCGGCCGTCGCCGCTGTGGCTGGGGTCGCTGAAGTCCAACATCGGGCACGCGCAGGCCGCGTCCGGCGTCGGCGGCATCATCAAGATGATCGAGGCGATGCGCCACGGCGTCCTGCCGCGGACGCTGCACCTCGACACACCGTCGTCCAAAGTGGATTGGACGGCGGGTGCGGTCGCGCTGCTGACCGACACCACGCCGTGGCCGGAGACCGACGTCCGGCGCGCCGCCGTTTCGTCGTTCGGCGTCAGCGGCACGAACGCCCACGTGATCCTCGAACAACCGTTGGACGTTCCCCTCCCGGCCGAGTCCGCCGGACCGGCGCCGTGGTTGCTGTCGGCGCGCACCGAAACGGCGTTGCGTGCGCAGGCCGAACGCTTGCTCTCGGTCGACGCCGACCCGGTGGAAGTCGCGCGGGTTCTCGCTTCCGGGCGGACGGCGTTCGCGCACCGCGCGGTTGTCATGCCGGAGGACCGCGCCGCCGGACTTGCTGCGGTCCGCGACGGCCGGGGCGCGATCACCGGGGTCGCCGAACACGGCCGGACGGCGTTCCTGTTCACCGGCCAGGGTTCCCAGCGGGCCGGGATGGGCCGCGAGCTGTACGAGACGTACCCGGTGTTCGCGGCCGCGTTCGACGCCGCGTGTCCCGACCCACGGGTGCGGGAGGTCGTCTTCTCGGGCGGCCCCGAACTCGACGGCACCGAGTACGCGCAGCAGGGCATCTTCGCGGTCGAGGTTGCGCTGGTGCGGCTTCTCGAGACGTGGGGTGTCCGGCCGGACGCCGTGCTGGGCCACTCGGTCGGTGAGATCGCCGCCGCCCACGTCGCCGGGATCTTGACGCTCGAAGACGCGGTCACGCTGGTCGCGGCGCGGGGGCGGTTGATGCAGGCGCTGCCCGAAGGCGGGGTGATGATCGCGGTGCAGGCGTCCGAAGAGGACGTTCTGCCGCTGCCGGACGGCGTGTCGCTGGCCGCGGTCAACGGTCCGGACGCGGTCGTGCTGTCCGGGGAAGCGGCCGCGGTCGCGGAGGTGGCCGCGCGGTTCGCCAAGACCAAGCGGCTCGCCACGAGCCACGCGTTCCACTCGCCGCTGATTGCACCGATGCTGCCGGACTTCCGCGCGACACTGGAAACGCTTTCCCTCGCCGCGCCGGAGTTGCCGTTCATCCCCACCGGTGGGACCGGCCCGGAAACGGCGGATTACTGGGTCGGGCAAGTCGAAGCCACCGTCCGGTTCGCCGACGGGGTCGAGGCCTTGCGTGCCGACGGCGTCACGACGTTCGTCGAGATCGGGCCGGATGCCGTGCTGTCGGCGTTGGTCGAGGGTGCGGTGCCGGTGCTGCGCGCGGCCCGGTCCGAACCGGAGACGCTGCTCACCGCGCTGGCCCGCTTGCACGTCCGTGGCGTAAGTCCACAGTGGACGTCAGTGCTCGGTTCGGCGACCACGCGGGTCGACCTCCCGACGTACCCGTTTGAGCGCGAGCGCTACTGGCTCGCCCCGGGGACACCTCCGGCGGCCGACCCGGCGGGTGCCCGGTTCTGGGCCGCCGTCCGCGACGGCGACGGCACCGGGCTGGCCGAAACCCTCGGCGTCGAGCGCTCCAAAGTGGACGCCGTGCTGCCCGCGCTGGCCCGCTGGCGCGGCGAGGCCGACGGCGGCACCACGGACTGGCGCTACCGCGTGGTCTGGCAGCCGGTCGACACCGCGGCCGCGCTCGAGGGCTGGTGGCTCGCGGTCGTCCCCGAAGGCAGCGACGTGCGGCTACCGGAAGGCGTCACGGTGCTGGAGGTGCCCGCCGGGATCGGCCGCGCGGACCTCGCGGCCCGGCTGCCGGAGACCGACGGCGTGCTGTCGTACCTCACCGACGCCGCCGACGTCCTCGTGCTCGTCCAGGCGCTCGGGGACGCGGGCCGGGAAGCGCCGTTGTGGTGCGTCACGCGCAACGCCGTCCAGGTCGAGCCGGGCGAACCGGTGGACCCCGCCGCGGCCGGGATCTGGGGGCTCGGCCGCGTCGTGGGGCTCGAGCACCCGCGCCGCTGGGGCGGGTGCGTCGACCTCGGCGGCGACGCCGACCTGGTCCTCGGCGGGCTCGAAGACCAGATCGCGGTCCGGCCGTCCGGGGTGTTCGGCCGACGGCTCGTGCGGGCGACCGGGCGGAAGGTCCGCGAGTGGCGCCCGCGCGGCACGGTGCTGATCACCGGCGGCACCGGCGCGCTCGGCGGCCACGTGGCCCGGCGCCTGGCGGCTGACGGCGCCGAGCACCTGGTGCTGACCGGCCGTCGCGGCGTGGCCGCACCCGGGCTCGTCGAGGACCTGACCGCGCTCGGCGCACGGGTGACGGTCCGGGCGTGCGACGTCGCCGACCGGGACGCGCTGGCCGCGCTGCTGGCCGAGTTCCCGCCGTCCGCGGTGCTCCACGCCGCCGGTGCGGCCGACCCCGAGTACCTGGCCGACACGTCCGTGGCCGAGTTCGAGCGGGTCCGCTCGGCGAAGGTGCGGGGCGCGGCCCACCTCGACGAGCTGCTCGGCGACACCCCGCTCGACGCGTTCGTGCTGTTCTCGTCGATCGCGGCCACCTGGGGCAGCGGCGGCCAGGGCGCGTACTCCGCGGCGAACGCGGCGCTCGACGGCGTCGCCGAATCGCGCCGGGCCCGCGGCCTGACCGCGACGTCGATCGCCTGGGGCCCGTGGGCCGGCCCGGGCCTGGCCGAGGGCGAGGCCGGCGTCCAGATGGCGCGCCGCGGGGTGCCCGGCCTGCCGCCCGAGCGAGCGGTCGCGGAGCTGATCGCGGCGGTGGAGCGGGACGAGCCGTCGGTCGTCGTCGCGGACGTCGACTGGACGCGGTTCGTGCCGGCGTTCACCGCCCAGCGCCCGAGCCCCCTGCTCGGCGAGCTGCCGGAAGTCCGCGAGGTGCTAGCGCTCGAGCCGGCGTCCGGCGGCGCGGTCGCGGAGATCCTCGGCACCGCCGCGGGCCCCGAGCTGGACCGGCTGCTGCTCGACATCGTGCGCGGCGAGATCGCCGTGGTGCTCGGGCACGCGACCCCGGAGTCGGTCGACGTCCGCCAGCCGCTGCGCGACCTCGGCCTCGACTCGCTGGCGTCGGTCGAGCTGCGCAACGGCCTGTCCCGCGCGACCGGGCTCAGCCTGCCCAGCACGCTGGTCTTCGACCATCCCACGGCGGAGGCGCTGGCCGCGCACCTGCGCACCCGCGTCGAGCCGGCGACCGACGGTCTCGCCGAGGAGCTGGACCGCCTCGAAGCCGGCCTCACGTCGGCGGGCGCGGAGGACCGCGGCCGGGCTTTGGCCCGGCTGGAGGTGCTGCTCGCCCAGTGGCGCGAGGACCGCGAGTCGATCGCGGAGCGCCTGGACTCGGCCGACGACGACGAGATGTTCCGGCTGCTCGACACCGAATTCGGCATCTCGTGACGGCCGCACCGACCGGCTGCCCCGCCGCCGCGCGCCGACGCGTCCTGAATGAGTCATTCAGGGCGCTGGAGGTCCTGAATGACTCATTCAAGACCGCTGCGGGCGCTTGGTTCCGAGGGCGTTCGGCAGGCGTGGCGTCCCCGAGTCGGCTCGCCCGCCGCTGTCCCGCTGCCGCCGCGGCTGTCCTGAATGAGTCATTCAGGGCGCTGGAGGTCCTGAATGACTCATTCAAGACGTCCGGCCGGCCGCATCCCCCGACCCCCTGTTTCCCGAGGACCACCCATGTCGAGTGAAGACAAGCTCCGCTACTTCCTCAAGCGCGTGACGGCCGACCTGCACGACGTCCGCGCGCGGCTTCGCGAGGCCGAGGAGAAGGCGGGCGAGCCGATCGCGATCGTCGGCACCGCCTGCCGGTATCCCGGTGGGGCGAACACGCCCGAACGGCTGTGGGAGCTGGTCGCCGCGGGGACCGACGCGATCGCCGGCTTCCCCGCCGACCGCGGCTGGGACACCGCGCGGCTCTACCGGCCCGGGGACCCGCAGCCCGGGCACAGCTACGTCCGCGAGGGCGGGTTCCTGCCGGAAGCCGCGGACTTCGACCCCGAGTTCTTCGGGATCTCGCCGCGCGAAGCCGTCGCGATGGACCCGCAGCAGCGGCTGCTGCTCGAAGTCGCGCACGAGGCGTTCGAGCGCGCCGGCCTGCCGGTCGACGGGCTGCGCGGCAGCCGCACCGGCGTGTTCGTCGGGGGCATGGCCCAGATCTCGGGGCCGTCCGAAGAGCAGATCGAAGCCCTGTCCGGCTACCTCCTGACCGGCAGCGCGGCCAGCGTCTTCTCCGGCCGGATCGCCTACACCTTCGGTCTCGAAGGCCCGGCGGTCACCGTGGACACGGCGTGCTCGTCGTCGCTCGTCGCGATGCACCTCGCCGCGCAGGCGTTGCGCGCGGGCGAGTGTTCCCTCGCCCTCGCCGGCGGGGTCACCGTGATGACCACGCCCGAGGGATTCGTCGAGTTCAGCCAGCAGAGCGGGCTCGCCACCGACGGTCGTTGCAAGGCCTTCGCCGAAGCCGCCGACGGCACCGCGTGGGGCGAGGGCGCCGGGATGCTCGTGCTGGAACGGCTTTCCGACGCCCGCCGCCACGGCCACCCGGTGCTCGCGGTGCTGCGCGGCTCCGCGGTCAACTCCGACGGCGCGTCGAACGGCCTCACCGCCCCGAACGGGCCGTCGCAGCAGCGGGTGATCCGGGCAGCGCTGGCGAACGCGCGACTGGCACCATCCGATGTGGACGTCGTCGAGGCGCACGGCACCGGCACGACTCTGGGTGACCCGATCGAGGCCGAGGCGCTGCTGGCGACGTACGGCCAGGACCGGGACCGTCCACTGTGGCTGGGATCGCTGAAGTCCAACATCGGGCACACACAGGCCGCCGCCGGAGTCGGCGGCGTGATCAAGATGATCGAAGCGATGCGCCACGGCGTCCTGCCCCGGACGTTGCACGTCGACGCGCCGTCGTCGCATGTGGACTGGGCGGCCGGGCACGTCCGGCTGCTCACCGAAGCCGTGCCGTGGCCGGAGACCGGTGCGCCGCGGCGGGCCGGGGTGTCGTCGTTCGGGGTCAGTGGCACCAACGCGCACGTGATCATCGAGGCGGTCCCGGCCGAGGCGGACGAGCCGTCGTCGCCGCTGCCCGTGGTGCCGTGGGTGCTGTCGGCCAAGACCGGCCCGGCACTGCGCGACCTCGCATGGGCGTTGCGTTCCTGCGCGGACGACCCGGTCGACGTCGGCCGCGCGCTGGCCACCACGCGGTCGGTGCGCGAACACCGGTCCGTCGTCCTCGACGCCGCCGGACTCGACGCCGTCGCCGACGGTGTGAGCGAGCCCGCCAACCCGGGTGACGTCGTCTTCGTTTTCCCGGGACAGGGTTCGCAGTGGACCGGGATGGGCCGGGAACTCCTCGACGCCTCACCGGTGTTCGCCGCGCGGATGGCCGAGTGCGCCACCGCCTTGTCGCCTTTCGTGGATTGGGACTTGCTGGAGGCCCTCGACGGCGATCTGGAGCGGGTCGACGTCGTGCAGCCGGTGCTGTGGGCGGTGATGGTCTCGCTGGCCGAGGTCTGGCGCTCATACGGCGTCGAGCCTGCAGCCGTGGTGGGTCATTCGCAGGGTGAGATCGCCGCTGCGGTTGTCGCAGGCGGACTGTCCCTTGAGGACGGTGCGCGCGTGGTCGCCCTCCGGAGCAAGGCGATCCTGCGACTGTCCGGACTCGGTGGAATGGTGTCGCTGGCCACGTCGGTGGAGCTGGCCCGTGAGCTGATCGCGCCGTGGGGCGGGCGGATCTCGGTTGCCGCGGTGAACGGCCCGTCGTCGGTCGTGGTGTCCGGTGAGACCGCCGCGCTCGATGAGCTGCTGGCTTCGGTGGACGTGCGGGCGCGGCGGATCGCCGTCGATTACGCGTCTCACTCGGCGCAGGTCGAGTTGCTGGCCGAAGAGCTGGCGTCCGTGCTCGCCGAGGTGAAGCCGCGTTCGGGCCGGATCCCGTTCGTCTCCGCGGTGACCGGGGAAGTCCTGGATACGGCCGGGCTGGACGCGGCCTATTGGTACCGCAACTTGCGGGAACCCGTCCGGTTCGACCAGGCCGTCTCGACCCTGCTCGGTCTGCGGGCGACCGTCTTCGTCGAGTGCAGTGCCCACCCGGTGCTCACCGTCGGCGTCGAGGAGACCATCGACCAGGCCGGGGTGGCCGCCGCCGCGGTCGGCACCCTGCGTCGTGGCGACGGCGGCCTGACCAGGCTCTTCACCTCGCTGGGCGAGGCGTTCGCCCGCGGCGCCGACGTCGACTGGGCCGGGCTGTTCGCCGGTACCGGCACCCGCCGCGTCACCCTGCCCACCTACCCGTTCCAGCGCGACCGCTACTGGTCCGAGCCCGCGGCCCCGCGCCGCCGCACGGCCCTCGACGACCTGCGTTACGAGGTCACCTGGCGGCTCGTCCCCGCTGACAAGTCCACTGTGGATGGCATCTGGGTCGTGTGCGGTCCGGACGACGATCTCGCCGACCGCATCGCCCAGGGCCTCACCCGGCACGGCGCCGAGGTGATCCGCACGACCGAACTCGGTGACACCACTGGTGTTCGAGGCGTCATCGCCGTCGCCCCGGCCGGGCGGACTCCGAGCCACCCGGACGTTCCCGCCGGATTCGCCGCCGCGCTGGCACTGGTTCAAGCCGACGTTCCCTTGTGGATAGTCACCCGCGGCGCGGTCTCGACCGGTGCCGCCGACCCGGTCACCGACCCCGAGCAGGCCCTCGTCTGGGGCCTCGGCCAGGTCGTCCGCCAGGAGCAGCCGAGCCGCTGGGGCGGCGTCGCCGACCTGACCGCCGACGCGGACGACGCCACCGTCGACCTGTTCCTCGGCGCGCTGACCGGCCCCGAAGACGAACTCGCCGTCCGGCCCGACGGTGTCTTCGCCCGCAGGCTGACCCGCCCCGCCGCCACGACCGCCCGGCGCACCTGGCGCCCGGACGGCACCACGCTGATCACCGGCGGCACGGGTGCGCTCGGCGCCCACGTCGCCCGCCGGCTGGCCGCCCAGGGCGCTCCGCACCTGCTGCTCGTCAGCCGCAGCGGCCGCGACGCCGAAGGGGCCGCGGACCTGGAAGCCGAACTGACCGGCCTTGGTGCGCGGGTCACCGTCGCCGCGTGCGACGCCGCCGACCGCGACGCGCTCGGTGCGCTGCTCGGCGCCCTGCCCACGGACGCGCCGCTGCGCGCGGTGGTCCACACCGCCGCCGTGCTCGACGACGCCGTCCTCGACGAACTCACCCTCGACCAGGCTGCCCGCGTGCTGCGGGTCAAGGCCGAGGCGGCGATCGCGCTGCACGAGCTGACCCGGGACCTGGACCTCGACGCGTTCGTGCTGTTCTCGTCCCTCGCCGGCACCTACGGCGGCGCCGGTCAAGGGAACTACGCGCCGGGAAACGCTTTCCTCGACGCGTTCGCGCGCTACCGCCGCGGCCTCGGGCTGCCCGCGACGTCGATCGGCTGGGGGCACTGGGCGGGCGGCGGCATGGCCGACGGCGGCCTCGAGACGCGGCTGCGGCAGCGCGGGGTCCCGCCGATGCCGCCGGAGCTGGCCCTCGACGGCCTGCAGCGCGTCCTCGACCTCGACGACACGGCCGTCGTCGTCGCCGACGTCGACTGGACGGCCGCGCAGGACCCCGGCCGGCTGCTCGCCGACCTGCTCCCGCGTACCGGCAACGAGACCGTCGAACCCGGCTTGGCGGGCCTGGCGCCGGCGGAGCGGGACCGGCGGCTGCTCGAGATCGTGCGCACGCAGATCGCCGCCGTGCTCGGGTTCGCCGAGCCGGACCGGATCGACCCGGCCCGCGCCCTGCGTGACCTCGGGTTCGACTCGCTGACCGCGGTGGAGCTGCGCAACAAGCTCGGCGCCGCGGTCGGCCTGAAGCTGCCCGCCACGCTCGTCTTCGACCACCCGAGCCCGGCCGCGCTGGTCAGCCACCTCGCGTCGCACTTCGGTGCCGCGGTGACGAGCGCGGACGTCGTCGAGCGCGGTGCGGCCGACGAGCCGATCGCGATCGTGGCGATGAGCTGCCGGTTCCCCGGTGGTGTCGGTTCGCCGGAAGACCTGTGGGAACTCCTGGCCGCCGGCCGGGACACGGTCGCGCCGTTCCCGGCCGACCGCGGCTGGGACGTCGACGCCGTGTACGACCCCGATCCCGAGACCCCGGGCCGGTCCTACGTCCGGCATGGGTCCTTTGTGGACGACGTGACCGGCTTCGACGCCGCGTTCTTCGGGATCAGCCCGCGCGAGGCCCTCGCGATGGACCCGCAGCAGCGGATGCTCCTGGAGACGGCGTGGGAGGCGTTCGAACGCGCCGGGATCGACCCGGCGTCGTTGCGCGGCAGCCGGGTCGGCGTGTTCGCCGGCACCAACGGCCAGGACTACAGCACCCTGCTGATGAACGCCCGCGACCAGGTCGAGGGCTACCTCGGGACCGGCAGTTCGGCGAGCGTCTTCTCCGGCCGCGTCGCGTACGCGCTGGGGCTGGAGGGCCCGGCGGTCACCGTGGACACGGCGTGTTCGTCGTCGCTGGTGGCGCTGCACCTGGCGGCGCAGGCACTGCGTTCGGGCGAGTGCTCGCTGGCGCTGGCCGGCGGGGTGACGGTGATGTCCACGCCGATCGGGTTCGTCGAGTTCTCACGGCAGCGCGGCCTGGCCGCCGACGGCCGCTGCAAGCCGTTCGCGGCGGCCGCCGACGGCACGGCGTGGGGCGAAGGCGCCGGAATCCTGCTGGTGGAACGGCTTTCCGACGCCCAGCGGCTCGGCCACCCCGTGCTCGCCGTGCTGCGCGGTTCCGCGGTGAACTCCGACGGCGCGTCGAACGGCCTGACCGCGCCGAACGGGCCGTCGCAGCAGCGGGTGATCCGGGCGGCACTGGCTGCCGCGGGCCTGACAGCGTCCGATGTGGACGCCGTCGAGGCGCATGGGACCGGCACCCGGCTGGGAGACCCCATTGAGGCACAGGCACTTCTGGCTACCTATGGACAAGATCGGGCGAAGCCGGTGTGGCTCGGTTCGGTGAAGTCGAACCTCGGGCACACGCAGGCTGCCGCCGGGGTTGCCGGGGTGATCAAGGTCGTCGAGGCGCTGCGGAACGGGATGCTGCCGCGGACGTTGCACGTCGATTCGCCGTCGTCCCAAGTGGACTGGTCGGCCGGTTCGGTGCGGCTGCTGACCGAGTCCGTTGCCTGGCCCGCCGGGGATCGGGTGCGGCGGGCGGGGGTTTCGTCGTTCGGGATCAGTGGGACCAACGCGCACATCGTGCTGGAGGAGTCTCCCGTTGCGGCGGCGCCGGCCGAGACGTTCTCCGGGAGCGTGGTGCCGTGGCTGGTTTCCGCGCGAACCGAGGAGGGGTTGCGGGCGCAGGCCGGTCGGCTGCTGGAATTCCTCGAGACCGGGCCTGCTCTCGTCGGGACCGCGCGGACGCTGGCCACGGGCCGGGCGTCGCTCGAGTGCCGTGCCGTCGTGCTCGCCGCCGATCTCGACGGGTTCCGTCGTGGGCTGACCGGGCTTGCCGAGGGACGCACTGTCGCTGAGGTGGTCCGGCCCGGACTGGGCGGCAAGGTCGCTTTCCTGTTCTCCGGTCAGGGTTCGCAGCGCGTCGGGATGGGGCAGGAGCTGTATGCGGCTTTCCCCGTCTACGCGGCCGCTTTCGATGCGGTGTGCGAGTTGTTGGATCCGCGGCTTCGGGATTTCCTCGGCTCGTCCGAGACCGAGTTCGCGCAGCAGGGCATCTTCGCGGTGGAAGTGGCGTTGTTCCGGCTCCTGGAGTCGTGGGGTGTCCGGCCGGATGCTGTAGTCGGGCATTCGGTGGGGGAGATCGCGGCGGCGCACGTCGCCGGGATTCTGTCTTTGGAAGACGCTTGCGCGCTGGTCTCGGCGCGGGGTCGGCTGATGCAGGCGTTGCCTTCGGGTGGCGCGATGATCGCGGTCCAGGCGTCCGAAGTGGACATCGAGCTGCCTTCCGGTGTTTCCCTGGCGGCGGTGAACGGGCGGGATTCGGTGGTGCTGTCCGGTGTGGAATCCTCGGTGACCGAGTATGCGGCGAAGTTTGCGAAGACGAAGCGGCTTAAAACGAGTCACGCGTTCCATTCGGCGTTGATGGAGCCGATGCTGGCGGAGTTCGCGGCGGCGATCGACGGTCTCGTGTGCGCTGAGCCGTCGATTCCTTTTGTGTCCACTGTGGATGAGTCTGTGCCTTCGCCGGAGTACTGGGTGCGGCAGGTGCGGGAGCCGGTCCGGTTCGCCGATGCTGTCGAGCGGCTGCGGGCTTCGGGTGTCACCGGGTTCGTCGAGCTGGGTCCGGACGCCGTGCTGACGCCGATGGTCGAAGGGGCGATCCCCACCCTCGCCGCCGGGCGGCTGGAAGAGGCCGGTGTCCTGGCCGCGGTGGCGCACCTCGCCGTCGACTGGGCGCGGGTGCTCGGCCCCGGTCCGGTGCGCACGGACCTGCCGACGTACGCGTTCCAGCACGAGCGGTTCTGGCTGGACGCGGCCGACGAACCCGATGCGCTCAGGCACCCCCTGCTCAGCGCGGCGGTGGAGCTGCCTGAATCCGGCGGCCACGTGCTGACCGGTGTTCTGTCGACGCGGAAGTCGCCGTGGCTGGCCGGCCACGCGGTGCACGGCACGGTCATCCTGCCTGGCACGGCGTTCGTCGAGCTTGCCCTCCGTGCGGGCGCCGAGGCCGGGTGCGAAACCTTGGAGGAGCTGACGATCGCGGCGCCGTTGACGCTGACGGAACCGGCCCGCGTCCAGGTGACGATCGGCGCGGCCGACTCCGGCCGGAGGACGGTGACCGTCCATTCGCAACGCGACTCCGGCGAGTGGACGCGGCACGCGACCGGCGTCCTGTCCGACGCGGCGGTGGTGGCTGAGGACCTCGGCGAGTGGCCGCCTGATGCGTCCGAAGTGGACGTAACGGACCTGTACCAGGGCTTCGAGGACCGCGGGTTTGCTTATGGACCGTCGTTCCGGGGCCTGCGGGCGGCGTGGGTCCACGAGGATTCGGTGTTCGCCGAGGTGGCGTTGCCCGCTGCTGACCACGACGCGGCGGGCCGGTTCGGCCTGCATCCGGCTCTGCTGGACGCCGCGTTGCACGGCTTGGGGCTGGGCGGCCTCCTCCCCGACGACGGCCAGGGTCGCCTCCCGTTCACGTGGTCCGGTGTGGCCCGCCACAGCTCGGGTGCGGCGTCGCTTCGCGTTCGGTTGACGCCGATCGAGCCGGGCACGGTTTCGCTGACCGTCGCCGATGGCGAGGGTCGGCCGGTCCTCACAGTGGCATCGCTGGTGCTGCGTCCGGTGCTTCCGCAGGTCAGTGACGCGATGTTCCGGCTGGAGTGGCGTGAAGCCGAGCCGGGTGCTGCCGCGGTTTCGTCGGTGTTCCTGCCGGTCGAGGCCGGTGACGTCCGCACGACGACGGCTCAGGTGCTCGCGGCGATCCGGTCGTGGCTGTCGGACGATCGCGACGGCGAGCTGGTGTTCGTGACCCGCGGAGCAGTGGCAGCAGCCGACGGCGACGAGGTGCCGAACCCCGCCGCGGCGGCGGCTTGGGGCCTGGTCCGCGTGGCGCGCTCGGAACACCCGGGCCGGTTCCGCCTGGTGGACCTGGACGACGGTTCGCCGGCGCCGCTGCTGCCGGAGGGCGAGCCGGAACTGGCGGTGCGGGCGGGCCGAATCCTGGTGCCCCGCATCGCACGCGGCACGGCGGGCGGGCTCGAGCTGCCGCAGGGTGACTGGCAGCTGGAGGTGACGGAGCCAGGCACGGTGGACGGCATCGCGGCCAGCTCTGAACAGGCGGCACCGCTCGGCCCAGGCGAAGTGCGCGTAGCCGTCCGGGCCGCGGGGATCAACTTCCGCGACCTCCTCAACGTCCTGGGCCGCTACCCCGGCGGCCCCGTCCCCCTCGGCCAGGAAGCCGCGGGCGTCGTCACCGACACCGGCGAAGGCGTCACGCTCGCCCCCGGCGACCGCGTCTTCGGACTCTTCCCCGGCACCTTCGCCGCCCACGCGACCACCGACCACCGCCTCCTCAAGCCGGTCCCCGCCGGCTGGACGTTCGCGCAAGCCGCGACCACGCCCGTCGCCTTCCTCACCGCCTACTACGGGCTCGTCGAGCTGGCCGAACTCAAGCCCGGTGAGTCCGTGCTCGTCCACGCGGCCGCCGGTGGGGTCGGGATGGCCGCCGTTCAGCTCGCGCGGTACCTCGGGGCCGAGGTGTACGGCACCGCGAGCCCCGGCAAGCACGCCGCCGTCGATATCGATCCCGCCCACCTCGCCTCCTCGCGCACCCTCGAGTTCGCCGAGCGCTTCCCCCGCGTGGACGTTGTCCTCAACTCGCTGACCGGGGAGTTCATCGACGCCTCCCAGAAGCTCCTCGCCGACGGCGGCCGGTTCCTCGAGATGGGCAAGACCGACCTCCGCGAGGCGCCCGGCTACCGGGCCTTCGACCTCGCCGAAGCCGGGGCTGATCGGCTCGGACGGATGTTCACCGAGGTCCTCGACCTCTTCGCGGCCGGTCACCTGCGGCCGCTGCCGGTGCGGGCGTGGGACATCCGGCACGCACCGGACGCCCTGCGCTACCTGAGCCAGGCCAAGCACGTCGGGAAGCTCGCCCTGACCGTCCCGCGGGCCCTCGATCCGGACGGCACCGTCCTGATCACCGGCGGCACCGGCGCGCTCGGGGCCGCGCTGGCCCGGCACCTCGTCCGCAACGGCGCGAAGCACGTCGTCCTCGCGAGCCGACGGGGGATCGAGGCGCCCGGGGCCAAGGAACTCGAAGCCGAGCTGCCCGAGGTGACGGTCGCCACCTGCGACGTCGCTGATCGGGAGGCCGTGGCCGAGCTGGTCAAGAGGCTGCCGCTCACCGCGGTCGTGCACGCCGCCGGGGTGCTGGCCGACGCCACCGTCGACCGGCTCACAGAGGACGATCTCGCCGAAGTCCTGGCGCCCAAGGCCGACGGGGCGCGGCACCTGCACGAGCTGACCCGCGACGCCGACCTCGCCGCCTTCGTGCTGTTCTCCTCGGTCTCCGGGCTCGCGGGCACCGCCGGGCAGGGCGCGTACGCGGCTGCCAACGCCTATCTCGACGCGCTGGCCGCACACCGCCGGGCCGAAGGGCTACCGGGTACGTCGATCGCTTGGGGTGCTTGGGAAACCGGGATGGCCGGTGAACTCACCGAAGCCGACCGGGCCCGGATGAGCCGGTCCGGATTGCTGCCGCTGTCCACTGAGGACGGGATGGGGCTCTTCGACGCGGCGGTCGGGGACGCGGCGAGCCTGCTCGTCCCGATGAGGCTCGACCCGGCGGCCCTGCGCGGCGACGACGTCCCGGCGCTGCTGCGCGGGCTCGTCCGGGCTCGGCCGCAGCGCCCGGCGGCGCCTTCCGACGCCGCCGGGCTGGTGCGGCGGCTGGGCGGGCGGACGCCGGCCGAGCAGGACGGGATCGTGCTCGACCTGGTGCGTGAGGCGATGGCCGCCGTGCTCGGGCACGCCGACGCCACCGGCGTCGACCCCGGGCGCGGGTTCCTGGAGGTCGGCTTCGACTCGCTGACCGCGGTCGAGCTGCGCAACCGGCTCGCCACCGCGACCGGGCTGCGGCTGCCCTCGACGCTGGTGTTCGACCACGCTTCACCCGCCGAGCTCGCGGCACACCTGCGCGGCGAACTCACCGGCACCGAGCCGGACGCGGACCGGCTGCTGTCCGAAGTGGACAGCCTGGAAACGCGCCTGCTGGCCGCCGAATTGGACGACGCCGCGCGGGCGGCCGTGCACGGCAGGCTCCAGACGTTGCTGGCCAAGTGGTCCGGCACCGCGGGAGCCGCCACCGTCCCGGACAGCCTCGCCACGGCGTCCGCGGACGACCTCTTCGACTTCATCGACAACGCACTGGGGAGCTGACGGTGTCCAACGAGGACCGGCTGGTCGAGTACCTCCGGCGGGTGACCGCCGAACTGCAGCAGACGCGCACGCGCCTGCAGGAGGTCGAGTCCGGCGAACCCGAGCCGATCGCCGTCGTCGGCATGAGCTGCCGGTACCCCGGCGGCGTGGCGTCGCCCGACGACCTGTGGGACCTCGTGCGGGACGGCCGCGACGCCGTCGCGCCGTTCCCCGCCGACCGCGGCTGGGACTTGGCCGCACTGTCCGATCCGGACGGTCGCGGTACCAGCCACGCGAACGCCGGCGGCTTCCTCGACGACGTCGCCGGGTTCGACGCGGACTTCTTCGGCATCTCGCCGCGGGCCGCGCTCGCGATGGACCCGCAGCAGCGGCTCCTGCTGGAGTCGGCGTGGGCGCTGTTCGAGGACGCCGGGGTCGACCCGGCGGCCCTGCGCGGCGGCCGCACCGGCGTGTTCGTCGGCGCGTCCTCTTCCGGCTACGGTAGTGGCTGGTCGGTCGCCCCCGAGGGCCTCGAAGGTCACCTGCTGACCGGCAACGCGGGAAGCGTGATCTCCGGCCGGCTCGCCTACCAGTTCGGCTTGGAGGGTCCGGCCGTCACCGTCGACACGGCGTGCTCGTCGTCGCTGGTCGCGTTGCACCTCGCCGCACAGGCCCTGCGTGCGGGTGAGTGTTCGCTCGCGCTCGCCGGCGGTGTCATGGTGCTGGCCTCGCCGACGCTGTTCGTCGAGTTCAGCCGCCAGCGCGGGCTGGCCGCGGACGGGCGCTGCAAGTCCTTCGCCGCCGCCGCGGACGGCACCGGCTGGGCCGAAGGCGTCGGCCTGCTCCTGCTGGAGCGGCTGTCCGACGCCCGCCGCAACGGCCACGAAGTCCTCGCCGTCGTCCGCGGTTCCGCGGTCAACCAGGACGGCGCGAGCAGCGGCCTCACCGCCCCCAACGGTCCTTCGCAGCAGCGGGTGATCCGCGACGCGCTGGCCGGGGCCCGGCTCGCGCCGTCCGATGTGGACGCGGTCGAAGCGCACGGCACCGGGACCCGGCTCGGTGACCCGATCGAGGCGCAGGCCGTGCTGGCCACCTACGGCCGCGACCGGCCGCACCCGCTGTGGCTGGGCTCGCTGAAGTCGAACATCGGGCACGCCCAGTCCGCCGCCGGGGTGGGCGGCGTGATCAAGATGATCCAGGCCCTGCGCCACGGCGTGCTGCCGAAGACCCTGCACGTCGACGAGCCGACGCCGCACGTCGACTGGGCGGCGGGGAACGTCCGGCTGCTCACCGAGACCCAGCCGTGGCCCGAGACCGGGCGGCCGCGCCGCGCGGGGGTGTCGTCGTTCGGGATGAGCGGCACGAACGCCCACGTGATCCTGGAGCAAGCCCCGGACGCCGTACCGGCCGCGCTGACAACCCTGCCGGTCACGCCGGTGCTGTTGTCCGCGCGGACCGCGTCCGCCTTGCGCGAGCAGGCCACACAACTGTCCACCGTGGATGTCGAGCTGTCCGAGCTGGCGGCCGCGCTGGCCACCCGCGGCGGACTGGACCACCGCGCCGCCGTCGTCGCTGCGGACCGGGACGCGATGCTGACCGCATTGCGCGAGTTCGACGTCATCCAGGGCGAACCCGGCGGCAAGACCGCGTTCCTGTTCACCGGGCAGGGGTCGCAGCGGGCCGGGATGGGCCGTGAGCTGTACGAGGCTTTCCCCGCCTACGCAACCGCGTTCGACGCCGTGTGCGCCCACCTCGACCCGCGCGTGCGGGAACTGTCGGGGTCGGCGGAGACCGAACTCGCCCAGCAGGCCATCTTTGCGCTGGAAGTCGCGTTGTACCGCCTGTTGAAGTCGTGGGGCGTGCGGCCCGACCTGCTCCTCGGGCACTCGGTCGGCGAGATCGCGGCCGCGCACGTCGCCGGCGTGCTCACGCTCGAAGACGCCTGTGCGCTCGTCACGGCGCGGGGCCGGTTGATGCAGTCCCTGCCGGAAGGCGGCGCGATGATCGCCGTCCAGGCATCCGAAAAGGACATTCAGCTGCCGGAGGGTGTTTCGCTGGCCGCGGTGAACGGCCCGGACTCGGTTGTGCTGTCCGGGGAAGAAACCGCGGTCACCGAGTACGCGGCGAAGTTCGCGAAGACCAAGCGGCTCAAGACCAGTCACGCCTTCCACTCGGCGCTGATGGAGCCGATGCTCGCCGAGTTCCGCACGGTCCTCGACCGGCTCTCGTTCGCCACACCGGCGATCCCGCTGGTGTCCACTGTGGAGCAGGACGCGGCGTGGGACGCGGACTACTGGGTCCGCCAGGTGCGGCAGCCGGTCCGGTTCCACGACGGCGTCGAGCGGCTGCGCGCCCAGGGCGTCACCGTCTTCGCCGAGCTGGGCCCGGCCGCGGTCCTCGCCCCGCTCACCGACGGTGCCGTCCCGCTGCTGCGCGCCGACCGGCCCGAGGCCGCCACGCTGATCCGCGGCCTGAGCACCCTGCACGTCCGCGGGACCGCCGTCGACTGGCCGGCGTTCTTCGGCGGCGCGCGGCGCCTCCCGCTGCCGCACTACCCCTTCGAGCACACGCGGTTCTGGCTGGACGCACCCGCCGCGACCGGCGACGTCACCGCCGCCGGGCTCACCCACCCCGACCACCCGCTGCTCGGGGCCGCGCTGGCGCTGGCCGACGGCGACGGTTTCCTGTGCACCGGCCTGCTTTCGCCGCGTTCGCACCCGTGGCTCGCCGATCACGTGGTGCTCGGTTCGACGCTGGTGCCGGGGACGGCGTTCGTGGAGCTCGCCCTGCGCGCGGCCGAGCAGGCCGGGTGCGACGGCATCGGCGAGCTCACCCTCGAAACGCCGCTGACCCTCCCGGACGCCGGCGTCGAGATCCAGATCACCGTCAGCGCCACCCGCGCCCTGCGGATCTACTCGCGCCCGGCGGGCGCGGCGTTCGACGAACCCTGGACCCGGCACGCGTCCGGCACGCTGACCAGTGGAAACCGGCTCGCCGCCGTCGCGGCCGAGTGGCCGCCCGCGGACGCCGAACCTGTCGACGTCGACGACCTCTACGCCCGGTTCGGCGATCGCGGGTTCGGCTACGGCCCGGCGTTCCAGGGCCTGCGCGCGGCCTGGCGGCGTGGCGGCGACGTCTTCGCCGAGGTGGCACTGCCGCTGGACAACGCGGGGAAGTTCGCGCTGCACCCGGCGTTGCTCGACAGCGCGCTGCACGCGATGGCGCTGGGCGTCCTCCCGGACACCGGCGCGGGCCGCGTGCCGTTCAGCTGGACCGGCGTGACGGTGTCCGGCCGCGGCCGCTCGGCCCTGCGGGTCCGGCTTTCGGCCACTGGCCCCGAGACGATCACGCTGGTGGCGACCGACGAAGCCGGGGAACCGGTCGTCGCGGTCGAGGCGCTGACCGTGCGGCCGGTGGCGGTGCCGCGGCAGTCGCTGTTCGCCCTCGATTGGCCGCAGCTGCCGCCGGGTGGCACGGCCGAGGACATCCGGCCGGTGTTCCTGACCGTCGACGCCGGTACGGATCCCGCCGCGGTGCACGCGGCCACCGCGCGGGTGCTCGCCGAGCTACAGGACTGGCTCGCCGCGGACCCCGCGCCCGACGAGCGCCTGGTCGTCGTGACGCGGGGCGAGGGCACCGACCTCGCGGGCGCGGCCGTGGGCGGTCTGGTCCGGGCCGCGCAGGCCGAGCACCCCGACCGGTTCCTGCTGGTGGAAACTGATGACGTCGAAGGGCTCACCCGGTTCCCGGCCGGGGAACCGCAGTTCGCGGTCCGCAACGGCCGGGTGTTCGTGCCTCGCCTGACCCGCGCCGCCGCTCCGGCGGCCGAGTTTCCCTCCTGGGACACGGTTCTCATCACGGGTGGCACCGGCGCGCTCGGCACCGCGCTCGCCCGGCACCTCCTCGAACGCGGGGTCGGCCGGGTCGTCGTCGCCGGTCGCCGTGGTCCGGACGCACCCGGGGCGGCGGCTCTCACTGGGCTGGGTGCCGAGGTCGTGGCCTGCGACTTCACCGACCGGGATGCCGTTTCGGCGCTGCTCGGCTCGCTGCCCGGCCTCGACGCGGTGGTGCACGCGGCCGGGGTGCTCGACGACGGCATCCTCACTTCGCTTACGCCGGAACGCTTCGAGGCCGTGCTGCGGCCGAAGGTGGATGCGGCTTGGCTGCTGCACGAACTCGCTCCGGACGCGCACCTCGTCCTGTTCTCCTCGGTGGCCGGTGTTTTCGGCGCGGCCGGGCAGGCGAACTACGCCGCCGCCAACGCCTACCTGGACGCACTGGCCGAGCACCGGAGGTCCGCGGGGCTGCCGGGCACTTCGATGGCGTGGGGTGCCTGGGAAACCGGCATGGCCGACGGACGTGACGGACTGTCCATCGAGGACGGTCTCGCGTTGTTCGACGCCGCACTGGCGGCGGACCGGGCGGTCAGCCTGCCCGTGCAGCTTGATCTCGCCGCCTTCCGCGGTGGGCCGGTGCCGGCGTTGCTGCGCGGCCTCGTCCGCACCCCGGCCCGCCGGGCCCGACCGGTTTCGTCGTTCGGTGACCGGCTGGCCGCCGCGCCCGCGGCCGAGCGCGAGACGCTGCTGCTGGACCTGGTCCGGACCGAAGCCGCGGCCGTGCTCGGGCACGAACCGGGCGCGCGCGTGGCCGCCACGCGCGCGTTCAGCGACCTCGGCTTCGACTCGCTGACCGCGGTCGAGCTGCGCAACCGGCTCGCCGAGGCGACCGGGCTCCGGCTGTCCTCGACGCTGGTCTTCGACCACCCCGGCGCCGACGCGCTGGCCGCGTACCTCGGTGCGGAGCTGCTGGGCACCTCGGTGTCCGAGGTCGCGGCGACCGTCGTCCGGGCCGACGAGCCCATCGCGATCGTGGGCATGAGCTGCCGGTACCCCGGTGGCGTCGGCTCGCCGGACGACCTGTGGCAGCTGGTCGCCCAGGGCCGGGACGGCATCGGGGAGTTCCCGGGCGACCGCGGCTGGAGCGTCGAACACAGCACCGAACCGGAGCGCCCGGGCACGACCTACACCCGCGAGGGCGGCTTCCTCTACGACGCCGCGGAGTTCGACGCGGCGCTCTTCGGGATCTCGCCGCGCGAGGCCGTGGCGATGGACCCGCAGCAGCGGTTGCTGCTGGAGACGTCGTGGGAAGCGTTCGAGCACGCGGGTATCGCGCCGGATGCGCTGCGCGGCAGCCGGACCGGCGTCTTCGCGGGCCTGATGTACCACGACTACGGCGCCCGGCTGACGACCGCGCCGGCGGACGTCGAGGGCTTCCTCGGCATCGGCAACTCCGGCAGTGTCCTTTCCGGACGTGTCGCCTACTCGTTCGGCCTGGAAGGCCCGGCGGTCACCGTGGACACGGCGTGTTCGTCGTCGCTGGTGGCCCTGCACCTGGCCGCGCAGGCGCTGCGGTCGGGTGAGTGCTCGCTGGCGCTGGCCGGTGGTGTCACGGTGATGGCGACCCCGGCGACGTTCGTCGAGTTCTCCCGCCAGCGCGGACTCGCGGCCGACGGGCGGTGCAAGTCGTTCGCCGCCGCGGCCGACGGCACCGGGTGGGGCGAAGGCGCCGGCGTGCTCGTCTTGGAACGCCTGTCCGACGCCCGGCGCAACGGGCACCGGGTGCTCGCCGTGGTCCGCGGCTCGGCAGTCAACTCCGATGGCGCTTCGAACGGCCTGACCGCGCCGAACGGGCCGTCGCAGCAGCGGGTGATCCGGGCGGCACTGGCGACTGCGGGGCTGACGCCGTCCGATGTGGACGCCGTCGAGGCGCACGGAACCGGTACCCGCCTTGGTGACCCCATCGAGGCGCAGGCGGTGCTGGCCACCTACGGGCGGGACCGGGCGGAGCCGTTGTGGCTCGGGTCGATCAAGTCGAACATCGGGCACACGCAGGCGGCCGCGGGGGTCGCCGGGGTGATCAAGATGGTGCAGGCCCTCCGGCACGGGATGCTGCCGAAGACGCTGCACGTCGACGAGCCGACCCCGCACGTCGAGTGGACCGACGGTGACGTCCGGCTGCTCACGGATTCCGTCCCGTGGCCCGCATCCGGCCGCGTGCGGCGCGCCGGGGTGTCGTCGTTCGGGATCAGCGGCACGAACGCGCACGTGATCCTGGAGGAGTACCCCAATGTGGCGTTGGGTGCGTCAGACGCACCGAACGCCACATTGGGTGCGTCCAGCGCACCCAACGCCACATTGGGGCGCTTGGGGCTGGCCGTGCCGTGGGTGCTCTCGGCCAAGTCGCCGTCCGCTCTTCGTGAGCAGGCACGGCGGTTGCTCGCGGCGCCGGAACAGCCGGTGGCTGCCGTCGGTAGGACATTGGCTACCGGGCGCGCGACGCTGGACCACCGCGCCGCCGTCGTCGGAGCGGACCGGGGCGAGCTGCTGCGTGGCCTCGAAGCCGTGGCGGCGGGATCGTCCGCACCGGGCACCTATGTCGGACAGGCTGCGAGTGGCAAGCTCGCGTTCCTGTTCACCGGCCAGGGTTCGCAGCGGCCGGGGATGGGTCGCGAGCTGTACGAGACGTTCCCGGTGTACGCGGCGGCGTTCGACGCGGCTTGTGCGTACCTGGATCCGCGGGTCAAGGAACTTTCGGGCGCGCCGGACACCGATCTTGCCCAGCAAGGCATCTTCGCGCTCGAAGTCGCACTGTTCCGCCTGCTGGAGTCGTGGGGTGTCCGGCCGGACGTCGTGATCGGGCACTCGGTGGGGGAGATCGCGGCCGCGCATGTGGCCGGGGTGTTGAGCCTGGAAGATGCGGCCACGCTGGTTGCCGCGCGGGGGCGGTTGATGCAGGCGCTGCCTGAGGGTGGCGTGATGATCGCGGTTCAGGCGTCCGAAAAGGACATCGAGCTGCCGGATGGTGTTTCGCTGGCGGCGGTGAATGGGCCGGATTCGGTGGTGCTGTCCGGTGAGGAAGCCGCGGTGGTCGAGTACGCGGCGAAGTTTGAAACGACCAAGCGGCTCAACACGAGTCACGCGTTCCACTCCGCCTTGATGGAGCCGATGCTCGACGAGTTCGCGGCCGCGATCGACGGGCTCACCGTCGCCGAGCCGGTCATCCCGTGGGTGTCCACTGTGGAAAGTGGCCCGGACTATTGGGTCCGTCAGGTCCGGGAGTGTGTGCGCTTCGCCGACGCGGTCGCGGCCACGGACGCGGGGACGTTCGTCGAGATCGGTCCGGACGCCGTGTTGAGCGCCATGGTCGATGGTGCCATTCCGGTGCTGCGCAACGGTCACGGCGAAGTGCGGACCACGATGGCCGCCCTCGCGCGGCTGCACGTGCAGGGGGTTTCGCCCCGGTGGTCGGCGGTGTTCGGCGAGTCGACGCCGGTCGATCTGCCCGCCTACGCCTTCGAGCACACCCGCTACTGGCTCGACGCGGGTCCCGCCGCCGGTGACGTGACCGCGCTCGGGCAGTCCGCACCCGGCCACCCGCTGCTGGGAGCGGCCGTCGAGCTGCCGGACGCGGGGACGGTGTTCACCGGCTCGCTGTCGGCCCGCACCACGCCGTGGCTGGCCGAGCACGAGGTCCTGGGCACGCCGTTGCTGCCGGGCGCGGCGTTCGCCGAACTGGCGTTGCGTGCGGGCGCGGAACTGGGCTGCCCGGTCGTCGAGGAACTGACGCTGGGCGCGCCGCTCGTCCTGCGCGGCGATGTCGCCCTGCGGGTGACGGTCGGCGCTGATCGCGGGGTCACCATCCACTCGCGACCGTCCGATGCGGACACTTGGACACTGCACGCCACCGGCAAGGTGAGCGCCGCGGCCCCCGAAGCGGAAGACCTCACCGAGTGGCCACCCGAGGGAGCGGTGGCCGTGGACGACCTCTACGACCGCGCTGCCGAGCAGGGCTTCGGTTACGGCCCCGCTTTCCAGGGTTTGCGAGCCGCCTGGCGCGACGGCGAGACGGTGTACGCCGAGGTCGCACTGCCGGAGGGCTACGCATCGGAGGAGTACGGACTCCACCCGGCCCTGCTCGACGCCGCCCTGCACGGACTCGGTCTCGGCGGCTTCGTCGACGGCCCGCACCTGCCGTTCTCCTGGACGGGCGTCTCCCTGACGGCGTCCGGCGCGGCCGCTCTGCGCGTGCGCGTCCGGCGTGCGGGCCAGGACGCGGTCGCGCTGACCCTCGCCGACGAGACCGGCCGGGCGGTGGCGAGCGTCCGTTCGCTCGCGCTGCGCCCGGTGTCCGCGGCGCAGGTCACGCCCGCGCAGTCGGTGTACCGCCTCGACTGGGTTCCGGCCGACGTCATCGAGCCGACGCCTGTCGTCGCCGTCGAGTGGGAATCCTGCGGGCTGGCCGACGCCGTGACGAACGCCCTCGAGCTGGTGCGGAACTGGCTCGCCGACGAGCGGTCCGCCACGGCCCGCCTGGTTGTCGTCACCCGGGGTGCCGTGGCGACGCGGCCGGGGGAGGACGTCACCGACCTCACCGCCGCCGCGGCTCGTGGCCTGCTGCGGACCGCGCAGCAGGAGCACCCGGGCCGGTTCGTGCTGGCCGATCTCGGGCCGGACGACGACCTCCCCGCGTTGCCCGACGAGCCGGAAGCCGCCGTCCGGGACGGCCGCGTCCTCGTGCCGCGGCTGGCTCGCGCCGAGGCCGCCGGTGAGCCCGTGACGATCGCCGAGCCAGACGGGACCGTCCTGATCACCGGCGGTACCGGCGCGCTCGGCGCGGCCGTCGCGCGGCGGCTCGCGGCGCAGGGGGCAGGGCACCTCGTGCTCACTTCGCGCCGCGGTCTCGACGCCCCGGGGGCGAAGGACCTCGTGGCCGAACTGGAAGCCGGCGGTGCCAAGGTCACCGTCGCCGCGTGCGACGTCGCCGACCGCGACGCGCTGGCCGAGCTGGTGCGAGAACTGCCGCCGACCGCGGTCGTGCACGCCGCCGGCGTCCTCGACGACGGCCTCCTCGACGCCCAGGACGCGGCCCGCCTCGCCGCCGTGCTCGGCCCGAAGGCCGACGCCGCCCGGCACCTGCACGAGCTGGTCCCCGACGCGCACCTGGTGCTCTTCTCCTCGGTCGCCGGCGCGTTCGGCAGCGCGGGGCAGGCCGGGTACGCGGCCGCGAACGCCTACCTCGACGCGCTCGCCGCCCACCGCGCGGCGCACGGGCTGCCCGGCCGGGCGCTTGCCTGGGGCCCGTGGCTCGACGGTGGCATGGCCGCCGAACTCGCCGCGGCCGAGCGCCGCCGCATCGAACGCAGTGGCCTGCGCCCGATCGACACCGAAACCGGGCTGGCCCTGTTCGACACGGCGTTCGCCCACGCCGAACCCGTGCTGTGGCCGGTGCTGCTCGACCACGCGGGCCTGCGCGCCCAGGGCGAGCACCTCCCGGCGATCCTGCGCGGGCTCGTCCGGGTGCCGGTCCGGCGGGCCGCCTCGGCGCCGCGCACGGAGAACCTGCTCGAAGTCGTCCGCGCGGAGGCCTCGGCCGTGCTCGGGCACGCGTCGGCTGCCGCGGTCGAACCCGGCCAGGCGTTCTCCGACCTGGGGTTCGACTCGCTGACCGCGGTCGAGCTGCGCAACCGGCTCGACACCGTCACCGGGCTCCGGCTCGCCGCGACCGTCGTGTTCGACTACGCCACCCCCGCCGCGCTGGCGGCACACCTCGAAGCCGAGCTGACCGGCGAACGCGCCGACACCTCGGCCCCGGTGCTCGCCGCCGTCGACGAGCCGATCGCGATCGTCGGCATGAGCTGCCGCTACCCCGGCGGCATCGCCTCGCCGGACGACCTCTGGCGGCTGGTCCTCGACGGCCGCGACGGCATCGGGGAGTTCCCGGCCGACCGCGGCTGGGACGTCGACTACGACCCCGACCCCGAGCGCACGGGCACGACCTACACCCGCGAGGGCGGTTTCCTCTACGACGCGGCGGAATTCGACGCGGCGTTCTTCGGGATCAGCCCCCGCGAGGCGCTTGCGATGGACCCGCAGCAGCGGCTGCTGCTGGAGACGTCGTGGGAGGCGTTCGAGAGCGCCGGGATCGACCCGGGTGTGCTGCGCGGCAGCCGCACCGGGGTGTTCGCCGGCCAGATGTACCACGACTACGGCGCCCGCTTGACGAGCGTGCCCGAGGGCGTCGAAGGGTTCGTCGGCATCGGCAACTCCGGCAGTGTCCTTTCCGGACGCGTGGCCTACTCCTTCGGG
Organism: Amycolatopsis lexingtonensis; assembly: GCF_014873755.1. Classification (NCBI taxonomy): domain Bacteria; kingdom Bacillati; phylum Actinomycetota; class Actinomycetes; order Pseudonocardiales; family Pseudonocardiaceae; genus Amycolatopsis; species Amycolatopsis lexingtonensis. Next base: position 9,472,026 of record NZ_JADBEG010000001.1, read on the forward strand.
CTCGAAGGCCCGGCGGTCACCGTGGACACGGCGTGCTCGTCGTCGCTGGTCACCCTGCACCTCGCCGCGCAGGCGCTGCGTTCCGGGGAGTGCTCGCTCGCGCTGGCCGGCGGTGTCACGGTGATGGCGACCCCGGCGACGTTCGTCGAGTTCAGCCGTCAGCGCGGGCTGGCGCCCGACGGCCGCTGCAAGCCGTTCGCGGCGGCCGCCGACGGCACCGGCTGGTCGGAGGGTGTCGGCGTGCTCGTCCTGGAACGCCTGTCCGACGCCCGGCGCAACGGCCACCGGGTGCTCGCCGTCGTCCGCGGTTCCGCGGTCAACTCCGATGGCGCGTCGAACGGTCTGACCGCGCCGAACGGGCCGTCGCAGCAGCGCGTGATCCGGGCCGCGCTGGCGGCCGCGGGACTCGAACCGTCCGATGTGGACGTCGTCGAGGCGCACGGAACCGGGACCCGGCTCGGGGATCCCATCGAGGCCCAAGCGGTGCTCGCCACTTACGGGCAGGATCGGGAAACGCCGTTGTGGCTCGGCTCGATCAAGTCCAACCTCGGGCACACCCAAGCCGCCGCGGGCGTCGCGGGCGTGATCAAGATGGTCCAGGCTCTTCGCCACGGCGTGCTGCCGAAGACGCTGCACGTCGACGAGCCGACCCCGCACGTCGACTGGACCACCGGTGCCGTCCGGCTGCTCACCGAGCCGGTCGAGGGGCCGGTCCGGCGCGCCGCGGTGTCGTCGTTCGGGATCAGCGGCACCAACGCCCACGTCATCCTCGAAGCCGCTCCGGCGCCCGCCGAGGCGGCCGTCCCGGCGCACCCGTGCCCGCCCGTCGTGCTCACCGCCAAGTCGCCGGCCGCCCTGCGCGCCCAGGCGACGCGGCTGCGGGCGCACCTGGCCGGCCACCCGCTCCCGGCAGTGGCGCATGCGCTGGTCACCACGCGGACGCAGCACGCCCACCGCGCCGTCGTCGTCGGGGACGTCCCGGCCGGGCTGGCCGCGCTCGGCCGCGGCGAACCCGGCGTCGTCACCGGTTCCGTGGTGCCGGACGGCCGGACCGCGTTCCTCTTCACCGGCCAGGGTTCGCAGCGGCCGGGAATGGGCCGTGAGCTGTACGACGCGTTCCCGGTGTACGCGGCGGCGTTCGACGCGGTCTGCGCGTACCTGGACCCGCGGGTCGAGGAACTTCCGGGCGCGGCAGACACCGATCTCGCCCAGCAGGGCATCTTCGCGCTCGAGGTGGCGTTGTTCCGCCTGCTGGAGTCGTGGGGCGTTCACCCGGACGTCGTCGTGGGGCATTCGGTGGGGGAGATCGCGGCGGCACACGTCGCCGGGATTCTCACCTTGGAAGACGCGGCCACGCTGGTCGCGGCGCGGGGCCGGTTGATGCAGGCATTGCCCGAGGGTGGCGTGATGATCGCGGTCCAGGCGTCCGAAAAGGACATTCAACTGCCGGATGGTGTGTCGCTGGCCGCGGTGAACGGCCCGGACTCGGTCGTGCTCTCCGGCGAGGAAGCCGCGGTCACCGAGTACGCGGCGAAGTTCGAGAAGACCAAGCGGCTCAACACGAGTCACGCGTTCCACTCCGCACTGATGGAGCCGATGCTCGACGAGTTCCGCGCAATCGTCGAGGGACTGGCTTTCGCTGAGCCGGTGATCCCGATCGTGTCCACAGTGGAGGAGGGCGATCCAGCCACGGCCGAGCACTGGGTCCGTCAGGTCCGCGAGCCGGTCCGGTTCCACGACGCCCTGCGCGCCACCGGTGCCACGGACTTCCTGGAGCTGGGGCCGGACGGCGTGCTGTCCGCGCTGGTCGACGACGGCGAGGCCGTCCCGGCGATGCGGGCCGGTCATCCGGAGGTGGAAACCCTGCTCACGGCGCTGGCCCGGCGGTACGTCCGGGGTGGCGCGGTCGACTGGGTCGCCGGCTTCGGGCCCGGTGGCGGGCACGTCGACCTGCCGTCGTACGCCTTCCAGCGCGAGCGGTTCTGGCTGGCCGCCGCGCCGTCCGGCGACGTCACCTCGGCGGGCCTGGCCGCGACCGGCCACCCGCTGCTGGCAGCGGTCGTGCCGCTGGCGGAGGAGGACGGCGTCCTCGGCACGGCGCGGCTCTCGCCGCGGACGCACCCGTGGCTGGCCGACCACACCGTCGGCGGGACCACGCTGCTGCCGGGCACCGCGCTGCTGGAACTCGTCCTGCGGACCGCGGCCGAAGCCGGCTGCGACGTCGTCACGGAACTGACCCTGGAAGCGCCGCTCGTGCTGCCGGACCAGGGGGTTCAGGTGCAGGTCACGGTCGGCGCCCCCGATGCCGGGGCGCGGCCGGTGCGGGTCCACGCCCGCCGGGACGCCACCGAGCCGTGGACCCGGCACGCCGAAGGCACGGTCACCGAAGGCGCGAAACCGTTGGTGGCTTTGACGGAGTGGCCGCCCGCCGGGGCCGAGCCGGTCGCGGTCGACGACGTCTACCCGCGGTTCGCCGACGCCGGATTCGGCTACGGGCCGGCGTTCCAGGGCCTGCGGGCCGCTTGGGCGCGTGACGAAGAACTGTTCGCGGAGGTCGGGCTGTCCGACGTCCCGGCGGGGTTCCTGCTGCACCCGGCGCTGTTCGACGCGGCCCTGCACGCGGCGGCGCTGCGCGGCGACGGCACGGCTCAGCTGCCCTTCGCGTGGACCGGCGTGCACCTCGCGGCGACCGGGGCCACGAGCCTGCGGGTCCGGCTGACCCCGGTGCCCGAAGGGTTCGCGCTCGCGCTGGCCGACGGGACGGGCGCGCCGGTGGGCGTCGTCGACGCGCTGGCCCTGCGGCCGTTCTCGGCCGAAGGACTCGGCGTGCGTGACGCGATGTTCCGCGTCGACTGGGTCCCGGCCACCGGCACGCCGCTCACGCGTTGTGCGGTGCTCGGCGATGACCCCGACCTGGTCGCCGCGCTGGAGCGGTCCGGTGTCGAAGTCGTGGCGCAGGATTCGGCCGAAGTGGCGTACCTGCCCGTGCCGCGGGGTGCGGGTGCGGTTCCGGACGTGGTGCGGGAGATCGTCACGAGCGTGCTGGCCACCGTGCGGGAGTGGGTGGCCGGGGACGGGCCGCGGCTGGTCGTCGTGACCCGGGGCGCGGTCGCCACGCGGCCCGGCGAGGACGTGCCGGACCTGGCCGCGGCCGCGGTGTGGGGCCTGCTGCGGTCCGCGCAGGCCGAGCACCCGGACCGGTTCGCGCTGCTCGACCTCGACGGCCCGGCCGCCGTGCCGGTCCTGACCGAGGAACCGCAGGCGGCGGTCCGCGAAGGCGCTCTCCTGGTGCCGCGGCTGGCCCGGGTCCGTCCGACGGACGGTGCGGCCCCGGCGGTCGCGGGGAAGGTGCTGGTCACCGGCGGGACGGGGGCGCTCGGCGCGGCCGTCGCCCGCCACCTGGCCACGCGGGGTGCCGGGCACCTGGTGCTGGTCAGCCGCCGCGGCGAGGCCGCGCCGGGAGCGGCCGAACTGGCCGCTGACCTGCGCGCACTCGGCGCGGACGTCACGCTCGCCGCGTGCGACCTCGCCGACCGGGACGCGGTGGCCGCGCTGCTCGCCGAGCATCCGGTCACGGCGGTGGTGCACGCCGCCGGCGTGCTCGCGGACGGCGTCGTCGAGACCCTCACGCCGAAGCAGGTCGAGACCGTGCTGCAGGCCAAGGCCGACGCCGCCTGGCACCTGCACGAACTGGCCGGCGACGTCACCGAGTTCGTGCTGTTCTCCTCGGCCGCGGGCACCCTCGGCACGCCGGGGCAGGCCAACTACGCGGCCGCGAACGCGTTCCTCGACGCGCTCGCCGCCCACCGCCGCGCGGCGGGCCGGCCCGCGCAGTCCCTCGCTTGGGGGCTGTGGGCCGGCGGCATGGGCGACGGCGAACGCCGGGGCGGCGTCACCGCACTGTCCACTGAGGACGGACTTGCGCTGTTCGACGCGGCCCGCGCGGACGGCTCGGCGACGCTGGTCCCGATGCGGCTCGACCTCACCGTGCGGGGCGAAGTGCCCGCGCTGCTGCGGGGTCTCGTCCGGCCCCCGGCCAGGACAGCCGCACCCGCGCAGCTGCGGGAACGGCTGGCCGCGGTGCCTGCGGCCGGGCGGCTCGACGTGCTCGTCGGGTTCGTCCGCGCCCAGGTGGCGGCCGTGCTCGGGCACGCCGACCCGGACGCCGTCCCGGCCCGGCAGGCGTTCCGCGACCTCGGCTTCGACTCGCTCACCGCGGTCGAGCTGCGCAACCGGATCGGCGCCGAAACCGGCCTGCGGCTGCCGCCGACGCTGGTGTTCAGCTACCCGGACGCGACCGCGCTCGCCACGCACCTGGAAGCCGAGCTGCACGTCGAACCCGACCTCGCCGCCGTGCTCGCGGCGATCCCGGTGGACCGGCTGCGCGAAGCCGGGCTGCTCGACGCGCTGCTGCGGCTGGCCGGCCCGGACACCGGGCCCGCCGAACCCGCCGAAGCCTCGATCGACGCCATGGACGTGGACGACCTCGTCTCCCTGGCCCTCGATCTTCCCTGACCAGAACGAAACCGCGGAGACCGACCACCATGGCCACAGCACCGGACAAGATCGTCGAAGCCCTGCGCGCGTCGCTCAAGGAGAGCGACCGGCTGCGGGAACTCAACCGGCGGCTCGAAGCGGCGGCGGGCGAGCCGATCGCCGTCATCGGGATGAGCTGCCGCTACCCCGGCGGCGCCGGGTCCCCCGAGGAACTTTGGGACCTCGTCGCCCGCGGCGGCGACGCCGTCACCGGCTTCCCCGCCCGCCGCGGCTGGGACCTCGAGGGGCTCTACGACCCGGACCCGGACGAGCCGGGCAAGGTCTACACCCGCGAAGGCGGTTTCCTGCACGACGCCGACCACTTCGACCCGGCGTTCTTCGGGATCAGCCCGCGCGACGCCCTCGCCATCGACCCGCAGCAGCGGCTGCTGCTGGAGGTGTCGCACGAGGCGTTCGAGCGGGCCGGGCTGACCGCGGACGCGCTGCGCGGCAGCCGCACCGGCGTGTTCGCCGGCGTGATGTACAACGACTACGCGGGCCGGATGTACCAGGTCCCGGAGGGCTTCGAGGGCCTGCTCGGCAACGGCAGCGCGGGCAGCGTCGCCTCCGGGCGGCTCGCCTACACCTTCGGGCTCGAAGGGCCCGCGGTCACCGTCGACACGGCGTGCTCGTCGTCCCTCGTCGCCGTCCACCTCGCCGCGCAAGCCCTGCGGCAGGGGGATTGCAGCCTCGCGCTCGCCGGGGGTGTGGCCGTGATGGCGACGCCGTCCGCGCTGATCGAGTTCAGCCGGCAGCGGGCTCTCGCACCGGACGGCCGCTGCAAGGCGTTCGCGGCGGCCGCCGACGGCACCAGCTGGGCCGAGGGTGCCGGAGTCCTGCTCCTGGAACGGCTTTCCGACGCCGAGCGGCTCGGCCACCCGATCCTGGCCGTCGTCCGCGGTACCGCGGTGAACCAGGACGGCGCGTCCAACGGCATGACCGCGCCCAACGGCCTCGCGCAGCAGCGCGTGATCCGCGCGGCGCTGGTCAACGCGGGACTCACGGCGTCCGAAGTGGACGCCGTCGAGGCGCACGGCACCGGGACGTCCCTGGGTGACCCGATCGAAGCCGAGGCGCTGCTGGCGACGTACGGCCAGGACCGGGAGCGGCCGCTGTGGCTGGGGTCGCTGAAGTCGAACATCGGGCACACGCAGGCCGCCGCCGGGGTCGGCGGGATGATCAAGATGATCCAGGCGATGCGGCACGGCGTGCTGCCGAAGACGCTGCACGTCGACGCGCCGTCGCCGCACGTCGACTGGACGGCCGGGGCGGTCGAGCTGCTCACCGAGCCGGTGGCGTGGCCGGAGACCGGCGCGGTCCGGCGAGCGGGTGTCTCGTCGTTCGGCGTGAGCGGTACGAACGCGCACGTCATCCTGGAGTCGCCAAAGCGCCCCAATGTGGCGTTGGGTGCATCTGACGCACCGAACGCCACATTGGGTGCGCTGGACGCACCGAACGCCACATTGGGGCGCTTGGTGCCTTGGGTGCTCTCCGCGCGCAGTGAACCGGCGTTGCGGGCGCAGGCGCGGAACTTGCTGAGCCTGGTGGACGGCGACCCGGCCGCTGTCGGGGCCGCGCTCGTGCGGACGCGGCAGGTGTACGAGCACCGGGCCGTCGTCGCCGGGGACCTGCGGGCCGGGCTGACCGAGCTGGCCGAGCAGGGCGTCGGGGCCGAAGTCGCGCGGGGGACGCGGCGGGCCGTGTTCGTCTTCCCCGGGCAGGGTTCGCAGTGGGCGGGGATGGGGCGCGAGCTGCTGGCCACCGAACCGGTGTTCGCCGCCCGGATGGCGGAGTGCGCGGCCGCCTTGAAGCCTTTTGTGGATTGGGACCTGTTCGACGTCCTCGACGGTGACCTCGAACGCGTCGACGTCGTGCAGCCCGCCCTGTGGGCCGTGATGGTTTCGCTCGCCGAAGTCTGGCGCTCTCAAGGCGTCGAGCCCGCCGCCGTGATCGGGCACTCCCAGGGAGAGATCGCGGCCGCGGTGGTCGCGGGTGGACTGTCGCTTGAGGACGGTGCCCGCGTCGTTGCGCTGCGGAGCAAGGCGATCCTGCGGTTGTCGGGTCTCGGGGGCATGGTGTCGCTCACCGTTCCCGTGGAGCGCGCGCGTGAGCTGATCGCGCCGTGGGACGAGCAGCTGTCGATCGCCGCGGTCAACGGGCCGTCCTCGGTGGTGGTCTCCGGTGACGCGGGCGCCCTCGACGAGCTGCTGGCCCAGGACCTCCCGGCCAAGCGGATCGCCGTCGACTACGCGTCCCACTCCGCCCACGTCGAGGCCATCGAGGCCGAGCTGCTCGAAGTGCTGGCCCCGATCCGCCCGCGCACCGGCGAGGTCCCGTTCCACTCCACCGTCACCGGCGAACTGCTCGACACCGCCGCGCTCGACGCCGCCTACTGGTACCGCAACCTGCGTCAGACCGTCCACTTCGACCGGACCGTGCGCGGCTTCGGCGGCAAGCCGGTGTTCGTCGAGTGCAGCCCGCACCCGGTGCTCGTCCCCGGCCTCGACGAAGCGGGCGTCGGCACCCTCCGCCGCGGCGACGGCGGCCGCGTCCGGCTGCTCACCTCGCTCGGCACCGCCTTCGGCCACGGCGTCGACGTCGACTGGGCGCGCGAGTTCGACGGCGTCGACGCGACCGGCGTCGAGCTGCCCACCTACCCGTTCCAGCGCACGCCGTTCTGGCTCGACGCCCCGGCGGTCACCGGCGACGTCGCCGGGCTCGGCTCGGCCGGGCACCCGCTGCTCGGCGCGGTCGTCGCGCTCGCCGACGGGGACGGCTACCTCTTCACCGGCCGGCTTTCGGTGCGGTCGCACCCGTGGCTGGCCGACCACGTCGTCCGCGGCTCGGTCGTGCTGCCCGGCACCGCGCTGCTCGAACTCGCCGCGCGAGCCGCGCAGGAGACCGGTACCCGGGTCGTCGAGGACCTCGTCATGGAGGCGCCGCTGGTGCTGCCCGAGCAGGGCGCCCTCGAGGTCCAGGTCTCGGTCGGCGCGCCCGACGGCACCGGACGGCGCCCGGTCGGCGTCTTCAGCCGGGCCGGCGACGACGGCTGGGCCCGGCACGCGAGCGGCGTGCTCGGCGGCCCCGAACCGGCGGGCACGGACCTGCTGACCTGGCCGCCCACCGGCGCCGAAGCCCTCGACGTCGACGGCCTCCACGACCGGTTCGCCGCCCAGGGCTTCGCCTACGGCCCGGCGTTCCGCGGGCTGCGCGCGGCCTGGCAGCTCGGTGAAGAGATCTACGCCGAAGTCGCGCTCCCGGCCGACCTCGCGCCCGAGGCGGCCCGGTTCGGGCTGCACCCCGCCCTGCTCGACTCGGCCCTGCAGGCCGCGGCCCTCGGTGGCGGCGAGCGAGCGCTGATGCCGTTCGCGTGGTCCGGTGCGGTTCTGCGTTCGGGCGGTCCGGCCACCCTGCGCGTCCGGCTCCGGCCCGCCGGTGACGACGCCGTGGCCCTCGACATCGCGGACGGCGCCGGGATCGCCGTGGCCACCGTGTCGTCCCTGGTCCTGCGGCCCCTCGCCGCACAGCAACTCGTCGCCGACTCGCTGTTCCGTCCGGAGTGGACGCCGGTCGCGGTGCCGTCCGATGTGGACGCCGACCTGACGCTGGTGCACGTCACCGGCGATCCGGCCGACGTCGGCGGGAGCGTCCGGCGCGTCCTGGCCGATGCGCTCGAGACGATCCAGGCGAACCTGGACGGCGACGGCCGCCTGGTGTTCGTCACCCGGGGTGCGACGACCGGGGAAGACCCCGCGGCCGCGGCCGTCTGGGGGCTGGTCCGCTCGGTCCGCGCCGAGCACCCGGACCGGTTCCTGCTCGCGGACACCGACACCGACGACGTCAGCCCGCTCCTCGCCGTGCTCGCCGCGGGGGAGGAGCCCGAGGCCGCCTTGCGTGACGGCGTGGTTCTCGTGCCGCGGCTGGTCCGCGCCGAGCAGCCGGACGCCGAGGCCGTCCCCGCCTTCGACGTCAGCGGCACGGTCCTGATCACCGGCGGTACCGGCGCGCTCGGCTCGCTGCTGGCCCGGCACCTGGTCACCGCGTACGGTGCCCGCCACCTGCTGCTGACCAGCCGCACCGGCGCGGTGAACCCCGACCTCGATGACCTCGACGCGGACGTCCGAATCGTCCAATGCGACGTCGCCGACCGCGCCCAGCTCGCCGCAGTCCTGGCGGACGAGCACGTCACCGCCGTCGTGCACGCCGCGGGCGCGCTCGCCGACGGCGTCGTGGAATCGCTGACCACGGCGGACTTCGAAAAGGTCCTGCGGCCCAAGGTCGATGCTGCCCTCGCCCTGGACGACCTCGTCGACGCCCCGGCGTTCGTGCTGTTCTCCTCGGCGACCGGCACGCTCGGCAGCGCCGGGCAGGCCGCCTACGCCGCCGCGAACGCGGTCCTCGACGCCCTCGCGCGGCGACGGCCGGGCGCGCAGTCGCTGGCCTGGGGCCTGTGGGCGCGCAGCGGCGGCATGACCGGCGCGATGACCGACCTCGACCGGCGGCGGATGACCCGCGCCGGCTTCCCGCCGCTGGCCGACGAACAGGGCCTCGCGCTGTTCGACACCGCCCGCACGCTGGCCGACGCGGTGCTCGTGCCGGTCAAGCTGAACGTCGCCGCGCTGCGCGACCAGCCGGTGCCGCCGGTGCTGCACAAGCTGGTCCCCGCGCGGGCGGCCGCGGTCGACCCCGGCCTGCGGTCGAGGCTGGCGGGCCTCGACGACGCCGGGCGCGAGCGCCTGCTGACCGAGATCGTCCGCACGCAGGTGGCCGTGGTGCTCGGCCACGCCGATGTGTCCACTGTGGATACCTCGATGGCGTTCCGGGACCTGGGGTTCGACTCGCTGACCGCGGTCGACCTGCGTAACCGGCTCTCGGCCGCGACCGGGCTGCGGCTGCCGGCCGCGCTCGTGTTCGACCACCCGACGCCGGCCGCGCTCGCCGCGTTCCTGCGGACCGAACTCGGCGGCGCCTCGGCCGTTCGTGAGACGGCCGCCGTGGCCACAGAGTCGTCTTCGGACGAGCCGATCGCGATCGTCGGGATGAGCTGCCGGTTCCCCGGCGGGGTGACCTCGCCGGAGGACCTTTGGCGGCTGCTGGACGACGGCGTCGACGCCATCGGCGAGTTCCCGGCCGATCGCGGCTGGGACGTCGAGGCGCTGTACGACCCCGAGCCCCAGCCCGGCAAGACCTACGTCCGCGCGGGCGGGTTCCTCGACGGCGCCGCCGACTTCGACCCCGGGTTCTTCGGCATCTCGCCGCGGGAAGCCCTCGCCATGGACCCGCAGCACCGCCTGCTGCTGGAAGCGGCGTGGGAGGCGTTCGAGCGGGCCGGCATCGACCCCGGCACGCTGCGCGGCAGCCGCACCGGCGTGTTCGCCGGGCTGATGTACCACGACTACGGCCCCCTCCTGTCCGACGGCGCCGACGACGTCGAGGGCTTCCTCGGCGTCGGCAACTCCGGCAGTGTCGCCTCGGGCCGGATCGCCTACACGTTCGGCCTCGAAGGCCCGGCGGTCACGGTCGACACGGCGTGCTCGTCGTCGCTGGTCGGGCTGCACCTGGCCGTCCAGTCCCTGCGTTCGGGCGAGTGCACGATGGCGCTGGCGGGCGGTGCGACCGTGATGGCCACGCCCGGCACGTTCGTCGAGTTCTCGCACCAGCGCGGGCTTTCGCGGGACGGGCGCTGCAAGGCGTTCTCGGCCGACGCGGACGGTGCCGGCTGGGCCGAGGGCGTCGGCATGCTTTTGGTGGAAAGGCTTTCCGACGCGCGGCGGCTCGGGCACCCGGTGCTCGCGGTCGTGCGCGGGACCGCGGTGAACCAGGACGGCGCGTCCAACGGGCTCACCGCGCCCAACGGTCCTTCGCAGCAGCGCGTGATCCGGGCCGCGCTGGCGAACGCGGGCCTGCGGCCGTCCGATGTGGACGTCGTCGAGGCGCACGGGACCGGGACGTCCCTGGGTGACCCGATCGAAGCCGACGCGCTGCTGGCGACGTACGGCCAGGACCGCGCGCACCCGTTGCTGCTCGGGTCGGTCAAGTCGAACATCGGCCACGCGCAGGCCGCCGCCGGGGTCGCCGGCGTCGTCAAGATGGTGCTCGCGCTCGGCCACGACACGGTGCCGCGCACCCTGCACGCGTCGACGCCGACCCCGCACGTCGACTGGTCGTCCGGCGCGATCCGGCTCCTCGCGGAGCCCGAACCGTGGCCGTCGACGGGCCGGCCGCGGCGGGCGGCGGTGTCGTCGTTCGGGATCAGCGGGACCAACGCGCACGTGATCCTCGAAGCGGCTCCCGCGGTGGAGCAGGCTGCGGTCGAGCGGGTGGTGCCGCCGGTGGTGCCGTGGGTGTTCTCGGCCCGGTCCGCGGAAGCGGTGCGGGCCCAGGCCGCGCTTGTCGACGGCGACCCGCTGGACGTCGGGTTCTCCCTGGTCACCACCCGGGCGCTGTTCGAGCACCGCACGGTCGTCCTCGACGGCGACGCGATCACCGGGGTGGCCCGGCCGGGGCGCCGGGTGGTGTTCGTGTTCCCGGGGCAGGGTTCTCAGTGGACCGGGATGGGCCGGGAGCTGCTCGGTTCGTCGCCGGTGTTCGCGGCGCGGATGGCCGAGTGCGCGGCGGCGCTGGAGCCCTTTGTGGACTGGAAGCTCCTGGACGCGCTCGACGGTGATCTGGAGCGGGTCGACGTCGTGCAGCCGGTGCTGTGGGCGGTGATGGTCTCGCTGGCCGAGGTCTGGCGCTCATACGGCGTCGAACCCGACGCGGTCGTGGGGCACTCACAGGGTGAGATCGCGGCTGCGGTGGTCGCGGGTGGACTGTCTCTTGAGGACGGTGCACGCGTGGTCGCGCTGCGGAGCAAGGCGATCCTGCGGCTGTCGGGCCTGGGCGGCATGGTGTCGTTGGCCGCGCCGGTCGAGCGCGCTCGTGAGCTGATCGCGCCATGGGACGGGCGGATTTCGGTGGCGGCGGTGAACGGCCCGTCGTCGGTCGTGGTGTCGGGTGAGGCGTCGGCGCTCGACGAGTTGCTGGCTTCGGCGGACGTGCGGGCGCGGCGGATCGCTGTTGATTACGCGTCGCACTCGGCGCAGGTCGAGATGCTGGCGGATGAGCTGATGTCGGTGCTGGCCGAGGTGAAGCCGCGGTCCGGGCGAATCCCGTTCGTGTCCGCGGTGACGGGTGAGGTGCTGGACACCGCCGGGCTGGACGCGGCCTACTGGTACCGCAACCTGCGTGAACCCGTCCGGTTCGACCAGGCCATCGGCGGGTTGCTGGATTCGGGGCACACGGCGTTCGTCGAATGCAGCGCGCACCCGGTGCTGACGGCGGGCGTCGAGGAGACGGCCGACGCTCGAGAGGTGGTGGCCACCGGCACCCTGCGCCGGGACGACGGCGGTGCCGACCGCCTCGCGCGGTCCCTCGCCGAAGCGTTCGTGGCCGGGGTCCCGGTCGACTGGACGGTCGTGTTCCGCGGGACCGGCGCGGCCCGGGTCGAGCTGTCGACTTATCCGTTCCGGCACCGGCGGTTCTGGCCGAGCGAGGCGGAACCGCGCTCGGCGAACCCGGTCGACGACCGGTTCTGGGACGCGCTGGAGCGCGCGGACCTGAGCGAACTCGGCGTCGGCGAGGAGCAGCGCGAAGCCCTGGACTCGGTGCTGCCGGTCCTGTCGTCCTGGCGGCGGCGCAGCCAGGAGAAGTCCACTGTGGACGGATGGCGGTACCGCGTCACCTGGCGTCCCCTGAGGCCCGCCGCGGCCAAGCTCACCGGCCGGTGGCTGCTGGTGGTTCCTGAGGACGGCGCCGATCCGCTCGAAACGTCCTTGGCGGCGCAGGGGGCCGACGTAGCACGGCTCGTCGTCGACCCCGCCGCCGACCGTGCGACGCTCGCGGGACTGCTCGGCGAACACCAGGACGTCACCGGAGTCCTTTCCCTGCTGGCCGCCGCGACCGGGCGGCACCCGGCCTACCCCGCCGTCCCGCTGGCGCACGCCGCCACCGTCACCCTCGTCCAGGCACTCGGGGACGCCGGTGTCGAGGCGCCGCTCTGGGTCGCCACCCGGGGCGCGCTGAGCACCGGCCCGGCCGACCCCGCCGTCGATCCGGAGCAGGCCCTGGTCTGGGGGCTCGGCCCGGTCGTCGGCCAGGAGCACCCCGGCCGCTGGGGTGGCCTGATCGACCTGCCGGCCACAGGGGACGCCGGCGACCGGGTCGCCGCCGTGCTGGCCGCGCCGGCCGGGGAAGACCAGCTGGCCGTCCGGGCGTCCGGCGTCCTGGCCCGGCGGCTGGCCCACGCCACCGACGGCGGGACCGCGAAGGCGTGGCGGCCGAGGGGAACCGTGCTCGTCACCGGCGGCACCGGGGCGCTCGGCGCGCACGTCGCCCGGTGGCTCGCCCGCGGTGGTGCCGAACACGTCATCCTCACCGGACGCCGGGGCCTCGACGCTCCCGGTGCCCCCGAGCTGGTGGCCGAACTGGAACGACACTGCCGGGTCACGGTGTCCACTGTGGACCTCGCGGACCGGGCGGCGCTCGCGGCGCTGCTGGCCGACGTCCCGCTGACCGCCGTCGTCCACACCGCCGCCGCGCTCGACGACGCCCTCCTCGAGCAGCTCACCCTCGACCAGGTCGAGCACGTCCTGCGGGTCAAGGCCGAAGCCGCGGTCAACCTCCACGAGCTGACGCACGACCGCGACCTCGACGCCTTCGTCCTGTTCTCCTCCTTCGGCGGCATGTTCGGCGCCGCGGGTCAGGGGAACTACGCCCCCGGCAACGCCTTCGTCGACGCCCTCGCGCGCCGGCGGCGGGCCGAGGGGCTGCCCGCGACCGCCGTCGTCTGGGGGCACTGGGCCGCGGGTGGCATGGCCACCGGCGCCGTCGAGGAGCGCATGCTCTCCCGCGGGGTCCCGGCGATGGACCCGGACCTGGCGATCGCGGCACTGCAGCGTGTGCTCGACCACGACGAGACCAGCGCCGTCGTCGTCGACATCGACTGGGCCCGCGTCGTCGCGGTGTCGGGGACGCCGAGCCCGCTGTTCCGCGAGATCCCCGAGGTCCGGCGGCTCGTCGCCGAGGCGGCCCCGGAAGCGGCGACCGACTTCCTCGGCGTCGTCCGCGCGCAGGTCGCGGCCGTGCTCGGCTACGACTCCGGCGCGGACGTCGACGCCGACCGGGCGTTCCGCGACCTCGGCTTCGACTCGGTGACGGCCATCGAACTGCGCAACCGTCTCCAGGCGGCCACCGGCCGGCGGCTGCCCGCGACCCTCGTCTTCGACTACCCGAACCCCGAAGCGCTGGCACGGCACCTCGGCGGCGGGGCGGAGACCGCCGCTCCCGTCACCGCGGCGAAGACGGACGAGCCCCTCGCGATCGTCGCCATGAGCTGCCGGTTCCCCGGCGGCGTCGGCTCGCCCGACGACCTGTGGCGGATGCTCGACGCGGGCGGCGAAGGCATCTCCGGGTTCCCCGCCGACCGCGGCTGGGACCTCGCTGGGCTCTTCGACCCCGACCCGGACGCCCCCGGCAAGACGTACGTCCGGGAAGGCGGCTTCCTCGACGACGTCGCCGACTTCGACCCCGCGTTCTTCGGGATCAGCCCGCGCGAAGCCCTCGCGATGGACCCGCAGCAGCGGCTGCTGCTGGAGACGTCGTGGGAGGCGTTCGAAAGCGCCGGCATCACCCCGGCCGGCCTGCGCGGCAGCCGGACCGGCGTGTTCGTCGGCGCCAGCACGTCGTCCTACGGCGCCGGGCTGGCCGAACCGCCGGAAGGGACCGAAGGGCACCTGCTCACCGGCACTTCGATGAGCGTCACCGCCGGCCGGCTCGCCTACACCTACGGCACCGAAGGCCCGGCCGTCACCCTCGACACGGCGTGCTCGTCGTCGCTGGTGGCGCTGCACATGGCGGGGCAGTCCCTGCGCAGCGGGGAAAGCGACCTCGCCATCGCCGGCGGCGTGACCGTGATGGCGTCCCCGGCGCCATTTGTGCTGTTCAGCCGCCAGCGCGGGCTCGCGAAGGACGGCCGCTGCAAGGCGTTCTCCGCCGACGCCGACGGGATGGGCATGGCCGAGGGCATCGGCATGGTCGTCCTGGAACGGCTGTCCGACGCGCGGCGCAACGGACACCCGGTGCTCGCGGTCATCCGTGGCTCGGCAGTCAACTCCGACGGCGCGTCGAACGGCCTCACCGCACCGAACGGTCCTTCGCAGCAGCGGGTGATCCGTGCGGCGCTGGCGAACGCGGGCCTGGCACCGTCCGATGTGGACGCCGTCGAGGCACACGGCACCGGCACCTCGCTGGGCGACCCGATCGAAGCGCAGGCGCTCCTGGCCACGTACGGGCAAGACCGGGAACAGCCGCTGTGGCTGGGCAGCGTCAAGTCGAACATCGGCCACACGCAGGCCGCCTCCGGCGTCGCGGGCGTGATCAAGATGGTCATGGCCCTGCGTCACGGCGTCCTGCCGCGCACGCTGCACGCGGATGAGCGCTCGACGCACATCGACTGGACGGCGGGCTCGGTCGAGCTGCTCACCGAACCGCGGCCGTGGGCGCCGGGCGGGAAGCCGCGCCGCGCCGGGGTGTCCTCCTTCGGCGTCAGCGGCACCAACGCGCACCTGATCCTGGAGGAGCCGGAGCGCCCCAATGTGGCGTTGGTTGCGTTGAATGATGCTGCGGCGCGGAGCGCCTCGGTTGAGGGTGGTGGTGGGGGCATGGATGGAGCACCGAACGCCACATTGGGTGCGCTGGACGCACCGAACGCCACATTGGGGCGCTTGGGGGGCGCCGTGCCGTGGGTGCTCTCGGCCCGGACCACTGAGGCGCTGCGGGAGCAGGCCGCGAACTTGCTGGTTCGAGTGGGTGAACAGAACCCGGCCGACGTCGGGTTCTCGCTGGCGACGACACGGTCGAAGTTCGCTCACCGGGCCGTCGTCGTCGGCCGGGACGCCGCCGAACTCCTGGACCGCCTGGCGAAGCTGGCCGGGCACGGCGTCGTGGAAGGCGTGGCCGGGACGCCCGGCAAGGTCGTGTTCGTCTTCCCCGGCCAGGGTTCCCAGTGGACCGGCATGGCCGCCGAGCTGCTGGACGCGTCCCCGGTGTTCGCCGCGCGGATGGCGGAGTGCGCGGCCGCGCTGACGTCCTATGTGGACTTCGCGCTGCTGGACGTCGTCCGCGCGGGCGAGCCGATCGAGCGGGTCGACGTCGTGCAGCCCGTGCTGTGGGCGATCCTCGTGTCGCTCGCCGCCGTCTGGGAGTCGCTCGGTGTCCGGCCCGCTGCGGTGCTCGGGCACAGCCAGGGCGAGATCGCCGCGGCCGTGGTCGCCGGGGGACTGTCCATCGAGGACGGTGCCCGGGTGGTCGCCCTGCGCAGCCAGGCCATCCGCGAGCTGGCCGGGCAGGGCGGGATGGTCTCCGTCGCGCTCGGCGCCGACGCCGTGCGCGCCCGGCTGGCGGACTATGCGGACCTCTCGGTCGCCGCGGTGAACGGGCCCGGGGCGGTCGTGGTGTCCGGCGGGGCGGATGAACTGACCCGCTTCCAGGACGCCTGCGCCGCCGACGGCGTGCGGGTCCGGCGGATCCCGGTGGACTACGCCTCGCACTCGGCCCACGTGGCCCGCATCGAGGACCGGCTGGCCGAGCTGCTGGCGCCGGTGACCCCCGTGGCCGGCCGGGTGCCGTTCTTCTCGACGGTGACCGGTGCGCCGGTCGACACGAGCACGCTCGACGCGTCCTACTGGTACCGCAACCTGCGCCAGACCGTGGAGTTCGAGCAGGCCACGCGGGCGCTGCTGGACGCCGGGCACGGCGTGTTCGTCGAATGCAGCCCGCACCCGGTGCTGACGACGGCGATCGGCGAGACGGCGGAGCACGCCGAACGCCCGGTCGTCACCGGCGGCACCCTCCGGCGCGACGCGGGCGGCGCCGACCGCGTCCTGCTGTCGGCGGCCGAGCTGTACGTCCAGGGCGTGCCGGTCGACTGGGCCGGGGTCTTCACCGGCGCCCGCTGCGTCGAGCTGCCGGTGTACCCGTTCCAGCACCAGCGGTTCTGGCTGGACTTCCAGCTGCCCGGTGCGGCGAAGGCGGAAGACGCCGGGTTCTGGTCCGCGGTGGACGCGGGCGACCCGGCCGGGCTGGCCGCGGTGCTGGGTGCCGATTCCGAGGCGGTCGCCTCGGTGCTGCCCGCGCTGGCGCGCTGGCGGGCCGACCGCGCGGAAGAGTCCGCTGTGGACTCGATGCGCTACACCGTCGAGTGGGAACCGGCCGCCGAGCCGGTCGCGGGCGGGCCGGGCCGCTGGCTCGTCGTCGCCCCGGACGACGGCGACCCGCTCATCGCGGAGTTCACCAGGCAGGGCCACGACGTCGTCGTCACCGCGCCCGGCGGGGAGCTGGCCGGCGAGTTCACCGGCGTGGTCTCGCTGCTCGCCGCCGACCGGTCCGAACTGCGGCCGGGGGTCACGGCGGGGCTCGTCGCGAACCTCGTGCTGTCCCAGAAGCTGACCGAAGCCGGGATCACCGCACCCCTGTGGTGCGTGACCCGCGGTGCCGTGCGCGTCTCGGCCACCGACCTGCCGCCGGACCCGGTGCAGGCCCAGACCTGGGGCTTCGGCCGTGTGGTCGGCCTCGAACAGCCGCAGCGCTGGGGTGGCCTGGTCGACCTGCCCGCCGAACCGGACGAAATCGCCCTCCGGCGCGGCCTCGCCACCATCACCGGCGACGGCGGAGAAGACCAGGTCGCCGTCCGTGCCGACGGAATCTTCGGCCGGCGGCTGGTCCGCGCGGCGAAGCCCGCCGCCGTGCCGGCGCCGTGGCGGCCGCGCGGCACCGTCCTGGTCACCGGCGCGACCGGTGCGCTCGGCCCGGTGATCGCCCGCAAGCTCGCCGCGGATGGGGCCGAACACCTCGTGCTCACCAGCCGCCGGGGGAACGCGGCGGCCGGGATGGCCGAGCTGGCCGCGGAACTCGAGGGCGCCGGGGTCGGCGTCACCGTCGCGGCCTGCGACGTCGCCGACCGGGACGCACTGGCGAACCTCGTCGAGAAGACCGAGGCCGACCACGGGCCGATCCGGGCGGTGGTGCACGCCGCCGCGCTGATCCGGCTCACCGCGCTGGCCGAGTCCACTGTGGAGGAATTCGCCGACGTCCTCGCGGCGAAGGTCGCCGGGGCCGCCCACCTCGACGAACTGTTCGCCGACCGCGACCTGGACGCGTTCGTGCTCTTCTCCTCGATCGCCGGGGTCTGGGGCAGCGGTGACCACGGCGCCTACGCGGCGGGGTCGGCCTACCTGGACGCGCTCGCCGAGCGGCGACGGGCGGGCGGCCGCACGGCGACGTCGATCGCCTGGGGCGTGTGGGACGCCCGGCACGTACTCGACGACGGCGTCGTGGTCGAGGACCTGATGGACCTCAACCCGGAGTGGCACGGCCTGTCCCCGATGGCGACGGCGGCCGGCATGCGCGGGATGCAGCGGGCGCTCGACCTCGACGACACCTTCGTCGCGGTCGCCGACGTCGACTGGGCGCGGTTCACCGCCGCGTTCACCTCGGCGCGGCCGAGCCCGCTGCTCGGCGGGATCGAGGACGTCCGGCGCCTGCTCGCCGCGGAAGCGGAGGCCGACGCGGCCGCTACTCCGGCGATGGAAGCGTTTCGGGAGCGGCTGCTGGCAATGTCGGTCGTCGAGCGGCAACGGACCGTGCTGGAGCTGGTCCGGGGCATGGCGGCGACCGTGCTCGGGCACGATTCGCCGTCGGCGCTCGACCCGGCCCAAGCGTTCCAGGAGCTCGGGTTCGACTCGCTCACCGCGGTCGACCTGCGCAACCGGCTCGCGACGGCCACCGGGCTGCGGCTGCCCGCCACGCTCGTCTTCGACCACCCGAGCGCCCAGGCTCTCGCCGCGCACGTCCTCGCCGAGCTCCTGCCCGGCGACGCGGGCGCGGGCCTGGCCGAGCTCGACCGGCTGGAGGCGGCGCTCGCGGCCGGTGCCGCCGACGGCCCGGCGCGCACCGAGCTGACCCTGCGGCTGACGACGCTGCTGAGCCGGCTGAACACCGCGGAAGCGGCGCCCGGGGACCGCGACCTCGGGACGGCGACCGACGACGAGCTGTTCGACGTCCTCGACGGCCTGCGCACCCCCTGACCTTCGCACCTAGGAGCACCACCATGGACACCCCCGAAGAGAAGCTGCGGGAGTACCTCCGCTGGGCCACCACCGACCTGCGCGACACCCGCAAGCGGCTGGCCGACCTCGAAGACCGGACGCACGAGCCGATCGCCGTCGTCGGCACCGGCTGCCGGTACCCGGGTGGCGTCCGCTCGGCCGCCGACCTGTGGCGGCTGGTCCACGAAGGCGGCGACGCCATCGGGGAGTTCCCCGCCGAGCGCGGCTGGGACGTCGAGGCGCTCTACGACCCCGACCCCGACAGCCAGGGCACGACGTACGCGCGTGGCGGCGGCTTCTACCGTGACGCCGGGAAGTTCGACGCGGGCTTCTTTTCGATCAGCCCGCGCGAGGCGCTCGCGATGGACCCGCAGCAGCGGCTGCTCCTCGAGATCGGCTGGGAGGCCTTCGAAAGCGCGGGCATCGACCCGGCGTCGGTGCGCGGCGAGCAAGCGGGGGTGTTCGTCGGCGGCGGGTTCTCCGACTACGGCGGCGCGATGCAGTCCGCGCCCGAAGGCGTCGAAGGCCACCTGGTGACGGGCAAGGCGGGCAGTGTCCTTTCCGGACGGATCGCCTACACCCTCGGCCTGGAGGGACCGGCGGTCACGGTCGACACGGCGTGCTCGTCGTCGCTGGTGGCATTGCACCTCGCCGTGCAGGCCCTGCGGCGCGGGGAGTGCACGATGGCGCTCGCCGGCGGCGTGACGATCATGTCGACCCCGGCCGTGCTGATCGAGTTCAGCCGCCAGCGCGGGGTCGCCCCGGACGGGCGCTGCAAGGCGTTCGCCGGCGCGGCCGACGGCATGGGCCTGGCCGAGGGCGCGGGCGTGGTGCTGCTGGAACGGCTTTCGGACGCGGTCGCGAAGGGCCGGACCGTGCTCGCGGTGATCCGCGGCTCGGCGATCAACCAAGACGGCGCGTCCAACGGCCTGTCCGCGCCGAGCGGCCCCGCCCAGCGGCGCGTGATCCGGCAGGCATTGGCGGACGCGCGGCTCACGCCGGCCGAGATCGACGTCGTCGAGGCGCACGGCACCGGCACCGAGCTGGGCGACCCGATCGAGGCGCAGGCGCTGCTGGCGACGTACGGCCAGTCCCGCTCGGGCGCGCCGTTGTGGCTGGGCAGCGTGAAGTCGAACATCGGGCACGCGCAGGCGGCGTCCGGGGTCGCCGGCGTCATCAAGATGGTCGAGGCACTGCGGCACGGGGAACTGCCGAAGACGCTGCACGTCGACGAGCCGTCGCCGCACATCGACTGGGACTCCGGTGCGGTGTCGCTGCTGACCGAGGCCCGGGAGTGGCCGGCTTCCGACCGCCCGCGCCGTGCGGCGGTCTCGTCGTTCGGGGTGAGCGGCACGAACGCCCACGTCATCCTGGAGGAGTACCCCAATGTGGCGTTGGGTGCGTCAGACGCACCCAATGTGGCGTTCGGTGCGTCCAGCGCACCCAACGCCACATTGGGGCGCTTGGGGAGCGTGGTGCCGTGGGTGGTGACCGCCAAGACCGGGAGTGCGCTGCGGGCGCGGGCGGCGCAGCTCGCGGAGGTGGCCGGGGAGCCCGCCGACGTCGGGTTTTCGCTGGCCACCACCCGGACCGTGCTGGAGCACCGCGCCGTCGTCCTCGGGGACGGGGACGAGCTGCGGCGCGGGCTGGCCGCGCTGGCCGCGGGTGAGCCGGACCCGGCGGTCGTCGAGGGGACGCCGTCGGGTGGGGGCGGGGTCGTCTTCGTCTTCCCCGGCCAGGGCTCGCAGTGGGCCGGGATGGGGCAGGAACTCCTCGAGACCGAACCGGTGTTCGCGGCCCGGATGCGCGAGTGCGCGGACGCCCTCGCGTCCCATGTGGACTGGAAGCTCTTCGACGTCCTTTCCGACGAAGCCGCGTTGCAGCGCGTGGACGTCGTGCAGCCCGCGCTGTGGGCGGTGATGGTTTCGCTGGCCGCGGTGTGGCGCGCCCACGGCGTCGAACCGGCGGCCGTGCTCGGGCACAGCCAGGGCGAGATCGCGGCGGCGTGCGTCGCCGGTGCACTGTCTATTGAGGACGCCGCCATGGTCGTCGCGGTGCGCAGCCGTGAGCTGCTGCGCCTGGCCGGCGGGGGCGGCATGGTCTCGGTGGCGCAGCCGGTCGCCGCGGTGACCGCGCGGATCGAGGGCACCGGGCTGGCGATCGCCGCCGCGAACGGGGCGAACTCCGTCGTCGTCTCCGGGCCGGCCGACGCGCTCGAGCAGCTCTTGGCCGGGTGTGCGGCCGACGGCGTGCGCGCCCGGCGGATCCCCGTGGACTACGCGTCGCACTCCGAGCAGGTCGAAGCCATCGAGGAACGGCTGCTCGAAGTGCTCGCGCCGGTGCGGCCGCGGGCCGGTGAGCTGCCGTTCTACTCGACCGTCACCGGCCGCCCGGCCGATCCCACCCAGCTCGACGCCGGCTACTGGTACTGCAACCTCCGCCAGACCGTCGAGTTCGAGCAGGCCACCCGCAAGCTGCTCGACGACGGCCACGGCGTCTTCGTCGAGTGCAGCCCGCACCCGGTGCTGGCCACCGCCGTGCAGGAGACGGCGGAGGACGCGGGCCGCGAGGTCGTCGCGGTCGGCTCGCTCCGCCGGGACGACGGTGGCCGCGCGCGGCTGCTGCGGTCGATCGCCGAGGCGTTCGTGCGGGGCGTCCCCGCCGACTGGGCGTCGGCGTTCGAAGGCGCGGACACCGTCCCGCTGCCGACCTACCCGTTCGACGGCGACCACTACTGGCTCCCGGCCACCGCCGCGGCCGCGGACCTCGGTTCGGCAGGACTGGCGGCGGCGGGCCACCCGCTCCTCGGCGCGGCGGTCGAGCTGCCCGACGACGGCGGATTCCTGTTCACCGGACGGCTCTCCACGCGGTCGCACCCGTGGCTGGCCGAGCACGCCGTGCACGGCACGGTCCTGCTCGTGGGCACGGCGTTCGTCGAACTCGCTCTGCACGCGGCCGCGGAAGCGGGCTGCGCGGAAGTGGAAGAGCTGGCCCTCGAAGCGCCGCTCGTGCTGCCGTCCGAGGGTGCGGTGCTGATCCGGCTCACCGTCGGCGCGGCCGGCGACGACGGCCGCCGGGCCCTGGCGCTGCACTCACGACCGGAAGACGACCTGCTCGGCGAATGGACGCGGCACGCCGCCGGGTTCGCCGCACCGGGCACCGCCGTCCCGGCCACCGGGCTCGCGTCGTGGCCCCCGGCGGACGCCGAACCGGTGCCGCTCGACGACGTCTACGGGCGCGCGGCCGAGCGCGGGTTCGCCTACGGGCCGGTGTTCCAGGGCCTGCGGGCGGTCTGGCGCCGCGGCGACGAGGTGTTCGCCGAAGTGGCGCTGCCGCGGGAACACCACGGCGAGGCCGCGCGGTTCGGCGTGCACCCGGCGTTGCTCGACGCCGCCCTGCACGCCGTCGCGCTCGGCTCGTTGAACACCGAGGGCACCGGGCGGCTGCCGTTCTCGTGGGCCGGGGTCCGGCTGCACGCGACGGGTGCGACGGCGCTGCGCGTGCGGCTCACGCCGTCCGGCACGGAGACGCTGACCGTCGAGGTCGCCGACGAAGCCGGGTCGCCGGTCGCGGTGATCGACGCGCTCACCTCGCGGCCCGTCGCACCCGGCCAGGTGCGGGCCGCCCGGCGGTCCGGCCCGCTGTTCCGCGTCGACTGGGTGCCCGGCGTGCCCGGCGCCCCGGTGGACGCCGAGTTCGTCCCGGTGCCCCACGGCGATGTCCGCGAGGTATTGGGTGCCGTGCTGAGCCGGATCAAGTCCGATTTGGACAGTGACCGGCGGCTGGTGTTCGTCACTTCCGGTGCGAACACCGACGATCCCGTCGCCGCGGCCGTCTGGGGACTCGTGCGCTCGGCGCAGGCCGAGCACCCGGACCGGTTCGTCCTCCTCGACCTGGAACACCCGGGTGACCCGGTGCCCGCCGAGCTGCCCGCGGACGAGAACCAGCTGTCGGTCCGAAGTGGACAGATCTTCGTGCCGCGCCTGGCGCCGGTGGCCGCCGAACCGGCCGAACCCCCGGCCTTCGACGGCAGCGTGCTGATCACCGGCGGCACGGGCACGCTCGGCCGCCTGGTCGCCGGGCACCTCGTGCGGAACGGGACGAAGCGGCTGGTGCTGGTGAGCCGTCGCGGGTACGCCGCGCCGGGCGCCGCCGACGTCGTCTCCGGCCTGACCGCGCTGGGTGCGGAGGTGACCGTCGTGGCGTGCGACGTCGCCGACCGCGCCCGCCTCGCCGAAGTCCTCGACGACATCCCCGACCTCGCCGCCGTGGTGCACACCGCGGGCGCGCTGGCCGACGGCGTCGTCGAAACCCTGACCCCGGAACGGATCGACGCCGTGCTGCGCGCCAAAGTGGACACCGCGCGGCACCTCCACGAGCTGGTCCCCGACACGCACCTGGTGCTGTTCTCCTCGGCCGCGGGCACGTTCGGCACGCCGGGACAGGGCAACTACGCGGCGGCCAACGCCTACCTCGACGCGCTGGCCCGGCACCGGCGGGCGCACGGGCTGCCCGGGCAGTCGCTCGCCTGGGGCCTGTGGGCGGACACCAGCGAGCTGACCGGAACCCTCGGCTCGACCGGAATGGACCGGTTGCGCCGCATCGGATCCCGCGCGTTCACGGTCGAGGACGGCCTGGCCGCGTTCGACCTCGCGCTGGCGTCCGGCGAGCCGGTGGTGGTGCCGGTGCAGCTCGACCTGCGCGTGCGCGGGGACCAGGGAGTGCCGCCGTTGCTGCGCGGGCTGGTCCG
Source organism: Amycolatopsis lexingtonensis (assembly GCF_014873755.1). Classification (NCBI taxonomy): domain Bacteria; kingdom Bacillati; phylum Actinomycetota; class Actinomycetes; order Pseudonocardiales; family Pseudonocardiaceae; genus Amycolatopsis; species Amycolatopsis lexingtonensis. Next base: position 9,495,456 of record NZ_JADBEG010000001.1, read on the forward strand.
GGCGCCGCTGCGGCGGACCGCGGCCGTCGACACCTCGGTGCGCGCCCAGCTGGCCGGGCTCGCGCCGGAGGAACGCGACCGGGTGCTGCTCACGCTCGTGCGTGCCCAGGCGGCCGCGGTGCTCGGGCACGCCGGCCCGGGGGCGGTCGAGCCGGGCCGCGGGTTCCTCGACCTCGGGTTCGACTCGCTCACCGCGGTCGAGCTGCGCAACCGCCTGCAGGCCGCGACGGGCTTGCGGCTGCCCGCGACGCTCGTGTTCGACCACCCGACGGCGACGGCACTCGCGCGGTTCCTCGCCGAGCGGCTCGGCGCGGACGCCGGCCCGGCGCTCGCCCCCGCACTGGCCGAACTCGGCCGCCTCGAAACCGTGCTGGCGCCGTTCACCGGCGAGGCCCGCGAGGCGATCACGGTGCGGCTCAAGGAACTGCTCTCCCGCTGGAGCGCCGAGCCCGACGCCGGCCCGGCCGCCGACATCGACGCGGCCACGGACGACGAGCTGTTCGGCGTCCTCGACGAGCTGCGCACCCCCTGACCACCCCTCCCTGGAGCCATCGGATGTCGAACGAACAGAAGCTGCGCGACTACCTCAAGCAGGCCGCCAAGGACCTGCGCGAGGCCCGCGGCCGGGTGCACGAACTCGAGGAGCGCGACCGCGAGCCGATCGCGATCGTCGGGATGAGCTGCCGGTACCCCGGCGGCGTCACCTCGCCCGACGAGCTGTGGCGGCTGGTCGCCGACGGCACCGACGCCATCTCGGCGTTCCCGGACGACCGCGGCTGGACCGCCGACGACGTCTACGACCCCGACCCCGAGACGCCCGGCAAGTCGTACGTGCGCGAGGGCGGGTTCATGTCCGCCCCCGCCGACTTCGACCCCGGCTTCTTCGACATCAGCCCGCGCGAAGCCCTCGCGATGGACCCGCAGCACCGGCTGCTGCTGGAGACGTCGTGGGAGGCCTTCGAACGCGCGGGGATCGACCCGGCTTCGGTACGCGGGCACAAGATCGGCGTCTACGCCGGCGTGATGTACCAGGACTACGCCGCGCGCCTGACGTCCGTGCCCGAGATCGTCGAGGGCTACCTCGGCAGCGGCAACGCGGGCAGCGTGGCTTCCGGGCGCGTGGCGTACACCTTTGGCTTCGAAGGCCCGGCGATCACCGTCGACACCGCGTGTTCGTCCTCTTTGGTCGCGCTGCACCTCGCCGTCCAATCGCTGCGCCGCGGCGAAACCACGATGGCGCTGGCGGGCGGGGTCACGATGATCGTGACGCCCGCCGGGTTCATCGAGTTCAGCCGCCAGCGCGGCCTCGCGCCGGACGGCCGCTGCAAGTCGTTCGCCGGTGCGGCGGACGGCACCGCGTGGGCCGAAGGCGTCGGGATGCTTTTGGTGGAACGGCTTTCCGACGCGCGGCGGCTCGGGCACCCGGTGCTCGCCGTGGTCCGCGGCACCGCCGTCAACCAGGACGGCGCCAGCAGCGGGCTGTCCGCGCCGAACGGGCCCGCGCAGCAGCGCGTCATCCGCGCCGCGCTCGCCGACGCCGCCCTGACGTCCGACCTCGTCGACGCCGTGGAAGCGCACGGCACCGGCACCGTGCTCGGCGACCCGATCGAGGCGCAGGCCGTGCTGGCCACCTACGGCGCCGAGCGGCCCGCCGACCGGCCGCTGCTGCTCGGTTCGTTCAAGTCGAACGTCGGCCACACGCAGGCCGCCGCCGGGGTCGGCGGCGTCATCAAGATGGTCGAGGCGATGCGGCACGGCGTCCTGCCGAAGACCCTGCACGTCGACGAGCCGACGCCGCACGTCGACTGGGCGGCGGGCGCGGTCGAGCTGCTCACCGAGGCGAAGGATTGGCCGGAGACGGGCCGCCCGCGCCGGGCCGGGGTGTCGTCGTTCGGCGTCAGCGGCACCAACACCCACGTCATCCTGGAAGAGGCGCCGGCGGATGAGGCCCCGGAATCCGGGGTGGCGCCCGCGGTGCTGCCGTTCGTCCTTTCCGGACGGACCGACGCCGCCCTGCGTGCTCAGGCCGCGCGACTTCTCGACGTCGACGCGGATCCCGTCGACCTGGCCGCGTCGCTGGCGGTGCACCGGGCACACTTCGGCGAACGGGCGGTCGTGCTCGGGGACCTCGGCACGGGCTTGCGCGCGCTCGTCGCCGGGGAACCCGCGGCGGAGGTGGTGCGGGACGCCGTCACCGGGGGTGAAGTCGCGTTCCTCTTCTCCGGCCAGGGTTCCCAGCGCGCCGGGATGGGCCGGGAGCTGTACGGGACGTACCCGGTGTACGCGGCGGCGTTCGACGAGATCTGCGCGGGCTTCGATCCCCGTGTGCGCGAGCTGGTCCTCGACGGTGGCGCGGACCTCGACCGCACCGAGTACGCCCAGGCCGCGTTGTTCGCCGTCGAAGTGGCGCTGTACCGGCTGATCGAGTCGTGGGGTGTCCGCCCGGCCGCCCTGCTCGGGCACTCGATCGGCGAGATCGCCGCCGCCCACGTGGCCGGGGTGTTCTCGCTGGCGGACGCGCAGACGCTCGTCACGGCCCGCGGCCGGCTGATGCAGTCGCTGCCGGACGGCGGGGTGATGGCCGCCGTCCGTGCGAGCGAGGAAGAGGTCCGCGCGGCGCTGCGCGAGGGCGTCTCGATCGCGGCGGTCAACGGGCCGCGATCGGTGGTGCTCTCCGGCGAGGCCGACGCCGTCGCCGAAGTCGCGGCCGGGTTCGGGAAGGCCAAGGCGCTCACCACGAGCCACGCGTTCCACTCCGCGTTGATGGATCCGATGCTGGGTGATTTCCGCGCGGCCATCGAGGGGATCGCGTTCCGCGAGCCGCGGATCCCGCTGATCTCCGACGTCACCGGCGCGCTCGCCACCCCGGGCCTGCTCACCAGCCCGGACTACTGGGTGCGGCACGTGCGCGAGACCGTCCGTTTCGCCGACGGCGTCACGGCCCTGCACACCGAGGGCGTCCGGACGTTCCTCGAGCTGGGCCCGGACGGCGTGCTCAGCGCGCTGGCCCAGGACTGCCTGCCCGGGGACGCGGCCGCCGTCACGGTCCTGCGTGCCGGACGGCCGGAGGTCCGCTCGGTCGTCGCCGCGCTCGCCCGGCTCCACGCGCGGGGTGTCACCCCCGACTGGCGCGCCTACTTCGCGGGCAGCGGCGCCCGCCGTGTCGACTTGCCGACTTACCCGTTCCAGCGGACGCGCTACTGGCTGGAGGCCACCGGGTCCGGCGGGTTCGTCGAACTCGCCGCGAAGCCGGAACCGCCCACCGGCGCACTGGCCGCCCGGCTGGCCGGCGCCCCGGCGCACGAGCGGCTCCGGGTGCTGACCGACCTGGTCCGCGGGCAGGCCGCGGTCGTGCTCGGCCACTCCTCCGCCGACGAGATCCGCGCGGACCGGCCGTTCAAGGAGCTGGGCTTCGACTCGCTCACCGCCGTCGAGCTGCGGACGCTGCTGGCCACCGCGCTCGGCCGCGAGCTGCCCGCCACGCTCGTCTTCGACCACCCGACGCCGTCGGCGCTGGCCGCGTTCCTCGACGGCGAGGCGGTCGCGACGGCGGAAACCGTGGTGGCGCACGACGAACCGATCGCCATCATCGGGATGAGCTGCCGCTACCCGGGCGGGATCGGCTCGGCCGACGACCTGTGGCGGCTGGTCGCTTCCGGCACCGACGCCATCTCGCCGTTCCCCGCCGACCGCGGCTGGGACATCGACGCGATCTTCGACCCGGACCTGTCGCGGCCGGGCACCACGTACTCGATCGAAGGCGGGTTCGTCGACGGCGCCGCCGAGTTCGACGCCGCGTTCTTCGGCATTTCGCCGCGCGAGGCGCTGGCCATGGACCCGCAACAACGGCTGCTGCTGGAAGCGTCCTGGGAGGCGTTCGAGCACGCCGGCGTCGACCCCACGGCGTTGCGCGGGGCGAAGGTCGGCGTGTTCGCCGGTACTTCGGCGCAGGACTACAGCTCGCTGCTGGCCACCATCCCGGCCGAGGCCGAGGGGTACGTCGGCACCGGCACCGCGTCGAGCGTCGTCTCCGGCCGGATCGCCTACACCTTCGGCTTCGAGGGGCCCGCGCTCACGGTGGACACGGCGTGCTCGTCGTCGCTGGTGGCGCTGCACCTGGCCGCGCAGGCGCTGCGCTCCGGCGAGTGCTCGATGGCGCTGGCGGGCGGGGTGACCGTGATGTCCACCCCGGCCGGGTTCATCGAGTTCAGCCGGCAGCGCGGGCTCGCCCCGGACGGCCGCTGCAAGTCCTTCGCGGCGGCCGCCGACGGTGTCGGCTGGTCGGAAGGCGCCGGCGTGCTGCTGGTCGAGCGACTCTCGGATGCTCTGCGTCTCGGTCATGAAGTCCTCGCCGTGGTCCGCGGGTCCGCGGTCAACCAGGACGGCGCGTCGAACGGCCTGACCGCGCCGAACGGGCCCGCGCAGCAGCGGGTCATCCGGGCCGCGCTGGCTTCCGCGTCGCTGGCACCGTCCGATGTGGACGTCGTCGAGGCGCACGGCACCGGCACGGTGCTCGGCGACCCGATCGAGGCGCAGGCCGTGCTGGCGACCTACGGCCAGGACCGCCCGGAGCCGCTCCTGCTGGGCTCGCTCAAGTCGAACATCGGCCACACCCAGGCCGCGGCGGGCGTCGCGGGCGTGATCAAGGTCGTGCAGGCGATGCGGCACGGTTTGCTACCCGCGACGCTGCACGTCGACGAGCCTTCGCCGCACGTCGACTGGGCGGCCGGGTCGGTCGAGCTGCTCACCGAAGCCCGGCCGTGGCCCGTTTCCGACCGGGTCCGGCGGGCGGGGGTGTCGTCGTTCGGGGTGAGCGGGACGAACGCGCACGTGATCTTGGAGGAGCCCCCGGTCGTCGAGCCGCGGGGAGCGGAAGCCCGGCCGGTGCTGCCGTTCGTGGTCTCCGGGCGGGATGCCGAGGGCCTGCGGGCGCAGGCGGCGAAACTGCTGGCTGCCGATCTTCCGTTCGCTGATGCAGCTTGGACGTTGGCGACCGGGCGGGCGGCTCTGGAGCACCGTGCCGCGGTCGTCGCCGCCGATCGAGACGAGCTGCTTGAGGGGTTGGGGGCGCTCGCGGAAGGGCGGGCGCACCGGTGCGTCGTGCAGGGGACGCCGGTGAGCGGGCGAGTCGCGTTCCTGTTCACCGGCCAGGGTTCGCAGCGGGAGGGGATGGGCCGGGAGCTGTACGAAACCTTCCCGGTGTACGCGGCGGCGTTCGACGCGGCTTGTGCGTACCTGGATCCGCGGGTCAGGGAACTCTCGGGTGCGCCGGACACCGATCTCGCGCAGCAGGGCATCTTCGCGGTGGAAGTGGCGTTGTTCCGCCTGCTGGAGTCGTGGGGGATCCGTCCCGATGTCGTCGTGGGCCACTCGGTGGGGGAGATCGCGGCGGCTCACGTGGCCGGGGTGCTGAGTCTGGAAGACGCGGCCACGCTGGTTGCCGCACGGGGGCGGTTGATGCAGGCGCTGCCCGAGGGCGGCGTGATGATCGCGGTTCAGGCGTCCGAAAAGGACATCGAGCTGCCGGAAGGTGTCTCTCTGGCGGCGGTGAATGGGCCGGACTCGGTGGTGCTCTCCGGCGAGGAAGCCGCGGTCACCGAGTATGCGGCCAAGTTTGAGAAGACCAAGCGGCTCAATACCAGCCACGCGTTCCATTCGGCGTTGATGGAGCCGATGCTGGCCGAGTTCGCGGCCGCGATCGATGGGCTCACTGTCGCTGAGCCGGTCATTCCGTGGGTGTCCACTGTGGAAGGTGACGGGCCGGACTACTGGGTCCGTCAGGTGCGGGAGTGTGTTCGGTTCGCCGACGCGGTTGCGGCCACGGACGCGCGAACGTTTGTCGAGATCGGTCCGGACGCCGTGCTGAGCGCCATGGTCGACGGTGCCATTCCGGTGCTGCGCAACGGTCACGGCGACTTGCGGACCACGCTGACCGCCCTCACGCGGCTGCACGTCCGCGGCGTGACCCCGGACTGGACGCGCGTGCTGCCCGGTGGCCGCAAAGCCGACCTGCCGACGCAGGCGTTCCGGCGCGACCGGTTCTGGGTCGAGCCTTCGTGGAACGCGGGAGACGTCACCGCCGCCGGGCTGGCCGCCGCGGACCACCCGCTGCTCGGCGCGGCCGTCGACCTGCCCGGCACCGGCGGGTGCGTGCTCACCGGCTCGCTGTCGGTCAAGACGCACCCCTGGCTGGCCGACCACGCCGTGCAGGGCACCGTGCTGCTGCCCGGCACCGCGTTCGTCGAACTCGCCCTGCGTGCCGCGGACGAGGTGGGCTGCGCGGCGATCGAGGAACTCACCCTCGCCGCCCCGCTGATCCTGCCGCCGAAGGGCGCGGTCCGGGTCCAGGTCGCCGTCGGCGCGGCGGACGACGACGGCAAGCGGCCGATCACCGTGCACTCGGCCACCGGCGACGACGACCAGGCGTGGCGCCTGCACGCCACCGGCACCCTCGCGCCCGACGCCCCGGCACCGGGCAGCCTGACGACGTGGCCGCCCGAAGGCGCCACGGAAATCGACGTCACCGGGCTCTACGACGGCTTGCAGGACAACGGCTTCGGCTACGGTCCGGCGTTCCAGGGCCTGCGGGCGGCCTGGTCGCTCGACGGCGCCGTCTACGCCGAAGTCGCCCTGCCAGATGGCCAGCAGGACGCCGCCGGGCGGTTCGGGCTGCACCCGGCGTTGCTCGACGCCGCACTGCACGCCGTCGGGCTCGGCGACTTCGTCACCGCGAAGGGCCAGGGGCACCTGCCGTTCTCGTGGAACGGCGTGGCGCTGCGGACGTCCGGGGCGGCGAGCCTGCGGGTGCGGCTGGCGCCGGCCGGGCCGGACACGATCAGCCTGACCGTCGCCGACGGCCAGGGCCGCCCGGTCGCCTCGGCGGAATCCCTGCTGCTGCGGGCGATCTCCGCGGCGGGCATCGAAGCGCGGGCCGAATACCACCGGTCCCTGTTCCGCCTCGACTGGGCGCCCGCCGCCACCGGGGCCGTGCCCGCGGCCACCTGCGCGGTCCTCGGCGACCCCGCACTCGCGGCGGCGCTGCGCAGCGCCGGAGCGGTCGTCAAGATCGGTGACGAGCCGGCGGACTTCACGTTCTTGCCGGTCACCGGGGACGACGTCCACCGCGTCACCGCCGAAGTCCTCGAGACAGTGCGGAACTGGTCCACGGGACGGCTGGTCTTCGTGACCCGGGGTGCCGAGCGGGACGTCGCCCTCGCGGCCGCGTGGGGTCTCGTGCGCACCGCCCAGGCCGAAAACCCGGACCGCTTCACCCTCCTGGACCTCGACGGCGACCTCGACGGCCGGGCGATCCTCGCCGCGCTCGCGGGCGGGGAACCGCAGGTGCTGCTGCGGGACGGGGAAACCCTCGCACCCCGCCTGGCCCGCGTCCCGGCGGGTGAAGCGACCCCGCGGGAGTGGCACCCCGACGGCACCGTGCTCATCACCGGCGGCACCGGCACCCTCGGCGGCCTGCTCGCCCGGCACCTCGCCGGAAAGGGCGTCCGGCACCTCGTGCTCGCGGGCCGTCGCGGACCGGACACTCCGGGTATCGCCGACCTGGTGTCCGAATTGGACAGCTTAGGAGCGACGGCGACCGTCGTGGCGTGCGACGCCGCCGATCGTGACGCCTTGGAAGCACTCTTGGCCGGGATCCCCGCCGAGCACCCGCTGACCGCGGTCGTGCACACCGCCGGCGTCCTCGACGACGGCGTCGTGGCCTCGCTGACCCCGGAGCGGTTCGCGACCGTGCTGCGGCCCAAGGCGGACGCCGCCCGGCACCTGCACGAGCTGACCGAGCACCTCGACCTGGCCGCGTTCGTGCTGTTCTCCTCCGCCGCCAGCACGCTCGGCAACGCCGGGCAGGCCAACTACGCCGCCGCCAACGCCGTGCTGGACGCGCTGGCCCGCCACCGGCACGCCCGCGGCCTGCCCGCGACGTCGCTGGCCTGGGGCCTGTGGGAGCAGTCGAGCGGCCTGCTCGGCGAGCTCACCGACGTCGACAAGCGCCGGATGAACCGCGGCGGCTTCGGCGCGCTGGCCACGTCCGACGCGCTCGCGCTGTTCGACACGGCGCTCGGCCTCGGCGAACCGATGCTGCTCCCGATGGAGCTGGACCTCGCGGCGATGCGGCAGCGGATCGGCAGCGGCCCGGTGCCCCCGCTGTTCCGCGGTCTCATTCGCGGCGCGCGCCGCCCGTCGGCCGCGCCGGAGGAAGGCGCGCTGGCCGCCCGGCTGGCCGAGGTGCCCGCCGAGGAGCAGGAAGCCGTCCTGCTCGACCTGGTGCGGACGCAGGTCGCGGCCGTGCTCGGGCACGCGTCCGCGGACGCCGTCGACCCGGAACGCGGGTTCGGCGACTTCGGGTTCGACTCCCTCAGCGCCGTCGAGCTGCGCAACAACCTGGCCGCCGCGACCGGCCTCCGGCTGCCCGCGACGCTGATCTTCGACTACCCGGACCCGCGGGTTCTCACCGGCTTCCTCCTCACGGAACTGGGCCGGGGCGACGCGGAAGCGGCCGATCCGGCACTCACCGCGTTGGCCCAGCTCGAAGCGGGTCTGGCCGCCGACGAACCGGCGGAAGCGACGCGGATGGCGCTTAGAACCCGTTTGGAAGTGCTGCTTGCCACCCTCTATCCGCGGACCGGTGCGGCGGCGGGCGAACGCCTCGACACCGCCACGGACGAGGAGCTGTTCGCCCTGATCGACCAGGACTTCGAAGTTCGCTAGCGGCCGCCCGCCGACCCCACGATCCACCGAGGAGACGCCCGGAATGGCGAACGAAGACACCCTCCGCGACTACCTGAAGCGGGCCACGGCCGACTTGCAGCAGGCCCGGCAGCGGCTCGGCGCGACGCGCTCGCAGCTGGCCGAGCTCGAAGCGCAGGCCAGGGAGCCGATCGCCATCATCGGGATGAGCTGCCGCTACCCCGGCGGCGTCGGCGATCCCGACGGGTTGTGGGACCTGGTCGACGCCGGCCGCGAAGGCATCGGGCCGTTCCCGGAGGACCGCGGCTGGGACCTGGGGAAGCTCTACGACCCGGACCCCGACCAGCCCGGCACGTACTACGTGACCGAAAGCGGTTTCCTGCGCGAGGCCGCGGACTTCGACCCGGCGTTCTTCGGCATCTCGCCGCGTGACGCCCTCGCCATGGACCCGCAGCAGCGGCTGCTGCTGGAGCTGTCCTGGGAAGCCATCGAGGCGGCCGGGCTGGCCCCGGCGGCGCTGCGGGGCAGCAAGACCAGCGTCTTCGCCGGCGTGATGTACAACGACTACGCCGCCCGGCTGCAGCCGGTGCCCGACGGGTTCGAAGGGTTCATCGGCAACGGCAGCGCGGGCAGCATCGCGTCCGGCCGCGTCGCCTACACGTTCGGCCTGGAGGGCCCGGCGCTCACCATCGACACGGCGTGCTCGTCGTCGCTGGTGGCACTGCACCTGGCCGCGACCGCGCTACGCCGCGGCGAGTGCTCGCTGGCGCTGGCCGGCGGCGTGACCGTGATGTCCACCCCGACCGCGTTCATCGAGTTCAGCCGGGCCCGCGGGCTCGCCCCGGACGGCCGCTGCAAGTCCTTCGCCGCGTCCGCCGACGGCACCAGCTGGGGCGAGGGCGCCGGGATGCTCCTGGTGGAACGGCTGTCCGACGCCCGGCGCCTCGGGCACCCGGTGCTGGCCGTGGTCCGCGGGACGGCGGTCAACCAGGACGGCGCGTCCAACGGCCTCACCGCGCCCAACGGTCCCGCGCAGCAGCGGGTCATCCTCGACGCGCTGGCCGCCGCCGGGCTCTCGCCGTCCGAAGTGGACGCCGTGGAAGCGCACGGCACCGGCACCGTGCTCGGCGACCCGATCGAAGCGCAGGCGGTGCTGGCCACCTACGGCCAGGACCGCAAGGAACCGCTCTACCTCGGGTCGCTGAAGTCGAACATCGGGCACAGCCAGGCCGCGGCCGGCGTCGGCGGCGTGATCAAGATGGTCCAGGCCATGCGGCACGGCGTGCTGCCGAAGACGCTGCACGTCGACGAGCCGAACCCGCGCGTGGACTGGACCGCGGGCGACGTCGAGCTGCTCACCGAGGCCAGGCCGTGGCCGGAAACCGGGCGGCCGCGGCGCGCGGGCGTGTCGTCGTTCGGGGTCAGCGGCACGAACACGCACGTCGTGCTCGAACTGCCGGAAGAGACCGACCGCGGCGAACGGACCACGCCGCCGGTGCTGCCGCTGCTGATCTCGGCGCGGACCCCGGAAGCGCTCGCCGCCCAGGCGCAAGCGCTTTCGGACCACCTCGGCGAGGTGTCCCTTGTGGACGCTGCCTTCACCACCACGACCCGCGCGCGGCACCCGCACCGCGCCGTCGTGCTCGGCCGCGACCGCGAGGAACTCCTGGCCGGGCTGGCGGACCTCGCCACCGCCGTCACGGACACCGCGGCGCCGGGCAAGACCGCGTTCCTCTTCTCCGGGCAGGGCGCCCAGTACGCGGGCATGGCGACCGAGCTGCACCAGGCGTACCCGGTGTTCGCCGCCGCCCTCGACGCGGCGCTGGCCGAGCTGGACCCCGCCGTGCGCGGAGCGGTGTTCGACGGCGACCGCCTGGACGACACCGAATTCACCCAGCCCGCGCTGTTCGCCGTCGAGGTCGCGCTGTTCCGGCTGCTCGAAGCCTGGGGCGTGCGGCCGGACTTCCTGCTCGGGCACTCGATCGGCGAGATCGCGGCCGCGCACGTCTCCGGCGTCCTCTCGCTGGCCGACGCGGCCACGCTGGTCACCGCCCGCGGCCGGCTGATGCAGGCCCTGCCCGCGGGCGGCGTGATGATCGCGGTCGAGGCCGCGGAGAGCGAAATCGCTCCGACGCTGCCCGACGACGTCGCGATCGGCGCCGTCAATGGGCCGGGCGCCGTGGTGCTCTCCGGCCCGGCCGACGCCGTCACGGCCGTCGCCGCGGCCTGGGCCGAAAAGGGCCGCAAGACCAGCGAACTCGCCACCAGCCACGCGTTCCACTCGCCGCTGATGGCGCCGATGACCGCGGAGTTCCGGGCCGCGCTCGCCGGGCTCGCCTTCGGGACGCCGTCGATCCCGATCGTCTCGACGGTGACCGGGAAGCCGATCGCCGACGAGTTCGCCGACCCGGACTACTGGGTCACGCACGTGCTGGCCACCGTCCGATTCGCCGATGGCGTCGCCGCCCTGCAGGAGGCGGGCGTGACGACGTACGTCGAGGTCGGGCCGGGCGGCCGGCTGGCGGCGCTCGTGCCGGAGGCGGCCGTCGGCGTCGCCACCCTGCGGCCCGAGCGGCCGGAACCCCTGACCTTCGCGACCGCGGTCGCCCGGCTGCACACGCGCGGCCGCGAACCGGACTGGGCCGCGGTGTTCGAGGGCACGGGCGCGCGGCGGATCCCGCTGCCGACGTACGCCTTCCAGCGCGAGCGCTATTGGCTGGAGGCGAAGGAAACCGCCGGTGACGTGGCTTCGGTCGGCCTGGGGGCGACCGAACACCCGTTGCTCGGCGCCGCGGTGTCGCTCGCCGGGGGTGACGGCTTCCTGTTCACGGGCGTGCTGTCCCGGCGGGCGCACCCGTGGCTGGCCGACCACGCCGTGCTCGGCACGGTGCTGCTGCCGGGCACCGCGATGCTGGAACTGGCGTTGCGGGCGGGGGAGCAGGCGGGCTGCGGGCGCGTCGAGGAGCTGACGCTGGAAGCCCCGCTCGTCCTCGGCGACGACGGCGTCCAGGTGCAGCTTGCGGTCGGGGCGCCGGACGGCGAGGGCCGCCGGAGCGTCGGCCTGCACTCGCGCCCGGACGGCGCCGCGTTCGACGAACCGTGGGTGCGGCACGCCACCGGGTTCCTGGCGCCGGGAACGGCCGCGCCGGGGCCGGACTTGAGCGAGTGGCCGCCGTCGGGTGCGGAACCCGTTTCGGTGGCGGGGATCTACGACGCCGTCGAGTCCGCTGGATTCCACTATGGACCGGCGTTCCGCGGGCTGCGCGCGGCTTGGCGCCGGGGCGACGAGGTGTTCGCCGAAGTCGCGCTCGACGCCGAGTACGGCCCCGAACGCTTCGGCGTCCACCCGGCGCTGCTGGACGCGACCCTGCACGCGGCGGGCCTGGCCACGCCGGACGCGACGCCGGAAGGACGGCTCCCGTTCGCGTGGACCGACGTCTCGCTGTTCGCCGCGGGCGCCGCCGAGGTCCGCGTCCGGCTGGTCCCGGCGGGCACCGGCGCGGTGTCGCTGACGCTGGCCGACCCGGCCGGAAAACCGGTCGCCACCATCGGTTCACTGGTCTCGCGGCCGGTGTCGGCCGACGGCCTGGACACCGCCCGCAGCCTGCGGGACGCACTGTTCACTTTGGACTGGCAGCCCGCGCCGCCCGGGGACTTCTCCGGTCCGATCGAGGTCGCCCAGCTTCCTGCCGGCACCGGTCCGGTGCCTTCCCAGGTCCGTGAGGTCAGCGCCGCGACCCTGGTACTGCTGCAGGACTGGCTCGCGGGCTCGTCGGAAGCCCGGCTCGTGTTCGTGACGCGGGGTGCCGTCGCCGAGGAGCCCGACCTCGCCGCGGCCGCGGCCTGGGGGCTCGTGCGGGCCGCGCAGTCGGAGAACCCCGGCCGGTTCGTGCTGCTCGACATCGACACAGACGTGGTTCCCGACGACGTCCTCGCGGCGGCGGCCGCCACCGGGGAACCCCAGCTTTCGCTCCGCGACGGAGAACTGCGGATGCTGCGCCTGGTGCGCCTGGTGCGCCCGGCGGAGTCCGATGTGGACGCGCCCGTGCTCGACGGCACCGTGCTGATCACCGGCGGTCTCGGCAGTATCGGCGCGCTTACCGCCAGGCACCTGGCCTCGCGGGGTGTCCGCCGGTTGGTGCTGACCGGACGCCGCGGGCCGGACACCCCTGGCGCTGCCGAGCTGGTCTCGGAACTCGCCGCCTCGGGTGCCGAGGCCGTCGTGGTCGCGTGTGACGTCGCCGACCGGGATGCGCTTTCCACGATGCTGGCGGACATCCCGGACCTGTGTGCCGTGGTGCACGCGGCGGGTGTGCTCGACGACGGCGTCGTGGAATCCCTGACGCCCGAACGGTTCGAGGCGGTCTTCCGGCCCAAGGTGGACGCCGCCTGGGCGTTGCACGAGCTGACCGAAGACCGGCCGCTGTCCGCGTTCGTCGTGTTCTCCTCCGCCGCGGGTGTCATGGGTGGCGCGGGGCAGGGCAACTACGCCGCGGCCAACGCGTTCCTCGACGCGCTGATGACCCGGCGCCGGGCCGCGGGTCTGCCGGGCACCGCGATGGCGTGGGGCGCCTGGGCCCATGGCATGGCCGCCGACCTCGCCGACGCCGACCTGCGCCGGATGAGCCGCGGCGGCATGATCCCGCTGTCCACAGTAGACGGGCTGGCGCTGTTCGACGCGGCGCTGGCTTCGCCGGCTCCGGTGCACCTGCTGAGCCGGCTGGACCTCGCCGTGCTCGGCAGGCAGGCCGCGTCCGGGATGCTGCCGTGGCTGCTGCGCGGCCTCGTCCGGACGCCGATGCGGCGAGCGGGCGAGGCCGTCGACACCGGGCTCGCGCAGCGGCTCGCCGGACTGGCCGAGCCGGAACGCCGGGAGGTCCTCGCCGACGTCGTCAGCACGCACGTCGCGGCCGTGCTCGGGCACGGCTCGACGGCCGCGGTCGACCTCGACGGCGCGTTCAAGGACCTCGGCTTCGACTCGCTGACCGCGGTCGAGCTGCGCAACCGCGTCGGCGGCGCGACCGGCCTGCGGCTGTCCGCGACGCTGATCTTCGACTACCCGAGCCCGGCCGCGCTGGTCGAGCACCTGGTCACCGAGCTGGGCGGGGCAGCCGCGCCGGTCACCCCGGTGACGACGGCGGCCCCGGCCGACGAACCACTGGCCATCATCGGGATGAGCTGCCGCTACCCCGGCGGCGTCAGCTCGCCGGAAGAGTTCTGGGAGCTGATCGCGGACGGCCGCGACGGCGTTTCGGGCTTCCCCACCGACCGCGGCTGGGACCTGCCCGAGACCGACTTCGTGCCCGAAGGCGGTTTCCTCTACGACGCCGACCGCTTCGACCCGGAGTTCTTCGGCATCTCGCCGCGCGAAGCCATGGCGATCGACCCGCAGCACCGGCTGCTGCTGGAGACGGCGTGGGAGTCCTTCGAGCGCGCGGGCATCGACCCCGGCTCGGTCAAGGGCAGCCGGACCGGCGTGTTCGCCGGGCTGATGTACCACGACTACGTCTCGCGGCTCACCGCCGTGCCGGACGACCTGGCGGGCTACCTCGGCAACGGCAGCGCGGGCAGCGTCGCTTCCGGGCGCGTGGCCTACACGTTCGGGCTGGAAGGGCCCGCGGTCACGATCGACACGGCGTGCTCGTCGTCGCTGGTGGCGCTGCACCTGGCCGCGCAGTCGCTGCGCTCGGGCGAGTGCACGATGGCGCTGGTCGGCGGCGTGACGGTGATGTTCACCCCGACCGCGTTCCTCGAGTTCAGCCGCCAGGGCGGACTGTCGGGCAACGGGCGGTGCAAGTCCTTCGCCGCGTCCGCCGACGGCACCGGCTGGGCCGAAGGCGCGGGAATGCTGCTGGTGGAACGAATTTCCGACGCGAGACGGCTCGGTCACCCGATCCTGGCGGTGGTCCGCGGGACGGCGGTCAACCAGGACGGCGCGTCGAACGGGCTTACCGCGCCGAACGGCCCGGCCCAGCAGCGCGTGATCCGCGCCGCGCTGGCCGGGGCCCGGCTGCGGCCGTCCGATGTGGACGCCGTCGAAGCGCACGGCACCGGTACTTCGCTGGGCGACCCGATCGAGGCGCAGGCGTTGCTGGCCACCTACGGGCAGGAGCGCTCGGAGCCGTTGTGGCTGGGCAGCGTCAAGTCGAACATCGGGCACACGCAGGCCGCGGCGGGCGTCGCGGGCGTGATCAAGATGGTCCAGGCCATGAAGCACGGCGTGCTGCCGGCGACGCTGCACGTCGACGAGCCGTCGCCGCACGTCGACTGGTCGTCGGGCGCGGTCTCACTGCTCACCGAAGCGCGCCCCTGGCCCGAAACCGGCCGCCCGCGCCGGGCGGCGGTCTCGTCGTTCGGGGTCAGCGGTACCAACGCCCACGTAATCCTGGAGGCCCCGGAGCACCCCAATGTGGCGTTGGTTGCGTCTGACGCACCGAACGCCACATTGGGTGCGCTGGACGCACCGAACGCCACATTGGGGCGCTTGGTGCCGTGGGTGCTGTCCGGGCGGAGCGCGGGGGCGCTGCGGGGGCAGGCCGAGGCGCTCGCCGGAGTGGCGGGGGAGCCCCTGGACATCGGGTGGTCGCTGGCCACCACGCGGGCGGCCTTCGACCACCGGGCCGTCGTGCTCGGACGGGATCTCGCGGACTTCGCCGCCGGGCTCGAAGGGGCCCAGGTGGTGCGCGGTACGGCGGCCCGGCCCGGCAAGGTCGTGTTCGTCTTCCCGGGCCAGGGATCGCAGTGGCCGGGGATGGCCGTCGAACTGCTGGACTCGTCGCCGGTCTTCGCCGAACGGCTGGCCGAGTGCGCGGCCGCGCTGTCATCCTTTGTGGACTTCTCGGTCGTGGACGTGCTGCGCGAGAACCGCGACCTCGGCCGCGTCGACGTCGTGCAGCCGGTGCTGTTCGCCGTGCTGGTCTCGCTGGCCGCGGTGTGGCGGGCCCACGGGGTCGAGCCCGCCGCCGTCGTCGGGCACTCGCAGGGGGAGATCGCCGCCGCGGTCGTCGCGGGTGCATTGTCCCTTGAGGACGGTGCCCGGGTGGTCGCGTTGCGCAGCAAGGAGATCCTGGCACTCGGTGGTGACGGCGGGATGGCGTCGGTCGCCCTGTCCGCCGAGGCGGCGGCGAAGCGGCTGGCCGACTGGGGCGGCGAACTGTCGCTCGCGGCGGTCAACGGCCCGGCCTCGGTCGTGGTGTCCGGCGACGCGGGCCTGCTGGCCGAGTTCGTCGCGGGCTGCGCGGCCGACGACGTGCGCGCCAAGCTGATCCCGGTCGACTACGCGTCGCACTCCGCGCACGTCGACCGCATCCACGACCGGCTGCTGGAGGTGCTGGCGCCGATCACGCCGCGCACCGCGGACATCCCGTTCTGCTCGACCGTCACCGGCGAGTTCCTCGACACCGCCGTGCTGGACGCGGCCTACTGGGCTCGGAACCTGCGCGAGACCGTCGACTTCGCCGGCGCGACGAAGCGGCTGCTGGCCGACGGCTACGGCGTCTTCGTCGAGTGCAGCCCGCACCCGGTGCTCACCATGGCGATCGAGGAGACGGCGGAGCGGACGGTCGTCGCCGTCGGCACCCTGCGGCGCGAGGACGGCGGCCCCACCCGGCTGCTGACGTCGCTCGCCGAGGCGTGGGTCCGCGGCGTGCGCGTCGACTGGACCGCGGCCCTCGACGGCGGCCGTCGCGTCGACCTGCCGACGTATGCGTTCCAGCGCGACCGCTACTGGCTCGAATCCCCGGCGGGCGCCGGCGACGTCAGCTCGGCCGGCCTGGCGACGGCGGACCACCCGCTGCTCGGCGCGGTCGTCCCGCTGCCGGAGTCCGGCGGGCTGGTGTGCACCGGCGCGTTGTCGCTGCGCACGCACCCGTGGCTGGCCGACCACAGCCTGCTCGGGACGGTCCTGGTCCCCGGCACGGCGCTGGTCGAGCTGGCGCTGCAGGCGGGGGCGCACGCCGGCCGTCCGGTGCTGGACGAGCTGACCCTGGAGGCGCCGATCGTGCTGCCGCCGGTGGGCGGCATCCAGGTGCAGGTGGTGGTCGGCGCGTCCGGCGAGGTGACCGTCCACTCGCGACCGGCGGGTTCCGAAGACCCGTGGAACCGCAACGCTTCCGGTGTCCTCGGCACGAGCCCGGTCCCGGGGCTTCCCCTGACCGAGTGGCCGCCCTCGGGTGCCACCGTCGTCGAGCTGGACGGCGCGTACGCGGCGCTGGCCGAGCGCGGCTTCGGCTATGGCCCGGCGTTCCAGGGACTGCGTGCGGTCTGGCGCCGGGACGAGGAGGTCTTCGCCGAGGTCGCGATCGACGACGCCGGCCGCTTCGGCCTGCACCCGGCGCTGCTCGACGCGGCCCTGCACGCCCGCATGGTGGCGGGCGACGGCGACGGCGGCGCGCAGATGCCGTTCGCGTGGACCGATGTCGTGCTGCACGCGGTCGGCGCTTCGGCGATCCGCGTCCGGCTGACCCCGGACGGGCACCTCGACCTCGCCGACCCGACCGGCGCCCCGGTGGCGACGATCGGCTCGCTGGCCACGCGCCCGGTCTCGACGGTGACCGCGGGCCGCGACCCGCTGTTCCACGTGCGCTGGACGCCGGTCGGCGCACCCCCTTCGGCCGGACCCGCGGAGCTGTTCGAGGTCCCGGCGGGCGACGTGCACGAAGTCACGGCGTCGACGCTGGCCAAGCTGCAGGGGGAGTCCGGCCGCCTGGTGATCGTCACGCGGGGCGCGGTGGCGGCCCGGCCGGGCGAAGATGTGCCCGACCTGGCGGCGGCCGCGGTGTGGGGCCTGGTGCGGTCCGCGCAGACGGAGCAGCCGGGCCGGTTCGTGCTGATCGACGCCGAGGCGGACACCCCGCGCGAGCTGCTCGACCGGCTCGCGGCGGGCGAGGAACCCCAGGTCGCGGTGCGGAACGGGCAGGTTCTCGCACCGCGCCTGGCCCGCCTCGCGGTCGACACCGAGGCGCAGGACTCCGGATTCGACCCGGCCGGGACCGTGCTCATCACCGGGGGTACCGGGCTTCTCGGCAGCCTCGTCGCGCGGCACGTCGCCGCGGCCGGGGCCGGGCACATCGTGCTCACCAGCCGCCGGGCCGCCGGACGGTCCGAGCAGCTCGTCGCGGACCTGACCGCCGCCGGGGCGCGGGTCACCGTCGCCGAGTGCGACGCCGCCGACCGGGACGCGCTCGCCGCGGTCCTGAACGACATCCCCGCCGAATTCCCGCTCCGGACCGTCGTCCACGCCGCCGGTGTGCTCGACGACGGGCTGCTCGACGGTCTCACCCCCGAGCGTCTCAGCGCCGTGCTGAGGCCCAAGGCCGACGCGGCCCGGAACCTCCACGAGCTGACCCACGACCTCACCGATTTCGTCCTCTTCTCCTCGGCCGCCGGGATCCTCGGCAACGCGGGCCAGGCCGGGTACGCCGCGGCCAACGCCTACCTGGACGCCCTCGCCGCCCACCGGCACGCGAACGGGCTCCCGGCCAAGTCCCTGGCCTGGGGGCTCTGGGACGAAGCCAGCGACCTCACCCGCCAGCTTGGCACCGAAGGCCGCGAGAAGGTGAGCCGCGCCGGGCTGCGGCCACTGTCCACAGAGGAAGGATTACGGCTCTTCGACACCGCCCGGACGACGGCGGAAGCCGTCCTGGTCCCGATGCACCTCGACGTCGCCGCGCTCCGGCGGCAGTTCGGGACCGGGGGCGTGCCACCGCTGCTGCGGGGGCTCGTGCGGCTCGCCGCCCGCAAGGCCGCCTCGGAAGCCGTATCGGTCGAGGGCCTCACCGGGGACGCGCTCCGGGACGTCGTCCTGACGCAGGTGGCCGGCGTGCTCGGGTTCGCCGGGCCGGACGCGATCCCGGCCGGTGTCGGCTTCCCCGAAATGGGCTTCGACTCGCTCACCGCCGTCGAGCTGCGCAACCGGCTGATCGGGCTCACCGGGCTCCGGCTGCCCGCCACGCTCGTCTTCGACCACCCCACGCCGGACGCGCTGGTCGAGTTCCTCAGCGGCGAGCTGGTGCCCGTGGCACAAGAAGCGTCCACTGAGGACACAGTGCCGGAGGAGGAGACCGGTTCCATCCAGATCCTTTACCGGAAGGCCTGCGACGAAGGCAAGATCGCCGAAGCCGTCGAGTTCATCAAGGCGGCTTCGCGCCTGCGCCCGTCGTTCGAGCGCCTCGACGACCTGAAGCAGCTGTCGGAACCGGTCCGCCTCGCCCGCGGCGACACGACCCCCGCCCTGCTCTGCTTCGCCGCGCCCGTCGCGATCACCGGCGCCCAGCAGTACGCGCGGTTCGCCGCCGGGTTCCGGGGGGAGCGCGAGCTGACCATGATCCCGGCGCCGGGGTTCCGGCCCGGCGAACTGCTGCCCGCCACCGTGGAAGCGACCGTCGAACTGCAGGCCGAACTGGTCTGGAACGCCGCCGGTGGCACGCCGTTCGTGCTGCTCGGTCACTCCTCCGGCGGCTGGCTGGCGCACGCCGTCGCCACGCACCTGGAGCAGCTCGGCTCGCCGCCGGAAGGCATCGTGCTGATGGACACCTACGTGCCGCAGAGCGGGCAGATCGACCGGTTCAAGAGCACCTTCGTCACCAGCGCCCAGGACCGCGAGGAGGAAGCCGGCGGCATCGACGACCGCAAGCTGACCGGCATGGGCTGCTACTTCCGCGTGTTCGCCGACTGGACCCCGGCGGACACCGCCGTGCCGACGTTGTTCGTGCGCGCCACCGAATCCCTCCAGTCGGTGAGCGGAGAACAAAGCGAAGGCGACGCCTGGCGGCCGACCTGGACCCCGGACCACGTCGGCGTGGACGTGCCCGGCAACCACTGGTCGATGATGGAAAACCACGCCACGACGACCGCCGACGCCGTCCGCGCCTGGCTCGAGAACCTCTGAAACCCAAGAGAAGGAACAAGATGACCGACTTCGTCATGCCGCAGATCGACCCGGCGCTGCTGCCCCCGTCCGTCCGTTATGGACTGTCGGACACGCTGCCGTGGCTGGGCCGGATGCGCGCGGCCAACCCGGTGCTGCGCGACCCGTTCGGCATGCACCACGTGTTCACCTACGCCGAGGTGCAGCAGGCGCTGGCCGACCCCGGCACGTTCTCCAGCGACCCGTCGCACGTGATGCCGCAGGCCGCCGCGGAGCTGTCCGCCGGCATGCTCGCGGTGATGGACCCGCCCGCGCACACCAAGGTCCGCCGGATCGCCAGCGCGGCGTTCACCCCGAAGCGCGTCAAGGACCTCAACGACCGCATCGCGCAGATCGCCGAGGAGCTGCTCGACGCCGTCCCCGGTGACGAGTTCGACTTCGTCACGGCGTTCTCGCAGTACCTGCCGCTGGTCGTGGTGTCGGAGCTGCTCGGCATCCCGAAGACCGACCTGCCGCAGTTCATCGCCTGGACCGAGGCGCTGCTGCAGGTCACCGTGCCGAACCCGAACGACGCCGCCGAGATGGACGCCGCCATGCAGGCGGCCATGTTCGGCCCGCTCGTCCAGATGCAGCAGTACATGGCCGGCCTCTGCGCCGAGCTGCGCGCGAACCCGCGCGACGGCTTCATCAGCGACCTGCTCCAGGCCGAAGTGGACGGTGAGCGGCTCGCCGACCACGAAGCCGTCAACCTCGCCATCCAGCTGCTGCAGGCCGGGCACATCACCTCGGCCTCGGTGCTGGCGAACTTCGTGCTGCGGCTGGGCGAGCACCCCGGCGTCGAGGCGCGCCTGCGCACCGACCCGGCGCTGATCCCGGCCGCGGTCGACGAGGCACTGCGGTTCACCCCGCCGGTGCCGCGCCTGCAGCGGTTCACCACCACCGACACCGAACTCGGCGGCGTCGCCATCCCGGCGAAGAGCATGGTCTTCCTGTCGCTGCTGTCGGCCAACCACGACGAGAAGGTGTTCGCGAACCCGGACGCGTTCGACATCGACCGCGGCGCCGCCCGCAACCTCACCTTCGGCCACGGCATCCACTACTGCTTCGGCGCGGCGCTGGCCAAGACCGAGGCGAAGTTCGGCATCGAAGCCCTGCTGCGCCGCTACTCTTCGATCGAGGTCCTGACCGACGAGCCGGTCGAGTTCTACGAAAGCGAGCTGTTCACGCCGAAGAGCGTCCGCGTCCGGGTGCGGCGGGCGTGACCAGCACACTGTCCACTGAGGACGTCCCGTCGGCGCGGTTCGGCCCGGGCGAGCAGCTCGCCTGGCTGCGGCGCAAGCGGGAGGACGGCGGGGTGCACGTCGACGCGTCCGGCGCGCACCACGTCTTCGCCCACGCCGACGTCGAGCGCGTCACCAAGGACCCGGCGACGTTCTCCAGCAACCCGGCGCGGGTGCTGCCCGAGGGCGTGCCGAACCTGACCGAGGGGATGATGCTCGTCGCCGACCCGCCGCAGCACGGCAAGCTGCGGCGGCTGGCGGCGCAGGCGTTCACCCCGCGGAAGATGCGCGATCTCGGCCCGCGCGTGACCGAGATCGCGGTGGACCTGCTCGACCGGGCGCCGTCGGGCGGCTTCGACGCGGTCGAGCACTTCACGGTCGAGCTGCCCGCGACGATGATCGCCGAGCTGTTCGGCATCCCGGCCGCCGACGCGGGCGCGTTCCGGTCGCTGGTCGAGCAGATCATGGCCATCGAACCACCGGACCTCACCGACGAAGCGGCCGTGCGGGCGGCGGCGGACAACGCGCTGGGCGGCCCGTTCCTGGAGCTGATGGGCTACCTGCTCCAGCTGTGCGCGCGCCGGCGCGCCGAACCGGAGCCCGGGCTGATTTCCGACCTGGTGCGCGCGCGGCTGGACGGCGAGCAGCTGGCCGACCCCGAGGTGGCGAGCCTGGCCGTGCAGATCCTGCAGGCCGGGCACCTCACCACCGCCGCCGTGCTCGGTCACGCCCTCGTGCTGCTGGCCGAGCACCCCGAAGCGCAGGCCGCGCTGCGGGCCGACCGGGCGCTGATCCCGGGCGCGATCGAAGAAGTGCTGCGGTGCCGGCCGCCGTCCACCCGGCTGCAGCGTTACACCACAGTGGACACCGAGGTCGCCGGGCACGTGATCCCGGCGGGCGCGGTCGTCGTGCCGTGGATGCTTTCGGCGAACCACGACGACGCCGTGTTCGCCGACCCGGACGTGTTCGACATCCGCCGCAGCCCGAACCGCCACCTGACGTTCGGGCACGGCATCCACTTCTGCCTCGGCGCGATGCTCGCGCGCGTCGAGCTGACCGGTGCGCTGAACGCGCTGTTCGACCACCTTCCGATGTGGACGGTCGACGGCGTCGTCGAGTACCAGGAATCCCATCTGCTGTTCGGACCGAAGCGGGTCCCGCTGGTCGTCAGTATCACCCCCAACACCCCCACCGATCGGAGAGACCTCCCGTGACCGAAACCCTCGACCCCGCCACCGAGGCGCCGTCGTTCCCGCTGCCGCGCGGCAAGTGCCCGTACCACCCGCCCGCCGCGTACGGCGAACTCCACGAGAAGGCACCGCTGTCGAAGGTGAAGCTGGTCGACGGCAAGCAGGCCTGGGTCGTCACCGGCTACGCGGAAGCCCGCGCGCTGCTGTCGGACCCGCGGCTCTCGGCCGCCCGCTCGCACCCCGACTTCCCGAACAACGCCAAGATCATGCCCGGCACCGGCATGCCGCAGCCGGTGCCCGAGGGCGACGCGCTGACGTTCGCGCAGCTCGACGACCCGGAGCACAACGCCCAGCGCAAGCTGGTGATCCCGAGCTTCACGCTGCGCCAGGCCAAGGCGATGCGCCCGAAGATCCAGAAGATCGTCGACGAGCTGATCGACGGCATGCTGGCCGACGGCCCGGGCGCGGACCTCGTTTCGGCGTTCGCGGTGCCGTTCCCGTCGCTGATGATGGCGGAGCTGTTCGGCGTGCCGGAGGAGGACCGCGCGGTCTACACCGAGCACGTCCAGTACCTGGCGACCCGGCCGGACATGATGGTGCCGGCGATCTACACGCTGTCCGACTTCTACACCAAGCTCTTCGAGCGCAAGCGCGCCGAGCCGGCCGAAGACCTGGCCACACACATGGTCACCAGCTTCGACGAGCGGCCCGACGAGATCGGCTTCCAGCAGCTGCTCAACTCGGCGATGCTGGTCACGGTGTCGGGCAACGAATCCACGATGACGATGATCTCCCTCGGCGCGTTCGCGGTGCTGGACAACCCGGCGCAGGCCGACGTCCTGCGCGCCGACCCGGCGGGTGCGGCACCGCGCGCGGTGGAGGAGCTGCTGCGCTACATCTCGGCGGGCGACATCATCTCGCGCCTGGCCACCGAGGACATCGAGGTCGGCGGCCAGACCATCCACGCGGGCGAGGGCGTCATCCTCGCGACGCCGGCGGTCAACCGCGACCCCGAGGCGTTCCCGGCGCCGCACGAGCTCGACCTGCGCCGCGACCACAAGACGCACCTGACCTTCGGCCACGGCCCGCACCAGTGCGTCGCGATGAACTTCGCGACGGCCGCGCTCGAGGTCGTCTTCTCGACGCTGTTCACCCGGCTCCCCGGCCTGCGGCTGGCCGTCCCCGCCGAGGAGGTGCCGCCGGGCGGGCTGGGCGTCTACCGCGTCGCCGAGCTCCCGGTCACGTGGTGACCGCGGACCGCTGGTTCCGCCGGTTCCACGAGGCACCGGCGGCGAAGGCGCGGCTGGTGTGCCTGCCGCACGCGGGCGGCTCGGCGTCGTTCTACTTCCCCGTGTCGCGGGCGCTCGCCCCGGACGTCGAAGTCCTCGCGGTGCAGTACCCGGGGCGGCAGGACCGCCGGAAGGAGCCCTTCGTCCCCACCGTCGAAGGGCTCGCCGACGAGATCGCCGCCCTCCTGCGCGGGCTCGGCGAGCGGCCGCTGGCGCTGTTCGGGCACAGCATGGGCGCGATGGTGGCGTACGAGGTGACGCGACGGCTGGAGGACTCGGGCCCGGCGCCGGTGGCGCTGTTCGTCTCCGGCCGCCGCGCGCCCGACCGCTACCGTGACGACCGCGTCCACACCCGCTCCGACGAGGGGGTGCTGGCCGAGGTGCGCCGCCTCAGCGGCACGGAAGCCGGTCTCCTCGGCGACGACGAGGTGGTGCGGATGATCTTGCCGGTGCTGCGCAACGACTACCGCGCGGTGGAGACCTACCGGCACCCGCCGGGCGTCCGGCTCGCGACGCCGGTGGTGGCGTTCACCGGCACCGAGGACCCGGTGGCGTCGGTCGACGAGGTCGCGGCGTGGGCGGAGCACACCACGGGTGGCTTCGAACTGGTCCCGCTGCCCGGCGGGCACTTCTTCCTCACCCGCCACCAGGACGTCCTGCTGCGGACGATGAGCGAGCGGCTGAGCCGGGTCCCCGCCCGGTAGCGGACCGCGGGGTGCGGGTGGTCCGCACCCCGCGGTCTACCCGGAGTAGCACGGTTGCGACGTCCGGGCTAATTCCGGCCGGATCGGTCACACCGGACCCCCTCCGGTCGATGTGCCCGGCGGGGATCCTCACCGCGAGTGTGGGGACGGGACACATCTGGGGGGATGACTCGTGCTGCTTTCGTTGCGATCGCGCGGCCGGATCGCCTTGGCCACCGCGATCACGGCGGCGTTCGCGCTGCTCGTACCGGGCGTCGCGCACGCGGCGCCACCGTCCAACGACGACTTCGACCAGGCGACGGCGATCACCGCGTTGCCGTTCACCGCGCAGCAGGACACGAGCGAGGCCACCCGGGCGGTCGACGACCCGTCGTGGTGCCAGTCGTCCGACGTCCGGGCGTCCGTCTGGTTCCGGTACACGGCCACCGCGGACGGGTACCTGCGCGCCTCGACCAAGGGCAGCGACCCCGAGATGATCCTCGCGGTCCACACCGGAACGCGTGGCGCGCTCCGCGGCGTCGACAACGGCTGCGGCATCGGCGCGGACGCGACATTCCTGGCGAAGGCCGGAACCACGTACTCCATCATGATCTCCGGCTACGACGTGCCGGGCGGAGCGCTGTCGCTCTCGTTGGCCTCGGTGCCGCCCGCGGCCAACGACGACTACGCGAACGCGCAGCCCGTGCCGTCGCTGCCGTTCTCCGCGCAGCCGGACTTCTCGGTCGCCTCCTACGAAGCCGACGAGCCGGAGTCGACCTGCCAGTTCGAGGGCAACCTCGTCCCCTCGGTCTGGTACGCCTACACGAACACCGGGGAGGCGAAGTCGGTCACCGCGCGGACCACGGGGGATGGAGCCGTGTCGGTCTACACCGGCAACAGCCTGCCGGAGCTGAAGCAGGTCGCCTGCAAGAACGACTCGTTCGGGCCGCCCACCGCGTTCCGCGCCGCCACCGGCACGACCTACTACGTCCGCGTGACCGGTCCGTCCCAGACTTACAACCCGACCACGCTCTTCCTGGACGACGCGCCGGCGCTGGACCCGTCGATCTCCCAGTCGCCGTCGTACCCGACGGTCTACGACAACGTCTCGTTCTCCGCGGAGTCCTGGAACGACATCGACAAGCCGATGACCGTCTCCTGGGACTTCGGTGACGGCGCCACCGCCCCGGCGACCACCGGGTCCGTGTCCCATCACTACGCCAACGACGGCACGTACCCCGTCACCCTCCACGCGACCTCGCCGGACGGCCGCACGGCCACGAAGACGACGCAGGTCACGGTGACCACCCACGATGTCGGGATCGCCAAGTTCACCGTGCCCACCGCGGCCCGCGCCGGGGAAAGCAAGCCCATCTCGGTCGACGTGAGCAACACCCGGTACACCGAAACGGCGACGGTCGTGCTGTCCAGGAACGACGGGCCGTACTGGCGGGAGATCGCCACGCTCACCCTGACCGTGCCCGCGCGCTCCACTAAGACCGTGCGGTTCCCGTTCGCCTACACCTTCACCCCCGACGACGCGGTCGACGGCAAGGTCACCTTCCGCGCCGAGCTGAAGCTGGACTACCCGCTGCGCGACGCCCGGCTGTCGGACAACGAAGTGATCGCCATCGCCACGACCGTCAAACCGAGCGGCACGCGCATCGCCGCCGTCTGAACACTGGGGGGAACAAGATGAGGCACACCGCTTTCCGGCGCCTGCTGGTCGCCGGGCTCGCCGTCGCGGCCGCGCTGGTGGCACCCGCCACCGCGCACGCCGACGTCGCATCGAACGACGATTTCGACACCGCCACCGCTGTCACCGCACTGCCCTTCCAAGTGACCCAGGACTTCGGGGAAGCGACGAAGAGCGCCGACGACCCGACCTCGTGCTACTCCTCGTTCGCGACGAGCGTCTGGTACGACTACACCGCGTCCGCCGACGGGTTCGTCCGGGCGCTGCCCACGGGCGCGAACCAGCTGCCGTTCATCGCCGTCTACACCGGCGGGCGCGGGGCGCTGACCCAGGTGCCCGGCGCCTGCGCGCAGTGGAACAACGGGCCGTCGGTGACGTTCCCGGTCACCGCCGGGCAGACGTACCACATCATGGTGTTCAAGCCGTACGCCGGCGTCGGCCAGGTGGCCACGCTGGCCCTTTCCAGTGTCCCGAGGGAGGCGAACGACGACTTCGCGGCGGCCGCCGAGGCCACGCTGCCCGGGACGTTCTCGGGTGACCTGTCGCGGTCCACGAGCGAGCCGGGCGAGGTGACGGCGAGCTGTGATCCCGAGGCCGACCACTCGGTGTGGTACCGGTACACCCCGGACCGCACCCGGTCGATCAGCGTGGAGCGGCGGGCCCGCTGGTCGGCGTCGGTCGCGGTGTACCGCGGCCCGGAGCTGTCCGAAGTGGACTGTGCGGGGGAGCTGGACAGCACCAAGCGCGTGGTCTTCACGGCCACGGCGGGGCAGCAGTACTGGCTCCGGGTGGGCACCGACGCCGACTTCGCGTCCTGGTACGACATCCGGCTGACGACCGCGCCGGCGCTGACGCCCAACGTGTACCTCTACTCCGGCGTGAAGTCGGTGTTCGACGACATCCAGATGTCGCCGAACGCGGGCGACAGCCTCGGCCGCCCGCTGGTCAGCGGCGAGCTGAAGTTCGGTGACGGCACGTCGGTGGCGCTCACGTCGAACGCCTCGCTGACGCACCGCTACGCCGCCGACGGCGACTACCGCCTGGAGATCAGCGCGACGACCGACGACGGGCGCTCGGGGACCGGCAGCCAGGTCGTGCACGTCGAGACGCACGACGTCACGCTGACCGGGCTGTCGCTGCCCGCGCAGGCCCGCGCGGGGCAGACCAAGCCGGTCAAGGTGTCGGTGGTGAACAACCGCTACGACGAGCGGGTCGTCGTCTCGCTGCGCCGGAAGGGTGAGAGCGGGTACTTCGAGGAGGTCGGGCAGCTGACGCAGTGGGTGCCCGCGGGCAGCCGCGTGGAGTTCCCGTTCGCCTACAGCTACACGGCGGCCGACGCCGCGGCGGGGCAGGCGGAGTTCGAGGTGACGGCGAACCTCGACGGCCGCTACGACGGCGACAGCCACCCGGTGGACAACCGGCTGACCGGGGTGACCGCGGTCCGCGCGAGCTGACACGGCCCGCCCCGGTCTCAAGCGCCCCAAGGCGGCCTTCGGTGCGTGAGACGCACCGAAGGCCGCCTTGGGTGCGTCTGACGCACCCAAGGCCACATTGGGGCGCTCGGGCGCGGGGACCACGGTCTGTGCTCGGGCGGCCCTGAGTCCACTTTCGCCTCGGCGGGACGCGCTCGTCCCGCCAAGACGGAAAATCACCTACCCCGCACGGGATCCCGTGCGTTCTTCGACTCGATCTCACCCTCCGCAAGGGTAAAAAGACGTGCGGTGGAAGTTCACCCTGTGTAGCTGATGCGTACGGGGGAAACGGCTCGCGTTCCTTGACAGCACCGGCCCGGCCGGGGTTATGTCACCGCCTGAATTCCGCGGAAAAGGAACCGGAAATCGTTCTCGGGCCACCGGTACGAATCGAGCCACGCCACCGATGAAAGAAGACATACGTCGTTCCACCCCCTCCTGGAATCCGGGCGCCTGGGGGTTGCGCACCAAGATCTCCGTTGTGCTCCTGCTGCCCGTCCTGGTCGCCTTGCTACTGGCCGGGGCCCGGGTGCAGGGCGAGCTCGCCCAGGCCGGCGAGCTCAGCGCCGTACGCGATCAAATGCCCGTCGTGCAAGGGATTTCCGAACTGGCCGGGCTCGTCGACGACGAGATGATCCATGACGGCGCCGCCGCGCAGACCGCCGCCGTCGACGGGAAAGCCGCGTCGGTCCGCCGGGACGCCGCATTTTCGCAGCTCACCCCGCAACTGGCGCGCACATTGGAAGATCAGCTCGGGAAATTGGCCGACCTGCGCCAGCTGGACGGTTCCGCGGGCGCGAAAACCACCGCCTACCACGACTTCACGGTCGCGCTCAGCGAAGTGATCTCGGGCGTCGTCGGCCAAGCCGGAAATGCCGATCTCGGCGCGTCGGCGAGCCTCAGCGCGGGATTGGTGCAGCTGAGGACCGTGCTCGCCGTCCAGGAAGCGGTGGCGGGCGGCGGCGCCGCCGCGGTGGCCGAGCGTGCCGCGGCCGAAGAAGCCGTGCTCATCGGGCAGATCCGGCGGGTGCTGCCGGCCGGTGCGGCGGCCGCCCGGTTCGCCGCGGCCACCAGCCAGGGTGCCGGCGGCCCCGCGGCGAAGCGCGCGGTGCTCGGCACCGTACTGGCCGAGCAGGTGAAAACGCTTTCGGACGCGGTCGGCGCGCAGACCGACCTCGCCCGCTCGGACGCACTGCGCGACGCCGCACTCGTGCTCGCGGCGCTGCTCGGCGCCCTCGCCATCGCGCTCGCCGTCGCACGATCGGTGGTGGCCCCGATCCGGCGGCTGCACGCGGCCGCGCTCGACACCGCGCGCCGCCGGCTGCCCGGCACCATCGAGCGGATCCGGGAGGGCGAGGACGTCGACTGGCGCGCGACCCCGCCGCTCCCGGTCGACTCGGAGGAGGAGGTCGGCCAGCTCGCCCGCGCCTTCGACGACATGCACCGGCAGGCCGTCCGGCTCGCCGTCGGCGAGCAGGCCGAGATGCGGATCCAGGTCAGCGAGATGTTCATGACGCTGTCGCGGCGCAGCCAGTCGCTGGTGGAGCTGCAGCTTTCGGTGATCGAGGACCTCGAAGCCGACGAGCAAGACCCGCAGCGGCTGGCCGAGCTGTTCCAGATCGACCACATCGCCACCCGGCTGCGGCGCAACGGCGAGAACCTGCAGGTCCTCGCCGGCGGCCGGCCGGTCCGGCGGGAAACCGGCCCGGTCGCCACGGTCGAGCTGCTGCGGGCGGCGACGTCGGAGGTCAAGGACTACCAGCGCATCACCCTCGGCAACGCGCCGCGCGGCTCGGTGCAGGCCGAAGCCGCGGCCGACGTCGTGCACATCCTCGCGGAGCTGCTGGAGAACGCGATCCGGTCGTCGCCGCCGGACGAGCAGGTCGTGCTCACCGCCGACCGCGGCTTCGACGGCGGCGTGCTGGTCGAGGTCGTCGACACCGGCCTCGGCATGAGCCGCGAAGACCTGGAAGCGGCCAACGCCCGGCTGGCCGCCGGCGCGTCGGTGAGCCCGGAGACCACCCGCCGGATGGGCCTGTTCGTGGTGAGCAGGCTGGCCGCCTCGCACGGGATCACCGTCCGGCTGCGGCCGACGACCACGCGGACCGCGAGCGCCGGCATCACCGCCAGCGTGCACGTCCCCGGCGCGCTGGTGCTGGTCGAGCTGCCGGCGCGGCCCGGCGCGCTCGCGCTGCCCCCGGGCGGGGTCAACGGCAACGCGCGGCACGAGCTCGAACCCCGGTGGCCCGCCGAAGAACCCGGTCCCGCGCCGATGGCGAACCCGCCGACCCCGATCTTCGACCAGATGGTGTCGCACTGGTTCGCCGATGACCCGCCGAAAGCGGCGCGGCCGGACGGCTGGGCGAGTCCCGCCGACCAGGTGCGGCAGGCCGCGGAAGCCGCGGTCGGGACCGTCGGCGAAGCCGGGATCACCGACTCGGGCCTGCCGGAGCGGCAGCCCGGGGCCCAGCTGGCACCGGGCTCGGCCGCCCCGCGCCGGCCGCAGCAGGCGGACCAGTCCTTCCGCGACCCCGCCGCGGTGCGGAACAACCTTTCCCGGCACTACAGCGGCATGCGCGCGGCCCGCCACCGGGTCGCGGCCGAGCCGGACGCGGAGCAGCGATGAGTACCCGGCAGGAAGGAATGGAAGTGACCGACGGGTCCCGGAACTGGCTGGTGTCGGCGTTCACCCAGGAGGTGCCCGGGGTGGCGCACGCCGCGCTCGTCTCGGCGGACGGCCTGCTCGTGGCGGCGAACGAAACCCTGCCGCGTGACCGCGGCGACCAGCTCTCGGCGATCGCGTCCGGGCTCTCCAGCCTCGCGCTCGGCACGGCCGACCTGTTCACCGCGGGCCGGGTCGTGCAGTCGGTGATCGAGATGGAGCAGGGTTTCCTGCTGCTGATGAACGTCGGCGACGGCTCCAACCTGGTGGTGCTGGCCAACCCGGGCTGCGACATCGGCCTGGTGGGCTACGAGATGACGCTGCTCGTGGACCGGGTCGGGAAGGTGGTCGAGACCCCGGCGCGGCCGGCGGCCTCCCCGGGGGCGGCCCGGTGACCGACGGCCGGCGACGCGAGGGCGGGCGGCACACGGCGTCGCTGGCCCGGCCCTACGCCTGGACCGCCGGCCGCACGCGGCCGAAGGTCGACCTGGCGGTGGAAGCCCTCGTCGAGACGACGGCGGAGGGGCGCACGGCGTCCTTCAGCCCGACCAACCCCCTGGCCGCGGTGACGCAGCTGTGCCGGCAGAAGCGTTCGGTGGCCGAGGTCGCGGCCCACCTCGGCGTGCCGCTCGGGGTGGCGCGGGTGCTTCTCGGCGACCTGCTCAGCGCCGGCCAGGTGTCCATCCGCGACACGCTCACCGCGGACGCCTCCTGGGACGAACGCAACGACCTGCTCGAAAGGGTCCTCAGTGGACTACGTGCACTCTGACAAACTGATCACCTCGGCCAAGATCGTCGTCGCGGGCGGCTTCGGAGCGGGCAAGACGACGTTCGTCGGCGCCGTCTCGGAAATCGACCCGCTGCGCACCGAAGCGATGATGACGACGGCGGCGGTCGGCGTCGACCGGACCGAAGCGGTGCCGGGGAAGGTCGCGACGACGGTCGCGATGGACTTCGGCAGGCTCACCCTCGCCGACGACCTCATCCTCTACGTCTTCGGCACCCCGGGCCAGCACCGGTTCTGGTTCATGTGGGACGACCTGGTCTGCGGCGCGGTGGCCGCGATCGTCCTGGTCGACACCCGCCGCCTGGCGGACTCGTTCGCGTCGATCGACTTCTTCGAGTCGCGCGGCCTGCCGTTCCTGGTGGCCATCAACCAGTTCGAGGACACCCGTCAGCACGCGCCCGCGCAGGTGCGTGAAGCCCTCAAGGTCCCGCCGGCGGTGGAGGTCGTCACCTGCGACGCGCGTTCCCCGGAGTCCACGAAGCGGACCCTCATCGCCGCCGCCGAGCACGCGCTCGCCGAACACCACTCACCGCGATCGCGGAAAGCCTGACAGGAGCGGGAAAATGCCGATGGACCACAACGATTTCGCGATGGGGCACTGGCTCGTGGTGCTCGCCTACCTGACGTCGGTGGTGGGATGCGCCCTCGGGCTCGCCTGCACGCTGCAGGCGCGCTCCACCGACCACCCGCGCGTCCGGCTGGCGTGGCTGGGGCTCGCGGCGCTGTCCATCGGCGGCGTCGGCATCTGGGTCATGCACTTCATCGCGATGCTCGGCTTTTCGACGCCGGGCCTGCCGGTGCGCTACGACATCCTCCGCACGGCGGTGTCGGCGATCGTTTCGATAGTGGCGGTGTTCTGCGGCCTGCTGGTGTTCGGCGTCCGGAGCCGGTCCGCCTGGCGCCGCCTGCTGCTGGGCGGCCTGCTGACCGGGCTCGCGGTGGCGGTGATGCACTACACCGGCATGTGGGCGGTGCAGATCAAGGGGACGATCGGCTACGACCCGGTGCTGGTGGTGCTGTCGGTGATCATCGCGGTGGTCGCGGCCACGGCGGCCCTGTGGTTCACGGTCGGCCTCGACAAGCTGCTGCCCCGCCTGGCGGCGGGCCTGGTGATGGGCGCGGCGGTGACGGGCATGCACTTCACCGGCATGGCGGCGGTCCGCCTCCACCTCGACCCGGCGGCCCCGGACCCGTCCGGCACGGAGGTGTTCTCGTTCCTGTTCCCGGTGTTCGTGCTGGCGGCGCTGGCGATGGCGGTGCCGATCTGCGCGGTGCTGATGGCGACGTCCAGTTCGGAGGCACCCCGGCACACGACAGTCGGTTCCTGAGTGGTCTTGAATGAGTCATTCAGGTCTTCGGAGGTCCTGAATGACTCATTCAAGACCTCTGGGGCGGGGCCGCGTCAGTCCGTGGGGACCGGGAACCGGTCCGCGCTGAAGTGCACCAGGATCGCCGTCGCCGTCGCGCAGACCTCGTCGCCCGCGCGCAGCGTGCCCGACGCGTGCAGCTTCCGCCCGTCACGGCGGACGAGGCGCCCCTCGGCGACGAGCGGGACCGCGTACGGCGTGCCCCGGTGGTAGTCGACCGTCAGCGACGCCGTCATCCCCGGGTACCCCGCCGCCGCCGTGGCGCGGCCGAGGACGTGGTCGAGGACCGCTGCCACCCAGCCGCCGTGGACCCGGCCGGGCGGGCCTTCGTGCGCGGCGCCGAGCAGCACCTCGGCCCGCACCGACTCCGGGCCGACCGCCACCCAGGACAGCGGCGGGGCCAGCGGGTTCCCGGGTCCTTCCAGGGGGTTGTTGACGCTCAGGTGCCCGCCGCCTTCGAGGGCGGCCAGCAGCAACGGCGGCGCCTCCCCGGCCGCGCGCAGGGCCGCGGTCACCGCCTCGACCCGGCGCGCCGCGGCGGCCAGGTCGGCTTCGTCGTCGCGCACGCGCACCGAGGCTTCGATCAGCTCGCGGATCCGGGTGCCGAGCAGGGCACGCCCGGGCGGAACGCCGTCGACCACCGGGAAGGTCATCGCACCCCCTGAAACTAGAACGTGTTTCAGGTTACCAGGTCGGGCGGGCGGTGACGCCGCCGTCGACGACGAGGTCGTGGCCGGTGACGAAGGACGCCAGCGGGGACGCCAGGAAGACGCACGCGTTGCCGACGTCGGCCGGGGTGCCCAAGCGGCCCAGCGGGGCGGCGCGGTGCCACCGGCCGACGCCGTCCGGCCAGTCGCGCGCGAGTCCGGGCCGGTCGATCAGGCCGGGGGACACCGTGTTGACCCGGATCCCGCGCGGCCCGTACTCTAGCGCCGCGCCGCGCGCGTGCATGACCAGCGCCGCCTTCGCCGAGCTGTAGTGGACGTGGCCCGGCGCGGGCTGCCGGGCCTCGATCGACGCGACGTGCGTGACGCTGCCGCCGTCGCCCATCAGCCGCGCCGCGGCCTGGGTGCAGGAGAACGCGCTGGTCAGGGTCGCGTCCAGCATCGCCCGCCAGCGCTCGGCCGTGAGGTCTTCGAGGGGTTCGACCGGCTGGACGCCGGCGTTGTTGACCAGCGCGTCGAGCCGCCCGCCCCACTCCGCGACGGCGTCGAGCAGGGCGTGGCAGGCGGCGTCGTCGGTGAGTTCGGCGGCGAACGCGCGGGCCCGCCCGCCGGCGGCTTCGATCGCTCCGACGACGTCGTCGGCGGCGCCCGGACGCCGGTGGTGCACGGCCACCGCGCTGCCCGCCGCGGCGAACCGGAGCGCGATCCCGCGCCCGATGCCGCCCGCCGCGCCGGTGACGCAGGTGATCGTGCCGCCGAGGTCGAGTGTGCTGGTCACGGCTCCGATCGTAGAACCGCACCCGGTTCCGTCGTACCTTGTGGGACATGGCCAAGACCCGGAAGTTCGCCGAACTGCTGCAGACCCAGATCAGCCACGAGTTCACCGCCGCCCAGCAGTACATCGCGCTCGCCGTCTGGCTGGACTCGCGCGACCTGCCGCGGCTGGCCAAGCGCTTCTACCGGCAGGCGATCGAGGAGCGCAACCACGCGCTGGCGATGGTGCGGTACCTGCTCGACCGCGACCACCCGGTGGCCATCCCGGGCACCGGCGACGTCCGGAACGACTTCTCGAGCGTGCACGAGGTGATCGAGCTGGCCCTGGCGCAGGAACGCGCGGTCACGACGGACATCGAGGCGATGGCGAAGGCCGCGCGCGCCGAGGAGGACTACCTCGGCGAGCAGTTCGTGGGCTGGTTCCTCAAGGAACAGGTGGAGGAGGTCGCCCAGATGGCGACGCTGCTGACGGTCGTCGAGCGGGCGGGCGACAACCTGTTCGAGGTCGAGAACCACCTGTACCGCGAGTCGGCGACGGAGATCGAGGACACCCCGGACATGCCCCCGGTGGCGGGCGGCAAGCTCTGACGCTGCACGGGTTCTCGCCCGCGCCGCCTGCGTGACGCCGAGGCGGGTCGCGCGGGCGGTCTTCCGGGCGCCGGTCCGCAGCGTTGCGCCGGCGTCTTGAATGACTCATTCAGGACCTCCGAAGACCTGAATGAGTCATTCAAGACGTGGGGCGAGCGGGTCACCGGCGGCGGAGTGGCCTGGCCGTGCGACGTCCGGCCGATCCCGAGGCGGCGGCGGGAGCGGCATCCCCCCGGGCGATGCCGCTCCCGCCGTCCCCTCACCGGCAGAAGGAAACTTCCGGGAACCCGGGCCGGTCGAGCAGCGGCCGCGGCACGCCCCGCAGGTGCTGGTCGAAGAACGCGGCGACGTACGCCCGGGTGATGGCCTGCGCACGCAAGCCGCCCGTCGTGGC
Source organism: Amycolatopsis lexingtonensis (assembly GCF_014873755.1). Taxonomy (NCBI): domain Bacteria; kingdom Bacillati; phylum Actinomycetota; class Actinomycetes; order Pseudonocardiales; family Pseudonocardiaceae; genus Amycolatopsis; species Amycolatopsis lexingtonensis. Next base: position 9,529,873 of record NZ_JADBEG010000001.1, read on the forward strand.
GCCGATGTCGACCCCCAGCTCGTCCGCCACCAGGCCGACGTCGGTGAAGGACGCGTGCTGCGTGCCCGCCACCTCCGCCCAGCGCTTCCAGCCGGTCAGCTGCGCCCAGTCCCGCTCCCACGGCTCGTTGCCCGGCGCGCACGCGGTGGCCGCCAGCTGGTGGCTCACGAACATGAACGGCCGGTCCAGGCCGGGCGCGGTGAGCGGGACCTCGGTGGTGCCGTCGATGTCCATCCCGGCCTTGACCCGCGCGTCGGCGACCATCGTGGGCAGGGCACTCGCGCCGCCGATGGAGTGCCCGGCCATGCCGATCCTCGACGCGTCGATCAGCGACGCCCACTTCGAGCGCGCCAGCGAATCCAGCACGAACGACACGTCGGCGGCCCGGCCGAGCACCAGCTTCCGCCAGAAATCGCTGTCGTGCGGGACTTCGCACGACGCGCACCCGGCGAACCGCCCGCCGGGCATGCTCTGCCCGCTGTTTTCGTAGGTGTGGCCGATCACCGCGACCGCGTACCCGTGGCTCGCCAGGTCCTCGGCGAGCGCGGAGAGCGTGGCGCGCGGCTTGGTGTAGCCGGGCGACAGGACGACCAGCGGCAGGTGCCTGCCACCCGGCCGGGCGTCGGCCACCGAGTTCGTCACCATCGTCGTGAGCAGGTCCGGCGGCACGTCCAGGCCGCTGCCCGTCAGCAGCGCCGCGGATTCTTCCGCGGTCAGGTACCGCGTCTTCGGGCCGTCCGGCGACGCCGCCGGGTAGAACAGCGAGACCATCAGCTCGCGGTAGGGCACCGACGGCACCCACGGGTCGGGCCGCGAAGTGTCCTTGAGGTACACCGAAGTGCTGCCCACCGGCCGGTCTCCGGTCGGCGCGGGCAGGTACGGCGTCGACGTCCGGGCGAAGCTCACCTCCGGATATTGCGCGGACGGCTGTGCCAGCAACGGCTGGGGTTCGCCGCGCAGGTGCTCGTCGAAGAACGCCCGGACGTACGCCGCCGTGACGGCCTGGGTGCGCGCGGCCGGTGTCGTCGCGCCGAAGTCGAGACCGAGCTGTTCGCCGACGAGGCCGAGGTCGGTGAACGACGGGTGCGCCGTCCCGGCGACGGTGAGCCGGCGCTTCCAGCCCGCCGGCCGGTCCGGTTGCCGGGTACCCGATCCGGTGCCCAGGTGCAGGAACGGCCGGTCGAGCGCGGGCGCGGTGCCGTCGAGGTCGAAGCCGGCCTTGACCCGCGCGTCGATCGTGTTCGCGTCCCCGCCGATCCGGGCCGGGTCGATCAGCGCCGCCCACTTCGAGCGGAGCAGCGAATCCAGCACCGACGGAACGTCCGCGCCGCGGTCGGCCACGACGACCACGGTGCCGTGGCTGGCCAGGTCTTCGGCGAGTGACGTCAGTTCCGCACCGGAGGACAGGACGACCAGGGGCAGGTGCCGCCCGGCCGGGGGCGCGCCGACGAAGGCGTCGGTGCGGACCGTGGTGAGCACCGACGGCCGGATCGCGGTGATCCCGGCTTCGTCGAGGGCGGCTTTCGCCTCCGCTTCGGTCATGAACTGCTTCCGCGCGCCGCGCGCCGAAGCCGCCGGGTAGTAGAGGTCGGCCAGTGGCAGGGAAGTCGTGCCCACCGGCCGGTCGCCGGTCGGCCTCGCCAGCGCGAGCGCCGGTTCGGCCGAAGCGGCGGGCGCGGCCAAGGTGAACGCGAGCGTGGTGATCACCATGAGGTTCTTCATCCGATGAAGGTCACTTCCGGGTAGGCGGGCGACGGCGCGGCCAGCAGCGGCTGCGGACGACAGCGCAGGTTCCGGTCGAAGAAAGCGCTTACGTAGGTCCGGGTGACGGCCAAGGCGCGGTTCGCGTCGATCGACGCGCCGAGGTCGACGCCCAGCTGCGCGGCGAGCACCCCGAGGTCGGTGAACGACTGGTGCACCGTGCCGGACACCATGAGCCAGCGCTTCCACCCGGTGAGGTGCGTCCAGTCGGTTTCCCAGTCGTCGTACGGACCCGGCTGCCCCGGCGTGTAGTCGTCCATGCTGCCCAGGAACAGGAACGGCCGGGACAGCCCGGACGACGGCAGCGGCACGTGGATGCTGCCGTCGATGTCGGCCCCGGCGCGGATCCGCGCGTCGGCCAGCATCGCCTGCGTCGTGGCCGCGCCGCCGGCGGAGTGGCCGGTCATGCCGATCCGCGCGGGATCGATGAGCGCGCCCCACTTCTTCGAGCGCAGCAGCTCGTCGAGCACGAACGACACGTCCTTCGACCGCACCTGCGTGAACTTCTCCCAGAACCCCGGCTGGTCGTCGACTTCGCAGGCGGCGCAGCCGGTGACGTGACCGTCGGGGAAGGTGGTCGCGCGGTTTTCGTAGGTGTGGTCGATCGCCGCGACGGCGTACCCGCGGCTGGCGAGGTCTTCGGCCAGCGCGGTGAGCGTCGCGCGGGGCTGGGTCCAGCCCGGGGACAGCACGACGAGCGGCAGGCCGTGCCACCTCCCGGCCGGTTTCGCGTCGACGACGGCGTTCGTCCGGACGGTACTCAGGATGTCCAGCGGCAGCCCCGGGATGTTCTCCCGTTCGAGGTTGCGCTCGGACTCCAGCGGCGTCATGTACTGCTTCGCCGGCCCGTTCGCCGAAGCCGCGGGGTAGAAGAGGGAGACCATCAGTTCCCGGTAGGGCACCGACGGCACCCACGGATCGGGCCGCGAGTGGTCCACAACGGACAGTGTGGTCACGCCGACGGGCTCGTGGCCGGTCGGGCGGGGCAGGTACGGCGTGGTGCTCGCCGAGGCGGGCGCCGCGGACAGCGTCAGGGTCAAGGCGGTGGCTACCGCGAGAGTGCGCATGATTCCCCCAGGAACCGGCTCAGGAAAGGTGGCGGACGCGACGGAAGCAGAACCAGGTGAGCAGGGCCGTCATGGCGAGGTAGAGCGCGAGTTCGAGCCACTGCAACGGCCAGAACCGGGAACCGGGCTGGTAGGTCAGGCGCTGCTGGTAGCCGTGCTGGCCGAGCTGGGACATGCACGCTTCCATGGAGCCGCGTTCCGGCGGGCCCTGGCCCGGCCGCGGGGCGCAGCTCTGCACGAAGTCCGGTAGCGGGCTGGCCACGTTGCCGTTCGCGTCCACGGTTTCGTTCGCCAGCACCCACGCGCCGGCCGGGTTCCGGGTGCCGATCTCCAGGATCCCGTGGGTGTCGTCGCCGGTGATGTTCGTGATGTCCTCGCCGACGATCGCGACCGTCATCGTCTGCGGCGGCAGCAGGTACGGCCGCACGAAGCTCGGCACCAGGAGCAGCACGCCGGCGAGCACGACGAGCGTGACGGCCATCGCGGCCACCGTCCGCTTCAGCAGCATCCCGACCGCGACGCCGAGCGCGAGGGCGAACGCCGCGTACCCGATCGGGACGATGCCGCGCGCGCCGAACACCACCGGCGCGATGCGCGAGAGCATCCCGCGATCGGTCTGCGTGGCCGCGAGCGCGTCGATCGGGCTCGCCCACCACGACACCGCCCAGCCGAGCAGGCCGGCCGCGACCATCGCGACGAGCAGGCCGAAGCCGAGCTTGGTGGTGAGCCAGCGCTTGCGCGTGACGGTCTGGTTCCACACCAGGCTGTGCGTGCCGCTTTCCAGTTCGCGCGTGATCATCGGGACGCCCCAGAACACGCCGATCGCCGCGGGCAGCAGGTAGAGCACCAGGATCGTCCCGGCGAAGAGGGTGTCCTGGTCGGAGAAGTTCGTGCGCCCGACCAGGTCCGGGCCGGTGATCGCGAGCACCACGCCGATCACGAGCAGCACGGCGAACACGGACAGCGCGGGGACGCGGAACTGGCGCCAGGTCAGCCAGGTCATCGCAGGACCTCCAGTGCGGGACGGGCGGCGGCGGGGTTGCTCATGTACTCGAGGACGAGGTCTTCGAGGCCGATCTGCGCGACCGTCCACACGGGATCGAGGATCGGCGCCTCGGTGCGGATGAGCACGGTGGTCTGCCGGTCGGTGTGCTTCGCGGAGACGACGTGCTGGTCCGCGGGCAGCGTTTCGACGTCCCGCCGCGGCCCGGAGAGCCGGTGGTGCGTGGCCAGCAGTTCCTCGACCTCGCCGATCACCCGGACCTGCGAATCGACGAGCACGATGAGGTGGTCGCAGACCCGTTCGAGGTCGTTGACCAGGTGCGAGGACATCACGACGGACAGCTCGTGCTCGGCCACCGCCTCCATGAGGTCCTGCAGGAACTCCCGCCGCGCCAAGGGATCCAGCGCGGCGACCGGTTCGTCGAGCAGCAGCAGCTCGGGCCGCTTGGCGATGCCGATCGTCAGCGCCAGCTGTGCGCGCTGGCCACCGGACAGCTTCCCGGCGTGCTGCTTCGGGTCGAGCCCCAGCCGTTCGATCCGCTTCTCGGCGAGCGCGGTGTCCCACCGCGGGTTGAGGTGCGCACCGAGCCGCAGGTGCTCTTCGATGCTCAGCCCGCTGTAGACCGGCGTGTTCTGGGCGACGTAACCGACTTTCGCCAGCTGGTCGGGCCCGCTGCCGGGCACCCCGCCGCACACCTCGATCGTGCCGGTCGTGGGTTCGAGCATGCCGGACGCGATGTTGAGCAGCGTCGACTTGCCCGCCCCGTTCGGCCCGACCAGCCCGGTCACGTGGCCGGGCTCGATTTCCAGGGTGCAGCCGGACAACGCCCAGGTGCGCTTGTACTTCTTGCCCAGACCCTGGGCACGCAGGACGCTCACGCTATTTCCTCTCTGGCGGAGTCGCGAAACGTGGACATCAACAGGGCCTCGATGCTCTCTTCGTCGAGACCGGCCTTGCGCGCCTTGCCCAGCCAGCGGCGCAGGTCCTGCCGCAGCGGCCCGAGCACGGCGAACGACGCACCGCCGTTCAGCGTCGCGGTGACGAACGTGCCGACGCCGGGCCGGGCCGAGACGAGCCCGTCGTGCTCCAGTTCGCGGTAGGCCTTCAGCACGGTGTTGGGGTTGATCGCGAGGGAAGCGACCACGTCTTTGACCTTCGGGAGCTGGTCCCCTTCGTTGAGCAGGCCGAGGCGCAGCGCGTGCCGCACCTGCTGGACCAGCTGCTGGTACGGCGACAAGCCGGACCTCGCGTCCAGGTGGAACTCGATCATCGGCAACTCCATTTATCTAGTTGCCTAGTACTATAGACATGGAGCACAAGTCCGCGCCACAGATCTTTTCCGCCGGGGGTGGGCGGGCGCCGCGGCAGTCCGCAGGGTTGCGCCAGCGTCTTGAATGACTCATTCAGGACCTCCGAAGACCTGAATGAGTCATTCAAGACGTCGGGCGAGCGGGGCACCGGCCTGCGCCGAGCGGGAACCCTCCCCGGCGGTTCTGCGAACAACTCACGGGCGAGCTGATCTTTTTCGGCCGCCCGGCCAACCTCCCCACCCCCTCAGCCGTCTGGGGAGGTGATCGTTTCCGTTCTTCGAAAGGACTTTCTGTGCGTCGTCTCACTGGGGGAGGCTTCGTGCGCGGCTTGGTGGTCGCGCTCGGGGTCTCGCTGGCCGTACCCGCGGTGGCTTCGGCCTCGGCCGACAGCGTTCCCACACCGCGGCTGAGCTGGACCGACTGCCAGGACGGGTTCCAGTGCGCCACCGCTTCGGTGCCGCTCGACTACGACCGTCCGGCCGGCGCGAAGATCGACCTCGCGCTCATCAAGGAACCCGCCACCGATCCCGCGCACAAGATCGGCACGCTGTTCGTCAACTTCGGCGGCCCGGGCGCGTCCGGCCTGCAGCGGCTGCGCGAGCGCGGCAAGTGGCCGTGGCTGTTCTCCGACCAGCTGCGCGCCCGATTCGACGTCGTGTCGTGGGACCCGCGCGGCATCGGCGCCAGCACCGCCGTGCGCTGCTTCGACACCCTCGCCGAGCAGGAGTCGTTCTTCGGGTCTTTCCCGGAAATGCCCGGCGACCCGAGCGGCAACGCGGCCTTCTACGCCAAGTCCAAGGAGCTGGCCGACCGCTGTTCGGCCAAGGCGGGCCCGATCCTCGAGCACGTCTCGACGGCCAACACCGCGCGGGACCTGGAGATGCTGCGCCGCGCCGTCGGCGACCCGAAGCTGACCTACCACGGGATTTCCTACGGCACCCAGCTCGGTGCCACGTACGCGAACCTGTTCCCGGACCGGATCCGCGCGATGGTCTTCGACGGCACCATGGACTTCGCGGGCAACGCGACCGGCCACGACGGTGCGGGCAAGACCGTCCCGCTGGACACCCGCCAGGACGTCGCCACCGGGATTTCGCAGACGTTCGACCAGTTCCTGCGCCTGTGCACCGAAGCGGGCCCGAACTGCGCGTTCTCTTCCGGCGACTCGAAGGCGAAGTGGGCGGCGCTGACCGCACGCGCGAAGCAGGCACCGATCACTGTGGACGGTGCGACGTGGACGTACTCGGGCATCATCAACGCGGCCGCCGACCTGTCGGACTCGCGGGGCTGGCCGGACATCGCTTCGCTGCTGCAGCGCCTTTATGACGCGCCGAGCACGGCGGCGGCCGCGTTCAAGGCGGGCGAGCCGTACACCTCGAACCGGACCGAGGCGTTCAACGCCATCCAGTGCTCCGACAGCGACGTCCCGACCGACCCGGCGATCTACAGCCGGTACGCCGAATCCGAGGACCAGCGCGTCCCGTACTTCGGCCGGATCGGTGTGCTGGACATGATGAGCTGCGCGTTCTGGCAGGCGAAGGACACCGACCGGTTCACCGGCCCGTGGAACCGCCCGACGTCGGCGGAGATCCTGGTGCTCAACAACCGGTACGACCCGTCGACGCCGCTGGCCGGGGCCCGGGACGGCGCCGCGGAACTGGCGCGCGCCCGGGTGTTCGTGACCGAGGGGTACGGGCACTCGTCGATGTACGTGCCGAGCACGTGCACCGAGCAGGTCAAGCGGGACTACCTGATTTCGGGGACGTTCCCGGCCGCTGGCAAGACCTGCGCGGTCGACGCGAGCCCGTTCGCGGGCTGAGGCGGGCGGGCCTCGCCGGCGACGGTGAGGCCCGCTGCCACGAACGCGTCGCGCGGGTGCTGCACCGAGGCCAGCGACAGGATGTCGCGGCCGAACAGCGCCTGCGTCAGCCACACCGCGAGCACGCGGACCTTGCGTTCCCAGGTCGGCACGGCGAGCACGTGGTAGCCGCGGTGCATCAGCCACGCCGCCAGTCCGGTGATCACCAGCCGCCGGTACTGGAAGATCCCGCGGCCCAGCCCGAGCGTCGCGATCGCGCCGAGGCTGTGGTGGACGTAGTCGCGGGGTTCCCGGCCACGCAGCACCGCGATGATGTTGCGCGCCAGCAGCTTTCCCTGCCGGTAGGCGTGCTGGGCGTTGGGCACGGTCCGCGCGCCCGGCACGGGCGAGGCGAGGTCGGGCACGGCGGCGTCGTCCCCGGCGGCCCAGGCGTCCGCGACGCCCTCGACCCGCAGATCCGGCCGGACGACGACGTAACCACGCTCGTCGACGGGGAGGTCGGTGTGCCGGCCGATGACGGGGTTGGCGCCGTTGCCCGCGGTCCAGACGATCAGCCCGGCGTCGAACTCTTCGCCGGTCGAAAGCACTACGTGGCCGTCCTGCGCCGACGTCACCAGCGTGTCCAGGTGGACGTGCGCGCCCCGCCGCGTCAGCTCCCGCACGACCCAGCGTCCCGGCCGGTCGGTGACCTCGGGCAGGATGCGGCCCGACGCCTCGACCAGGTGGAAGCGCAGTTCGTCGCGGTGCAGTTCCGGGTAGCGCTTCAGCAGCGCCGTCGCGAGCGACAGCAGTTCGCCGAAGCCCTCGACGCCCGAGAAGCCACCGCCGACGAAGGCGACGGTGAGCAGCTTCCGCCGTTCCGGCCCGGCCGGCAGCGCGGCGGCCCGGTCGAACGAGGTCAGCAGCCGGTCCCGGATCGCGACGGCCTCTTCGACGTGCTTGAGCCCGATCGCCTGCTCGGCGATGCCCGGCACGGGCAGGGTCCGGGTGACGGCCCCGGCGGTGACGACGATGGTGTCGTAGCCGAGTTCGAAGGGCTCGCCGTCGGCGGGCCGCACCCTGACCGCGTGGTGCGCGTGGTCGATGGCGGTGACCTTCCCGGCGATGACCCGGGTCCGCCGCAGGTGCCGCCGCAGCGCCACGGCGGCGTGCCGCGCCTCGACCGACCCGGCGACGACCTCGGGCAGGAACGGCTGGTAGGTCAGGTAGGGCCGGGGGTCGACGAGGGTGACTTCGGCCTCGCCGCGCCGCAGCTTCTTTTCCAGCTTCCACGCGGTGTAGAAGCCCGCGTACCCGCCGCCGACGATCAGGATCCGGCGCATCTCGTCCTCTTTTCTCGCTCACCCCAAGGACGAGGTGGTGGCGGCGGACGTGACCGCGATCCGCGTCACAACGGATGCGAGGGCAGGCCGATCGTGGGCCAGGTGGTCGGCGTGGTCGTGCCGAGCACGTCCCGCCGTCCACGACGGCCGGTCAGTGCCTGGCCGCGCTCGGCGACGTTCGAGGCTCGGGGGAGAACCAGCGGGCCGATGGGGTCCTCCGGCGGGGTGTTTTCGTCCATGGCGGGTACACGCCTGGCGACCCCGATCGGTTGAGCCCGGCTTGACACGGGGCCCTGCCGTCTCGCACTATGCGAACAAGTGTTCGATGATTCTGGGTTCGCCTGTGGCTTCCTCACGCGGGTGTCTCCGGTGCGAGTACGTGGTGCTGGAGGTGGGTGGCGTGGCGGTGCCGGAGGCGCTGGCGGGGATCCCGGGGGTCCGCACGGCGGCGCAGCTGGGCGAGCCGGACCCGGCCGGGCAGCTGCCGGTGCTGCCCGCGCTGGCCCACCTCCTGCCCGGCGGCGTCCTGCGCCGCGGCACCACGGTGTCGGTGCGCGGCGCGACGTCACTGGTACTGGCCCTGCTCGCGGCGGCGACCCGCGACGGCTCCTGGGCGGCGGTCACCGGCCTGCCGGAGCTGGGCCTGGCCGCGGCCGCGGAACTCGGCGTCGACCTGGAGCGCGTCGCACTGGTGCCGCACCCCGGCGCGGAGTCGGTGGCCGTCGTGTCGGCGCTGGTGGACGGCTTCGACCTGGTGGTCCTCGGCCGCTCGCTGACGGGCAGCGTGCGCCCGCAGCTGGCCCGGCGCCTGGCCGGCCGAGTCCGCAACCGCGGCTCGGTCCTGCTGACGGCCGGCTCGTGGCCGGACGCGGACCTGGAGCTGACCGTGTCGGACCGCCGCTGGCACGGCTTGAGCGCGGACGGCCACGGCCACCTGAGGTACCGCGAAGTCCTGGCGACAAGCCGAGGCCGCGGCGCGGCGGCCCGCCCCCGTTCGGTACCGATGCACCTGCCCGGCCCGGGCGGCGAGCTGGAGACGGCGGCGAGACCCGACGCCCCGGTTTTCCCCGCGCGCGTGGGGTGAGTGTCCGTGTGGTGGCGGGCGTTGTCATGCCCTGGTGAGTTGCCGGCTCGGTGTTCGGCAGGGCGGCTGGGCGAGCCCCCGCCCAGCGCTCGGCAGTCCGGTCCAAAGGTCTTGAATGAGTCATTCAGGACCTCCGAGGACCTGAATGACTCATTCAAGACGCTCGTCCTCGCCGCCATGCTGTCAACGAACCTCGGACGCGCGACACCGGCCACTGAAGGCCTCCGATGACCGACGCGCCCCGGCTCCTGGTCCTCTGGTGCCCGGACTGGCCGGTCGTCGCCGCCGGAGCAGCCGCCGGTACTCCGCCCACCTCTCCCGCTGCCGTCTTCTCCGCCAACCGGGTCGTCGCCTGCTCCGCGGCCGCGCGCGGCAGCGGGGTCGGGCGGGGGATGCGCCGGCGGGATGCGCAGTCCCGCTGTCCCGGGCTCGTCGTGCACCAGCACGACCCGGACCGTGACGCGCGGCTCTTCGAACCCGTCGCCGCCGCCGTCGAGAGCCAGGCCGTCGGGGTCGAGGTCGTCCGGCCCGGGCTCGTGGCCGTGCCCGTCAACGGCGCCGCCGGGTACTTCGGTGGGGAAGCCGCGCTCGCCGAGCTGCTCATCGACGAAGTCGCCGCGCGGGCCGGGGTCGAGTGCCAGGTCGGGATCGCCGACGGGCTCTTCGCCGCGACCCTCGCCGCCCGCCGGTCGGCGCTCGTGCCGCGCGGGGAGGCCGAAAAGTTCCTCGCGCCGCTCGCGATCACCGAGCTGGACCAGCCGGGCGACGATCGCGGCGAGCTGGTCGCGGTGCTGCGACGGCTCGGGCTGCGCACCCTCGGCGCGTTCGCCGCGCTCGCCGAACGGGACGTCGCGGGCCGGTTTCCGAAGGACGCCATCACCGCCCACCGGCTCGCGCGCGGTCTGTCCGAGCGCCCGCCCCTGCGCCGCGCGCTGCCGCCGGACCTGTCGGTCACCGAGACCTTCGAGCACCCGCTCGCCCGGATCGACGAAGCCGCGTTCGTCGCGAAGACGCTCGGCGAACGCTTCTTCGCCGGGCTCGCCCGCCACGGCCTCGCCTGCACCCGGCTGGCCGTCGTCGCGATCACCGAAGCCGGGGAGGAACGCGTCCGCGTCTGGCGCTGCGCCGAACCGCTGACCGCCCGCGCGACGGCCGACCGTGTGCGCTGGCAGTGCGAAGGCTGGCTCAACGCCCGCGACCGGCCCACCGCCGGCATCGTCCGGCTGCGCCTCGACCCCGAAGAAGTCGTCGGCGGGCAGGCACTGCAGCTGCAGTTCGGTTCGCTGGGCCGCGCCGCCGACGCCGCCGAGCGCGCCGGCCGCGCCCTGGTCCGCATCCAGGGCCTGCTGGGCCCGGACGCGGTCGTCACCCCCCTCCTCGACGGCGGCCGCGGCCCGGCCGAGCGCGTCCGCCTCGTCCCGTGGGGCGAACCCCGCACCCCGGCCACGGCCGACCAGCCTTGGCCGGGCCGCCTCCCCGCCCCCTCACCCACGCACGTGCCACCCCACCCACCCCCGGCAACGGTCCTGGACGCGACAGGTACCCCGGTCCGCTGCACCGAGCGCGGCGAACTGAGCCGGCCCCTGGCAACGGTCACCGTCACCGACGGCCCCCACCCCGTCCTCGGCTCGGCGGGCCCCTGGATCGTCCACCACCGCGGCGCCCGCCTCGCCCGCGTCCAGGTGATCCTGGAAACCGACGACGGCGACGTCGCCCTGCTGCTCAAGGTCACGATCGGCGATGATCCACAATGGACAATCGAGGGCTGTTACGACTAGTGTCGCGCGTCCGATGTTCGTCGACAGCGGCCCGGCGTGCGCCCCAATGTGGCGTTGGTTGCGTCTGACGCACCGAACGCCACATTGGGTGCGCTGGACGCACCGAACGCCACATTGGGGTGCTCGTCCCGAGCGTCAACCAACTTTCGACGCGTGACACCAGTTCCGTTCGCCGGTTCGGGTCACAAGTGGCCGCTCGGCGAGCGGAGAACCCGTCGCTTGGTGATCATGCTCCGGTGCCCTGCCACCCGTCCACGGAGGACGTCCGATGACATTCGCCCTTCCCGAACAGCTCCGCCGCGACCGGCCGGCAGGGCTGGACACTGTGCGGGCCGCGATCGCGGACCTCACCTCCGGCCGGCCGGTGGTCGTGGTCGACGACGAGGACCGGGAGAACGAGGGTGACCTGGTCATGGCGGCCGAGCACGCGACGCCGCACGCGCTCGCCTTCTACATGCGGCACACCAGCGGCCTGATCTGCGCGCCGATGCCGCCGGAGATCGCCGACCGGTTGCGCCTGGGGCCGATGGTGGCGGACAACGAAGACCCCGCCGGCACGGCGTACACGGTGTCCGTGGACGCGGCCGACGGCATCGAGTCCGGGATTTCGGCGGCCGACCGCGCCCGCACGCTGCGGGTGCTCGCGGATCCCGCGACGACGGCCGGCCTGGTGCGCCGGCCCGGGCACGTCTTCCCGCTGCGCGCGAGAGCGGGTGGCCTCGCCGAGCGGCGCGGCCACACCGAGGCCGCGGTGGAGCTCATGCGCCTGTGCGGCCTCGCGCCCGTCGCGGTGATCAGCGAGGTGTGCAACGAAGACGGGAGCGTCGCCCGGCTGCCCGAGCTGCGGGCGTTCGCCGACCGGCACTGGCTGAAGGTCGTCTCCATCGAGCAGATCTCCGCGTTCGGCTGATGCTCGCCGCGACCGTCTTCGACCTCGACGAAACCCTGGCCGACAGTGCCGGGGCCTGGAACCGCGTCCTCGGCGCCGTCGCGGCCCGCCACGGCCACGCGTGGACGAACCGGGACTGGGCAGCGATCCAGGGCACCAGCACCGGCTACTGGGGCGCCTACCTCGCCGGCCGCTGCCCGGATCTCACGCCGGAGGACGCCGTGGCCGGGTGCGTCGACGGCATGGTCGCCGAGATCGGCCGCGGCGGGTGCGGGCCGCTGCCGGGGGCGGCCCGCCTCGTCGCCACGGCCGCCGGGCTCGGCCGGGTCGGCCTGGCGTCGGCGTCGCCGCGGCGCTACGTCGAAGCGGCGGCCACGGCGTTCGGGTTCACCCCCTGGCTCGACGCGCTGGTGACGGGCGAGGACGTCTCGCGCGGCAAGCCCGCGCCGGACCCGTACCTGCTCGCCGCGCGGCGCCTCGGCGTGGCCCCGGCGCGCTGCGTCGCGGTCGAGGACTCCGGGTCCGGCATCCGCTCGGCCCACGCCGCCGGGATGGTCGTGCTCGCCGTTCCCAACGCCGCGACCGCGCTCGACCTCGACGTGCTGCGCCTCGCCGACCACCAGGCGGCCGACACGCACATCGCCGCGAAAACCCTGTCTTCCCTTGCCTGGCGCGCCGTCGTGTGACGACGGCGACTCCGCCACGGTCCACAGTTGACACCTCGCCCCCACCGGCTCAGGATCGACCCCGGTAGTCGAACTCGTGTTCGAACGGTATTCGCTGGCTTCCCCTCAGTGAACTTTCCTTGTGGGAGCTGGCTTTGGCGTTCAACAACCCCGGCGTGCCGTGGTCCGAAGTGGAACGGATCGCTTCCGGGCGGCCGCCCGTGCCCGGGGACGGCAATGATGCCCCGGCGTGGTCGCGCAAGCGCGAAGGGTACGGCGGGGCGCCGGCCGATCTGCGGGCGCGGCGGCGGCGTGACGACGCCGGGGACCGGATCCGCGCGCCCTACGCCGAGCTGCACGTGCACTCCAACTTCAGCTTCCTCGACGGCGCGAGCCACCCCGAGACCCTCGTCGAGGAGGCCGCGCGGCTGGAGCTGGACGCGCTCGTGCTCACCGATCACGACGGCGTCTACGGTGCCGTCCGCTTCAACGACGCCGCCCGGGAGCTCGGGGTGCGCGTCGGGTTCGGGGCCGAGCTTTCGCTCGATCTGCCCGCGCCGCAAGCCGGTGAACCGGACCCGAAGGGGACGCACCTGCTGGTGATCGCCCGGCAGCAGGACGGGTACCACCGGCTGTGCCGCGTCATCTCGCGCGCCCAGCTCGCCGGTGGGGCGAAGGGGCGGCCCGTTTACGACTTCGACGAGCTGGCCGACGAGCTGGCCGGGCACGTCGTCGTGCTCACCGGCTGCCGGAAGGGCGCGGTCCGGCAGGCGCTCGCCCGCAACGGGGCCGCCGCCGCGTACGCCGAGCTCGCGCGGCTCGTCGACCGGTTCGGGCGGCAGCACGTCGCCGTCGAGCTGATCGACCACCGGCTGCCGCTCGACGACGCGGCCAACGACCTGCTCGACGGGATGGCGCGGGAGCTGCGGCTGCCGACCGTCGTGTCCAACAACGTGCACTACGCCCGGCCCGAAGACGCCGTCGTGGCGGACATGGTCGCCGCGGTGCGGGCGCGCCGGTCGGCCGAGGACCTCGAGGGGTGGCGGCCGCCGTCGGGGCAGGCGTTCCTGCGGTCGGGGATGGAGCAGCGGCGCCGGTTCGAGCGGCGCTACCCCGGCGCCGTCGGGCGGGCCGCCGTGCTCGGCGTCGAAGTGGCGTTCGACCTGCGGCTGGTCGCCCCCGACCTGCCGCCGTTCCCGGTGCCGCCCGGGCACGACGAGATGTCCTACCTGCGTGAGCTGACGCGCGCGGGCGCGGCGGAGCGCTACGGCCCGCGCGAGGCGAACCCCAAGGCCTACGCCCAGCTCGACCACGAGCTCGCCGTCATCGAGGACCTCGGCTTCCCCGGCTACTTCCTCGTCGTCTGGGACATCGTCCGGTTCTGCAAGGAGGCGAACATCCTTTGCCAGGGCCGGGGTTCGGCCGCGAACTCCGCGGTCTGCTACGCGCTCGGGATCTGCCACGCCGACCCGGTCAAGTGGAACCTGCTGTTCGAGCGCTTCCTCGCCCCGGAACGCGACGGGCCGCCGGACATCGACATCGACATCGAGTCCGACCGGCGCGAGGAAGCCATCCAGTACGTCTACGCCAAGCACGGCCGCTTCCACGCCGCGCAGGTCGCCAACGTCATCACCTACCGGGCGCCCTCGGCTATCCGCGACGCCGCCAAGGCGCTCGGGCACAGCCCCGGGCAGCAGGACGCCTTCAGCAAGCTGGTCGATCGCTGGGGCGGGGTCGCCGCCACCAAGCAGCAGACGGACGGCACGATCCCGGCCGACGTCCTCGACCTGGCCGCGCGGATCGAGGACTTCCCGCGCCACCTCGGCATCCACTCCGGTGGCATGGTGCTGTCGAAGCAGCCGGTGTCCGAAGTGGTCCCGGTCGAGTGGGCGGCCATGGCCGATCGCAGCGTGCTGCAGTGGGACAAGGACGACTGCGCCGCCGCCGGGCTGGTCAAGTTCGACCTGCTCGGCCTCGGCATGCTTTCCGCGCTGCACTACACGATCGACCTCGTCGCCGAGCACCACGGATCCACAGTGGACCTCGGAAAACTCGACCTGGCCGATCCGGCCGTCTACGACATGCTCTGCGAAGCCGACGCGATCGGCGTCTTCCAGGTCGAATCCCGGGCCCAGCTGGCCACCCTGCCGCGGCTGCGGCCGCGGGAGTTCTACGACCTCGTCGTCGAAGTCGCGCTGATCCGGCCCGGCCCGATCCAAGGTGGCTCGGTGCACCCCTACATCCGGCGCCGCCGCAGCGAGGAGCGGTGGCAGCACGCGCACCCGCTGCTGGCGTCCAGTTTGGACCGCACGCTCGGCGTTCCCCTGTTCCAGGAACAGGTGATGCAGATGGCGGTCGACGTCGCTTCGTTCACCCCGGCGGAAGCCGACAAGCTGCGCCGGGCCATGGGCGCCAAGCGGTCGAGCGCGAAGATGAAAGCACTGATGGCGCGGTTCTTCGCGGGGTGTGAAGCCAACGGGATCGACCGCGAGCTCGCCGCCCGGATCTTCGAGCAGATCCACGCCTTTTCCGGCTACGGCTTCCCCGAAGCGCACTCGATGTCGTTCGCGCTGCTGGTGTACGCGAGCGCGTGGGTCAAGCGCTACTACCCGGCCGCGTTCTGCGCCGGGCTGCTGCGCGCGCAGCCGATGGGCTTCTACAGCCCGCAATCGCTGGTCGCCGACGCCCGCCGGCACGGCGTCCACGTCCGCGAACCGGACATCAACGCCAGTCTCGTCCACGCCACGCTCGAACCCGACCCGGAAAGCACCGGCGGCGTCGCGCTGCGCCTCGGCCTCGCCAGGGTGCGCCACCTCGGCGACGAGCCGGCCGCGGCGATCGTCGCCGAGCGTGAGGCCGGCGGGCCGTACGACGGCGTCGGCGAGCTCACCCGCCGCGTCCGGCTGAAGAAGAACGCCGTCGAAGCCCTCGCCACCGCGGGCGCGTTCGGCGGCGACCGGCGGCAGGACCTGTGGGCCGCCGGCGCGGCGGCGGCCACCCGGCCCGGGCACCTGCCCGGTCTCGCGCCGGGGCTCGACGCGCCCGCGCTGCCGGGCCTGACGCGGCTGGAGATCACCGCCGCGGACCTCTGGGCCACCGGGGTTTCCCCGGACAGCCACCCGGTGGAGTACCTGCGCGAGCTGCTCGACGCGCGTGGCGCGATCACCACCGCCGAGCTCGCGCGCGTGCGGGACGGCACCCGGGTCTGGGTCGGCGGCGCGGTCACCCACCGCCAGCGCCCCGCGACCGCGGGCGGCATCACCTTCCTCAACCTCGAGGACGAAACGGGCATGGCGAACGTCCTCGTTTCGCCGGGACTGTGGCGACGGCAGCGGCTGGTCGCCCGCACCAGCGCCGCGCTGCTGGTCCGCGGGCGCGCCCAAGCGGCCGAAGGGGTCGTCACGCTCGTCGCCGACCGGCTCGAAAGCGTCGATCTCTCGATGCGCGCGGGGCCGTCACGGGACTTTCGTTGACTTGCGGGCCGCGCGGTGGTTCTCTCTCTGAGAGCGCTCTCAGCCATCCGTTCGCGCCCGACGAGAGGATGGACTTCCCATGACAGCACGACGTCTGCGCTGGGCAGCGTGGCCGGTGATCGCGGTGCTCGCCGCGGCGGTGCCCGCCGCCGAAGCCGCCGAACCACCCGGAGCGACGGTCACCGTCGACGTCCGGGCGGGACTGGCGACCGTGCCGGACACCGGGATCGGCGTCAACCACGCGGTGTGGGACAGCCAGCTGGGGACCGACGCCGTTGCCGATCTGCTCGGCGGCGCCGGTGTGCGGATGCTGCGGTACCCCGGCGGGTCCTACGGCGACATCTACCACTGGAAGGACAACACCGCGCCCGGTGGTTACGTCGCGCCCGGCACCGATTTCGACACCTTCATGGGCGGCGTCCGGCGGACCGGCGCCCAGCCGATCGTCATCGCGAACTACGGCACCGGCTCGCCGCAGGAGGCGGCGGACTGGGTGCGGTACGCCAACGTCGAAAAGGGTTACGGCGTCAAGTACTGGGAGATCGGCAACGAGAACTACGGCAACGGCCACTACGGGTCCGCCTGGGAAGCCGACGACCACGCCGACAAGAGCCCGGCCGCGTATGCGAACGAAGTCGTGGCCTACGCCGACGCGATGAAGGCCGCCGATCCCGCGGTGAAGATCGGCGCGGTGCTGACCACCCCGGCGAACTGGCCGGACGGCATCGTCGGCGAGGGCGACACCGGGACGTGGAACCAGACCGTGCTGTCGATCGCCGGCCCGCACGTCGACTTCGTGATCCTGCACTGGTACCCCGGCGGCTCGACGGCCGCGGAGGCGCTCACGAAGACCGAGCAGGTGGGCGACATGATCTACCTGGCCCGCGAGCAGATCGCGCGGTACGCGGGCCGTCCGCTGGGCATCGCGATGACCGAGACGAACACGCCGGTGGGCATGAACACCCAGCCCGGCGCGCTGTTCGCCGCCGACGCCTACAGCGCGTTGCTCGCCAACGGAGTGTTCACAGTGGACTGGTGGAACACGCACAACGGGGGGACCAAACTGTCCACTGTGGCCGGTTACCCGGACTACGCCGACTTCGGGCTGCTGTCCAGTGCGACCTGTCTCGCGGACGGCTGCGAACCGGCGTTCAACACCCCGTTCGCGCCCTACTACGGGTTGAAGGTGCTGAGCGGTTTCGCGCGTCCCGGCGACCAGTTCGTCCGGGCGGGTGCGGACGACCCGCTCGTCAGCGCGCACGCCGTCCGCCGTGCGAACGGTGACTTGGCGGTGCTGCTGATCAACAAGGATCCCGACGCGGCGCGCGCGGTGACGCTCGACTACACCGGTTACACGCCGGCCGCGGGCACGCCGCAGGTGTCGACGTTCACCAACGGGGCGACGTCGATCGCCACCGCCCCTTCGGGTTCGGCCGGCGCGCAGACGCTGCCGCCGTATTCGCTGACGACGGTGGTCCTGCACCCGGTTGCTCCCTCGGCCGGTCCGGGCGCACCGGGTCAGCCGACCGGCACGGCGACCGACCGCACGGCGACGATCACCTGGCCCGCGGCGACCCCGGCCGGCCACCCGATCGCGAAGTACGAGGTGTACGCGGGCGGCCAGCTGTGGGGCGAGACGGCCGCGACGTCGTTCACGGCCCGAAACCTGGTGCCGGGCAGCCGGTACCAGGTGAACGTGCTGGCCCGCGACACGGCGGGCAACGTGTCATGGGCGTCCCCGCCGGTGACGGTGACGACGGGCGCGCCCGCCGCGAGCAGCTGCACGGTCCGGCTGACGGACGTGAACGACTGGGCGAGCGGCTTCGTGGGCGGCATCCACGTGACGGCGGCGGACGTGACAGGCGACTGGACGCTGGCGTTCACCTGGCCCACCGCGCGGCAGCGGGTGACGAGCGGCTGGAACGGAACGTGGACCCAGACGGGCAGCACGGTGACGGTGACGTCGGCGGCCGCGGTGACGTCGGGAACCGATGTGGGGTTCGTGGCGGACTACGGCGGGCCGAACATCCTGCCGGTGGCGTTCACGCTCAACGGAACCCTTTGCTCGGTGGCGTGACGATCCTGCGGTCAGTCCGCGTTCGCCAGGTGGGCGAGGGCTGACCGCAGCGCCCGCCGCGTCTTGCCGTCCAAGCCTTCCAGCAACCCGTCCTCCACCACCCGGATCGCGTCCCGCGCCGCCGCGTGGCGCCGGAGGCCGAGGGGGGTCAGGCGGACGACCCGGGCCCGGCGGTCCGCGGGGTCCGGGTCGCGGCTGACCAGTCCCTCCGCGACCAAGCCGTCCAGCAACGCGATCAGCCGCGTCTTGTCGTAGTGGATCTGCTGCGCCAGGACCAGCTGGCTCGGCGCCGATCCGCGGGCCAGTGCCGACAGCACCACGTACTGCCACATCGAGAGCCCGTGCCCGGCCAGCACGGGCTGCTCGGCCTCGGCCAGGCGGCGGCCCGCCCACGCGCAGAGGGCTCCGAGATCGTCGTCCTCGTTCACCGGCCGGATTTTACGCGTGGACAAATGATACGCAGCTGCGTACGGTTTACGTCATGACAGTATTCCGGCCGGGCCGTGCCGAAACGCGCACGACCTCCATCGCCGCTTCACCCGAACGTGTCCTCGGCTACCTGGCCGACGCGCGCCACCTGCCCGAATGGGCGCCGGGGTTCGCGCCCGCCGTCGAACATGACCACGACGACATCTGGCGCGTCCCGGCCGAGGACGGGCCGCGGCTGGTCGCGGTCAAGGTCGCGCGGGAGCACGGGGTCGTCGACTTCGTCAGCGCCGAAGCGCCGAACCTCGGCCTGTTCACCCGCGTCGTGCCCAATCTGACCGGCGCCGAGCTGATCTTCAGCCTGTTCTTCCCCGAGGACGCCGACCCGGCCGCGGTCGAGGCGCAGCTGGCGGTCCTCGACGAGGAGCTGCGGACCGTGCGAGAGCGCGTCGAACGTTAGGGCACCCGGCGGAACGCGGGCGGCAGCCGCAGCTCGGTGACCTCGCCGTCGGCGTCCACCGCGACGTCCAGGGTGCCGCCCGCCAGCGGAAGTCCCTCCACCCGCAGGGCCCCGACCGGACTGGGCCGGGGTGGGGAGAGGGTCACCGTGCCCGCCGGGACGTCGACGTCCAGGCCGAGGAACGCGATCAGCAGGCTGACCGCGGCCGCCGCCGACCAGGCTTGGGGGCGGCACGACGCCGGGTACGCGAGCGGGGTGGACGTCTCCGCGAGACCGTAGCCCGCGAACAGCTCCGGCAGCCGGTAGCCGAACGCCGGTGCGGCCGAAAGCAGTTGCGCGCCAAGGGAAGCCGCATGGTCTGACTGGCCGGAGCGCTGGAGCCCGCGGACGACGATCGCCGTGTCGTGGGGCCAGATCGAGCCGCAGTGGTAGCTCAACGGCGAATAGCCGCCCGCCGACGCGCTCATCGTGCGCAGGCCGAATCCCGGCGCCAGGACGGGATCCAGCAGCAGGGCCCCGAGGGAAGCGCTTTCGGCGTCGGACAGCAGCCCGGTGCCGAGCAGGTGCCCGATGTTGCTGGTCAGGGTGTCCACCGGCCGCTTGTCGCCGTCCAGGGCCAGCGCCGGGTGGTGACCGTCCGGAGTGGACACCCAGAACTTCTCCCGGAACCGCGTGCGCAGCGCGGCGGCCCACTCGGAAAGACCGGGCGCGGGCTCGCCCAACGCGGTCAGCAGCGAAGCCGCGCGCACGGCCGCTTCGTGCTGGTACGCCTGGACTTCGGCCAGCGCGATCGGTGGTTTGGCCTGTTCGCCGCCGAAGAAGCGGACGGCGTCGCCGGAGTCCTTCCAGCCCTGGTTGGCCAGGCCGCGGCCGCTTTCGTCGCGGTACTCGGCGAACCCGTCGCCGTCGGAGTCGGCGGCGCCGGTGATCCACTCGAGGGCGAACCGCAGCGTCGGCAGCAGGTCGCGGACCTCGTCCTCGGGCAGGCCCCAGCGCCAGGCGTCGTGCAGCAGGCAGACCCACAACGCGGTCGCGTCGACCGTCCCGTAGTACTCGGCGGGCAGCGACGCGTCGTGGGTTTCGATCGGGTCCCGGCGCCGCTCGTGCAGGATCTTGCCCGGCGCTTCGCCGGTCGCCGGGTCGTGCCGGGTGCCCTGGGCGCGGGCGAGCGTCCGGAGCGTCCCGCCCGCGAGTTCCACCGAGAGCGGCAACGCGAGCCGCGCGGCCCACAGGCTGTCGCGGCCGAACAGCGTGAGGAACCACGGCGCGCCGGCGCCGGCGAACGCGTCGCCGGGGTGGTCGCGTTCGGCGAGCAGGAGCCCATCGAGGTCGTCGAGCGCGCGGTCCAGCAGCGCGGTGAACCGGCGGTCGTCGGCGCGCACCCGCGGGCGCGGCAACCCGGGGCCGCCCGGTGTGAACAGCGCCCGCTCGTCGGAAACCCGCAGTGACCAGCGCAGGGTGGCCGTCCCTTCGACGGTCCAGCGCAGCCGGAGCCGCGGCCCGTCGACGACGATTTCGGCGCCCTCGGCCGTCACTTCGGAGACCGCCGAGGACGCTGCCCACCGGCTGCCCGCGGGCGTGACGGGGGAGCGCTGCCGTCCCGACTTGATCTCGTCGATCGGCGCGAAATCGGCCGCCAGCACCACTTCCACGACGTGACGCCGGCTCGCGGCGGCCGTCGAGACCAGCGAAAGCTCCTCGGTCATCCCGGCCGCGGTGACCGTGCGGTCGCGCCGCAGCCAGACGGTCGGGTCGGGGCCGGGGTCGCCGAGCCGGCGCAGCAGCCCGGTGAACCGGGCCCGGCCGGCGGCCGGCTCGTCGCCGCCGATGGCCTCGGGTTCGTCGCCGTCCACCGTCACGACGGCTTCGCTGAGCAGCCGGAGGTCGCCGTGCAGGAGTCCTTGCGTGCCGCCGCGGATCTGCCCGTCCCGGCCGGACAGGACGACGGTCGGCGCGCGCAGGGCGATCGCGAGGTCGTGGAGCAGGGGTTGGAGGTCGGCCATGGCTACGATTGGATCGATCAAACGAAGGAATGTCAACTGGATCAGAGGTCTTGACAGCTCAGCGCCACGGGTTCAGAGTTGCCCGCAGTTGAACGTTCAAAACGGAGGCGAAATGGGACGGCCCACGCTGAACTCGGTGGCCGAGGCGGCCGCGGTGTCGCGGCAGACCGTGTCCAACGTGATCAACTCGCCCGAGGTGGTCAGCCCGGAAACGCGCGAACGCGTGCTGGCCGCCATCGAGCGGCTCGGCTACCGCCCGAACACCGCCGCCCGCCAGATGCGCACCACGCGCTCGCAGATCATCGGGCTGTGCATCCCGCCGTCGGGCAACGGCGTCAGCGGCGTCGTCCTGGACCAGTTCCTGCACTCGCTGACCGCGACCGCCGAACGCTACGACCACCGGATCATGCTGTTCACCGCGGCCGACGACGAGGCCGAGACCCGCGCCTACGCCGACCTGATCGCTTCGGTCGGCATCGACGGGTTCGTGCTCACCAACACCCACCACGACGACCTGCGGACCCGCTGGCTGCTCGAACGCGAGCTGCCGTTCGTCACCTTCGGCCGCCCGTGGGGCGCGGAGGACACCCACCCGTGGGTCGACGTCGACGGCGCCGCGGGTACGCGGCTGGCCACCGACCACCTGGTCCGCCAGGGCCACCGGCGGATCGCGTTCGTCGGCTGGCCGGAGGGCTCCGGCAGCGGCGACGACCGCCGCGCGGGCTGGGCGGCGGGACTCGCGGCGGCCGGGCTGGGCGAAGGTCCGCAGGCGGCGGTGTACGACGGGGTCGAGGGCGGCAGGTCGGCCGCCGCCCGGCTGCTGGACGCCGGGGGCGGCGGCTCACCCACCGCGTTCGTCTGTGCCAGCGACTCCCTCGCCCTCGGGGTCACCGCCGAACTGCGGGAGCGCGGCATCCGGCCCGGTGCCGATGCCGCCGTCATCGGCTTCGACGACACCCCGACCGCCGCCGTTCTCGGGCTGAGCAGCGTCGCGCAGCCCATCGCCGACGTCGCCGCCGAATGCGTCCGGCAGCTGCGGACCATCCTGCGCGGCCAGGCCGAACCCGCGACCACCCTCTTCACCCCGCACCTCGTGCTGCGCACCACCTGAGTCCCCGCGCGATCAAGGAGGATCGATGCTTCCCCGCCGAACTGTGGCCGCCTTCGCGGCGGCCGGCCTGCTGCTCCCGCTTTCCGCCTGCGGCAGCGGCTTCGACGACTCGTCCCAGCCCGCCACCCAGCAGTCCGGGCCCGCCACGCTCAAGGTGATGATCGCCGCGAGCGGCGGTGCCGAGCTCAAGGCCATGCAGGACGCCGCCGCGGCGTGGGGCTCCGGGGGTTCGAAGGCCGAGGTCGTCTCCGCCAACGACCTCGCGCAGCAGCTCAGCCAGGGCTTCGCGGCGGGCAGCCCGCCGGACGTCTTCGCCGTCGACGCCACCAAGTTCCAGGGCTACGCCGACCAAATGCTCCCGTACGGCGACGGACTGTCCTACCAGGACGACATCTACCCGACCCTGCGCACGACGTTCACCAAGGACGGCAAGCTCTACTGCGCTCCCAAGGACTTCTCGACCCTCGCGCTCGCGATCAACACCGACGACTGGGCCGCGGCCGGGCTGACCGACAACGACGTCCCCAAGACGTGGGACCAGCTGAAGGCCTTGGCGCAGAAGCTGACCACCGGCGGCCGCACCGGGCTGGTCTTCAACGACACCCGTGACCGGATCGGCGCCTTCCAGGTCCAGGCCGGCGGTTGGGCAGTCGACGCCGACCAGAAGCAGGCCACTGCCGACACCCCGCAGAACCTCCAGGCCTTGACCTACGTCCGTGACCTGCTCGCCTCCGGGGTGGCCAAGTACCCGAAGCAGATCGGTGCCGGCGACTCCGGCGAGGCGTTCGGCCAGCACAAGGCGTCGATGAGCATCGACGGCAACTGGATGGTCGGCGGCATGAAGAAGGACTACCCGGACGTCAAGTACCGCGTGGTCGCGCTGCCCGCCGGTCCGGCCGGGCCCGGGACGCTGTCGTTCACGCAGTGCTGGGGCATCGCCGCCAAGAGCAAGTTCCAGGAGCAGGCCAAGCAACTGGTCGACTCGTTCATGCAGCCGCAGCAGCAGCTCGCCTTCGCCGAAGCCTTCGGCGTGATCCCGTCGCGGCAGTCCGTGCGGGCGCAGTACGAGCAGAAGTTCCCCGCGCAGGCGGCCTTCGTCGCCGGTGCCGACCACGCGCACGGGCCCGTCACACTGACCAAAATGGACCCCGTGCTGACCGACTTCGACGCCCAGCTGCAGCAGCTGCCGGGCGCCGACCCGAAGCGGATCCTGCAGCAGCTGCAGCAGAACACCGCGGCCGCGCTGGGGCAGTGACGCCATGGGCACGCTGCTCGCCACGCCGGTGACCCCGGGTGCCGCACCCCCGCGCGGCACCCGGGGCCGCCGCCGCCCCCTCCGGCACGACGGCCGGGCCGGCTGGCTCTTCCTCGCCCCGACGCTGATCGTGCTCGGCCTGTTCATGGTGCTGCCGATCCTGATGGCGCTCTGGGTGAGCGTCAGCGACTGGACCGGCAACGGCAGCCCGTTCTCTTCGCGCGTGAACTTCGTCGGCGGGGACAACTACGCCGCGCTGCTCACCGAACCCGGGCTGACCCGGCAGAACTTCGCCACCAGCGTCCGCAACAACGGCTACTTCGTGCTGTTCGTCGTGCCCCTGCAGACGGCGCTGGCGTTGTTCCTCGCGCTGCTCCTGCACCGGAAGAAGCTGAAGGGACGCCAGTTCTTCCGCACCGCGTTCTACTTCCCGACCGTGACCAGCTCGGTCGCGATCTCCGTCGTGTTCCTCTTCCTGTTTTCCAGCACCGGCACGGTGAACGCCGCGCTGAAACTGTTCGGAGTGGACGGACCGAGCTGGTTCGCCGACCCGCGCGGGATCTTCCACCTCGCGCTCGGCGACCCCGCGAGCCCGCCGTCGGGGCTGGCCGGGCACGGCTTCCTCGGACTGTCCTGGTGGGACTGGCTCTCCGGTCCGAGCGTGGCGATGTGCTCGATCATCGTGCTCGTCGTCTGGACCTCCACCGGCGGCTTCATGCTGATGTTCTACGCGGCGCTGCAGAACCTGCCGCCGTCGGTCGACGAGGCCGCGCTGATCGACGGCGCGACGTCGTGGCAACGCTTTTGGCGCGTCACGCTGCCGCAACTGCGCCCGACGCTGTTCCTCGTGCTGACCCTCGGCCTGATCGGCACCTGGCAGGTCTTCGACCAGGTGTACGTGCTCAGCCGCGGCAACCCGGCCAACACCACGCTGACGCCCGCCTACCTGTCGTACTCGTCGTCGTTCATCGGCCACCAGTGGGGCCAGGGCGCGGCGATCGCGTTCCTCCTCTTCCTCGTGATCGTGGCCTTCACGCTGGTGCAGCGCTGGGCCCTGCGGGAGCGCCGGTGAAGCGCCGGCTCGGGTACGCGGTGCTGCTGCTGGTCGCGGCGCTGTACATCTACCCCTTCCTCATCCAGCTCGCGACGGCGTTCAAGACCGACGCCGACGCCACCGCGCACCCGCTCCTGCCGTGGCCGCAGCAGTGGTCGGCGAGTGTCTTCCGGACGCTCGCCGAGCAGGACTTCCCGCGCTGGGCGGCGAACTCGGTGTTCGTGTCGGTGACGATCACCGTCGGCCGGGTGGTGTTCGACTCCCTGGCCGGGTATGCCTTGTCCCGGCTGCGGTTCCGCGGCCGGAACGCGGTCTTCGGGGCCGTGCTGGCGGTCATCGCCGTGCCGAGCGTGGTGCTGCTGATCCCGAAGTTCCTGGTGCTCAACCAGCTCGGCATGTACGACAGCTACACGGGCATGATCATCCCGCTGCTGGTCGACGGCACCGGCGTGTTCATCATGAAGCAGTTCTTCGACACCGTTCCGGTGAGTGTCGAAGAGGCCGCGCGCATCGATGGCGCGAGTCCATTTCGGACGTTCCGGTCGGTGGTGCTGCCGATGTCGAAACCGGCGCTGATCACCGTGACCATCCTGTCGTTCCAAGGATCCTGGAACGAGCTGCCGCACTACATCGTCTCGCGGCAGGACCCGGCGCTGAACACGCTGACCAGCGGCGTGGCGAGCCTGGTGTCCGGCGAACTGGGCCAGGGCAACCAGTTCCCGCTGAAGCTCGCCGCGGCGCTGCTGATGACGCTGCCGGTGGCGATCGTCTACTTCGTGTTCTCGCGCCGGTTCACCCAGGGCAGCTACGAAGGAGCCGACAAGTAGCTCAGCGGATCAGCTCGTCGGCGACCCACCGCACGACGCCGTCCGGGTACGGGTTCGCCAACCCCAGCACGATGTGCCCGAACCCGGCGCCGGCCGCTTCTTCGATCTTTTCCCGCGTGGCGGCGGGCTTGTCGTAGTCGACCGGCAGGAAGATCGAGCGGGTGATCTCCGCCGGGTCGCGGCCGATGTCCGCGCAGTAGCGGTCGAGCAGCTTGCTGCGGCCGACGAGGTCGTCGATGTCGCCGCCGCCGGGGATGTTCCACTGGTCGGCGTGCTCGGCGACCACCCGCAGCGTCGCGCTCGCCCGGCCGCCGATCATGATCGGCGGGTGCGGCCGCTGCACCGGCTTCGGGTTGCCGAACGCGCCCTTGAGCTTGACGTGCTCACCGTCGAAGTCGAACGGTTTCTCTTCCGTCCACAAGCGACGGATGACCGTGCACGCTTCGGCGAGCGCGGCGACGGCGTCGTCCTGGGAGTGGTAGGGCAGGCCGTGGCCGTCGTATTCGCGCCGCGCCAGCGGGTGGCTGGGCCGCGACCCGGCGCCGATGCCGAAGTCGAGGCGCCCGCCGGACACGATGTCCACTGTGGTCGCGATCTTCGCCAGCACCGCCGGCGGCCGGAAGCGGTTGCTGGTGACCAGCAGGCCGAGCCGGATCCGCTCGGTCTGCGCGGCCAGCGCCGAAAGCAGCGTCCAGCCCTCGAAGATCGGGCCGTCCGGGTCGCCGCCGATCGGCATCAGGTGGTCGAACAGCCAGGCGTGCTCGATTTCGGGGATCTCGTCGGCTTCGCGCCAGACGCGCTGGATCTCGTCGTAGCCGACGTTCATCGGCGCGGTCAGGATGCCGAAGCTGGTCATCAACGCCTCCGGAGGGACGGGTCGAGCAGGGCGGGCGGGGTGTCGAACTTCTCGTGCGCGGCCAGGTCGACGCCGGGCGCGACGACGGCGTCGATCTCGTCGAGGACGTCGGCGGGCAGCACGGTGTCGGCCGCCGCGAGCTGCGACTCCAGGTGGCCGAGGGTGCGCGGGCCGATCAGCGCGCTGGTCACGCCCGGGTGCGCGGTCACGAAGCCGAGCGACAGCTGAATCAGCGAAAGATCCGCCTGGCCGGCGATCTTGACGAGCTTCTCGACGGCGTCGAGCCGGGCCTGGTTGGCCGGGTCCGTGAGGTCGAAGCGCTGGGGCAGGACCGCCGAGCGGCTGGTCGTGATCTCCTGCCCGGCGCGGACCGCGCCCGAGAGCCAGCCCGACGCGAGCGGGCTCCAGGCGAGCACGCCGAGGCCGTACTCCTGCGTCACCGGCAGGACGTGCGCTTCGATGCCGCGCTGCAGGATCGAGTAGCTGGGCTGCTCGGTGACGTACCGGCTCAGGCGGTTTTCCCGCGCGGCCCACTGGGCCTGCACGATCCGGTACGCGGGGAACGTCGACGAGCCGAAGTAGCGGATCTTGCCCGCGCGCTGGAGGTCGGTCAGCGCGGAAAGCGCTTCCTCGTCGCTCGTGGCGGGGTCCCAGCGGTGCATCTGGTACAGGTCGACGTGGTCGACGTCGAGCCGGCGCAGGCTGTCTTCGAGGGCCTTGAAGATCCAGCGGCGCGAGGTGCCGCGGTGGTTGCGCTCCTCACCCATCGGCATGGCGGCCTTGGTGGCGAGCACGAGGTCGTCGCGGCGGTTCTTGATCGCCCGGCCGACCATGACCTCCGACTCGCCCTGGCCGTACATGTCGGCGGTGTCGATCAGGTTGATGCCGCCCTCGAGGGCGGCGTCGACGATGGCGGTGGCTTCGTCCTGGGTGGTGCGCCCGATCGCGCCGAAGTTCATCGCGCCGAGGGCGAGGGTGCTGACCTGGACGCCGGTGCGGCCCAGGGTGCGGTACTGCATTTCGGGTTCCTCCGTGGAATGATGGCAAGCGGAACGTTGCTCCGCTAACCATACGGAGCAATGTTCCGTTTAGCAACCCGGGAGGTGTGATGGGCAGGCCCAAGCGTGCCGACGCGCAGCGCAACGAGAAGACGCTGCTGGACGCGGCGGCCGCCGTCTTCGTCGCGTCCGGGGTGAACGCGCCGGTGCGGGACATCGCGGCGAAGGCCGGCGTCGGGATGGGCACGATCTACCGCCACTTCCCGACCCGGTCGGACCTGATCATCGCGGTCTACCGGCACCAGGTGGAGGCCTGCGCCGAAGCGGGTCCCGCGCTGCTGTCTTCGGCCGCGTCGCCGCACGCGGCGCTGGCGGAGTGGATCGACCTGTTCGTCGACTTCCTGGTGACCAAGCACGGGCTGGCGGGCGTCCTGCAGGGCGACGGCTTCGCCGCGCTGCACGCGTACTTCCTCGACCGCCTGGTCCCGGTGTGCGCCGAGCTGCTCGAAGCCGCCGGGCTGACCGCGAAGGTGCGGCCGCTGGAGCTGATGCGCGGGGTGGGCAACCTGTGCATCGGCGCGGAGGACGGCAACCCGGACTACGACGCGCGCCGGCTGGTCGGGCTGCTCATCGCGGGGCTGCGCGCGTGACGGTCGAGCAGCTCACGACCGACCCGTACCCACTGCTGGCCCGGCTCCGCGCGACCGAGCCGGTGTCCTGGCGGCCGGAGCTGAACGGCTGGCTCGTCACACGGCACGACCTCGCGCTGCACGTCATGCGCGACGCGGCCACCTTCACCGTGGACGACCCGCGCTTCTCGACCGCCCGGGTCGTCGGCCCGTCGATGCTCTCGCTCGACGCGGCCGAGCACACCCGGCACCGGACGCCGTTCGCCCGGCACTTCCGGCCGCGGGAGATCGAGGACCGGTTCGCCGGATTCGTCCGGGCCGAATGCGCCCGGCTCGTCGACGGGTTCGCCGCGGCCGGGAGCGCGGAGCTGCGGCGGGAACTGGCCGGCCCGCTGTCGGTCGCGGTGGTGGCCCACGCGCTGGGCCTGGACGGCACCGACACGGCGCGGGTGCTGGCCTGGTACGACGCGATCGTGTCCACAGTGGACGACATCTCGGCGGGCCGCCCGCCGGGTTCCGGGGGCGCGGAAGCGTTCGGTGAGCTGCGCGCGCACATCGAGGGTGCGGTCGGCCGGCGCTCGCTGCTGACCGAGGCGGCGTCGGCGCTGGAGCTGCCGGCGGTGGTGTCGAACGCGGCGGTGCTGATGTTCGGCGGCATCGAGACGACCGAGGGCATGATCGCGAACCTCCTGCGGCACCTGCTGCGCGAGCCGTCGCCGTTGGATCGCGCCCTCCTCCCGGCCGCCATCGAGGAGTCCCTGCGCCTGGAACCCGCGGCGGCGGTCGTCGACCGCTACGCGACCCGCGACGTTTCGCTGGCCGGCGCGTCGATCGCCCGGGGTGACCTCGTGACGGTCTCGCTCACGGCCGCCAACCGCGACCCGGCGGTGTTCGAGAACCCGGATGTATTTGATCCGAACCGCCCGGACCTGCGCAAACAGCTGGCGTTCGCGCACGGCCCGCACTTCTGCCTCGGCGCCGACCTCGCGCGCCTGGAGGCGCGGATCGCCGTCGAGACGGTGCTCGACCGGCTGCCCGACATCACGTTGGCGTCGGACGTGGCGCCGTCGGGACTGGTGTTCCGCAAACCCGCGGCTGTGGAGGCCCGGTGGCTGCCATCATGACGGCATGACTGCGTGGCGGGAGTTCGAAGCGGCGGAACCGGAGTTCGCGGAGCGCGTGCGGAGGCTGTTCGACGCGCACAAGCACAAGACGATCGCGACGCTGCGGGCTGACGGTTCGCCGCGGATTTCGGGGATCGAGACGGTTTTCGCGGACGGGGAGCTGACGTTCGGGTCGATGCCGAAGGCGCGTAAGGGTGCGGACCTGGTGCGGGACCCGCGGTTCGCATTGCACAGCGCGACGGTCGATCCGGTCGAGGGCGCGGAGGCGGAGTGGCCGGGGGAGGCGAAGATTTCGGGCCGGGCGGTGACGGGGGACGGGGAGGCGTTCCGGGCTGAGATCGCGGAGGTCGTGCACACGCATTTGAACGCGGCGGCGACGTTGCTGGTGGTGGAGTGGTGGACGCCGGCGGGTGGGCTGCGGAAGGTCGAGCGCGAGTGAGGTGAGTGATGGGCCGGCAAAGTCGGGTCGGTGCGGTCCGCAGCGGTGCGCCAGCGTCTTGAATGACTCATTCAGTCGTTGGTGTCCCTGGCGGGACGTCCGTGCTGGGGTGAAAATCGTGTCTGGTCGCCTGCGTGACGTCGTGTGTCCTTGGCGCTGGGTCAAGGCCGTCATTCAGTCTGACGCTGGGAGTCGTTGAGGGTCCTGCATTGTTGCTTCGAGCACGCGAGCCCGGCTTTGGCTCACATCCCTGGCTCCCCGGGTGACCGCCGTTGTCGCTGATGCGAGACCGAAGCGAGGTGAGTCGTGGAAGAGGTGGACGAACTCGACCAGATCATCGAACGCGTGGCCGGGGTGGATCTGGGCAAGGCCGGTCTGGTCGCGTGTGTGCGGGTGCCCTCGGACCGGCCGGGCCGACGCCAGCAGGAGGTCCGCTCCTATGACACGTTTTCCCGGTCGTTGCTGGAACTGGCGGACTGGTTGCGGGCCGAGCGGGTGACCCTGGTGGCGATGGAGGCCACCAGTTCCTACTGGAAGCCGGTGTTCTACCTGCTGGAAGCCGAAGGGTTCGACTGCTGGCTGCTCAACCCCAAGCACGTCAAGCATCTGCCCGGCCGCCCGAAGACCGACACCCTGGACGCGGTCTGGCTGGCCAAGGTCGTCGAGCGCGGGATGTGCCGGCCCAGCCTGGTCCATCCCGCCCCGATCCGGCAGCTGCGGGATCTGACCCGGTATCGCCGCACCCTGATCCAGGACCGGACCCGGGAGAAGCAACGGCTGGAGAAACTGCTGGAAGACGCCCAGATCAAACTCTCCAGCGTGATCAGCGACATCCTGGGTGTCTCCGGCCGGGAGATGCTGGAGGCCATGATCGGCGGGCAACGGAACCCGCGGGTGCTGGCGCAGCTGGCCAGGACCCGGATGCGCACCAAGATCGGGGTACTGGAAGAGGCGCTGACCGGGCATTTCACCGACCACCATGCGTTCCTGACCCGCACGATGATCGACCGGATCGACCGGATCAGCGCCGATGTCGAGAAGGTCAACGCCGCGATCGAGGAGGCGATGGCTC
This sequence comes from Amycolatopsis lexingtonensis, assembly GCF_014873755.1. Taxonomy (NCBI): domain Bacteria; kingdom Bacillati; phylum Actinomycetota; class Actinomycetes; order Pseudonocardiales; family Pseudonocardiaceae; genus Amycolatopsis; species Amycolatopsis lexingtonensis. The sequence goes on from NZ_JADBEG010000001.1 coordinate 9,560,375, forward strand.
CCTTTCGCGCCGCCGCGCAGCGGCTGGATGAGATTACCGGGATCGGGATCATCTCCGCCCAGGAACTGATCGCCGAGATCGGGGTCGACATGACCCGGTTCCCCAGCCCGGGGCATCTGGTCTCGTGGGCCAAATTCGCCCCGATCGCGCATCAGTCCGCCGCTACCACCGGCTACGGCTCCACCGGCAAAGGCAACCCGTGGCTGGCCGGGACCCTGGGCGAAGTCGTGGCCGGTCTCTCTCGCACCCGCACCTTCCTCGGGGAACGCTACCGGCGTCTGGTGCGCCGCCGCGGCAAGAAACGCGCCATCACCGCCGTCGGCAACTCCGTCCTCAAGATCATCTGGCATCTGCTGTCCGACCCCGGAGCCCGTTACCAGGACCTCGGCCAGGGCTACTACGCCGACCGGTACACCACGCAACGTCGCCGCCGCACCCTCATCCGTGACCTCGAACGCCTCACCGGCCAGCACGTCACCCTGCGACCTCACGCCGCCTAGCCCACCACCCGGGCCCAGGTCCAGGCCCCGGCTCCGCTGCGCTGCGCCGGGGGCGCTACCGCGCGCCCACGGTCACCTCGATTTACGAGCCAGGACCTCCGAAGACCTGAATGAGTCATTCAAGACGTGGGGCGAGCGGGTCACTGGCGGCGGAGTGGCCTGGCCGCGCGACTTTGCCCGCTGCCGTGGCATCTCACTGCACCCTGCGCTGCGATCTTAAGTCAACTGCTTGACTTAACGTCAAACCTTCTCCATCCTCGAAACCAGGGGACATTCACCAACGAGGAGCCCGTGATGACGCCGACCCACACCGACCCGCTGCCGCGCTTCCCGTTCGAAACCCGGACCGCCCTGGAACCCCCATCCGAATGGGCCGAGTTCCGCGACAAGTGCCCCATCGCCCACGTCGCCCTCGCCAGTGGCGACCAAGCGACCCTCATCACCCGCTACGACGACGTCAAAACCGTCCTCTCCGACCCCCGCTTCACCCGCCCGACGCCCGCCGACAACGCCGCGCGGGTCGCCGACACCGAATCGGGCGGGGTGTTCAACTCCGAGATGGCCACCGTGCTGCCGCAGCACGGGGAAGCCCATCTCACCTGGCGGCGGACGCTCGGGAAGTGGTTCACCGCCAAGCGGATGAACGCGCTGCGGCCCGGGATGGCCGCGATGGCCGAGCAGCTCATCGACGACCTGGTCGCCAAGGGCGCGCCCGGGGACCTCAAGGCGGGGGTCGCCTTCCCGCTGCCCGTCTGGGTCATCTGCGACATGCTCGGCGTCCCCGACGCCGACCGGGACCGGTTCGCGCACTGGTCCGACGTCATGCTCAGCATGACCCGGTACACCCAGGCCGAGTTCGACGCCGCGCAGCTGGAATTCGGGCAGTACATGGGCGGGCTCATCGCCGGCAAGCGGGCCGAGCCGGGGGAAGACATCCTGAGCGCGCTGCTGCCCGAAGGGTGGCCGGACCCGATGCTCATCGCCACCGGGATCGGGCTGCTCATCGCCGGGCACGAGACGACCGCGAACATGATCGCCAAGATGGTGGCGATGCTGCTGGCCGACCGGAGCCGGTGGGAGGCGCTGCTCGCCGATCCGGCGCTCGTGCGCACCGCTGTCGAGGAATCGCTGCGGCTGGACGCCAACGCCGGGGTCGGCATGCTGCGCTACCTCGGCGAAGACTTCGAGGTCGGCGGGACCGTGCTGCCGCGCGGCACCACCGCGATGTGCAGCATGGCCGCGGCCAACCGGGACGAGCGCGCGTTCGCCGGCGCCGCCGAGATGGACCTCGGCCGCAGCCCGAACCCGCACCTCGCCTTCGGGGCCGGCGCGCACGCCTGCCTCGGGCAGCCGCTGGCGCGCACCGAGCTGCAGGTCGTCCTGGAAGTGCTGCTGCGCAAGCTGCCTTCGCTCGAGCTGGCCGTCCCGGCGGACGAACTGCGCCGGGTCGAAGGGCTCGCCGTCGGTGGCCTGCGGGAACTGCCCGTCCGCTGGTGACCGACCGGGCGCAGGCGACGCGGGAGCTGATCCTGACGGCGGCCGAACGGCTGTACGCCGAGCACGGCGTGCTCGCCGTGTCCAACCGGCAGATCAGCGAGGCCGCCGGGCAGGGCAACAACACCGCGGTCGGCTACCACTTCGGCACCCGCGCCGATCTGGTGCGCGCCATCGCCCGACGGCACTCCGTCCGGGTCGAGGAGCTCCGCCGGGACATGCTGGCGGAGCTGGGCACCCGCGCCGGGCTGCGGGACTGGGTCCGCTGCCTGGTGCACCCGTCGACCGAGTACCTGGCGACGGCGGGGCCGCCCAGCTGGTTCGCCCGGTTCACCGCGCAGGTGATGACCGAGCCGTCGCTGCGGGCGGTCGTCGCGGCGGAGACGCTGACGTCGCCGTCGCTGGCGCGGACCGTCGAGGGCCTGGCCCGGTGCCTGCCCGAGCTGCCGCCCGACGTCCGCGCCGAACGCAACGCCATGACCCGGCAGCTGCTGATCCACACCATGGCCGAGCGCGAACGCGCGCTCGCCGAAGGCGGCGACACCCCGAGAGCCACCTGGCGCGAGGCCGCCACGGGACTGACCGACGCACTGGTCGGCCTGTGGCTCGCGCCCGTCACGAACCACCCGAGGGAAAGGAACGGCCGTGAAGGTCACCGTTGACGAAGAAAAGTGCTGCGGCGCCGGAACTTGCGTGCTGCTCGCGCCGGACGTGTTCGACCAGCGCGAGGACGACGGGATCGTCGTCCTGCTCGAGGAGCGCCCCGGCGAGGAGCACCACAAGATCGTCCGGGAGGCGGCCAGCGTGTGCCCCGGCGTCGCGATCTCGGTCAGCGAGGACGCGTGAACGTCCTCGTCGTCGGGGCGTCCGCCGCGGGACTCGCCACGGTGGAAGCCCTGCGCCGCAAGGGGTTCGAGGGCGGGGTGACCGTGCTGGGTGCCGAAGCGCACCTGCCCTACGACCGGCCGCCACTGTCCAAACAGGTCCTGGCCGGATCCTGGGAACCCGAGCGGGCCCGGCTGCGCACCCCGGAAGCGCTTTCCGCCCTGGCCGCGGACTTCGTGCTGGGTGATCCGGCGGTCAAGCTCGACGCCGGCGAGCGGACCGTCCACACGCTGAGCGGGCTGGAGCTGACCGCGGACGCGATCGTGCTGGCCACCGGCCTGCGCCCGCGCACCTTGCCCGGACAAGGCGGCCTGGCGGGCGTCCACGTGCTGCGCACCCTCGACGACGCGCTGGCCCTGCGCGCGGATCTCGCGCCGGGCAAGCGAGTGGTCGTCGTGGGGGACGGCGTCCTCGGCACCGAAATCGCGGCCACCCTGTGCGGCCTCGACGTCGAGGTCACGCTGGCCGGTCCGCAGGCCGCGCCGCTGGCGTACCAGTTCGGCCCGCTCGTCGCCGGGGTGCTCGGCGCGCTGCACGCCGGGCGGGGCGTCCGGCTGCGGCTCGGTGCCGCGGTCACCGGGCTGACCGAGGTGGCCGGGCGGGTCGCCGGGGTGCGGCTCGGGACCGGCGAGGTGCTGCCCGCCGACGTCGTCGTGGTGGCGTTCGGCGCCGCGCCGGCGACGGAGTGGCTGGCGGGCAGCGGTGTGCTGTGCGACAACGGCGTGGTGTGCGACTCCCGGTGCCGCGCCGCCGAAGGGATCTACGCGGCGGGCGACGTCGCCCGCTGGCACCACGAGCAGCTCGACGTCCTGCTGCGGCTGGAAAACCGGACCAACGCCACCGAGCAGGCGATCGCGGTCGCCGGCAACGTCCTCGGCGAGGACCGCCCGTACACGCCGGTGCCGTACTTCTGGACGAACCAGTTCGACGCCCGGATCCACGTGCACGGCACCCCGGTCGCGGACGCCGAAGTGTCCATTGTGGAAGGTGATCCGGCGGAGGGCCGGTTCGTGGCCCGCTACCACCGAGGTGGAACGGTCATCGGCGTGCTCGGCTGGAACATGCCGAAGCAGGCCCGGCTGCGGCGGCAGGAAATCGACGGCGCGGTCCTCGCCGGGCGGGCCTGAACCGGAAAACCCGCCATCCGCCGGTTGACGCAGCCGCGGTGACGGCCGATCCTTGTTCGCGTTAACACCGCGTGGGAAGGACCGGCCATGGCGAGGAAGAGAGCGCTTTCCCGGATCCTCGGCGTGCTGGTGGCCGCGGCATTGCCGCTGCTGCCCGCCACACCGGCCGAGGCCGCGGTGGCCGCGGTGAAGATCGGGGACACGCAGCTCGACCCGGCGGCGCTGTACTTCGTCTCCTACGACGGGCTGGTGAACAACGACTCCTTCCAGCAGAGCGGCATCTTCAGCTACGCCGGCTACCAGTACGCGGCCTGGTACACCGCGGACCGCAGTGCCATGCTCGCTCGGCGCGCGGGGTTCACCGGTGCGTGGCAGGCCCTCGTGCTGCCGCACAAGCTCACCGTCGACGACTCGCACAACGTGATCTCCATGGGTGTCTCGCCCGAGGACGGCCGCCTGCACGTGGCCATGGACACCCACGGCAACCAGGTCTACTACACCGGATCCGAGCCGGGCCTGCTCTCGGCACCGGCCTCGCGCGCGTGGACGGCGGCGGCGTTCGGGCCGGTGCAGCGCACGCTGGACGGCGTCGACCTCGGCGCGATCACCTACCCGCAGTTCGTCGTGACCCCGGAACGGAAGCTGCAGCTCAGCTACCGGACCGGCGGGTCCGGCAACGGCGTGAACGAGCTCGCCGAATACGGCGGTGGCGGCTGGCGCAAGCTCGGGAAGTGGACGTCGGCGACCGGCTCGTGGACCTCCGGCAACGGCGTGACCAGCACGACCCGCAACATGTACCTGCACGGCCTGACCTACGGGCCCGGCGGGCGGCTGCACGCGGCGTTCACCTGGCGCGAAGGCAACACCGGCGTGCTGTGCAACGCCGGTGGCCTGGCCAACCACGACACCGGGTACGTCTACAGCGACGACCGCGGCCGGAGCTGGCGGACCAGCTCCGGCGCGGCCGTCGCGACGCCGGTGTCGGTGAGCACGCCCGGCACGGTCGTCGACCCGCTCGGCGTCGACCACGGCCTGATGAACCAGGAGAGCCAGGCCGTCGACGCCGCCGGGCAGCCGCACGTCGTGATCAGCTACGTGCCCGGCCGGTTCACCCAGTGCGTCACGGACTATTCTGCGCAGCGCAAGCAGTACGGCCGCACGTTCTTCCTCAGCCGGGCGGCCGACGGCGGCTGGACGAAACGCGAGGTGCCGGTGGCGCCGGAATCGACCCAGCGCACGAAGCTCGTGTTCGACCGCGCCGACAACGCCTACCTGGTGATGCCGTACGGCCGGATCGTCGCGGCGACGAAGGCGAGCGGGTGGACCGACTGGAAGACGGTGTACACCCCGGATCTGCGCGCCTTCGGCGAAGTCGACGTCGACGACTCCCGGCTGGCCACCGATGGCGTGATTTCCGTTATGTACCAGCAAACGTCGACGGGGACGACGCCGTCGCCGATCCGGGTGGCCGACTTCCGGCTGGGCTGAGGCTCACTCCACGGTGACCGACTTGGCCAGGTTGCGCGGCTTGTCGATGTCGTAGCCCAGGCTGAGCGCGGCGTGGTAGGCGAGCAGCTGCAACGGGATCGTCAGCAGGATCGGGTCGAGCTCCGGCTCGGTCTTGGGCACCACGATCCGCGGCACGTCGAGTTCGCCGAAGTCGACGTCCTCGTGCGTCACGGCCAGCACGGCCCCGCCGCGCGCCTTGATCTGCTGCACGGCGGCCAGGTTGCGCCCGGTCAGCTCGTCCGAGGGCACGATCGCGACGGTCGGGAGCGCCGTGTCGATCAGGGCGAGCGGGCCGTGCTTGAGCTCGGACGTCTGGTACGCCTCGGCGTGGCGGTAGGAGATCTCCTTGAACTTCTGCGCGCCCTCCCGCGCCACCGGGTAACCCCGGACGCGGCCGACGAAGAACAGGCTGTTCGCGGTGGCGACTTCCTTGGCGTGCTCGGCGATGCGCGGCCCGTCGTCCAGAATGGACTTGATCTGGCCGGGCATGGCGCGTAGCGCGTCGATGATCCGCTGTCCGTCCGAATTGGACAGATCGCGGACGCGGCCGAGGGCCAGCGCGATCAGCGCGAAGCCGATCGCCATGTTGGTCAGCGCCTTGGTCGAGGCGACCGCGATCTCCGGGCCGGCGTGCAGGTACACGCCGCCGTCGCAGGCGCGGGCGATGGTCGAACCGACGACGTTGACCAGGCCGACCACGCGGCCGCCCTTGCGCTTGATCTCTTCGACGGCGAAGGCGGTGTCGATCGTCTCACCGGACTGGCTGACCGCGATGTAGAGGGTGTCGGCCTCGATGATCGGGTTGCGGTAGCGGAACTCCGACGCGGCCTCGGCGTCGGCGGGGATCCTCGCCAGCTCCTCGATCATCGTCGCGCCGACCTGGCCGGCGTAGTAGGCGGACCCGCACCCGAGGATCTTCACGCGGCTGAACCCGCGCAGCTCCCGCGGCGTCAGGTTGAGCCCGTCCAGGCGTGCGACGCCGAAGCGGTCGTCGAGCCGGCCGCGGATGATCCGCTCCACGGATTCGGGCTGCTCCTGGATTTCCTTGGCCATGTAGTGCGGGTAGCCGCCCAGGTCGAGGTCTTCGGCGGCGATGTCGATCTCGGTGGCGGGCTTGGTGGTGTCGCTCTCGTCGACGGTGAAGGTCCGGTAGCCGGTGGCGAAGACGGTCGCGAACTCGCCGTCGTCGAGGTGCGCGACCTGCGAGGTGTGCCGCACCAGCGCGGCGAGGTCGCTGGCGACGAACATCTCCCGCTCGCCGACGCCGATGATCAGCGGCGACCCGTTGCGCGCGATGACCAGCCGGTCCGGGTGCGCACTGTCGGTGACGGCGATCGCATAGGTGCCGGTGATCCGCGAAACCGCTTCGACGACGGCGTCTTCGAGGGTGTCGGCGCCCGAGCGGGCGATCAGGTGGGCGAGGACCTCGGTGTCGGTTTCGGAGGTGAGGGTGACCCCGGCGTCGGCGAGCTGCGCGCGCAGGGCGTCGGCGTTGTCGATGATCCCGTTGTGGACGACGCAGATGCGGCCGTCCTCGGAGGTGTGCGGGTGGGCGTTGGCCTCGGAGGCGGGCCCGTGGGTGGCCCACCGCGTGTGCCCGATGCCGACCTTCCCGGTCAGCCGCTTGGGCAGCGCGGCGGCGAGGTTGCGCACCCGCCCGACGACCCGGTGCACCTGGGCGGTGCCCTTGGCGCCGAGCACGGCGATCCCGGCCGAGTCGTAGCCGCGGTACTCCAGCCGCGTCAGGCCTTCGAGCAGGATGGGGGCGGCGTTCTGGCCGCCGATGTAGCCGACGATTCCGCACATGGGCGAACCTCTTCTAGCCGTAGACGATGCGGCGCAGCTGCCGCTCGGACAACGCGGGCGCGGCGACGAGGCGCCCGCGGAGCTCGGCGGCGATGAGCGGGAAGATCTCGGGGTTCTTCCGCCCTTCGGCCTGCAGCTCGGTGTGCCGCCGCCGGACGTAGGCCTCGGTGGGCGTCCGGTAGAAGGCGAGGACGTCGTCGACGACCCGCGCGGCGACCCCGGGCGGAAGCCCGGTGGACGCGGCGACGCGTTCGACGATCTCGGTGTCCGGCACGTCGGCCATCATGCACTGAGCGCGGGGCGAAACCCAAATTCTTGCCCGAAATCGGGCAAGTTCAAATGGTTGGACAGTTTCGGGCGCCGGGTCGAAGGTTGAGAGCGTGCGCCAAGAAGACATCTGGGACGTCGAGACGGCCGAGCGCTACGACACCCCGGGCCGGGGCGTCTTCGCGGCCGAGGTCGTGGAGCCCGCCGTGGCCCGGCTCGCCGCGCTGGCCGGGGGCGGCCGGGTCCTGGAGTTCGCGATCGGCACCGGCCGCGTGGCCGTCCCGCTCGCGGCGCGCGGGATCTCCGTCACCGGCATCGAACTGTCCCGCCCGATGCTCGCCAAGCTGCACGAGAAGGCGGACATCCCCGTGGTCGTCGGCGACATGGCGACCGCCACGGCCCCGGGCCGCTACTCGCTGGTCTACCTGGTCTACAACACGATCGGGAACCTGCTCACCCAGGACGAGCAGGTCGAGTGCTTCCGCAACGCCGCCCGCCACCTGGATCCCGGCGGCCGGTTCGTGATCGAGCTGGGCGTGCCGGAGCTCCGGCGGCTCCCGCCGGGCCAGGACGCCGTCGTCTTCGGCGCCGAGTCCGGGTACCTCGGCGTGGACACCTACGACACCGTGCGCCAGCACCTGGTGTCGCACCACTTCAGGTTCGGCGACGGTCGCGAGGCGCGGCTGGGCCGGTGCCCGCAGCGCTACATCTGGCCGGCCGAGCTCGACCTCATGGGGCGGCTGGCGGGCTTCGAGCTGGAGTCCCGGCACGCGGACTGGGCGGGAGCCGAGTTCACGGCGAAGTCGCCGTCGCACGTCTCGGTGTACCGGCTGCCCGGCCGCTGATCAGGCGGCCTCCACCAGGGGGAGCCGCACGGTCGCGTGCGGGAGGACGCCGCGCCTGACCAGTTCCGCCTTGGCCGCCGTGGTGCCCGGCCCGGCGTGCATGACGGCGTCGACCAGCGGGTTGAGCGCGTACTGGGTCCGGCGAGCCGACTCCAGGTCCCCGGCGCGGGCCGCGCGGATGAGGTCCGCGGTGCGGTCCGGCACCACGTTGCCGACCACGCTGACCAGGCCCGCCGCCCCGCACGCGAGGTACGGGAGGTTCAGCTCGTCGATGCCGCAGTAGTACGCCAGTGACGTGCGGGCCATGACGGTCATCGCCTCGAACAGGTCGCCCTTCGCGTCCTTCACCGCGCGGATCCGGGGATGGCCGGCGAGCTCGATCAGGGTCTCCGGCGTCATCGCGATGCCCGCCCGCGCGGGGACGTCGTAGAGCATCACCGGCAGCTCGGTGGCGTCGGCGACGGCGAGGCAGTGGGCGCGCACGCCCGCCTGCGTGGGCCGCGAGTAGTAGGGGCAGACGAGCAGCAGCCCGTCCGCGCCGGCCGCCTCGGCTTCACGGGCGCGGCGGACGCTCGCGGCCGTGTCGTAGGTGCCGACGCCGGCGATCACCGTGGCGCGGCCGCCGGTGCGGGCCACCACGCTCCGGACGAGCCCGGCGGACTCGGCCGCGCTCAACGTCGGGGATTCGCCGGTGGTCCCGCCGACGACCAGGCCGTCGGCCCCGCCGGCCAGCAGGTGGTCGACGAGCCGGGTGAGGCCGGGTTCGCTGAGCGCCCCGCCGGGCTCCATCGGGGTGACCATCGCGACGAGGTTGGTGCCGAAGTCCGTCATGGCGTCGACCCTGCCCGCGGTGACTGGTGCGGTCCAGCGATGCTTTTTTGCCGGTACTGCGTAGCCTGGCTTAATGATCGAAGTCGGTGCGCTGCGGGCGTTGCGTGCGGTGGCGGCCCTCGGGACGCTCGCCAAGGCGGCCGAGGAGCTGGGGTTCACGGCGTCGGCGGTGTCGCAGCAGATCAAGCGGCTGGAACGGCAGGTGGGCGTGCCGGTGCTGGCGCCGGCCGGCCGCGGGGTCGTGCTGACCCCGGCCGGCCAGGCGGTCATCGACTCGGCGCCCGAGGTGTTCCAGGCGCTGGAGCGCTGCGCCGAAGCGGCCCGCTCGGTGTCGGACGGCGCGCCCCGCGGCACGCTGCGCGTCGCGGCCTTCTCGACCGGCATCCGCGGCCTGCTCGCGCCGGCCCTGGGGCGGTTGTCACAGCGCTGCCCGGAGTTGCGCCTGGACATCACCGAGCAGGACCCCGACCAGGCCCTGCGCGCCGTCGACGCGGGCACGGCCGACCTCGCCCTGGTCCACGACGCCGACGGCTTGCCGGCCCCGCTCCCGCCGTCCCTGGCGCGACGCCATGTGCACACCGACGTCGGCGACGTGGTGCTGAGTCGCAGCCATCCGTTGGCGGGTGTCGATCGGCCGCTCGACGCGGAGCTGACCGGCCACGCTTGGGTGACCAGTCCGCCGGGAACCGTGTGCCACCAATGGTTCCGGCGGTTGTTCGCGGGCGCGGCGGAGGAGCCGGACGTTCGGCACCTGGTCGACGACTTCGCGACTCAGCTGTCACTGGTGGCGACCGGTGAGGTGATCGCGTTGATTCCGCGGCTGGCTCGGCCGCCGTTGGGGGAGGGGTTGGTTTCGCTGCCGTTGCGGCGGCCGCCGAAGCGGGAGGTGCACGCGGCTTGGCGGCGGAGCGCGGACACCAGCCCGGCGATCCGGGCGGTGCTCGCGGAACTCGGCTAGGCTCGGCCACGGACGGGTGCGGCGTCGGAACGCCCGTTCGGCGGACTCCTTTGGCGCACCAGCCGATGGAGTGCGCCTTGATCACGTTCGCCGGGATGAGCCTGCCGGTCACCAGCCTCGACCGCTCGCTCCCCTTCTACGAATCCCTCGGGTTCGCCACCGAAATCCGTAATGGCCGGTTTGCCTTGCTGCGCCTGGATACCGGCACGCTCGGCCTGCTCGAACTGGGTGCGGCCGTCGAGCGGGAGAGCCGCAAGCTGCGGGCGTTCGTCCAGGTCGAGCTGCTCACCGACGACCTCGACGAGCTGTACGCGGACTTCGTGGCCCGCGGGGTCCCGGTGCTCGGGCCGCCGCGGGACCGGGGGTTCGAGCGGCAGCTCCAGCTGCGGGATCCGGACGGGTTCACGGTCGAGTTCGCCGACCACAGCCCGCGTTAGGGTCGGAGCACCCGGACCAAAGGTCTTGAATGAGTCATTCAGGACCTCCGAAGACCTGAATGACTCATTCAAGACGTTCGCACTCACCGCCGTGCTGTCACCGAACCTCGGACGCGCGACACTAGCTGTGCGCGGTGATCGCCGCTTCGGCGCTCGGGAAGGTCGGGAAGAACGTCCCGAGCCCGATCAACCCGAACGTCCGGCTGAGCCGCGCCGGGACCGCGACCAGCGCGAGCGCCGCCCCGGCCGCTTCCGCGACGTTGCGGGCCGCGATGAGGGCGGAAATGCCGCTGGAGTCGCAGAACGTGACTTCGGCCAGGTCCACCACCAGCAGCTGGCCGCGTTCCAACGGCGCCGCGTCGATCTCGGCGCGCAGGCGGGGTGAGGTGGCCACGTCGAGCTCGCCGCCGATCGTGACGACCGGGCCTGTTCCGGTGGTCCGGGTGGTGGTCGAGAACAAGGTCACGGTGGATCGCCTCCGGGGAGCGGGACGCTCAGTGCGAGCAGTGCGGTGTCGTCGTCGACGCCGTCGCCGAAGCCCGCGAGCAGTTCGGTCACGGCCGTGACGACCGCCGGTGCGGTGGTGGGTGCCAGGCCGGTCAGGTGCGTCCGCAGCCGCTCTTCGCTGTAGCGGGTGCGGCCGTTCGTGCGGGCTTCGGTCAGCCCGTCGCTGTAGAGCAGCAGGGTGTCGCCCGGCGCCAGGCGCACGTCCACGGTGGTGAAGCGGGCGTCGGGCAGCGCGCCGACCAGCTGGCCGCCCGGTTCGGGGAGGAACTCGGACGTCCCGTCGGCGCGGATCAGCAGCGCCGGCGGGTGGCCGCCGGTGGCCAGGGTGACCGCCGCACCGCCGTCGTCGGGCCGCACGCGGCCGTGCACGACGGTGCAGTAGCGCGGATCGGCGCCGCGGTACTCGCGGTGGAGCACGGTGTTCAGGGACGTCAGCGCGCTGGCCGGGTCCGGGGCGTACACCGCCGCCGCGCGCAGGGTGTAGCGCGCCATCGACGTCACCACGGCCGCCGCGGCGCCCTTCCCGGAGACGTCGCCGAGGAAGAACCCCCACGTGTCGCCGGTCAGCGGGAACAGGTCGTAGAAGTCGCCGCCGACCTCGTCCGCCGACGCGGGGTGGTAGTAGGCCGCGACCTCCATGCCGGGCACCTCGGCCAACGCCGGCGGGAGCAGGGTCTGCTGCAGCGTCCGCGCCAGCCGCTGGACCCGGTCGCGTTCCTGCTCGGCGGCTTCCCGCGCCCGCAGCAGCTCCTGCTCGTAGGCGCGCCGGTCCCGCGCGTCGAAGACGGTGGTCCGGATCAGCTGCGGCTGCCCGTCGACGCCGGTCTTGACCGTCGAGGTCACCAGCACCGGCAGCCGCGCGCCGGCCGCGGTCTTCAGCTCGAACGCGACCCCGCCGAGCTCGCCTTGCATGCGCAGCAGCGGCGCGAAGTGCGTCTCGTGGTAGATCCGGCCGCCGACGGTCAGCAGGTCGGCGAACCGGAGCCGCCCGACGACGTCGTCGCGCTCGCGGCCGAGCCAGCCGAGCAGCGTGGCGTTGATCTTCGCGATCGTGCCGTCGAGCAACGTCGAGAGGTACCCGCAGGGCGCGTGCTCGTAGAGGTCGTCCGCGCTGTCTTCCAGCAACGCCGAGAACGCCGGACCGGCCTGGTCGCCGGTTTCGCACATCACGGTCCGCCCACGAACGCCGTGATCGCGGCGGCGGTGGCCTCCGGCGCGCTGAGCTGCGGGCAGTGCCCGGTCGCGTCCAGCGTCACCAGCTCGCTGCCCGCGATCCGCTCGTGCGTGAACCGCCCGACCGCCCGCGGCGCGATGGCGTCGTGGGCGCACTGGACGACCAGCGTCGGCACGGAGACCTTCGCCAGGTCGGCGCGGTTGTCGGAGAGGAAGGTCGCCCTGGCGAACACCCGCGCGATCTCGGGATCGGTGCGGCAGAAGCTGTTCGTCAGCTCCTCGCCGAGCTCCGGGCGCTCCGGGTTGCCCATGATCACCGGCGCCATCGCCGCCGACCAGCCCAGGTAGTTGGACTCGAGCGCCTCGAGCAGCTCGTCGATGTCCGCGCGGCTGAACCCGCCCCGGTAGTCGCCGTCGTCGAGGTAGCACGGCGAGGGCGTGAGCAGCACCAGCTTCGCGAACCGGTCCGGTTCCCGGTTGGCGGCCAGCACCGCGATCATCGCGCTGACCGAGTGCCCGACCAGGACGACGTCCCGCAGGTCGAGCTCGTGGCAGATCGTCAGCACGTCCTCGGCGTAGCCGTCGAGACCGCGGTAGCGCTCCTCGGTCCACGCCGAGGTGTCCGAGCGGCCCGACCCGGTGTGGTCGAACAGCACCACGCGGTACCGCTCGCCGAGTGGCGGCACCACGAGGCGCCAGAGGTTTTGGTCGCACCCGAACCCGTGCGCGAGCAGGAGGGTGGTCCCGTCGTCACGACCGGTGACGACCACGTTGTTCCGGCGGCGCACGCTCACCGGCCCATCCTCCCACCAGCGCGGGGGAACCGGCTGGTCAACGCGCCAGGGCGGCGTCCCGGGTCGCCGTGACGGCCAGGGTCTCGTGCAGACCGGTGAGCTCCAGAGTGCGGGCGACGACGCTGTGCTCGGGCGCGACGACCCGTACCCGGGTGCCGTTGCCGGCGCCGCGGCGGGCTTCGAGCAGGGCCGTGATGCCGATGGAAGCGAGGAACGAGACTCCGGTCAGGTCGATCACGAGCAGTTCGGGCGGGTCGGCGAGCGCTTCGGTGATGCCGTCGCTCAGGACGGACGCGCTGAGCAGGTCGACTTCGCCGGACACCGTCAGGACCGTCGCATCGCCGACGCGCTCCTGCGTCACGGTCACCAGGTCCTGGGGCCGGAGCCGATTGCCGTCCGCGGTCACCTGAAGCCCTCCCTCTGCCGATTTCTCTCCGGATGGGTCATACCCGCAGCCGGCACCGGGGAAACCTCGACCTCCGGCGGGAGCGATCTGTGTCTCGCGCGCGCGACCAGGTGTAACGAATCACCCGGTCGGCCGATAGCCCGATCGTGTCCGGGCGTAGCCCGGCCTTCACGAACGGACTTCCCGATGCGACGCCTGTCCCTCGCCGCCGCCCTCGCGGCCGGCACCTTCGCCCTCGCCGCCTGCTCCGGCACCTCCGGCACCGTGGAACCGGCCGCCGGTTCCTCCTCCGCGGCCGCCGCGGCGCCCAGTTCCACCGCGCCGCCGGCGCTCGAGGCCGCCAAGGTCGGTTCCGCCGTGACCGAGGCCGCCAAGCAGGCCTCCTCGGTGCGCGTCAAGGGCACCATGGCGAGCGAGGGCAACATCAACCTGGACCTGCAGCTCAACCAGGACAGCGCGAGCGGCACCGTGGTCAAGGACGGCATCGAGATCCCCGTCCTGCGCGTCGGCGACAAGTACTACTTCCGCTTCACCGACTCGCTGATCAAGGAAGCCGGCATCCCGGCCTCGGTCGGCAAGAAGCTCAGCGGTAAGTGGGTCCCGTCCACGGCCAAGATCGGCGCCGGCATCGGCGACGCCTTCAAGGTGTTCCTCGACTACAAGTCGTTCACCGACAACACCGTCGGCGAGCTGGCGTCGTCGACCTTCACCGGCGGCGAGCCCACCACGCTCGGCGGCGTCCCGGCGTTGAACTTCACCAGTCCGGACGGCGTCGCCACGGTCGCCGCCGACGCGCCGCACTACCTGCTGCGCATGCAGGACCCCAAGAGCGGCGCCATCGAATTCAGCGACTGGAACAAGCCCACCACCGTCCAGGCGCCCCCGGCCTCGGAGATCTACTCCGGTCCCGGCGCCTGAACCCGGACCGGGACGCCGCCGCGGACCGTGCCCAGGTCGGTCAGTGCCACGTTCTCGAGGCCGTTGCCCGGGCCGCCGTCGCTGGTGACCGCCAGCGCGAGGGTGTTGCGGCCGTGGGGGTCGAGGACGCCGGTCGGCAGCACGAACGTGTGCTGCGGGCTGACGTCCGCGACGTACTGCCCGAGGTTCCACCCGTTGAGGAAGATCAGCGCCCGGTAGCGGCCACCCGAGCGCGGGACCGCCGGGTCGCCGATGGTCAGGCCCAGTGAAGCGTCGTGCCCCTTCGGCACGGCGAGGGTGAAGTCCGTGCGGTACCACGTGGTCCCGGGGGCCGCGGTGGCGGCGGGGACCTGGCCCGCCGCCCACCCCGCGTCGGAGTGGCGGGGCAGGGTCCAGCCGGCCAGCTCGCCGTCGAGGCCGCCGTTGTTCAGCGGGCCCCGCACCGGATCCGGGACGCCGCCGCGGATCTTCCACGCGACGCCGGCGAGCGACGCCGAGATCAGCCCGCGGCCTTCCTTGTGGGCGTCGTTGACGCCGCCGTCCTCGTTGTGCCCGTTGTTCCGCACCATCACCGACAGGACGTGGTCGCCGTCGCCGCGCAGGTCGGCGGGCACGGTGAAGGTCGCGGTGCCGGTCGTCGGCGGGGCGGCGAGCGCGCTGGGCAGCACGTGCTGGCCGAGATAGCGCCCGTCCAGCCACGCCTGCAGCATCCCGGCGCCGCCTCCGCCGTAGCCGAGGCTCAGCGACTCCGGGACCGCGCCGCCGAAGTGCCCGCGGTACCAGACGTCGCCGGTGTGGAAGCCGTAGTCGTCCGCGGTGAGTGCCGGTTTGTCCACAGTGGTCCAGGCCGTGTCGTCGTAGGCGGCCGCGGCCTCGGGCGAGCCCGGGGCCTGCTTCCAGCCGGTCAGCGCGGGCAGCTTCACCGCGTCCGGGCCGGGGAGCTGTGCCGTCGCCAGCAGGCTCGACGACGACGTCCGCCGCGCCGGGACCGGCCGTCCATTCCACGAGACCCGCGTGCCCGGGCCCCACACTTCGAGGTCGCCGGCCTGGGCGGTGTCGCCGGTCAGCGCGAGCACGTTCCCGTCGAGGCGGGCCGTCCGCAGCAACGCCGGTCCGCGGACCAGGGCGGGACCCTGCCGCCAGAACGTGTCCGCGGTGGCGTCGTCGGCGAGCAGCAGGGTGACCGGTGGCCGGCCGGCGCCGGACACCCGGACCCGGGCCAGTCCGTTGTGGACGTAGTTCAGCCGCAGGTCGCCGCGCGCCGCGTCCCAAGTGGACGTGACGTCGCCCGCCAGCACCTCGACCTTCGGTTCCTGGGCGTAGCGCAGCGTCGTTTCGCCGTCCTCGCCCGGACGTCCGTGCAGCAGCGCCGTTCCGCCGGTGGCGGTCATGATCTCCGATGTCGAGTACACCAGGTGCTGGCCCGCCAGCTCGAAGTTCGCCACCAGCTGCTTGGCGTCCTGACCGCGCACCCGCAGCGTGCCCGCCTGAGGCACCGTGTAGGAACCGTCCGGTGTGGACAGCGGGAAGGTGAACACGTCGTCCGTGGTGTTCTTCGAGGGGTTGTGCATCGGCACGTAGAAGTGCGTCAGCGTGTCCGGGTTGACGTTGTGGTACACCTTCACCGCGGCCGACGACGGCGTGACGGCCGCCGCCTTGTCCTGCTTGGTGATCGGCGGCACGGCCTGCAGGAAGTAGCCCAGTTCCTTCATCGTGGACGCCTTGGGCCGCAGCTGCCGGGCTTCGTCGATGGCCGCGCCGTAGTCGTAGGAGCTGTAGACCACCGGCGCCGGCAGCCAGCCCCACGACGTGCCGCCGAAGGTCATGTAGAAGTTCTGGACGGTGAGCCCGTTCGCGATGTTGGTGCCGTAGAAGACGCGCTCGTAGCCCGGCCCCTGGCGGACGGCGGTGCACGGGTAGGTGCCGTTGCTGCCCCAGTAGTCGAACCAGCCGCCGCCGAACTCGGCGGTGAAGCCGGGGGTGTTCGGGGACGCGCTCGCGCCGCCCTTCGCCCCGCCCGGACCGTACAAACCCCAGTCCGGCGCGGTGTTCGGCGAGCCGGGCGTCGCGTCGGGGCGGCAGGTGCCGCCGGGGTAGGTGTCCCACGCGTAGAGGTCGACCTTGCCGGGCAGGGTCCCCGGCACGCCGGAGTCCGGCGGCACCCAGATCCCGTTGCGGCCCTTGTCGTTGTGGAAGATCGGGACGGTGATGCCGTCCGCGCGCACCTTGTCGTAGAGGTGGGCGATGTAGTTGCGCTGGCTCTCGCCGGTGGCGGCCAGCTCGTTCTCGATCTGGTAGAGGATCACCGGGCCGCGGCCGTCGACGTACTGGTGCCGCGCGATGACGCGGTCGATCGCGGTCAGCCACTCGTCGGCCGCGGCGAGGTAGTCGGGGGCATCGCTGCGGGCGGTGCCCGCCTGGGTGGTCAGCCAGCCGGGGAAGCCGCCGCCGGTGACCTCGGCGTTGATGTACGGGCCGGGTCGCGCGATCACGTGGAGCCCCGCCTCCCGGGCGAGGTCGAGCACCTTGTCCATGTCCCGGACGCCGGTGAAGTCGTACACCCCCGGCGCGGGGGAGTGGTAGTTCCAGTCGAAGTAGATCGACACGGCGGTGTAACCGGTCGCCTTCATCTTCTGCAGCACGTCACGCCACAGATCCGGGCTGGGCAGCCGGAACGGGTGGAACTCCCCGGACCAGACGAACTCCCGCCGCCCGTCGAGCAGCATCGAATACTTGTCGAAGGTGATCCGGTGCTTCGGCGCGGCCGTGGCGGCGGGCGCGGTGCTCAGCCCGGCCGCCGTGGCGAGGACGAGGAACAGGGTGAGCAGACGGCGCATCGTCAGTGCCTTCCGGGACGCAGGAACCGCGCGAGCGGCAAGCGGGCATCGGCGACGGCGCCCGCCACCAGCGCGGCGAACCGCTCGGCGCCGTACCGGCTGAGGTGGGTCGCGTCGTCGACGCCGTCGTGCGCGAGGGTCAGGTAGAGCGGCCAAGAACCGGCTTCCCCCAGGCTTTCGAGGAGCGCCTGGCTGCGGGCGGTCAGGTCGAGCAGCGGGATCCCTTCCTGCCGGGCGACGTCCCGCATGACGGCGGGCAGGTCGACGCCCAGGTTGTTGACCACGAGGCCGAGCGGGGTGAGCTTCCCGTCCGCGCCGAACCGGTGCCGCACGGGTGGCGTGACGAGCACCGCGGCCCCGCCCTGCCGCCGGACGCCGTCGACGAGGGTGGCGAGGTTGGCCCGGTAGTCGGCTTCGGTCGTCTGCTTGTCGTTGTGCGCCAGCTGGATCAGCGCGGTGTCGCCGGGCCGGATCATCGGGCGGACGCGCGGGAAGTAGCGGGGATCGGCGAGGTAGCTGACCGTGCCGGCGCCGGACTGGGCGTAGTTCCGCACGCTCGGCCCGGCGCGGAAGAACGCCGGCAGCGCCTGGGCCCAGCCGTTCTTCGGCGGGTTCGCCCAGTCCGCGGCGGTGGAGTCGCTGAGGACGAAGACCCGCGGGGCCCGCGGCCGGGGTGTCACCGCGATCCGGGCCGGCCGCGGCGCCGAGCCGGTGAGCCGGACCTGAAGCCCGGCCGTCCCCGGGCCCTCCTCGCCGCTCGGCATGGCCTCCGGCGTGCGCACCTCGACGGTGACCGAGCGCCGCCCGGCCGGCCCCGGCGCCAGCGCGATCCGCCGGGCCTCGACGTCGATCCCGGTGCCGTCGGCCAGGAGCGCGTCGATCTCGTAGTCGCCCGGGGGTACGTCGAAGGAACACGAGCCCGGGCACACCGTCCAGTGCGGTGCGGCGGCCGCGGGCGACGCGCCCAAAGCGAGTGCGGCGGCCAGCAGCGGGGCCAGTACCTTCACGGCGCCTCCTCCGGGGCGATGGCCAGCAGCGCGATGATCGCCAGGTTCCGCTGGGCGAAGTCGTTGGTCGCGAAGCCGCCGGGGATCTCCGTCACCGGGCTCGCCACCGCGGTGCCGCCGACTCGTTCCGCGGGCGGCCACGGCTTCCCGGCGGGATCGCTCGTGAACTGCTCCCAGCCGCGCCGGCGCAGGCTCGCGTCACCGAGCTGCTCGCCCGCCCACGCCGTGACGCGCGAGTAGATCGTCTTGAACAGTCCCGGGTTGAAGTCGCGGCCGTAGCGGGCGATCTTCTCCGCCGCCGGGGCCTGGGCGTACCGGGCGAAGTCCAGGTAGGTCCGGCGGAACTCCGGGACGTCGGCCAGATCCAGGGCCTCCCACAGGATCTGCTCGCCGAGGAACGCCATCGCGAGGTTGTAGCCGCCGTCGAAGTCGCCCTTGCCGAAGTTCACCAGGTGGCCGGTCGCCGGGTCGAAGCCGATCGCGCCGCCCGCCTCGCCGGTGAACAGCCCGGCGGGGAACGCGGCGATGTCCCGCATGCCGGTGACGATCCGGTCGCGCCAGCGGACGTCGCCGGTGCGTTCCCATTCGGCCAGCCAGTTGCTCACCAGCGCGTACCAGTCCGGCCCGATCCGCAGCCGGGCGGGCGCGATCGTCTGGGGCGGCAGGACTTCGCGCAGCGGGTCGACCGTGCGCAACGTCTCGTCGGCCTGGAGCGACGACCGGATGAGCTCGCCCAACAACTCGTCGGCGGTGAGGTAGTAGGAGAAGCGTTTCGTGAACGACTCGCCGACCCTCGCTTCCTTGGCGCCGTCGCCCCAGTGCACGACAGCGTGGCGCGAGCCGAGCCCGGCGAACCGCCCGGCGTGGTGGGTGTCCACTTCGGACACGTGCCGGGTCATCGCGTGCGCGAGCCGGAAGGTCCGCGGGTCGCCCGAACGCAGGAAGGCGTACCAGAGCAGGGCGTCGGTGCCGAGTTCGGCGTTGTCCCAGGCGTACCCGCCGACGTCGTAACGCCACTCGTGGCGGTCGGCGTCGTAGGTGTGCATGACGTCGCCGTGGTGCCAGAACCCGGCCCATTCGCGCTCTTCGACTTGATCGGCGTAGAAAGCGATTTCCCGCGCGATCCCGTCTTCCAGGGCGGCGCGGGCGGGTGTGCTGCGATCGGGGAGGCTCCAGTGGCCGAACACCCCGGCCGCGTGGTAGGTCTCGGGCCGCGCGACGAGCTGTGGTGGCGCGGTCAACGCCGTCGAGAACGCCGGGATCGCGTCCCGGGACGGCGTGGCTTCCAGCGCCCACAACCGCAGCTCCGTGGACCGCACCATGCCCTGCGGCGTTGCGAAACCGGCTTGGACGTCTTCGTAGGACAGGTCGAGACCGTGCGCGACGGTGTCGTAGGTGCGCAGGTCCATCGCGGGCCCCAGCGGGGAGTACGACCAGAGCGTCACCGACGCCGTGTCCGTGGCGGCCCCGCGGATGTCGAGCGAACGCGGGGCGCGCTGCCAGAAGTCGCGCAGCCCGAAGCCGAGGCCGCCGCCGGTCCCGCCGACGTAGCCGAAGCCGGACGCGCGGTCGCCGCGGCCGGCGTGCCGCAGCCAGCTTCCTCCGGAGCCGGTGCGCTTCCAGACGGCGAAGTGCCGGGCGGACTCCTGGACCAGCGTGAAGTCGTTCCACAGCGCGAGGTTCCGGTAGCCGTCCCGGACCTGCCGGCCCCACTCCGCGAGCGGCGGGGTGGCGGTACCGGCCGTCTGCGCTGCCCGGACCGCCGCGCCGGGGTCGCGGCGCAGTCCGGTGAGCACCCGCACGGGTTCGCCCCACACGCCGCTCGTGGCGGTGCCGAAGCGGACGTGCCGGTCGTGGGCTTCACCGGTCAGCGGAACCGAAAACCGCAGGCCCAGCCCGCGGACGAAGACGTGGTTCTCGTCGGCGTCCCACCGGAAGCTGTGCACGACACGCACGGAGCCGCCGGTGGTGAGGGAGATCCGCATCGACCACGGGAGCATCGTGCGGGGGCCGAGCCGGTAGCGGCCGGTCAGCTTCACCACCGCGCGCACGGGCCCCGATTGCTCGACTTCGGCGCGTTCGACGATGCCGGTCCCGTCCTCGCGGTGCGGTGTCCCGGTTTCGTCGTCCGGCCGGTCCTGGACCCGGAGCACGAGTTCGCCGTCCTTCGCGACGATCCGGCCCGCGCGGGAGATCGACGGCACGGCGACCGGTCCGGCCGTCGCGATCTTCACTTCGATCGTTCCGTCGGACAGGACGATCTCGCGGGGTGACCGGTGTACCGCAACCGGTTCCGGTGGTGTCGCGGGCGTTCCCGGGCCGAGCCGGAAGGCTTCCGCCGCCGACGTCACGGCGTGGCCGCTCCACTTCACCGAGCCGTCCGGCCAGTACGCCAGTGGCCAGGACTGCAGGGGAACCGGGACGCCGTCGGCGGTGTGCAGGGCCAGCGGGGTGGTCCTGGCCAGCGTTCCCCGTGGCCACGGCACGCCGAAGGTGCAGTCCGCGGGAGCCGCCGGCTTGCCGTCGAGCCAGTGCAGCGGGACGTCCGGATCGGCGGCCCGCGCGGTGGCCGGGCGGGCGACGGCCGTGGCGGCCAGCGCGGAGACGCCGCCGAGGAAGCCGCGCCGGGTGAGCGGGAACTGCGGGGACATCTTCGGCCTCCGGTCAGCTCGCGACCGCTGTGGTCGAGCCGATTCAAGCCACGCGCGTCCGGGGTTGTCAACCTCCGGAACCCGATCAGTCCAATACCTGAGTAAGCGCTTTCTCCGAAAACCGGCGGTGCTCGGATCCGGCGTCGCGTGCTAGCGTGGGAGCGCTCCCAGATCGAACTGTCCTGTCGAGCTGCACTCCAGGAGGTCGGTATGAAGTGGCGTTTTCTCCGCGCGGCCGTGGCCGGCCTGCTGCTGGCCGCCTGCGCTGTCGTGGCTCCCGCCCCGGCAGGCGCGGCCGAGCCCACGCGGGTCATGGCGCTGGGTGACTCCATCACGGGGTCGCCCGGGTGCTGGCGGGCGCTGCTGTGGCGGCACCTCCAGGAGACCGGGCACACCGACGTCGACTTCGTCGGCACGCTGCCGCCCCAGGGCTGCGGGTTCACCTACGACGGCGAGAACGAAGGCCACGGCGGCTTCCTCGCCACCGGCATCGCCCGCGACAACCAGCTGCCCGGCTGGCTGTCTTCGACGCACCCGGACGTCGTCCTGATGCACCTGGGCACCAACGACGTGTGGAACGGCATCGCCGCGAGCACGATCCTCGACGCCTTCACCACGCTGCTCGGCCAGATGCGGGCGAGCAACCCGGCGACCAAGCTGATCGTCGCGAAGATCATCCCGATGAACCCGTCGAACTGCGCGGCCTGCGCCCAGCGCGTGGTCGACCTGAACGCCGCCATCCCGGGCTGGGCCGCCGCGCACAGCACGGCCGCGTCGCCGATCACCGTGGTCGACCAGTGGACCGGGTTCGACACCGCGGCGGACACGACCGACGGCGTCCACCCCAACGGCACCACCGGCATCGCGAAGATGGAAAGCAAGTGGTACCCCGCGCTGGTCGCGGCGCTGAGCCCGGGCACGCCGGCCGCCACCGGGCTGCACGTCGACGGCACCCGCGTCCTGGAGGCGAACGGCGCCGCGTTCGTGATGCGCGGGGTCAACCACCCGTACGCCTGGTACACCAGCCAGAACAGCGCGTTCGCGAACATCAAGTCGTTCGGAGCCAACACCGTCCGAGTCGTGCTCGGCAGCGGCAAGCGGTGGGGCCCGACCTCGGCGGCCGAGGTCACGAACATCATCGCGCTGTGCAAGCAGTCCCGGCTGATCTGCGTCCTGGAAGTGCACGACACCACCGGGTACGGCGAGGAAAGTGCGGCGGCGAGCCTGGACCAGGCGGCGGACTACTGGATCGGCATCGCGAACGCGTTGAAGGGCCAGGAAAACTACGTCGTCATCAACCTCGGCAACGAGCCGTTCGGCAACAACCAGCAGGTCAGCGCCACCTGGGCGAGCGCGACTTCGAGCGCCATCACCCGGCTCCGCGGTGCCGGGTTGCAGCACCTGATCATGGCCGACGCGCCGATGTGGGGCCAGGACTGGCAGAACATCATGCGGGACAACGCCGCTTCGGTGCTCAGCGCCGATCCGCAGCACAACACGGTGTTCTCGATCCACATGTACGGCGTCTACGACACCGCGGCCGAGATCACCGCCTACTTCGACGCGTTCCGCACCGCCGGGCTGCCGCTGGTGGTCGGCGAATTCGGCAACAGGCACAGCGACGGGGACCCGGACGAGGACACGATCATGGCCCAGGCGCAGGCTCGCGGCCTCGGCTACCTCGGCTGGTCGTGGAGCGGCAACGGCAGCGACGTCGCCTACCTCGACATGACCAACGGCTTCGACCCGGCGAGCCTGACCGCGTGGGGCGAGCGCTTCCTCAACGGGACCGACGGCGTCCGGCAGACATCGAAGGAAGCGACGATCTACGGTTGGGGCACCGCGGACACGCAGGCGCCGACGACGCCGGGCACCCCGGCCGTCTCGGGCGTGACGTCTTCGGGTGTCACGCTGAGCTGGACGGCCTCGACGGACAACGTCGGCGTCACCGGCTACGACGTCTTGCGCGCGCCCGGTGCGTCCGGTGGCACCTTCGCGGTGGTCGGTTCGAGCGGGACGACGACGTTCACCGACAGCGGCCTGGCCGCCTCGAGCACGTACCGCTACCAGGTGCGGGCCAAGGACGCCGCGGGCAACACTTCGGCCGCGTCCGGGGCCGCGACGGCGACGACCGCCGCGGGCGGGGGCACCGGCGCGTGCAAGGTCGCCTACTCGGCACCCGGCTGGGGCGGCGGTAACGGGTTCACCGCTTCGGTGACCATCACCAACACCGGCACGAGCACGGTCACCGGCTGGACGCTGGCCTTCACCTTCACCGCGGGCCAGAAGGTGACGCTGCCCGGCTGGGGCGCGACGTTCACGCAGTCCGGTGGCGCGGTGACCGCGACGAACCTGGACTGGAACGGCACCCTGGCGCCGAACGCCTCGACCGGCATCGGCTTCAACGGCACCTACAGCGGGACCAACCCCGCGCCGGTGTCCTTCGCCTTGAACGGGAGCACTTGCACGATCGGCTGATCGAGTCTACTTCGGACTTCGGACGGAGAAGGTCATGTCCTTGCGCACATCCGCATTCGGCCGGCTGCTGGCCGTGGGCTTGCTGGCGGCCGGCCTCACCCCGGCCCCCGCGGTGGCGGCGGCTGCACCGCAGACCGACCGGCTGAACCGCGGGGTGATCAGCGTCCACACCGCCGCGGGCAACCGGGTCGGCTGGCGGCTGCTCGCCGCCGACCCGGCCGGGGTGGCGTTCGCCGTCTACCGCGACGGCACCCGCGTGACCACGACCCCCGCCGGCGGGCCGACCGGCTACCTGGACGCCGGTGCGCCCGCCGGCGCGAAGTACACCGTGCACGCGGTGGTCGGCGGGGTCGAGCAAGCATCGGCGTTCGCCGCAGAGGAGTCGCTGACGCTCGACAGCACGGCCGCGGCGAGCACCCGCGACGTGCCGATCCAGGTCCCGGCCGGCGGCACGACGCCGTCGGGCGAGAGCTACACCTACAGCGCGAACGACGCGAGCGTCGGCGACCTCGACGGCGACGGGCAGTACGAGTTCGTCGTGAAGTGGGATCCCAGCAACGCCAAGGACAATTCGCAGTCCGGCTACACCGGCAACGTCTACGTCGACGCCTACCGGCTGGACGGCACGCGCCTGTGGCGGATCGACCTGGGCCGCAACATCCGCGCGGGCGCGCACTACACGCAGTTCCAGGTCTTCGACTACGACGGCGACGGCAAGGCCGAAGTCGCGATGAAGACGGCGGACGGCACGCGCTCGGGCACCGGCCAGGTCATCGGCAACGCGAGCGCGGACTACCGCAATTCCAGCGGCTATGTTCTTTCGGGTCCGGAGTTCCTGACGGTGTTCAACGGCCAGACGGGCGCGGCGGCGGCCACGGTGAACTACGACCCGCCGCGCGGCACGGTGTCGTCGTGGGGCGACAGCTACGGCAACCGCGTCGACCGGTTCCTGGCGGGCACGGCGTACCTGGACGGCTCGCACCCGAGCCTGATCATGAGCCGCGGCTACTACACGCGCACGGTGATCGCGGCCTGGGACTTCCGCGGTGGCGCGCTGACCGAGCGCTGGAAGTTCGACTCGAACACGGCCGGCTCGCAGTACACCGGCCAGGGCAACCACCAGCTGGCGATCGCCGACGTCGACGCGGACGGGCGCGACGAGATCGTCTTCGGCGCGATGGCGATCGACGACACCGGCGGTCCACTGTGGAACACCCGCCTCGGCCACGGCGACGCGATGCACGTCGGCGACCTGATCCCGGGCCGGCCGGGTCTGGAAGAGTTCAAAGTGGACGAAGACACGTCGAAGCCGGGCGCGTGGATGGCCGACGCGAAGACCGGGCAGATCCTGTGGCAGCTCCCGTGCGGCTGCGACAACGGCCGCGGCGTGTCGGACGACATCTGGGCGGGCAGCCCGGGCGCCGAGTCCTGGTCGTCCGGCGTGGCGGGGCTGCTGAACACGAGCGGCCAGAACATCGGGCGCAAGCCGTCGTCGACCAACTTCGTCATCTGGTGGGACGGTGACGCCCAGCGCGAACTGCTGGACGGCACCCACATCGACAAGTACGGCACGAGCGCGGACACGCGCCTGCTGACGGCGTCCGGCGTGCATGCGAACAACGGCACGAAGAACACACCGGCGTTGCAGGCGGATCTGTTCGGGGACTGGCGGGAGGAGGTCGTCTGGGCGACTTCGGACAACCGGGCGTTGCGGATTTATTCGACCACGGATCCGACGAGCATTTCGCGGGTGTCGTTGATGCAGGACCGGCAGTACCGGGAGGCGGTGGCTTGGCAGAACACCGCGTACAACCAGCCGCCGCATCCGAAGGTCAATCCGGCGTGACACATGGGGCAGGATGACCACCGTGGTGGAGATCAGCTTCCTGACCGAATCCGACCGGGCCCGCTGGGAAGAACTCGCCCGCGGCAAGGACACCCACTTCGCCGTCGAGCGTGGTGACGGTGACTACGAACGCACCTGGCGGCGCCTGCTCGGCGACGACCGCGTTCACGGGATCGCCGCCCGGCTGGACGGCGCGATCGTCGGTGTCGCGCACTACCTGTTCCACGCCAGTGTCTGGTACGCCGGGAAGTGCTACCTGGCGGACCTCTTCGTGGACCCGGCCGTCCGGCGCCGGGGTGTCGCGACGGCGATGATCGACTGGGTGGCTCGGGAAGCCGAACAGCGCGGCTTCCCGAGCCTGTACTGGAACACCCTCGCCGACGCCCCGGCCCGCGCGCTCTACGACAAGGTGGGCATGTACCACGACGGGTTCATCCACTACAGCTACCGGCGCGGTTGATCCAGGCCGAGGTGCTCGCGCAGGGTCGTGCCCGTGTACTCCGTGCGGAACGAGCCGCGCTCCTGCAGCAGCGGAACCACCGTGTCGGCGAACTCGTCCAGGCCGCCCGGGGTCACGTGCGGGACGAGGATGAACCCGTCGCTCGCGTCGGCCTGCACCAGCTCGTCGATCGCGTCGGCGACCGTCGTCGGGGAACCGATGAACGTCTGGCGGGCGGTGACCTCGATGATCAGCTCGCGGATCGACAGGTTCTTCGCCTCCGCCAGCTGCCGCCACTCGCGCGCCGTGGCCAGCGGGTCGCGGTACATCCGGACGCTCGCGCGGCCGCGGGCGATCGTGTGGTCGCCGAGGACCGGGTCGGACTCGGGGAGCGGGCCGTCCGGGTCGTAGCCGCTCAGGTCGGTGTTCCACAGCTGCTCGAGGAACTTGATCGCGGTCTGCCCGCTGACCTGCTGCCGCCGGACGACGTGGGCGCGTTCGTGGGCGTCGGCGTCGGTGTCGCCGAGGACGAACGTCGCCGCGGGCAGGATCACCAGCTGCTCCGGGGTCCGGCCGTACTTCGCGAGCCTGCCCTTGACGTCGGAGTAGAACGCCTGACCGGCTTCGAGGGTGCCGTAGCGGCTGAAGATCGCGTCGGCGGTCGCCGCGGCGAACTCGCGGCCCTCCTCCGAATCGCCGGCCTGGATGATCACCGGGCGGCCCTGGGGGCTGCGCGGCACCGGGAACCGGCCTTCGATGTCGAAGTGCGCGTCGTGGTGGGCGAACGCGCCCGCGGCCGGGTCCCGCAGGAACACGCCGCTGCCGGCGTCGGCGGCGATCTCGTCGCCGCGCCAGGAATCGAACAGCTCCCACGCCGTGCGCAGGAACGTCTCCGCGCGCTCGTAGCGCTGGTCCTGCGGGAGGAACCCGCCGCGGCGGAAGTTCTCGCCGGTGAAGGCGTCCCACGACGTCACGACGTTCCAGGCCGCGCGCCCGGCCGAGAGGTGGTCCAGCGAGGCGAACTGGCGGGCGACCTCGAACGGCTCGTTGAACGTCGAGTTGATCGTGCCGGCCAGCCCGAGCCGCTCGGTGACCGCCGCCAGCGCGGACAGCACGGTGAACGTGTCCGGGCGGCCGACGACGTCGAGGTCGTAGATCTCCCCGTTCTGCTCGCGCAGCCGCAGGCCCTCGGCCAGGAAGAAGAAGTCGAACTTCGCGCGCTCGGCGGTCTGCGCGAGCTTGACGAACGAGCTGAACTCGATGTGGCTGCCCGCCTCCGGGTCGCTCCACACGGTCGTGTTGTTGACGCCGGGGAAGTGCGCCGCGAGGTGGATCTGCTTGCGGGTCATCTCGGGCCTCTCAGACGGCGGCGTAGCGGTTGGCCGGGCGGGCAAGGCCGAGCAGCCCGCGCAGGGTGCTCGCCTCGTACCCGGTGCGGAAGGCCCCGCGGCCCCGCAGCTCGGGCACCAGTCCCCGGGTGATGGCGGTCAGGTCGTGCGGCACCGCGCCCGGCCGCAGCCGGAAGCCGGACAGGCCCGCGCCCTGCCAGTCGAGCAGGAGGTCCGCGAGCCCGGCCGGGGTCCCGGTGAAGACGTGCGCGTCGGAGGTGTACTCCTCGCCGGCCAGCTCGTCGAGCCGCGCCTTGCGGTCCTTGGCCGCCTGCTCGGTCTCCCCGAGGAACACGACGACGTCGCCGAAGACGTGCAGCGTCTCGGCGCCGCGGCCGGCGAGGTCCTGCTCGTCGCGCACCTCGGCGACGATCGACGCGGCCTGCGCGCGGTGCGCCGGCGTCACGTAGACGACGTCGGCCGAGCGGGCCGCGAGCCGGTACGGGACGGCGGCGTGGGCCAGCGCGGTGACCGGCGGCTGGCCCTGCGGCGGCCGCGGCGTGATCGACGGGCCCTTGACGGAGAACCAGCGGCCCTCGAAGTCGATGTAGTGCAGCTTCTCCCGGTCGACGAACCGGCCGGTCGCGACGTCGCGGATCTCGGCGTCGTCCTCCCAGCTGTCCCACAGCCGGCGCAGCACCTCGACGTAGTCCGCGGCCTCGTCGAACAGGTCGCGCAGCGGGCTCGGCCGGCCCGGCTCGGCGGCGTCCTCGAGCCGGAACTCGCCGAACTCGCGGCGCCCGAAGTGCCGGTTGTCCTCGGCGCGCCCGGCGACCTGCACGCGGACACCCGCGCGGCCGCCGCTGACGTAGTCGAGCGTGGCGATCGCCTTGGACAGGTGAAACGGCTCGGTGTGCGTGACGACGGCGGTCGGCACCAGCCCGATGTGCGAGGTCAACGGCGCGACGCGGGCGGCGATCAGCACCGCGTCGAGCCGTCCCTGGACGATGCCGTCCCGCTCGCCCGGCCGGTCGAGCGGGTGCACGGTCTGCAGGGCGAGGGAGTCTTCCAGGGTGACGAAGTCCAGCTGGCCGGCCTCGGCTTCGCGGACCACGTCGGTCCAGTAGCCCGCGGTGAGCAGCTCGCCGGGCCGCGCCCCCGGCTCCCGCCAGGCGGCGGGGTGCCACCCGGCCCCGTCCAGCGCTACGGCGATCCGTGGTCCTGTCATCCCGGCTTCCCTTCTCTCGGCCCGTACCCGCAGTCTGCGCCGGTTCCCGCGGGGTGGGGTGGCGTGGCCAGTGGCTGGGACGAGCCGGGGGCCGGGGAATAAACCACGGGGTCAGCCGACCTCGGTCAGCTTCCCGGTGGCGACGTCGAAGACGAACCCGCGCACGGATGGACTTCTTGAACTCGTCGTCGGTGAAGGTGAGCATGCCGCAGTCGGTGTGGTGGATGAGGATGATCTCCTCGGTGCCGAGCAGCCGCTGGCTGATGGCGAGCGAGCGGATCTCGTCCTCGGTGACGACGCCGCCGGCGTTGCGGATGACGTGCGCTTCGCCTTCTCGCAGGCCGAGCACGCCGCAGACGTTGATGCGGGCGTCCATGCAGGCGAGCACGGCGACGTGCTTGGCGGGAGGCAGCGGCCGGGTGAAGTCGCCCACGCAACCGTGCCCACCACCTGGACCGTCCACAAAGGACCTCGGTTCCGCTCCGTGGACATCCTGGCCGCCCCTCACGCCGATCCCGACAATCCCCGCATGACGAGCGACGAGACGGCCTACGACCGGACCCGCGTGGCGCAGTGGCGGGACGGGCGGGCCCGGATGCCCGGCCTCAACCGGCGAGACCTCCTGCGGCTGACCGCGGCCGGCGGCCTCGCCCTGGCCGCGGGCACGGCCGTGCCGGCGGTGGCCGCCGCCGAGGGTGGGCCGATCGTGAAGCCGTTGCCGCCGGAGCTGTTCGACGTCTACGGCAGCAACGCCGAGACCCGCTGGGAATCGATGCGCGACCAGGGCTACCTCACCCCGGTCGACCGGTTCTTCGTCCGCGACCACACCTCGACGCCCGTGCTCGACGCCGCCACCTGGCGGCTGAAGCTCTTCGGCTCGGGCCTGCGCGGCGCGCCGACGGCCGCGGCGCCGATCGAGCTGTCCTACCGCGAGCTGCGTGCCCTGCCCGAGGAAACGATCACCGCGTTCGTCGAATGCACCGGCAACGGCCGCAGCTTCTTCGGCAGCCAGCAGGGGCAGGCCGTCAGCGGGACGGCGTGGAAGCTGGGCGCGGTCGGGGTGGCGCGCTGGCGCGGCGTCCGGCTCGCGACGGTGCTCGCGCGGGCCGGGCTGACCCGCGACGCCGTCGACGTCCTGCCGGAGGGACTCGACCCGGACTACGTCGCGGCGGGGGTGAACCTCGGCAAGGTGCGGCGGCCGCTGCCGGTGGGCAAGGCGCTGCAGGACACCTTGCTGGCCTACGAGATGAACGGGCAGCCGCTGCCGCCCGACCACGGTTTCCCGGTGCGGCTCGTGGTGCCGTCGTGGGCCGGGATCGCGTCGATCAAGTGGCTCGGCCGGATCGAGGTCTCCGCGACGCCGCTGGTGTCGCCGTGGAACACGCAGTTCTACCGGCTGCTGGGCCCGGACTACCCCGCCGAGGGCACGCTCGTCACCGAACAGGTGGTCAAAAGCGCGTTCGAACTCCCGTGGGGCGCGACCCTCGCGGCCGGGCAGCGGCAGGTGCTGCGCGGCCGGTCCTGGTCGGGCCACGGCCGGATCCGCCGGGTCGAGGTCAGCACGGACGGCGTCGCGTGGCAGCCCGCGAGACCGGTCGGCGCGGCGCTCGACCGCGGCTGGCTGCGGTGGGAGTTCCCGTGGCGGCCCCGCACGGCCGGGCCGTACACCCTGCGGGCGCGCGCCACCGACGTCACCGGCGCGCGGCAGCCCGACGTCACGCCGTACAACACGCAGGGCTACCTGTTCGGCGCGGTCGTCCGGCACCCCGTGACGGTGGCCTAGCGGTGGGTTTCCATGGCCGCCTCCTTCCTGCCGCGCTTCGACGGTAGGAAGGAACGGCGGGAAGAAAGCTCACCGGTGCAGTGAAAAAATCCCCGGCAACGCCCCTTGACAACCGTGCCCGGCCGAACGAGCCCGCGCGTTCAGCGGATGCGGCGGGCCCGTTCCGAGGCAATTCCGCACCACCACTGGCCCCGCGGCACGGCGCGTTGTTCCCTGGGGGCGGGAGGGCGTGCGATGCGACGGGTGAGCGCGGGACGGCGAGCGGGCTGGCTGCTGCGGACGAACCGCGTGCTGGGCGCCCGGTCGCGGTACCGCCGGCTCCCCGCTTTCGCCGCGGATTTCGACGCCGACGGCGTGACCCCGCCGGTGTCCGTGAGCACGCTGTCCCGCTGGGAGAACCGCGTCACGACGGTGCCGGGCGCGGCGGTGCGGCGCTACGAACGGATGCTCGGCCTGCGTCCCGGGCTCCTCGTCGCGGCCAACGACACCGTCGCGCGCTACCTCACGCCGCCGGCCCAGGCCGTCCCGCCGTGGGCGCGGCACCGGCGGCCGAACCCGGGGGCGCCGCTGGACGAACTGGTCGACCTGGCTGTGACCGAAGCCGTTCTCGGCAGCGAGGAATGGGATCGCCTGACCGAGCTCCTCGCCGGCCGGCCGCAGCTGATCCTGAGTCCCGCGTCGACCTGGCAGCGGCTGTCGGAACGGCTGCTGACCGAGATGTGCATCGCGGACGGCGTTTCGTGGATGCGCCGCGCCGAGGCGTTCCACCGGCTCATCGTGCACCCGGTCGGCCAGCGGGCGGCGATGGCCGCGGCCGCCGCCGCGGCGGCGGACACCTCCGCGCAGAGCCTGATCGGCACCCTCGGCGTGTTCAGCGCGAGCGCCCACCCCGCCGCGAGCTCGTCGGTCGTGCGGCACCTCACCGACCCGCTGACCGACCGGACCTTCTACGGGGCCCTGCTGACCAGCGCCAAGAAGCTGCGGTTCGGGCACTTCGACGACCGGCAGGCGGCGTCGCTGCTGCCGATCCTGTGCGCGCTCGTGGCGGCCGGCGGTGGCGAGCGGACGCCGCTGGCGGCCCGGTTGCTGCAGCTGCTTCCCCGCGAGCTGCGGGCGAAGGTCCCGGGCCGGGTCTGGACCGCGGCGATGGCCGCGCTGTGGCCGGCGGCGGCGCCGGTCGCGGACCGGCTGGCCGCCGAGACCCTGGCCGCGATCGAGGAGCCGCCGCCCGACCCGCTGCTCGCGGTGTTCATCGACGAAATGCTCGACGACCCCGTGTTCGACGTGCGGCTCTGCACGATGTTCCTGCTCTACGCGACCCCGTACCGGGCACCGCTGGCGCACGCGCTCGCCCGCGAGCTGACCGCCACCCTCCGCCGGCGCGGTCACCCCGACCGGGTCGAGCGGCTGCTCGACGCACTGCGCGTCCTCGGCGGCGAGCAGGAACGGCGCCTCATCGAGGCGATGGTGCTCTCCGACCAGCTCGGCGTCGCGGTGCGCGATTCCGCCGCGTACGCGCTGGGCCACGTGGGCGGCGTCAGCCCCGACGCCTTCTACCGCCGGGCGTTCGCCCGCTACGCCGAGAACGCCCGCCACGACGACAGCGCGCGTTCGGTGTCGGTGCTCGACCGGCTGGTGTACTGCATGGGGATCGGCGACCGCCACGCCCTCCTCGGCGAAGTCGTCAGCCGCCCCGAACTCCCGGCTCGCGTCCGCACGGCGGCCAGCTGGTGGACCGGGCTGCCGGGCTACATCAGGGAGAGCGCGGCCCGCTAGTCCGGCTCACGTGTCCGTCTCGTCCGGCTCCGAGTCGGGATCGGGATCGGTCGGAAGTTCGCCACTCGGTTGGTCGTTGATGAACGGGTCGCGCTCGATCCATTTCTTCCCTTCCGCCGCGATGCCTTCCAAGATGTGCAACGTGTGGGAGAAGCCGGCGGCGTCGCGGCCCATTTTCGCCAGGGATTGAGGGTCCTTTTGGCCCGGCGCCACCTTGTCCCCGGTCGCAGCCGGGTCGGTCACCCGGATGTTCCGCGAAGGGCCG
Organism: Amycolatopsis lexingtonensis; assembly: GCF_014873755.1. Classification (NCBI taxonomy): domain Bacteria; kingdom Bacillati; phylum Actinomycetota; class Actinomycetes; order Pseudonocardiales; family Pseudonocardiaceae; genus Amycolatopsis; species Amycolatopsis lexingtonensis. The sequence continues at coordinate 9,592,470 of NZ_JADBEG010000001.1, forward strand.
TTCATGAGGGTCAATTCGAGTATGGAACTGAGGTCGTCCGTGGTGACGACGTGGACGGAGGAGACCGCGTCGAAGCGGTAGTTATTGCGCTCTTGGCTTTTGCGCTTGGCGTACTCGAAATCCATTTCCACGCTGACTTCGCGCACGCCTTCCTGGGTGATCAGGAAGATCCGGATGTCGTACTTCGAGTACCGCCAAGGACCGTTGGGGTCACGCGCTCCCTTGTAGTCGCTGCCGGGGGCTTGCAGGAACGCGTGGGTGAGGACGTCGCGCCAGGCGAGCCCGTAGTGCTTCAGTGTGTCGTCGAGTACGATGATCTTGTCCGCCGTGAGCCACTTCTCCATCTGGGTCTCGTTCGGCCGGGTCGATTTCAGTTTCCGTACCCAGCGGTCGTACTCGGCCTGCCGGTCGCTCATCGTCTTGTCGTGGTCCAGCTCGCCCTCTTTGATCCGGCGGCGTTCATTGAGGATGCGTGACCAGCCCGCGCCGGCGACCCAGGTGCCGACCACGGCCACGAAGGTCGCTGCCGCGTTGGGCAGGATCTCCACCCGCAAGGCCGCCGAAACGACGTATGCGGAAAGACCCGCGAAAGCGATTCCGGACACCACACAGCGGGCTTTCATCGCCGCGGTGACCCGGTACCGGTCACGGTACCGGTGCAGCGTTCCCGCGGTCCAGCGGGCGACTGCGTCCCTGGTCAGGTAGCGGATGAGCCAGTTGACGCGTCTGGCGAAGAGCAGCTTCTCGCGGTAGAGGCCGACGACCTCGTCGCGCAGTGCGGCGCGGAAGCCTTCGGTGTCGTTCAGCCACTTCCTCAGTTTCACGTCTTCGGGCCGGTACTTGATGAAGTAGCGGTGGAACGATTCGTCCACGTCGTGGGCGAATATCGAGTCCAGTCCCGGGTCGGATCCTCGTCTGCTGCGATGTCTGCGTTCTTCGGCTGAGAGCCGTTCTCGCCGGTATCCCCAATCGAGGCCGTGCTTGGCCGTGACGTAGGCCGCGGCGGTGGCGAGCAAGCAGGCGAAGATCGGCAGTGGCTGGGAAGTCAGGATGGTTGTTTTGACCAAGTACCCGATGGCGGGTCCGCTCGCCAGTGTGCCGATGGTGGCACGGGCGCAGTCCGCCAGCGTGACGGTGCTCGGAGCCGGACGGCGAGCTCGCGGCGGGATGGGCTCGGGCTGGAAATAGGCCCAGACAGTTTTCTGCCGCTCGTCGGCGAACCGCATTTTCTCGGCGTTCTGCCGGGTTTCCACCCAGAAGCTGTCCCTCAGGCTGCCGGTCAGGACGAGGTCGAGGTGCCGCACGATCATCTCGCGGTGGTCGGCAGGCAGCTTCTCCAGTTCTTTGAGCGCGTGGCCGGGGTCGCTGCCGGTCTTGCTGAAGTACTCGAGGAGCTCGCACACGGCGTTCAGCGATTGCGTCCAGTCGTCGACCGGCAAGCCGGCGCACGTGATCGGCATAGTGGCCAGCTGTTTGCGCTCGTCGGGGGTCAAGTCGCGGTAGGAGCGTTTGCTGAGCATGGCGAGCACCCAGTGGAACTCGACCTCGGCGCTGTCGTAGCCGCGTGCCTTCGCTTCCTGGATCAGCCGGCGGGCCTCGGACGGGACGCCGTCCCGGAGGTAGGCGAGCCCGACCCGGTACTTCTCTTCCGGCGAAGCGTCGTGGTGCAGCTGGTAGACGGTCGAGTTGTGGACTTCGTTGGCCTGGATGCCGACTTGCGACCCGGTGGCGGTGTTCTCCGTCTTCGGTTTTTCATCGGTCACGACAATCCTTTCGCCGCCACTATGAGGGCCGCGATCTTCGCGGCGGGCCCGGCGAGGTCCCCGAGGAGTCCGCCGAGCCGCTTGAGCGCCAGCACGAACTTCTGCTTGCCCTCGCGAGTGGTGGCCTCGAGTGCTTCGTCGGCGATGTCGAGCTCGCTGCGGGCGGCCTGATAAGTGGCGTCGTCGAGCCGGCCAAAGGAGTGTTCTTGGGAGACATCGGCTCGCAGCTCGGCCAGTGCGGTACCGAAGTCGACCGGGCCATCCCCACTCGGGGAGTTGTTCTGCTGCACGGTGCTGCCGGTGACGGTGTGGGCCTGGATCCCGATCTGACCGAAACCGATGTTTCGGGCCGTGCCGCTGTCGTTCGACTCGGTGGTGTCGTCCATCGCGCTGGGCTCCTGTTCCTTGATCAGATCACGGGCGAGCTGAACGGCGAAGGCGGCCGCGTTCGCCGCCGCCGTGGGTTGCCACTTCCGGTCTGCTTCGGTGGTCTTGCTGCCATCAGCCGGATCGCTGATCCCGCGCACGATCGCGATGGGTGCGCCGTTCAGGTGGCCGGCCTGTGCCACGCCCGCTGCTTCCATCTCGATCGCCAGCGCGTCGTTGAAGTGTTCGCGGATCCAGCGCCGTTCCGCTGACAAGCGTGAGTTGTGGACGACCTCGCCGGCCGCGATGGCACCGAAATGGACCTCGGTGCCGGGTAAAACGTCCCGGGCCCAGCGGCCCGTCCGCGCCACGTGCTGCGCGAGCTGGCTCAGCTCGTGTGCGGTCTCCCAGACCCGCGGCCGGGCTTTCAGCCCGTCGTCCTCGCTGGTGGCGCCGTGGTAGGCGTAGACGTGGGTCGCGACCACGACGTCGCCCAGTGGCGTGTCCCACAACGCCCCGGCGACACCGACGAAGATGAGCGCCACGGGGGAGAAGTGCTGTATCGCGCGCTCGGCGAGGACCGCGGCGGGCTGGGTTCCCTTGCCGGTGAGGCTGAGCGCGACCCGGCAGGAGGTGCCCCGGATCGTCCCGACCTCGAACCGGGTGCCCCGGCTGTGCTTGAGCACTTCCGTGCCGGTCAGCCGCGCGTGGACTGCTTTGTATTCTTCGTTCAGGGCGGTGAGCATCACCACCAGGTCGTCGGTCATGGGTTTCCCTTCGTGGTGGTTGCCGGGATGGGCCGGACGAGTGGCGGGTACAGCGTGGTCCGGTCGCCGGCCTTGAACAGGCGGGCCGGCCGGCCCCGGCCGACCCGGCGCTCGGCGCCGACGGGCACGATGAAGTCGTTCACCGCCTGGACCTTCCGGTAGAAGTTCCGCAGATCGAGTTCCACGCCCCACACCGCTTCGTAGACCTGCTGCAGCTCGTTGATGGTGAAGGTGGTGGCGCAAAACGCGGTGGCGAGCGCGGACGACTCGAGTTTCGAGCGTGCTCGTTCCAGCCCGTCGTCGAGGATGTCCCGGTGGTCGAACGCGAGCTCGGCGCGTCCGGCGAGGATCTCGGTCACCGGTGTCCACGAAGCTCGCGCCGCGTCGGTGCCCGCGAGCGGCTCCGGAAGACCCGGAGCGATGGCGAGGTAGGCGACGGAGACGACCCGCCCCCTGGGGTCGCGGTCGGGGGCGCCGTAGGCACCCAGCTGCTCCAGGTGCAGCCGCGACGCGTCGAGGTCGGCCTCCTCGCGAAGCTCGCGGTGTGCGGCGGCGAGCACGTCTTCCCGGTCGTGCTCGAGAAAGCCGCCCGGAAGGGCGAGCGAGCCGCGGAAAGGGTCGACTCCTCGTTCGATCAAAAGCACGTGCAGGGCCGACTCGCGCAGCGTGAAGATCACCAGGTCGACGGCGAGCAGCACGGGCGGAGGGGTCCAATCTTCGTCTGGCATGCGATCGACAGTAATTACTGTCATATCGACAGTAAAGATGCGTTCGGCGTAACGCTGTGTGGCAACCGGAGTCCGGTCCGCACATATAGTTTTGACTTTGACTATCTGGTGCGCCCGCGTTAGGCTGCGCCCTGTGCAGGACGTGACCGCCACCGAGCTGGACTTCTGGTCCTTCGTGGCGCTGGCGAACCGGCGGCTGGCGGAGGAGTACGGCTTCCGGCACCAGCTCGCCACCGAGGTGCTGCTGACCCTCAACCGTGCCTCCGACCTGGTCACCTACGACCTCGAGGCCGCCGTGCACCGGCCGCGCGGGCGGTCGTGGTCGGCCTTCCGGCTGCTGTTCGTCGTCTGGCTGGCCGGCCCGCTGGAGCCGAAGAGCGCCGCGCGGCTGACCGGGATGAGCCGGGCGGCCGTGTCGAACCTGGCCAAGGTGCTGGTCGCGGACGGCCTGCTCGACCGCACCCCGGACGAGCATGACGGCCGCTCGGTCCGGCTCTCGCTGACCGCGGCGGGGCACGACGAGATGGTTTCGGTGTTCCAGGAGCACAACGAGCGCGAATTCGGCTGGACGGACGCGCTCACCGAGACCGAACAGCGCATCCTCGTGATGCTGCTGGGCAAGCTGATCACCAGCCGCGCGGGGATCGACACGCGCAGCCGCAGTTAGTAAATATGTGAACTAAATCGGCCGAGGAGGCGACCATGGGGTACTACCGCCGTGCGGGCACCATCCCGCCGAAGCGCCATACGCAGCACCGCACGCCGGAGGGCGGGCTCTACTACGAGGAGCTGATGGGCGAGGAGGGGTTCTCGTCGGACTCGTCGTTGCTCTACCACCGCGGGGTGCCGTCGGCGATCGTCGACGCGACGCCGTGGGAGCTGCCGGACCAGTCGCTGACCGAGAACCGGCCGCTTATCCCGCGGCACCTGAAGCTGCACGAGCTTTTCCCCGGTCAGGATTGGAAAAGCGCCGACGTCGTGACCGGGCGGCGGCTGGTGCTGGGCAACGGCGACGTGCGGATCTCCTACGTCGCGGCGGGGGAGACGTCGCCGTTGTACCGCAACGCCGTCGGCGACGAATGCGTGTACGTCGAGTCCGGTGAAGCGCGGGTCGAGACGGTGTTCGGTGTGCTGGAGGCGCGTCAGGGCGACTACGTGATCCTGCCGCGCGCGACCACGCACCGCTGGGTCCCGACCGGGGACGAGCCGTTGCGCGCGTACGTCGTCGAGGCGAATTCGCACATCACGCCGCCGAAGCGGTACCTGTCGAAGTTCGGGCAGCTGCTGGAGCATGCGCCGTACTGCGAGCGCGACCTGCACGGGCCCGAGGAGCCGTTGCTGGCCGAGGGCGAGGACGTCGAGGTGCTGGTGAAGCACCGCGGCTCGCGAGGCATCACCGGGACCCGGTACGTCTACCCCACGCACCCGTTCGACGTCGTCGGCTGGGACGGGTTCCTGTACCCGTACACGTTCAACATCGCCGATTTCGAGCCGATCACCGGCCGGGTGCACCAGCCGCCGCCGGTGCACCAGGTGTTCGAGGGGTACAACTTCGTCATCTGCAACTTCGTGCCGCGCAAGGTCGACTACCACCCGCTGGCGGTGCCGGTGCCGTACTACCACTCCAATGTGGACTCCGACGAGGTGATGTTCTACTGCGGCGGGAACTACGAGGCACGCAAGGGATCCGGCATCGGGCAGGGGTCGATCAGCCTGCACCCGGGTGGCCACAGCCACGGCCCGCAGCCCGGTGCGGTCGAGCGGTCGATCGGCGCGGAGTTCTTCGACGAGCTGGCTGTCATGGTCGACACGTTCCGCCCGCTGGAACTCGGCGAGGGCGGGCTGGCGAGCGAGGACCCGGGCTACGCGTGGACGTGGTCGGGACGGGGGCCGTCTTGATTCCCGCGCTGTTCACCGGTTTGTGCGACGACGCCGCCGTGTTCCCGCCCGGCCTGGCGCCGCTGCCCGACGCCGTCGCCGCGCACGACGGGTACTCGGCGGCCTGGTACACCGACCTGGTCGGGCCGCTGGTGGTCGCCGCCCCGGCGCTCGGCGAGCTGGCCGGCGTGCTCGGTGCCCGCGAGACGCCGTTGCCGCTCGCGGTGACGCTGCCGGGCGGTCCCGCGCAGCTGCCCGGCGTGCTGGCCGCGGTCCCGCGGCTGCCCGTCGACCTGCAGGCCCTCGAAATCGCGGTGCCGGACGGCATGGGACCGGACGAGGTGCTCGACGAGGTGTCCGCCGCGACCGCGCCGGTGTACGTCGAGATCCCGCGCGACGAGCGGCGCGGGCCGCTGCTGCGGGCGCTCGCGGGCACCGGTCACCGGGCGAAGTTCCGGACCGGCGGCGTGCGCGCCGAGCTCTACCCCGACGAGGCCGAGCTGGCGGGCGCGATCCGGGCCGCCGTCGCCGCCGGCGTCCCGTTCAAGGCGACGGCCGGCCTGCACCACGCCCTGCGCAACACCGACCCGGACACCGGCTTCGAGCAGCACGGCTTCCTCAACCTGCTGCTCGCGGCTGCGGACCCGGACCGCGCGGAGGCCCTCCTCGCCGAGCGCGACGGCCCGGCGGTCGCGGCGCTCGTGCGCGACCTGCCCGCCGGCGTCCGCGCGCGGTTCACGTCGTTCGGCACGTGCAGCATCACCGACCCCCTGACCGAACTGGCCGAGCTCGGCCTGCTGCCCCGAGGAGAGGCATGACCACGATCGAGATCCCGGCGGACTCCCCGTTCGGGACCGACAACCTGCCCTACGGCGTGTTCTCGCCCGCCGGCGGCGCGCCGCGCGTCGGCGTCCGCGTCGGCGACTCCGTGCTCGACCTGGCCCGCGCGCTGGGCGACGACGTGTTCGCGGCGCCGACGCTGAACCCGTTCATGGCGCAGGGCTACGACCGCTGGGTGGCGGTCCGTTCGCAGCTGACCTCGCTCGTGACCGGCGAGGTCCCGGACGACGCCGTGCACGCGCTCGCCGACGTCACCCTGCACCTGCCGATCGAGGTCGCGGACTACGTCGACTTCTACGCGTCGGAACACCACGCGTCGAACGTCGGCCGGCTGTTCCGGCCGGACGCGGAACCGCTGCTGCCCAACTGGAAGCACCTCCCGGTCGGCTACCACGGCCGCTCGGGCACGGTCCTGGTCTCGGGCACGGACATCGTCCGCCCCAGCGGCCAGCGCAAAGCCGACCCGGCGCCGGTGTTCGGCCCGAGCACGCGCCTGGACATCGAAGCCGAGCTGGGTTTCGTGGTCGGCACGGGCACCCCGCTGAACACCCCGATCCCCCCGGACGACTTCGCCCGCCACGTCTTCGGCGCGGTGCTGCTCAACGACTGGTCCGCCCGCGACATCCAGGCCTGGGAGTACGTGCCGCTGGGCCCGAACCTCGGCAAGAGCTTCGCGACGTCGATTTCGGCGTGGGTCGTCCCGCTCCTGGCCTTGGAAGCCGCGCGCGTCCCGCTGCCCGGCCAGGCCCCGGAGCCGCTGCCGTACCTGCGGGAGAGCCAGCCGTGGGGCCTCGACGTCGAGCTGGTCGTCGAGTGGAACGGCGAGGAGGTCAGCCGCCCGCCCTACCGCGAGATGTACTGGTCGCCGGCCCAGATGCTGGCCCACCTGACGGTGAACGGCGCTTCCGCCCGCACTGGTGACCTGTACGGGTCGGGGACGATCTCGGGCCCGGAGAAGCACCAGCGCGGCGCGTTCCTGGAGCTGAGCTGGGGCGGTGCCGAGCCGCTGACGGTCAAGGGCGAGCAGCGCTCGTTCCTGCTGGACGGCGACGAAGTGGTGATCACGGCCACGGCTCCGGGCGCGAGCGGCGGCCGCATCGCGTTCGGCGAGGTCCGGGGCCGCATCCTCCCGGCGGGGCTCAGCTAGGCGGGAGGACGCGGGCGATCACCTCGCTCATCAGCTCGACGGTGCACGTTCGCGCGGTTTCCGCGGTCAGGAACCGCAAGTGCCCGTAGGCGGAGCCGAGCCAGCTCCCGCGGGGTGACTGCGCCCGCCGGTCGAACCGGATGGCGACGGTCCGGCCGGCATCGGCCCCGGTCGCTGCCCGGCGACCGGCGGCTCATTCGAAGAACTTGAGGCTCCACCCGGTGTCGGTGGTCGCGCCGGGGACGTTGGCCCGCCGGTACGTCGTCGATCCCCACCAGCAGAACGTTCCCGTGTACCAGAACCGGTTGGCCCACGAATACGGCGTGCCCTTCGCGACCGCGTGGAACATCAGCGGGAACTTCGGCCCGGCGGGCGGGCTGGTCGCGATGTCGCCGTTCAGCAGGACAAAACTGTTGTGCCCCGGTCCGTTGACGTAGAGCGTCGGGTCCCAGCCGGTCATCATCGTGGTGCGGTTCGAGCCGAAGAGGCAGCCGTTGGACTTGTACCAGTCCCACACGTAGGTCGGGTCGCCGCCCGCGCGCAGGCGTAGCTCGGCGATGCAGTACTGGTCGCTCCAGCTGCCGTTGGCCGAATAGACGATGTGCAGCTGGCCGTTCGGGTCCTTGATCGCTTCCGGTGCTTCGTTGATGTACGGGTTCCCGACGACCCGTTCCCAGCTTTCCCGCGGCTGGGAAATGACGTACCGCGCCCCCGTCGGCGTCGTCGGGCTGCTCATTCTGGCGATATAGAGGTTCTGCTCGACGTTCGTGTCGCCGGCCCAGCCCGACCAGACGAACCACCGCTGGCCGCCGAAGGTGAACAGGGTGCCGTCGATGGCCCACTTGCCGTCGGGGAGCGCGAGCTGGGTCTCTGTCGTGTAGCCGCTGTCGGCGACGGCCGAGCTGATCACGTAAATCCGGTGCGCCGCACCGGTTCCGGCGGTGAAGTAGACGTAGAACCGGCCGCCGTCGGTGACGATCTCCGGGGCCCACACCTCGCCGAGGCCGCGGGTGTCCGACCAGATCCGCCGCGCGGTGGCCGTGGCCAGGCCGTCGGGGGACGCGGCCTGGCGCACCACGATCCCGCCGCCGGACGACTGGACGGCGACGTAGGTGGAGCCGATCCGCAGCACGCTGGGATCGGCCGCGCGCAGGGCGGTCTGCCCGGCCTCCGCGGTCCCGGAGGTCACGGCGGCGAACAGGGCGAGCACGAGAACGAGGCGGCGGAACACCATGACCACATCCCTGGGTCGATCCACGGGGGAACCGACAGCAGGATCACCTGTGATCGGGTGTGGCCGGTAGAGCTTGCTCGATCAAGCCGGGCAAAATTGGTCTGAACCGGTGAGTCAGCAGTAGACGTTTCCGCAGACGGCGATGATGAACGCGGTGGCGGAAAGCGTTTCCGTGGCGCTGCCCTGGGTGAGCGTGACCGAGACGGTCACCGTGTCGTCGCCGGTCAGCCCGTCGACCCGGCAGCCGGCGGTCGTGGTGCAGAGCCCGGGCGCGGTCTGGTAGCCGGCGGGGACGTGCCAGGTGTACGTCGTGCCCGCGGGCGCCCCGCCGACGGCGAACCCGGCCGAGTACGGGCCCTGGTACTTGGCGCTGTTGCGGCAGTTCCCGTTGTAGGACCCGACTGGCCCCGGCGAGATCTGGCACCCGTAGGTCTCGCCCCCGAGCGCCGCGGCCGGCCCGGCGGTCACCACGCCCATTCCCGCCGCCAGCACGATCGTCGAGACCAGAGCGGGAATCTTGCGCATGGCATTACCTCCGTGACGGGGTGCTCCCTCAGTGCGACGACCGACGATACCCAGCCCGATCCGGCCGCAGGTAGCACCGGACGAGTGCGGGGAATTCCGCCGCCACCCGCCCGGGCGGGCGTTGCGCCGTGATCGGGGGGCGGGAGATCGTGAACGACCCTTTCATCGCGTCCAGCGACAGGGCCCCGGCAAAGTCGGATCAGCACGGCCGATCCGGCTGCCCGCACGTCATGAACGGGTCGTTCACCTCACCAGACGACCTGAACGAGTCGTTCACGACATCACGGCCGGGATCCCGGCAAAGTCACGCGGCCGGGCCACCCTGCCGCCGGTGACCCGCTCGCTCCACGTCTTGAATGACTCATTCAGGTCTTCGGAGGTCCTGAATGACTCATTCAAGACGCTGGCGCACCGCTGCAGGCTGCACCGACGCGATTTTGCCGGAGCCATCGCGTCCAGCGAGGTGAACGACTCGTTCATGACGTCCCGGACGGGTTTCGGCGAGTCACGTGGCTTCCGCCGCCGCGGCGGGGTTCACGGCTGAGGTGTTCGGCCCGCCAGCCGGATGACGGCGGACGCGCGGCCGACCGTCGTAGCGCCGGCCGTGGCGACCACGTTCACGCGCACCGTGCCGTCGTCGTGTTTCTCGCGGACCTTGCCCGACAGCGTGATCGAGGCACCCGCCTCGTCGTCCGGGACGACGACGGGCCGGAGGAACCGGGTGGTGAACTCGATGATCGCGCGCGGGTCGCCCGCCCAGGCGGTGAGCACCGTGCCGGTCAGCGCCATGGTCAGCATGCCGTGGGCGATCACGCCGGGGAGGCCGGCCTCGGCGGCGGCCCGCTCGTTCCAGTGGATCGGGTTGAAGTCGCCCGAGGCACCGGCGTAGCGCACGAGGTCGGCGCGCCGCACCCGCACCTCGCGGGCGGGCAGCGCGTCGCCGACCGACACCGATTCGTGGGTCCTGGGGGTCATGCCGCGTCCTCCGATCGTTCGTCCGCGAGCCGGAACACCAGCAGCGCGGTGGCGGTCAGCACCGGCTCGCCCTCGACAGTGGCGACGTCGTAGCGCACGGACAGGAGTTCGACGCCGCCGCGGGTGCCGATGTCGGTGATCGACGCGGTGACGGTCACCCGCTCGCCGGCGACCAGCGGCCTGCGGTAGGTGAAGGACTGGTCCCCGTGCACCATCCGGGTGCGGTCGAGACCGAGATCGGGATCGGCGGCGAGCACTTCGAACGCGCTCTGCAGGAAGAGGGCCGGAAACGTCGGCGGTGCGATGACCTCCGCCGTCGCCACCCGGTACGCGGGATCCGGATCACCGATCGCGTCGGCGAACTCCCTGATTTTTTGCCGGTCGATCGAAAAAGCATGATCGGGCGCGTAGCTGCGCCCGATTGCCTGGGGGTTCAGCGCCATGACGGCAGCGTAGTGCCGTTTCGGGTGGCGGAAGAAGAAATCGCCGTCCGTGCGTGGCCGCCGCACTGACGCAAGTTAGGAACGCATGCCTTCGGTGTGCTCCCCTCAGGACGGTGCTCCCCGAGAGCAAGCTCGAAGTTGGCGGCCCGACGGGCCTGTGCCACGTTGGGTCGAGGGTGTCGAACCCAAATTCGGAGATTTCACCAAGGCGGGGGGCCTGATGTCGAGATCCGTGCTGGTCACCGGCGGGAACCGGGGAATCGGTCTCGCCATTGCCCGGGAAATGGCCGACGGTGGTGACTCCGTCGCGGTGACCTACCGTTCCGGAAAGCCTCCGGAGGGTGTTTTCGGCGTCGAATGCGATGTCACCAGCAAAGCGCAGGTGGAGGCCGCGTTCCGGGAGATCGAAAAGGAACAGGGCCCGGTCGAGGTCTTGATCTCCAATGCCGGGATCACCCGGGACAAGCTGGTTCCACTGATGAAAGAGGAAGATTTTCTCGCGGTTCTCGACACCAATCTGACCGCCGCCTTCCGGGTGAGCAAGCAGGCGCTGCGCGGCATGACCCGCAAGCGCGCGGGCCGGATCGTCTTCGTCTCCTCGGTGGTCGCCTTCACCGGCCAGCCGGGGCAGGCCAACTACGGCGCGTCGAAGGCCGGATTGGTCGGCCTCGCCCGGACGCTCGCCCGCGAGTTCGCCCGCTGGAACATCACGGTGAACGTGGTCGCACCCGGTCTCGTCGAGACGGACATGACCGCCGGGCTGAGCGACGCCGTCCGGGCGGACTCCCTGGCGAAGATCCCGCTGGCCCGGACGGCGGCCCCGGAAGAGGTCGCCAAGCTCGTCCGGTTCCTCGCCGGTCCGGACGCCGGCTACGTCACCGGTGCGGTCGTCCCCGTCGACGGCGGCCTGAGCATGGGTCTTTAGGGAGTCACCATGGGAATTCTCGAGGGAAAACGGATCCTGGTCACCGGCGTGCTCACGAACGCCTCGATCGCCTTCCACGTGGCGAAGATCGCGCAGCAGGAGGGCGCGACGGTCGTGCTCACCGCGTACCCCAGGGCGGCGCTGACCGAGCGCATCGCCAAGCGGCTGCCGTCCGGCCGGGACAACCCGCCGCCGGTCGTCGAGCTCGACGTCACCGACCCCGAGCAGCTGCGGGCACTCGAAGGCAGGCTCCGCGAGCACGTGGACGGGCTGGACGGCGTCGTGCACGCGATCGGGGCCGCGCCGGCGACGGCGCTCGGCGGCAATTTCCTCAAGACACCGTGGGAAGACGTCGCGACCGCGGTGCACACGTCGACGTACTCGCTGATGTCGCTCACCACGGCCTGCCTGCCGCTGCTGGAGACCGGCGGTTCGGTGGTGGGGCTGGACTTCGACGCCACGCAGGCCTGGCCGGTCTACGACTGGATGGGCGTGGCCAAGGCGGGGCTCGAGTCGTGCGCGCGGTACCTGTGCCGGTACCTGGGCCCGAACGGCATCCGCGTCAACCTGGTCGCGGCGGGTCCGCTCGAGACGGTCGCGGCCACCGGCATCCCGGGGTTCCACGACGTCGCCGCGTCGTGGACGAAGCAGGCCCCGCTGGGCTGGGACATCGGTGACCCGGTGCCCGCCGCGCGGGCGTGCGTGGCGCTGCTGTCCGACTGGTTCCCGGGCACCACCGGGGAAATCGTGCACGTGGACGGCGGTGTGCACGCCGTGGGCGGCGCGCACTGAACCGGTCCGGGAACAAGGGAGAGGACGGAATGTCCACCAGGGAAGAGATCGCGGCGTTCGTCAAATCCGTGCTCGAGGGATTTCTCGACGAGGACATCGAAGGCGCCGTCGGCTGGGACACGCCGATCGGCGAAGGCGGATTGGGGGTCGAGTCGATCGGCCTCCTCGAAATCGTGGTGCACCTGGAACGGGAGTACGACGTCAGCCTTTCCGACGAGCTGATCGAGCGGATGGTCACGGCCACGTTCGGCGGGCTGGTCGACGAGGTGCGCGCGCTCGTCCAGGACGCCCGGGAAAGCGAAAGGCGCGTGGCCTGATGGTGACCACGGGGGATATCAGGAAGATCTTGGTCGACGGCCGGACGCTGGCCGGCGTCGAAGAGCTGGCGGACGACACCGAACTGGTCGTCGATTCCTTTTCGCTGGCCTGGCTGCAGCACAGCCTGCGTTCCGACCACGGGATCGAGCTGGACCTGCGCGAGGTCCGCGCGGAGTACTTCTCGTCGCTGACGCGGATCCGGGACTACGTCAACGACCTGGCCGCCGCGCGCGGGCAGAGCTGAGGAGACCGCCATGGTCGCCGGCAGCGACGTCGTCATCACCGGGTACGGGGTGTTCACCGCCTTCGGCTTCGGTGAGCAAGCCCTGCTCGACGGGGTTTTCCAGGGCAGGCACGGGTTCGGCCCGGTGCGCCGGTTCGACACCGGCCGGTTCCGGTGCGACACGGCCGCCACCTACACGGGCGCGGGCCCCGGATATCCGGGCATGCACGCGGAATCCTTCTCGCCGCCGCGGCAGCGCGAGGTCCTCACGGCCTGCTCGTCGGCCGCGATCGCCATGTCCGGGCTCGAACCTTCGAAGATCGGCGGCGCGATCGTCGGGAGCCAGGGAGACTACACGCCCATCACCGCGTTCTGGCGCGGGGACGGCGAACCGGTCGCCGACAGCCTGCCGGGCCACCTCTCGCACGCGCTGGCCGACCGGCTCGGGCTCGGGCCGTACCGGTCGACGTTCGTCAACGCGTGCGTCGCCTCTGCGGACGCGATCATCCACGCCGCCCGGCTGATCCGGGCGGGCCGGGTGGACGCGCTGCTGTGCGCGGGCGCGTACCTGGTCGAGGAGGAGTTGTTCGCGAAGTTCGACTCGGCGCGGGCGTTCGCCAAGGACGGGATCGTGCGGCCCTTCGCCAAGGACCGCACGGGCTTGCTGCTGGGGGACGGCGTGGCCGGCCTCGTCCTCGAATCGGGACGCAGCGCACGGGCCCGCGGGGCCGAGGTGCTGGCCCGGGTCGCCGGGTGGGGCATCACGTCGGACGCGTTCCACGTCAGCCGCCCGCACCCGCAGGGCCGGGGCACCGCCGACGCCTTCCGGGCGGCCCTGCGCACCGCGAAGCTCGACGCCGACCGGATCGACTACGTCAACGTCCACGGCACCGGGACGGCGTCGAACGACACCGCCGAGACCGCCGCGCTGCACGACGTGCTGGGCGCCAGGGCCCCCAAGGTGGCCGTGAGCTCGACCAAGAGCACGACCGGGCACCCGCTCGAGGGGGCCGGCGCGGTCGAGGCCGTGATCACCCTGCTCGCCCTGCGGCACGGCACGGTCCCGCCCACGGCGAACTTCACCACGCCGGATCCGGCGTGCGACCTGGACTACGTGACCGACGTTCCGCGTGAGGTGGGGATGGACTACGCCGTGAGCTTGAACTCCGCGTTCGGCGGGGTCAACACCGCGATCGTGCTGGAGCGCCGATGAGCGCGCCTGCCGTGGAGACCACCGCGCACCGGCTCGTCGCCGCAGCGTTCCTCGCACCCGCGGGCACCGGCCCGGACGGGGCGGCGGGCGAACCGGTGAAGCTGCCGAAGGTGCCGGGGTTCGTGGAGTCGAGCTTCAGCCCGCTGGTCCGGGCCGTGGTCGCGCAGTGCTTGGCCGGTGTCACCGGCGGCGAGCCCCTCGGTGCCGAGGGCGCGCGGACCGCGCTCGTGCTCGCCACGACCTTCGGGGACGCGGCGACCGCCGACCTCGGCAGCAAGCTGCTCGCGGCCGGCCAGGTCGCGAACCCGCTGCTGTTCTACCAATCCGTACCCACCACGATCCTCGGGGTCGTCGCGCGCGACTTCGGGATCACCGGGCCGACGATGTGCTTCTCCGCCCGGCACGACCTGCGCGGCGAGGCACTGGACCTGGTGGACCTGCTGCTGGCCGACGGCGAAGTCGACCAGGTGCTGCTGGTCGGCGCCGACCTCGGCGCCGACGCGCGGGCCCGCCGAGTCGCCGAGGAGCTGGCGCCGCTGCCGCTGGCCCAGGCCGACACGGCGGTGGCCTTCCTGTTCCGCCGGGGCGGGCAATTGTCCGAGACGGCGCATTCCATAGTGGACGGTGGGAAGCGGCCCGAGTTCGGCGCGCTGGCCGGGCTGGTCGAGCTGTACGCGGCCGCGGTGGCCGCGACGAACCGGATCCTGTCGGTCCCGCTGGAGACGGCGTGGGGACGTCGTTCGCTGGATCTGCTGCTGGACAACGAAACCGGGGGAGTCGAACAACCATGACAGGGGACAGCCGGACACCGGCCAGGCTCGACGGCCTGCTCGCCGCGGCCGCGAAGGCGCATCCGTCGCGGCCGGCGCTGGTCGACGGCGACCGCACCTGGACCTACGCCGAGCTCGACGCGGCCGTCGACGACCTGGCGCGGGAGCTCGAGCTGACCGGGGTGCGCCCGGGCGACCGGATCGGCGTCTTCGCCGCGAAGTCGGCCGAAGCGGTCCTCGGCATCCATGCGGGCCTGCGGGCGGGTGCCGTGGTGGCCCCGCTCGACGTCCGCGGCCCGGTCGCCCGGACCCGCCGGATGCGGGAGCAGGCCGGGTTCTCCCTGCTGCTCACCACGCCGTCGGTGCTCGGCGCCGCCCGTTCGGTGGCTGGGACGGACGACGAGCTGGGCGAACTCGGCCACGGCCTCGGCTGGCTGTGCTGCGAACCCGCCCCGCCGGCCGCGACCGCCACCGAAGGCGGGTACGTCCTGTTCACCTCGGGCAGCACCGGCTGGCCCAAAGGCGTCTTGCTCTCGCACGAGAACGTCGCCCACTTCGCGACCTGGGCGGCCGACGAGGTCGGCTTGAAGCCCACGGACCGCGTCGGCTCGCAGGCGGCGCTGACGTTCGACCTGTCCACCTTCGACCTGTTCAGCACCGCCGCCGCGGGAGCGTGCGCCGTCCTGATGCCCGAGCGCATCAAGGCCTTCCCCCGCGACGTGGCCGGCTGGCTCACCGACAACGCGGTGACCGTGCTGTACGCCGTTCCGTCCCTGTACCAGGAACTGCTCGAGCGAGGCGGCGTCCGCGACGGACTCCCGACCGCGCTGCGCGCCCTGCTCTACGCGGGCGAGCCCTTCTCGCCGCACGCGCTGGAGCAGTACCTCAAGCTTCTGGACGGCAAGCCCGCGTACAACCTCTACGGACCGACCGAGACGAACGTCTGCACGTTCACCCGGGTGCCGCCGGACTGGACGGCGGAGCGGGAACTCACCGTCGGCGCGGCCATTCCGGGCGACGTCGTGGACGTGTTCGACGAGTCCGGCCGGCCCACCGACGGCGACGGCGAGATCTGTGTGGCGGGCGCGACCGTGTTCCAGGGCTACCTGGAGGCGGGCGAGCTGCGCGACCCGACGCGGCGGCTGCGGTTCCGCGACGGGATCGTGCGCCGGGCCTACCTCACCGGTGACCTCGGCTCCCGCGCCCCCGGCGGCCGGATCCGGCTGCGCGGCCGGCGCGACGTCCAGGTCAAGCGGCGCGGGTACCGCATCGACCTCGGCGAGCTCGAGAGCGTCGCCGCCGAACTGGCCGGCATCGGCGCGGTCGCCGCCGTGCAGAAGCCCGGCGGCGAGATCTGGGTGTACGCCGCCGGTTCCGCCGCGGACTCCGACGTCCTGCGCCACCTCGGCGGGCACCTGCCGGCCTACATGCTTCCCGACCGGGTCGTCCGGCTGGACGCGTTGCCGGTCAACGACCGCGGAAAGACCGACCGGCTGGCGCTCGCCGCGGCGCCGCCGCCCGAACTCCCCACCGGGGACGAGACGAGGGGATCACGATGAGCCTTCCCGAAGACTTCGAAGACATTCTCGGCGCGGCCCACGAGATCGGGCCCAAGCTCGCCGCGCTCGCCCCGGACGTCGATGCGCGGACCGGCGACATCGGGGAAACCTACGACCTCCTGCGCGAGGCCGGGTTCCTGAAGCTGGTGGTGCCGAAGCGGTACGGCGGCGCCGGGCTCGGGTTCGAGCACTACTGGCAGGTCCTGGCCGCCCTCGCCGCCTACAACGGGCCCGCGGCGCTCGGTCTCAACATGCACAACGCCGTCATCGGGAGCATGTGCGACGCCGCGGACGCCCCGCTGCCGCCGATGGCCGAGAACTTCCGCACCTGGTTCTTCGACGAGATCGTCGACGGCGGCAAGATGTTCGCCTCCGCCTCTTCGGAGGTGGGCAGCGGCGCGAAGCTGATGGGCCTGCGCACCACCTACCGGCCCACGGAGGACGGCAGCGGGTACGTCATCAGCGGCAAGAAGGCGTTCGTCTCGCTCGCGCGCGTCGCCGACTACTACGCCGTGCCGGCCCGGCCCGAGGGGAGCACGGACCCGGGCAAGATCTCGCACTTCCTGGTGGCGCGCGAGGACGACGGCGTCAAGTTCGGCGAGATCTACGAAATGAGCGCGATGTACGGCACGAGCACGGCGGGCATGTCGCTCGACGACGTCGTGGTGCCGGCCGGGCGCCTGTTCCTCGGCATCGAAGGGATGTCGCTGCCGAAGATCATCCGCGAGCCGCACTGGATGATCGCCGGCTACACCGGGGCGTACCTGGGCATCTGTGAGGCCATCGTCCGGTTCGTCGTGGACGCGATGGCCGCGGCGCCCGGCCGCGCGGACTCGGCGGTGGTCCAGCGCAACCTCGGCTGGATGTCGGCCCGGCTGGCCGCCGCCCGCGCGCTGGTGTTCGACGCGGGCCGGTCGATCGACGCGGACCGGGGCAGCATCGAGGCCAACGCCCGGGTGCACGCCGCGAAGTACGTCGTCGGCGAGCTGGGGCCCGACCTCATCCGCGAGGCCGTTTCGCTGTGCGGGTCCGCGGCCGTGAGCCGGGGGAAGGCGCTGGAACGGCTGATCCGGGAGGTCCAGTACTGCGGCGTGATGCCGGCGAAACCCGACGAGTGCCTGGAGTATGTCGGCAAGGCGGCCCTCGGGGTCAACCTCTACGAGGAAGGCGCGTTTTCATGGTGAAGCCCAGTTTCACGTTCAAGCCGCGGTTCTACGAGATCGACGGCCAAGGCGTCATGTTCAACATGTGGTACCTCGGCTACGTCGACGAGGCGATCGACGTCTTCTTCGTCGACCAGGGCCTGCCCTACGCCGAATGGCGCGACCTGGGTTTCGACGTGCACGTGGTGCACGCGGAGCTCGACTGGAGCGCCGGCGTGCGGGCCCGCGACTTCACCGAAATCCTGGTCAGCACGTCCCGGATCGGCGGCAAGAGCTTCACCCTGGACTTCGCCTTCCGGCGCAACGGGGAGATCGCCTGCACCGGGTGCATCGTCTACGCCGTGGTCTCCACCGACGGGCACGGCACCATCCCGCTTCCCGGCCGCCTGGTCGAAGCGCTCGGCGAAGTCCAGTCCCTGCGGGGCTGACGCGCCTTCCAACCACCATCCAGAAAGGCCGGGGGAAATGCCGGAGCTGACACTCGAAGACCACAGCCGGATCAAGAAGATCGTCTGCGGGGTGCTGGAGGTCGACCCCGACGGGCTGACCGACACCGACGGTTTCGAAGACCACGGGATCGACTCGGTCAAGGCCATCGAGATCATCACCATCCTCGAGGACGAGCTGGACATCACGATCGACCTGGCCGAGCTCGAACGGATCACGAACCTCGAGCGCGTGTACGAGATCGTCGCCACGGCGCGATGACCGGGCCGGAACGCGTCGTCGTCACCGGGCGCGGCGTGGTCTCCAGCATCGGCACCGGGATGGGCGAGTTCACCGAGGGCCTCCGGGCGGGGCGCTGCGCGGCCGGCCCGCTCACGGCGTTCGACACGACGGGGTTCGACCACGCGAACGCCTGCGAGGTAACGGATTTCGTGCCGGAACGCTGGATCACCGGGACGGCCGAGCTGGGCCGGGCGAGCCGGTTCGCCGTCGCGGCCGCCCGGATGGCGGTGGCGGAGGCCGGGCTGACCGACGCGGACCTGCGGGACCGCCGCGGCCACATCGGCGTCGGCACGACCAACGGCGAGGGCCCGGACCTCGACCGGCTCAGTGCCCAGTCGGTCGAGGGCGGCCTCGCGGCGATGGACCCGGCGCTGGCGGGGCGGGTCGGCGCGGACCGGCTCGCCGCCGCTGTCGCCGGCGAGTTCGGGCTGTGGGACGTGGAGACGGTGGCGTTCACGACCGCCTGCGCGGCCGGCAACTACGCGATCGGGGCCGGGTTCGACGCGATCCGGGCCGGGGACGCGGACTTCGCGCTCACCGGCGGGACGGACGCGGTCTGCCGGCAGTCCTTCGCGTCGTTCTACCGGCTCGGCATCATCGCGCCGGACCGCTGCCGCCCCTTCGACGCCGACCGCGCGGGCATCCTCACCGGCGAGGGTTCGGGGATGCTGCTGCTGGAGAGCCTGACCTCCGCCCGCGCCCGCGGCGCGCACGTCTTCGCGGAGATCCTCGGGTACGGCATGAACTGCGACGCCGAGCACCCGACGCAACCGGACGCCGCCGGCGTCGAGGCGTGCATCGAACTGGCGCTGCGCGACGCCGGCGTGCGCACCGGGGACGTCGATCTCGTCTCCGCGCACGGCACCGGGACCAAGTCCAACGACGTCACCGAAGCACAGGCGATCCGGGCCGTCTACGGCGACCGGCCACCCCGGACGGTCGGGTGGAAGTCCATGCTGGGGCACACGATGGGCGCGGCGGCCGCCCTCAGCGCGGTCGCCTGCACGGTGGTGCTCACCGAGGGGTTCATCCCGCCGACGGTCAACCACCGCCGGACGGACCCGGACTGCGGGATCGACTGCGTGCCCAACCGGTCGGTGCCCGCCGACGTGCGCGTGGTGCAGAACAACAGCTTCGCGTTCAACGGCAACAACATGATCGTCGTCCTGGCCCGACCCGAGGAGCGGCCGTGATCGTCACCGACTGGGCCGCGATCTCGCCGTTCGGTGTGTCCACAGCGGACTTTTCCGCCGGTGTCCTGGCCGGCGCGCCCGACGGGCCCCGGACGGTCCCGGGCTTCGACCCCCGCGAGCTGCTCGGCAAGCAGGCGTCCCTCAGCATGACGCGGTCCGCCGCCCTCGCCGCGGCGACGTGCGCGCGCCTGGCCGCCGAGGACGACGTCCCGGCGCGCACCGGGCTGGTGCTGGCGACGACGACCGGCAGCGTGCAGAGCATCCTCGACGTCACCCGCATCTCGCTGACCGGCAAGAAGCCCTACCGCATCCCGCCGTCCACCATCCTCGGCGCGGCCATCAACAGCGCCGCGGGGCAGACCGCGATCCGCCACGCGCTGAAGGGACCCAACACGACGCTGGCGGCGGGACGGCCCTCGGGCCTCGTCGCCCTCGGCTACGCGCGGCGCCTGCTCGACGCGGGCCGTGCGGACACCGTCATCGCCGGCGGCGTCGAGGAGGATTCCGAAGCCAGGACGTGCATCGACCAGCT
The DNA here is from genome assembly GCF_014873755.1 of Amycolatopsis lexingtonensis. Lineage (NCBI taxonomy): Bacteria > Bacillati > Actinomycetota > Actinomycetes > Pseudonocardiales > Pseudonocardiaceae > Amycolatopsis > Amycolatopsis lexingtonensis. Next base: position 9,612,553 of record NZ_JADBEG010000001.1, read on the forward strand.
GTGCGGCGGCAAGGCGCCACTGGTCGAAGGCTGTGCGATGGTCCGGCTGGCGCGGACCGGCCCTGGACTCGCCGAGGTCGTCGCCGTCGCGTCGCTCTTCGCCGCGGACGGCGACTTCGGGACCGCCGTGCGCCGCGCGGTGCGGCGGGTGCTCGCGCCCGGCACCCCGGTGTGGGCCGCCCTCACCTCCGGCACGACCGGTGACCCGGAGTTCACGGTCGTCGCCGACTCGTGCCGCCCGGACGTCATGTTCCCGCCGCTGACCGAGACCCTCGGCGAGGCCCACGCCGTGTCCGCGACCTTCCAGCTGGCCGCCGTGCTGAGCCACGCCGCGGCCGCCCCCGCCGCCGGTCGGCTCGCCCTGCTGACCTCGGTGGACCCCGGCGGCGCGGTGGCCGCCGCGCTCCTGCGCCTGGGTGCGGGCCGATGACCGTGGTGCTGGTGCACGGCCTCGAGGGCAGCCGGCAGGACTGGACGGAGATATCGGAGCTGCTCGCGCCGGACTTCCGGCTGGTCGCGCCGGACCTGCCGTGGCAGGCGGGCAACGACTACACGTGGCGGGCCGGTGGTACGCCGGGGCAGTGGCTGGACCGGGCGCTTTCGGCTGTGCCGGGACCGATCGACGCCGTCGTGGGGCACTCGTTCGGGGCCAACGCCACGCTGGAACTCCTCAGCACGGGCCGCCGGTTCGAGCGGGTCGCCCTGCTGGCCCCGCTCTACCAGCCGGCCGGCCTCCCGGTCGACGAATCCCTGCGGCAGGAGACGCGCGAGGCGCTCGCTTCGGCTGTCCGCACGGGGCTGCGGTTGAAGCTGCGGAGCAGGGCGCTTCGGCCGGACCTGGTGGGGGACATGCAGCGCAAGCTGGTCGACCACGTGCTGCCGCGGGCGTTTCCGTCGTTCTTCGAGTACCTGTGCGCTACCCGGGAGCTTGATCTGTCCGGTGTGGACACTCGGACGCTGGTCCTTGCCGGTACCAGGGACGTCTCCCTGCCGCCGGCTGGCGCCCGCGCTCTCGGTGAAGCGATGCCCGCGGCTTCTATCCGCTTGCGTGGCCATTACACGCACTTCTGTCATCAGGAGCAGGCGGCGGAGGTCGCCACGGAGCTGGCCGAGTTCCTCCGCGTCCCGGTGGGTCGCGAGTGACAAGCCTGCGGTGCCAGGGTCCGAGTCCGGTTCCAAGCGCCCCAATGTGGCGTTGGGTGCGTCTGACGCACCGAACGCCACATTGGGTGCGTCTGACGCACCGAACGCCACATTGGGGGAGTCAGGCCGCGTTTCGCAGCCGTCCCGGCTGACGCAGTGCCTCGCCGATCTCGTGCAGCAGCAGCTCGACCATCGGCACCGTGGCCGTGCGTCCGACGAGGCCGATCCGGAAGGCCTCCTGCTCCGGGTACGGCGTCAGCCCGCCGGCGACCATGATCCCGGCCGTACGGGTGAGGTGCTCCCGGATGGCGTCCGCGCGCGGATCGCGCACGACCACGACCAGGTTCGCGGCACATTCCTCCGAGGCCGACAGACGCAGGCCGAGCCGGCGAAGTCCGGCGCGGCATTCGGCGGCCAAAGCGGCGCGCCGGGAAATCCACGCGTCGGCGCCGGTTTCGCGGATGCGGTGCACGCTGGCGGCCAGCACGCGCACCAGGCTGGTCGGCATGGTCACCGGGGTCGGTTCCCACTCCGGGCTCTCCGCCGCGGCCTCGTCCCACGTGCGCAGGTCGAAGTACCAGCTCGGGGGCCGGCACGAGCGGCTGAGCACCCGCTCGCGGCCGCCGTCGGCCAGTGCCACCACGCCGAGGCCCGCCGCGCCGCCGAGGCCCTTCTGCGACGCCGTGACGAGCGCGTCGATCCCCATGCCCGCCATGTCGATCCGCTCGCCGCCCGCCGCGGCGATGGCGTCGACCAGGAGCACCGCACCCGCGGCGTGGGCCACCTCGGCCAGCTCCGCCACCGGGTGGCGGACCGCGGTCGAGGTCTCCACGTGCGTCACCAGCACGCCGTGGCAGTCGCGGACCAGGTCGGCCACCCAGCGCGGGTTGACCGGCCGGCCCGGCTCGACCGCGGCGATCCGCACCTCGAGCCCGTGGGCCCGGGCCATCGCCGCCAGCCGGCGGCCGAAGTAGCCGGATTCGACGACCACCACCCGCTGGCCCGGCTCGAACAGGTTGAACAGCGCCGCGTCGAGCGCGGCCGAGCCGGAACCGGGCAGCAGGTAGGTCCGCCGCGCGCCGAGCAGCGCGGTCAGATCGTCGAGCACCTGCCGCAGCTGGGGAACCCAGCCGGGACCGTAGTGCGGCTGGACCGGCTCGCCGAGCACCAGCTCGTCGTCCGGATCCGGGCGGCACGGCCCGGGGATCATCAGATGCGCCATCACGCCGCCCGGCGGAGGTCCGGTGTGGACAGTCGGGCCGCCACCCCGGTCAGCAGGTCCCACAGGCGTTCGACGTCCGCGCGGGTGGTGCGGATGTTGCCGATCGACACGCGGATGACGTAGCCGTCGCGCAGCACCGCGTGGGACAGGAACGCCTTGCCGGACGCGTTGATCTCGTCGACGATCGCCGCGTTGAGCGCATCGAGGTCGGGCACCCCCGCCGGCTCGTACCGCAGGCACAGCAACGGGTACCGCGAACCGACCGGGCTGCGCCAGTCCGGGTGGCCGTCGACGTGTGCCCGCAGCCACTGCGCCTGCTGCACGCTTTCCTCGAGCCGCGCGGCGAGCCCGGCCCGGCCGAACGTCCGGATCACCCACCACAGCTTCAGTGCCCGGAAACTGCGGCCGAGCTGCGGCGAGAGGTCCATGTAGTCGACGATTTCGTCGTCCTGGTGCGAAGTCAGGTACTCGGGCACGAGCCGGAACGTGCCGGCCAGCGCGCCACGACGGCGGCAGTGCAGGACCGTCGCCTCCATCGGGACGTACAGGCACTTGTGCGGGTTGACCACCAGGGAATCCGCGGGCGCCAGGTCCTCCACCCGGCCGGCGAGCGAGGGCGCCAGCCGCCAGAACCCGCCGAACGCGGCGTCGACGTGCAGCCAGACGCCGTGCTCGGCGCACACCCGCGCGATCGGCCGCACCGGGTCGGCCGCGCCGACGGACGTGGTGCCGACGGTCGCGACGACCGCGACCGGCACCCGGCCGGCCGCGCGGTCCTGCCGGATCGCCTCGTCGAGCAGGTCGGGGCGCAGCCGGTACTCCGCGTCGGCGGGCAGCCGCACCACGTTCGCCTGCCCGATGCCCAGCGTGATCGCCGCCTTCTCCACCGAGCTGTGCGCCTGGTCGGAGGTGTAGACGCGGAGCACGGTGCCCGGTGGGACGCCGTTGACCCGCACGTCGTCGCCGAGCGCGGCGTCCCGGGCGGCGGCGAGGGCGTACAGCGTGGCGAGCGACGCGCCGTTGACCAGGACGCTGTCGGCCTCGGCCGGGTAGCCGACCAGTTCGGCGACCCAGCCGAGCACCACCCGTTCCAGCGCGGACGCCGCGGGGCCGCTCTTCCACAGCATCGCGTTCACGTTCATCGCCGCGGTCAGCGTTTCGGCCAGGACACCGGGAAAGCTCGCGCTGTTCGCGAAGTACGCGTGGAACGACGGGTGGTTCCAGTGCACGACGTGCGGCAGCACCCGATCCCGGGTGTCGGCCAGCACCGCGGCGAAGTCCTCGCCCGTCTCCGGGAGCTCGGCCCGCAGCGACGCCATCAGCTCACTGCTCGACCGGGGCACCGTGACCGGCACCGACCGGACCGACTCGAAGTGCTCGCGGATCAGCGCCAGCACGTCGTGGCCGTACCGTTCGAATTCGGCCGGCGGCCAGTCGCCGACCGGCTCAGACATTCGCCGCCTCGTCTTCGAACAGGTCGGTCACCTGGCCGTCGTGGTCGGTGGGCCGGTCGTCCCAGTCCCAGCCGCCCGCGACCGAAAGCGTCGCGCCCGAGACGTAGTCGGCACGATCGGACACCAGGTAGGCCACGGCCTCGGCGATGTCCTCCCCGGTGCCGAGCCGGCCGGCGGGCACCCGCTGCGCCATCCACCCCGCCTGTTCCGGCGGCAGGTGCCCGTTGTCGATCAGCCCCGGCGCGACGCAGTTCACGGTGATGCCGTGGCGCGCTTCCTCGGTGGCGAGCGACCGGGTCAGCACGGCCACCCCGGTCTTCGCCACCGCGTACGCGGCGATGTTCGGGGCCCCGCGCACCAGCACGGTGGGGCTGAGGCCGAGGGTGATGACCCGGCCGAACCGGGCCTTCCGCATGCCGGGCAACGCCGCCAGCGTCGTGTAGAAGACCGAGTTCAGGTTGCTGGCCATGACGGCGTCCCAGCGCTGCGGCGAGGTCGCGCCGACCGGGCTCAGCGTGAACTCGCCGACGTTGTTGACGAGAACCGTGGTGGGCGCGCCGAAGTGCGCTTCGGTCGCCCGCACCAGATCCCGCGCCTGATCGGCGTCGCACACGTCGGCCCGCAGCGCGACGGCGTCCCCGCCCGCGGCCAGCAGCGCCGCCACGAGTTCCTCGGCGGCCGCGGCGTTCGCGCGGTAGTTCACCGCGACCCGGAAGCCGTCGGCGGCGAGCCGTTCGCACAGCGACCGGCCAATGCCCCGCGCGCCGCCGGTCACCAAGGCCACCCGGGATTCGCTCGACATGGCTCAGCTCACCCGCGCTCGTGGTCGTCGTGGTCGGTCATCTGCTCCGCCTCCGTCGTCGGGTTGGTGGCCTCGAAGTACGCCTGCAGCAGCGAGGTGCCCTCCGGCACGAAACGGGTGCACACCAGGACGTGGTGGCGGCGGTTGCGCGACTGCGCCGCCAGCAGCCGTCCCGCGGCTTCGTGCGCCGCGTCCGGCAGCCCGCCGCGGCGGCGGAGGGGCTTGACGCGCCGGCGCAGGTCACGCAGGCGGTCGAGCATCTGTTCGTGGTCGGTGTTCAGCGACCCGGAAAAGCCGGGGCTGGTGAACGGCGGCGCCATCGACGGCCGGATGATCCGCTCGTAGAGCTCCTTCGGGAAGTCGGCGGCGTAGCGCATGGTCGCCGTCGCGGCGTCGTAGAGCATCCGCAGCTCGTCGAAGAGCGCCGCCAGCTCGGCCCAGCGGCCGGAGTCGAGCGCGGCCGTGGCGTCTTCGAGCAGGCTGTTCATCGCGGTGAGGTGCAGGTGGAACAGCTGGTGGCCGATCTTCCACCGGCGCACGGCGGTGTCGAGTCCCGGCACCGCGTGGCTCGGGGAAGTCATGCCGCCGCCTCTTCCTCGCCGGACCGGTGCAGGGCGTGCCAGCGCTCCAGCGTGGCGTGCAGGACGACCACGCACCCGGCGACGATGTCGTAGCGCTCCTCGGCGGTCAGCTCGGTCGAGTCCAGGTCGGCGAGCACGCCGCGCTGGACGTCCAGGCAGGTCTTGGACCACCGGACCAGATCCTCGCCGTCGCGGACGAGCCGGAAGTAGCTGTCGTATTCGGTGCTGCTCGACGCGCCGGAAACCCGGTCCGGGATGCGGCCGCCGGCCGGCAGCGACACCGGCCGGACCAGACCGTAGTCCGGTTCGGGGGTCTGCTCCGCCGGTTTCTGCACACGAACATCCTGTTCTCCCTCGCCCGGCGAGCGCATCTCCGCCGTTGCGGTCGAATCGGATAGATTGCCGGCATGGGCGATTCGGGCGGAGAACGGCAGAGCACGCACGCACTGCGGCTGGAAAAGGAGCTGAGCCGGTACCAGGAAAGGCTGCGGGAATTGTTCGGGGTTGGCGCCGCTTACCGCGTGCTCGACATCGGGTGCGGCGCGGGCGCGACGACCCGGGACGCGGCGCGGTCGGCGCCGGAGGGCAGCGTGCACGGCGTCGACGTGGCCGCGCCGGTGATCGAGACCGCCCGGCGGCTGGCGGCGGAAGAAGGCGTCCCGAACGCCACTTTCGAGCAGGCCGACGCGCAGTCGCACCCGTTTCCCCCGGCGCACTTCGACCTCGCCATCAGCCGGTTCGGCACGATGTTCTTCGCCGACCCGGTGGCCGCGTTCACCAACATCGGCCGGGCGCTGCGGCCCGGCGCGCGATTGGTTCAGCTGGTCTGGCAGGACGCGGATCGCCAGGAGTGGGCCGAGTGGGCCGACGCGATCAAACCGCCGTCCGACGGCACCACTTCACTGGACGGCTCGCCGTTTTCGCTCGGCGATCCCCGGAATTTCCACGAAATCCTCACCGCCGCCGGATTCACCGGAATCGAAGTGACCGAGCTGAGCGAACCGATCGACTACGGAACGCAGGCGGAGGCCTACGACTTCGTGCTCGGTATGTCCCGCGATCTATTCGAGGAACTGGAACCGGCGGAGGTGCCGGCCGCGCACGACCGGCTGCGCGCGGTGCTGGCCGCGCACGACACCGGCGACGGCGTGTGGTTCGGCTCCCGCGCCTGGTTCGTCACCGCCCACCGCTAGCCGGCGGCCGGTGCGGGTTCCGGCTCGGCGTCGGGCGCCGGGACGGCGAGGGCCTTCCGCCCGGCGACGCTGACGACGATGCCGAGGCCGGCCACGGCCGTGGCGAAGCCGAACGTCGCGGGGACCCCGGACCAGTCGAGCAGCACGCCGCTCACGGCCGTGCCGACCGCCGTGCCCACGCTCGCCGCGCTGCCGGCGGCGGCGAACGCCGTGTTGAGCGCCGAGCGCCCGACCAGCGACGAGATCAGGGCGCTCGCCGTGACCAGCACCGGGGAGAGGCCGATGCCCGCGAGGAGGATGCACCCGGCCAGCACGGCGACGCTGTCGGCGAAGATCAGCGGAACCGAGCCCGCGCACAGCAGCGTCGTCACCGCGACCAGCAGCCGTGGCCGCGACCACGACCACTTGCGCGCCCCGTAACCGGCTCCGGCAAGCGCGCTGCCCACGGTGATCAGCGCCAGCAGCACGCCGGCGAAACCCGGTGCGCCGTGCGCCCTGGCGAAGGCGATCACCGCGGGCTCCAGCGCGCTGGCGTACGTGCCGACGACGAAGTACACGGCGGCGACCACCCACATCCCGCCCTGGCGCAGGATCCGGCCGCCGATCGCGGTGCCGCGGGGACTCGGCGGCGGCGCGGTCCGCCGCTGGGCGGCGAGGGCCAGGCCGCCCGCCGTCACCAGCGCCGCGGCGCCGAACACGCCCGCGCCGCGCCACACCTGGGTCGCCAGCGCCACGGCCACCAGCGGCCCGACGACGTAGATGAGTTCGTCCAGCACCGCTTCCAGCGCGTACGCCGACTGCAGCGCGTCGGGTGACCCGGCGGCCACCGCCCAGCGGGCGCGGACGAACGACCCGTAGGGCACGGTCGCGAGACCGGCGACCACGGCCGCGGTGAAGTACGTCCACCCCGGCGCGCCCCAGCTGACCGTGGCCACCAGCGCGACGAGCGCCGTCACGTGCACCACCGTCGACACGAGGATGACCGGCCGCTGGCCCCACCGGTCGGCCTGCCGGGCGGTCAGCAGGTAGCCGACCGACTCGGCGCCGCCGAGGACCCCCGACACCGCGCCCGCCAGCGCGTACGAGCCGGTGAGCGCGGAGACCAGCATCAGGCACGCGATGGCCCGCATGGCCATCGGCACCCGGGCGACGAAGCATGCGGCGGCGAACTTGGCCGCGTGCGGGGTCGCGAGGACGGAACGGTAAACGCCGAGGGACACGGTCTCGACTCCTTGCCTCAGTCGCAGGCCGCGTAGTACTCCTGTAGCAGCTTGCGCAACGTCGGATCGGTCCGGGCTTCGTCCAGCAGTTCGGGCGGCGGCGTCCGGGTCGGGTGGATGTCCTCGGCCACCTTGGTCAGCAACGCCGGCAGGTTTTTCTCGATCAGCTGCGGCCAGAACGTCGGGGTGTACCAGTCGCATTCGTAGCCGGTGGCCAGCAGGTGCGTGGTCGTCGTCGCGACGATCTCTTCGCGGGTCGCGGTCTGGATCGGCTTTCGCAAGGGGCGGAAGGCATCCAGGTCCAGCTCGGGGGCGTCACCGAGGAGGCGCCTCGCCATTTCCTTGGCCAGCAGCGGGGACAGGTGCAGGCCGTCGCGGTAGGTCCCGGTCATCATCCACAACCCGTCGAGTCCCGCTTCGCCGAGCAGCGGGAAGCCGTCGAGCGCGATCGGCCGGTTGCCGACCTGGATCTTGAGGACGTCGGCGCCGTAGAGGTCGCGGCGGACCTGGCGGTGGACGCAGTCGAGCAGGAAGTGGACGTCCCGGACGACGGGGGTGTCGACCGGGGTCGCGGAGATGATGTTGGTGGCGCCGACGTAGACCTCGCCGGTGGCGCGCGGGACGACGTGCAGCCCGCAGGCGAAGGCCCGGTTGGGCGTCCGGATGACGCTGCGCGGGCCGCTCTTGTCCGGGGGACGCAGCAGCACCGACAGGCCGTAGCCGCTCACGAGCGGCGGTACCTGCGCGGCGATCTCCGGCACGGTGTCGAGGACGTCCTGGGACCGGGCGCCGGCGGCGAGCACGACGTGCGCGGCGGACAGCTCCGTTCCCGAGTCCAGGACGACCCCGGTCGCGCGGCCGCCGTCGTGCACCACGCGGGCCGCCTGCTCGGCGATGACCGTGCCGCCGGCCCGCAGAAAAGCGCGCTGCAGCTGGGAAAGGAGGGCCGCGGCGTTGACCGCGTGCTCGCCCGGGATGAACATGGCCCGCAACGGGCGCGCGCCGGGATCGGGGTCGAGCCAATCGATTTCCCCGGGATCCACGTCCTCGTGGGGTTCCTCGTAGCGCCGCAGTTCCGCCCGCATCGCGGAATAGTTCGCGTCATCGATCCCCGGAACGCCGATGGCGTTGAGGATTACGACGGTTCCGTCGGCGGTGTGTACGTTTTCCGTAGAATCATCGGCGAGTTCGGCGGCCCATTCCGGCCAGAGTTTCGCCGCTCGGACGTCGAGATCGAGCTTGGCCCGGCCGTGGTCGCTGCTGACCAGGGTTTCGGTGATTTCGCCGAAACAGCCCAGCATCGCGCCGGCCGCGGCCGAGGCGGCGAACGGCCGGTGGGGCTCGCCGAGCAGGGCGACGCGCACGCCCCGCCGGGCCAGCACCAACGCCAAGGACTGACCGAGCGCACCGTTCCCGACGACAATGGCATCAAAGGACCGGGTGGCCGCTACCGCTGCATTCATGTCACTCCCCTCGAGGTTCACCCGACACTGGCACGACCGCGCGGAATGATTCACCTCCCGGCGTGCCCGTTCCGTGATTCACGTCGCAGAGCAATCCAGAAGGCGCGACGGCTTACCGCCCGGCGCGACTCTGAATCGCGTAATCGCAAGACCGCCGATCACCATTGAGGAGCTATCATGCAGGAAATCACGAAGGTCATCGCCGCTTCCGCCGACGCCGCCGTCGAGGCCGCCGGTGTCCTGGAGCTCCAGTTCGACGAGCACACCGCCGAGGCGCTCGCGTTCGGTGGCAAGACCGGCGTCTGATTCGAGGTCTTCCGTGGTGGTGCCGTGCCTCCCGTGCGGCACCACCACGACCGGCCGCTACCGGCCCACGGGTGCCGGGCGCTCGCCGGTCACCTCCCGCGGCGGGGCTTCGAGCAGGTGCCGGCCGAGGAGACTCACGACGATTCCCGCGCCGGTCGTCACCGTGGTGAACAAGAACGCCCAGGTGATCCCGTGGCTGTCGATCAGGGCGCCGCTCACCGCCGCGCCGGCCGCGATGCCCAGGCCGGTCGCGCTGCCCGTGACGGCGAACCCGGTGTTGAGCGCCGACCGGGCGACCAGGGACGAGACCAGGGTGGCGGCCGTGACCGTCACCGGCGCGATCCCGAGCCCGGCCACGAACGCGCACCCGAGCATCACGCCGATGTCGCCGGCGAACACCGGCGGGACCGTGCAGGCGCAGAGCAGCGTCGTCACCGCCACCAGCAGGCGCGGCTGGGACCACGACCACTTGCGGGCCCCGAAGCCGATCCCGGCGAGCATGCTGGCCACGGTGAGCGACGCCAGCAGCACGCCGGCGAGGCCCGGCGCGCCGTGCCCGTCGGCGAAGGCGATCATCGCGGGGTCCAGGGCGCCGACGTAGGTGCCGAGGAAGAAGCACACCGAGGCGACCACCCACATCCCGCCGACGCGCAGGATCTGGTCGGTGACGGACCCGGCGTGGGGGCCGGGCGCGGGCTCGGTCCGCCGCTGGGACGCGAGCGCGAGACCGCCCGCCGAGACCAGGACGGCCGCCGCGAGCAGCGCGCTGCCCGGCCAGACGCGGGTCGCGAGGGCCACCGCCAGCAGCGGCCCGACGATGTAGAAGATCTCGTCGAAGACGGCCTCCATCGCGTAGGCCGTCCGCAGGTCGTCGGGCGACTCGGCGGCCGCCGCCCAGCGGGCGCGGACGAACGACCCGTACGGCGCGGTCGCGAGCCCGGCCACCACCGCCGCCGTGAAGTACGTCCAGGCGGGCAGTTCCGAGCTGACCGCCGCGACGAGCGAGACGAGGGCCACGACGTGCACGGCCAGCGAGCCGAGGACGACCGGCCGCTGGCCCCACCGGTCGGCCTGGCGGGCGAGCACCAGCACGCCGGCCGACTCCGCGACACCGAGGACGCCCGAGACGGCACCGGCCATTGTGTACGAACCGGTCGTTTCCGAGATCAGCAAGAGGCACGCCACGGCCCGCATGCCGGTCGGCAGCCGAGCGACGAGGCTCGCGGAGAAGAACCCGCGCACCCGCGGGATCGCGAGGACCGCGCGGTAGGCGCCGAGGGACACGGCCGGTCACTTCCCGTCGGTGGTCAGGCGGCGCAGGCCGCGTAGTACTCCTGCAGCAGCTTGCGCAGCGTCGGGTCGGTCCGCGCGACGTCCAGCAGCTCGGGCGGCGGGGTCAAGGTCGGGTGGATCTCCTCGGCCGCCTGGGTCAGGATCCCGGGCAGGTTCTTCTCCAGGAACTGCGGCCAGAACGTCGGGGTGTACCAGTCGTACTCGTACCCGGTGGCGAGCACGTGCGTGGCGGTCGTCGCGACGATCTCTTCGCGGGTCGCCGTCTGGATCGGCTGCCGCAGCGGACGGAACCGGTCCAGGTCCAGTGCGGGGGTCTCGCCGAGGATGCGCGCGGCCATTTCCTTGGCCAGCAGCGGGGAGAGGTGCAGGCCGTCGCGGTAGGTGCCGGTCATCATCCACAGTCCGGCGAGGCCGGCTTCGCCGAGCAGCGGGAAGCCGTCGAGGGCGACCGGGCGGTTGCCGACCTGGATCTTGAGGATGTCGGCGCCGTAGAGGTCGCGGCGGACCTGGCGGTGGACGCAGTCCAGCAGGAAGTGGACGTCGCCGAGCACCGGCGTGTCGACCGGCGTCGCGGAGATGATGTTGGTCGCGCCGACGTAGACCTCGCCGGTGGCGCGCGGGACGACGTGCAGGCCGCAGGCGAACGCCCGGTTCGGGGTCCGGATGACGCTGCGCGGGCCGCTCTTGTCGGGTGGCCGCAGCAGGACCGACAGGCCGTACCCGCTGACCAGTGGCGGTACCTGCGCGGCGATCTCCGGCACGGTTTCGAGGACGTCCTGGGACCGGGCGCCGGCGGCGAGCACGACGTGCGCGGCCGACAGCGTGGTGCCGGAGTCCAGGACGACGCCGGTCGCCTTGCCTTCGGCGTGCACCACGCGGGCCGCCTGCTCGGCGATGACCGTGCCGCCGGCGCGGACGAAAGCCCGCTGCAGCTGGACGAGGAGCGCGGCGGAGTTCACCGCGTGCTCGCCCGGGATGAACATGGCCCGCAACGGCCGCGCCCCGGGATCCGGGTCGAGCCAATCGATTTCCGCCGGGTCGACGTCCTCGTGCGGCTCGTCGTAGCGCCGCAGTTCTTCACGTATCGCCGTGTAGTTCGCGTCATCGATTCCCGGAACGCCGATGGCGTTGAGGATTACGACGGTTCCGTCGGCACTGTGTACGTTTTCCGCAGTATCGTCGGCGAGTTCGGCGGCCCATTCCGGCCAGAGTTTCGCCGCTTGGACGTCGAGATCGAGCTTGGCCCGGCCGTGGTCGCTGCTCACCAGTGCTTCGGTCACTTCGCCGAAGCAGCCGAGCATCGCGCCGGCGGCCGTCGAGGCGGCGAACGGCCGGTGGGGCTCCCCGAGCAGGGCGACGTCAACGCCGCGCCGGGCCAGGACGAGCGCCAGAGATTGCCCGAGTGCGCCGTTGCCGACGACGACAACATCAAAAGTCCGCGCGGCTCCTGTCACATCGTTCATGTCGCTCCCCGGTCCGGCCCGAGCCCCTCGGCTCATTTCGGTCCCACAGTGCTCCCTCGGCCGGAATGGTTCACCTCCCGGCGTGCCCCGGCGTTCCGGGATACGGGTCGAAGAGCACTGCGGAAGTGGCGCCGTCGGCCGGTGAGGTCGATTCTGGGCGTCGCAGTCGAGGAGTTCCAGTACAAAAAATGGAGGAAAAAATGCCGGAGATCACCACCGTCATCGCCGTTTCCGTCGACGCCGCCCTCGAGGCCGCCGGTGTCGAGGACCTGAAGCTCGACGAGTACACCGCGAAGGCGCTCGCGTTCGGCAAGACCGGAGCCTGATTCGAGGGTTCGCCCGTGGCGGTGCCGCGTCCGCTCGCGGCACGCGGCACCTCCACGTCCCAGCACGGCCTGAGGAGCGAGAGCCATGACCGTCGCGCCGCCGAAGGACGACCGCACCGGCCCCCCGGTGCTGCTCGAGGGCACGATCCGCGACCGGACGCCGGAACGGACCTGGGAGCTCGTGCGCCCGCGGCTGCGGGACTACGGCATCACCAGGGTGGCCGAACTGACCGGCCTCGACACCATCGGCATGCCGGTCTACATGGCCGTCCGGCCGCTGGGGCACACCTTGGGCGTCAGCCAGGGCAAGGGCGCGACACCGTTGCTGGCCAAGGTTTCGGCGGTCATGGAGGCCATCGAATACCAGATCTGCGAACAGTTCCAGCCCACCGGCACCGTCGTCGCGACCGCCGCCGAGCTCGGCCTGCCGTACGCGACGACCGAAATCACCCCGCTCCGGCAGTCCCTCGTCTCGGACCGCTTCCCGCTGCAGTGGGTGCCCGCGACCCTCCTCCACGACGCGACGCCGTCTTACGTGCCGCTGCACGCGATCGCGCTGGACGGGATCAGCGACGACCGGTGGCGCCCGCGCACGCTGTTCAGCACCACCAACGGGCTCGCGAGCGGGAACACCCTCGCCGAAGCCACCGTCCACGCGCTCCTGGAAGTCGTGGAGCGGTTTTCCTGCGCGGCCATGGCGAAAACGCCCATCCGCCGGCGCAACGTCGTCGACCTGGACAGCCTGCCCGCGTGCTGGAGCAAGGACCTCATCGACCGGATGCGCGCCGACGACTTCTGGGTCGAAGTCGTGGAATGCTCGGCGGTGCCGGGCACGTCGACCTTCGCCGTCTACGTGTGGCGCGCGGACATGCCGAGCCTGTACGCCGGATCGGGCTGCCACGTGCTCCCGGAGCTCGCGCTGCAGCGGGCGCTGACGGAGGCGGTGCAGAGCCGGATGTCGGTGATCAGCGGGATGCGCGAGGACATCGGGAAGGTCGGCTACCGCGGCGTCCGCAACCCGATCGACCCGCCTGCCGTCGAACCGAACCGGACCTGGGCGGACGTCACGCCGGGCCTCGCCGACCCGGCCACGCCGTCGGCGCGGCTCGTCGAGTGGCTGACCGGCCAGGTGACCGCGAGATCCGGGCGCCCGGTGCTCCGGGTCGACCTCACACCGCCCGGCGAGGTCTTCGCGGTCTGCAAGGTCGTGGTGCCCGGCCTGCCCGAACTGCACCACGAGGCGAACGAAGAGCTGCCGCGCCCGGCCCCCGAAACGGAGGTGGCGCGGCCATGACCGTCCACGTGTTCGCCGGTCCTTCGCTGACCGGCTCGGCGGTGCTGGACCTGGACGGCGTCTGCTGGCACCCGCCGGTCGCGCACGGCGACCTCTACCGCGTCCGCACGGCGCCCGGCGACAGCGTCCTGATCGTCGACGGGCTGTACCAGCACACGGCACCCGCGCGGAACAAGGAGATCCTCGAACTCCACACCCGCGGCATCCCGGTCTACGGGGCGGCCAGCATCGGCGCCCTGCGCGCGTGCGAACACCTCGGGCACGGCATGGCGGGGCTGGGGACGGTGTTCGGGTGGTACCGGGACGGCCGGCTGTTCTCCGACGCCGACGTCGCGCTCATGCACGGCGACGCGGACGTCGGCTACCGGGCTTTCACCCACGCGCTGGTGAGCGTCCTCAGCGTCACCGACCGGCTGGTGGCAGCGGGCCGGCTCGGCGAACCGGCCGCCGAGTCCATTGTGGAGGTCGCGCGCTCGGTGCACTTCGGCTCCCGCACGGACGCGGTCCTGATCGCGGCGGCCGACCGCGCCGGCGGGCTGGGCGACCCGATGCGCACGGTCCTCGCCGAACTTGACCCGGCCCGGCTGGGCGACATCAAGCGCCTCGACGCCGAGCACGCCGTCCGGGAAGTCCTGGCGGGAACCGCGCCGGACCCGCTGGCGGACGCGGTCGCCGTCCCGGACCTCACCGACATGCGCGAGTGGCGCCTCCTGCACACGCCGGCCACGGCCGACCCCGAGGGGCCGACGATGCTGCAAGTGCTGACGTACGCGCAGCTGTTCCGGCCGGACTACCCCGAGCTGCACACGCGGTACGTGTTCGGCAGGCTGAAGCCGGAATACCCGGGGCTCCGGGACACCGACGCGGCGCCGGACTGGCTGAGCGCGTTGCCGAGGGACGAACTCGTCGCCCGCGGCGTGCTGAGCGAAGCCGAGGCCGGGCGGTTTTCCCCGGCGGAGCTGCTGGAACGGGTGCTCGTGCGCACGTTCCGGTTGCGCTCGGGCCGGCTGGTGTACGAGCAGTTCCCGGCCGAGCTGACGCCGGAGCTGACCGCGCTGGCCACGGAATGCGGCGCGGTGCTCGAGCTTAACGAGCACGCCCAGCGGCGCAATCCGGCTTACCACCCGGAGGACCTGCCGGAGCGGCTGATCGACTCCGCGTTCACGGCGCTGTGGGCGGTCGAAGACCTGTCGATCCACGCCCTCGACCGCGGCTTCCGTACGGTGGAGGAGTTTCGTGAGCAGGCGCGCCCGTTCTTCATCGCCGCGCGCGCCGCGGTGGCGATGAAGACCCCCGCCTGACGCCGAGTTCTGGCAATGCCAGGCGGCCAGGCCACTCCGCCGCCGCAGACTGGCTCGCGCGACGTCTTGAATGAGTCATTCAGGTCTTCGGAGGTCCTGAATGACTCATTCAAGACGTTCGGCGCGGGGCGGGTGACCTTGCGACTGCCGCCCGGCCCCCGACCGTCCACATCGGAAAACCCCCTCCACCGCACTGCGAGCGAAGGGGGTTTTCCGATGATGGCCTTCAGTGGTGATGGTGGTGGTCGTCGTGTTCGACCTCCACCTCCAGCTCGGTGGCGTACTCGATGGTCCGCTCCCGGGCACAGTACGTAGACACGAAATCGGCCAGCAGCGGCTCTTCGTTCTCGCGCAGGCTCTTGTGCAGTTCGATACTGCGCCACGGGTACATCATGATCACTTCGGCGGGCTTCGCCTCGCGCTGGAAGAACTGCGCGTGCCCGCTCCAGCCCGCGTCACCGTGCGCGCCGGGGCCCACGATGTCGTCCATTTCCTGCATCAGCTGCAGCGCCTTGTCCGCGAACTCCTCCTTGAGGAACCACGTCTCGATAACGGTGACCATTCCACTCACTCCTGTCATTCGCTGTGCTGTTCACTCAGTACCCGCGGCCGCCACGCGCGGATCGCGGTGGACGCGCTGGCCGCGGCGAGCACCGCGGCCACGCCGAGGATCGGGAACACCGCACCGCCGGTGAGGTCGAAGAGGTAGAAGGCGAGGACCGGCCCCACCACGAAGCCGGCGTCGGTGAACATCCCGAAGATGCCCCACGCCGTGCCGGTGCCGCCGCAGTACTGGCGGATGCCTTCCCTGGCGACCAGGTAGATGTAGGACTGGGCGGCCATGAACACCGTGATCGCGAACAGCCCCACAGGGAGCACGGCCACCGCGGCCAGCAGGAAGCAGGACCCGGCCAGCGCGGCGAAGCCCAGGCCGACCAGGCCCGGCCGCCGCCACCGCTCGGGCAGCCGCGCCAGGAGCGGGTTGGCGACGGCGAACGCCACCATGCCCGCCGTCAGCACCCACGCCGACCGGCCGGTCGTGTCCACGTTCGCCTGCTCCAGGCTGAGCGGGACGAGGGGTTCCATCGCCGCCCAGAGCACGTTCGCGACCAGGTCGATCAGGCCGAACAGGGCGACCGCGGGCAGGATCCGCCGCAGCCCGATCGACGGCGCCGCCGGGGTATCCGGCGCGGCGGGGTCCTCGCTCGCCCGGCGGGGGAGCACCCGCCAGGCGACCACCGCGTTCACCAGCGTCAAGCAGGCCGCGGCGGCCAGCACCGCGGGGTAGCCGGCGAACGGGTGGACCAGGCCGACGACGAAGGGTCCCGCCGCGAAGCTCAGGAGCGCGGCAGTGCCCAGCTTCGCGTAGCCGCGTGCCGGATCACGGCCGTACTCCGCCGAAATCGCCGTCACCGCGCCGTACAGCGCGGGGCTGATGATCCCGTCGGCGGCACCCCAGAGCAGCCGGCCGAGGATCGCCGGGAACGCCGTTTCCGCCTGGACGACCAGCAGGATGCCGACCACGGCCAGCACCAGCCCGAGCGTGCCGGCCGAGCGCAGGCCCCACGCGTCCGCGAGCCAGCCGCCGAGTGGCTGCGCGACGATCTTCGCCACGGCGAACCCGGCGACGAACACCGCGAGCCCAGTCGAATCGAGTCCCAGCCGCGCGGAAAGCTGCGGCAGGAACGGAAGCACGGCCATGTAGCCGATGTTGATGCCGATCAGGGTGGTGAGCAGGACCGCGAGGTGCGCCGAGTACCCCCACCTGCGGTCCGGGCCGGTCATGCCGCCGCCACCTTCCCCGCGATGTACTCGTGCATCCGCCCGTCCATCCGTTCGAGGGCCGCCACCAGGTCCGGGCGCGGCTCGGGCAGGTAGACCACCGCCCGGAGCTCGGTGCCGCGGAAGCCGTGGCGTTGCTTGTATTCGAAGTTGCAGCGCCCGGGGTCGAGGACCGCGGCGCCGTTCGCCAGCGCGTAGCGGACCGACTCGTACATGAGGAACGCGTACGTGTTCAGCTCGCCGAGCTTGTCGTAGTCGAGGCCGGCCATGGTCAGCGCGAGCCGGCCCCGGTACAGGAAGCAGTAGAACGCGCCGGCCATCCGGCCCTCGTGCTCCGCGACGAGCAGCACGGCGCCCGGGACCGACGTCAGGCTGTCGAAGATGTCCGGCCCGTAGAGCTCGTCGCCGTGCGCCACCGAGGTGTCGACCGCCAGCTCGGTGAAGTCCTCGAGGTAGGGGAGCATCTCGTCGCCGGTGAGCGCGCGCAACTGAAGGCCGCTCTCCACACCCCGCCGCCACTGCCGGAGCAGCTCGCGGCGCACCTTGCCGCGCATCCCGTCGAGGAAGTCCGCCCCTTGTTCGCCCAGCGGGGACTCGTACTTCTTGTCCAGCAGCACCGCGGCGTCGAACGGGCGCACCGCGGCCCACGCGTCGACGTCGTCCGGCGTGAGGTTGCCGAAGACGAGCGCCTCGGCGCCCCAGGCCCTGGTCTGCGCCAGGCCGAGGTCGATCGCGCGGGCGATGTATTCGGGCGAGCTGCCGCCGGCGCCGCCGTGTTCGCCGTAGAGCGTGGACGAATAGACCACCGGGCCGGTCCAGACCGGCGGGATTTCCGCTTCGTCTTCGTAGCCCCGCCACGTCGGCGAGTGGTCCACGAGGTAGAAGGGCACCAGTTCGGCGGCGGGCCCGCCCTCGAGCGTCAAATGCCGGAATGCCCGCACCTGTTCGGTGCGCACCTTTTCCCACGCGCGCGCCCAGCCGACCGTTCTGGAGAAGTACGGTCCGTCGAAGAGCTCGGCGGGTACCGAGCTCGCGGAATCCACCCAGCGCGCTACGACGGGGTCATTCATGGGCACCCAACACCTTCCAGCCCCGGGAAAATCACATTCCGACACATTTTCGCCCGGAAGTCTTTACCGGTGCATCTCCGGGAATGCGTTGCCTATATGTCCGCGGTCTCGATGTCGCAATCGGCGGGAAATCGCAGCTGCAGCGGTTCACTGGACGGGAATTCGGGGTGCAGGACCCCGGCGACGTGACCGGCGACCTGCTCGCCGGTCAGCCAGTGCGGCTTGGCGGGCTCCGCCGGCGGCCAGTGGCGGGTGACGATCGGCGTCAGGATCGCCACCTCGTGGATGCGCACGGGGGAGCCGGTGAGCTCCGCGGCGAACGTGCGCAGCAGCATGGTCAGCGCGGCGTCGGCCACCGAAACGGGACCGGAGAACGGAACCGGCCGGAACGCGGCGATCCCGTTGAGGGCCACGTAGGTTCCGCGCAGCACGGGCAAAAACGCTTGCGCTACCAGGAAATGCGCGGTCAGGTTATCGTCGATGAGCCGCTGCCAGACGGGGAACGCGATCTCGGTGAGCGGTGGCCCTTCCCACCAGCCGCCGAGGGACGCGACGACCCCGTCCACGCGGCCGACGCTGGCGACGACCCGGTCGCGCACCCCGAGCACGCCGGCGGGGTCGCCGACGTCACCGGTCAAGGTGTGCAGCCGGGCGCGGTCGGCCTCGGGCAGCGCGGAACGCAAGCGCGCCAACCGTTCCGATGATCGGGACGGCACGGTCACCGTGGCGCCGAGCCGCAGCAGTTCCCGCGTCACGGCTTCCCCGACGACCCCGGCCCCGCCGGCGACGACGTACGAACCACCCCGGAGGTCCACGGCTCAGGATTCCAGCCGGCGCCGCACCACTTCGCTCGCGTTCTTCCCCGGCACGCCGAACACCCCGCCGCCGGGACGCGTGCCCGAGCCGCAGAGGAAGAGGCCGGGAACGGGCGTGTGGTGGTCGGCGAACCCGGCGACCGGGCGGCCCGCGAACACGTCCAGGGGCGACATCGCGCCGTGGTAGAGGTTTCCGCCGGGCAGGCCGAGTTCGCGCTCGAGATCGAGCGGGCTGAACACCTTGCGGTCGAGGACGGCGGCGCCGAGCCCCGGCAGGTACTGCTCCACGAACTCGAGCGTGCGGTCGGCGAAGGACTCCCGGATGTCGTCCCAGGTGGTGCCGCTCAGCGTGTAGGGGACGTACTGCACGAACATGCTCATCACGTGCTTGCCGGGCGGCGCGAGGCCGGGGTCGAGCACGCTCGGGAACGTGCACTCCACGTGCGGTTCGAGCGGCGGGCGGCCCCGTTTGGCCTCGGCGCGGATCCGGTCCAGGTGGTCCATGGTCGGCGCGATCAGCATCGTCCCCCGGTAGTCCGGGTCGTCGAGCCCGCGCACCCGCGGCAGGTGGTCGAGCGCCAGGTGGATCTTCGCGGCGACGCCCTCGTAGTCACGCCCGGCGATGACGTGCCGGTAGCCGGCAGGCACGGCGTCGGCATCCAGGAGCCGCAGGAAAGTCGTCCGCGGGTCGGCCGCCGAGACGATCGCCCGCCCGCGGAGCACCCGCCCGTCGCCCAGCTCGACGGCCCGCGCGCCTTCGCCGTCGACCTGGATCCGCGTCACCGGCTGCCCGGTGATGACCTCGCCGCGGTATTCCCGGCACGCGGCGGCCAGCGCCTGCGTGATGCTGCCCATGCCGCCCTTGACCTGCCCCCACGAGGGCCGGCCCGAGTCGGTCGAGCCGAGCTGGTGGTAGAGCAGGAGGTACGCGGTGCCGGGGTCGGACGGGCCGCCGTCGTAGCCGACCGTCCCGTCGGTGCTCAGCGTGACCTTCAGCTCGTCGGACTCGAAGAAGTCGTCGAGCAGGTCCCGCGCGCTGCCGAACAGGGCGAGCGTGAGCCGGCGGAGGTCCTGGTCGGGCAGCTCGGCCGCGGCGGCGAGTGCGGCCTTCAGCGCGGGAACGTCGTCGAACAGCGGGGTCCGGGACGCCCCGGTCAGGTACGGCTCGACGAACTTCCCGAGCCGCTGCATCGTCTGCCCGTACTCGACGTAGGCCTGCGCGTCGCGGCGCGAAAAGCGGGCGATCTGCGCGGCGTTGAAGTCGTCGTCGGAGCCCAGCGCGAGCGTGCGCCCGTCCGGGAACAGCGCCGTCACCGCCAGGTCGCGGGGAATGAGCTCCAAGCCGTGCTTGGCGAGGCTGAGGTCGTCGACGATCTCCCGGCGGAACAGCGCGGTCGCCAGGCTCGCGGTCGAGAACCGGTAGCCGGGGAACAGTTCGTCGGTGACGCAGGCGCCACCGACGGTGTGCCGCCGCTCGACGACCGCGACCCGGTGGCCCGCCTGCGCGAGGTAGGCCGCGCACACCAGGCCGTTGTGCCCGGCTCCCACGATCACCGCGTCGTACGACTCGTCTTCCAGCTCGGAGTTGCTCACGGTCGCGAATTCCCCCATCGAAGCCGACAGTCGTGCGAAGCCAGTTGCCGTTCGAATTGTCGCGGTCGCGTTCCGCGGATCGCATCTTTGAGCTTGCCGGTACGTCCTGTCACGACGCGCTCCGCGTCAGGCCGACGTCGGCGAATTCCCGGACGCTTCCCCGGCGTCGCAACGGAATTTCCCCGGCCGCGCCGTCCTCGCGCAGAATTTCGAGGCGCGGCGTCGCGATCCGGCCCTGGCCGAGCGCCACGCCGGCGTTAGAGGAACCCTGACCTCACGGCTGGACGGCCGACGTGATCGCCTCGGTGACGGCGGCGATCGCCACCGGCGCGATACCGGGGAGCCGGGCGACGAAAACCCGGCGGATCTCGGGCGGCGCGCCTTCGACCCGCAAGGCGATCACGCCGGGCGGCGCGACCGGCGCTAAGCCTTCCGGCATCGTGGTCACGCCGAAACCGCGGGCGACCAGGTGCAGTTTCGTCAGCCAGTCCCGGGCGTGGTGGACGACGCGCGGCCGTCCCGGCAGGCCCGGCCAGACGCCGAGCTGCGGCTCCGTCTTCGACGCGGGCGTGGCGATCCAGGGCACGTCGGCCAGCTCGTCGACGTGCACGGACGTCCGGCCGGCGAACGCGCCGGTGGCCGCCGCGGCCACGACCAGCCCGACGTCCTGGACGGTCGTGACGTGCAGGCGGGGTGACTCTCCGTCCGGTGCCCGGTGCGGCGGGCGGGAGGTGAGCAGGGCCAGGTCGAGGGAACCGGAGCGCAGCGCGCGAACCAGGCCGGGGGTGGTGCCTTCCCGGGTGGTGACGAGGACCTGGGGCGCGGTCGCGGTGAGCCGGGCAAGCGCGGCGGGCAGGATCACCGGTCCCGCACTGGGAACCGTGCCGAGCCGGACCGGCTCTACCCGGGGCGCCTCACCGGCCAGGTCGCCCGCGGCCGCGTCGACCGAAGCCAGGATCGTGCGGGCGTGGCGCAGCAACGTCAGCCCGCGGCGGGTCAGCCGCACCCCGTCGGTCCGCCGCTCGAACAGCGTCGCACCTGCATCGCGTTCGAGCGCGGCGGCCTGGCGCGAAACCGCGGACTGCGTGTAGCCCAGCTGCGCGGCGGCCGCGGTGAAGCTGCCGCATTCGGCGATCCGGCACAGCACCCGGAGGCTGGCGGTCGAGACGTCCATGCCGACCACGCATACCAGAGATGCCGGATCAGCGCTTCCCGCATGCCCTTCCCGTGCTTAGCGTGGCGAAGGACGACACAGAAAGGTTTTCCATGCGTGCAGCGACGTTGACGGCGTTCGGTTCCCCACTCGTGGTGGGCGAGGTACCCGATCCGGAAGCCGGTACCGGCGAGGTGCTGGTCGAGGTCTTGGCGACCGGCGTGCCGCCTTACGCGGCCGAAGTGTTCGGCGGTGAGCGGCGCTATCCGCTGGAGCCCCCGGTGGTGCCGGGCGTCGGGGGCATCGGCCGGGTGGCGTGGGTGGGGCCGGACGCGACCAAGCTGAAGGTGGGCGACCTGGTCTGGTGCGATTCGACGGTCCGGGCCCGCGACGACGCCCTGACCCCCGACATCACGCTGCAGGGCTGGAGCTCCCGGGGCGAGGGCGGCGCCCGGCTGTCCCGCTACCTGCACGACGGCCCCTTCGCCGAACTCATGCGGGTCCCCACCGAGAACGCGTACCGCCTCCCGCCCGGAGCGGAGGCCGCGCGCTGGTCCGCGCTCGGCGTGCACACGATTCCCTACGGCGGCCTGCTGGCCGGCCGGCTCGAGGCGGGGGAGACGGTGCTCATCAGCGGCGCGACCGGCAACCTCGGCAGCAGCGCGGTGGCCGTCGCGCTCGCGATGGGCGCCGGCCACGTGGTGGCGCCGGGGCGCAACCGGGCCGTCCTCGACCTGCTCGCCGACCGCTTCGGCCCGCGGCTGACCCCGGTGGAGCTCACCGGAGACGAGGACGCCGACCGCACCGCGATGACCGCGGCCGCCGACGGCCCCATCGACCTGGTCCTCGACCTGCTGCCACCCCGCGCCCCCAGCACAGCGGCCCGCGCGGCGGCGATGACCGTGAGGGAGTACGGCCGCGTGGTCCTGATGGGCGGCGTCGGCATGCTGGGCGGCGCGGACTTCGCGTTGCCCTACCCGTGGATCATGCGCAATTCGGTGACTGTCCGCGGCCAGTGGATGTACCCGCGCACCGCGAACACGGGCATGATCCGGCTCGTGGCGACGGGAGCACTGGACCTCGCCCCCGAGCGCGTCACCCGCTTCGACCTCGACCAGGTCAACGAGGCGATCACCTGGGCGGCGGCACACGGTGGCCCGTTCGACCGCACTGTCCTGGTGCCAGGAGCCTGATCAGGCTCGACCCGTCCCTTCACGGGCGAAGTACGGTTCCGCCGCTTCCAGCCGCGGTACCGGGATGCCCAGCCGTCGTGCTTCGGCCAGGGTGTCCCGGCAGACCTCGCGCGGCTCCTCGGCATCGGGGTCCGAATGCGCCGCGAAATTCACGCGCACGGGCGCGAAATGCGCAGTCAGCCAAGCGAGCACGGGGGCCATCAGCCAGGTGGGCGGCCGGAACAGCAGCAGACCGCCCCGATGACGTCGCAGGTCGACGCCGCGCGCCTGGAGAAGCGGCAGCAGCTCGCGGCCGGCCAGGAGCGCTTCGCGGAAGTCGCTCGTCGACCCGGCCAGGTCGGACAGCGAGCCCAGCCGCACGCCCTGCGTGAACAGGGCGGCATTCGACACGAAATGGACCCACAGCCAGCCGCGGAAGTCGGGCTGTTCCTTGAGCCGGAACCCGGCCTCGCGAAACACCTTGCGCACGGCCAGTTCCCGGTCGGTCGGGGGCCGGCCGGGGGCGCCGAAGACGACCGGCCGCAGCAGCATCGCCCCGCGCAGCGCGCCGTCCGCGCCGAAACCGCCACCGGCCTGGGGAAAACCCCAGGCGACCTGGTCGACCGGGAGCGCGCCGATCGCGGCCGGCGGCTCGGTCCAGATGTTGCCGAAGACCAGCACCGTGGCCCGGCCGACCCGCGGTGCCAGGAAGGCCGTCGCTTCCGGGAGGCGGTGGTGCGGCACGCTGAGCACGATCAGGTCGAAGTCGTGGTCCGGTGCCAGCTCCTCGCGGTAGCGCACCGGCCACTTCTCGACGACGCGCCGCCCCCACACCCCGCGCCGCGTATCGAACAGGTCGAGCTCCACCGCGTCGCCGTACGTCGCCGCGCGGCCCGGCCGGACGTAGAACTCGACGTCGTGTCCCGCCTGGTGCAGGGCCCAGCCGTAGACCGTGGCGATCACGCCTCGGCCGAACATCAGGATCTTCACGCTGCCCCCTCGTGGGGTACGATCGAACTGGAGATCATCTCCACTTCTAAAATATGGAGGTCATCTCCATTTGTCAACGCGAGGGAGCGCATGACCGCCGACAAGCCGCTGCGGGCCGACGCCCAGCGCAACCGCGACATCCTGATCGCCAAGGCGCGTGAGGTCTTCGACGCCGGCGGCTTCTTCGACCTGCGCTTCGACGACTTCGCCGCCCTGGCCGGGGTGGGCACCGGCACGCTGTACCGCCACTTCCCCACCCGCGAGGCCCTGGCCGAGGCGGTTTACCGCGGGGAAGTCACCGCGCTGTGCGAGCGCGCCCGCCGGCTCCAGGCGACGCTGCCCGCGGCGGAGGCGTTGACGACCTTCCTGCGCGACATGGTCGACCACATAGCCGCCCACGAGGGCCTGGCCCGGACGCTGGCCACGCTCATGGCCGATCGTTCGGGCGCCCTCGCCGAGGGCAGCCAGGCGCTGGAGCAGGCGGTCACCGACCTGGTGGCCGCCGCCGTGCGGGACGGCGCCGTGCGCGAAGACGCGAACGCCGGCGCCGTGATGATGGCGCTGCACGGCATCGGCGCCGCCCACGACCGCCCGGATTGGCGGGCCGAGGCCGACGGTCTCATCACGCTCGTGCTGGACGGGCTGAGCCGGCCGCCAAGCAAGCCCGGATGAACCCTAAGCCCGACGGTGCCGCAGCGGCCGTCAGGTCAGGCGCGCCGCAGGCTTGGCGGCCGCGCGGACCGTCGGGCGCCGGCGCAGGGCCCACTCGGCCACGACGAGGTTGATCACCCAGCCCGCCGCCATCAGCATCGCCCGGGTGAACTCGCCGGGCGCGCCCACCAGCAGGGCCCACGGGACGTGCGTCAGCACCTGCGTTCCCGCGCCCAGCCCGATCGCGTACCCGCGGGTCATCCAGACCCGGTGCCGGCGAACGTCGCGCCGGCGGATCGCGAGCGTGGCCAGGACGATCGACACGGCCATCGCCGTGCCGAAGAACAACCGGAACACGGTGAGGAGGTCGCCGTCGCCCGGCGGGAGGTCGGAGAACAGCGTCATCCACAGGCCGGACAGGGCCGCGACCAGCCCGCAGGGAACCAGCAGCCGCCCGGACACGCGGTGCCAGCGGCGCCGGCGCAGCGACGGCACGAACTGAAACGCTCCCAGGACACAGAAAAGGCTCGCGCCGAAGATGTGCAGCACGACAGGCAGCGGCATGGCGAAGAACCGCGCGTTGTCCGCGGTGACCCGCGCGCCACCCGCCAGTTCGGCGACGCGCGCGGAACCGGCGGCCACCGGCACCGCACTGAGCAGCAGCAGGCCCGCCGGGACAAGCCACTCCGGTCTTTTCTTGTGCGGCAAGGGAAAACCCCTCTCGGATGTCATGCGTGGACGTCTTCGCCCAGCATGACGGCCGGCGGGTGACGGCTCATCGGCACAAGGGCCGGAACTCGCCCGGCCTTAAGTACGGCCCGGCTCTAGTACTTTCGGCGCGGCTCGGGCGCGTTGCGGACGCGGCGGGTTTCGTAAGCCCAGATGGCGATCTCGACGCGGTTGCGGGCACCGAGCTTCGCCATCAGGCTCGCGATGTGGGTCTTGACCGTGCTCAGCGTGATGTAGAGCTCCTCGGTGATCTCGCGGTTGGTCCGCCCGCGCGCCACGCTGAGCAGGACCTGTTCCTCACGGTCGGTGAGCGGTTCGACGGGCTGGCTCGGCGCGCCGGAGCCGGTCCCCGCGAAGGCGTCGAGCAGCCGTGCGGTGACGCTGGGCGCGATCAGGGCGTCGCCGGTCGCGGCGGCGTGGACGGCCTGGGCGAGCAGCTGCGCGCCCGCGTTCTTGAGCAGGAACCCGCGGGCGCCCGCCCGCAACGCCGCGTAGACGTACTCGTCGAGGTCGAACGTGGTGATGACGACGACGGCGAGCGGATCCTCGACGCCGGGGCCGGCCAGGCGGCGGGTGGCCTCGATGCCGTCGGTGCCGGGCATGCGGATGTCGAACAGGCACACGTCGGGGCGCAGCCGCCGCGCCAGCTCGACGGCCGCCTCCCCGTCGGCCGCCTCGCCGACGACCTCGATCTCCGGCTGGGCGTTGAGGATCATCGTCAGGCCGGTGCGGACGATCTCCTGGTCGTCGGCGACGAGCACGCGGATGCTCATGCCGTCGCCCCGCCACGGGGCAGGACGGCGGTCACGGTCCAGCCTCGCCCCGGGTTCGGGCCCGCTTCGCAGGTCCCGCCGAGCAGGCCGGCCCGCTCGATCATCCCGGCGAGCCCGTAGCCGGGGGACGCCGCCGGGCGCACGAGGCCGGGCTCTCCGTCGTCGCTCACGCGCAGCCGCACCGACGTGTCGTCGGTGGTGACCCGGACCTCGATCCGGGTCACGTGCCGGGCGTGGCGCCGGGCGTTCGTCACCGATTCCTGGGCGAGGCGGTAAACCGCGCTCCCGATCGACGGCGGGAGGTCGTCGAGGTCCCCAGAGACCGTCACGTCGACGGACGGGCGGGTCCGGCTCGCGAGCTTCCCGAGATCGGTGATCCGCGGGTTCGGGGCGAGGTCGGCCGGCTCGTCGCGGCGCAGGACGCGGACCATGGTGCGCATCTCGTCGAGGGCGCGCGCGGCTTCGGCTTCGATCAGCTCCAGCGCTTCGGCGGCGGCTTCCGGCTGCGACGGCATCATCGCGAGACCGGCCTGCGCGCGGATCGCCATCGCCGAGACGTGGTGGGCGACCGTGTCGTGCAGGTCCCGGGCCAGCCGTTCCCGCTCGAGCAGCTTGGCCTGGTCCAGCTCCCGCAGCCGCGCCCGGGCCCGGTAGCGGAGCGCCGCGGCCAGCGTGACGGTCGCGAACAGCACGACCAGCCCGCCCAGCGCGTCGGCGACGCTCTGCTGCCCGAGAACGACCGACAGGCCGGTCTCAGGCAGCACGATCCCCAGCCCGAGCACGATCTCGCGCCCGGCCCCCCACCGCGCCAGCGAATACGGCAAGAGCAGCAGGCCGGCCGTCGCATACGCCGAGGGGGCGGCACCGCCGGTCAGCAGCATGGTCACCGACGTGGTGCCGAACGCGGCAAGGAACGCCGGGAACGGCCTGGTCCGGCGCCACAGCAGGGTCGGCAGCAGTGCGGCGACGACGACCACGGACAGGACCCGCCACGGCATGTCCGGCCGGAACAGGCCCTCGGCCACCACGGCCGGCCCGAGCACCCCCAGCAGCGCCCAGTCACGCCACACCCGCGACGGCGGATCGGGCGGCCGGGGTTCGTCCCACAGGGAGCGGAGCACAGCGTTCACCCGCTGATGATACGAAAGGACCGGCCGGCCCAGATCGCCCGAAAGTACGACCGGGCCGAGAGGTGAGGGTCGCTCCCGGCGTCGGATCAGCGGCGGCCCGGGGTGTTGTAGTTCGGGGCGTTAGTGGTGATCGTGATGTCGTGCGGGTGGCTCTCGCGCAGCCCGGCCGCGGTGATCCGCACCAGCTGGGCCTGCTGCAGTTCACCGATCGTGCGGGCGCCGACGAAGCCCATGCCGGCCCGGAGGCCGCCATTGAGCTGGTACACGACGTCGGCCACCGGGCCGCGGAAGGAGGTCCGGCCTTCGATGCCCTGCGGCACGAGGTTTTCCTCCGACAGCACGTCGCCTTGGAAGTAGCGGTCCTTCGAGAACGACTTCTTGCCGTTGCGGGACTGCATGGCGCCGAGCGAACCCATGCCGCGGTAG
This sequence comes from Amycolatopsis lexingtonensis, assembly GCF_014873755.1. Classification (NCBI taxonomy): domain Bacteria; kingdom Bacillati; phylum Actinomycetota; class Actinomycetes; order Pseudonocardiales; family Pseudonocardiaceae; genus Amycolatopsis; species Amycolatopsis lexingtonensis. The sequence goes on from NZ_JADBEG010000001.1 coordinate 9,639,898, forward strand.
GTCTTGTACTGCTCGCCGTCGATGTACACGAGTTCTCCCGGTGCTTCCCCGGTGCCGGCGAGGAGACTCCCGAGCATCACCGTGTCCGCGCCGGACGCGATCGCCTTGGCGATGTCGCCGGAGTACTGGATCCCGCCGTCCCCGATCACCGGCACGCCGGCCGGGGCACACGCGAGCGCGGCCTCGTAGATCGCGCTGATCTGCGGCACGCCGACCCCCGCGACCACGCGGGTCGTGCAGATCGAGCCGGGGCCCACGCCGACCTTCACGCCGTCGGCGCCCGCGTCGATCAGCGCCTGCGCCCCGGCGCGCGTCGCGACGTTGCCCCCGACCACGTCGACCCGGTCGGTGAAAAGGCGCTTCGCCGCGGCGACCGCGGCCAGCACGTCGTCCTGGTGGCCGTGGGCCGTGTCGATCATGATGACGTCGACGCCGGCGTCCACCAGCAGCTTCGCCCGGTTGAGGCCGTCCTCGCCGACGCCGACCGCCGCCGCCACCAGCAGCCGCCCCGCCGCGTCACGGGCGGCGTCGGGGAACTGCTCGTTCTTCGCGAAGTCCTTGACGGTGATCAGCCCGACGAGCCGGCCGCCGTCCTCGACGATCGGCAGCTTCTCGACCTTGTTCTGCCGAAGCAGCCGCAAGGCTTCCTCCGGCGTCACGCCGACCGGGGCGGTGATGAGCGGGGCCTTGGTCATGACCTCGGCGACCGGGCGCCGCAGATCCATCTCGAACCGCATGTCGCGGTTGGAGACGATGCCGACCAGCTTGCCGTCGTCGTCCACCACCGGCACGCCGGAAATGCGGTACCGCGCGCACAACGCGTCGACGTCGGCCAGCGTCTGATCCGGGCGGCACGTGACCGGATCGGTCACCATTCCCGCTTCGGAACGCTTCACGGTTTCCACTTGGCGCGCCTGCGCATCCGCCGGGAGATTTCGGTGCAGAACACCGATTCCGCCCTGCCGCGCCATGGCGATCGCCATCTTGGCTTCGGTGACCGTGTCCATCGCGGCCGAGACGAGCGGCAGCTTGAGGGTGACGTTCTTGGACAGTCGCGCGGTGGTGTCGACCTGGCTGGGAATCACGTCGGATTCCGCGGGCAGCAGCAGCACGTCGTCGAAGGTGAGGCCGAGAGAGGTGAACTTCGCCGGAAGGGGTTCTTCGCTGACCATGTGCTCGCGTGCGCCTTTCGCTGTTGACGTGGACCCGGCTCAGTGTAGGAGAGGGCGGTGACCTGGAGCGACGTGCCGCTGCGTGCCCGGATTCACCTGTTCGGCCGTACCCGTGTGGCGGTCGACCTCGGTGAGTTCACGGTCACGTTGCCGGGGGTGGGGGATCTTGTGCTGCGTGCAAGCGTGCGTCGAACGACGCTTGGGAGTGAATGCCGACCGGGTGCGGGTGCCGAACCTCGCACCCGGTCAGGATTCCGCCCGTTCCTTGCGAACCCAGCGCCCTACGCGGCAACGCTTCGGCGCCTCGAGTCGGTTGGGGGCTCGCGCCGTGATCATCCGGAAGAGACTCAGAGGTGCCTGGCATTCCGATGCCAGGGCTAGCTCATCGACGTCGGTCTCGGCCTTGAGGAGCTCGATAGCGCGTGGCAGTAGCGAAGGCCGCTCGAGCAGCGGCATCGGGCCCGGCTCCCGGCGTCGCCAGCCTCGGTTCGACACCGTTGTCGTCGCGTTGCGGTAGTAGTCGTCCTTGGCTGGGTTGAGGATGATGATCGGCCGCAGCGGCGTATCGAACAAGTAAGCGTCGACGCCGGCGTTGCCGGGTGGGCTGAGTCTTCGCGGTCATCGACTCCCAAGACGCGATCACCTGCGGCCACAAAGGACTAGCCACGACTTCGGGTGACATCCACACGCGGATCTCCGCGGTCCTCGCCGCGGGCCGGCGCAGCGCTCGACCGGCGAGATGGTCGCAGGACGCCGCTGACTGTACCGACCAGGGGTGACGTACGAGGACAGCGTCAGATGACGCTCGCGGGGGCTGCCCCGGCAGGCCTACCTTCCGGGTATGCGCCACCGGGCAGCCGTGATCGGACCGCGGAACGAGGTCTCCACCCCGTGCCGGTTCACCGTACGACGAGCAGAGGCCACCCGGTAGATGGCCGCGCACCAGGCCGCCTGAAACCCCTGCACCACCACCGAGGAGACCCGAAGATGTCCAAGATCCACCTGCGCCAGGTGACCACCGCCACCCCGGAGCAGTTCCTGGCCGCACTGACCGACTTCGGCCCGGAGCGCGCGAAGCTCTTCGGCCGCAGCGCGACCGACTACCTGCAGGTGCACGGCCAGGGCCCCGGCCACGCCGACGTCACCGAAGGATCCGGCGGTGTCTGGGAGCGCCTGAGCTACGACTGGTCCGATCCGGCCCGGGTCGTGATGAAGACCACCGACTCCAACACCTGGGGCGGCGCGTCGGGCCACACCTACACCTTCACCCGGCTGGCGGACGGGACGACGCAGATCGACGCCGTGGTGGTACGGGAAGGCAAGAACCTCAAGGGCAGGCTGCTCGGCGGCCTGCTGGGGCTGCTGGGCAAGCGCGTCCTCGGCGGGGAACTGGGCAAGACCGCCAAGGCCGTCGAGGCGCGGAACGCAGGAGGCCACGACGACGCCTGACGGTCACGATGTGCCGACGCACGCTGAGAGGCACTGTCGGGTCGCCCCGGCGTCATAGGCCGCCCTGTCGCGGAAGTTCGCATGCCGGAGGCGTGGGCACGCGCGAAGTCGAGGCTGGTGTGTCCGCGGTGGCGACTCCGCCGAACACAGTCTACAAAGCACTCAACGTCATAGAGAGCCAATGCTTGGCGAAAATTCTCGATTCCGCGCTCTTTGTCGTCGGCCTTCAAGGCGGCGCGTCCGAGGGCCTCGAACGCGCGCCCCACCTGCAGCCGTACGCCTGAGGCCTGTGCCATGTCGAGCGCGAGACCCGCGAGGTTGTTCAGGTTCTCGGCCTGCCAGCCGCGGTCATCGCCGAACGCTTTCTCGGCGCGGGTCAGGTAGGTGTGCGCTAGCCGGTAATTCTCCGCGGCGTGGATGCGAGCTTGCTGACCCACAACGTGGCCAAGCTGGTCGAGCTGCCGCCGGCGGTCCAGTCGAAGCTGTGGACCCCCGCGCCGGAGAGGTGCCGTATCCGGTGATGGTGTGGACCGGAGATCTGACGGGTGCGTTCCTGGACTCCGCGGTGAACCACCGGCTGTATCCGCTGTTCCACCTGATTGCCCACTCCGGCCTGCGTCGAGGCGAGGGGCACGGCCAGCGTCGCACCAGATCGTGCAGTACGGGTGGGAGACGGTGCAGAGCAAGTCCAAGACTCCGTCCTCGGAGGGCGTTGTTGTCCTCGATCCGAAAATCTGCTGGTGCTGCGCGCCCACCTGGCGCGTCAGGACGCAGCAAAGGCCCGGCTCGCTGACGACCGGGTTGAGAACGACCTGCTCTTCACTGAGCCCGACGGCAGCCCGTTGCACCCGGCCGACGTGGCCGAGGAGTTCGCGCGGCTGATCAGGCGGGCCGGGGCCATCCCGAGGAAGGCTCTGCACCCGGCGCGCGCTCGCGGGAGACCACAAAGGACACTGCCCAACCGGACGGAAAGCTTCCAGATACCACAAAACCCCAGGCCGAAGAGAATCAGACCTGGGGAGTGGGGGTGCGCCATCAGGGACTCGAACCCCGAACCCGCTGGTTAAGAGCCAGCTGCTCTGCCAATTGAGCTAATGGCGCCGGTGTCTGCCGGAGGTTTCCCTCGGCGACGTGGAAAAGATTAGCACCCCGTTCAGAGCCCGTTTCAGGGGGGTCCCCTCAACCGGGTTCGGGCATTGCCGCCACGGTGTCGGGGCTGGTCGGGCACACTGTAGTCGGACATCGACGGCGAAACGGGCGGGTGGGCATGCGGGGTATGAAGGCGCGGCTGCTGGTGGCCGCTGGGGTGATCGGGCTCACCGTGGCCGGGTGCAGCGCGCCTCCTTCGGGTGAACCGCCCAAGGAGACGTCGTCGGCGAGTGCGCCCAAGCCCACGCCGAAGCCCACCGTTCTCACCCTCACGCCCGCGAAGGACGCCAAGGACGTCGCGCCCGGGGAGCCGGTGAGTGTGAGCGTTGCCGAGGGGAAGGTCGGCGAGGTGACGCTGACCGGGGCCGATGGGAAGGTCGTCGCCGGGAAGGCGCGGGCCGACGGTTCCGGGTGGGACTCCGCCGAGCCGCTCGGGTACAACAAGACCTACAAGCTGACCGCGACGGCGATCGGCGGTGATGGGAAGACCGTCAAGTCGGAGTCGAGCTTCAGCACCGCGAAGCCCGCTCGGCAGCTGGGCGTCTCGGTGAACCTCGTCGAGGGGGAGACCGTCGGGGTCGGGATGCCGCTGATCTTCACCTTCACCGGGAACGTCGCCGACAAGGCCGCGGCCGAGAAGGCGCTCAAGATCACCGCGGAGCCGGCCACCGAGGGCGCGTTCCGCTGGTCCGGCGACAAGCAGGTCACCTGGCGGCCGAAGGACTACTGGAAGAGCGGCACCAAGATCAAGGTGGACGCCGCCGTCTACGGCAAGCCGCTCGGCAACGGCAGCTACGGCCGGGAGGACAAGAGCGTGAGCGGCACGGTCGGGGACAAGCTCGTCGCCGTCGCCGACGGCGGGACCCACCAGATGACGGTCACGATCAACGACCAGGTGGTCAAGACCATGCCGACGTCCATGGGCAAGCCCGGGCACAACACGCCGGCCGGGACCTACACCGTCATGAGCGAGCACACCGGCTACACCATGGACTCCGGCACCTACGGCGTGCCCGAGGACGCGCCCGGCGGGTACCGCACCTTCGTCCAGTTCGCGGTGCGCCTGTCCTACAGCGGCATCTTCTACCACTCCGCGCCCTGGTCGGTCCGGCAGCAGGGGCACAGCAACGTCAGCCACGGCTGCCTGAACCTGTCGACCGAGAACACGAAGTGGCTGATGGACACGTCCAAGAAGGGCGACATCGTCACCGTCCAGAACAGCGGCGGCCCGAAGCTGGAGCCGACCGACGGCTGGAGCGTGTGGCAGCTGTCCTGGGACGAGTGGCGCACCGCCGGCAACTAGCCGTCCTTGGCCGAGGTGCGGACCAGCTCCCGCGCCTCGGCCTCGCTCGACACCGCGGGTCCCGAACCCCAGAGCGGCTTGTTCGCCGTCTCGCGGCTGAAGAACACCGCGACCGCGCCGATCGCGCCCGCCGCCATCAGGTACCAGGCCGGCCAGAAGTCGTGGCCGGTCGCGGAGATCAGCGACTGCATCACCAGCGGGGTCGTGCCGCCGAAGAGCGACACCGAGATGTTGAACGCGATCGACAGCGCGCCGTACCGGATCGCCGTCGGGAACAGCGCCGGCAGCGCCGAAGGCATCGACACCTCGAAGCAGAGCAGCAGCAGGCCGAGACCCATCAGCCCGAGGAACGTCAGGACGAGGCCGCCGTCGTGCACCAGCAGCATCAGCGGCCAGGACAGCACGAGGAACCCGAGGCAGCCCGCCATCATCACGGGCTTGCGGCCGACGTGGTCGGTGATCCGGCCGCCGACCATGATGATGAGCATCATCACCACCATGACGACGATGATCAGCAGCAGCCCGTGGGTGGCGTCGAGGTGCAGCTGCTCGGACAGGTACGTCGGCATGTACGACAGCAGCATGTAGTCGGTGACGTTGAACACGAGCACCAGGCCGACGCAGATGAGCAGCGCGGGCCAGTACTCGGTGAACATCTTCCAGAACGGCTCGCCGGAGCGGCCGCGTTTCTCGGCTTCCTCGGCGTGCTTCTGGAACGCCGGGGTTTCCTCGAGCTTGAGGCGCATGTAGAGGCCGATGATGCCGAGCGGGCCGGCGACGAGGAACGGGATCCGCCAGCCCCAGTCGAGCAGCGTCTCGTGCGGCACCCACGCCTTCATGCCGGTGACGACGGACGCGCCGAGCACGTACCCGGACAGCGTGCCGAACTCGAGCCAGGAGCCCATGAAGCCGCGGCGTTTGTCGGGGGAGTACTCGGCGATGAACGTCGTCGCGCCGCCGTACTCGCCGCCGGTGGAGAAGCCCTGCACCATGCGGGCGAGGACGAGCAGGATCGGTGACAAGACGCCGATGGAGGAGTAGGACGGGATCAGCCCGATGCAGAGGGTGCCGATCGCCATCATGATCATGGTGACGGCGAGGACCTTCTGCCGTCCGATGCGGTCGCCGAGCGGCCCGAACACGAGTCCGCCGAGGGGGCGCATGAGGAACGCGGCGGTGAAGGCCCCGAAGGTGCCGATCAGCCGGACGCCGGGCGAGACCGTGGGCGGGAAGAACACCTCGGCGATGGTGTCGGCGATGTAGGCGTAGACGCCGAAGTCGAACCACTCCATGGCGTTGCCGAGCGCGGCGGCTCCCACCGCCCGCTTGAGCAGGGATCGGTCGACGACGGTGATGTCCTCGTACCGCAGTTTCTTCCGGTTGCGCAGCTTCGGCCGTGAACTTTCCACCAGAACACGGTGCACCCGGGCACCGGCTCGCGCATGCTGAGCCACCTGGTCGTGAGGGTTGCCACCGTCGGGTGAAGGCCGGTTGCACCCCTGTGATCTGCGACACTGCCCGCTCGCGCATCCGAGGGGGATCCGATGGCGGCGATCGTGGAATCCGAGGCGCCGGTCGAGCGAAGACTGCCGGCGCCGCTGTGGTGGACGGTGCTGTCCGGCGCCTTGCTGCTCGTGGTGCTCGCCGGTTACACGGTCTGGGCGGGTGTCTGGGCGAAGGCCGGTGTCTACCTGGAGGACTTCCGGGTTTACGTGGCCGCCGGCCAGGCGTTGCGGGACGGGGCGCCGCTCTACGAGCCCGGGGTGGCGCACCTGCCGACGATCGCGGGGACGTTGAAGTACCCGCCGTTCGCCGCCGAGGTCTTCCTGCCGATGACGGTGGTGCCGAAGCTGCTGTTGCCGTTGACGGCCGTTCTGGTGAACCTGTTTTCGCTGCTGGTGGTGGTCTGGGTGGCGCTGGGCCGGCAGGGGTACGCGGCCGATCACGGCCGCGTGGCGGCGACCGCGGCCTTGACCGCGCTGGCGTTGCCGATGCAGCCGGTGCTGCTGAACTTCACCGTCGGCCAGGTGAATCTCGTGCTGCTAATGCTGGTTCTGGTGGATTTGACGGGCCGGGACCGCTGGTGGACCGGTGCGGGGGTGGGGCTGGCGGCGGGGATCAAGCTGATGCCGGTGATCTTCGTGGTCTACCTGCTGGTGGCGCGCCGGTTCCGGGCGGCGGCGGTGGCGGTGGGCGCGTTCGGCCTGACGGTGCTCGCGGGTTTCGCCGCGGTGCCGGGCGAAGCCGCGAAGTTCTGGGCGGCGAACCTGGCCGATCCGTCCCGGGTCACCGGCAGCAGTGACGCGATGGCGTCGGAAAACCAGTCGATCCGGGGCGCGATGGCGCGCTTGCTGGGCATAGCGGACGTCCCAGGCGTGATCTGGATCCCGGTGGCAGCAGTTGTCGCACTGGCCGCGTTGTGGATCGCGGTGCGGGCGCACCGAGCGGGCCGCGAACTGCTGGCGGTCAGCGTGGTCGGCGTCCTGATGGTCCTGGCAACTCCCTGGACCTGGACGCACTACTGGGTCTGGTTCGTGCCGTTCTTCGTAATGGCGGCATGCGGCGCCCTCCGCGCCCGCTCGTGGTGGCCGGCCGCGATCCTCACCGCAACCTACCTACTGCTCTTCCCGTGGCAGGTGGGAACAGGCCGCAACGACATCCCACTGGTAGGCCTGGTCGTCCTCCCACAAAACCACCCACCGCTAGCCCAGGCGGCAGCCCACACCCTCTACGTAGCCCTGGCCTTCGCCCTGCTCCTGCTCGCAGCGCTACACCCCACCTGGCTCGACCCCACCGCAAGCCGGCAACGCAACGCAACCACGCGGGACGGGGGTCCGGGGGCAAGCCCCCGGCGGGGGCGTGGGGGTTCGACCCCCACAAAAAGGCGAAACCCCGGCATCGGGGAGGGCCCGCAAGGGCCCGACCAAGCCGGGGCAATGGGGTGAGCGACGGGTTTCGAACCCGCGACCTCCTGGACCACAACCAGGTGCTCTACCAGCTGAGCTACGCCCACCATCAGCGAGGGAACCGCGTGCGATCACCTCGTTGGCTGTAATCGTAGCGGGTGCCCTCGCGGGGTCCGCAGGGGGTTACCTTTGGTGCTGTTCCTGCACTTCAGCGGCTGCGGCTTTGGCTTCGTCGCTGGTGGGGCCCGGCTGGGGGACGAAGGCGACGCGCCGGTAGTAGTCGAGTTCGCCGATGGATTCCTTGATGTCGGCGAGGGCGCGGTGGGCGAGGCCTTTTTCCGGCTTGGCGTAGTAGATGCGCGGGTACCAGCGGCGGACGAGTTCCTTCACCGAGGAGACGTCGACCATGCGGTAGTGCAGGTGGGCGTCGAGGGCCGGCATGTCGCGGGCGATGAAGCCGCGGTCGGTGGCGATGGAGTTGCCGGCGAGCGGCGCGGTGCCCGGTTCGGGGACGTGCTCGCGGATGTAGTCGAGGACGCGCCGTTCGGCTTCTTCGAGGGTGACGCTGGAGGCGCGGACCTCTTCGGTGAGGCCGGAGTGGGCGTGCATCTCGCGGACGACGTCGGGCATCCCGGCGAGTTTTTCCTCGTCGGCGTGGATGACGATGTCGACTCCGTCGCCGAGCACGTTGAGTTCCGCGTCGGTGACGAGGGCGGCGATTTCGATCAACGCTTCTTTGCCGAGGTCGAGCCCCGTCATTTCGCAGTCGATCCAGACTAGGCGGTCGGTCACCTGGTGACCCTAACCCGACACGGGGACATGAGTGGCGTTACCTGCGCGTACGGCGCGTTACGCTCCCGGTGTGGTGCAGGACACACGATCGGGGAGTTGCGAGTGACGGAGCAGGGGTCGCCGGCGAGCGAGATCGCCGCTGGTTACGCGAGTGAAGGCGCCGCGCTGGAGCTGGGCGCGGTGGTGATCGACGGGGCGGCCGACGCCGCGGCCGCGGTGCGCCTTCCGCTGGCGACGCTGAACCGGCACGGGCTGGTCGCGGGGGCGACCGGGACGGGCAAGACGAAGACGTTGCAGCTGATCTCCGAGCAGTTGTCGGCGGCGGGGGTGCCGGTGGTGCTCGCGGACGTGAAGGGTGACCTGTCGGGCCTGGCCGCGGCCGGGGAGCCGAACGACAAGGTCGCGAAGCGCGCGCAGGAGCTGGGTGACGACTGGGCGGGGACGGCGTTCCCGGTGCAGTTCCTTTCGCTGGGCACCGGCGGGAAGGGCTCGCCGATCCGGGCGACGATCACGAGTTTCGGGCCGGTGCTGCTGTCGAAGGTGCTCGGCCTGAACGAGACGCAGGAGTCGACGCTCGGGCTGATCTTCCACTGGGCGGACCAGCGTGGTCTCGCGTTGCTGGACACAAAGGATCTCCGGTCGGTGATCACGCACCTGACCAGCGACGAGGGCAAGGAGGACCTCAAGGGCATCGGCGGGGTGTCGGCGGCGACGGCCGGGGTGATCCTGCGGTCCTTGTCGAACCTCGAAGCGCAGGGCGGGGAAGACTTCTTCGGCGAGCCCGAGCTGGACGTCCACGACCTGATGCGCGACCGCGACGGCAAGGGTGTCGTGACGCTGCTGGAGCTGGACAACCTGCAGGCGAAGCCGGCGCTGTTCTCGACGTTCCTGATGTGGCTGCTGGCCGAGCTGTTCGAGGAACTGCCCGAGGAAGGCGATCTCGACCAGCCGAAGCTGGTCTTCTTCTTCGACGAAGCACACCTGCTGTTCAACGACGCGTCGAAGGCGTTCCTCGAGCGCATCGAGCAGACCGTGAAGCTGATCCGGTCGAAGGGCGTCGGCGTGTTCTTCTGCACGCAGTTGCCGACGGACATCCCGAACAACGTGCTTTCGCAGCTCGGCGCCCGGATCCAGCACGCGTTGCGCGCGTTCACGCCGGACGACCAGGCGGCGCTGGCCAAGACGGTCAAGACGTACCCGAAGACGAAGTTCTACGAACTCGACACGGCGTTGACGTCGCTGGGCATCGGCGAGGCGATCGTCACGGTGCTGTCGGAGCGGGGCGCGCCGACGCCGGTGGCGTGGACGCGGCTGCGCGCGCCGCGATCGAAGATGGGCTCGATCGGCGAGGAGGCCGTGGCCGCGGCCGTCGCGTCGTCGGATCTGCACGCGAAGTACGGCGAGACGATCGACCGGGAGTCGGCTTACGAGAAGCTGGCCGCGAAGGTCGCCGCGCCCGCTCCCGAAGCTGCCCCGGACGCGCCGCCTCCGCCGGCCGAGAAGGAGAAGGACGATCCGGGGTTCATCGAGTCGGCGATGAAGAACCCGGCCGTGAAGTCGTTCATGCGGTCCGCGGCCAGCGCGCTGGGCCGGGAGATCACGCGCGGGCTGTTCGGCAACCGGCGGCGCTGAAAAACCTGACGTCACCTGTCAGGTATCCCTGCGAAGCTGGCTCCACCACCGAGACAGGGAGAGCCATGACCAGCACCGCCACCGCGTCGTTCGTCCTCGACAAGTGGGAGCCGCAGGCGACCGACGAGGCCGGCGGCACCGAGTTCGCCCGGGTGGCCATCGCCAAGACGTTCACCGGCGCGGTCGAGGGGACCAGCACCGTCGAGATGCTCTCGGCGTCCAACGCGACTTCGCGCGCGTACGTCGCCTTCGAACGTCTCGCGGTCACGGTCGACGGCCGCGAGGGCGGCTTCGTGCTGCACCACACCGCCGACGATTCGGGGCTGACGCTCAAGATCCTCGCCGGCTCGGGCTTCGGCGAGCTGACCGGGATCTCCGGCTCGGCGAACATCGAGATGGACGCCGAGCAGAACCACACCTTCACGCTCACCTACGAGCTGTAGCCGACGCGAAGGCCGTTTCGAGAGCCCCCGATTGACTCTCGAAACGGCCTTCGCCGCTCCCCGCTCCCCGAAGCGGGTGGGACGGACCGCCCCGACAACGGCCCGTCCGCGTCCTAGTTGTTCACGATCTGGTCGACGATCTTCTTGGCGTCGTTGATCGGGATGGCGAAGCCGATCCCGACGCTGCCCGCGGAGCCGTTGGCCGAGGCCGTCGGGCTGTAGAGCGCCGAGTTGATGCCGATGACGTTGCCCTGGGCGTCGACCAGCGCGCCGCCCGAGTTGCCCTGGTTGATCGAGGCGTCCGTCTGGATCGCGGTGTAGCTGGGAGAGTTCTCGGCCTGGTTCGACGTGCGGCTGAACGGCGACTGCTGTTGCTGCTGGCCCTGACCGATGTCCGACAGATTGCGGTTGAGCGCGCTGACGATGCCGGTGGTGACGGTGTTCTGCAGCCCGCCCGGCGAACCGATCGCGACGACCGACTGGCCGACGACCAGCTTGCTCGAGTCGCCCAAGGTCGCCGCCTTCAACCCGCTCGCGTTCTTGGCCTGGACCACCGCGATGTCCGCCTTGGTGTCCGCCCCGACCACGCTGGCCTGGTACTTCTTGCCGTCGGACGTCGTGATCACGACGTTCTGAGCGCCGTCGACGACGTGCGCGTTCGTCAGGATCCGGCCGTCCGAAGTCAGGATGACGCCGGAACCGATGGCCTCGCCCTGGTCGGTGGTCACGTTGATCTGGACGACGCTCGGCGTCACCTTCGCCGCGACGCCGCTGACGTCGCCGGTGGTCGAGTTCGCGACCGTCTGCCCGCTCGCGGCCGGCGTGCTGACCGACGTCGTGGTGCCGTCCGCCGAGTTCGTGGTGAGCCCGACGATCGCGGCGCCGCCGACCCCGCCGACCAGCGCGGCGCCAAGAGCGGTCGCGCTCACGATCAGCGCGACGCGGCCGCCCTTGCGCGGCTTGGTCTTCAGCGCCGTGGGCGCCTGCCCCGGCTGCTGGAGCGGCGGCTGCGGGGTGAACAGAGGGTTCGGCGCGGCCTGGTGCTGGTAGCCGTACTGCTGCTGCGCGTACGGCCCGTACTGCGGGGTGCTCTGGTGCGGCTGGTGCCCACCGGGTGAGGCGGGGCCGGGCCGACTCTCGTTCTCGGTCATGGGACCAGATTCGCGCCCGTGCTTGTGAACAGCCTGTGGAAATACCTCAGGCTTTGCTGAGAAGAATCAGCTGAGAAATCTCAGGCGGTTCTCAGTCGAAGAACGTCGGCACGTCCAGTGCGCCTCCCGCGGCTTCGAACTCGTCGTGCACCGCCTTCCGCAGCTCGGCGTCGCCGAGGTAGTCGGCGGCGGTGAGGGCCAAGCCGAGCGCGCCGTCGCGGACCCCGGCGTCCCCGGTGGCCGAGCCGGCCGAGGCCGCGAATTCCTTGGTGTGCAAGGCGACCGTCGGGCCCGACACGGCGAGCATCGGGTGCAGCGCGGGCATGCGGTACGACAGGTTGCCGAGGTCCGTGGAGCCGGTGAGCGACTCCGGCACGATGCCCGGCGGCAGCGGCTTGCGGCCGGTACCCAGCTGGTTGGCCGTCCAGCGCCCGGCGAGCGCGGTGTTGAACCGGATCGGCAGGTACGCGGCCTGCGCGTCCCAGATCAGTTCGACGCCGCAGCCGGTCATCGCCGCCGCGCCTTCCGCGATCGACGTCATCCGGGCGGCGAGGTCGCGCAGTGTTTCCGGGTTTTGCGAGCGGAGGTAGAACAACAGCGCGGCCCGCGCCGGGATGACGTTCGGCCGGGCTCCGCCGTCGGAGAACACGCCGTGGACGCGGTCGCTCTGCGGGAGTTGCTGCCGCAGAGCCGAAACGCCCTGGTAGGCGGCGACCGCGGCGTCGAGCGCGTTGCGGCCCATGAAGGGTTGGGCCGACGCGTGCGCGCCCACGCCGTGGAAGACCATCTCCAGCTGGCGGCGGCCGAGGAACGGGTGCAGCGCGATGTCGTGGCTGAACGGGTGCAGCATGATCACCGCGTCGACGTCGTCGAACACGCCCGCGCGGGCCAGGATCTCCTTGCCGCCCCCGCCTTCTTCCGCGGGCGTGCCGATCAGGCTGACCCGGCCGCCGAGCCGCTCGGCGACGGTGGCGGCGCCGAGGAACCCGCCCGCCGCGGTCGTGCAGATGACGTTGTGGCCGCAGGCGTGGCCGAGCCCGGGCAGCGCGTCGTACTCGGCGAGGACGGCGATGTGCGGACCGTCCCGCTCCGGCGTGCTGACGCGCAGCGCGGTGTCGAGCCCGCCGACCCCGACGGTCGCTTCGTGGCCGTGGCGCTTCAGGAGGTCCGCGAGCGCCCGCACCGACCGGTGCTCGGCGAACCCCTCCTCGGGGTGCGCGTGCAGATCTTGGCTCAACGCCACCAGATCGGGTGAACTGCGCTCGACCGCGGCCGTCACCTCGGCCCGCGTCGCCTCGTCCGCGCCGGCGTGCGGCGAGGACAGCGGTTCGGCGGCCGCGACGGCGTCGGCGGTGGCCTCGACCAGGGAACGCAGGTAGCTGTCGTCGGGCGGGACGGGCTCGTGGTGGGTCATGGGGCGATGCTAACCGCCGGGTCCGACAATCCGCGGTGCTCAGCCCAGCCGGCCCGCCACGATCTGCGTGACGCCGGCGTACTGCTCGGTGATCCCCGTGAAGCCGCGGGCGCGCAGGCTCGCCGCGATTTCGCCGCGGTCGAACATCTTCTGCCCGCTCACGGCTCCGCCGGCCGAGTCGAGCAGGCGCGCGGGCTGCCAGTCGCGGCGGGCGCTGGTCAGCAGGACGATCCGGCCGCCGGGTTTCAGCACGCGCGCGAAGGAATCCAGCGCGGCTTCCGGTTCGGCGAACATGTGGAGGGCGGCGAAGCAGCAGACACCGTCCACTGTGGACTCCTTCAGTGGCGGGCGCACCGCGTCGGCGCGCAGGTAGGCGACGCTGTCCGGACCGCCCTCGGCGACGGCTTTGGCGAGCATCGTGCGGGCGCCGTCGAGCCCGATCGCGAGCCCGCCGGTGCCGACGGCCGCGCCGAACGCGCGCGTGAAGCGGCCGGTGCCGCAGGCGACGTCGAGCGCGGTGTGCCCGGGTTCGAGGCCGAGGAGCTTCGTGGCGAGGCGGACCTCGCTGGCCATGCTCGGCCCGAGCGGGCCCTTGAGCGCGCGGCCGAGGGCGGGGCGCCAGTACCGCTCGTAGACCTGCGGGAGCAGCGTCGTGCGCATCAGGCGCTGGGTGAGCCCGGTCGGCGGGCCGGCCTGGTCCGCGGCGCCGAGCACGTCGAGGTAGCCGTCGCGGGTCTCCGCCGGGGTCTCGAGCAGGGCGTTCAGCCGCTCGAGGGCGGCGGTTCGGCTGGTCGGCATGGCTTCTCCCCGGGTTCGAATACCGGCAGTATGTCAAATCTCGGGTACTCGATCGGGTGAACCATGCCGGGCTCAGGCGTTCGAGCCCCCGGAATTGTCGGTGGTCCTTCCTAGCGTCGGTGGCGAGGTTCCCGATCCGAGGAGGACAGATGACCACAGCCATGGTGGACAGCGAGATCACGGTGCACGGCGAGTTCGACCTGGCCGCGGCGGCCCGCTTCTTGACCGGCTTCGGCCCGGCCGGGCAGCCGGCGGCGGAGGCGGGCGCGCTCCGCGTGGCCTTCCCGCTCGAAGGCGCGTGGATGCCGGTGGGAGCGGTGCTGCGGCAGAGATCGCCCGGTGAGGTGGCGGTCGAGGTGCACGCCCCGCCCGAGCACGTGGCCGCGGTCGTGGCCCAGGTGCGGCGGATGTGCTCGCTGGACGTCGACGGCACGGCTTTCCCGGCCGCCGGCGCCCGCGACCCGGTGGTGTCCCTGCTGCAGCAGCTGCACCCGGGCCTGCGGCCGGTGTTGTTCGCCTCGCCGTACGAAGCGGCGTGCTGGGCGGTGCTCAGCCACCGGGTGTGGATGACCCAGGCGGTCCGGCTGCGCCGTCGCCTGACCGAACGCCACGGCACGGAGGTCGACGTCGGCGGCAGCCCGCTGACCTCGTTCCCGGCCCCGGAGGTGCTGGCGAAGCTGGAGTTCATGCCGGGCCTGTCGGGCCAGAAGATGCAGCGTTTGAGGGGTATCGCCGAGGCGGCGGCCGCGGGAGCGCTGGACGCGGCGGCGTTGCGGGCGATGTCCGCCGACGATGCCCTGGAGCAGCTGCGGCTCCTCCCGGGCATCGGCCGGTTCAGCGCGGAGCTGATCCTGATCCGCGGCGCGGGCCACCCGGACATCTTTCCCCAGGACGAAGGCCGCCTCCACGAGATCATGCGCGACGCGTACCACCTGCCGGAGGCGGGAGTGCCGGAGCTGGCGGAGATCGCGGAGGCCTGGGCCCCGTTCCGGAGCTGGGTGTCGTTCCTGTTCCGCGTCGAAGGCGAGGCTCGCCTGAGGGAGTCCCGATGACCTGAGTCACCCGAGTGGAGAACCCCAGTTGCGTTCGCCGATCTTGAGCGCCCGCGCTCGTTCGCCGCTGTTCTCGGGCCGGATCCGCTGGGCCAGGCACTGCCGGTGCACGACGACGGTGCAGCTGCCCGGGCCGTTGTTGCTGCGCGCGTCGAGGACAAGGGCGTCGCCACCGGGACTCAGCGTGGTGCGCTCGCCGCAGAATCCGCTGGACCACCGCGTCGACCCGCGCACCCACCGGCGGGAAGAGCGCGAGCAGTTCCTCGTGGCTGCTCGTGTGCGAGGAGAACAGCTCGACCCGCTGACCGGGCATCAGCGCGAAGCTCTTCGTCTCGAACCGGTCCATCGCCCTCCCTCGACCACGACCAGATCCGGCGGAAAGGAGACCATCACGACCCACTACCGGAGCCCGCGAAACCGCCATCGGCGGGGACTCACCGTAGCCAGATGTCGCCTGTGGTGAGGTATCCGGGTGAGCTTGCCCGTTCCTCTCGCGTTCGGCAGCACCGCCGGTGACGCCCTGTCAGCCCTCCGGACGGCCGCCGCCGACACCTCGTCGGCCGGTTCGCTGCTCGAACAGGCCCAGGCGCCCGCGGTGATCACCCTGGTCGCCGGCGGCCTGGCGCTGCTGGTCGTCCTGGTCGGCGGCAGGCCGTGGCGGCTGGTGCGCAACGTCGTCACGATCGTGCACGAGGCCGGGCACGCGCTGGCCGCGGTGCTCGTCGGGCGGCGGCTGCAGGGCATCAAGCTGCACTCGGACACCTCGGGCGTCACCGTGTCGCGCGGGAAGCCCGAGGGGCCGGGCATGGCGTTCACCGCGATGGCCGGGTACCTGGCGCCGTCGGTGCTGGGGCTGCTGTTCGCCAGCTTGCTCGGCAACGACCTGGTCGGCACCGTGCTCGTGCTGATCGCGCTGCTGCTGCTCGGCGTCCTGGTGATGGTGCGCAACGCCTACGGGGTGTTCACCGTCGTCGCCAGTGCCGTGGTGCTCGCGCTCGTCGCGTTCGTCGCGCCGGTCGAGGTGCAGGCGCCGTTCAGCTACCTGGTGACCTGGTTCCTGCTGTTCGGTGGGGTGCGGCCGGTGGCCGAGCTGCAGACCAAGCGCCGTCGCGGCCAGGCGCGGGACTCCGACGCCGACCAGCTGGGCCGGCTCACCGCGGTGCCACCGGTGCTGTGGGTGCTGGTCTTCGCGGTGGCGACGGCCAGCTGCCTGATTGCCGGCGGGCTGTGGCTCCTGGAGCCCGTGGCCACCTGAGCGAGCCCATGCGGCAAACTGGTCTCTCGCTGGTCCGCGCGGAGGGAGACGAACGATGGACGAGGTCGCCAAGGCCGTGGAGGAGTGCGCACGGGCGGCGAAGCTGGCCGCGCCGTCGCTCGCCGCCGCTTCCGCCGAGGCCGTCGACGCCGCGCTGACCGGGATGGCCGAGCGGCTGCTCGCGCACCGCGAGGAGATCCTCGAGGCGAACCAGGCCGACGTCGAACGCGCGAAGGCCGAGGGGATGAGCGCCGGTCTGCTCGACCGGCTCACCATCACCCCGGACCGTCTCACCGGCATGGCCGAGCAGCTGCGGCTGCTCGCCGGCGCGCCGCACCAGGAGCGCTCGGTCGAGGTGTCCACGCTGGACGGCGGGCTGCGGCTGGTCGAGCGACGGCGGCCGGTGGGCGTCATCGGCGCGAACTACGAGGCGCGGCCGAACGTGACCGTCGACGTGGCGTCGCAGCTGGTGAAGTCGCGCAACGCCGGCGTCCTGCGCACGGGCTCGGCCGCGCTCGGCTCGGCGCAGCGGCTGCGTGAGGTCGTCATCGCGCCCGCGCTCACCGAGGCGGGCATCGACGCCGACTGCGTCCAGCTGGTGCCGCGGGTGGAGCGCGAGGCGGCGTCCGCGCTGGTCCGGCTGCCGAACCTGGTGCCGCTGGTGATCCTGCGCGGCAGCGGCGACAGCACCCGGGCGCTGGCCACCGAGGCGGCGGTCCACGGCGTGCGCACGCTCGCCCACGCCGACGGCGGCGGCGTGCTGTACGTCGACCGCGGCGCGGACGTCACCAAGGCGCGTGACCTGGTCTACAACAGCCTCGACCGGCTCGGGGTCTGCAACCGGCTGAACCTGCTGCTGATCCACGAGGCCATCCACGACGAGGTCTGGCCGGCGATCTCCGACGCGCTGGCCGAGCGGGGCGTCACGCCGTCGCTGGCCCCGCACGAGCACGCCATCGGCTACGAGTGGGCACTGGACTCCGACCGGGAGGCGACCGTCACGGTGGCCAATGTCGGCGCGCTCGCCGACGCGGTCGGCATCGCCAACGAGCAGACCTCGGGCCTGGCGGCGGGCATCGCCACCGAGGACGAGTCGGCCGCCGACGCCTTCTTCGACGGCTACACCGGCACCGGCGTCTTCTGGAACGCCCCGACCCGCCTCCTCGACGGCTTCAAGCTGCTCGCGGTCCCGGAGACCGGCATCAACCTGGACAAGGTGCCCGGCCCTCGCGGTCCGGTGACGTACACGGACCTCTACGTCCGCCAGTACGCGGTCCTGCCGGCCTAGGCGATGCTCCTTCCGGTCGAAGCGACGGACGTCCGGCGGGTCGACCTGATCCGCGTCGAGGGTGACCGCGAGTGGGAACTCTGGACGACCGTTCCCGGGCCCGTCCTCGAGTCGGCGACGGGTGCGGACGCGACGGCGCTCGTCAAGCTCGTCGCCGACCTCCCGGACGCCGGGATGATGCGGTGCTACCACCCGGTGTACGCGCTCAGGGCGCACGGCGCGGAAGGCGTCCTCTTCGAGATCGCCTTCTGCTTCCGCTGCCACAACGCGCTCGGGTTCGCCGGAGGTGCCCAGACCACGCTCGAAGGGTTCGACCCGGATTCACCGGCCGGGCAGGAGCTGCTCGGCCGGTTCCGGGCCGCGGACCCTAACGCGGCGGCAGGTCCGCCAGCTTCTTCAGCTCCTTGACGGTTTCGGTCACGTTGGTCAGGAGTTCCGTCCGGTCGTCCTGGTCGGTGGAGTGGCGGTAGATGGCGGTCGGGCCGTCGCTGATCGCGATCGCCGCGACCAGGCGGCCTTCGGGGTCGCGGGTGAGTCCGGTGGTCACCGACACCTCCCGGCCGACCGTGTCGACCGTGGTGAGCGTCCGTTCCTTGTACCAGCCTCGCGTGGTCATGTTCCGCAGCTCCGGGGGATGGGCTCGACAGGGATACGTCGTAGGACGCCCGGACGGCCGAAGGCGTTACGGCATACTGGGCCGGGTGATCTCCCGGCCGCACGTTCTGCTGTCCGCCGCGCAGTCGCTCGACGGCTACCTCGACGACACCTCGCCCGAGCGGCTCGTCCTGTCCACTGAGGACGATTTCGCCGTCGTGGACCGGTTGCGGGCCGAGGCGGACGCGATCTTCGTCGGGGCCGGGACGGTGCGGGCCGACAACCCGCGGCTGCTCGTCCGGTCGCCCGAGCTGCGGCGGCAACGGCTCGAACAGGGAAAACCCGAGCAGCCGGTCAAAGTCACCGTGACCACCCGCGGGCTCGACCCGGACGCGCGGTTTTTCACCGTGGGGGACAGCGAAAAGATCGTCTACGCCCCACCGGGTGCGGCCGACGAGCTGAAGGGCGTCGCCACCGTCGTGGACGCCGGGAGCCCGCCCGACTTCGGCCGTGTCCTCGACGACCTCGGGCAGCGCGGCATCCGGAAGCTGCTGGTCGAAGGCGGCGGCGGGATCCACACCCGCTTCCTCACCGAAGGACTCGCCGACGAGCTGCGGCTCGCGATCGCGCCGTTCTTCGTGGGGCAGCCGGGCGCGCCGCGGTTCGTCGGGCCCGGCCTCTACCCGCGGCCGCTCACCCTGACCAGCGCCCGGGAACTGCAGGGGATGGCGATCCTCGAGTACCGCGCCGCGGCCGAGCCGGACGGGGCGGACGTCCGGCGGCTTAAGGAAGCGATCGCGCTCGCCGCGGAGTGCCCGCCCAGCCACACGTTCCGGGTCGGGGCCGTGATCACCGATGCCGGGGGCGAGGTCATCGCCACCGGGCACTCCGGCGAGGGTGATCCGACGAACCACGCCGAAGAAGCCGCCCTCGCCAAGTGCGCCGGCGACCCGCGCCTGGCCGGGGCGACCATGTACAGCTCACTGGAACCGTGCAGCAACCGGAGCTCACACCCGCGTAGTTGCACTCAGCTGATCCTCGACGCCGGGATCCCGCGCGTCGTGTTCGCGTGGCGCGAGCCGCCGGTCTTCGTCGACGCCCGGGGCACCGAGCTGCTGCGGGAAGCCGGGCGGCACGTGGTCGAGGTTCCCGCGCTGACCCCGGAGGTCCAGCGCGAGAACACCCACCTCGAATTCTGAACCGCGACGGCCTCAGCAGGCGCCGTTGTCCGCCCAGACGCCCCACTCGCCGGTGGTGCCGGGCTCCTCGCCCTGCGTCCACCACTTGGCCGTCCACTTGTGGCCGTTGTGCGAGACGGCGTCGTCCTTGACGTAGACCTTCGTCCGGTCCCACTCCGCCGCGGTGCAGGAGCCGCCGCCCGGGGTGGTCGGGGTCGTCGTCGCGGTCGGGGTCGTCTGCGGCGGCGTCGCGCCGGCGAAGCGGACGCTGAACTTCGTGAAGTCCCAGTCGTTCTGCGGGACGTTGCTGCAGACACCGTTGTCGGTGGTCCCGACGCAGGCGCGGTCGCGGTTGACCGACCAGAACGTGAAGCGGCCGAGGCCGTGGCTGGTCGCGTAGTCGTACACCGTCTGGAAGTCCGCCGTGTAGAACATCTCGGCCGCGTCCGATTTGCCGTTCATGCCTGAGAAGCCCTCGTGCGAGTAGGCCGTCGCGCTGTCCCACCCCATGTGTGAGGTCAGCAGGCCGTGGAACGCCTCCAGTGCCGACACCTGCGACGAGCCGCCGTTGAAGCCGCCGTCGAACGGCATGATCGAGAAGTTGTTGGGCGCGAAGCCGATCGACTTCGCCTGGTCGAGCAGCTGCGTGCCGAACCAGCCGGTGCCGGCCGCGGTGCCCGGCATGGTCACCGACACGAACAGGCCGGGGTTGTTGGCCTGCAACGTCTTCGCCGCGCCGAGCTCGTTCGCGATGGCCGCGGTGTTCTCGTACTCGGGCTCTTCGAGGTCGAAGTCGATGGCCTTGAGCGAGTACTTGGTGATGACCTGCTGGTACGCGTCGGCCGTCGCGGCCACGGTGCCGCAGGTCTGGCCGAGCTTCGTGCCGCCGTAGCCGCCGACGGACACCGAGACGTCGCCGCCCGCGCCGCGGATCCGCGAGATCACGTTCGCGACGGTGGTGTCGGAGGAGACCGCGTTGGTGCCGTCCCAGGTCGGGCTGCAGCCGCCGCCGTTGGGCGCCAGGATGAACGCCAGCTGGAACGCCTTGAGCCCGGTCGCGTTCATCACGGTGATCGGGTCCGGCGGGTTGTTGCTCACGGGCATCAGGTAGGGCGCGGCGGCGTACCAGTTGTTGCTCAACGCCGCGGTGGCCGACGGCGCACCGAGCACGAGGCTCACGGCGGTGGCGGCGAAAGTGGCGGCGGCGAGCCCGATTGCGGCCAGTCTGCTCCTGCGCATGATCTGTCCTCCCGGTGGGGATCGAGGGTTGACAAACTATTGGACTAGACCATTGATGAAGTCAAGACGCGAAGGTCGGATAGGGGTAATCGGCGGGCGATAAGCGCCGGAATATCCGATATTGGCCCCAGGAAAGGCAGCGTGCGGGTGAGATCACGCGGCGAAGGGCCCGGATAGTAAGGCGGTGCGCGGATTCGCGCGCGTTCGGACGCGGTTCAGTGCGCACTCGTCCGGCGACGCTGCCCGCGAGTCCGTTGCCGCGGCGATGAAGCCGCGCGCGGTTTCAGCCCGCGGGGAGCGACACGACCACCACCAAGCCGCCCTCCGGCCGCGCCGTCGCCACGACCTCGCCGCCGTGTGCGTGCGCCACCGAGCGCACGATCGACAACCCCAGCCCGGCGCCCTCCGCGGCCACCCGGGCTCGCCGGTGGAACGGGTCGAACAGCGCCGGCACCTCCGCGGGCGGGATCACCGGCCCGCTGTTCGCCACCGTCAGCTCCACCCGCCCCGGCGCCGACCGGGTCGACACGCGCACCCAGCCGCCCGGCACGTTGTGGCGTATCCCGTTCTCCACCAGGTTGTGCGCCAGCCGTTCCAGCATCAGCGCGTCGCCGAGCGCCGTCGCCTCGCCGAGATCCGAAAAAGCCTCCGGGGGCACCACGTGCGCGACCACCGCCGCCAGGTCCACCGGGCACCGCTCGGTCAGCGCGCTCTCCGACCGGGCCAGCAGCAGCAACCCGCTGATCAGCTTCTCGTGCCGCGCGTTGATCTCCAGCAGCTTTTCCCCGAGCTGCTGGACGTCGTCGGACGCCGTACGGCGGTGCATCGCCACCTCGACCAGCGACCGGTTCAGCGTCAACGGCGTGCGCAGCTCGTGCGAGGCGTTCGCGACGAACCGGCGCTGCGCGTCGAACGACCGGTCGAGCCGCTCGACCATCACGTCGAACGCGTCGGCGAGGGTCTTCACCTCGTCGTCCGGGCCGCGCAGCGCGATGCGCTCGTGGCCGCCGGGGTCGGCCGCCGCCGCGATGCCGCGCGCCGTGTCCGTCACCTTGCGCAGCGGGGCCAGTGCGCGGCCCGCCACCAGCCAGCCCAGCCCGGCCGCCAGCACGGCCACGGCCCCGAGCGCGATCGCGCCCTGCGTCAGCAGCGACGTCGCCGCCGCCGCGCGGACCTGCCGTGCCTGCTCGTCGAGGGACTCCGGCGAAGGCAGCATCGGCAGGCCCGCCGGCGCGACACCCGTGATGAACGTGACCCGCCGCCCGACCTGCTGCGTGAACAGCAGGTACGTCACGCCCAGCAGCACGCCGCCCGCCAGCAGGAACAGGCCGCCGTACAGCACGGTCAGCCGCAGCCGGAGGCTCACCGGAGCCGGTAGCCGACCCCGGTGACCGTCTCCACCAGCGGCGGGTCACCGAGCTTGCGGCGCAACTTGAGGATGGTGAGCCGGACGGCGCCGGTGAACGGGTCCGCGTGCTCGTCCCACGCCTTTTCCAGCAGGTGTTCCGCGGACACGGCGGCGCCGTCCGCCCGCAGCAGCTCGGCGAGCACGGCGAACTCCTTTTTGGACAGTGGCAGGTAGCGCCCGTCGCGGAACACCTCGTGCCGCGCCGGGTCGAGCGTGACGCCGGAGCGGCGCAGGACCGGCGGCGCGGCCGGGCGGCAGCGGCGGCCCAGCGACTGGATGCGCGCGGCCAGCTCGGGGAACGCGAACGGCTTCGTCAGGTAGTCGTCGGCGCCGAGGGACAGCCCGGCGACGCGGTCGGTGACCTCCACGGCCGCGGTGAGCATCAGCACCCGGGTCGCCGCTCCGGACGCGACCACCCGGCGGCAGACGTCGTCGCCGTGCACGACCGGCAGGTCCCGGTCGAGCACGACGACGTCGTAGTCGTGCACGGCGATCCGGTCGAGCGCGGCGCCGCCGTCGTGGGCGACGTCGACCGCGTGCGACTCGTCGCGCAGCCACTCCGCGATCGCGTCCGCGAGCATCGGCTCGTCCTCCGCCACCAGCACCCGCATGTCCCGATGATCGCCGCGCGGGTGTTTCCTCGCCGTTAGCACCGGTAGAGGGTGTCCGCGCCGCCGATCCGCACCGGCCCGTCGCCCGGGCCGGATCGGCCGCCGCCGTACGCGGCCGGGTCGACGGCCGTGCAGTGCTGGTCGATCCAGCGCCGCCGTTCGTCTTGGACGGGACTACGCGCGGGCATGCCCTGCGCGGTACCCGCGCTGCTCAGCACGTACCGCAGCTTGCCTTCCGCGAGCCACCGGTCGAGCTGCGCGATCGACGGCGCGTCGTCGCGGCCGCCGAAACCGCCCATGCCGATCACGGTCGCGTCCGAGTCGATGAGGAACGGCGCGACCGCGCTCGCCTCGGCGTTCACCGCGAGGGTGATCTCGGTGCCGTCGCGGCGGGCGTAGTCGAGGATGCGGCGTTGTTCGGCGGACAGCGTGGCGGTGCCGTCGCCGCCCCCGGCGACCATCAGCCGGGGCTTCGGGCCGGGGCCGCCAGGCCGACCAGGGCCGCCGGGTCCACCGGGTCCACCGGGGCCGCCAGTCCCGGGGGGCCCGCCGGGGCCGTTAGGGCCACCGGACATGATCGGTCCGCCGGGAGCGCCCGGTCCCGTGGCGGGTCCGGCGGCGGGCAACGTCCCGGCCGACGTGCTCTGCGCCGCCGCGTACGACCACACGGCCGGGGTGAGCAACAGCGGGACCAGCGCGGCGGCGAGCGTCCACCGGTCGCGCGCGACGAGCAGGCCCGCGATCGCGGCGACGGCCGTGCCGAGCACCGCCCACCGCGTCCAGCCGTGGAACGACGTGTCGCGCGAGGTCAGGACGAACGCCCAGGCCGCGGTCAGCGCGATGGCGAGCGGGAGCAGCGTCCGCCGGTGCCGCCGCCACAGCAGCGCCAGCCCGGCGGCGGCGACCGCGGCGACGGCGGGGGCCAGCGCCGTCGTGTAGTACGGGTGCCAGATGCCGCCGGCGAAACTGAACACCGCGGTCGTCACCACCAGCCAGCCGCCCCACAGCAGCCAACCGGCGTCGCGCCACCGGCGGCCGATGACGATCAGGACGAGCAGGCAGAGCGGCAGCAGCCACGAGATCTGCCCGCCGACGAGGTCGTTGAACATCCGCCCCGGCCCGGGGTCGCCGCCGAAGGACGACGTCGTCTGCTGGCCGTTGCGCATGATCATCATGCCGCCGCCCTCACCGTTGCCGGAGAGGCGGCCGAAGCCGTTGTAGCCGAAGACGAGGTCCCACGCGGAACCGTCCGCGCTGCCGCCCATGTACGGCTTGGCGCCGGGCCACCAGTCGTACAGCGCGATCCACCAGAACGACGACACGACCAGCACGACACCGGCGCCGAGGACGTCGAGCAGCCGCCGCTTGAGCGGCCCGGACGTCCCGGCGAGGTACGCGGCGACCAGGGCGGGCACGACGATCCACGCCTGCAGCATCTTGGTCAGGAAGCCGCACCCGACGAAGAAAGCGCACCAGAACAGCCACTTCCGCCCGTCTTCGAGCGCCCGCGTGAGCGCGTACGCGGCGGCGACCAGGAACAGGACGAGCAGCGTGTCGGGGTTGTTGTCCCGGTTGATGATCACGGTCACCGGCGTGAGCGCGAGGATCGCCGCGGCCAGCAGGGCGACGTTCTCCCCGGCCCACCGCCGGACCGTCCGGTGCAGCAGGAAGACCGCCGCGACGCCTTCGAGCACCTGGGGCAGCAGCAGCGCCCAACCGTGGAAACCGAAGACGAGCACGGAAAGCGCTTGCGGCCACAACGCCAGTGGCGGCTTGTCGACCGTCACGACGCCGTACGGGTCGAAGGAGCCGAAGAGGAAGTTCGTGAAGCCGCTCGTCATCGACTTCGCGGCGGCCGAGTAGTAGGTGTTGCCGAGCTGGCCGTCGCCGATCTTCCAGGCGTAGAGGACGGCGGCGCCGAGGCAGACGAGGGGAAGCACCCAGGAGCGGGTCTTCGGGGGAGCGGCGGTGATCATGCCGCCCACCCAACTCCGGCCCGCGTTTCCCGGGCGTTTCCGGTCAGCTGTTGTCGTTCAGGAAGTCGTAGTCCTTGCACTCACCGGCGTGGTACCGGTCGTCTTCTTTCCAGTACCGGCAGAACTTGAATCCGATGCGGGTCTCGGGGAGGTTGTAGACGCCGCCGTCGGCCGCGCTCCTGGTGACGCAGTTGCCGTTGCCGCCGACGTGCATGCTGTAGAGGATGTAGCCGTTGTCCGGAGTGCCCTTGTAGACGTCGATGATGACGCCGCGGCCGTCGGCATCGGTGTCGCAGATGTGGACGCGGTCGCCTTCCTCGGTGAACACGCCTTCGCCGCTCCAGCCGGTCACGTCACCGAAAGCGTCGCCGGTGTGCATGTGCTTCGTGTGGTCGGCGGCCGAGGCCGGCGACGCGCACGAGAGCACGGCGATCAGTGCCGCGGCGGCTACGCCGAGTACCTTCTTCAAGTCTTCGTCCTTCCTCGATGGGGAAGGGGAAGCGTAGCCGTCGCGGCTTGCAGTTCACTTGCCGTCACTCCGCCTCGAGGTCGCCCTCCAGCGACAGGTAGACCTCACGCATGCGGGCCAGCAGCTCCGGGTCCGGTTCCTCCCACAGCCCGCGGTCCGCCGCTTCGTTGAGCCGCTCCACAATCCCCCGCAGCGCCCACGGGTTGGCCTGGCGCAGGAACTCCTGGGTCACCTCGTCCAGCACGTACGACTCGGTCAGCTTCTCGTACATCCAGTCGCCGACGACGCCGGCCGTCGCGTCGAAGCCGAACAGGTAGTCCACTGTGGCCGCCAGCTCGAACGCGCCCTTGTAGCCGTGCCGGCGCATCGCCGCCAGCCAGCGGGGGTTCACCACGCGGGCGCGGAACACCCGGGCGGTCTCCTCGCCGAGCGTCCGCGTGCGGACCGCGTCCGGGGACGTGCTGTCGCCCACGTAGGACGCCGGGGCCGCGCCCGTCAGCGCGCGGACCGTCGCGATCATGCCGCCGTGGTACTGGAAGTAGTCGTCCGAGTCGGCGATGTCGTGCTCGCGCGTGTCCGTGTTCTTCGCCGCGACGACGATCCGCTTGTACGAGCTTTCCATGTCCTCGCGCGCCGGGCGGCCGTCGAGGTCGCGGCCGTAGGCGAAGCCGCCCCACACCGCGTACACCTCCGCCAGGTCCTTGTCGTCGCGCCAGTTGCCGGAGTCCATCAGCGGCAGCAGGCCCGCGCCGTACGCGCCCGGCTTCGAGCCGAAGATGCGGGTGGTCGCCCGCCGGGAATCGCCGTGCACGGCCAGGTCCGCGGAAACGTGGTCACGGACGAAGTTCTGGTCCGCGGGTTCGTCCAATCCGGCCACCAGCCGCACCGCGTCGTCCAGCATCGTGATCACGTGCGGGAACGCGTCGCGGAAGAAGCCGCTGATCCGGATCGTGACGTCGATGCGCGGGCGGCCGAGTTCGGCCAGCGGGATCGCTTCGATGCCCGTCACGCGCCGCGAGGCCTCGTCCCACACCGGCTGGACACCCAGCAGCGCCAGGACTTCCGCGGCGTCGTCGCCGGAGGTCCGCATGGCCGACGTGCCCCACACCGAAAGCCCGACCGAGCGCGGCCAGTCGCCGGTGTCCTCGCGGTAGCGCTTCAGCAGCGAATCCGCCAGCGCCTGCCCGGTCTCCCAGGCGAGCCGGCTCGGGATCGCCTTCGGGTCGACGGTGTAGAAGTTCCGCCCGGTCGGCAGCACGTTCACCAGCCCGCGCAACGGCGAGCCGCTCGGCCCGGCCGGGATGTAGCCGCCGTCGAGGGCGTGCAGCACCGAGTCGAGTTCCGCGGTCGTGCCCGCCAGTCGCGGGACGATCTCCTCCGCCGCAAAGGAAAGCACTCGCGCGACTTGGGCGTCCGGCGCCACCGAGGCGACCGCGGTGGCGTCCCAGCCGCGCATTTCCATCGTCTGGACGAGTTCCCGCGCCGTCTTCTCGACCGCGTCCACTTCGGACATCGGCGCGTCTTCCTTCAGGCCCAGCGCGGTCCGCAGGCCCGGCACGGCCCCTTGCTTGCCGCCCCACATCTGGGACGCGCGCAGCATCGCCAGCACCAGGTTGACCCGCGCCTCGCCGGTCGGCGCCGCACCCAGGATGTGGAGCCCGTCGCGGATCTGCGCGTCCTTGACCTCGCAGAGCCAGCCGTCGATGTGCAGCAGGAAGTCGTCGAATTCCGCGTCGTGCGGCCGTTCCTCGACGCCGAGGTCGTGGTCCAGCTTCGCGGCCTGGATCAACGTCCAGATCTGGGCGCGGATCGCGGGCAGCTTCGCCGGGTCCATCGCCGCGATGTTCGCGTGTTCGTCGAGGAGCTGCTCCAGCCGCGCCATGTCGCCGTAGGACTCCGCGCGCGCCATCGGCGGGATCAGGTGGTCGACGATCGTCGCGTGCGCCCGCCGCTTCGCCTGCGCGCCCTCGCCCGGGTCGTTGATCAGGAACGGGTACACCAGCGGCAGGTTCCCGAGCACGGCGTCCGGCGCGCACGACGCCGACAGCCCGGCCGTCTTGCCCGGCAGCCACTCCAGCGACCCGTGCTTGCCCAGGTGGACGACGGCGTGCGCGCCGAACTCCTCCTCCAGCCAGCGGTACGCCGCCAGGTAGTGGTGGCTCGGCGGCAGGTCCGGGTTGTGGTAGATCGCGACGGGGTTCTCGCCGAACCCACGCGGCGGCTGGATCATGATGATGACGTTGCCGCTCTGCAGCGAAGCCAGGACGATGTCGCCGTTGTCGACATACAGCTCGCCCGGCGCCGGACCCCAGTGTTCTTCCACCCCCGAACGCAGTTCCGCGGGCAGGGCGTCGAACCACGAGCGGTAGCGCGCGGCCGGGACGCGGATCGGGTTCCCGGACAGCTGTTCCTCGGTCAGCCACTCCGGGTCCTGGCCGCCGGCGGCGATCAGCGCGTGGATCAGCGCGTCGCCGTCCGGCTGGTCGGTGCCGGTCGGGTCGACGCCCGGGAAGGCGTCCGGGCCCAGGTCGTAGCCCTGTTCGCGCATCCGCCGCAGCAGCTCGATCGCCGACGCCGGAGTGTCCAGCCCGACCGCGTTGCCGACGCGGGAGTGCTTGGTCGGGTACGCGGACAGCATGAGCGCGATGCGCCGCTCCGCGGGAGGCGTGTGCCGCAGCCGGGCGTGCGCCAGCGCGATGCGGGCGACGCGGGACGCGCGCTCGGCGTCCGGGACGTACCGGGGGAGGCCGTCTTCGTCGAGCTCCTTGAACGAGAACGGCACGGTGATCAGCCGTCCGTCGAACTCCGGGACGGCCATCTGGTTGCCGGCGTCGAGCGGGGAGAGGCCGTCGTCGTTGGCCGCCCACGTCTCGCGGTCGCTGGTCAGGCACAGCGCCTGCAGGATCGGGACGTCGAGCGCGGCCATCTCGGCGACGTCCCAGGCCTCGTCGTCCCCGCCCGCGCCCACCTCGGACGGCCGCGTGCCGCCCGCCGCGAGCACCGTGACCAGCAGCGCGTCCACGGACGCCAGCTCGGCCATCATCTCCGGCGCGCGCGTACGCAGCGAAGCGGTGTAGATCGGCAACGCGCGCCCGCCTGCGGCCTCGATCTCGTCGGCGAGGGTGTGGACGAACTGCGTGTTCCCGGACAGGTGGTGCGCCCGGTAGTACAGGATCCCGATCACCGGGCCCTCGGCGCGCGAAGGCCGCTCGAGGATGCCCCAATCGGGTTGACGAGCGGGCGGCTCGAAGCCGTCGCCGGTGAGCAGGAGCGTGTCGGAGAGGAACCGGTGCAGCTGGGTGAGGTTCGCCGGGCCGCCCTGCGCGAGGTACGCGTGGGCCTCGGCCGCGATGCCCGCCGGGACGGTCGAGAGCTTCATCAGCTCGGCGTCCGGCGTCTGCTCCCCGCCCAGCACGACGACGTGCGCGCCCGAGGCCAGCAGCGTGTCGAGGCCTTCCTGCCACGTCCGCGGGGTCCCGAGGATGCGGACGACCACGATGCGCACGTCCTCGAGCAGGCCCGGCAGCTCGGCGACGTCGATCCGGGCGGGGTTCGCCAGGCGGAACTCGCCCTCGGCGGAACGCGCGCTGAGCAGGTCGGTGTCCGAAGTGGACAGAAGCAGGATCACGAGGTTCCTCCTCGGGGTCCGCGCCCCGGGTAGACGGTCGCGCCGGCGGGAGTTCCTGGCTCCCGGGGATCCGGTGACAGTGGCGGGACCGCCCCGGACTCTCACCGGGTTCCTCCACCTGCCGACGCGTGGGTATCGCCCTCACTCTCCGGTGCGGCCGACCCGGCGTCAAGGTGACGTGCGTGGCTCAGAGCCGCTTGGCCGCCCGGAAGGCCTTGGCGTAGGTCCCGGACCCGTCGATCAGCGAGACGCCGCCGGCGTCCCCGAACGTCGGCCCGTTGGCGACCTTCCGGCTGGAGAGCACGCGGTGGTGCCCGTCGCTGTCGATGCCCAGGTAGATGCCCGTGTGCGACACCTGCGACCCGAGCTGCGGCTCGAGGTTGAAGAACAGCACGTCGCCCGGCTGGAGGGTGCTGAAGTCCGTCGCCTGCTTCTTCTCGTCGTGGATCACTTCGGTGCCCGGGCCCAGCTCGGACAGCGCCCACGCCCGCCGCGGCAGGCCCGGGCCCTTCGTGTTCGTCCCGAGCAGCGGGTAGCCCGACCGGTAGCCGTACACCATCCGCACGAACCCGGAGCAGTCCAGCGACCTCGCCCGCGCCGGCTCCGCCGCCTCGTGGACGCCGCCCGGGAAGTCCCAGCCGATGCCGAGGTAGTCGTAGAAGTCCGACTTCTCCAGCCGCCCCTCGGCGCTGTCCGGGCCGAAGTTGGCGTCCCCCGCCACGCGCAGCTTCTTCACGACCTGGTCGGCCGCGCCGTCGGTGTACTGCAGGGCGATGGCCAGGACGTCCGGGTCCGTGTCGCCCACGGCCTTCGGCAGCCAGTCGGCGAACCACTTCTCCTTCTCCGCGCCCGCCCGCCAGGCCTGCGGCGCGAGCCGGATCCACGCCGTCGTCGTGATGCCCACCTTGGTGAACTTCGGCTCGGTGAAGGTCCGCGACCGGCCGGTCAGCATGACCGTGCGGGAGCCGTCGGTGAAGGACGCGAGCTGGGCGCCGGCCGCGTCGCGCACGATCGTCCGGGCCGGGTGGTCCAGCCGGTCGTAGGTGTAGCCGCCGGTGACGGCGGCGCCCGAGGGCGCGGCCGACGCCGAGATGGCCGTGATGTCAGGCCGGTCCTGCGTGGCGACGTAGACCGCCGCCGCGCCGGAGACGCCGATGACCGCGGCGAGGACGCCGATCCGGACCGCTTTGCGCATGGTCACCTCACACCGTCGGGACCAGGCCGACCAGCACGCCGCTGATCAGGATCGCGTAGCTGGCCAGGCTGACGCCGCCGGTGGCGAGCATCGTCGCCACCGGCTTCTGCCGGACCAGCTGGTAGGCGACCAGGCCGGGCACCACGAACCCCAGCGTCTGGTGCACGAACAGCAGCGGGAAGTCGGCCTGGAGGAAGATGAGCAACGTCGTCTGGAGCACGACGCCGAGCAGCACGACCGCGGCGAACAGCCGCTTGCCGTAGAGGATGACCATGCGCTGCAACGCCTTCGTGCCGCCGAAGGTCAGCGCCGTCATCAGGACGATGATCGCCGCGCGCCGGTAGTCCTCGACCATCGTCAGCGCGATCCAGCCGGGCGTGATCATCCCGCCGGGGGAGAGGTTCGTCGTCAGGTAGCAGACCAGCGACAGCAGCAGGCCGATGGCGAGCCCGACGGTGGCGACCTCGGGGGCGAGGGACGTGGTGAGCATCAGGCGACCGGTTCCAGTTTCGCGAGTTCCTCGATGAGCAGTTCTCCCTGGCCGTGGATGTTGCCGATGGCGATCAGCGACGCCTGCCGCTCGACGCCGCCGACGATCCCGCGCAGCAGTTCCCGCGGCGAGCGCGAGCCACCGAGGTCGACGACGCGGTCCTGCCACTCGCTGGGGATCGCGACGCGGGCGCTGCGCGTCGGCTCGCCGATCAGCACCACCCGTTCCGGCGCGATGCGGGGGATCAGCGCGCCCATCTGGCCGTTGCGCTCGACGCGGTCCGGGCGGCAGTTGATGATCACGTGCAGCGGGTCGGAGATCGCACCTTGCGCGCGGAGCTGGTCGATGTTCATCAACGTCGATTCGGGGTCGTTCGCCGCGAAGACGTTGGCGAAGCGGAGTTGGCGGCGCCCGGCGCGGTACCGGTGGACCTGCAGTACGCCCGGGTCCGGCGGCGCGGCCCACATGCCCTCCAGCGCCAGCTGCCGGTTGACGCCGAGCAGGTCCGCGACGGCCAGCGCGATCGCGACGTTCTCCTTGAAGGTGATCCAGCCGAAGCCGCGCATCTCCTCGTCGGACACGGTTTCGGGGTCGACCGCGATGAGCTCGCAGTCCCGCTTGGCGGCCTCCTCCTGGAGGATGTGCAGCCGGTCCTTTTCCGCGGTCAGGCAGATCCCGCCGACCGGCATCGACCGCGACAGCGACCGCGCGACGTCGTCCAGGGTCGGTCCCATCTCGGCGAGGTGGTCCTCGCGGACGTTGCACAGCACGCCGATGGTCGAGCGGATCAGCTTGCTCTGGTTGATCTCCTGCAGGTCCGGCATCACGGCCATGCACTCGATGACCAGCGCGTCCGGCCGGTACGCGGCGGCACGGCGGACGATGCCGATCTGCTCGACGACGTTGGCGATGCCGAACTTGCGGTAGACCGGCTCCTCGCTGCCGTCGGGGTGGATGAACCGGGCCGCGGTGCCGGTGGTCTTCGCCGTCGTCACCAGCCCGCCGCCCCGCAGGGCGCCCGCGCACAGCCGGGTGATGGACGACTTGCCGCGGATGCCGTTGACGAGCACGCGCGTCGGGATGCTGTGCAGGTGCCGGTAGTGCTGGCGCTGTTCGGCGATCCCGGCGGTCAGCATCGCCGCCGACGCCAGGACCAGCACGACGTAGAGGAACGTCACGTCAGACCCCGACCCCGTCCAGCCAGCTCAGGTAGTCGCTCTTGGCCCGCTCGGGCGGGGGTTCGACCTCGATGCGCTGGATCAGCTCGGTCTCGTCGGTCGCCGCGCCCGCCGGCCGCCGGGCTTCGCCGAGCCGGACCTTGCCTTCGGTCAGCGCCTGCCGGCAGATCTCGACGCAGGAGGCGATGGTGCCGATCTCGTCCTGCCGCTGGGGGTAGACGACGGCGCCGGTGTCGCCGCCGGCGATCCGCCGGGCTTCCGCGCCGACCCGCCGCAGCGGCCGCACGACCACCAGGAAGTGCCAGGCGAACAGCATCAGCGCGACGACGGCGGTGAGCAGGGCGGCGACCCGCGCGCCCGAGCGCACGGTGTTGTCGGCGAGCCCCAGCGAACCGATCGGTTGCTCGGCGACGACGACCCACTTCAGCGAAGCCGCATTGCCCTTGTCGGCCAGGCGCTGCGCCGCCACGAGCGCCGACGGCGTCGTTTCACGGGCGTCCTTGCCGGCTTGCGCCGCGTCGACGCTCTTGATCAGCGCCGGGTCGGAAAGCGCGGCGAAGGCGAGGTAGCCCTCGGTGTCGGCGATGGTGCGCTTGCCCTCGTCGACGACGCGGACGCGGCCGCCCGCCGGGCCGAGCAGCGCGGCCATCCGCGGCACGTCGTACTCGCCGACCAGGACGTTCTTCGAGTCCGGCAGCGGCGTGAAGGCGTAGACGACCGGGACGCGGCCGCTGGTGTTGTGCTGGCGCAGGCCTTCGCCCTCGGGCAGCTTGCCGGGGTCGCGCAGGGCCTCGCGCCCGGCCTGCAGCACCACCGCGCCCTGCTCGTCGGCGACGTAGACGCTGCGGAACCGGCTTTCGGTGCCGGCGAGCTGGTCGAGCATGCCGCGCAACCGGTCCGGCTCCTTGCCCTTGCCGAGCCGCGCGACGGACTGCAGGTCGGTCAGGCCTTCGGCGAGGCTGCGCCGCAGCGTGTCCGCCGAGCGCGTGACGCGGACGCCGTGCTCGGACAGCGTCGTCGCCGAGACCTCGGCGTGCTGCCGCCCGAGCGTCGCGGCGACCGCGCCCGACCAGCCGAGCAGCGCGAGCGCGACGAACACGATGACGAGCTGGGCGGACAGGAACGGGCGGACCGGCTTCGCGGGCTTGCGGCGGCGGAGCTTGCAGCGGTACCGCTCCACCGCGGTCGTCAGGCGGTTGACCTCGCGGATCCGCGACTGCCGGACGGGCTTGCCGAGCGAGCCAGCCGCGACGGCGAGCGCGTCGGTGCGCAGGCGGCGGATCGGCGCGACGACCGTGCGCCGCAGCAGGACGAACCCGGCGACGGCGAGGGCGAGCAGCGCGGCGGCGGGGATCAGGCCGGGCCAGCGGACCGGCACGGCGTCGACCGGGACCCGGCTGAACGAGACGACGGACAGGCCGAGGCTGCCGCCGGTGCCGGACGGCGAGACCGGGGCGTAGGAGACGACGGCGGCGCGCTTGCCCGCCGGGTCGGTTCCGCCGGTGAGCACGCCGGCCTGCCCCGCGGCGGCCGCGGTCGACGCGCGGGCGAGCAGGTCCTGGGCGGGCCGGTCGGTCGCGGCGACGTCGGTGCCGTGCGTGTGCAGCACCGCGCCGTCCGCGGTGACCAGGCGGACCTGCTCCTGGTTCTTCTCGTCCAGGTCGCCGCCGATGCCGCGCAACGCGGTCGAGACGACGAGGAGCTTGCCGGCACGGGTCCCGGTCAGCGGGAGCGCGGTGAGCACGAGCGGGGTGTCGCCGGGGCGGGCCACCGCGCGGACGGTGAGGTTCGCGACGGGGACCCCGCGCAGCGTCTCCACCGGCACCGGCTCGCCGCGCGTGGCCACCACCTTCTGCGACGCCTGGTCGTAGACGGCGGTGCCGCGCCAGTCGTCGTAGGTTTCGCCCAGGCGGGTGAGGAGCGCGGCGTCGTCGGCGGTGTCGAACACCCCGGAGCCGGCCGCGACCTGCAGATCACCGGCGGCGGCCGTCGCCGACGTCGCGACGCTCTGCGCGAGCCCGGCGGTGGTCCGCTGCCGGCTCGCGGCGACCTCGTCGGAGACCCGGCCGGACTGGTCGTCGGCGCGGATCAGGGAAAGCGGGCCCGCGGTGGACAGGTAGAGCGCGGTGAAAGCGGCGATGAGCAGCAGCAACGCGAAGGTGGTCGCGGACGCGACGCCCACGCCGCGCGGGAAGCCCGCCTCCGGGATCTGCGCGCGCAACCGGGCGGCGCGATCGTCGTGCGGTTTTGGCCGGTTCACCTGGTCTCCCCAGGGCCTTTCGGTCGAGCGACCCCGGAAGTCACCGGCCACCAGGGGCCGCGAGCGGAAGATCCACTCTTTCGGGTCACGTGAAGGTCTCGAAGTTGTCAGCGGTGACGGTACAACTCCCCCTATCGTGGGACAAACGGCGGCTGGGTGTGACGGCTGGATGGAGTCAGTACACTCCGTGTGGTGATCAGCCGGCCTCGGACGTTGCTCAGCGTGGTCGGCGTGGTCGTCGCGCTGGGGCTGGCCCTGACGTTGGTACTGGTCCTCGGCGACGAGAAGCCGCCACCGCCCGCGCCGGAGGCCGGTTTGGATTCCCTGGTAACGAAGTTCACCTCCGGGCTGTCCGCGGACCAGGAGTACCGCTCACCGAAATCCGACGAACGTCGTACGGCGGCCACCGGGTTCGCCGCCGTCCTGGACCGCCGGGGCACCGCGGACTTCGAGCGGCTCGGCTTTTCGGTGCGCGACGGCGTCGACCCGGCGACCGGGCGGCCGTACACGATCGCGGTGAACGAGACCGGCACCGACCGGGCGTGGGGGATGTACGTCATCGACCGGTCGGCGCCGCCGTCGCTCGTGGTCGAGGTGCCGCACCCGGCGTTCGACCTGCGCACGGAACTCTTCGGCGTCGACCTGTTCCGGCGGGTGCCGGGCGCGGTGCTGCTGGTGGCGGGCGCGCACCGCAAGGCGGACGACAGCCACGCCGACGTCGCCCACGAAACGGATTCGGTGTTCCACGTCGTGGCCACCGCGCTCGCGGGACGCGGGCTGGCGCAGGTCCAGCTGCACGGCTTCCACGACCAGAACCTGCCCTCGACCGACATCGTGCTCTCGCCGGGCGCCACGGTCGCCGGCGACGCGGCCCGGCGCGCGGCCGACCGGCTGACGGCCGACGGGTTCGCCGTGTGCCGCGCCTGGGAAGAGCGGTGCAAGGGCCTGGAAGGCACGACGAACGTCCAGGGCAAGATGGCCGCCTCGGACGACACGGTGTTCCTGCACGTGGAGATGAGCCGGACCGTCCGGGAGTCGCCGGAACGGCGCGCGGACGTCGTCCGGGCGCTGACGGAAGCCGATCTCGCGAAACCCTGACACTTTTTTTCGACCGCGACGGGTGATTGACATCACATGCCCGCGCCGTAAAGTGCGGGTGCCGGTCGTTCTCGCATTCCACGGTATCGCCGGAATGGGGTCATGGGGGCTCGCAGCGCGACCGGCGGCAATTCCGATCTCTATTCGGGGAGGCTCCTGGTGCGTCGGAAAAAGAAGGCGATGGCGATCGCGCTGGCGGCCGGAATGGCGTTCCCCGTTCCCGCGGCCGCCGTGGCCGCACCGGCACCGGCCCGGAGCGCGGACGGCCAGTCGGTCACGCTCATCACCGGCGACCGCGTGCGGGTGCTGCCCGGCGCCCGCGGGCCGGCCGCGGTCGTGGTCGAGCCCGGAGCGGGCCGCGGCGGGATCGGCTTCCTGCGCGAGACGAGCACCGGCGGGCGTCCGGGCGACGTCACCGTGGTGCCCGCGGACGCGCTGCCGCTGCTGGCCGCCGGGCGGCTCGACCCGCGCCTGTTCGACGTCTCCGAGCTGCTGCGCCAGCACCTGGCCGACCCCGAGCCCGGCCTGCCGCTGATCATGACCTACGCCGCCGGGGCCCGGCCGGCCGCGGCGGCCGCCACCGCCGTCCGGGACCTGCCCAGCGTGCGGGGCGCGGCGCTGCGCCAGGACCGGCGGCGCGGCACGGAGTTCTGGACGTGGCTCACCGCTTCGCCGGGCACGCTGCGGCCCGGGATCGGCAAGGTGTGGCTGGACGGCCTGGCCACCCCGGCCCTCGACGTCAGCGTGCCGCAGATCGGCGCCCCGGCCGCCTGGCAGGCCGGCTACACCGGCAGCGGCGTCACCGTCGGCCTGCTCGACACCGGCGTCAAGGCCGACCACCCGGACCTGGCGGGCAAGGTCGTGGCCGCCAAGGACTTCACCGGGACCCGGCCGGACGCGAGCGACGACCTCGGCCACGGCACGCACGTCGCGGGCATCATCGCCGGCACCGGCGCCGCCTCCGGCGGCCGCTACCGCGGGGTGGCGCCGGACGCGAAGCTGATCAGCGGCAAGGTCTGCGTCGCCTACGGCTGCCCGGAGTCGGCGGTGATCGCCGGGATGGAGTGGCTCGCGCCGCAGGTTCCGGTGGTCAACCTCAGCCTCGGCGGTGACGCGACCGACGGCACGGATCCGTTGTCCCAGGCGGTGAACGCGCTCACCGCGCAGTACGGCACGCTCTTCGTCGCTCCTGCGGGCAACGACCGGACGCTCGACCTGCCCGAACCCCTGCCGGTCGTGGCGCCCGCCGCAGCCGACGCCGCGCTCGCGGTCGGCAGCGTGTCCGCGGCCGACGTCACCAGCCCGTTCTCCAACCGCGGGCCCCGCCTCGGCGACTACGCGGTCAAGCCCGACCTGTCCGCGCCCGGCGAAGGTATCGTCTCGGCACGGGCCGCGGGCACCCGCGACGGGGACGCGGCGCCGGTCGACGCCGACTACGCCCGGCTGTCCGGCACGTCGATGGCGGCGCCGCACGTCGCCGGCGTGGCCGCGCTGCTGCGGCAGGAGCACCCGGACTGGACCGCCGGCCGGCTCAAGCCCACGCTGACGAGCACCGCGCAGCCCACCGGCGACGTCCCCGGGCAGGGCGCGGGCCGGGTGGACGCGGCCCGCGCGGTCACCCAGCGGGTCACCGCCACCACCGGGAGCCTGAGCTACGGCTTCTTCGCCTGGCCGCACACCACGCCGTCGACGAAGACCGTGACCTACCGCAACGACGGGGACGCGGCGGTCACCCTCGCGCTCACCAGTTCCGACGCGCTCGTCACGCCGGCCGCGCCCACCGTGGTGGTCCCGGCCCACGGCACCGCCGACGTCGGCGTCACCCTCCGGCCCACGGCGGCGGCGACCGGCCCGCACAGCGGCAGGCTGAGCGCCACGGCGCCGGGAATCGCGGTGCAGACCGCGTTCGGCGCCGCCCTCGAGCGGGAGAGCTACGACGTCACCGTCCGGCTGATCGACCGGAACGGCGGGCCCGGCGCGGGGATCGCGAAGCTCGTCAGCACGACGACCGGGGAAGCGTTCGGCGTCCGGCCGATCGGGTCCGACGGCGTGGCCGTGGTCCGGGTGCCCAAGGGCACCTACGACCTCAACGCCTTCGACGTGGCCGGCCAGGCGGTGACCCTGCTGTCGAAGCCCGGGGTCGCGATCACCGGCGGCACGGCGTTCACCCTGGACGCCCGCACGGGCAAGCCGGTGCGCGCGGTGGTCGACCACCCGGACGCGCACCTGCAGTCGGGCGAGCTCGGCCTGGTCTCGGGGAACCCGGCCGGCGACCGCACCAGCACGCTCGCCTGGCTCGTCCAGCCGGGCAACGAGCTGTTCGCGGCCGGCTCCGGCGACCGGGTCACCGACCACACCTACGCGCTGTTCTTCCGGGCCACGCTGGCCGCCCGCGAGCCGGGCGCCGATCCGGCCGGGTACGTCTACCAGCTGGCGCTGCTCGAACGTGGCCGCGTACCCGCCGACCCGGTGTTCCGGGTGCGGGACAAGGACCTCGCCGTGGTCGACGCCCGCTACCGGACCCAGGGCGGCGTGACGGACGGCCTGCGCGTCGACTACGCGTCGTTCGGTTTCCCGGGCGCCGACAGCGGCGCGTACCAGATCCTGCCGCACACACTGCCCAGCCGGCGGACCGAGTACTACACGCCCGGGCCGGTGAGCTGGCAGCACATCCTCGCGGTGTACCCGCCGGAACTGACCGACTCGGAGAACCAGTTCTCCTACCGGACCTACCGGCCCGGCGCCCAGCGCGCCGACTGGAACAGCGGCCCGGTCGGGCCCGCGTTCGGCGCGCCGCGGGACGGCTGGGGCGTGCTGCGCGCCGGCGACCAGCTCACCTACGCGATCCCGATCGTCTCGGGCAGCGACCCGGAGCAGTACAGCGCGCCACCGGTGGGCCTGTCCGGCACGGCGACGCTGTCGCGCGGCGGGGCGGTGCTGGGTACGACGGCCGACCCGGCGTTCGGCGCGTTCACCGTGCCCGACGGAAGCGGCCCGCTCACCCTGCGGTCCGAGGCGACGCGCAGCGTGCCGTGGTCGGTGCTCGGCACCCACGTCGACGTGGCGTGGACGTTCCGCGACACCGGCCCGGCCGTCCCGCCGCCGCTCATGGTGGTCCGGGCGCAGGGCGCGCTCGACGACGACAGCCGGGCCCCGGCGGGCCGGCCGTTCCTGCTCTCCCTGACCGCGCAGCGGCAGCCGGGCGCGGGGGCGTTCCGCCTCGCGGACCTGCGGGTCGAGACCTCCGCCGACGACGGCGTGACGTGGGCGGACGCGCACGCCGTCCGACTCGGCGACGGCGGCCTGGCCCTGGTGCGCAACCCGGCGGGCGACAGCTTCGTCTCGCTGCGCATCACGGCCCGCGACACCGAAGGGAACAGCGTCACCCAGACCGTGCTCAGGGCGTACCGGACAACGTCAGCAGGGTGACGACGGCGAGCGGGACGGCGAAGGCGGCGGTGGTCAGCAGCCGGAGGACCCGGCGGTGGGCCAGCCACTCGCCGTCCCAGCCGCCTTCGGTGTCGTAGCGCGTGTTCGCCGTGGTCATCAGCGCCCGGCCGAGCCCGAACCCGGCGCCCGCGGCCAGCGCGGCGGGCAGCGGGGCGGTGAGCGCCACGGCCACCGCGGCGACGTACGGCAGGCCGCTGGGCAGGTAGGTGCGCACGCCGGTGCCCATCTCGAACCCGAACTGCAGCGGGCCGAGGTGCCGGCCCAGCCGGAAGACGGTGTCGGGCACCAGCCGCCGGTTCTCCGGCAGCCGGAACGACCACACGCCGGTCTCCCGCAGCAGCACG
Organism: Amycolatopsis lexingtonensis; assembly: GCF_014873755.1. Classification (NCBI taxonomy): domain Bacteria; kingdom Bacillati; phylum Actinomycetota; class Actinomycetes; order Pseudonocardiales; family Pseudonocardiaceae; genus Amycolatopsis; species Amycolatopsis lexingtonensis. Next base: position 9,678,820 of record NZ_JADBEG010000001.1, read on the forward strand.
GCCACGAGCGCCGCGGCCACCACGCCCCAGCGGACGGCCACGGGCAAGGGCGCGCGCAGCAGTGAACCCGCCACCACGAGCACCAGTGCGGTGAGGGCGCCCCCGCAGACGAGTCCCGCGCAGAACGCCAGTGTCGGTGTGCCCCGCCAGACCGGCGAGCTCAGCACGGAGGCCGAGTTCCGGCTTCAAACGGAGCCGCTGGTGGCGAAGCCGGCGGCCGCGCACAGGACGAGCCACGCGCTCGGCAGCAGCCAGCCCGGCGGCGCGAGCACTGCCGCGCCGGCCACGCCCATCGCGGCGGCCACCAGCCCGGCGGCGACGGTCAGCGGGTGCCAGCGGCGCCGGTGCAGCGCCGCGGTCAGAGCTCGGCCCGGCAGATGGTCAGGTACGTCTGCCCGGTGCTGCCGTCGCCCCAGAACGTCGAGAACCCGTCCGAACAGCGGTAGACGCGCTTGTCCGGCGTCGTCCACCGCCACGCGTTCTTGGCGATCGTCTGGCCGCAGGTGTTGGACAGCGGCTGGTGGTCGACCTGCACGCCGTTCTCGTTCCAGGTGCCGTACTTGTGCCAGCCCGCTTCGCAGTAGGTGCTGCCGCGCCAGTAGCCGCCGAAGCAGGCGGCATAGGTGTTGACGTAGGCGCCGCTGGTGTCGAGCAGCTCCGGGTAGCCGGTGGCGTAGGCGTCGTGGCAGTCGTTGCGGTCCCAGCCCTGCATGCCGTTCGGGCCGACTTCGGCGTTCGCCCGCCGCAGGCGCGACAGGCCGGACCAGTCGAGCGCGGTCGCGCCGATCGTCAGCACGCCGAGCGCCAGCGCCCGCAGGAACGTCCGGCGGGTCCCGGCCCCGGGCAGCTTCGTACCCGCGCGCGTGGGCACGGCTTCCGGGCCGGGCCGGTCAAGCTCCGGAATCCGCGCCAGCTCGAGTGCCACCGACATCGCCTCCTGCCTTCGGACCGGCCCAGCCGGCCAGGGTGGTGTCCACGTCGCCGGCGCGGACGGGGAGCTGGAGCCGCCGGACGCGGCCGGTGCCGTCGGTCAGCATCAGCACCGGCGGCGCGAGGTGCGAGATCGAACGCCACGCCTCGGCGTCGGAGAGCACTGGCAGGCCGCGGGCCAGGCCCTGCCACACCGACGCCGGTTCGTGGGTCAGCAGGGCCGTGCCGGCGTCGAGCTCGGCCAGCCGGTCGACCACGGTCAGGCAGAGCGGGCAGCCGGAGTCGACGGCCGCCACGACCCGGCTCGCGAACCGCGGCCCGAGGTCGACGTCCGGCGGCGCGGCCACGAAGCCGTCGGACGTCCGGGTGACGATCCCGCGCAGCAGCCGCACCTCGCGCAGCACCGCCGCGAGGCCGAAGAAGAGCACGGCGATCGCCGCCCAGGTGATCAGCAGGACCGCGGTCGAGGTCGTCATCGGCGCTGCCACCCGACGTCGATTTCGTCGAGCCAGTCGAGCCGCTCCCGGTCGGTCGTCGCCGTCGAGTCCGCGAGGTGGACCTCGGCCACGCCGGCCGGGCAGCCCAGCACGAACGACCGGGTGTTCGTCTGCCACACCTCGCCGTGCTTCGTGCGCGCGCCCGCGTGCGCCGGGAGCAGCGCGGCGGCCTCGCGCGGAGCCGGGATGGACAGCGAGCCGTGGTCGCGGACCACGACGACCAGGTGTTCGCCGGCCGGGTCGAGCAGGGTGGCCGGCCGGGGCGTGACGACCATGCCGTCGACGCGGTCCTCGATGTTCAGGGAGCCGAACAGGCCGAGCACGCGGTCGCGGTGCGGCGCCGGGCCGGCGTACACCGTCATCAGCTCGTGGTAGTCGCCGAGCAGGGTGGCCACGGACGACTGCCCGTCGGCCGCCTCGGCCACGACGACCTCCCGGCCGTGCACGAGCAGGCGTTCGCGGGTGCGGGCCGGCGCGACGCGGGTGCAGGCGAAGTCGTGGTAGCCGCGCGACCCGATCTGGAAGCCGGTGCCGTACGAGCCGCCGACGAAGCGGATGCCGGCGACCACGTGGGAAACCGGAGCTCGCGCGGAAAGGCCGACCGTCACGCGGCCGCCGCCCGGCGCCGTCAACCGCAGTGTCTGGTTCCCCATCGGACCTCCGCTTCGGCGGGTATTCCGTCTCGTGAGACTAACCGACGATTTCGGCCGGGGTCACGATTGTTCGGCCAACGGGCGGTGCGGCTGCCGCCAAATGGCTACGGCAATTTTGTCAGCGAATACCGTGGGACCCGTGAGCATTTTCTGGTCGGCGGTCATGACCGTTTTGTCCGCGGCCGGCGCGATTTTTCTGCTCGCGGCCGGATTCGGGCACGTCGTGCGTCACCGTGAACACCGCGCGGTGCTGCGGGCGCACCGCCTGCTGCCCCCGGTGTTCGCCCCGCTGACGACGGGCGCGGAGGTCCTGATCGGCACCGCCGTGCTGCTGGCTCTGCTCGCGGCCCCGGCGGCCGCCGCACCCGCCCTGCTCGCGCAGGCCGGGCTCTACACCGCCTTCGCCGGGTACGCGGGCGTGCTGCGCGTGCGACGGCCGGGCGTGCCGTGCGGCTGCTTCGGCAGCGAGGTCGTGTCCTGGGCCGTGGTGGCGAGAGCGGCCGTGCTCGCCGCCGCCGGTGCCGCCTGCGCGGCCCTCGGGGCGGCGAGCCCGCTGTGCGTGGCGGCCGGCGCGGTCCTCGCCATGGCGGCCCACCTGCTCCGCCGCTGACGGCTCAGGCGGAGCGTTCTCCCAGGCGGGGGAACGGTTTCGTGGAGAACAGGACCTCCACCGAGACCTCGAAGAACTCCGCGATCCGCAGCGCCAGGTAGAGGCTCGGGCTGTACTCGCCGCGCTCCAGGTAGCCGATCGTCTGGTAGTGCACGCCGAGGGCGTCCGCGAGCTGGCGCCGCGAGATCGACCGCTCGGCGCGCAGCATCGCGATCCGGTTGTAGACGACCTCACTCATCACTGAACCTTATTCTGGTAAGGACGGCGCCACGGACCGCAGCTTGCCCACCTACGGTGACCCTTGCGCCGGCCGACGGCTGAATAAGGTTCACTACCCCACACGCTGCATGGCCTTCTCCCGCCGTTCGGCCACCGAGGAACCCGCTTCGCGCCGCGCCATGCGGCGGAGCAGGACCGGAGCCAGTGCCAATCCGATCACGGCCCACGCGAGGAGCACGGCGAGGGTCGGCAACGGCCGCCACGACTGGCCGATCTCGACGACCACCGCGGTGTCCGGCAGCAGCGCCGAGCGCATGCCGAGGCCCAGCCAGTACATCGGGAACACCTGCGCGATGCCCTGCACCCAGCTCGGCAGCGCGGTGACCGGGTAGAAGATCCCCGAGATCGCGCCCAGGCCCATGATCGGCAGCGTGATCAGCGCGATCGAGCGCGGGCTGTTGGTGAGCGACCCCAGCGCGGCCCCGAGCGGCAGGGTCGCGACCAGCCCGAGCGCCAGCACCCACACCAGATGCAGGTACGACCAGCCGCCGTCCGGGGCCAGCGAGTCGAACAGGAACAGGCACGGGACCAGCACCAGTAGGATCGAGGTGACCTGCGCGACCGCGACCGCCACCGTCTTCCCGACCAGGTAGCCGAGCATGCCGTTCGGTGTCGCTTTCGCGCGCAGCAGCGTGCCGTCCTCGCGGTCGATGGCGAGGTAGCCCGCCGTGCTGTTCAAGCCGTTGAACACGATCCCGGCGCCGAGCACGCCGGGCACGGTGGCCGCGCCGAGCGAGAACCCGGTGCCGGGCAGGGTCGCGTTGCGCATGAAGAACAGCGCGCCGAGGAAGAGCGCGACGAAGACCAGCTGGCCGACGACGTCGTCCCGGTTGGTCCAGGTCTGCTTGAACTCGATCCAGCCGCGCGCCAGGCCGGTGCGCAACGCGGCGCTCTTGGCGTTCATCGCGCACCCGCTTCCTGGAGGCCGAGCTCCGTTTCGCCGCCGGTCTCGGCGCGGTGGACCAGCGTCATGTAGGTGTCTTCCAGCGACGCCCGCCGGACCTCGAGGTCCGCGACCGCCTCGCCGTGCTGCTTGAACAGGTCGTACACGTACTTCGTCGCTTCGGTCGTCGAGTGCACGAAGCGCTGGTCACCGACGCTCCACCGGACCTCGGCCTCGCCGGAGATCCGCCGGCTCAGCTCGTCGGCCGAGCCGTCGGCGATGATCCGGCCGCCGTTGAGGATGAGGATCCGGTCGGCCAGTTTTTCGGCCTCGTCGAGGTCGTGCGTGGTGAGCAGGATCGTGGTGTCGAGCTCGTCGGAGAGCCGGTGCACCAGGTCGTGGAACTCACGGCGCGCCTCGGGGTCGAAGCCCGCGGTCGGCTCGTCGAGGAACAGCAGCTCGGGCCGCCCGACGATGCCGATCGCGACGTCGAGCCGCCGCCGCTGCCCACCGGAGAGCTGCTTGAGCTTCTTGTGCGCGTGCTCGGTGAGCCCGACCGCCCCGATCAGCTCGTCGACGTCCCACGGCCGCGGCATCGACGGCGTCGAGTACGGCGCGTAGTACCGGCCGAGGTGCCCGAGCAGTTCGCGGACGCGCCACTTCCCGTGGTCACGCCAGGACTGGAGCACGACCCCCAGCCGCGCCCGCCAGTCCTCCCCGCCGTGCGCCGGGTCGGTGCCCAGCACGCTCACCTCGCCCGCCGACCGCATCCGGAAGCCTTCGAGGATCTCGATCGTGGTCGTCTTGCCCGCGCCGTTGGGTCCGAGCAGGCAGACGACTTCGCCGCGGTAGGCCTCGAATTCGACCCCGTGGAGCACGTCGTTCGCCCCGTAGCGCATGCGTAGCCTGCGCACTTGGACGACCGGATCCGCCGGATCTCTCATCGCGCGTCACCCCCATCTGACTGATGCGATCGAATGTAGCACACCTACTACATTTGATCAGAGTCCTGCTTCGCTCGGCCTCCACGGCGGCCGGGCCTCGTGTCTTGAATGAGTCATTCAGGACCTCCAGCGCCCTGAATGACTCATTCAAGACACCACCGCGCCCCTGACCTGCGCCTCTCCGGCCGCTGAAAAGTTTCTCCCCCGGCCGGGAACTTGACCGGCGGTCATCCGGTTCGCTCGGCATGGGTACTTGGCTGGGGCTCGCGCTCCCGGGCGGCGTCGTGATCCTGCTGGTCATGGCCGCCATCGAACTGCGGCCGCGCAAGGACGGCTCGCGCTTCAAGGCTCGGCTGTCCGCGACCTACATCGAGTAGACGACCGCGTTCCTCTACGGCACCAAGCGGCGTGAGCTGGAACACCGGGAAACCATGTCGATGCTCGTCGAGCAGGACGCCGAAGGGGCGCCTCCGTGGCGTGACGTGGACTTGGACGCCGGGATCGCCAGGATCAAGCCCCGTTCGGACCCGCCGGGGCCGGAAAACGGCCAGCTACAGTGACCCCATGCCGACCCCAGCACGCGTGCGAGCCGACGCGTGCCCTGGTGTTTTCGCACCGCACGACGCCGCCGACGGGCCACTCGCGCGGGTGCGGCTGCCCGGCGGCACGATTTCCGCGGCGCGGCTGCGTGCGCTGGCCGACGCCGCCGAGGCGTGCGGTGACGGCGACCTCCACCTCACCTCGCGCGGCAACGTCCAGCTGCGCGGGGTCACCCGGCCCGGTCTCGCGGAGCGCCTGACCGACGCCGGCCTGCTGCCGTCGCCGTCTCACGAGCGGGTCCGGAACGTCCTCGCGTCGCCGCTGAGCGGGCTGCGCGGCGGGCTCGCCGACGTCCGGGGCCTGGCCGCGGCGCTCGACCTTGCGCTGTGCGCGGCACCCGAGCTGGCCGGGCTGCCCGGGCGGTTCCTCTTCGCCTTCGACGACGGACGCGGGGACGTCGCCGGGGAAGGCGCCGACGTCTGCTGGCGCGCGACCGGCCCGGACGAGGGCACGCTGCTGCTCGCGGGCGGCGACACCGGGCGCCGGGTGGCGCGCGCGGACGCCGTCGCCGCGTTGATCGACGTCGCGCTCGAGTTCGGCCGCGTGCGCGGGACCGCCTGGCGCGTCGCCGAACTCGACGACCCGGCCTGGCGTGGGACGCCCGTGCCGCGGGCCGGCGTCGAGGTCCCGGCCGGGCTGATCGAGCGGGACGACGGCGGCCTCGCCGCGGGTGTCGTGCCGCGGTTCGGGCAGCTCTCGGCCGGGCAGGCGCGCGCGTTGGCGGAGTTCGGAACGGCGCTGGTCACGCCGTGGAAGTCCGTGGTGCTGCCGGACGTGCCCGCGGATGTCTTCGAGCGGCTGGGCTTCGGTGCGGAAGCCCTGGGCACCACCGCCTGCATCGGCCGGCCCGGCTGCGCGAAGTCGCGCGCCGACGTGCGCGCCGACGCGGTGTTCCAGCCCGGCCTGCGCGCGCACTTTTCGGGCTGCGAACGGCGGTGCGGCAAGCCGTCGCAGTCCCATGTGGACGTTGTCGCCGAAGCGGACGGATATCGGGTCGACGGCCGTTGGGTGCCGCTCGACGAGGTGAAGGGAATGCTGTGATCGACTACCTGCGGGACGGTGCCGAGATCTACCGGCACTCGTTCGCCACGATCCGCGAAGAGGCGGACCTGGCGATCCTGCCCGACGACGTGGCCGGGCTGGCGGTCCGGATGATCCACGCCTGCGGCATGGTCGATCTGGTCGACGACCTGCGCTACACCCTCGACGTCGTGGAGTCGGGCCGGGCCGCGCTCGAAGCCGGCGCTCCGGTCCTGTGCGACGCGCAGATGATCGCCAGCGGCATCACGCGCCGTCGCCTGCCCGCGGCCAACGAAGTCCTCTGCACCCTGTCCGACCCGAGCGTGCCCGGGCTCGCCGAGCGAATGGGCACCACGCGCTCGGCGGCGGCCCTGGAACTGTGGCGCGACAAGCTGCCCGGCTCGGTCGTGGCGATCGGCAACGCGCCGACGGCGTTGTTCCGCCTCCTGGAGATGCTCGACGAAGGTGTCGGCGCGCCCGCGGCGATCATCGGCGTGCCGGTCGGGTTCGTCGGCGCCGTGGAGTCCAAAGTGGAGCTGGCGAAGCGCGCCCCGGCCCCGTACCTGGTGGTGCACGGCAGGCGCGGCGGCAGCGCGATGGCCGTCGCGGCGATCAACGCACTGGCGAGCGCCGAAGAATGAGCCTCGGCAAGCTGTACGGCGTCGGCCTCGGCCCCGGCGACCCGGAACTGATGACGGTCAAGGCGGCGCGGCTCATTTCGGAAGCCTCGGTGATCGCCTACCACAGCGCGCGCCACGGCCGCAGCATCGCGCGGTCGGTCGCCGAGCCGTACCTGCGCGAGGGGCAGATCGAGGAGAAGCTCGTCTACCCGGTCACCACGGAGACGACCGACCACCCGGGCGGCTACGAGGGTGCGATCGCGGACTTCTACGAGCTGAGCGCGAAACGGCTCGCGGAGCACCTCGACGCCGGGCGTGACGTCGTCCTGCTCTGCGAAGGCGACCCGTTCTTCTACGGCTCGTACATGTACATGCACGAACGGCTCGCCGGCCGGTTCGAGGCGATCGTCGTGCCCGGCGTTACGTCGGTGAGCGCGGCGTCCTCGGTGCTCGGCCGCCCGCTCGTCCAGCGCGACGAGGTCCTGACGGTGCTCCCGGGCACCCTCCCGGCCCCGGAACTGGCCCGCCGCCTGGCCGACACCGACGCGGCGGCCGTCCTGAAGCTCGGCCGGACCTTCAACTCGGTGCGCGAGGCGTTCGCGGAGGCGGGGAAGCTCGACGACGCCGTCTTCGTCGAGCGCGCGACGTGGGGACAGCAGCGAATCGAGCCCCTCGGCGAGGTCGACCCCGCTTCGGTGCCGTACTTCTCCTTGGCGCTGCTGCCCTCGCCCGCCTACGCGTCACGCCAGTCGCCTCCTGTTGCTCCGGCGGAGGCCGCGTCCGGTGGCGAGGTCGTGGTGGTCGGCCTCGGGCCCGCAGGTCCGGAGTGGCTGACCCCGGAGGCGGCTTCCGAGCTGGCCGAGGTCGAGCACATCGTGGGCTACGGCCCGTATGTCGCGCGGGTGCCGCAAAAGGCCGGGCAGCAGCGGCACGCGTCGGGCAACCGGGTCGAAGCCGACCGCGCCCGCGAGGCTCTCTCCCTCGCCGCTGACGGTGCCCGGGTGGCGGTCGTTTCCTCGGGCGACCCGGGCGTGTTCGCGATGGCGTCGGCTGTCTTGGAGCAGGTGGCCGCGGGCCACGGCACCGGGGTGAAGGTCCGCATCGTCCCGGGCGTGACGGCGGCCCAGGCGGCGGCGTCCCGGGTGGGCGCGCCGCTGGGGCACGACTATTGCGTGCTTTCGCTGTCGGATCGCTTGAAGCCGTGGGAGATCATCGAGAAGCGCCTGGACGCGGCGGGCGCGGCGGATCTGGTGCTGGCGCTGTACAACCCGGCTTCGCGTACTCGGACGACTCAGCTGTCCGACGCCCGGGACGTCCTGCTCCGCCACCGCGCGCCGTCGACTCCCGTCGTGGTCGCGCGGGATGTGGGCGGCCCGGAGGAAGACATCCGGATCACGACGCTGGGCGACCTCGACCCGTCCACTGTGGACATGCGCTGCCTGCTGATCGTGGGGTCCAGCCGCACCCGGGCGGAAGACGGTGTCGTCTGGACCCCACGCAGCTACTAGCCGAGGCCGGTCAGGAACGCGGCTCCGTTCGGGGTGCCGATGCCCGTGACGTCGTCGTAGCCGTCACGGACGTGGATCGTCAGCACGGCGTCGGCGTCCAGCGAACGCAGGCTCGCCGCCGAGTACCCGGCTGACGCGTCGACCGAGTTGTTGTAGTTGACGCGGGCGACCGCCATCGGCGACGGCGGCTGCTTGACGTCGTGGAACGCCGAGCTGCCCGCCCGCCCGTACAGCAGCGGGTTGGCGAAGCCGAACTCGTGGCCCGCCCGCTGCTGCGCCAGCGCGACGAACGCGGCGAACAGCGGTGACGCCAAGCTCGTGCCGCCGATGCGGTACTCGCTGTACTTCGCCGTGCCGTCCGGGAACGCCTGCGTCTGCCCGACCAGGAAACCGGTGTTCGGGTCGGCCAGCGCGGCCACGTCCGGCACCGCGCGCATCGGCTGCGGGCGCGCGCCGTTCGCCGTCGCGATCGCGTTCGGCACGACTCCGGCCTGGTACGCGGGCTGGGTGAACAGCCGGCTCGTGCCGCCACCGGCGCCGCCGAAGAACTCGCCCGGCGGGGTGGGCACCCACGCACCGTTGGTCAGCACCGACCGCCCGGTCTCCCAGCCGGTCTCGAACAGGTACTCGCCGTTCTTGCCGACGCCGAGCGACGTCCCGCCGACCGCGGTCACCCACGGGCTGACCGCGGGCCAGTCCGGCGTCGCGTTCGGGTAGTTCGCCGCGACGCCGCCGGTCTCGTCGGCGTTGTCCCCGCTGGAGAAGTAGACGCCGATCCCGGTCGCCGCCGCCTCGATGAGCGTGTCGTTGAACGGCTTGACGTAGCCGGTCGGCAGCAGCTCGGTCGAGAACCCGTAGGAGTTCGTCACGATCGAGGCCAGGTGCTGGTCGACGACGTGGTTCATCGCCGCGTCGAGGTCCTGGTAGTTGTTCGGCGAACCGACGTAGACGATGTTCGCGCCCGGCGCGATGCTGTGCACCGCCTCGACGTCGAGGGTCTCCTCGCCGTACCAGCCCTGCGGGTCCTGCTTCGGGTTCTGCGGCCTGCCGTACACGCCCGGCGCCGCCACCTGGGTGAACTGGTTGCCGGACAGCTGCGGCAGGCCGTGCAGGCGGGAGTAGGTGTTGACGTCGGAGAGGATCGTCGGCGACGCGTAGGCGTCGATGATCGCCACGGTCTGGCCGGCGCCGTTGGTGCCGGCGGCGATGGCCTGCTGGACGCCGTACGCGCTCTGCAGCTGCGCGGGCGTGTAGCCGCACGGCGCCCACGGGTTCGGGTGCCCGTAGGCGTCCGGCACCTTGACGCCGTCCGGGGTGAGCGTGGTCGCGGTGGTCTTCTCGCCGTAGTAGGCCGAGCACGGCGGCGCGTTGACGAACGCGGGGGACGGCGACGCGGCCGGGCCGGCGGACGGCTGCAGCAGCGCGAACGACTCGTCGAGCCCGACGACCGCGCTGACGCTCGACGGGAGGCCGGCGGGCAGCGACAGGTCCTGCTCGGGCGCGCGCAGCGTCTTGCCGGCGACCTTGTACTCGCCGAAGCTCGTGCCGAACGCCGCCGCGGCCTGCGCGACCGTCCCTTCGGCCTGCACGTACCGGTGGTTGCCCGGGGTGTAGCCGACGTCGAAGCCGGCCTTGCGCAGCCACTGTTGCACCGCGCCCACGTCGTTCTGCGACGGCGCGAACCGCTGCCGGAACTGCGCGGCGGTGAGGTACCGGCCGTAGGCGGCGGAGCCCGGCGTCGAGACGCTGTTCGCCGCGGCGGCCGCGTCGCCGCTCCAGCCGAGGTAAACGCGAAACGCCACATTGTCCGCCGAATTCGCCGCCCCGGTACGGGCGGATGATTTCGCCCAGGCCGGGACGCTGCCCGGCAACGGGGTCCGGTCGCTGGCCGCGGCGGCCCCGACCAGGAGACCGGCGGCCGTTACGGCCGTTGCGGCCAGCGCGATCAGCCGGATCACGGGTCTGCGCATCACTGCTCCTCCTCGGGGAAGTCACCCCTGCGACGGTGGAGGGGCGAGGAGAAAGCTAGTTCCGGGAATGGGAACTGACCAGTTTCGTGATCGAGTCGATGCGGGTAATGGATATTTCGGGCGGTGTATTTTTTCACCTATTGTTTTGTGCCACTCAGGGTAGAGCGACGGCCGGTGCGCACACCCGGACGGCGGTACCGAAGACCGCCGTCCGGCTCAGCGCGTCGGGTCCTTGCCGTTCGGCTGCCGCGGCCCCGGACCCGGCGACCACCAGCCCGGCACCGTCTTCTCCCCGTGCACCACCGTCGGCGCGATGCCTTCCGTGAACGGCTCGATCTGCAGCAGCTGACCCCACGACTGGCTCGGTTGCCCGATCAGGTAGCTCGGGACCTCCGGCTCCTCGGCCAGCTCCTCCAGCCACCCGATCGGCCCGCCGTTCGTCGACGACGCCCAGTTCGCCTCGTCGGCCAGGCCGCCCGCCGTGATGCGGTAGGCCGGGACCTGGGAGATGCCGTCGTGGGACGTCACCGGCTGGACGCACGGGTACACGAACGACGCCGGCCAGTCCACGTACACCGGCTTCGAGCCGATGCGGTCGGTCAGCGTCGTGAACGTCGGGACGCGCGGGGCGGACGCCGCGATCCAGCCGTCCTCGGTGAGGTCGTTGTCGACGATGTTGATGCGGACCGCGTCCGTCTCCGGGGGGAGGTCGCGCAGGTTGATGCGGGTGTCGTTCCAGCCGCCGGTACCCGCGCCCGGGGGCAGCATGAACTGGCTGCGGACGATCTTCACGCCGTCCGGGGTGTTGTGGCCGTAGTCGAGGCTGACCGACGTCGGGCGGCGGGCCGCGCCCGCGGTCGCCACCACGACCTGGCCGTCCGCCGGCTTCTCCGTCAGCGCGTACCAGTCGCTGCGCAGCCGTCCGGCGCGCGTTTCCGGGTCGAGGAAGCTCGACCACATCGGGACCTTCTCCGGGGTGAACCCGTGCGGCGGCTCGGCCAGCGGGTCCTTGTCGTCGACCGGGCGGGTGTGGAAGCCGGTCTGGACGCGGCCGTTGTCCTGGTCCGGGTTCGGCAGCGGCGAGTTCTCCTGCGGCTTCTCCGCGACGGTCCGCTGCTCGGACTGCGTGTGCAGGATGCTCGTCGCCGCGTCGCGCTCGACCATCACGTGGTCGGAAAGGTTGCAGCTCTTGCCGAACAGGTGCCCGACGTTCGCCGCGCCCAGGCTGTAGCTGCCGGCCTGGTTGTGGATCGCCCACGCCATCGTGACGAACTCGCCCGCCGCCACCAGGCCGCAGACCACCACCAGCGAAAGGGACCCGAGCCGCAGCGCGCGCAACCGGCCTTCCTGGGGCTGAGCGGGCAGGCCCGGCCGGTGCGCGCGGACGTTCTCGACGAACGCGTACACCCCGGCGATCGCCGCCGCCACCAGCAGGATCGTGGACAGGCCGATGCCGCCGATCGACGGCGCCACGTTCGTCCACTGGACGCCGAGGCGCGAGACGAACCAGTACGTGTTCGGCCCGGTCGCGGCCAGCGCCGCGACGACCAGCAGCCCGGCCAGGAAGGCCGCGCGGTTGCGTTTGGACCGCAGCACCGTCGAACTGGTCGCGAGCGCGGTCAGCGCCGCCATCGACGCGCCGACCGCGGCGAACGCGCCGAAGTGGTGCGTCCACTTCGTCGGCGTCAGGGCCAGCAGCAGGAAGAACAACGCCGTGGTGCCGATCAGCCGGCGCGCCGGGCCGAGCGACGCGCCCTGGATGCGGCCGCGGCGCAGCAGCATCACCAGGCAGGTGGCCGTGCACAGCACCACCAGCAGCACCGGGAAGCGGCGCGGCGCCGAGCCGTCGGGGAGGCTCTCGAACAGCAGCTGGTAGCGCGCGAGCTCCTGGAACCACGAGAGGTTCGGGCCGACCTGGGTGCGGATCCGGGTGGCCTCCTGCACGGTCGCGAACGTCTGGTCGGCGAACACCACGACCAGCACGAGCAGCCCGGCCGCGGCGACCGGCGCCAGCACCGGGAGCCAGCCGCTCTCGTTCGCGCGCTGGCGCACCAGCTTGAACAGCGGCCGCGCGGCGACCAGGAACGGCGCCACCGCGATCAGCCCGGTCGGCGTCGCGGCCAGGGTGAACCCGGCCGCGGTCAGGCCGAGGCACAGCGGCAGCAGCCGCCGTGTGACCAGCGTGCGTTCGACCGCGCAGATCGCCAGCAGCGAGCCGAGCGCGGCCACCGGTTCCGGCCGGACGCCGTTGTTGTAGGGCATCCACCAGATCAGGAACACCGTCGCGGCGGCCCAGCTGGCCGGGCGGCTGGTGCGGATCTGGGTGCCCAGGCGCGGCATCACCTCACGGCTGATCAGCAGCCAGCTGAGCACGCCGAGCAGGAACGACGGCAGCCGGATCCACGGCGGCACCGTGCTGACGTGCGTCATCAGCTCGAAGACGTGGTAGAACCAGCCGAACGGCGCCTCGGCGACGCCGAACCAGCGGTGGTAGTTCGTCAGGTAGCCGGTCGATTCGGTGACCCGGGCCATGGTGAGGATGTAGCCGTCGTCCGAAGTCACCGGCCCGATGAAGACCCACGCGCCGAGCGCGGCGATCACCGTGGCGTCGCGCAGCGTCAGCCGCCACCAGCCGACCGGCGCCCAGCGCGGGGCGCGGCGCGCGAAGCCGGAGTCACGGCGCCAGACCGCGATCATGCAGCCGATCAGCGACAGCACGGCGACCACGCCGACGACGATCTTCAGCGCGGTCGGCGACGTCTGGTAGCGCGTGTCCGGCACGACCGAGACGTGCAGGCCGGCGATCGGGTCCTTGCTCGAGTTGATCGAGGAGTAGATGCCGACGACCCGCGGGCGGACGTCCCCTTCGGCGTGGAAGATCGGCGTCCCGGCCACGGCGAGGGTCATCTGCGTCGCGTCGACGTCGAGCTCGACGTCGCACTTCTCGGCGGGCAGCGGCTGCTGGGCGATCTGCTGGCCCTGGCTGGAGGCGAACAGCACGCCGTTGTCCACGCGCAGCTGCAGGCCGACGCCCTTGCCGGCGTTCGGGTCGGTGCGCCCGTCCGGCACGGTGGCGAAGAGCAGGCCCGGGCCGTTGGTGCGGGCGTCGACCGAGCGGATCGCCGCGCACGGCAGTTCGGCGCGCAGGTCCTGCGCCCAGTACCCGGTCAAGGGCGCGTTGACGGAGCGGGTGTCGCTGCCGGTGGGCCAGACGACCTCCGCCGTGTCCTGCACCACCGGCAGGAAGGGGAAAGCCAGCGCGCACAAGGCCGAGAGCAACCCCAGCGCTACGGCAATCAGACGCATCGGCGCAACGCTAACGGGTCAGCGGTCGGCGGCTGACGCAGCCCCCGGATCACGCGGGGTGAACCGCCCGTGGTGGACCGCCTCGGTCAGGGGACGGCGGTTGCGCCAGCCGTGGCGTTCCAGGTCCGGCACGGTCTCGAGCCGGCTCACCGGGCCGACGCAGAGCCACGCCACCGGCCGGACGCCGTCCGGGATGCCGAGCAGCTCGCTCAGGAACGGCTCCCGGTAGAAGCTCACCCAGCCGACGCCGAGGCCTTCCGCGGTGGCGGCGAGCCAGAGGTTCTGGATCGCCAGGCACACCGAGTAGAGGCCGGCGTCGGCGATGGCGTGCCTGCCGAGGACGTCGGGCGCGCCGCGGGCCGGGTCGTAGGTGACGACGACGCCGAGGCTCGACTCGAGGATGCCCTCGATCTTGATGTTCGCGAAGGTGCTCGCGCGGTCTTCGGTGAGCTGCGCGGCGAACACCTCCCGCTCTTCGTGGACGTGCTTCGCGAACGTCTCGCGCGTCGGGTGGTCGTCGACCAGCACGAAGTCCCATGGCTGGGTGAGCCCGACGCTGGGCGCGGCGTGCGCGGCTTCGAGGACCCTCGTCAGGGTCGCTTCGGGGATGGGTGCGCCGGTGAACTCGCCGCGGACGTCCCGGCGCTTGCGCAGGACTTCGTAGAACTCTTCGATCATCGGTGCAGTACCCAATCGACGGCTTCGGGGACGGTGGCGGCGGTCTCGGTCACCGGGCGGGGCGGGCGCCGGACGACCAGGACGGGCTTGCGCAGCTCCCGGGCCGCGGTCAGCTTCGCGCTGGTCTGGGCGCCGCCGGAGTCCTTGGTGACCAGGACGTCCACGCGGCCGAGCAGTTCGCGCTCGGCGGCCACCTCGTACGGCCCGCGGGCCAGGATCAGCTCGTGGTGGCGCGGCAGCGGAGGCTCGGGCGGGTCGACGCAGCGGATCAGGAACCACAGGTCGTCGAGGTGCGCGAAGGCGGGCAGCCCCTGGCGGCCGCTGGTGAGGAACACGCGGTTCCCCAGCTCGGGGAGCTTGCGGGCGGCGTCGGCGAGGTCGTCCGCCCAGTGCCAGACGTCCTCGGGGCCCGGCTGCCAGCCCGGGCGGGCGAGCCGCAGGAGGGGCGTGCCGGTCAGTTCGGCCGCCTTCGCCGCGTTGGCGCCGATGCGCTCGGCGAAGGGGTGCGTGGCATCGACGACGGCTTCAATGTCGTTCTCGCGGAGCCAGGTCGCGAGCCCTTCGGGACCACCGAAGCCGCCTACGCGCACTTCGCCGGCCGGCAGCCGCGGCCGCGCGACGCGTCCGGCCAGCGAAGAGACGACCCGGACTTCGCGCGCTGTGAGGTCTTCGGCGAGTTTCCGGGCTTCGCCGGTGCCGCCGAGGATGAGGATCACCGGGGACGTCCGTACCCGACGGCCTCGCGCCACCGGTCGAGGGTCCGCAGGTTGGCGAGGGTTTCCGCCCAGGTCAGCTCGGGTGCCTGCCGGTCGCCGACGTGCGCGGCGACGTGGTCCGCTTCGCGCGCGAAGACGCCTTGGGTCGCTTCGACCTCGATGACCTCTGGCTCGCCGCCGGCCGGGGTCAGGATGATCTGCGACGTGCCCGGCGTCCGCAGCGGGTGGATCCACGCGGGCCGCGGGATGTGGAGGTGCCCGCGCGAGCCGTACACGCGGATGCCGTCTTCGCGGGTCAGCCGGATGCCGCACGAGATCGTCGCGAGGATGTCGCCGGGCAGCCGCAGCAGGCCGGTCGCGTACTCGTCGACGCCGTCCGCGCTCAGCCGGGCCATCCCGCTGACCTCGGTCGGCTCCACCACGGCTTCGCCGGTCGCGGCCTGGGCGACCAGCCGGGCCAGCGAGGTGCAGTAGCAGCCGACGTCGAGGATCCCGCCCCCGCCGAGCGCCGGATCACTGAGCCGGGCCGTTTCCTCGGGGTTGCTGTCGAAGGAGAAGGTGGTGTCGACCGCGCGGACCTCGCCGATCGCACCGGCCGCGATCAGCTCGGCCAGCCGCCGGGTCTGCGGGTGCAGCCGGTACATGAACCCTTCCATGAGGAAGACGTCGTGCTTCCGCGCGGCGGCGATGACCTCTTCGGCGTCGGCCGCGGTGATGGTCAGCGGCTTCTCGCACAGCACGTGCTTGCCCGCTTCGGCGGCGGCGATCGCCCACTCCTTGTGCAGGGCGTGCGGTGTCGAGACGTAGACGGCGTCGACGTCCGGGTCGGCGAGCAGGTCTTCGTAGCTGCCGTACGCCTTCGGGATGTCGAACCGCGCGGCGAAGTCCCGCGCCCGGCCGGCGTCGCGCGCGCCGACGGCGGCCAGCGTGCCGTGCTTGCTTTCGTCGACACCCGCGGCGAAGTGGCCGGCGATCGTCCCGGCGGCCAGCAGGCCCCAGCGCAGTTCCGTCACAACGACTCCGGTTGGTCGGCCCGGTCCCGGGCACTCGAATAGAGGAAGCTGTCGGGAAAGTTCGTGGCGGCGAGCACCCGCCCGACGAAGATGGTGGCCGCACGGGTCATCCCGGCTTCGCGGACGAGGGCGGGGAGGTCGCCGAGCACCCCGCGCACGACGGTTTCCCCGGGCTGGGTCGCGAGCGCGACGACGGCGACCGGGCAGTCGTCGCCGTAGTGCGGGATCAGTTCGGCGGCCACCCGCTCGACGTGGTTGATCGCGAGGTGCAGCGCGAGAGTTGCTCCGGTGGCGGCGAAGGCGGCGAGGGTTTCGCCCGGCGGCATCTTCGTGGAGCGCGCTTGGACCCGCGTGATGACCAGGCTCTGCCCGATTTCGGGCACGGTGAGTTCGCGCTGCAGCACGGCGGCCGACGCGGCGAAGGCGGGCACGCCGGGGACGACTTCGTACGGCACGTTTTCCACGTCGAGCCGCCGCATCTGCTCGGCGACGGCGCTGTAGAGCGACGGGTCACCGGAGGTCAGCCGCGCGACCTCGTGCCCGGCGCGGTGGGCCGCCACCATCCGCGCGACGATCTGCTCGAGGCTGAGGTTCGCCGTGTCGACGAGTTCGGCTTCGGGTGGGCAGTAGGCGAGGAGGTCGGTGGGGGTCATGCTGCCCGGGTAGAGGCAGACCCCGCAGCGGGCGAGGAGGTCGCGCCCCCGCACGGTGATGAGGTCGGCGGCCCCCGGCCCGGCCCCGATGAAGTGCACGGTCATCGGCTGCTCCACTGCGTCACGACCCGGGCCGGTGTCCAGCCGGTGAAACCGCCCAGCGGGGCCGCTCGCTCGACCCCGATCCGCACCAGCTCGCCGCCGTGCTCCGCATATGCCCGCGCCAGCACCTGTTCCGCCTCCACCGTCACCCCGTGCGCCACCACCCGGGCCCCGGTGGCCACACATGTCTCGAGCACTCCTGCCACCGTCACCCCGCCGCCGATGAACACCGCGTCCGGGGCGGGCAACGCGCTCAGCACCTCCGGTGCCTCTCCCGTCACCACCTCCAGCTCCGGTACTCCCAGGTCCACCGCGTTGCGGCCGATCCGCTCCGCTCGTTCCGCGTCCCGCTCGATCGCGACCGCCCGGTTCAGCCCGTGCAGCCGCGACCACTCGATGCCGACGCTGCCCGCGCCCGCGCCGACGTCCCACAGCAGCTCGCCGGGGCTCGGCGCGAGCCTCGACAGGGCCGAAACCCGCAGGTCGCGCTTCGTCAGCTGGCCGTCGTGGGCGTACACGTCGTCCGGGATGCCGATCAGGGGCAGCGCCGGGCCCACGCACTCCAGCGCGAACACCGTCAGCGGGCCGGGTTCGCCCGCCCAGCCGTCGGTGATGCGCTCCTCCGGCCCGCCCAGGTTCTCCAGCGCGAACAGCTCGCTCTCGCCATACCCCCGCACGGTGAGGAGGGAGCGCAAAGCCGTCGCGTCGGCACCCAGGACGAGCACCCGCCGCCGCGGGGCCAGCACCCGGGCGACGCGAGCCGACGAGCGGCCGACGAGCGTCACCACCTCGGTCTCTTCGGCGGACCAGCCCAGCCGGGCCCTGGCCAGTGTCACCGACGAGAGCGCGGGGAACGCGTCGACCTCGTATCCATGTGCCACGAGCGTAGTGCCGACCCCCGACAAAAACGGATCGCCGCTGGCCAGGACGCAGATCCGCTGTCCTTCGTGCTCCGCGATGAACGCGTCGAGCGCGGGCAGCAACGGCGACGGCCAAGGGACGCCGTCGACCTCCGGCGGCAGGTAGTCGAGCTGCCTCGGCGCACCCAGCACGACGTCGGCGCCGAGGACGAGTGCTTGGGCTTGCTCCGACAGGCCGGACCACCCGTCAGCTCCGATCCCCACCACCGTCAACCGTGATTTTTCGCGCACGATTTCCCACCCTAAGCGAGGCGGCCGCTGTGCGATGATCGGCCGGTCGCCGACCTGGAGGAGTGCTGTTGAAGCCCTACCCGTTCACCGCCGTAGTCGGGTTGCCGGACCTGCGTCTCGCCCTGGTCCTGTCCTCGATCTCGCCCGCCGTCGGCGGGGTGCTGGTGCGCGGCGAAAAGGGCACCGCGAAGTCGACCATGGTCCGCGCGCTCGCGGGCCTGCTGCCGGGCGTCGACGTCGTCGACGGCTGCCGCTTCTCCTGCGATCCCGCCGCCCCCGACCCGCTCTGCCCGGACGGCCCGCACGAAGGCGCCGCGGGCCACCGCCGGCCCGCGAAGCTGGTCGAGCTGCCGGTCGGCGCGGCCGAAGACCGCGTGATCGGTTCGCTGCACCTCGAACGCGCGCTGGCCGAAGGCGTCACGGACTTCCAGCCCGGCCTGCTGGCCGCCGCGCACCGCGGGCTGCTCTACGTCGACGAGGTCAACCTGCTGCACGACCACCTCGTCGACACCCTGCTCGACGCCGCCGCGATGGGCCGAGCGACCGTCGAACGCGAGGGCGTCTCCGTCTCGCACGCGGCGCGGTTCGTGCTGATCGGCACCATGAACCCGGAGGAGGGCGAGCTGCGGCCGCAGCTGCTGGACCGGTTCGGGCTGACCGTCGAGGTCGCCTCCAGCCGCGATCCCGAGCAGCGCGTCGAGGTCGTCCGGCGGCGCCTCGCCTACGAAGCCGATCCCGACGGTTTCGCCGCGCAGTACGCCGACGAAGACGCCCGGCTCGCCGAGGAAATCGAGTCGGCGCAGAAGCTTTTGCCCGCCGTGAAGCTCCCGGACGACGCCCTGCGCCAGATCGCCGAAGTCTGCGCGTCCTTCGAGGTGGACGGCATGCGCGCGGACATCGTGACCGCCCGCACCGCGGTCGCGCACGCGGCCTGGGCCGGGCGCGACGAGGTGACCACCGAAGACGTCCGCGTCGCCGCGCGGCTCGCGCTGCCGCACCGGCGCCGCCGCAACCCGTTCGACGCGCCCGGGATCTCGGAAGAGCAGCTGGAGCAGGCACTTCAGGACGCGCAGCCGCCCGAGCCCGGCCCCGAAGACGACGGCCCCGGCTCGGGTTCGACGCCGGACGAGGCCCCGCAGGAGGTTCCATCGGGCGACGCGCCGCAGGGCCAGCAGCCCCAGCAGCAGCAGAACGGTGGACAGCAGAAGACCGTCGGTGCCGGGGAAACGTTCAAGGCCAAGGTTTTCCGCGTCAAGGGCATGGGCGAAGGCGAGCGCGGACGGCGGTCGCGCGCGATCACCGACAGCGGGCGCACCATCGGCGTCCAGCCCCCAAGCGTCCGCGACGGGCGGCCGCACCTGGTCGCGACCGTCAAAGCCGCGGCACCGCACCAGAAAGCCCGCGGCCGCGACGGCGCCGCGCTGAAGCTGCGTCCCGAAGACCTGCGGTACGCGCTCAGGGAAGGCCGCGAAGGCAACCTCGTGCTGTTCTGCGTCGACGCGTCCGGCTCGATGGGCGCCAAGGCCCGCATGCGCGAGGTCAAGACCGCGGTGCTGTCGCTGCTGCTCGACGCCTACCAGCGCCGCGACAAGGTCGGGCTGGTGACCTTCCGGGGCGCCGAAGCCGAGCTCGCGCTGCCGCCGACGATCAGCGTCGACGCCGCCGCGGCCCGCCTCGAAGGCCTGCCCACCGGCGGCCGGACGCCGCTCGCCGAAGGGCTCCTGGAGGCCGCGCGGGTGCTGCGCGTCGAGGAGATCCGCGATCCGCGGCGCCGCCCGCTGCTCGTCGTCGTCACCGACGGCCGCGCCACCAGCGGCCCGGACGCCGTCGCGCGCGCCCAGGCCGCGGCCGGGCTCCTGGCCGGGGTCACGGCGGTCGTGATGGACTGCGAGAGCGGCAAGATGCACCTCGGCCTGGCCGCCGATCTGGCCGCGCACCTCGGCGCCGAACACGTTCCCCTCGCCGACGTCGCCGCCGAATCGCTGGCGAGCGCCGTCCGCGCCCGGACCGGAAGGGCCGCCTGATGCCGCAGGGCAAACCGGAAACCGTCCCGAACGACGGGCTGACCACCCGCCAGCGCCGCAACCGGCCGCTGCTCGCCGTGCACACCGGCGAGATGAAGGGCAAGTCGACCGCCGCGTTCGGGATGGCGCTGCGGGCGTGGAACCAGGGCTGGTCGATCGGCGTGTTCCAGTTCGTCAAGTCGGCGAAGTGGCGCGTCGGCGAGGAAGCGGCGTTCCGCGCGCTGGGCAAGCTGCACGACGACACCGGCGAAGGCGGGCCGGTCGAGTGGCACAAGATGGGCGAGGGCTGGAGCTGGGCGCGCAAGTCCGGCACCGAAGACGACCACGCGTCGAACGCGCGTGAGGGCTGGGCGGAGATCAAGCGCCGCCTCGCCGCCGAAGCGCACGACTTCTACGTCCTCGACGAGTTCTCCTACCTGCTCAAGTGGGGCTGGCTGGAGGTCGACGACGTCGTGTCCACCCTGGTCTCGCGGCCGGGGCACCAGCACGTCGTCATCACCGGCCGGTACGCGCCGCCGGAGCTCGTCGAAGCCGCCGACCTGGTGGCCGAGATGACCAAGGTCAAGCACCCGATGGACGCCGGCCAGAAGGGCCAGCGGGGGATCGAGTGGTAGCGCGCGTGGTGATCGCCGCGCCCGGCTCCGGGCACGGCAAGACCACCATCGCCGCCGGGCTGATGGCGGCGCTGCGCGCGGCCGGGCACCGGGTGTCCGGGCACAAGGTCGGGCCGGACTTCATCGACCCGAGCTACCACGCGCTCGCCACCGGCCGGCCCGCGCGCAACCTCGACCCCTTCCTGCAGGGTGAGGACCGGCTGATCCCGTTGCTGCGCCACGGTTCCGCCGGTGCCGACCTCGCCGTGATCGAGGGCGTGATGGGCCTGTTCGACGGGGCGCTCGGCACCGAGGGGTACGCCTCGACCGCGCACGTCGCCCGGCTGCTCGACGCGCCGGTCGTGCTCGTCGTCGACGCTTCGGCCGCCTCGCGCAGCGTCGCCGCGACCGTGCTCGGCTTCGCCCACTACGACAACCGCGTGCGGCTCGCCGGCGTCATCCTCAACAAGCTCGGCTCGCAGCGGCACCTCGACGAGATCGCTTCCGCGCTGGAAGCGACCGGCGTCCCGCTCCTGGGCGCGCTGTACCGCAACGAGGAGATCCACGCGCCGAGCCGGCACCTCGGGCTCGTCCCGGCGGCGGAACGGGCCGCGGAAGCCCAGCACGTGCTGCCCGCGCTCGCCGCGTGGGTCACCGAAGGCGTCGACCTCGAAGCAATCGTCCGGATCGCCTCCGGCGCGCCGCGGCTTTCCGCGCCGCCGTGGGAACCGTCCGGTGTGGACGGTCCGTGCGTGACGGTCGCGGCCGCCGGCGGCGCGGCGTTCACCTTCCGCTACACCGAGAACGTCGAGCTGCTCGCCGCGTGCGGGGTCGACGTCGTGGACGTCGACCCGCTGCGCGACGAAGCACTGCCCGAGGGGTGCGCCGGGCTGTACTTCGGCGGCGGCTTCCCCGAGGTGCACGCAGCCGAGCTGTCGGCGAACACGGCGTTGCGCGCGCAGGTCGCTACGGCGATCGAGCGCGGGATGCCGGTCAGCGCCGAATGCGCCGGGCTCCTTTACCTGTGCCAGTCCCTGGACGGCCTCCCGATGGTCGGTGCGGTGCCCGCGGACGCGAAGATGACCGCCCGCGGCAAGCTCGGCTACCGGCGCGCGGTGGCCGTGGAGGACAACCTCCTGGCCGCGGCCGGGCAGCGCGTCACCGGGCACGAGTTCCACCGCACCGAGGTGACGCCTTCGCACGGCGCTACGGCGGCCTGGGGCTGGGACCGGCAGCTGGACGGCTTCGCTTCGCCGACGCTGCACGCGTCCTACCTGCACGTCCACTGGGCCGGCTACCCCGAGCTGGCCCACCGGTTCGCCGCGCGGGTCCGGGCCCATGCCTGACTACGACCTCCACCACCACGGCGACCGCGAAGTCGGGCCGGGGCTGGTGGACCTCGCGGTGAACGTCCGCCTCCCGCGGCCGCCCGCGTGGCTGCGCGACGAGCTGGTGTCCGCTTTGGACTCCCTCGCGGCTTATCCCTCCTCGCTCGAAGCCACGGCGGCGGTGGCCGCGCGGCACGGTCGTGCGGTCGACGAAGTCCTGGTCACCGCGGGGGCGGCGGAGGCGTTCACGCTGCTGGCGTCGGCGCTGAAGCCGCGCCGAGCCGTCGTCGTGCACCCGCAGTTCACCGAGCCCGAGGCCGCGCTGCGGGCCGCCGGGCACGATGTCGAGCGGGTCGTCCTGTCCGAAGCGGACGGTTTCGTCCTCGACCCGGCGCTGGTCCCGGCCGACGCGGACCTGGTGCTCGTCGGCAACCCGACCAACCCGACTTCGGTGCTGCACCCCGCTTCCGCGCTGCTGGCGCTGACGCGGCCCGGGCGGCTGCTCGTGGTGGACGAGGCGTTCCTGGACGCCGTTCCCGGCGAAGGGGAAAGCCTGGCCGCCGGGCATCCCGGCGTCATCGTGCTGCGCAGCCTGACGAAGACGTGGGGCCTGGCCGGGCTGCGAGCGGGGTACGTGCTCGCCGAACCCGAGGTCGTCGAGCGGCTGCGGGCGGTCCAGGTGCCGTGGTCGGTGTCCACCTTGGCCGCCGTCGCGACGGTGGCGTGCTGCCGCCCCTCCTCGTTGGAAGAAGCCGAGAAGCTGGCGGTAGCCGCGGAGGACGACCGCGAGTATCTGGTGTCCGGCCTGGCCGCGGCGGGCGTGCCGGTGCTGGGCGAGCCGCGCGGCCCGTTCGTGCTCGTGCGGATCCCGGACGGGGCCGCGGTGCGGGACCGGCTGCGCGACGGCGGCTACGCGGTCCGGCGCGGCGACACCTTCCCCGGCCTCGGCCCGGACCACCTGCGGCTCGCCGTGCGCGACCGCGCGACGACGGACGCGTTCCTGAAGGCGTTGGAAGAAGTCCGCTAAACACCGACAGGGGGCTGTCGCCACCACCGCCCACAGTGGGCGGAGCCGGGAAACGCCCGGCGTGGCAGCGAAAGGAACCCCATGCCCCGATTCAACGACGTCGCCTGGTTCGAGATCGGCGCCACCGACCCGGCGGCCGCCGAACGGTTCTACGGCGACGTCTTCGGGTGGAAGGCCGTGCAGGACGAGTCGGCGAGTCCCGATCCGGCCTACCGGGTCATCGACACCGGCGGCTCGCGCGGCGGCCTGGCCACCGGAACCGAGGACTACGCGATCTTCACCGTGCTCGTCGAGGACGTCGCCGCCGCGTGCGAGCGCGTGGAAGCCGCCGGGGGCAAGGTGAAGCGGCCGCCGGTCGTCAACCCCGTCGGCGTCACCTTCGCGCACCTGCTCGATCCCGCGGGCAATCATTTTTCCGTGTTCACCCCGCCAAAGTGAGCTGTTCGACGACGCCGTAAGGGATGTCGAGGTCCTCGCGCCGCAACGGGCGGAGCGGGGGCACCTCGGCGGTCGCGGTGAGCGACGTGATGCGGTCGGTGCGGAAGACGCGGACCTCCTCGCGCAGCCGGCACCAGGCGACCAGGTACCAGTGGTCGGGCTTGCCGACGTAGCCGAGCGGCTCGATTTCCCGTCGTGTGACGGCTCCTTCCCGGTCGGCGTACCCGATCCGCAGGACGCGGCGGGTGCCGAGCACGTGCGGCGGCAGCGGTGGCGGGCTGGCCGCGTCCCCGAGCAGGTGGACGCGGGCGGCGAGGTCCTGCGCCGCGGCGGCGTCGTCCGTTCGCATGGCGGCGACGAGCTTGCGCAACGCCGACCCGGCCTCGGCGCGGAACGGCGTGCCCTCCAGCCGGCGCAGGGCGAGCGCCATCGCGACGGCTTCTCCCGGCGTCAGGTTGACCGGCGGCAGCGTGTGCGACCGGTCGAGGCAGTACCCGCCGGTGCGGCCGGGTTCGGCGTAGATCGGCACGCCGGACTGCTGGAGCGCGCCGATGTCCCGCTCCACGGTGCGCGCGCTGACCTCGAACTTGCCCGCGAGCCAGCGCGCGCTCCGTGGCCGGGGCGCGACGGCGCGAAGCTCCTCGACGAGGGCGTACAGACGGTCGGTGCGGTTCACGCGGCCGACTTTAGGGGTGGGGTACGACAGTTTTCAGGCGAGCGCGAGCAGCGCGGTGGCGACGGCGGCTTCGACCCCGGCGCCGAGAACGTCCCCAGTGACGCCGCCAAGCCGCTTCGTACAGCGTTTGAGGAGGACGGCGGTGACGGCGTAGGCGAGAACGACCGCGAGCGGGCCGCGCCACCACGGGAGTCCGGGGAGCAGGGTGGCGAGTGCGGCGGCGGCCAGGCCGACGGCGACAGCTGCGGTGCGGGGGACCGAGCCCGCGACGGTGGCGCCGAGCCCTTCCGGCCGGGCGGACGGGACACCGCGCGCGCAGGACATCGAGAGCGTGCCGCGGCCGATGACGACGGCGGCGACCGCTTGGTAGGGATCGGTGAGCGCGCCGACTTGGACCAGGAGGACCAGGACGAGGGTCGCGACGCCGGTCGGGCCAGAGTCGCCGCGGCGCATGACGTCGAGGGCCTTCGCGCGGTCGTAGGAGGCGCCGAGCCCGTCGGCGGTGTCGGCGAGGCCGTCGAGGTGCAGGCCGCGGCTGCCGAGCGCGACGGCACCGATGGCGAGGGCGGCGGTGGCGACGTTCGGGAGGTGGAGCGCTTGTCCGGCGGCGACGATCAGCCCGGCGGCGAGCGCGAGGGGGAGCGCGGCGAGGGGCGCGAGGAGCATGGCGCCCCCGGCCGTGCGGCGGTCGATGACGTGGGGCGCCGGGACCGGGACGGTGGTGAGGGTCCCGACGGCCATCCGCGCGGCGTCACCCCAGCGGCTCACGAGCGCCCCGCAGCCGACGCCATGAACGGGTCGTTCACCGCGCCGGACGGCAGGGTCCCGGCAGCGTCGGGTCGGTGCGGTCCGCAGCGGTGCGCCAGTGTCTTGAATGAGTCATTCAGGACGTCCGAAGACCTGAATGAGTCATTCAAGACGTGGGGCGAGCGGGTTACCGGCGGCGGAGTGGCTTGGCCGCGCGACTTTGCCGGAGCCCCGGCGCCGGACGGCGTGAAAGGGTCGTTCACGACGTCCGGCGAGGCGGTGCTCACGCCAGGTCCGCCAGCAGGCCCATGTCCGCCAGGATCGCGCGGGCCGCCCGCAGGGCCGGGACCGCCTGCACCGCGCCGCTGCCCTCGCCCAGCCGCAGGCCGAAGTCCAGGATCGGCTCCAGGCCCAGCGCCTTCAGCGCGAACGCCTGCGAGGGCTCCGTCGACCGGTGGCCGGCCAGCCACCACCGCTCCGCGCCCGGCGCGATGTCCCGCGCGACCAGGGCCGCCGCGCCGGAGAACACGCCGTCCAGCAGGACCGGGATTCCCCTTACCGCCGCTTCGACCAGGAAGCCCGACGTCGCCGCCAGGCACGCGCTGCCCAGCGCCGTCAGGCGGTCGAACGGGTCCTCGACGCGGCCCGAGACCCGCGACAACGCCGCCGCCACCGCCGAAGTCTTCCGCGACAGGCCCGCCGCGTCGACGCCCGTGCCCGTGCCGACCACCTCCGCCGCCGGCAGGCCCAGCGAGGCCGCGACCACCGCCGCGCACACCGCCGTGTTGCCGATCCCCATGTCGCCCGGGATCAGCAGGTCCGCGTCGCCCTCTTCGCCGGCGATCGCGCGGCCGGCCTCGAACGCCGCCCGTGCTTCGCCCGGGGCCAGGGCGTCCTCGACGTCGATCGAGCCCGAACCGCGGCGGATCTTGTGCGCCGTGACCGAGGCCGGAACGTCGGCGCCGTCCCAGTCGACGCCGAGGTCGGCCACCCGCACCTGCGCGCCGACCTGCGCGGCCAGCACGTTCACGCCGCTCTTGCCGGCCAGGAACACCCGGACCATCGCCGCGGTGACCTCGCGCGGGTACGCCGAGAGCGCCGAGACGCCGTGGTCGCCCGCGAAGACCACCACGCGGACGTCGTCGAGCGGGCGCGGCGGCACGCTGCCGTGCGCCGCGGACAGCCACGCCGCCAGCTCTTCCAGCTTGCCGAGCGCGCCGAGCGGTTTGACCAGGCCGTCGAGCCGCTCCAGGGCGGCGGCGCGGGCGGCGGGGTCGGGCACGGGTACGTCGAACACGGGCGCCTCCAGCTAAAGGTCGAGCGCCCGGCCCGCGACGACCAGCACGACCCGGTCGGCGTCGGCGGACACCCGGTTGTTGAGTGCGCCCAGCACATCACGGAACAGCCGTCCCGACGACGTTGCGGGCACCACACCGCTGCCGACCTCGTTGCTGACCGCGACCACCGGCACCCGCGCCGCGGCCCACGCGGCGAGGAAGTCTTCGAGCCGGTCGTCCAGCCGGTGCTCCCAGCCGGGCTTCTGCCGCCACGCGCCGACGTCGTCGAGCACGCGGGAGAGCCAGGTGCCGAGGCAGTCGATGAGCAGCGGCTCGGTGGCCGTGCGCAGGGTCCCGGCGAGGTCGGTGGTCTCCACGGTCTTCCAGTGCGCCGGCCGCCGCGCCTGGTGCGCGGCCACCCGCGCGGCCCATTCGGGGTCGTCGTCGCCGGCGGGCAGGCCGGGCGCGACGTAGACGAGGTGCGGGTAGTGGGCCACGAGCCGCTCGGCGTGCCGCGACTTCCCCGAGCGGACGCCACCGAGGACCAGCACCTTGCCTTCGTCGCGGCCGTACCGGCGTAGTGCGCGCGCCAGGGTCTCGAGGTACCCGGCGAGCCGGTGGGTCAGCTTGGTCATACCCGGCATTGTGGTGCACGCGCTACCGTGCGCCACGTGCCACTCCGTCTAGGGACAACCGCTGCCGGACTCGTCACCGGATACGGTGCCGACGCTCTGTTCGGTGACCCCCGGCAGGGGCACCCCGTCGCCCTGTTCGGGAGTGCCGCCGCCCGGCTGGAACACCGTCTGTGGGCGGACTCGAAGCCGCGCGGAGCGGTGTACGCGGGGTTGTGCACCTTCGCCGCCGTAGGACTGGGCGTCGCGCTTCAGACGGCTTCACGGCGAAGCCCCTTCGCGCGCTTCGTGCTGACAGCGGCGGCCACCTGGGTGGTGCTCGGCGGACGCGGTCTCGCGGCCGAAGGCGCCGAAATGGCCAGACTGCTCGAAGCGGGCGAAGTGCCCGAAGCGCGTAAGCGGCTCTCGCACCTCTGCGCGCGCGACGCGACGACGCTCGACGCCGCCGAGCTGACCCGCGCGGCCACCGAGTCGATCGCCGAGAACACCTCGGACGCCGTGGTCGCGCCGCTGTTCTGGGGTGCGGTCGCGGGGCTGCCGGGGCTGCTCGGGTACCGGGCGCTCAACACGCTCGACGCCATGGTCGGCTACCGGTCCGCGCGCCACCGGAACTTCGGCTGGGCCGCGGCGCGGGCCGACGACCTGGTCAACCTGGTTCCCTCCCGGCTCGGCGCGGCGCTCACGGTGGTGTGTGCGGGCGGCCGGGCGCGGGAGTCCTGGCGGGTCTGGCGCCGCGACGGCGGGCAGCACCCCAGCCCGAACGCGGGCCAGGTCGAGGCGGCCTTCGCGGGCGCGCTGGACATCCGCCTCGGCGGGACGAACAGCTACGGCGGCGAGGTCGAGACCCGCCCCCGGCTGGGGGAGGGCCGCGATCCGGAGCCGGTCGACCTGCGGCGGGCGGTGCGCTTGTCGCGGTGGGTCGGGCTGGCCGTACTGGTCGTCGCCGCGGGGGTGGCCCGGTGAGCGGCCTGCTCGTCGCCGGGACGACGTCGGACGCCGGGAAGAGCCTGGTCACCGCGGGGATCTGCCGGTGGCTCGCGCGCCGCGGGGTCCGCGTGGCTCCCTTCAAGGCGCAGAACATGTCGAACAACTCGATGGTCTGCGGCGACGGCGCCGAGATCGGCCGGGCCCAGTGGGTGCAGGCGCGCGCCGCCGGGGTCGAGCCCGAGGCGGCCATGAACCCCGTGCTGCTCAAGCCCGGGAGCGACCGGCGCAGTCACGTCGTCGCGCTCGGGAAGCCGTTCGGCACCCTCGAAGCGGGCGAGTACGCCACCGGCCGGGCCGGGCTCGCGGAGATCGCCTTCGGTGCGTACGAGGACCTCAGCGCCCGCTACGACGTCGTCGTCTGCGAGGGCGCCGGCAGCCCGGCGGAGATCAACCTCCGCGGCGGCGACTACGTCAACATGGGGCTCGCGCGGCGGTTCGGCCTGCCGGTCCTGGTCGTCGGCGACATCGACCGCGGCGGCGTGCTGGCCGCGATGTTCGGCACCCTCGCGCTGCTCTCGGCCGAGGACCAGGTGCTCGTCGCGGGCTGGGTGGTCAACAAGTTCCGCGGCGACGTCGGCCTGCTGCGCCCGGGCCTGGACAGCCTCGAGAAGGTCACCGGACGGCCCGTGCTGGGCGTGCTGCCCTGGCTCGACCGCGTGTGGATCGACTCGGAGGACGCGCTGGCGGCCGCGGGCTGGCGCCGGGAGGCCCACGGTGGCGGCCTGCGCGTGGCCGTCGTCCGGTTCCCGCGCGCGTCCAACGCCACCGACGTCGACGCGCTCGCCGCCGAGCCCGGGGTGACCGTCACGCTGACCGCCGATCCGGACGTGGTGATGGCCGCGGACGTCGTCGTGCTGCCCGGTTCGCGCGCCACCGTCGACGACCTCGCCTGGCTGCGCGACCGCGGCCTCGGCACGGCGGTGGCGGCCCGCGCCGCGGCCGGGCGGCCGGTGCTCGGCATCTGCGGCGGGTACCAGATGCTCGCCGAGTCCATTGTGGACGACGTCGAATCCGGCGCCGGTTCGGTTCCCGGCCTCGGGCTGCTGCCGACGCGGGTGGCGTTCGCCGCGGAGAAGGTCCTGGCCCGCCCGGCGGGCGAGTGGCGCGGAAACCCGGTGCGCGCTTACGAAATCCACCACGGCACGGTCACCGCGGCCGCGTCCGATGAGTCCTTTTTGGACGGCCTGCGCGCGGGTTCGGTCTGGGGCACGATGTGGCACGGCGCCTTCGAGAACGACAGCTTCCGGCGCGCGTGGCTCACCGAAGCGGCGGCCCAGGCGGGTGTCGAGTGGACAGCCGCGCCCGGCGCGCCCGGTTTCGGGGAACTGCGCGAGGAAATGCTCGACAAGCTGGCCGACGCCGTCGACGAGCACCTGGACACCGCGATGCTGCTCGCGTTGCTGGAACAGGGCGCGCCGGCGGGACTCCCGTTCGTCCCGCCCGGCGCTCCCTAGTCAGGCGGCGACGGCGGTCTTCTTGTTCAGCGCCTTCTCCGCGAAGGCGCCGAAAGCCAGGCCCAGCGCCAGCCACAGCGTCACCTGCGTGCCGACCGACGCCGTGCGGAAGCTCCACAGCGTCGACGCCGGGAAGTCCGCCGGGACCTCGTCGACCACCGGCATCAGCCAGGCCACCACGCCGATCACGACGAGGTAGCCCGCCGCGGCGAGGAGGAAGCCGTTCCAGGCGCCGAAGCGGTCGGCCAGCTTGCGGCCGAACACCGTGGCGAAGATGCCCGCGAGCAGGGACACCGCGACGAACCCGAAGTACAGCTCGGTGCGCGAGCCGATCGTGCCCGGCTGGCCCACCGCGGGCGGGTTGGCCGGGTACTTCAGGAACGGCACCAGGAACACCACGGCGAACGCGCCCGCGGTGAGCAGCAGCGCCGTCACCCTCGGCCGGAGGTTGCCGAGCCGGCCTTGGGCGAACGCGAAGGCGAGCGAGAGCAGGCCGCCGATCGCAACGCCGTAGACGAGGACGCCGGTCAGCAGCCCGAGGGTGCTCTGGATGTCCCGGGGGACGAGCTCCTCTTCGTGCTCTTCGGCGGGGGCGGGCTCGGCGCCCGCGCCGTGCGAGTGGGAATGGCCGCCGGACTCTTCGAGGCCGATGGCGGTGTTCACCGACGGCTCACCGAAGGCGTAGGCGAACCCGAACGCGAGCACACCGGCGATCAGGCCCGCGAGCATGCCGCGGACCAGCAGGGTCTTCATCATGGGAGTACGTGCCCGCCGATCAGTGGCAGGGGAAGGCCAGCAGGTGCCGGCCGTCGTGCACGAACTCGTGGACGTACATGTTCGCGAACACCGCGGTCGCGCCCTGCTCGGCGCTGACGAAGTACAGCGCGATCAGCGCCAGGAGCACCACGAACACCGCCCAGGGCACGATCTCACGGATCGGGATGCGGATCGGGAGCGGAACGGCGGGAACTGCCGGGTGGGACATGGGCGTGGCCTCCTCGGGCTTTCGCGGCCTCATCGGGGTCGGTCACGAGGGTCCGGGTCTGGCTTCCCCCTGGCGGGGGTCACAGTGGCGCGACCGCGCGGACTTGCACCGCGTTCCGGAATCTCCTCGTCTGGCCGGTTGAGCGTAGGTCCGCCGTTCGGGGCGAGTCAATGTGACAATGCCGCGGTGACTCGAATGGTGGCGGCCCTCGATGTGGGCGGGACGACGATCAAGGCGGCGTTGCTCGACGAGCAGCTGCGGCCGCAGGCGGCCCTGCGGGCGGAGACGGCGCGCAGTGCGGACGGGACGGCGCTGGCGGCGCAGGTCGTCGACATCGTGGCCGCGCTGGCGGAGCAGGCGGGCACCGGGCGGCCCGCCGCCGTCGGCGTCGTGGTGCCCGGGATCGTCGACGAGGAGACCCGGATCTGCCACTTCTCCGCGAACCTCGACTGGCGCGAGGTGCACTTCGGCGAGCTCCTGGAAGGACGGCTCGGGCTGCCGGTGGCGTTCGGGCACGACGTCACCGCGGGCGGCATCGCCGAGTTCCGGGTCGGCGCGGGGCAGGGCGCGACGAACGCGGCGTTCATCCCGGTCGGCACCGGGATCGCGGCCGCGCTGCTGCTCGACGGCCGGATCCACCGCGCGCACGGGCAGGCGGGCGAGGTCGGCCACATCGACGTCGGCCACCCCGGCAAGTGCGGTTGCGGCGCGACCGGCTGCCTGGAGGCGATCTCGTCGGCGGCGTCGATCGCGCGCCGCTACACCGAGCGCACCGGCCGCCCGGCCGACGGTGCCCGCGAAGTGGTGGAGCTGGCCCGCGGCGGCGACGAGGTCGCGGTCGCCGTGGTCCAGGACGCCCTCGACGGCCTCGGCCACGGCATCCGGACGCTGCTGACGCTGCTCGGCCCGGAGGTGATCGTCCTGGGCGGCGGCCTGTTCACCGCGGCCGACTACGTGCTGGAGCCGGTGCGCGAGTGGCTGGCGGCGCACCTGACGTTCCAGAAGATGCCGGAGCTGCGGATCGCGAAGCTGGGCGACGAAGCCGGCCGCCTCGGCGCCGGCCTGCTCGCGTTCGACCTCCTGGACGCCTGAGCCGCGCCAAGTCCGTGAATGCCACATCGAGGGACCAAGTGTCCGTGAATGTGGCATTCACGGACTTCACGCCAGGAGGACGTCGACCCCGGCCGCTTCGAACGCCGCGATGTGGCCGGGGTCCGCGCCCGAGTCCGTGATCAGCCGGTCGACCGCCGCCGTGTCGCAGATGCGGGCGAACGCGTGGCCGCCCAGTTTGCCGCTGTCCGCGATCACCACCACGTGCCGCGCGCGCGAAGCCATCAGCCGGTTGATGCTCGCCTCGCCTTCGTGGTGGGCGTACGCGCCGCGCTCGGCGTCGAACGCGTCCACGCCGAGGAACACCAGGTCGAGGGTGATCTGGTCGAGGAACAGGCTCGCCAGTGGCCCGGTCAGCTCGAAGGAGTGCTGCCGGGCGACGCCGCCGGTCACCACGATCTTGATGTGCGGGCGCACCGCCAGCTCGTGGGCGATGTTGAGCGCGTTGGTCACCACCGTCAGCGCCGGCGAGCCGTCCCGGCCCGGCGGTTCCGGGCGCAGCGCGATCGCGCGGGCGACCTGGGTGCTCGTCGTGCCGCCGTTGAGCCCGATCACCATGCCGCGTTCGGCCAGCCGGGCGGCGGCGGCGCTGATGCGCTGCTTTTCGGGGGCGTTGCGCGCGGCTTTGTGCCGCAGCGGCAGGTCGTAGGCGACGTTGCTGGCCACCGCGCCGCCCCGCGTGCGGGTCAGCAGCTGGCGGCCGGCCAGGTGGTCCAGATCGCGCCGGATCGTCGCGGCGGAGACGTCGAGCTCTTCCGCGGAGGCCTCGACGTCGATCTTTTCCCGCTGCCCCACCATGTCCAGCAGTGCGCTGAGCCGTTCGTGCCGGTCCAAGCCCATCCCTCCGCAGCACCTTCCCAATCTGCAAAGGTACTACGCGGAAGCGAAAACGCGGGCCCCGAACGGGGCCCGCGTTCCCTTGCCTAGCGGATCAGAACCACCACTGGGACTTGCCGCCCGCGATGAAGTCCCACAGCTGCAGCCGCGTGCCGTTGCCGCCCACCGAACCCTCGGCGGTCAGGTAGCGCGGGCTGGCCGGGGTCTGCTGGCGCAGGTAGCCCTCGGGGATCTCGGCGAGCGTCCACCACTGGTTCTTGCCACCGGCCTGGAAGTCCCAGAGCTGGATCTTGGTGCCGTTCTTGCCGATCGAGTTCGCGTCGGCGTCCAGGTACCGGCCGCTCTGGTAGTTCTGGAACCGGTAGTAGCCCTCCGGGTTCTGGGTCAGCCACCACGCCTGGTTGGCGGCGGTGTCGTTGCAGTCCCAGAGCTGCACCTTGGTGCCGTTGGCGTTGATGGTGTTCAGGTCGGCGTCCCAGCAGCGGCCGAAGGCCACGGACTCGATGATGTACGGGCCCGGGTCGACGGCCGCGGCGGCCATCGTGTTCGTCGACTTCTTCTGCTGGACGCCGGCCACCTTCGCCGGGCGCAGCTTGAGCTGGCCGAGCGACGTGACCGCGGTGCCCTTGCCGTCGGCGGGCGCGGCACCGGCCTGCGGCACGGCGACCAGGCCGAGCAGGCCCGCGGTCGCGGCGACCGTCACCATCAGGCGCTTCATCTTCGTCATCGTTCCCCTTTTCGGATCATTCGGTGTGCTGACGACGAAGGCGCGCGGCAACCGGCGCCGGGCCGTCGTGGCCCGGCGCCGGAAACGTGCCGGCGAATCCCCCTCGTCGAGACCGCGAACCCCCGAAAGCGGTCTCTGGAGCCATCATTCAGGGCCCGTCGGCCCCCGTCGAGAAGATTTCCCGGAGAGGCAAAAACGCAGGTCAGGTTTGTAACGGAACGAGATCTTCACCCGATGGAGGAGCAAAGACCCGGGGGAATCGTGCGCATCGAACTGACGTTGCCGGACCTCGTCCGCGTCGGCCTCGCCGCCGCGGCCGACCCGATGGGTGAGCTGGCCGCGAGCCTGCAGGTCCTGCAGCGCCGCGACGGCGGCCGGAACGCGGCTTCGGCGGCGTTCAACCGGTGGCGTTACCGGGTTTGGCAGGGCCTGCCGGACTCCGCGGCGGTGCTGATGTGGCTTTGCCGCCCGGACGCGCCGATCCCGGAGTTCCTGGTGCCCGCGGCGGGCCGCTACGACCTCGAGACGGGTCTCGCGGCGGTGCTGAAGGCGGACTCGGTGAGCCTCAAGGCCGCGCTGCGCACCGCACCGATCGACCGCGACCTGCCGCCCTGGGCAGCGGCCTTCGCCGACGGCGACACCGCCGGCCTGCCCCGGCTGGTCCAGGCCATGCAGGACTACCACGACCTGGCGCTCGCGCCGGGCTGGGACATGCTGTGCGCCCAGGTGGACGCGGACCTCGGCATGCGCACGCAGGTGCTGCTCCACGGCGGCGTCGACGCGCTGCTGACCGGCCTGCGCCCCAAGGTCCGCTGGACGGCACCGGTCCTGGAGACCGACGACGGGCTCCCGAGCACGCTCCCGTCGGAAGGCACGGGCCTGCTGCTGGTCCCGACGTACTTTTCGGTGGCGCCGTCGCTGGTTCCGCCGCTGCCGGGCGGCGTTCCCCGGCTGCTCTACCCGTGCGTCCGGCACGCGGCGCACACCGCGGGAGTCGACCGCGCGGCCCGGAAGACCCCGGGCAACGCGCTGGCGGACCTGCTGGGCCCGACCCGAGCGGCGGCACTGACGATCCTGGCGGTCGGCTGCTCGACCTCGGAACTGGCGGCCCGGCTGGGGGTCACGCCGTCGGCGGTCAGCAAGCACACGACGGTGCTGCGGCGCGCGGGGCTGATCATCACGCACCGGGAGCGGAATACGGTGCTGCATTCTTTGACGCCGCTGGGAAGCGCTCTCTTGGATCGGTGAAGGCCGGTCGCGCGCGGTCCCACTCGCTCGCCAAAGGTCTTGAATGACTCATTCAGGTCACCGGAGGTCCTGAATGACTCATTCAGGACCATTGCCGCGCGGTCTCGGCGGCCGCGGTGGAGCGGAAGGCCGCCCCGCGGTGACGTCGAGGCGCCAGGTCCCTCAGCCGAGGGAGGCGGTCGCCGCCACCAACTCCGCCAAAGCCTCCCGGGAAAGCTCCCCGAAACCGCGTTCGTTCGACGGCTCCACCCACCGCGCGAAACCCGTCGTGAAAGCCAGACCGCCCACCTCCGCGGCCAGGCTCGCCGCCGGTTCCCCGACTCCGCGCTCCCGCAACGCCCCGGCCATCGCGGCCGTCAGCTTCGCGCGCTTCAGCAGTTCACGCTCCCGCAGGTCACTGTGCCCCGCGACCACTGCCTTCACCTTCCGCGCCCACTCGCGCCGCTCGGGCCCGAACACCTCGCCGGTCGCCGCGAGCGCGGCCGAGATCGCCTCGATCGGCGTCGCCTCGGCCG
The DNA here is from genome assembly GCF_014873755.1 of Amycolatopsis lexingtonensis. NCBI lineage: Bacteria > Bacillati > Actinomycetota > Actinomycetes > Pseudonocardiales > Pseudonocardiaceae > Amycolatopsis > Amycolatopsis lexingtonensis. The sequence continues at coordinate 9,713,558 of NZ_JADBEG010000001.1, forward strand.
GCGCCGAAGCGATCGCGTCAGAAAACAGGCGGGTCAGGATTTCCTGCCCCGCGAACAGCACTTCGCGCTTGTCGGCGAAGTGGCGGAAGAACGTGCGCTTGGTCAGGCCGGCGCGCTCGGTGATCTCGGCGACGGTGACGCTCTCGTAGCCGCGGTCGAGGAACTCCGCCACCGCGGCGCGCATCAGCCGCTCGCGCGTGTTCGGCTCCCAGCGGCTCATGCGTCCAGCTTAGGTGATGGCACCCGGTGTCATCACGGTGCTATGGTGATGGCACCAAGTGTCATCACTGTGCGGAGGTCGTCATGCGTGTTTTCGTCACCGGTGCGTCCGGCTGGATCGGCTCGGCGCTCGTGCCCGAGCTCGTCGGCGCGGGCCACGAGGTCGTCGGACTGGCCCGGTCGGACGCTTCGGCGGCCGCGGTGGAGTCGAGGGGCGCGGACGTGCTCCGCGGCGACCTGACCGACCTCGAACTGCTGAACAAGGCCGCGGAGCGCGCCGACGCCGTCGTCCACCTCGCCTTCGGGCACGACTTCAGCCGGATCGCGGACGCGATCGAGACCGACGCGCGTGCGGTCGAGGCAATGGGTGCGGCGCTGGCCGGGAAGCGTTTCGTGCTCGCGTCGGGGACGCCCGTCGTGCCCGGGCGCGCGTCAGTGGAGGACGACAACCCGGACGGCGCCGGGCCGGTCGCGGGCCGCACCGAAATCGCCCGCTCGGTCGTCGCCCTGGCCGGCCGCGGGGTGCGGTCGTCGGTCGTCCGGCTGCCGCGGTCGGTGCACGGCGAAGGCGACCGGCACGGCTTCGTCAGCCGGCTGATCGGCCTGGACCGCGAGAAGGGCGTCTCCGCGTACGTCGGCGACGGGACGCAGCGCTGGCCCGCGGTGCACGTCCTGGACGCCGCGCACCTGTTCCGGCTCGCGCTGGAGCAGGCGCAGCCGGGCGCGGTGCTGCACGCGGTCGGCGACGAAGGCGTGGCGATCCGCGACCTCGCCGCGGTGATCGGTGACCGGCTGGGCCTGGCGCCCACGTCGGTGCCGGCCGAGGAGCTGGGTTTCCTGGGCCTGATCCTGTCGGTCGACCAGCCGGCGAGCAGCACGCGCACGCAGGAGCTGCTCGGCTGGCGGCCGACGCGACCGGGCCTACTCGAAGACGTCGAGAAGGGGCACTACTTCGGCTGAGCAGTGGGACAGCGCCGGCGGAGGTGGCGACAGTGACACCTCCGCCGGCGCCGGGTTCTACGCGATCGGCCGGTCCGTCGGCGCGATCGGGGCGGGCAGGAAGTCCCGCCCGGTCAGGAAGGCGTCGACGCCGGCCGCGGCGCTGCGGCCCTCCGCGATCGCCCACACGATCAGGGACTGGCCGCGGCCCATGTCGCCGGCCACGAACACGTTGTCCAGGCTGGTCTTGAACGCCTTGTCGCGGACCACGTTGCCGCGCCCGTCCAGCTCGACGCCCAGGTCTTCGAGCAGGCCCTGCTTCTGCGGGCCGAGGAAGCCCATGGCCAGCAGGACGAGCTGCGCGGGCAGCTCTCGCTCCGTGCCTTCGACGGGGACGAACTTGCCGCCCTCGTTGCGCACCTCGACCAGCTTCAGCGCCCGCACGCGACCAGCCGAGTCACCCAGGAACTCCTGCGTGTTCACCGCGTACAGCCGCTCGCCGCCCTCTTCGTGCGCCGAGGACACCCGGTAGATCATCGGGTACGTCGGCCACGGGTGGGCGTCCGACCGGGTCTCCGGCGGCTTGGGCATGATCTCCAGCTGCGTCACGGACTTCGCGCCCTGGCGGTGCGACGTCCCGACGCAGTCCGCGCCGGTGTCGCCGCCGCCGATCACGACCACGTCCAGGCCCGAAGCGTCGAACGGCGACTTCTCCAGCTCGCCCGAGGCGACCCGGTTGGCCGGCGGCAGGAACTCCATGGCCTGGTGGATGCCGTCGAGCTCGCGGCCGGGGATCGGCAGGTCGCGCCAGTCGGTCGCGCCGCCGGCGAGCACCACGGCGTCGTGGGCCAGCAGCTCCGCCACCGGCAGGTCGACGCCGACGTTGACCGACGCCCGGAACTCCGTGCCCTCGGCCTCCATCTGCTTGAGCCGGCGGTCGAGGCGCGACTTCTCCATCTTGAACTCGGGGATGCCGTAGCGCAGCAGCCCGCCGATCTTGTCGGCCCGCTCGTAGACCACGACGCTGTGGCCCGCGCGCGTGAGCTGCTGCGCCGCGGCGAGACCCGACGGGCCGGAGCCCACGACCGCGACCTTCTTGCCCGTACGAACCGGCGGCACCTCGGGCGTGATCCAGCCTTCTTCGAAGGCGCGGTCGACGATGGAGATCTCGACGCGCTTGATGGTCACCGGGTCGTCGTTGATCCCGAGCACGCAAGCGGTTTCGCACGGCGCCGGGCACAGCGTGCCGGTGAACTCCGGGAAGTTGTTCGTCGCGTGCAGCCGCTCGATGGCCTGGCGCCAGTCGTCCCGCCACACCAGCGTGTTCCACTCGGGGATGAGGTTCCCGAGCGGACAGCCCTGGTGGCAGAACGGGATGCCGCAGTCCATGCAGCGGCCGGCCTGCTTCTCCAGCTTCGTCGTCGCGAAGTCTTCGTAGACCTCCCGCCAGTCCATCAGCCGGAGGTCGACGGGACGGCGCTTGGGTTCTTCGCGCGTGGTGGTCAGAAAGCCCTTGGGGTCAGCCATGTGCGGCCTCCATGATCGCCTCGTTCACGTCGCGCCCGTCACGCTCGGCCTGCACCTGCGCCGCGAGCACGCGCTTGTAGTCCTTCGGCATGACCTTCCCGAAGCGGTCGACGCCCGCGTCCCAGTCGGCCAGCAGTTCCCGCGCGACCGCGGATTCCGTTTCGTCGTAGTGCTTTTCCAGCGTCTCGCGCAGGAAGTCCGCGTCCTCGGAGTCGAGCGGGTCGAGGTCGACCATCTCCGGGTTGACGCGGTGCGCGGGCAGGTCCAGCACGTAAGCGATGCCGCCGGACATGCCGGCCGCGAAGTTGCGCCCGATCGGGCCGAGCACGACCATCCGGCCGCCGGTCATGTACTCGCCGCCGTGGTCGCCGACGCCTTCGACGACGGCCAGCGCGCCCGAGTTGCGCACGCAGAACCGCTCGCCGACCTTGCCGCGGATGAAGATCTCGCCGCTGGTGGCGCCGTAGCCGATCACGTTGCCGGCGATGATCTGCTCCTCGGCGACGTAGGTCGCCTCCTTCGGCGGCCGCACGATCAGCCGGCCGCCGGAGAGGCCCTTGCCGACGTAGTCGTTGCCGTCGCCGATCAGCCGCAGCGTGATGCCCTTCGGCACGAACGCGCCGAACGACTGGCCCGCGGTGCCGGTGAAGGTGACGTCGATGGTGTCGTCGGGCAGGCCTTCGCCGCCCCACCGCTTGGTCAGCTCGGAGCCGAGCATGGTGCCGACGGTCCGGTTCACGTTGCGGACGGGCAGCTCCAGCCGCACCTTGTCACCGGAGTTCAACGCGCCTTCGGCCAGCTGGATCAGCGTGTTGTCGAGCGCCTTCTCCAGCCCGTGGTCCTGCAGCGTCTGCTGCAGGCGCAGGCCCGCCGGGGCCAGCTCGGGCACGTGGAAGATCGGCGACAGGTCCAGCCCGGCGGCCTTCCAGTGGTCGATCGCCTTGCGCTTGTCGAGGAACTCGGCGTGCCCGACCGCCTCGGCGATCGACCGGAAACCGAGCTCCGCCAGGTACTCGCGCACTTCCTGGGCGATGAACTCGAAGAAGTTGACGACGTATTCGGCCTTGCCGCTGAACTTCTCGCGCAGCTTCGGGTTCTGCGTCGCGACGCCGACCGGACACGTGTCGAGGTGGCAGACGCGCATCATGATGCAGCCCGACACCACCAGCGGCGCGGTCGCGAAGCCGAACTCCTCGGCGCCGAGCAGCGCCGCCACGATGACGTCCCGGCCGGTCTTGAGCTGGCCGTCGGTCTGCACCACGATCCGGTCGCGCAGCCGGTTGGCCAGCAGCGTCTGCTGCGTCTCGGCCAGGCCCAGTTCCCACGGGCCACCGGCGTGCTTGATCGACGACAGCGGCGACGCGCCCGTCCCGCCGTCGTGGCCGGAGATGAGCACGACGTCGGCGTGCGCCTTCGACACGCCCGCCGCGACCGTGCCGACGCCGACCTCGGACACGAGCTTCACGTGGATGCGCGCGTTCGGGTTGGCGTTCTTGAGGTCGTGGATCAGCTGCGCCAGGTCCTCGATCGAGTAGATGTCGTGGTGCGGCGGCGGCGAAATCAAGCCGACGCCCGGCGTCGAGAACCGCGTCTTCGCGATCCACGGGTACACCTTCGCGCCGGGCAGCTGTCCGCCCTCGCCGGGCTTCGCGCCCTGCGCCATCTTGATCTGGATGTCGTCGGCGTTGACGAGGTACTCGCTCGTGACGCCGAACCGGCCGGACGCGACCTGCTTCACGGCGCTGCGCCGCTCCGGGTCGTACAGCCGCTCCGCGTCTTCGCCGCCCTCACCGGTGTTCGACTTGCCGCCGAGGCGGTTCATCGCGATGGCGAGGGTCTGGTGCATCTCCATCGAGATCGAGCCGTAGGAGATGGCGCCGGTGGCGAACCGCTTGACGATCTCCGAGACCGGCTCGACCTCCTCGATCGGCACCGGTGCGCGCTTGCCGTACTTGAAGTCGAACAGCCCGCGCAGCGTCAGCAGCTTCTCGGCCTGGTCGTCGACGGCCTTCGTGTACTCCTTGAAGATCTCGTACTTCCCGGACCGCGTGGAGTGCTGGAGCTTGAAGACGGTCTGCGGGTTGAACAGGTGCGGCTCGCCCTCTCGGCGCCACTGGTAGTCCGCGCCCGTTTCGAGCTCGCGGTGCGACGCCCGGACGCCGTCGGCCGGGAACGCGTACTTGTGCCGCTTCGCGACCTCGTCGGCGAGGGTCTCGAAGCCGACACCGCCGAGGCGGGAGGTCGTGCCGGTGAAGCAGTTGTCGATGACCTCTTCGCCGAGCCCGATGGCCTCGAAGATCTGCGCGCCGGTGTAGGACGCGACGGTCGAGACGCCCATCTTGGACATCGTCTTGCGGACGCCCTTGCCGAGCGCCTTGATCAGGTTCTGCGTCGCTTCCTTCGGCGTCACGCCCGGGATCAGGCCCTGGTGGGCCATCTCCTCGACGGTCGCCATCGCCAGATACGGGTTCACCGCGGCGACGCCGTAGCCGATCAGCAGCGCGATGTGGTGCACCTCGCGCGCGTCCCCGGCCTCGACGATGAGGCCGACCTGCGTGCGCGTCTTCTCGCGGACGAGGTGGTGGTGCACCGCGCCGGTCAGCAGCAGCGAGGGGATCGGGGCGTGGTTCTCGTCGACCCCGCGGTCGGACAGCACGATCAGCCGCGCGCCGTCCTCGATCGCCTCGGACACCTCGGCGCGGATCTCGTCGAGCCGCTTGACCAGCGCGTCGCCGCCGCCGTGGACGTTGTAGCGGCCGAGCACCGTGACGGCCTGGAACTCGGGCAGGTCGCCGTCGTCGTTGACGTGCACGAGCTTGGCGAGCTGGTCGTTGTCGAGCACCGGGAACGGCAGCACGATCCGGCGGCAGCTCGACGCGTCGCCGGTCAGCAGGTTCGGCTCGGCGCCGATCTGCGTGCCGAGCGCGGTGACGAGCTCCTCGCGGATGGCGTCCAGCGGCGGGTTCGTCACCTGGGCGAACAGCTGGATGAAGTAGTCGAAGATCAGCCGCGGCCGGCTGGACAGCGTCGCGATCGGCGAGTCGTTGCCCATCGAGCCGATCGGCTCCGCGCCGGTGCGGGCCATCGGCTCGAGGATGGCTTCGAGCTCTTCCTCGGTGTAGCCGAACGCCTGCTGGCGGCGGACGAGCGCGGCGTGCAGCGGGACCTCGCGGTCGCGCTCGGGCAGGTCGTCCAGGTGCAGGAGACCGGCCTCGACCCACTCGTCATACGGGTGCGCGGTGGCCAGCTCGGTCTTGATCTCCTCGTCCTCGATGATCCGGCCCTCGGCGGTGTCCACGAGGAACATCCGGCCGGGCTCGAGGCGTCCCTTCCGGACGATCGTCGCCGGGTCGATGTCGAGCACGCCGACCTCGGAGGCCAGCACGACGAGGCCGTCGTCGGTCACCCAGTACCGGCCGGGGCGCAGGCCGTTGCGGTCGAGGACCGCGCCGATCTGGGAGCCGTCGGTGAAGGCGACCAGCGCCGGGCCGTCCCACGGTTCCATCAGCGTGGAGTGGAACTCGTAGAAGGCGCGCCGGGCCGGGTCCATCTCCTGGTGGTTCTCCCAGGCCTCCGGGATCATCATCAGGACCGAGTGGGGCAGCGAGCGGCCGCCGAGGTGGAGCAGCTCCAGCACCTCGTCGAACGACGCCGAGTCGCTGGCGCCCCGGGTGATCACCGGGTAGATCCGCTTGAGGTCGCCCGGGACCAGGTCGGTCTCGAGCAGCGCCTCGCGGGCGTCCATCCAGTTGCGGTTGCCGCGCAGGGTGTTGATCTCGCCGTTGTGCGCGACGTACCGGTACGGGTGCGCCAGCGGCCACGACGGGAAGGTGTTGGTGGAGAAGCGGGAGTGCACCAGGCCGATGGCGCTGGTGACGCGCTCGTCGGTGAGGTCGGCGAAGAAGCGCTCGACCTGCGGCTCGGTGAGCATTCCTTTGTAGACGATCGTGCGCGAGGACAGCGACGGGAAGTACACGTCGTCCTCGACGAGCTCGTGCTCGGCGCGCTTGCGGACGCAGAAGGCGCTGCGCTCGATGTGCAGCGGGTCCGAGTGCTCCGGCTTCGGGCGGCGCGCGGTGAGGAACAGCTGCGTGAAGTGCGGCATGGTCTCGGCCGCGGTCGGCCCGCAGTGCTCGGTGTGCACCGGCAGCTCGCGCCAGCCGAGGACGCGCATGTCCTCTTCCGCGGCGATGCGCTCGATGGTCGTCATGGCCCGGCCGCGGCGTTTTTCGTCCTGCGGCAGGAAAGCGGTGCCGACGGCGTAGGTGCCCGGCTCGGGCAGCTCGAAGTCGACGACTTCGCGGTAGAACTCGTCCGGAACCTGGATGAGCAGTCCCGCGCCGTCCCCGGTGTCCGGTTCGGCACCCCGCGCCCCGCGGTGTTCCAGGTTGCGCAACGCGACCAGGGCTTTGGCGACGATCGCATGATCTCGCCGCCCGGTCAGGTCGGCGACGAACGCGACACCGCAGGCGTCGTGTTCGTAGTCGCTCCGGTAGAGGCCCTCGGCCTCGGCGTTGCTGAACTGCTCCCCGGACGGGGGCAGGGAATTGGCACGGTGGGTCACGGCTGGCCGCCTCCCAAGGCGTTGGCGCGACCGGTACTCACTCCATCGTGTGGTTCGAGCTGAACCGGTTAACGAAGTGGTCCGGTACCGCGATGGTCAGTCGAGAACAGATGCTGTTGTCGAAGTGCAAGATGCCGCGTGGCGCCGGCCGGGCGGCGATGCTCGGAAACCGGACGTGGGCATCTGGGAGGCCGCACAACACTGGGCAGCCGAACATGTCGGGTGCTGCGTGCGCGCACAGACCGGCCACTGTGGTGGGGGCCGGCCGGGGCGCGCGGTGTTACTCCCGGGTTCGCCGGGTCTTATGACGATAGTGTGAATTCGCTGTTATCGACATACGTCGTTGCCCCCGGGTGGGAAATGCCACGCTTACGTTGACGGGCCAGGGGGTAGTCCCATATGCCGGGCTGTCGCTCCCGAATGACGGTTCGAGACGCTTCTGACCTGCGAAAACGTCTGTCCCAAGTGGTCTGGGGCACGTGCCGGGGCGCCGCGGCGGGGTGGGAAGCTGGGGGCATGACGGACTCCGCCGATGACTGATCGTTATCTCTCCGTGGCTCGATCCGGGGTCCACGAGATCGAGATCAAGCGCTCCCGGTTCCTCTGCGCGCTCGCCCCGGTGACGTCGGAGGAGGCCGCGCGCGAGTTCATCGCGGGCCGCCGTCGCGCCGAACCGGGGGCACGACACCACTGCCACGCCTTCGTTCTCGGCCCCGACGGCCGGACGCAGCGCTCGAGCGACGACGGCGAACCGGCCGGTACCGCGGGTACCCCGATGCTGGAAGTGCTGCGCCGCCGGGAGGTCACGGACGCGGTCGCGGTGGTGACGCGCTACTTCGGCGGGGTGCTGCTGGGCGCGGGGGGATTGATTCGCGCGTACGGACAGTCCGTTTCGGAGGCACTGGAAGTTGTTGGTGTACTAGAACACCGGCGTCTCGCGTTGGTGGAAGTGGCGGTGAGCTACGACCGCGCGGGCCGGCTGGAGAACGACTTGCGCGCGTCGCCGTACTTGCTCCACGCGACTCGCTTCGACGAGCGGGCGCGGTTCGAGATCGGGCTGGCGCCGGGGGAGGCGCCCGCGTTCGAGAGCTGGCTGGCGGACTTGACGAACGGCGAAGCGACGACGACCGCGCTCGGCGACCACTGGGCGACCCAAGGCTGAGCGGCCGCCGAGTGGTCCACCGCCCCTGACTGGTCCGGTCCGCGGATCGCTTGGCGCACAACGAACTTTCGGTGCTTCCGCCGGAGGGTCCCGCCGTGGCACCATGTCCTGCCACCGAGTTCCGGTACCACTTCGATCCCCTCGACGTTGTCAGCGCGGCACCCGCCGATCTGACAACGTTGTCACGACGCCCGACAACGTTGTCGCCCGGCGGAAAGCGTGCGACAAGGAGAGGAAGGGTTCCATGTCCGGACCACTCCCGAGGATGCGCAGACGGGTGCGCGCGGCTTTGCTCGCGGCCGCGCTCGTCGGTGCGGGGCTCGCCGCGACACCCGCCGACGGCGCCACGTTAGCCCTTACGCAGTACGTGAATCCCTTCATCGGCACCGACAACAGCAACTCGCCCAACCCGGTGCCCGGCGGCGCCGGCGGCAGCACCTACCCGGGTGCCACCGTGCCGTTCGGGATGGTGCAGTTCAGCCCGGACACCCCGACCGCGTCGCCGTCCGGGTACCGGTACAGCGACACGAGCATCGAAGAATTCAGCCTCACCCACTTCAACGGCGCCGGCTGCCCCAACAACGAAGACCTCGGCCTGCTGCCGATCACCGGCGCCATCGGCACTTCGCCGGGCACCGGCTGGACCGGGTACGCCGGGCGCTACACCAAGGCGAACGAATCGGCCGCGCCCGGTTACTACAAGAACAAGCTCGACAACTACAACACCACCGTCGAGCTTTCGGCGACCAAGCGGTCCGGCTCGATGAGGCTGACCTACCCGAACACGACGTCCGCGCGGCTGCTCGTCAACACCGGCCGCAGCGCCACCGGCAACCGCAACGGGTCGATCTCCATCAGCGGCAGCCAGCTCACCGGTTCGGTGACCGGCGGCGGTTTCTGCGGTTCTTCCAAGACCTACCAGATCTTCTACGTGATCCAGTTCGACCGCGCGCCCAGCGGGTTCGGCACCTGGCTCGGCGGCACCGTGAGCGCGGGATCCGCGAGCACCAGCGGCACGAACTCCGGCGGGTACGTCACCTTCGACACCTCCAGCAACACCACGGTGCAGGCGAAGGTCGGCATCTCGTTCGTCAGCCTGGCCAACGCGCAGGCGAACCTCGCCGCGGAGAACCCCGGCTTCGACTTCGCCGGCGTCCGCGGCGCGGCCGACACGAGCTGGAACGACGTCCTCAACCGCGTGCAGGTGACCGGCGGCGCGGCCGCGGACCTGCAGAAGTTCTACACGGCGCTGTACCACGTCTTCCAGAACCCGAACATCGCGAGCGACACCAACGGCCAGTACCGCGGGTTCGACCAGGCGATCCACGCGGCGTCCCACACCGTCTACCAGAACTACTCCGGCTGGGACATCTACCGGTCGTGGGCCGCGCTGATCGGGCTGCTCGCCCCGAACGAGGCCAGCGACATCGCGAAGTCCATGGTGCTGGACGGCCAGCAGGGCGGCCTGCTGCCCAAATGGTCGCACAACAGCAACGAGCACTTCGTGATGACCGGTGACCCCGGGCCGATCATCGTGGGCAGCATGTACGCCTTCGGGGTCCGCGGCTTCGACACCGCGGCGGCGTTGACGTTGATGGACAAGAGTTCCAACGGCGGCACCGCGCAGGGCCAGGCGATCCGCGGCCGGGAAAGCGGCTACCTCAGCCGGCACTACATCTACGAAGACCCGTCGGACTCGCTCGAATACTCGGCGTCGGACTTCGCGATCGCGCAATTCGCGAAGGCGGTCGGCGACACGGCGAAGTACAGCACGTACATGCAGCGTGCCCAGTGGTGGCAGAACGTGTTCGGCACCGACTCGGGCTACGTCCAGCCGCGCGGCAGCGACGGGAACTGGGCGTGGCCGGTCGTGCCGTCGAGCGACAGCGGGTACACCGAGGGCAACCCGTCGCAGTACACCTGGATGGTGCCCTACAACTACCAGGGCGTGATCAACCTGATGGGCGGCCGCCAGACCGCCGTCCAGCGGCTGGACCACCACTTCACCCAGCTCAACGGCGGCCTCACCCAGCCGTACTTCTACATCGGCAACGAGCCGGAGCACGGCGTGCCGTGGGCGTACGACTACGCGGCCCACCCGCAGGGCGCCAGCTCGGCGGTGCGGCGCGTGATGAACGAGTCGTTCACCACCGGCGCGGGCGGCCTGCCCGGCAACGACGACCTCGGCGCGACGTCGGCGTGGTACGTCTTCGCGGCGCTGGGCATGTACCCGGCGACGCCGGGCGCGGACGTCCTGGCCCTGCACGGCCCGCTGTTCCCGTCGGTCTCGATCGTGCGCCCGAGCGGGACGATCCAGATCACCGGCTCCGGCGCGGGCCAGGGCGCGCAGTACGTGCAGAGCCTGAGCGTCAACGGGACCGCGACGACCAAGTCGTGGATCCGCTACGGCGACATCGCGGGCGCGTCGAGCCTGAGCTACACGATGGGCTCGTCGCCGAGCAGCTGGGGCACGAGCACCGCGGACGTCCCGCCGTCGTACAACGACGGGTTCACGCCGCCGCCGGCCGCGCCGGAGCTGGGCACGAACCTGGCGCAGGGCAAGGCGGCGACCGGCTCGGCGACCTGCAACTCGGCCGAGACCGCGGACAAGGCCGTCGACGGCAGCCTGGCGAACAACAGCAAGTTCTGCAGCACGGCCGCGACGAAGTTCCTCCAGGTCGACCTCGGGTCGGCGCAGAACGTGTCCTCGTTCGTCGTCAAGCACGCCGGCCTCGGCGGGGAGACGACCGGCTGGAACACCGGCGCCTTCACGATCCAGACGTCGACCGACGGCAGTACGTGGACGACGGTCGCGAACGTGTCGGGGTCGCGGGCCAGCCGCACTTATCACCCGATCACGACGCGGTCGGCCCGGTACGTGAAGCTGAACCTCACCACGCCGGCGAACGACGGCAACGGCGCGGCCCGGATCTACGAGTTCGAGGTCTACCGCTGACCCACCGGTCGTGAGTGCTGAGTCGGGTTAGAACCCGACTCAGCACTCACGACCACGGGACCACTCTTCGCGGGTGATGGCGTACTCGACCTCGCCGTGTTCGCTGCCCGGGGCCCGCTCGTGCTCGGGGAACTCCTCGAAGTACGCGCGGACGAACGTCATCCCCAGTTTCTCCATCACGCGCCGCGAGCGTTCGTTCACCTTCATGGTGGACGCCGTCACGCGGGTGACCCCCAGTTCGGTGAACCCCTTCGCGAGCAGCGCCGCCGAGCCCTCGGTGCCGTAGCCGCGGCCCCAGGCCTTGCGGTGCAGCCGGTACCCCAGCTCGGGCTCGTCCGGCGGGTCTTGCGGGCGCGGGCGGAAGTGGAACCACCCCAGGAAATCGCCGGTCCGCTTCTCGATCGCCGCCCAGAACCCGTAACCGGGGAAACGCTCGTAGTAACCGAGGAACGCGGGGAGATCCTTTTCGGTGATCTCCGTGCGGTCGGCCGGCAGGCCCCCATTGAGGTACTTCATCACGTCCGCGTCGTCGTAGAGCTCGAAGAGCGCGTCCGCGTCGTTCTCGGTGAACCGGCGGAGGATCAGCCGCTCGGTTTCGAGGAATACGTGCATCGGGTGATGCTGGCAGTGACCCCAGTGCGTGGCAACGAAATTACGCGGCCATGGCGAGGACCTCGCCGAGTGCCGACGCCCCGGCCTCGGTCAGCAGCGCGGGCACGCGGTCGCCGCACTTGCCGGGGTGTGCGGGTGCGATCAGGCCGAGCCGCGCGAGGCGGTGCACGGTGGACTGGTCGCAGCAGCTCAGGCCGTCGATGAACAGGTCGGGCTCGCAGCTGCAGCTGATCTCGGCGTGGCCCCCGGCCACGGCTCTCAACGTGGCCCGCTCACGATGGTTCAATGCGGTGATCATGGCGGCGCCTCCTTCCCGTCGTGCCCATTAGACGCCTCACCACCGACAGTTTCCGCCTCTCAGCGTGCGAACCCGGGTATTTCAGGGGTGCACGTAGGGGTGGCGTGTCGCGGATTTCCGGGTGATCCCCGGATACCCCTAAGCGAGCGGTTCAAGCGTCGTCTTGCGCAGGTGGCGGAAAACGATCGACGTGCGGAACCCGACGATCTCCCGGCGCAGTGCCAGCCGGTCGGTGAGGAAAGCGTGCAGCGCGTCGATGTCCGGTGTGGTGACCTCGATCAGGAAATCGTCACTGCCCGCGGTCACGTACACCGAGAGCACTTCCGGCAGTTCGGCGATCGACCGCTGGAAGGAGTCGATGACGGCCCGGCTCAGCGGCCGCACCTGCGCCGTGACGAGCGCTCGGACGCCGCGGTTGAGGCTCGCCAGGTCGATGTCGGCGTGGTAGCCGCGGATGACGCCGCGCTCACGCAGCAGCCGGATGCGCTCGAGGCACGTCGAGGGGGCGATGCCGACCTTGCGGGCGATGTCCCGGTTGGTCTGCCGCGCGTCTTCCTGCAGGTGCCGCACGATCGCCGAATCAAGTTCGTCGAGCACCGTGACCTCCCCGTCGAAAACGAATTTCGTTCGGTGCGACGTCCGCACCGCCGACGATCACTCTAACTTCGGCGGACATGACCGCACATGAGCACCTCGTCGCCCGCCGGGGCCGTCGATCCGGCATCACCACGATGGTCGCGATCCATTCGACCGCGCTCGGCCCCGCCGTCGGCGGCTGCCGCTTCAAGCCCTACGCCACGTTCGAAGAAGCCGTCGGCGACGTCTTGCGCCTGTCGGCGGCCATGACGGCGAAGTGCGCCGTCGCCGGGCTCGCGTTCGGCGGCGGCAAGAGCGTCATCGCGCCGGAGGTCGGGCGCGTGCTCTCGCCCGAGGAACGCCGGGCCGTCCTGCTCGACCACGCCGACCTGATCGCCGAGTTCGGCGGCGCGTACCGGGCCGGGCCGGACGTGGGCACCGGCCCGGCCGACATGCTGGTGCTCCGGGAGTCCTCCCCGTACGCGTTCTGCACGCCCGAGTCCGCGGGCGGAACCGGTTCCTCCAGCGGCCCCACCGCCGTCGGCGTGCTCGCCGCGCTCCGGGCGGCCGGACCGGCGGACCTGACCGGGCGCCGGGTGGTGATCAGCGGCTACGGCTCCGTGGGCGCGCACCTCGCGGCGAGCCTGCGGGCGGCCGGCGCCGACGTGGTCGTCTCCGACATCGACCCCGCCAAGCGCGCCGGCGCCGAGAAGAGCGGCTTGACCTGGGCCGAGCCGGAGAAAGCGCTCACCCTGACCGCCGACGTGGTGATCCCGGCCGCGGTCGGCGGCGTGCTGAGCCCCGAGACGGTGGCCCGGCTCGACACCCCGCTCGTCGTCGGGCCCGCCAACAACCAGCTCACCGACGACGCCGTCGCCGACGACCTGGCCGCGCGCGGCGTCCTCTGGATCCCCGACTACGTGGCGAGTGCCGGAGGGATCCTCTACACGCTCTCCCGCGAAGCGGAGGGCCTGGATCACGAGGCCGCGCTCGCCCGCGTCGAGACGATCGAGCAGACCGTGACCGACCTGCTGAGCGCCGCGAAGGCCAACGCGACCACCCCGCTCTACGAGGCGGCCGCGCTGGCCGAGCGTCGGCTCACTTCTGGTGCGGCGCCACGTATTCCTTAGCCTCGGGCGCTTCGAACAGCGGCTTGACGTACTTGACGCCGCCCTCGGCCGAAGCGTCCGGGGTGGCCGCGTACACCTGGCGCGTCGCCGGCGTCCCCGGCTTGGAGAAGTCGAGCGCCGCGACCAGGTTGTCCGTGTTCGCCGACGTCGTCTGCTTCAGGGCCGCGGAGATGCCGTCGCGCGTGAGGTCCTTGTTCTCGCACGCCTTCTTCAGCACCGCGCCCCACACCTCACCGACGGCGTACCCGTAGGGGACACCGCCGTTCGGCGTCTCCTTGTACGCGGCCTTGTACTTCGCCGCGACGTCCTTGGCCTTGGGCAGGTCGGCCGAGAACGGGACGCTGCTCGCGACGACCGTGAGCTTGTCCAGCGCGCCCGCGGCGGGGCTCTTCAGCAGCGCCGGGTCGAACGTCGGGTTGTTGCCCAGCACCGGCACGTTCAGCCCGAGCGCCTTGTTCGCCGCGACCGCGGACCCGGTCTGCGCGGGCGTGGTGGTCAGCGCGATCAGCTTGACCCCGGCGCCCTTCAGCCCGGTGATGACGTTCGTGAGGTCGCTGTCGGTCGAGGTGATCTTCACTTCCTTGACCGTCAGGTTGTGCTTCTTCGCGTAGAACTGCGAGCCGCGCAGGCCGTTCTTGCCGTACTCGCCGTCGATGTAGACGTGCCCGATCGTGTCGCCGTCCTTCAGCAGTCCCTGCTCCTGCAGGTAGGACAGGCCGTCGATCATCTCCACGTCGTAGGTGGTGCCGACGATCATCACGTACGGGTTGTCGAGCAGCTCCGAGGACCACGACGCGGGCGCGGCGACGGCCTTGTCCGAAGCCAGGTTCTGCTTCAGCGCGGCCACCACCGGCGAGCCGAGCAGCTGCACGAACCCGAGCACCTTCGGCTCGATCTGCGGGTACAGCGTCTTCGCGGTGTCGGCCTTGTAGCCGTGGTCGACCTCTTCGAGCTTGACCTGCCGGCCGCAGACGCCGCCGGCGGCGTTGAAGTCCTTGGCCCACAGTTCGTTGCCCTGCGTGACGCCGAGGCCGAGGTTCTTGAACACGCCGGACTTGTCGGTCATCACGCCGAGCGTCACCTCGGTCGCCGTCACCCCCTTGCCGGTCTTGACGCCCGAGCTGTCGGAGCCCGACGAGCCCGAGTCGCCCGCTTTCGTGCTGCACGCCGAGAGGACGAGGACGGCCGCCAGCGCCGCCGCCAGGTGTGTGCGTTTCATGATTCCTCCGGGGGTTGACGGCGCTGGGTGAGCCGGCGGCCGATCGCGGCGAGCCCGCCCGGCTCGAACAGCACGACGAGGATGATCGCGGCGCCGTAGACGAACGAGCTGACCAGCACCGGGGTCAGCGCGCCGTCGCCGGTGCCGGAGAACCAGCCCAGGTCGGCCGAATACAGGGCGAGGACCTGCGGCAGCCCGTCGACGATGAGCGCGCCGACCAGCGCGCCGGGGACCGAGCCGAGGCCGCCGATGATGACCATCGCCAGGTAGGCGATGGACACGTTGATGCCGTAGGTGCCGAACTCGCTTTCGTCCGGCTTGAGGATGTCGAACCACAGCACGGTCATCGCGCCGGCCAGGCCGCCGTAGGCCGACGAGACCGCGAACGCGCCCGCCTTCGCGCGCAGGACGCTGACGCCCATCACCGCGGCCGCGGCTTCGTTGTCGCGCACCGCCCGCCACGAGCGTCCGACGCGGCCGCGGACGGCGCCTCGCGCGATCACGAACGCCAGCACGGTCAGCAGCAGGAACAGGTACCAGGTGCGCTCGGCCTGCCGGATCGGCACGCCGAGCAGGCTGATTTCGGGACCGTCGTTGGTGAACGGGAAGCCGAACAGCGAGAACGGCGCCGGCGCGCGCCCGGTCGACGTCCCGCCGGTGAACTCCTCGGCCGACTGTCCGAAGTAGAGGCCGAGGAACACCAGTGCGAGGGAGGCGACCCCGAGGTAGATGCCGCGCAGCCGGCCGGCGACCGGGGCGAAGGCCAGGCCCAGCAGGGCCGCGACGGCCACCGCGCCGAGCAGGGACAAGCCCGGGTCGAGGCCGAACCCGATCACGCGGTCGTCCCCGGTCGGCCCGGACAGCACGGTGTAGGCCGTGCCGCCGGCGAGCAGGAAGAAGGCGTGCGCCAGGGAAAGCTGCCCGGCCTGCCCGACCACCAGCGTCAGCCCGATCGCGCCGACCGCGCCGATCATCATGTACTGCCCGGCCTTCAGCCAGGCGGCGTCGAGGTAGAGCGGCAGGGCGAGCAGGACCACCAGCAGGGCCAGCCAGGCGATCGTGCGCACGAGCTTGGCCGGGTTCCGGCGGGGCCGCGGCGGTGCCTGCGGCTCGGCTGGGGCGTCCACTTCGGACACGGCGCTGTCAGACACGCGTTCGCTCCCTCGTGCCGAACAGCCCCGAGGGCCGCACCACCAGGACGACCAGCATCACCAGGAACACCGCGCTCTTGGAGAAGTCGAACGAGACGTACTGCGCGGACAGCGCTTCCACGAGACCGACGACCAAGCCGCCGACCACCGCGCCCGCCGTCGAGTCGAGCCCGCCGAGGATGGCCGCGGGGAACGCGGCCAGCGCGATCGAGTGCGTCCCGCGGGAAAGGCCGGCGCCGGAGAAGTCCTGCGTGGCGATGAACAGCACGGCCACGCCGGCCAGCAGCCCGGCGACCAGCCACGCGGTCGCCGTCACGCGGGAGCTGCGGATGCCCATCAGCGCGGCGGCTTCGCGGTTCTCCGCCTGCGCCCGCATGGCCACGCCCCAGTTCGAGTACTTGAAGGCCAGCCAGAACGCCGTGATCAGCACCGCGGCCACACCCAGTGCGACCAGGTGGGTGCGGAAGAGCGTGATCCCGCCGAGCTGGAACGGCTTCGCGTCCCAGGCGCCGCCGAGGAAGGGCAGCGTGACGCCGAGGCGGCGCACGATCTCCTCGGTGACGATCACGTCGACGCCGATGGTGAGCAGCGCCAGGCTGTTCGCGTCGGCGTGGCGGGACCGGGACAGCAGCAGTCGTTCCACGACCAGGCCGAGCAGCCCGGCCGAGACGATGCCGACCAGCGAAGCGCCGACCCAGCCGAGCGCGTCCCGCGTAACCACGACGAGGTAGCCGCCGAAGAGCACGAGCGAGCCGTGCGCGAAGTTGACCACTTCGGTGGCCTTGAAGATGATCACGAACCCCAGCGCGAGCAACGCGAACACCGCGCCCTTGCCGAGGCCGTTCACCACGAGCTGCAGGAATGTGTTCACGCCGCCTCCGTGCCCAGGTAGGCCTTGATGACGTCCGGGTCGGACTGGACTTCCGCGGGGGTGCCGTCGGCGATGCGGCGGCCGAAGTCGAGCACGGTGACCCGGTCGGCGATGCCCATCACCAGGCCCATGTCGTGCTCCACGAGCAGGATCGAGATGCCCAGCTCGGCGCGGATCCCGCTGATCGTGCCGGCCAGCTCTGCGGTTTCGGCCGCGTTCATCCCGGCCGCGGGCTCGTCGAGCAGGAGCAGCACCGGTTCGACGGCGAGCGCGCGGGCGAGGTCGACGCGCTTGACGACGCCGTAGGGGAGCGCGCCCACGGGTGCGTCGACGACCGCGCCGAGGCCGAGGAACGCGCAGATCTCCCGCGCGCGGGCGGCGTGCCGCCGTTCGGCGCGGACCGTCCACGGCAGCCGCAGCCCGATCTCGAGGAAGCCGCCGCGGGTCAGCGCGTGCCTGCCGAGCATGACGTTGTCCAGCACGGTCGAGCCGGCCGACAGCGCGGCGTTCTGGAACGACCGCCCGACGCCGAGGCGCGCGAGCTTGTGCGGCGCGAGCCCGGTGAGGTCGGTGTCGCCGAGCCGCACGCGGCCGGCGTTCGCCCGGTAGAGGCCGCTGATCACGTTGAAGCAGCTGGACTTCCCGGCGCCGTTCGGCCCGATCAGCGCGTGCAGCGAACCGGGGGCGACGGTGAAGCTGACCTCGTCCAGGGCCCGGATCCCGCCGAACCGCAGGGAGACGTCCTCGACGCGCAGTTCCGGCGGCGTCATCCGGCCCACCTCGACAGGGTCCGGCCGGCGAGCTGCTCGCGCGCGCGTTCCGCCTCGGCGTCGGCGGTCTCCTGCGACTCGGCGTGCCCGCCGAGGTAGAGCCGCTGGACGTCCTGGCTGGCGGCGAGCTCGGCCGCGGTCCCGGCCAGCGCCACCCGGCCGACCTCCAGCACCACGGCGTGGTCGGCGACGTTCAGCGCCATCACGGCGTTCTGCTCCACCAGCACCACCGCGGTGCCCTGCTCGTGGATCTCCCGGATGGTCCGGCCGATCTGCTCGACGATCTTCGGCGCGAGGCCCAGCGAGGGCTCGTCGAGCAGCAGCAGCTTCGGCGCGGACATCAGCGCGCGGCCGATCGCCAGCATCTGCTGCTCGCCGCCGGACAGCAGCCCGGCGCGCTGCTTGGCGCGTTCGGTGAGCACCGGGAACAGCTCGTCGACGCGCTTGCGGGCGGCGGTGCGCTCGGCCGCCGTGCGCGCCCCGATGCCGCCGGCGCGCAGGTTCTCCTCGACGGTCATCCGGGCGAAGACCTGCCGCCCTTCGGGCACGCCGACGACGCCGAGCCGGACGATCCGGGCGGGGTCGAGCTTGCCGAGCGCGTGCCCGGCGTAGCGGATTTCGCCGCCGTCGATCGCGCCCCGGTGCATGCGGAGGGTGCCCGAGACGGCTCTGAGAAGAGTGGACTTCCCGGCGCCGTTGCTGCCGAGCACGGCCAGCACGCCGTCGGCGGAAACGTCGAGGTCGATGCCGTGCAGGGCGGCCGTCGACCGGCCGTACCGCACCCGCAGGCCACGGACGGTCAGCACGGACTCACTCCAGGACGCAAGAGGCCTCCTCCACTCGTGTGACGTGAGTCACGATCAGTGGCGGTCATCCTGCGTTCACCCGGGGCCCTCGGACACCCCCACCTGGAGACCCCCTGTGCTACGAAACGGACACGGCGGACTCCGTGAGCGCCTCATCGGGACCTGACAGCGGCCCGGCTCGGCCGGCAACGGTGCGGCGGCTCCCTCGGCGGCTTCGCCGACGTCTTGAATGACTCATTCAGGTCTTCGGAGGTCCTGAATGACTCATTCAAGACGTCCCGGCACCGTCCCGGAGCGCGGCGAAGACCTCGGGGGAGGTGGTGCACTCGCCGAGGCGGACCGGCTTGCGGTCGCCGTGGAAGTCGCTGGACCCCGTGGTGAGCAGCCCGACTGAAGCGGCCACGTCACGCAGCCGGGCGCGGACCTCCGGAGGCTGCTCCGGATGGTCCACCTCGAGCCCGGCGAGCCCGGCCGCGGCCAGCGCTTCCAGCTGGGCGTCCGACACCGAAGCGCGGCGCTTCACCGACCGCGGGTGGGCCAGCACCGCGACCCCGCCCGCCGCGCGAACCAGGCCGATCGCGTCCACCGTGGCCAGGACGTGCTTCGGGACGTCGGCGCGGCCGCCGTCGGCGATCCAGTCCGAGGTGAAGGCGTCGGTGATGCCGACGGCGGCCAGCGCGGCGGCGATGTGCGGCCGGCCGAGCGGTGCGCCACCCGCGATTTCGCGGACTCGCGAGAGGGTGATCGGCGCGCCCAGCTCGCGGCAGCGCTCGACCATCCGCTCCCCGCGGCGGTCCCGGTCGGTGCGGATCAGCTCCAGCTCGGCCGCCAGCGCCGCGTGCCCGGGGTCGACGAACAGCCCGAGCAGGTGCACCTCGGCGTCGTCGAGGCGGCAGGAGATCTCGACGCCGGGGACGAGTTCGATGTCCGAGGCGGCGGAGGCTTCGGCCAAGCCCGCGAAGGTGTCGTGGTCGGTGAGGGCCAGCACCGTCAGGCCGGCTTCGGCGGCCAGCCGGGGCAGCTCCGACGGCGGCGTCGTCCCGTCGGAGGCCGTGCTGTGCGCGTGCAGGTCGATCGTCACCCGAGGGACGATCTCACAGCAGCCCGGCCTCGCTGGCCTTGCCGATCGCCTCGACCCGGTTGCGCGCGCCCAGCTTGTGCAGCGCCGACTGCAGGTACGTCTTCACCGTGTTGCGCGCCAGCCCCGTCGACTCCGCGATCTCCGGGTTCGTCTGGCCCTGCGCGGCCAGCCGCAGCACCTCGTACTCCCGGCGGGTCAGGCCGCTGCGGGCCAGCGCGTCCGACCGCTGCCCTTCGTCGGGCAGGATCCGCGGGTCGACGACGCGCTCGCCGCGCAGGACCCGCCGCAGCGCCGCCACGAGGTCGGTGCCGGCGACGTCCTTGAGCAGGCAGCCGTGCGCGCCCGAGTCCAGCGCGGCCAGCACGCCCTGGTGGTCGCCGTGGGCGGTGAACACCACGATCCGCGCGGCCGGGTGCACGTGCCGCAGCTCGGCGATCACCTCGGGCGCGAGCATGTCCGGCAGCCGCAGGTCGAGCAGGATGAGGTCGGGCCGCACCTGCGCGACGCGCTGGATCGCCGCCCGCCCGGACTCCGCCGAGCCGGCCACCCGCAGGCACGGGTCCGAGCGCAGCAGCAGCGTCACACCGTCGCGGACCACCGGGTGGTCGTCGACGACGAACACGGTCGCCGTCGTCACGGCCGCACCAGCGGCACCCACGCGCGCAGCGTGCAGCCGTCGTCTTCGTCGCGGACCAGGCTGACCCGGCCGCCGAGCCGCAGGGCGCGCCCGGCGAGCGTCCGCAGGCCGACGCCGGTGCCGGGGGCGGCAGGCGCGCCGGTGCCGTCGTCCGCGACGACCACCTGGACCCCGTCTTCGCTGGGCAGGAGGCTGACGATGACCGACGACGCCCGCGCGTGCTTCTCGACGTTGAGCAGCCCTTCGCGGACGGCGGACACCAGCAGCGCCGTCCGTTCGGCGTCCAGCGGCGGTACCGCCGCGAGCTGCACGAACCGCGCCGGGACGCCGCAGCGCGCCTGGAACGAGCGGCAGTGCTCGGCCAGCTCGACCGGCAGCGCCCGCTCCGGGCTGGACTCCGACAGCGCGAGCAGCGACTCCCGCAGCGCCCCGGCGGCCGCCGAGACGTCCCCTTCCAGCCGTTGCAGCCGGGCCGCGAGCGCCGGGTTGCCGTGCAGGTCCGCGGTCAGGTCGCGGACCTGGACGCCGATGGAGAACAGCAGCGCGCCGACGGAGTCGTGCAGCGCGCTCTGCATCCGCAGGCGTTCGCCGGCCACCGCGGCCGCGCGGTCCGTCTCGGCCACCCGTGCCAGGTGCAAGGCCGCCCCGGCCTGGGAGGCGACCTCCTCCATCCGCCGGACGGCGTCGTCGCCGAAGTCGGCGGGCTCGCGCATGGCGGCGTAGGCGATGGCGACGGTCTCGCCGCGCGCCACGATCGGGACGGCGAGCAGCGCGGCCAGGCCCTCGCCGCGCACCTGGGCGTCGAAGTGGTGGGTGATCGTCGGCGCGCTGACGTAGTCGGCGACGCGGACCGGCCGGCCCAGCGCCAGCACCCGGCCCCCGACGCCCTGGCCCGTCGACACCTCGAGGTCCTGCAGCGCGTCCGTGCGGTTGCCGGACATCCAGCGGATCACGGCCAGCCCCGGCTCGGTGAGCTCGCCGACGAAGCCGGCCTTCGCCCCGACCGCCTCCCGGATCAGGCGCGCGGTCCCGTGCAGCGCGGCGACGCGGTCGAGCGTGCCGAGCAGTTTTTCGCGCTCGCGCAGCAGCTCGCCCAGCACCGCGCTGTACTCGGCGACGTGCTCCTTTGCCGTCACGCGCCCACGATCGCACACGGACTGTGGTTTCGGACATACCCGGCTGGAGAGGTAAGCGGGCGCCCGGTCGACTTGAATGGGGGCGTGGAGATCCTCACCGACGCCGCCACGCTCGCGCTCTACACCACCGACGCGTCCAACTACCGGCACGTGCCGCGGGGAGTTGTGCTGCCGAAGACCGTCGACGACGTCGTCGCCGCGGTCGCCGAGGCCCGCGCCCGTGACCTGCCGGTGATCGCGCGCGGCGGCGGTACGAGCGTCGCCGGGAACGCGTGCGGGCCCGGGCTGGTGATCGACGCGTCCCGCCACCTCGGCGGGGTGCTCTCGCTCGACCCGGAGACCAGGCTCGCGCGAGTGCTGCCCGGCACGGTGCTCGACGACCTGCAGGCGGTCGCGGCGCCGCACGGGCTGCGGTTCGGGCCGGACCCGTCGACGCACAGCCGCTGCACGCTCGGCGGCATGATCGGCAACAACGCGTGCGGTTCGCACTCGGTGGCGTGGGGGCGCACGGTCGACGTCGTCCGCTCGCTGGAGGTGCTGCTCTACGACGGCACGCGGCTGCGCGTCGGGCCGGACGAGCCCACCGAGGGCCGGATCTTCGACGAGCTGCGCGCGCTGGTGCGCGACAACCTGGCGTTGCTGCGCAAGGAACTCTCGACGTGGCCGCGCCGCGTGTCCGGCTACGGGCTCGAACACCTGTTGCCGGAGAACGGGTTCGACGTCGCCAAGGCGCTCGTCGGGAGCGAGGGCACGTGCGTGACGATCCTGGAGGCGACCGTCTCGCTCGCCCGGCTCCCGGACCGGAAAGTGCTGGCCGTGCTGGGGTTCCCGTCCGACATCGCGGCGGCGGACGCGGTTCCGGCGATCCTGCCGTGGTCCCCGCTGACCGTCGAAGGCGTGGACGCCGAGCTGGTCGCGATGCTGCCGGGCCGGGCCGGCGACCTGCCGCCGGGCGGCGCGTGGCTGTTCGTCGAGCTGGCCGGGGAAGACCCGGCTTCGCGGGCTCGGGCCCTGGCGGCGTCCCTCGATCTGACGGGCTTCGCGATCGTCGACGACCCCGCCGCGCAACGTGGGCTGTGGCGCATCCGCGAAGAGGGCGCCGGGCTCGCGACGCGGCTCGCCGACGGCTCGGAAGCCTGGCCCGGCTGGGAGGACGCCGCCGTCCCGCCCGAGCGGCTCGGCGCGTACCTGCGCGAGTTCAAGGAACTCATGCGCGCGCACGGTCGGCGCAGCGTCGTCTACGGCCACTACGGCGAAGGCTGCCTGCACCTGCGGCTGGACTTCGACCTGCTGTCGGCGTCCGGCGTCGCGGACTTCCGGCGGTTCCTGGAAGAGGCCGCGGACCTCGTCGCCGCGCACGGCGGCTCGCTGTCCGGCGAGCACGGCGACGGCCAGGCGCGCTCCGAGCTGCTGTCCCGGATGTACAGCCCGGAGATGATGGACGTCTTCGCGCGGTTCAAGGCGATCTTCGACCCGGCCGGGCGGATGAACCCGGGCATCCTGGTGGCGCCGCGGGCGGTCGACGCGGACCTGCGCGTGCGGGCCACCTCGCCGTCCTTTGAGGACAGTGTGCTCCTCGGCTACCCGGAGGACCGGGCGAGTTTCGGGCAGGCGATGCGGCGCTGCGTCGGCGTCGGGAAGTGCCGCAACACCAGCGGTGGCGGGGTGATGTGCCCGAGCTATCGGGCCACCCGCGAGGAGCAGCACTCGACGCGCGGGCGCGCGCACCTGCTGGCCGAGATGATCAACGGCGAAGTGATCAAGGGCGGCTGGCGGTCGGCCGAAGTGCACGACGCGCTGGACTTGTGCCTGTCCTGCAAGGGATGCCTGTCGGACTGCCCGGTCGACGTCGACATGGCGACGTACAAGTCCGAGTTCCTGCACCAGCACTACCGCCGCCGGCTGCGTCCGGCGTCGCACTACTCGATGGGCTGGCTGCCGCTGTGGCTGCGGCTCAGCGCCCGGGCACCGCGGCTGGCCAACGCCGTCGGGCGGTCTCGCTTGGCGGGCTGGGTGAAACGGCTCGGCGGGATCGCGCCGGAACGCGATCTGCCGTCGTTCGCCGCTTCGCCGTTCACCAGTTCGCGGGCGGATCTGCGGCGCCGGGCTTCGGGCGAGCGCCGGGTCGTGCTGTGGCCGGATTCCTTCAACAACTACCTGACGCCGTCGGTGCTCGACGCCGCGTACGAGGTGCTCACCGCGGCGGGCTACGACGTCGTGCTCCCGGACCGCGGGGTCTGCTGTGGACTGACGTGGGTGTCGACCGGCCAGCTCGGCGTGGCCCGGCGCGTGCTGGACCGGACCCTGGCCGTGCTCGCGCCGTACCTGGAGGACGGCTACGAGGTGGCCGGGCTCGAACCGAGCTGCACGGCGCTGTTCCGCGGCGACCTGCCCGCGCTCATGCCCGGCGACGCGCGCGCGGAACTGCTGGCGTCGCGGACGTTCACCTTCGCGGAACTGCTGGAGCGGGCGCCGATCCCGTTCGCGGCACTGGACGTCGACGCCATCACGCAGGTGCATTGCCACCAGCACGCGGTCCTCGGCTTCGGCGCGGACGAGTCGGCGATGGCGGCCGCGGGCATCCGCAACAAGACGCTGGATTCGGGCTGTTGCGGCCTGGCGGGCAACTTCGGCTTCGAGCGCGGCCACTACGACGTCTCGAAGGCGGTGGCGGAGGACCGGATGCTCCCGGCGATCCGCGCGGCTTCGGAAGACACGGTGGTGGTGTCGGACGGCTTCAGCTGCCGGACGCAGATCGAGCAGGAGTCGGGCCGCCGTCCGGTGCACCTGGCGGAGCTACTTCGGCGCGCCTTGCCCTGAACCCCACCAAGCCGTCGCGAGCGCTTCCAGCGTCGGTTCCGGCGGTGCGGGCAGTTCCCTGAAGTACCACGGGAAGTTGCTGTAGACGTGCAGCAGCGCGTACGCCAGGCAACGGCGTTCGTCGATCGACTGCCCGTAGCCGTCGAGGAACCGGCGCAGGAGGTCGGCGTCGCCACTGGTCACGAACAGGCCCACCGCCACGAAGTCGTACTCCGCCGCGCCGCGCATCGCGGGTTCGAAGTCGAACAGTCCCGTGATGCGGCCGTTGTCGATCATCACGTGGTCGCGCATGAACTCGGTGTGCAGCGGCACGACCGGCGGCGTCCCGAGGTCGACGGCGTCGAGGAACGCCGGGATCCGCGCCACCCAGGCTTCGTCCAGCTTGGTCCGGCGGTGGTGCTCGACGACCTTCGCGCGTTGCCTCGCGACGAACTCGGACCAGTCCACGGGGGCCAGGCCCGCCAGCCGCGGGTCGTCGACCGCGTGGAACGTGGCCAGCAGTTCGCCCAGTTCGGGCATCAGCCGCCGCCTGTCCTCGGTGGACAGCGTCGGCCAGGCCTCCTTGAGGGTCCGGCCGGGCAGGCGTTCCATCAGCAGCCAGGCCCAGCCGTCGTGCTCGCCCGCGTCCTTCAGCGCCGGTGTCGGCAGGCTGCCGGGCAGCACCTCGAGCATCGTGCGTTCGGTGGTGATTTCGTCGCGGTACAGCGGCGGGTACAGCTTGAGGACCAGGTCGTCGCCGACGGCGTACACCGGCAGCGAACCCTCGGTGAACGGCACGACGTCGTCGCGCCCCAGCAGGCCGGTGACCGCGGGCAGCAGACCGGCGCGGGTGAGCGCCTCGAACTCGGCCTCGGTCGCCGCGGGCGGGAAGGGCACCATGACCCCGACGTTAGGGCGGGTGTCCAGCGGTTATTCGCTGCGCTCCAGCAGCGTCCGGGTCGCGGTGAGCACGAGCCGGCAGACCTCTTCGGGGTCGGCGCTGGCCAGCGGCTCCTTGCCGGAGATCTCGCGGACCAGCGCGATGCCCATCAGCCAGGCCAGCGCGAGGTCGGCGCGCAGCTCGGCGTCCGGGGCGTCGGTCAGCGTCGCCAGCACCCGCGCGTACTCCTCGCCGATCTCCTGCCGGATCGCGGCCGCGACGCCGTCGCTGCCCGACGAGCGCAGGTACGTCTCCAGCGTCCGGTTCCCCGCGCCGTCCGGCGCCAGCATGCTGCGCAAGGAAGCGCTGAAGAGCCGCTCGGGCGGCGTGGTGGCCAGCTGTTCGCGCCCGTTGCGCGCGATGACCGCCTCGAACAGCGCTTCCTTGCTGCCGAAGTAGCGGAAGAGCAGCGACTGGTTGACCCCGGCGAGCTTGGCGATGTCCCGCACGGTCGTCCGGTCGAAGCCGCGTTCGGCGAACAGCTTCGCGGCGGCGTCGAGCAACGCCAGCCGCGTCGCGGCCGCGTCCCGCTTCCGGCCGGGCTGTTCGCTCACCGGTGCAGGTTAACCGGCAAACCGGACGCGCGTGCGCCCGCCTCAAGCGCCCCAATGTGGCGTTGGTTGCGTCCAACGCACCGAACGCCACATTGGGTGCGTCCGACGCACCGAACGCCACATTGGGGCGCTCGGCCTGAGCCGCTAACCGGACGCGCGTGCGCCCGCCTACGTGCCGGTGAGCCGGAGCGCGGCGGCCGGGCAGGTCAGCTCGGCCTGCCGGACCGCGTCCTCCTCGCCCGCCGCCGGTTCTTCGGCGAGGAGGACGACCGTGCCGGTCTCCTCGTCCTGGTCGAACGTCCCCGGCGCGAGCAGCACGCACTGTCCGGAAGCGACACAGCTTTCGGTGTCGGCGGTGATCTTCATCGGTTCACCACTCCACCGGGACGCGGTCGACGCCGCCGGCCACGCGGTTGGTGCGGACCGGGATCTCGTCGATCCCGACCGCGAGCCGCAGGCCCGGGAAGCGGCGGAACAGCTTCGGGAACACCGTCCGCAGCTCGGTGCGGGCGAGGTTGGCGCCGATGCAGACGTGCGCGCCGGTGCCGAAGGCGAGGTGGACGTTCGGCGTCCGGTCCGGGTCGAACTCGTCGGGGTCGGCGAACACCGCCGCGTCGCGGTTGGCCGCGTCGCTGGAGATGAGGACGGCGTCGCCGCGGGCGATCCGGGTGCCCGCGATCTCGACGTCCTCGTGCGCGTACCGCAGGAGGCCGGTGCCGCTGGTGGCGGTCAGCCGCAGGATCTCCTCGACGGTCTGCGCGACCTGGCCTTCGGGGTCGGCGGCGAACCGGTCGCGGCGGGCGGTGTCGGTGAGCAGGAACAGCGTGCCCATCGCGATCCGCGTCGACGTCGTCTCGTGGCCGGCGAACAGCAGCCCGGCGCCCATCCGGGCGAGGTCGTCGTCGGTGAAGGTCGGGTCTTCGGCCTGGACGGCGACCATGTCGGAGATGACGTCCGGTTGCGGGTCCGCGCGCTTGGCCTCGGCCAGCTCTGTCATGTACGCCTTGAACTCGGTCATGGCGGCCTGCGCGTCCTCGCCGCCGTCCATCCGGGCGATCCGCTCGGACAGGCCGCGGAACTTCTCGCGGTCCTCGTAGGGCACGCCGAGCAGCTCGCAGATCACCAGCACGGGCAAGGGGAACGCGAGGAAGTCGGTGAGGTCGACCGGCGCGCCCGGGTCGGCGTCGCGGGCGGCCTGCAGGTCGTCGAGGCAGCGGTCGGTCAGCTCGGCGATCCGGTCGCCGAGGGCGCGCATGCGCGGCGCGGAGAAGGCGGGCGCCAGCATCCGGCGCATCCGCTTGTGCTCCCGCTCTTCGTTTTCGAAGTCCCCGCTCGGCCCGTCCTGCACCGCGGCGTAGGAGATCCGCGACGCCTGCTCCGGCGCCGGGTGCGAGCGCCCGAAGCGCCGGTCGCGGAAGACCTCCTTGGCCTCCTCGTAGGAGGTGATGAGCCAGGCGGGGTCGCCGGCCGGGGTGAGCACGCGGCTCACGGGCGTCTGCCGCCGGAGCGCCTCGTAGTCCGGGGCGATCTCGAGCGCGTTGCCGCGGGTGAAGGGGAGCCGAGGCGTTTGTTCGGTGGTGGTCATGCGTCGCTCCTGGGGTTCAGATCGGAAAGCCAGCGCAGTTCGGCGTCGAACCGCCCGAGCACGTGCCGCAGCGCGGCGCGGCTCCACGGATCGGCCTGCCCGGCGGCGAGCTCGGTCAGCCGTCGTTGCTCGGCGGTCAGCGCCCGTTCGCGGACTTCGAGCACCCGCGCCCGTTCTTCCGGGCGCAGCCACCCGAAGTTCCCGACGCGCGCCAGGAACTCCTCCTGGCTGAGCGCCAGCTCGGGCGGGAAGTCCGCGAGCAGGTCGTGCAGCAGCTCCCGCCCGACGTCGGTGATCGTGTAGACGTGCCGCGGCGGCTTGGCCTCCTGCTCCTCGGCACTGCGGCTCACCGCACCGGCGTCGACGAAGCGCCGAAGCGTGGGGTACAGCGAGTTGTTCGACAAGGTGTGCCCGGTCGACGCCTCCACGGCTTTGCGCAGCTCATAGCCGTGCATCGGTTCGCGGGCCAGCTTCGACAGCAGGAGGATCTCGATCCACACCTAGGTCACCGTAACCTAGTCTCCGGTGACCCGGCAATGGCTCACGGTGACATGTGGACGGAAACTTTCCGTTACCGCGGTGACTGGGTGTGGCCGGATCGGCGCTCGACGTGAGACCTCGACCTGTGTAGCGTTGTAAGCAGCTGCTTACAATCTGGAGCACGGGGGTTCCGCATGACAGTCACCCACACCGAGCCGCTCTCGTACCCCTTCAACGAGGAGGCGGGCCTCGACCTCAACGAGGCTTACGCGGCTGCTCGGGACGCCGAGGGCATGGTCCGGGTGAAGATGACCTACGGCGAGCCGGCGTGGCTGGCCACCCGGTACGCCGATGCCCGGCTCGTGCTGGGCGACCGCCGGTTTTCGCGGGCGATGGAGAAGGAGAAGGACGCGCCGCGGCGCATGCCCGTGCAGCGGGACGGCGGGATCCTGCAGATGGACCCGCCGGACCACACGCGGCTGCGGACGCTGGTCGCGAAGGCGTTCACCATGCGCCGCGTCGAGCTGCTGCGGCCGCGCGTCGCTTCGCTGGCTTCGGAGCTGATCGCGGACATGAAGGCGGCCGGGGCGCCCGCCGACCTCGTCGACGCCTACGCGCTGCCCATCCCGGTCGCGGTGATCTGCGAGCTGCTCGGCGTCCCGGTCGCCGACCGGCCCAAGTTCCGGGTGTGGAGCGACGCCGCGCTGTCCACCAGCGGGCTCACGCCCGAGGAGTTCGAGCGCAACCGCGAAGAGCTGCGCGACTACATGCGCGGGCTGATCGCCGAGCACCGCGAAGCGCCGCAGGACGACCTGATGACCGCGCTGATCGAAGCCCGCGACGTGCGCGACCGGCTGACCGAGCTGGAACTCGTCGACCTCTGCGTCGGCATCCTCGTCGCCGGGCACGAGACGACCGCGAGCCAGATCCCCAACTTCGTCTACGCGCTGCAGGGCCAGCACGAGCACTGGGACCGGCTGGTCGCCGACCCGGACCTGATCCCGGCCGCCGTCGAGGAGCTGCTGCGGTTCGTGCCGCTCGGTGCGGGCGCCGGGTTCGCCCGCTACGCCACCGAAGACGTCGAGGTCGGCGGGGTGCTCGTGCGCGCGGGGGAGCCGGTGCTGGTCGCGGTCGGCGCGGCCAACCGCGACGGCCTCCAGTTCGACGACGCCGAGAAGCTGCGCTTCGACCGCGGCGACAACCACCACCTCGGCTTCGGCCACGGCGTCCACCACTGCCTCGGCGCCCCGCTCGCCCGGCTGGAACTGCAGGAGGCGCTGCGCGCGTTGGTCACCGAAATGCCGGGCCTGCACCTCGCCGGCGATATCGTGTGGAAGACGCAGATGCTCGTCCGCGGACCGCGGTCGATGCCGATCGGATGGTGATGATGAGCTGGGACGTGCGGATCGACGAACAGACCTGCATCGGGTCGGGGATGTGCGCCGCCCTGATGCCGGAGGTGTTCGCGCTCGACGGCGCCGTGGCGCACACGGTGACGTCGTCGGTCGACGGCGACGAAACGGTGCTCGACGCCGCGGACTCGTGCCCGGCGATGGCGATCACGGTGACCGACGGCGGCCGCGAGATCGGCCCGCGGCCCTAGGTCCGGGGCAGACCTCGCGGTCGCCGGGCTAACCGTCCAACCGGGACCAGAACGCGGTCAGTGCACGCGCCACCGGGTGCGGGTCGGTCACCGGCCACCAGTGCCCGGTGCCGGGGAGTTCGGCGATCTCGGCACCGGCGGCCTCGGCCGCGGCCCGGTGCTGCGCGGGCGTTCCGCTGGCCTGGTCGACGTCGGCGAGGGCGACCAAGGCCAGGCCGGGCCGCTGTCGCGCCTTCGCGAGGTCACGGCCCGCGTCGGCCATCACCGGCTGGGCGGCCGACCGCAGGAGCGAGAGCACCGCCCGCCCCATTTCGTCGTCCATGCCGGCGGCCACGCGTTCCGCGACCGGGCCGGTCATCCCGAGCGCGGTGACGACCGCCAGCCGCTGCTCGAACGTGCCGCCGAAGATCTCCTTCACCGAGGCCTCGCCCGCCCCTTCCTGCTGCCACACCTGGGCCCGCGTGTGCCAGACGTAGTCCGGGGCGTAGAGGCCGAGTGCGTCCGATGCCCAGCTGCGGATCAGGTCCGGGCGGGTCATCGCGATCCGGACGACGTGCCCGCCGCCCCAGTCGTGGCCGACGAGGTCGACGGGCTCCTTGAACTGCTCCAGCCGCGCGGCGAGCCAATCGCGATAGCCCTCGACGGTGGCCGAGAAGCCCTCCGACGCTGGAACCCCGAAGCCGGGCGGGGACAACGTCACCGCGTCGTCCCGGCCGAGGGCGGCGATCAGCGGTCCCCACACGCCGGAGTTCTCCGGGTTGCCGTGCACGAGTACCAGGGGAACAGTCATTTCCACTCCTAACTTGCGTGCATGTACGCAAGTAAGTGTAGCAGCGGCCGGCACGGGCGACCACGGCCGGAAGCTACGGCGCGATGGCGAAGGCCGCGCGCACCGAGCGCGTGGCCTCCCGGATGAGAGTGGGGACGTTGCGCACCGGGGGCTGGGCGATGAGCTGCAGCCCGGTCCCGCGGACCAGGGCGACGACCAGCACGGCGGCCGCGGCCGGGTTCGCGTCGGGCCGGACGGACCCGTCGGCGACGCCCTGGCGGACCACGTTCGCCAGCAGCTGCCGGAAGTCGGCGTCCCGGCGGGCGAAGAGCGGAGCCAGCAGGGGGTCGGCCGCGATCGCCTCACCCCACAGCTGCAGGAACGCGCGCGCCGACGGTGTCCGCCGCACGACGTTGCGCAGGTACGCCTCGACGATCCGCACCAGGTGGTCCAGGCCGTCTCCCTGGTAGTCGGGGACGTCGAACCGCTGCGCCTCGTCGAGCAAGGCCTCGAGGAGCCGCTCCCGGCTGCCGAAGTGGTGGTAGACGATGCCGCGGCTGTACCCGGCGGCTTCCCCGACCTCGGCGAGCGTGACGGCCCGGGAGCCGCTGCGCGCGATGAGCGCCATCGCCGCGTCCAGCACGCGCCGCTCGGTCTCGGCGCGTCGTTGCTCCTGCGTTCGCCTGGCCGGCCGATCGGTCATGCGTCGTGCTCCCCTGACTGGCGTCCGTGATCACCGAAGTGTGCCAGGCGCCCCCGTTCGGTCACCACGGCCGTGATCAGGCCGAACGGAGTGACGTCGAACGCGGGGTTGAACACCTCGGTGCCCGGTGGCGTGACCGGCACCCCGGCGTACTCGGTGAGCTCGCGGGCGTCGCGTTCTTCGATGGTGATGCCCGCGCCGTCGGCGAGCTGCTCGTCCACAGTGGACGAAGGCGCGACCACGACGAACGGGATGCCGTGGTGGCGCGCGGCGATCGCCAGGCCGTAGGTGCCGATCTTGTTGGCGACGTCGCCGTTCGCGGCGATCCGGTCGGCGCCGACGAGCACGCAGTCGACCATCCCGCGTGCCATGGCGGCCGCGGCCGCGCCGTCGGGCTGGACGCGGTGGGGGACGCCGGCCTGCGCCAGCTCCCACGCCGTCAGCCGGGCGCCCTGGAGCAGCGGGCGCGTTTCGTCGACGAGCACCTCTTCGACGAGCCCGCGCTCGTGCAGGTGCCAGACGACCCCGAGCGCGCTGCCCCAGCCGACGGTCGCGAGGTGCCCGGCGTTGCAGTGGGTCAGCAGCCGCAACGGCCGTCGGGGACACTCGGCGAGCACGATTTCGGCGGCGTGCGCGGACGCGGTCTTGTTGAGTTCTTCGTCCTCGGTGAGCAGGGCCAGCGCCTCGGCGAGGACGGCGTCGGCGCCCTGATCGAGCCGGGTGAGCGCCCGCCGGACGCCCCAGGCGAGGTTGACGGCGGTCGGGCGCGCGTGCGCGATCAGCTCGGCGGCCGCCTCGACGTCGCCGCCCAGCCGGGCAGCCAGCGCGACCCCCAGTGCCCCGGCCGCCCCCAGCGCGGGCGCCCCGCGGACGGCGAGCCGCTTGATGGCGTCGACGAGCTCGCCGACGGTCCGCAGTTCGAGCAGCCGGTACTCGCCGGGCAGCGCCGTCTGGTCGATGATGACGATGGCGCCGTCCGCCCAGTCGATGGTCCTGCGCACGAGGCACCTCCCGCGAAATCCGGTTGCCGCGGCGGTGATGATGCGGCTGTGACCATTGAACGGCAGAACCTGCCCGGCCTGCACACGCCGCCGGGCTACCACCACGTGACGGTGAGCACGGCGACGCGCACGGTGTACCTGGCCGGCCAGTGCCCGCTCACCGCGGACGGCTCGGTGGTCGAGGGCGGCGTGCTCGCCCAGACCGACCAGGTGGTCGCCAACACGGCGGCCGCGCTGGAGTTCGCCGGCGCCGGGCCGGCCGACGTGGTGCGCACGGTGATCTACGTGGCGACCGACGACCGCGAGACCCTGTCGGCGGTGTGGGCGCGGCTCACGGCGTCCCGGATCGGTGCGGCCTTCAGCTCGGCGAGCACCTTGCTCGGTGTCGCCCGGCTGGGGTACCCGGGCCAGCTGGTGGAGCTGGACGTGACGGCCGCGCCAGCCTGAGGCCGCTCAGAGACCTGCCATCAGGTCCGTTTCCGTGATCCCCGGCCCCTGGCCCCACCGGATGAACCACTCCGTGCCGAAGGCGAACGCGAAGGCGTCGTCCGGCATCGCCAGCATGAACATCTCCTCGCTGATCTGACTGGGGTGCGCGCGCATCGCCGCTCGTTTGACGGAGGCGTACTTCGCCACGTCGACCGCCGCGGTGATTTCCGCTTCCGGCTTGCCGAACTCGACGTTTTCGGGCGGTTTCGGCGCCGCCTCCGGCGGCATCAGGCCCTGCTCGACCGCCGCTTCGAAGCCGCGCTGCATGAATTCGCGGTTGAACGTCGCCTGGAAGACGCGGCCGGTGCCGGCCAGCTCGGCGGCGCGCATGCCGACGCGGTGGACCTGGATGTGGTCCGGGTGGCCGTAGTCGCCGTTGTCGTCGTAGACCGTCAGGACGTCGGCCGACTCCTCGCGCAGGATCGCCGCGAGCTGCTCGGCCGCCTTTTCGACGTCGGCGCGCCAGAAGCACGACGGGTCGTCGTTCGTCGGCTCGCCCATCATCCCCGAGTCGCGGTAGCCGAGGAATTCGACGCGCTCGACGCCGAGGATCGCCGCGGCCGCGTGGGCCTCCTGGACCCGCCGGTCCTCGAGTTTTTCGCCCTCGGCCAGGAAGCCGTCGGGTACCTCGCCGACCTCGCCCTTGGTGGCGACGACGAGCACGACCCGGTGCCCGTCTTCGACGGCTTTGCGCATGACGCCCGCGGTGCGGAGGCACTCGTCGTCCGGGTGGGCGTGGAAGGTGACCAGTGTTGCCATGTCCGCGACGCTACCGAAAGGGTCCGACAAAAACCGCTCGGCGCCGTGCGGTTTTTGTCGGTGGTGGCCGCTAGCGTCCCCGATCGTGGCCGACGACGAGAAGAGCACGCTGCTGGCGTTCCTCCGCGCGCAGCGCGAAAGCGTCCTGGCGATCTTGGCCGGGCTGGAAGAGGAGGCGTTGACGAGGCCGGTGCTGCCGTCGGGCTGGACGGCGCTCGGCATGGTGGAGCACCTCGGGTGCGCCGAGCGGCACTGGTTCCAGGAGATCGTGACCGGCACGGCGGAGCCGCTGCCGTGGCCGGACGACCACCCGCCGCTGACCACGCCACGGAGTAAGGAGGCCGTCTTCGCCTTTTACCGCGACCAGTGCCGCCGGTCCGACGAGGTGTTCGCGGCGACACCGCTGTCCGCGCGCCCGCGAGCACGGCATCCAGGTCCGCTGGGCGAGGAGATCACCGACCTGCGCGGGGTGGTGCTGCACGTCATCGAGGAGACGGCCCGCCACGCCGGCCACCTCGACGTGGCGCGCGAGCTGCTCGACGGCCGCACCGGCTTGGGCCCGCGCTAGCCGGCTTGGTCAGTGGGGCACTGCCAGGTCGACCGCCCGAAGTACATCTGGGCGCATTCGCCGGGCCGCTGTCCGTGAACCTCGGGCGCGCTAGCCAGGCTGGTCGGCCGGGCACCACCAGGTCGACCGCCCGCCGACGGTGCCATGCGCCATTTCGGCACCGCAGCGCGGGCAGTGGTCGCCGGGCCGGCGGTGGCCGATGATCTCGCCGGTGTGCACGCCGCCGTGCTTGATCGCGGCGCGCAGCGCCTTCCGCAGTGCCTTGTGGAGATCGGTGAGCTCGTCGTCGTCCAGTTCACCAACCGGCCGCGCGGGGTTCAGCCCGGCTTGCCAGAGGGTCTCGTCGGCCAGCAGGTTCCCGATCCCGGCGACCACGGACTGGTCCAGCAGCCGCGCCTTGAGCGGCGCGCGCCCCTTCCCGACGCGCTCGCGGAAGTCCGGGCGCGAGATCTCCCCTGCGTCGGGCCCGAGCGCGTCGAGATCGGGGTCGAGCCGCACCCGGCTCAGCCGTCGGGTGTCGAACAGCCGCAGTTCTTCGCCGTCGGCGAAGGTGATCCCGAACCGGAACCACTCGGGTTTCTCGTCCCGGTCTCGCCGTCGCCGCGGCGGCCCGCTCTCACCGGCGAACCGCAGCTGTCCGGCCATCCCGAGGTGCAGCCCGAGCGTGGGGCCGGCCTTGCCGCGCCCGGTTTCGGTTTCACACCACAGGGTCTTCCCCCGCCGATGCGCTTCGGTGAGCTTCCCGCCCCGCAGCGCGGTGCGGATGTCCCCGGGCGCGTGCGGACGGCAGACCCAGTCGTCGTGGTCGTCGACGTCCCGGATCTTCCGCCCGAGCGCACCGGCGAGGACTTGGCGGGCGAGTTCCACTTCGGGCAGTTCCGGCACGCACCCCAGTCTGCCGAGTGCGGCGGGGGTTCGCAGAAGGAGATCGCCAGCTCGGCATCGCGTCCCGGGAAGGCTTCAGGACAGTTCGGCCGTGGCGGTCGTCTCCCAGGCGAAGCCGTCCGGGTCGGTGAACGGCTCGGCCGCGCCGCCGACCGCGAGGCGGTGCGAGCCCGTGCCGTCGGGGCTGACGCCGGCGTCCTTCGCCAAGGCCTTGCGCCGGTACAGCGCCAGCTTGACCGGGCTCGAACCGCTGTCGAACTCCACGTACATCCGGCCGAAGCTCTTGCCGACGGTGAGCCCGTGGTCGGTGTAGAACTTCTTGCTCGCCGCCACGTCGGCGACGCCCAGCAGGAGCACGACCTGGCCGAATTCGCGGGTGGCCGGGCCGGTGTTCTTCTTCGCCGACGTCGCGACCTTCCAGATCGTCCCGTCCGGCGACCGCACGACGGCGCCGTAGCCCCACATGGACTTCGCGGGCGCCTTGAGCGTCGTCGCGCCGGCCTCGACGGCCGTGCCGACCAGGGAATCGACGTCCGCGGGCTGGGCGACGACCAGGGAGAGGGTGAAGCCGCGGAAGCCGGTGGACGGCTCCTGCCCGGCACGGAAGCGCAGCGGGAGGTCGGGCCCGAAGGCGGCGGAGTGGAAGCGCTCGGCGGCCGTGGGGTCGGCCACCTCGAGGGTGATGGTGTCGATGTTCGTCATGCCGGTAACGCTAGGTCCGCCCCGCTGACCGGCGCTTCTCGATTCCTGACCGGTCCGCGCTAAACCATTCGGCCCAGTCGCGCGTGGTCGCCGTGACCCGGCACGGCACGAGAGGACGGCGATGGGGTTCGCGGAACAGCTGGACGAGATGGTCGAGCGGATCATCGACGAGGCGATCAAGTTCTACCTGGCCTCGCACGGCTTCCAGCTCAACATCCACGGCAACTACGAATGCTGGCCGGCCACCGACGGCCAGGAGATCACCCCGCCCGGCAGTCCTTCGCGGACGTCGGGCGGCCAGGTGCTCCGGAGCGGCATGCCCGGCTACTACGACGGCTTCGAGTACGGCTCCGGCCCCAACGCGGGCTCGCTGGTCTACGGCCACTTCGAGACGACCATCCGAGATCTGTTCCGCCCGTGGCGCACGATCCCCGACCCGGCGGCCTTCGACGACTACCTCGACCAGGTCCGCGACGCCGCCTGGTCCGTATCGCTGACCAGCGCCGCCGACCGGGTCAGCTCGGTCGGCAACGCCGCGCTGGACACCGTCGGCTACCTGCAGGAGAAGATCGGCGGCGAGAACATGCGCGGCGCCACGATCTTCGCGTTCGACCAGAACTTCTGCACGCCGCTGCCGACGGTGCTCCACGGCCAGTACGCCGTCGCGCTGCTCGCCGGCGTGACGCTGCTCGGCGAGAAGGAGATCTGGGCGAAGGCGCGGGAGGACGTCCACGCCATCGCCGAAAGATGCACGCGGCGATGAAGGACCGCGGCTCGGCCGTTGCCGACCTCGGCACGATCACCGCGTTGTTCGCGCTCGCCGCGGCGTTCCCGACGCCCGCGCAGCCGATCCTGGCCGGCGTCGGCGCGGCGCTCCCGGCGCTGGAGACGCTGCTCAACGCCGGTGACGAGCCGAACAAGCAGCCGGTCGAGTTCGCCGGCGGCACGCCTGACAAGGTCATCGCGAGCGCGGGGGAGGCACTGAAGACGCTGGCGCGGACGATCCGCGGCTGCGAGGACGACATCACGGGCAAGATCAAGGACGGCATGGAAACCGTCACGCGGCGAGCCGGGTCGTTCGCGATGCCGAAGCCGAAACTGCTCGAGGTCGTCGACGTCAGCGGGATCAAGGTGGACCTGGAGGTGCTGCACTTCCTCGCCACCGACACGCTGCCGCAAATCGAAAAGCAGATCAACGACGGCGCGGATCTCGTCTACTGGGGCTCGATGTGCGGCGCCGCGTGGTACCGGTCGTCCGACCTCGGGGTGTCCGACACGACGGACGGGCCGTTCCCGGCGTGGCAGGAACTGGCGGCGCTTGCCGGCAACCTGATGTCCGACCTCGCCTGGGAGGTCAAGGAGAGCGCGGTCCACCTGCAGCTCGCGGCCGACCGCCACGGCCGCACGGAGGCCGAGATCACGGAGTCCCTGCGCCGGCACGCCCGGAAGCTCGAAGGCTTCGCCGGCCACGACCCGATCGGCACGGCGACCCGGTGGCTGGACGAGCACCCGTGAAAAACCGGTGGACCGTGCCGCGAGGGGTTGGTAGCTTGCCGTCGAACCGTGATTTTGCCCGAGGAGGTGGGACCCGTGAACGCTGGATCGTTGTGGGTGCTCCCCTCGTTGTCACGGTCTGGCGGCTGACGCAGGGGCCGCCGGGAGCGCTGTGAAGAAGCACTCCCGAAAGGCATTCCCATGAATTCTCTGCATCCCGAACCCGCGGTGGTGATCACGCGGGTGGCGGAACACCAGTGGCACGCACTGTCGGACGACCGCGTGGTCGGCCGCGGCGAAGCGTCCCCGCGCCCCGACGGGCGGCTGTTCCTCAGCATCGACACGTGGCACGACGCGGAGTTCGCGCGCCTCGCGTCCGCGATGCTGCCCGCCCTGCCGAGGCCGCTGTACACCGTCGTCGACGAAGCCGACGAGGGCCTGAAATCCCAGTGGGAGCGCGCCGGTTTCACGACCCGGCGGCGTGAGTGGGAGTACGTCGTGCCCACTTCCCGGGGGACGGTTCCGTCCGATGTGACCATCGCGCCGGCGACGGACCAGGAGCTGCTGCGTTCGCTCGACGACGTCGTCCGCGCGGAGGTGTCCGCTTCGGTCGGGTGGTCTTCGATGCCCGCCGAGGTGCTGCCGCGTCCCGCTGGTGCCTGGGACCTGGCCAAGTACGTCGTGGCTTCGGAGCCCGGCGCCTATGTCGGCATGGTCCGGCTCGGACCGGTGCGGCGCCAGACCCGGATCGGGCTGATCGCGGTCCGCGCCGACCGCCGGCGTCGCGGGATCGGGCGGGCGTTGCTGACCTACGTGCTGGATTCCCTGTGCTGCAAGGGAATCGAGTCCGTTTCGTTCGAGGTCGACGAACGCAACCCGGCGGCGATCGCACTGGCCGACGGCGTGGGAGCGCGTCGAGTGGGCAGCACCGTCGAGCTGGTGGTGCGCTGATGGGCGGCAAGGGAGGGATCGAAGTCGAAGGCACGGTGCTGGAGTGCCTGCGTGACGCGACTTTCCGCGTGGAGCTGGAGAACGGGCACAAGGTGCTCGCGCACATCAGCGGGAAGATCCGGAAGAACTACATCAAGATCCTGCCGTTCGACCGGGTGCTGGTGGAGCTGAGCCCGTACGACCTCAACCGGGGGCGGATCCTGTTCCGGTACCGGAATTGACTCCCCGCCGTCGCCGGGCTCCGGCCTGGCGACGGCGCCCCCGGGGCGG
Source organism: Amycolatopsis lexingtonensis (assembly GCF_014873755.1). Lineage (NCBI taxonomy): Bacteria > Bacillati > Actinomycetota > Actinomycetes > Pseudonocardiales > Pseudonocardiaceae > Amycolatopsis > Amycolatopsis lexingtonensis. The sequence goes on from NZ_JADBEG010000001.1 coordinate 9,751,764, forward strand.
TTCAGTGCATCCCTTCGACCACGCTCACGATGTGCTGCGGGTTGATCGTCCGCGGATTCCCGGGCTGCTTGAAACCCATCGGGAGGGTGATCAGCCCGCCGGTTTTGAGCGCGTTGTCGACGAGCTGCACGAGCTCGCGGAATTCCACGAGCACGCGGTAGGTGGTCCCGTTCGTCATTTCGACCTGGTTGAACGACATCGGCCGGTCCTTTCGTCGGTGATTCGACCGGACTAGGTCGGGCGACGCGGATGCGGTGTTACACGGGGAGCGCTGAAGTCAGTACTCGTTCTTGATGACGAAGTACGAGCCCCGGATCGTGCCCGCCAGCTTCGACTTCTGGCGCGCGAACTTGAACCCCGACAGCTCCGCCGGTACCTCCATCCCCTCCGAAAGCTTGAACCCGACCGCCCGCTTCCCGGAATCCTCGATCGTGTACATCACGTTCACCGACAGCCCGCTCTCGTAAAAGACGTAAGCCATCCGGATCCCCGCCACCTCGAACTCGGTCGCTTCGAGCGCGGGTGACGAAATCACGATCCCGCGCTCCTCGTCGAGAATCCGGTGCACCCACTCGACCGTCGACGGAACTTCGGCCGCGGGGGAAACCGTGAACACGTGGTCGTACTTGTTCTTGAAGTACCGGGCCTCGTTCGCGCGCAGGCCGGCGAGGGCGGCCGCGACCGGGGACGACTCCAGGCCGGTGGTCGAGACGGTGCCGAAGTCCACGGTGTGGGGCATGGCGAGCTCCTCCTGAGTCAGCGTATTCGCTGGTGACGAAGGTAGACCACGGGCGGGTCGACCGCATGGATCCCGAGTACCCCTAAACCGGCAGTGTTCGCCGCAGGAAATCCGTCGTCAGGTCCCAGGCCCGGGCCGCCGCGGCGGGGTGGTGGAACATCGGGGCCACGTGGTTGTGGAACGCGTGGCCGGCGTCCTCCTGCACGTGGATCTCCGCGCCCGGGTGTGCGGCCACCGCGGACTCCACCACCGCCACGTCCGAGCGCGGGATGTACGGGTCCTGGCCGCCGAAGTGGAACTGGATCGGGCACGTCACCCGGGAAAGCTCCCCGATCGACGCCGTCACCGTCGAGCCGTAGAACGACATCGCCGTGTCCGGGTCGCCTTCGGCCGCCGCCGCGAAGGCCAGGGAGCCGCCCAGGCAGAAGCCCAGCAGGCCCACGCCGCCCGTGACCTCGGGCCGGGAACGGAGGTGCGCCATCGTCTCCAGCACGTCCGCGAGTCCCAGCTCCGGGTCGAACGACGCGGCCACCTCCATCGACGCCGCGACGCCGGCTTCGTCGTGGGTCGACGACCAGCCCGGTGCCGTGCGGCGGAACAGTTCCGGGATCGCCACCACGTACCCCGCCGCCGCCAGGTCCGCGGCCACCGAGCGCAGGTAGTCGTCCAGGCCGAAGATCTCCTGGATCAGCACCAGGCCCGGGCCGCGGCCGGACGGCGGGTGCCACATCGGGAGGTCGTTCATCGCAGTGCCCTTTCCAGGATGTCGGCGACCAGGGCGGCCTGGTGGCCGTCCGGGTCGAGGTCGGGGTCGAACACCGTCAGCTCGAAGCCCGCCGCGCCCGGGCGCGCCAGCAGGTCGCGCAGTACCGAAACCAGCGTCGACGGGTCGAGCCCGCCGGGGTCGGGACTGTCCACTGCGGACACGTACGCCGGGTCGAGGACGTCGATGTCCACGTGGACCCAGAAACCGTCCGTGCCGGAAAACGCCGGTGGCACCGGAGCACCGGACATGAGCGCCTCCGACGTCACGTGGGTGATGCCCGCCGCCGCCAGCTGGGCCGACTCGGCGGAGCGCACGCCCAGCACCAGGACGTCCTCGTCGCGGACGTACGGCCGGAGCCCGTCCATGTCGGCGAGGTCGTCCGAGCCGCGGCCGGTCATGATCGCCAGGTCTTCGCCCGCCGCCGCGCCGACGTGCTCGGCGGCGGGCAGGTGGCGGAAGTCGTCGTGGCCGTCGAGGTAGGCGATGCCGTAGCGGCCGGACCGGCGCAGCGCCAGCATCGCGCCCAGCGAGATCGAGCAGTCGCCGCCCAGCACCACCGGGAAGCCGCCCCCGGCGCGGATCGACGCGATCCGGGCCGCGAGCGCGCGGGTGTAGGACGCGATCGCCGCCGCGTTGCGGACGCCGTCGCCCGGCTGCCAGGTGCCCACGTACCGCCCCGGCGTCACGACGCCGGCGTCCGAGGCGCCCAGCCGGTCCAGGATGCCCAGGTCGCGCAGCACTCCCGGCGTCTTGTAGCAGCCGGGCACCGCGCCCTCGGCCGGCGGGCGCAGGCCCAGGTTGGACGGAGCGTCGAGCAGCACCAGGTTCCCCACCGGGTCACCGTACTGGCTCTCGCGCCGGTCGCGTCCTAAGTTGGGAGACCGACCTAGGAGGCGCCGTGGCCGAACGCACCAAGTACATCCTGGACGAAGACGATCTCCCGACGCAGTGGTACAACGTCATCCCGGATCTGCCCGAGCCGCCCCCGCCGCCGCTGCACCCCGGCACGCGCGAGCCGGTCGGGCCGGACGACCTGGCGCCGCTCTTCCCGCAGGCGCTCATCGCCCAGGAAGTGACGACCGATCGCTATGTCGACATCCCGGAGGAGGTCCGGGAGGTCTACCGGCTCTGGCGTCCGTCGCCGCTGTTCCGCGCGCGCCGGCTGGAGAAGGCGCTCGGCACCCCGGCCCGGATCTACTACAAGTACGAAGGCGTCAGCCCGGTCGGCTCGCACAAGCCGAACACCGCGGTGCCGCAGGCGTTCTACAACGCGCAGGAGGGCGTCACCCGGCTGACCACCGAGACCGGCGCCGGCCAGTGGGGGAGCGCGCTCGCGTTCGCCTGCGCCCAGTACGGCCTCGAGTGCGAGGTCTGGCAGGTCCGGGCGTCCTACGACCAGAAGCCCTACCGCAGGCTGATGATGGAGACGTTCGGCGCGACCGTCCACCCCAGCCCGTCCGAGCTGACCGCGTCCGGGAAAGCCATCCTCGCCGAGCACCCGGACTCGACCGGCAGCCTCGGCATCGCGATCAGCGAGGCCGTCGAGCAGGCCGCCCAGGACCCGAACACGCGGTACGCGCTGGGCAGCGTGCTCAACCACGTGCTGCTGCACCAGACGATCATCGGCGAAGAGGCGCTGAAGCAGTTCGAGCTGGCCGGTGACACCCCGGACGTCCTCGTCGGCTGCACCGGCGGCGGCTCCAACTTCGGCGGGCTCGCCTTCCCGTTCCTGCGCGAAAAGCTGGCCGGCCGGATGGACCCGGTGATCCGCGCGGTCGAACCGGCCGCGTGCCCGTCGCTGACGCGCGGCAAGTACGCCTACGACTTCGGCGACACGGCCGGGCTCACGCCGCTGCTCAAGATGCACACGCTCGGCCACGACTTCATCCCGGACCCGATCCACGCGGGTGGCCTGCGCTACCACGGGATGTCGCCACTGATCTCGCACATCTACGAGCTGGGCCTGATCGAGGCGATCGCCATCGGGCAGCAGGAGTGCTTCGCGGCGGGCGTGCGGTTCGCGCGATCCGAGGGCATCATCCCGGCGCCAGAGCCGACGCACGCGCTCGCGGCGTGCATCCAGGAAGCGTTGCGGTGCAAGGAAACCGGTGAGGAGAAGGTCATCCTCACGGCGTTGTGCGGCCACGCGCACCTGGACTTGCCCGCCTACGGCGCTTACCTCGCCGGGGACATGGTGGACAACGAGCTGTCGGCAGCCACCCTCGAGGACTCGCTGACCACGCTGCCGTAGTCCGTGAATGCCACATTGAGGGACACTTGGTCCCTCAATGTGGCATTCACGGACTTGGTCAGAGCACGTCGGGGATTTCGGGGCGCGTGAGTTCGGCGCGCGGGGTGGCCAGGACGACGTGGTCGCGACCGGCGGCCTTCGCCTCGAAGACCGCGTCGTCCGCCGCCTGCAGCAGGATCGTGTAGTCCGTGGCGGTCTCCGGGTACACCGCCGCGCCGATCGACGCGGTCAGGCCGGAGATCACCTCGGGCTTGCCCGGGCGAATCACCGGGACCGCGACCTCGATGCGCGCGATCGCCGTCCGGATGCGGTCGGCGATCGCCACGATCTCCGCGCCCGTGGTGCCCGGGAGGAGGACCACGAACTCGTCGCCGCCGAAGCGGCCCACGTAGTCGCCGCCGCGGACCGAGCCCTGGATCGCCGCCGCGACCGCGCGGAGGACCTCGTCGCCCGCCAGGTGGCCGTTGCCGTCGTCGATGGCCTTGAAGTGGTCGATGTCGATCATCAGGACGCCCGCGGTCGAGGACAGCTCCGCCGCGCGGGCCAGTTCGTTGCGCGCCAGCTGGACCCAGAACTCCGGGGCGAGCAGCGCGGTCTTGGAGTCGGTGCGCGCCGCGGCCTGGAACTGCGGGAGCAGCAGGCCGATGTGCAGCGCCACCGGCGTCACCATGAGCACCGGCAGCAGCCACGGCCGGACCGTCATCACCAGCGCGATGCCGCAGCCGACGCCGACCGCGGCCAGCACGATCAGCACGTCGGACGGGTTGCCGAACGCCTGCCGCGGCGGCTTGCCCGGGTTGCTCATCAGGATCGCGAGGATCACCAGCACGTAGTTGAGCCCGAAGTACACAAGGCCGGACGCCAGCAGCGCCGTCATCCCGCCGAAGCCGTCCAAATAGGGGACGAACGGCGCGACATGACCGGTGCTCGCCCAAAGGACGGCACCTGCGGCGAAACAAGCGAGAATGACGGTGGCCGCGGAGAACACTTTCCGGTGAATCACGCCGCGCCGCTGGTAAACGCGCACCCAGGAATGGGCATAACTGACGATGATGACGAGCGTGGCCAGTGGCGGGGGCAGCAGGAGCAGCCCGGCGAAGATCCAGATCGACTGCAGGTGCATGTGCGGCCGGCCGTCGGCGGCCAGCTCGCGGATACGCTCGATGCGTTGCGCCGCTTCGAGGTGTACGACCTCACCGGCGAGGATCAGTCCACACCAGAGCATCGACTGGGCCGTGATCGGCACCAGCGCGGCGGTGGCGGTGACCACGACCAGCGCCAGCGCGTCGACGATGAGGACATAACCGAACACCGGAGTGGCCAGTTTCCACATCGCCCACGTACGGAGACCTGATCGTGGACGTTCTGAGCTGGGCTTTCGCCCTTGGGACCCGGACAATCCCACGAAACGCCCCTCTTCTCAGGACGGAACTCTTCGCGGAAATCGTCACTGTAATCGAATGAACGCGGTGTGTCACTAGGCCGGTCAGGCTACCGTCCGGTTACGCACCGTGCAAGATCCCTCACGAACAGGAGAGAACCATGTCGCACTTCCTGCCCGCGAACAACATCGTCCCGTCCCGTCGCCGCGCGCAGCGGCCGACCGACTGGACGCGGCAGCTCCCCACCGACTGGACCCGCGCGATCCCGACCGACTGGACCCCGCGGCAGCTGCCGACCGACTGGACCGCCCGCGAACTGCCCACCGACTGGACCGTCCGCGAGCTCCCGACGGATTGGACCCGCCCCGGCGTCTCGTCACCGCTGCCGCAGTGCCCGACCGACTGGACGCGGTCCTGATCCGCACCCGGTGACCGGCGACCGGGCCGGTCACCGGGGATCCGGTTGCGCCCGGCGCCACAGCGAAGCCGCGCCGAACGCCGCCAGCACGCCGATCGCGCCCGCGCCGGCGACCACTCCGTGCGGCGCCGCGCGTTCGGCCGCGAGCCCGGCCAGCACCACGCCCAGCCCCTGCGACACCCGCAGCGCCGTCAGCGCGAAGCCGAACGCCTGCGCGCGCTGGGTGTCCGGGGTCAGCTGGACGAACGTCGTGTTCGCGATCAGGTTGTACGAACTGGCCACACCCGACAGCGTCAGCAGCGTGAGCGTGCCCTCCAGGTTCGGCCGCAGCGCGCAGCCGAGCAGCGCCGCGCACGCGAGCACCGCCAGCGGCCCGAGCAGGCGGGCCCGCCGCGCGGGCGGGATCCGGGACAGCGCCGCCATCCCGAGCACGTTCCCCAGCGCGTAGGCCCCGAGCAGCAGACCGACCACGGCCGCGCCGCCCCCGAGTTCGGCGGCGTAGGGCGCGGCGATCGCCTCGCCCGCGATGTAGGTCCCCGACACGCAGCCCAGCGCCACCAGCGCGAGCCGCCGCCGGTCGCCGGTCACCACGGTCCAGCCCGCGCGGACGTGCCGCCACCAGAGGACGCCGGTGGATTCGCGGGGCGGTCGCGGGTGGACGCCGGTGACCAGGAACAGCGCCGACACCGCGAAGCTCGCCGCGTCCGCCAGCAGCGCGCCGCCGGTGCCGGTGGCCGCGACGAGCAGGCCGCCCAGCGCGAAGCCGGCGACCTGGCCCGCCTGCACCAGCATCATCAGCAATCCCATGCCTGGCACGAAGGTTTCGCCCGGCAGCACCTGCGGCAGCAGCGCCGCGCGCGCGGCGTTCCAGACCGGGTTGAACAGCTGGACGCCGACCAGCAGCGCCGCCACCGGCGGCAGCGGGAGGCCGGGCACCGCCATCACGGCCACCGCGACCGCGCGCAGGACGTCCGTCGCGACCATCACCGTCCGCGGCGGGTACCGGTCGGCCAGCCCGGACAGCAGCGGGCCGCCCACGAGGTCCGGCAGGAACGTCAGCGCGTACGTCAGCGCGGCCCAGCCCGGCGAAGCCGTGCGGTCGTACACCAGGATCGACAGCGCGACGCGCGCCAGCTGGTCACCGGTGACCGAGACCAGCTGGGCGGAGAACAGCGCCCGGAACTCGGTCACGCCGAGGACGTCCCGGAACCCGACCGCGCGTGCCGTCATGGACACCCAGGGTACCGTGACGAACGCTCAGCGTGAACGTCCGTTAGGAGGTCACTGCCCCTCGCCGCACGTGATTTTCGGCTGCGGGTTGTAGTGGACCGTCCGGGTCGAGCGGCTGACCTCACGGCCGGTGGCGGCGTCCTTGAGCACGCGGGTGTCGGTCGTGGTGAACCCGGGCGCGCCGTTGGACGCGTGGCAGTTCTCCTTCGGGCCCGGCTTGGGCTGCGGGTCGCTCGGGTTCGAACGGCCGCCGGGGATCGACTCGACGGTGTAGCGCTTGGTGCCCCACAGCTTCACGGTGATCGACGTCGGCGACCAGATCGCCTGGATCGCGATGCCGGTCGGCGAGTCGTTGGTGAACTTGAGGTCGATCACGCTGGACCCGTTGGGGTTCTGGAACACCGTCGCCTCGCGCGCGGCGGGGTAGCGGCTGATGTAGTAGCTGTGCTCCTTGTGCCCCGCGTCCTTCATGCCCGCGAAGTAGGACGCGTTGTACAGCGTGGTCGCGAACTGCGAGATGCCGCCGCCGACCTCGCGGCCCGGGGCGCCGTCCTTGATCACGCCCGCCTCGACGTAGCCCTGCGCCTTGCCGCGCGGGCCGGTGAACCCGTTGAGGCTGAAGGTTTCCCCCGGCTTGACGATGGCGCCGTTCACCTTCTGCGCGACGACGCGGATGTTGGTGCCGGAGTCGGGCGCGAAGCTCCCGGTGGTGAACTCGCCGACGACCTCCTTCACGCCCAGCTGGTTCGCCTGCTCGGTCGTCACCTTGGCCGGCGCGTCCTTGTAGATCGCCGGCACCTCGCGGCCGTCGGTCTTCTTGAGGACGTCGGGCAGCGGCTTGAGGCTCGGGTCCCAGTCGATCGTCCGGCCGTCGGTGGAGGGGTCGACCGTGGGCTTGCCGCCCTCGAAGATGATGGTCGCCTCCTTGCCCTCCTTCTCGGTGGACTTCAGCTGCGGCCCGGCCGCTTCGACGATCTTGGCGTTGTCGATCTTCGGGTTCAGCCCGCCGCCCTCGGCCGGCTCGAACGTGATCGCCGCGGCGATGGCCTCCGGCTTCACGGTGGCGTTCTTGCCTTCGCCCTTGACCACCAGCGGGCCCGACACGGCGGGGCGCGCGAACTGGTCCAAAGCGGCCTGGACGCCTTCAGGGGTGGTGCGGACCGGCGTGCTCGTCACCGGCAGCGCGAGCGTCTCGCCACGCGCCCAGTGCTCGACGACGGCGGCGCTCGCGGCCGGCACGTCGAGCTTCTGCCCGGCCTTCGGCGGCACGGCGACCGGGTTCGCGCCCTCGAACTTCACGGTGCCTTCGACGGGATCGCGGTCGACCTGGCCGCGCAGCTGCTCCAGCGCGGTGGTGAGCTTGGCGTCCTCGGCGTGGCTGACGACGCCGACCTCGCGGTCGGAGAACAGCGACGCCAAGCGCGTGAACGGGTTCAGCGGCTGCTCGCCGGCCTGGTCGAGGGTTCGCGGCCAGTCGAGCTTCAGCCCGGCGAGGGTCGGTGACAGCGTGCTCTGGACGTCGCCGGCCGTCACGGCCAGCGGACGGGTGAGCCGCGGTTCGATCCGGCCGCGCAGCTCCTGCTCGGCGGCGGCGCGGTCCATCCCGCCGACGTCGACGCCGGCCACGGTCACCCCGCGCGGCACGCTGCCCTGGCTGACCAGCAGGTCGACGCCGTAGGCGACGACGAGGAAACCGAACACCCCGCCCGCGATCCAGCCGGCTTTGCGCAGGTTGCGCTGCTTCGGGGGCGTGGCTTCCGGCTCGGGCCGGACGACCGGAAGGACGTCCGTCTGCTCACCGTGTGACTCGGGCCAGCGCGGTTCGTACGGCAACTCTCCACCCCTTCAACGCGGCACCGGATCGCGCCGGTGACGGGCTCAGCGTACGGGGCACCCGGACAAGCCGTACGACTCGCCCTAACGGGGGATGAACCGGTCACCGCGCGTCGGGTTCGGGGTTGTGGCCGGCCCGCGCCAGGAAGTCGAAGTCGCAGCCTTCGTCCGCCTGGGTGATGTGTTCGCTGTAGAGCGCGCCGTAGCCGCGTTCGAACCGCGGTGCCGGCGGTGTCCACTCCGCACGGCGCCGGTCCAGCTCCTCATCGGACACTTCGAGCCGCAGGACGCGCGCGGGAACGTCCAGGGTGATCAGGTCGCCGTCGCGGACCAGCGCGAGCGGGCCGCCCACGTGCGACTCCGGGGCGACGTGCAGCACGCAGGCGCCGTAGCTGGTGCCGCTCATCCGCGCGTCCGAAATCCGGACCATGTCGCGCACCCCGGCCGCGAGCAGGTGCTTCGGGATCGGCAGCATGCCGTACTCGGGCATGCCGGGGCCGCCGAGCGGACCCGAACCGCGCAGGACGAGCACGGCGTCCGCGGTGATCGCCGGGTCGTCGATCCGCTTCTTGAGATCGGCGTAGTTCTCGAACACCACGGCCGGGCCGGTGTGCGTGAGCAGGTGCGGCTCGGCCGCGATGTGCTTGATGACCGCACCCGACGGCGCCAGGTTGCCGTGCAGCACCGCGACCCCGCCTTCGGCCGCCACCGGGTTGTCCCGCGGCCGGATGACGTCGTCGTTGTGCACCTGCGCGGCGGCGAGGTTCTCGCCGAGCGTGCGGCCGGTGACGGTGGGACGGTCGGGGTGCAGCAGGTCGGTCAGCCGCGAGAGCAGGCCGGGCAGGCCGCCCGCGTAGTAGAAGTCCTCCATCAGCCAGTCGCCGCCGGGGCGGATGTTCGCCAGCACCGGCACGCGCCGCGCGATCGCGTCGAAGTCGGCCAGCGACACCGGGATCCCGCTGCGCCCGGCCATCGCGATCAGGTGGATCACGGCGTTGGTCGAGCCGCCCAGCGCCAGCACCGTGGTGATCGCGTCGGCGTAGGCGCGCTTGTCCAGCACCTGCGTGAGGGTCAGGTCCTCCCAGACCATGCCGACGATCCGCGCGCCGCTCGCCGCGGCCATCCGGTGGTGCGCCGAGTCGACGGCGGGGATCGACGCGGCGCCCGGCAGCGTCACGCCGAGCACCTCCGCGGCCGACGTCATCGTCGACGCCGTCCCCATCGTCATGCAGTGGCCCGGCGACCGCGCGAGACCACGCTCCAGTTCGGACATTTCGGCGTCGCCGATCAGCCCGGCGCGCTTGTCGTCCCAGTACTTCCACATGTCCGTGCCGCTGCCGAGGACCTCGTCGCGCCAGTGCCCGCGCAGCATCGGCCCGGCGGGCACGAAGATCGCGGGCAGCCCGGCGCTCGCCGCGCCCATCAGCAACGCCGGCGTCGTCTTGTCGCAGCCGCCCATCAGGACGGCGCCGTCGATCGGGTAGGACCGCAGGATCTCCTCGGTCTCCATGGCGAGGAGGTTGCGGTAGAGCATCGGCGTCGGCTTCTGGTACGTCTCCGACAGCGTCGCGACCGGGAACTCGAGCGGGAAGCCGCCGGCCTGCCAGACGCCGCGCTTGACCTGCTCGGCGCGCTCGCGCAGGTGCATGTGGCAGGGGTTGATGTCCGACCAGGTGTTGAGGATGCCGATGACCGGCTTGCCGAGGTGCTCTTCCGGGTTGTACCCCAGCTGGCGGCTGCGGGCGCGGTGGCTGAAATCGCGCAGTTCGCCGCCGCCGAACCAGCGGTGGCTGCGGAGTTCCTCGGGCGTCTTCATGCGATCCAGTATGGCATCTGATATATGATCTCGCGGGCCTGGTTGAATGGGGGCCGACACCAGCGAGGGAGTGCGCCATGACCGGGACGTTCAGCTTGCCGGCCTCGCGGACCGAAGTGGTCCTGGAGGAGATCCGGCGCGGCATCCTCACTCGCGAGCTGGTGCCCGGCCAGCCGCTGGTCGAAGCGGAGCTGGCCGCGCGCCTCGGCGTGTCCAAGACGCCGGTCCGCGAAGCGCTCAAGGTGCTCTCCAACTCCGGCCTGGTGACCTTCAGCCCGTACAAGGGCGCTTCCGTGGTCACGGTCGACGCCGAGCTGGCGAAGTCGGTCTACGACGTCCGGACGGTGCTCGAGCCGGAAGCCGTCCGGCGGACCGTGCAGCAACGCGACCCGGCCCTGCTCGAAGACGCGGCCGAGGCGCTGAAGGAGGCGTCGGCGGCGATCGCGGACAAGGACCAGGCCGCGCTCAGCCTGCTGAACCGCCGGTTCCACCGCGCCCTCTACCGCGGCTGCGGCAACCCGCTCATGGTCAGCATCCTCGACGACCTCAAGGACCGCGCGGCGCTGATCAGCGTCGTCGGCTGGGAAGCCAACCCCAGCTGGAAGAAGGAGTGGAACGAGCACAAGGCGGTGCTCGCGGCGGCCAAGAAGGGCGACGCCGACGGCGCCGCGGCCCTGCTGCGCGACCACATCGGCGGGTTCCTGGAACGGGTGCTCAAGGCCATCGGATGAGGCTCCTGCTGATCTCCGACACCCACCTGCCGGCCCGCGCCCGCGAGCTGCCCGCGCAGGTGTGGGACGAGGTCGCGGCCGCGGACGTCGTCGTGCACGCGGGCGACTGGGTCGAGGTCGCCTTGCTCGACGAGCTGGAAGCGCGCAGCGAGCGGCTGATCGGCGTCTACGGCAACAACGACGGCGCCGACCTGCGGGCACGGCTCCCCGAGATCGCCCGCGCGGACCTCGGCGGCGTGCGTTTCGCCGTGATCCACGAGACCGGCTCGAAGCAGGGCCGTGAGCAGCGGTGCGCCGCGCAGTTCCCGGACACGGACGTGCTCGTCTTCGGCCACAGCCACATCCCGTGGGACACGGTGGCGCCGTCCGGCCTGCGGCTGCTCAACCCCGGTTCGCCGACCGACCGGCGCCGCCAGCCGTTCTGCACGTACCAGACCGCGCGCGTCGAGAACGGCGCGCTGGTGGATGTCGAGCTGCATCAACTGCCTCCGAGGGGGTAGACAGGTCCCATGGATCCGGCATGGGCCTTGCGGGAGATCGCGTTCCAGCTCGAACGCGCGGGGGAACCGACCTACCGCGTCCGGGCGTTCCGGAACGCGGCCGCGACCGTCGACAAGACCGACGCTGCGCAGCTGGCCTCGATGGCGGAGAACGGCACGCTGACCTCGCTGCCCGGCATCGGGAAGGCGACCGCCGGGGTCATCGAGGACGCGCTGGCCGGGCGCGATCCGGCGTACCGCGCCAAGCTCGTCGAGAAGAAGCTGCCGGACGGCGAGCCGCTGCGGTCGGCGCTGCGCGGGGACTGCCACACCCATTCGGACTGGTCGGACGGCGGCAGCTCGATCGGTGACATGGCCGTCGCCGGGCGGGACCTCGGCCACGAGTGGATGGTGCTGACCGACCACTCGCCGCGGCTGACCGTCGCGAACGGGCTCTCACCGGACCGGCTGCGGACGCAGATGCAGATCGTCGCCAAGGCCAACGAGCTGATGGCGCCGTTCCGGCTGCTGCACGGCATCGAGGTCGACATCCTCGACGACGGGTCCCTCGACCAGGAGGACGAACTGCTGGGGCAGCTCGACTTCGTCGTCGCGAGCGTGCACTCGAAGCTGAAGATGCCGGCGAAGGACATGACCCGACGGATGGTCGCGGCGGTCCGGAACCCGCGCACGCGGGTGCTCGGGCACTGCACCGGCCGGCTGGTCGTCGGCCGCGGCCGTCCCGAGTCGGAGTTCGACGCCGAAGCCGTGTTCACCGCGTGCCGCGAGAACGGCGTCGCGGTCGAAATCAACTCGCGGCCGGAGCGGCTCGACCCGCCGATGCGCCTGCTGCGGCTGGCCGCGGAGCTCGGCTGCGACTTCACCATCGACAGCGACGCGCACGCGCCGGGCCAGCTCGACTGGCTGGGCTACGGCTGCGAGCGGGCGATCAAGGCGGGCATCGGCCCCGAGCGGATCCTCAACACCCGCACGGCCGACGAGCTGGTCAGCCGCTGATCTCGATGACCGGGTGCCGCGCCGGGTCGAGCCACCGCAGGAGCTCCGCCAGGTCCGCGCCGGCGATCGCGACGCAGCCCGCGGTCGGCTTCCCGTCGGTGACGTGCAGGAAGAACGCCGAGCCCGCGCCCGGCACGACCGGCGAGCGGTTGTAGTCGATGACGACGGCGTTGGCGTAGACCGGGCCCGCCTTGCCGAGGTTCTCGCCGGCGGCCTCGTCGAACGGGCACCTGCCGGGCGCGCACGCGAAGTGCGTGTTGTAGTGCGGGGAAGCGACGTCGGAAACCCACCAGTCCGAGGTGGTGACCTCACGGTAGGGCAGCCGGGTTTCGGCCGGTTCGGTGCCGAACGCCTCGGTGAGCGGCCAGACGCCGGCCGGCGTGCGAGACGTCGACTCGCTCGCCTGCCCGACGCCGTTCTTCCCGACGTGCGCGGGCACCGGCCCGTAGGCCTTCGTCCACTCGCTCCCGGTGCGCTGCCACGCCGTGAGCACGGCGGTGGTCGCACCCGGCGAGCCGGCGCGGACGGTGATCCGCTGCTCGGGCCCCGGCTGCTCCGGAGTGCCCGCGCCGCTGGTCAGCAGCGCGGCCGCGGCCAGCGTGACACCGAAGGATCTCCTGCGCATACCGGAGAGCCTAACGGTGCCACGCGGGCCGCGCCGGGCTCAGTTGATGGTGTAGGAGTCGCCGTAGACCTTCCACTTCAGCGGCGTGTGCAGGTCGAAGTTGCCCGCGTTGAGGAACACCAGCTGCTCGGTGTCGACGCGCGAGGTGTCGGCGTGCGCCTCTTCCTGCTTCATGATCACCTTGCGGGCGGCGAAGAACGCCTTGAGGTACGTCGCCTCGTCGCCGCCCTGCGCCGGGGTCTTCGCCTTCTTCATCGCGGCCTTGCGGATGCCGCCGAAGCTGTCGGAGCTGTCGCCGGGGCCGTGCATGACGATGGCGTCGTAGTAGGCGAACTGGCCGAGGTTGCTGAGGCCGTCGGACTTCCCCTGGCTCACGGCGGGGTTGAAGTAGACGCGGTCGCGCTCGTTGTTCTGCGCGGTCTGGAACGCGCTGGTGGCCGCGGCCTGCTTCCACGCGCTCTCAAAGGCCGAGCCGAGCCCGCTGTGCGAGTCGGTGCCGTTCACCTTGCGCAGCGCGGGAAGGAACTTCGCGAGCGGGTTGTCCGGCACGGAATTCGTGTAGGCCTCGACGAGTTCGAGCATGTCACCGGTGCCGGAGCAGAACCCGATGATGCCGGCGGTGTACCCGCGGCCGTCGCCGATGTCCTCGATGTACTTGTACTGCGCTTTCCAGTCCAGCGACGAGTTTTCCGCGCTGGAGACCAGCTTCATCGCGATCTCCTTCTTCGCCGGCGCCGACAGGTCACCGACGGCGCGGGCGGTCGCGCTGGTCAAGTTGGTCGTTTCGTTCGCGGCGATCGCGGGAGTGGTGATCACGAGGGCGGCCACGGAGGCCGCGCCGAGCGCGCCGACGAGAACCGGCCGCAACTTCTTGCTCATGGGAGGGAAACCCTTTCCGCGGGGTACGGGTGGTGGGTGGAGCTGCGGCGTAGCGACACGGTAGCGAAGAGTCAGCGGGGTTCACAAGAGGCGGAATTCGTTCATGTTCGTGAACGGTCCAGACCATCGGGAGGGGTCCGCAAAGGACGGTGTCCCGCGGTGTCTTGAATGACTCATTCAAGACCTCCGAAGACCTGAATGAGTCATTCAAGACGTCGGCGAAGCCGTCGCCGCGGGCGGAAACGCGGTCAGCGAACCCCGGCGAAAAGCCTGATCACGTCCGGCAGCACGCTCACCGGGATCGTCGGGTCGATCGCCCGCTGCACGCCCAAGCCGATGCCCAGACTGAGCAACGCCGTCGCGGCATCGTCAGCGGACATCGGGAGCGTGATCCCGAAGCGCTCGGCATACCCCGTCAACAGGCCGGCGATGGTCTCGCGGATCGCCTTGTCCCGCGCGGCCAGCTCGGCCCGCACGTGCGGATCGCGGCGGGCGTTGGTGGCGAACTCGACCTCCAGTGCCGTCCACGCCTCGTCGCCGATGCTGCGTTCGGCCCACGCCTGGAACGCCGTGAGCAGCCCTTCCATCCCCTCCGCACCGGCCAGCGCTTCGGCGACCAGTGCGACCTGCTCGTCGTGGATCCGGTCGAGCACCGCGAGGCAGAGCTCGTCCTTGCTGCGGAAGTTCGAGTACACCGCGCCCTTCGAGTAGCCGGCCTCGTCCGCGACCTTCTCCAGCGACGTCACCGAGTAGCCGTCGCGCAGGAAGAGCTGCTTGGCGGTGTCGATCAGCTGCTGCCGGGTGCGCGCCTGGCTTTCCGCGCGGGTGAGTCGGGCCATGCGTGCACTCTAGCGAGGTCCGGAATCGGGGTACCGTCAGTATCGAGATACTGTTAGTCTCCGAAAATGGACCAACGCCACTTCGAAGTCCTCGTCGTCGGAGCCGGGGCGTCGGGGCTGGGTGCCGCCATCCGCCTCGGTCAGGCCGGGGTCACCGACCTCGCCGTGCTGGAGAAGGCGGACGCGCTCGGCGGCACCTGGCGCGACAACACCTACCCGGGCTGCGCTTGCGACGTCCCCTCCGCGCTGTACTCGTATTCGTTCGCGCCGAACCCGGAGTGGACGCGCGCGTTCGCCGGGCAGCCGGAGATCCGGGCGTACCTGCGCGAGACGGCCGCGCGGTTCGGCGTCACGGAGAAGATCCGGTACGGCGTCGAGGTCACGCGCGCGCAGTGGAATCCGCAGGACTCTTTGTGGGAGCTGGAAACGACGGCCGGGCCGTACACCGCGCGGATCCTGGTCGCCGGCACCGGGCCGTGGCACGAGCCGAAGATCCCGGCCCTGCCCGGGCTCGCCGATTTTCCCGGTGAGGTCTTCCATTCCGCGCGCTGGAACCACGATTACGACCTGGCGGGCAAGCGCGTCGCGGTGATCGGCACCGGCGCGTCCGCGGTGCAGTTCGTGCCCGAGATCGTGCCGCGGGTGGCGGAGCTGCACCTGTTCCAGCGCACCGCGCAGTGGGTGCTGCCGAAGCCCGACCACCCCGTCCCCGGCGTCGAACGGTTCCTGCTGCGGCGGTTCCCGGCGCTGCAGCGGGCGTTGCGCAGTGCCGAATACGGCGCGATGGAGACGCTCGGGTTCGGCTTCCGGCACCCGTGGCTGCTGCGGCAGGTGCAGCGGATCGGGCTCGCGCACCTGCGGCTGACCGTGCGGGATCCGTTGCTGCGCAAGGCGTTGACGCCGGACTACACGCTCGGGTGCAAGCGGCTCCTGATGTCCAACACGTACTACCGTTCGCTCACCGCGTCCCATGTGGACGTTCACCCGACGGGTGTTTCGGCCGTGCGGGACGGTCGCGTGCTCGGCGCGGACGGCTCGTCGGCCGAGGTCGACGCGATCATCTTCGGCACCGGCTTCCACATCCTCGACATGCCGGTGTCGGCGCGCGTGTTCGACGGCGACGGCCGCAGCCTCGACGACCACTGGAAGGGCAGCCCACGGGCGTACCTCGGGACGACGGTCGCCGGCTTCCCCAACCTCTACCTGCTGCTGGGTCCGAGCCTCGGCACCGGGCACTCGTCGGCGTTCATGATCATGGAAGCCCAGCTGCGGCACGTGGTGGCGGCGGTGACCCGGACGTTGCGCTCGGGGTGGGCGTCGGTGTCGGTGCGCCCGGACGTCCAGGAGGCGTTCAACGCGGACGTCCAGGCGGCGCTGCCGGGCACGGTCTACCAGTCCGGCGGGTGTTCGAGCTACTACACGGACGTCAACGGGCGCAACAGTTTCAGCTGGCCGTTCTCGACGGGACGGCTGCGGTCGCAGGTGGGTGCGTTCGACGAGGCGGACTACGAAATCAGGAGGGCCCATGCGGTTCGGTGACGGCTACCCGGCGATCGACCCGCGCGGGGCGGTCGTCGCGATCACCGGCGGCGCGCGGGGGATCGGCCGCGCCACGGCGGCGGAGTTCGCCGCGCGCGGGGCCACGGTGTGCGTCGGCGACCTGGATACCGTGCCGATCGCCGACGCGCACAGCTTCCCGCTCGACGTCACCGTGCGCGACTCCTTCGACGCGTTCACCGCCGGGGTGATCGAGCGGTTCGGGCGGATCGACGTGCTGGTCAACAACGCCGGCGTGATGCCGCTCGGGGACTTCCTCGAGGAACCGGACGCCGTCGGCCGGACCACTTTGGCCGTCAATGTGCAAGGGCTGGTGCACGGCCTGCGCTCGGTGCTGCCGGGGATGATCGCGCGCGGGCGGGGGCACGTGGTGAACGTGGCGTCGATGGCGGGGAAGATCCCGCTGCCGGGCATGGCGGTGTACAACGCGAGCAAGTTCGCGGCGGTCGGCCTGACGGCGGCGGTCCGCCGCGAGTACGCGGCGACGGGGGTGAGCGTCAGCGCGGTGCTGCCCGGCGCGGTGCGGACCGAGCTGTCTTCGGGCGTGCGGCTCGGCGGCGCACTGCCCACAGTGGACCCGGAAGACGTGGCGAAGGCGATCGCGGGCACGCTGCGGACCCGCCGCGCGGAGACGGCGGTGCCGAGGTGGCTGGCTGGCTGGGACCTGCTGGCCGCGCTCACGCCGGAGCCGGTGATGAGGTGGGCCCGCGACTTGATCGGCGACGACCGAGCGCTGACGGAGCTGGACCCGGCGGGCAGGGCGGCTTACGTCGGCCGGGTCGCGGCGCAAGTCAAGTCGCAAGCCCGGTAGCGCGCGGGGTCAATCCCACTCCCAGACCATCCCGTACACCCCCGGCTGGGCGTCCAGCACCGCGATGTGGCTGGTCAGGCTCGGCCCCACCGGCAGCTCCCGCGACCGCTCCCCACCGGCCGAACCCTCGCGCGGGTGGTGGTAGCGGTAGCACCGCACCGGCACCGCCGCCGGGTCGAAAGCCGCCTGCAGCACGATCTGACGGGCCGGCGCGCGCACGCCGAACTGCAGGTAACTCGTCTCCGGCGGCGTCCCTTCGTACCCGAACTCGAAGTCGAACACGTACGTCTCGCCCGCGCGCAGCGGGTAGTCGAAGCGCAGCTCCACGGCCACCAGCTCGGACGCCGGGTCGCGGCGGACGCGGCCGGGGCGGCAGCAGTTCGTCGCGCGCAGCACCGGCTGGTGGCCGCCGCCGGTCTGGGGGCGGAAGAACGAGACCCAGCGGTCGACGCCGTCCTCGCGGCTGGTCACCACCAGTTCCGAGCGGACCGAACGCTCGGTGCGATCCGGGCCGAGCGTCGCGCGCTGGTGGACCGAAGCCAGCGCCAAGCGGGCGTTGCCGTCGAGGTCGATGCCGTCGCACGCGGCCAGCTCCGTCGGCTCGGAACCCAGTGCGCTCGCCAGGCTGACGCCGCCGGGCCACGGCGAACGCTCGCGGGGGCGCGCGGCCAACGTCGTCAACGCGTCCGCGGGCAGCCCGAGGCAGCCTTCCGCGACGCCGACCGCGTGCAGCGAGCGGTGCCCTTCCGGGTGACGACGGCCGCGGCGCCAGTAGCTCAGCGTCGCGAGGCTGACCTGGGCGCCGTGCGTGGCCATCCGGCGCTGCAGGGCTTCCAGGCTCAGGCCGCGGTGCCGGATCGCCGCGTCGAACGCCACGGCGAACGGTCCTTCGCGGACCGCGGTGGCGACGTCGGACGGCAGCGCTTCCATCGGGTAAGCATGAATTCTCGCGGAACAGCGCGCAACGAGGCCTGCCACCAAAGTAGGTGACAGGCCTCGCCGGGGGATCAACTGACCGTGAGCGCGGTGTCGTCCACGGCGAACGACGTCTGCAACGACTGGTCCTCGGTCCCGGCGAACTTCAGCGTCACCGTCTGCCCGGCGAACGACGACACGTCGATCGTCTTCTGGACGTACGCCGAGTTGCGGTCGAGGTTCGAGTACGTCGCCAGCGTCGTCGAGCCGAGGGAGACGACGAGCTTGTCGTACGCGACGTTCTCGGTCTCACCGGTCCACACGCGCAGCCAGAACGTCAGGCTCGCCCGGCAGTTCGCCGGGATCGTCACCGACTGCGAAAGCGTGTCGGTGTGCGCCGAACCCCAGCCGCCCAGCCACGAGTCGTAGCTGCCCGAGCGCGCCGGCGCCTGGCTGCCCCACTGGCCGATCGTGGTGTTCGGGTCGGTCCACGACGCCTGACCCGACTCGAAGCCCGGGTTCTGCACCTGCTGGCCGCTGCACCCGCCAGGGGGAGGTGTGGTGGTCGTCGGAGGCGGCGTCGTGGTGGTCGGCGGGGTGTCCGTGCACGTCGGATCGCCCGATTGCGCCGGCACGCTCACCGCGTTCCACGCCGCCTTCACGGTGTTGAACTCGGTGCAGCTGCCCGGGTACAGGTTCTTCGCGGCCTGCAGCGTCCACGTGCGGTACCGCAGGTAGCTGCTGCCGGACGTCTTCAGCTGCACGGCGCCGTGCATGATGTTGATCGCCTTGCGGATGCCGAGGCCGGTCACCGTCGTGTTGTTGCACGTCGAGCTGGTGGGCTGCCCGTTCGTCGGGTTGCTGCCCTCCGCGAGCAGGTAGAACCAGTGGTCGCCGGGCCCGGCCGCCTTGTGCACCTCCGCGTTCGGGATCGAGCTGGAGTAGCAGTTCGGGTCGCCGACCTTCGACGGGTCGTACATGTAGCGGATCGCGCCGGTGCCGACCAGGTTGACCTCCTCGCCGATCGCGTAGTCCGGCGGGTCGTACTGCGACGGCTCGTTCGCGTAGAACTCCGTCGCGGTGCCGAAGGTGTCGGCGATGAACTCCTGCGTGCCGCCGCCGGAGAAGCCGCCGGAGCCGGAGTAGTCGTCGATGCCGTGGCCCATTTCGTGGCCCAGGATGTCGAGCGAGCCGACCCATTCGCCGCTCGGGTTGTGCCCGAGGTTCACGTACGCCGGGCGCGAGTTGTAGTAGTACGCGTTTTCGTCGTCGAGGCCGACGCGGATCTTCCACGCGCCGCCGTTGCCGGTGAAGCCGTTGCGGCCCACCCATTCCGACAGCATCTTCTTTTCGGTCTGCGCGACGAACAACGCGTCCGCGCAGCCGGTTTCGATGTTCGTGCCGCTGCCGTTGCCCCAGCTGTCGTCCGGCCCGGTCAGGACAGCGTCGCTGCTGTAGTTGCGGCAGTCGAGGTTGGCGGTGTTCGGGTCGGCCATCGAGTACGTGCTGCCGGACTTCGTGGTGTCGAGCGCCAGCGGCGACGGGCCGTTCCACTTGCCGGTGCCGGTGCCCGCGGCGACGTGCTCCACGGTCCGCAGGACGCGGCCGTCGACCGCGTCGACGTAGACGCTCAGGCTGCTCGGCTCGCCGTGCTCGTCGGTGCCTTCGACGTTGCTTTCGTAGGCGAGCCGCCCGGCGCCGTCGGCGACCACGACGAGCTTGCCGCCGGGCAGGCTCTTCGGGCCGCTGACCTGCCGGCGCGCCACGGTTTCGGCCTGCTGCGCGGACAGCTTGGCGCCGTGGACGTCGAGGTCGCCGAGGGGTTGCTGCTGCGCCACGGACGTCGTTTTCACCGTCCCGGCCGCGTCGGTGGCGATGACCAGGTCGCCGCCGATCACGGGCAGGCCGTCGTAGGTGCGGTCGTAGACGACGTACGACAGCCCGCCGGCGGACCGCACGGCCCGCTGGACGAACTTGTCGTGCGCGCCGGTGAACAGTGCGGCGGGGCGGGCCGCGACCAGGCTCGCGGCGGCGCCGGTGGCGTTGGCCTGCGCCTGGGCGGCGGAAGGTGGCGGCTCGGGCGTGGGCTGGGCGGGCGCGGCGACGGCGATGCCGACCACCACCATGCCCGCCGCCGTGGCGCCGCCGAGCGCGGCGAACCGTTGCGGCAATCTCATGACGCTCCTTGGAAAACGCGATGGGGGAAGGGGAGAACCCGATCGACGCTAATCGCGGAGCAGGGGCGTCAGAAGATTCATCACAGCACCGGATTTTCACGCCCGGCACTGTGAAAGCGTGAAAACCTCAGAGCGTTTCGAAGCGAATGCCCGCCTTGACAAGACGGTCGATGAGCGCGTCGCCCATCGCGGTCGCGGTGGTCACCTGGCCCGCCGTTTCCGGGAGCTCGTCGGTCGCCAGGCACAACGCCGATTCCGCGAGCATCTTCGCCGTTTCGTCGTAGCCGGGATCGCCGCCGGACACCTCGGTGACGACCCGCGAGCCGCCGCCTTCGCCGATGAACCGCACCGAGAACCACGACCGCGCGCGACGCTCGGGGCTCGGCCCGTCGCCGGGCGCGAGCAGCCGTGACAGCGCCCGCCGCGCCGGTGGCACCTGCGCCGCGGCGAGCAGGGCACCAGCACCGGCCACGCCGCCGGCCAGCACCGGCAGGTGCTTGACCGCGGCGAAGTGCCGGTAGGTGAAGTCCGGGCCGTAGCGCTCGGACGCGGCCGCCGACCGGCGGACGACCTCGGGGTCGATGGTCGGCAGCGGCACCGCCCACCAGCCCGGTTCGGCGACCCGGTGCGGGCGCCCGAGCGGGGCACGGGCGAACCGGCCGGCGGGCCGCGGTTCGGCGGCCGCGCGCTCGCGAGCGACCCGGGCCCCGGCCGGCAGCCGGGACATGATGGTCAGCGCGCTGAGGAACGTGCCGCCGGACGGCATCCCGCCGGCCCGCACGTAGCCGTCGACCTGCAGCGGCACGCCTTCGGGCAGCTGCCGCACGGTGTACCGGACGCCGAGGTCGTGCGGGATCGAGTCGAACCCGCACGAGTGCACGAGCCGCGCCCCGGTCTCGCGGGCCCGCCGGTCGTGCGCCAGGTACATCCGGTCGACGAACTCGGGTTCGCCGGTGAGGTCGACGTAGTCGGTGCCCGCCTCGGCGCACGCCGCCACCAGCGGTTCGCCGTGCGTCAGGTACGGCCCGACGGTCGTGATGACCACTTTCGCCGATTCGGCTACGGCCCGCAGCGACGCGGGGTCGGCGGAGTCGGCGATCAGCAGGTCGAGAGTGGCGAACCGGTCGTCGATCGCCGCCAGGCGGTCCCGGACGGCTTCGAGCTTGCCGCGGTTGCGCCCGGCCAGCGCCCAGCGCAGGCCGGCGGGCGCGTGGCGGGCCAGGTACTCGGCGGTCAGCCCGCCGGTGAACCCGGTGGCACCGAACAGGACCACGTCGTGCGCGCGCATCGCTTCTCCTCCTCCGACGTCGGGCCCGCTCAGGTTACCCGCCGGTCACTTCGGGGCGCCGGGTGAAAGTACCGGCGAGTACAGTCCCCTCGAACGCGAGGAGGAAACCCGTGACCGAACGCTTCGGCAGCTATCAGAACGAGCTCTACCTGCAAGGACTCGGTGGTCAGCTGCCGCCGTGCTCGACCGACTCGACCAAGCTCGAGGCGTCGGCCCGTGAGCTCATGGCGCCCGGCCCGTTCTCCTACGTCGCCGGCGCGGCCGGGTCCGGCGCGACCGCGCGCGCCAACCGCGAGGCGTTCGACCGCTGGCGCATCGTGCCGCGGATGCTGACCGGCGCCACCGACCGCGACCTGGCGACGACGGTGCTCGGCACCCGGCTGCCGGCGCCGGTGGCCGTCGCGCCGGTCGGCGTCCAGTCGATCGTGCACCCGGACGCCGAGTCCGCGACCGCCCGCGCCGCCGCGTCGGTCGGGGTGCCGTTCATCCTGTCCACGGCGTCCTCGACCGGCATCGAAGACGTCGCCGCGGCCAACGGCGACGGCCCGCGCTGGTTCCAGCTGTACTGGCCGGGCGACAACGACGTCTGCGCGAGCCTGCTGACGCGGGCGAAGAACGCGGGTTACACGGCACTGGTCGTCACGCTCGACACGTGGACGCTGGCCTGGCGACCGTCCGATCTGGACCAGGCGTACCTGCCGTTCCTCAAGGGCGAGGGGTGCGCCGTCCCGTTCACCGACCCGGTGTTCCGCGGCCTGCTGGAGAAGACCCCGGAAGAGGACCCGAGCATGGCGATCCTGCGCTGGATCGGCATGCTCACCGGCACCGACCGGACGTGGGACCAGCTGCCGTTCCTGCGCGAGCACTGGGACGGCCCGATCGTCCTCAAAGGCATCCAGCACGTCGCCGACGCGCGCCGCGCGGCCGAGGCCGGCGTGGACGGCATCGTCGTGTCGAACCACGGCGGCCGCCAGGTCGACGGCGCGATCGGCGCGTTGGAGGCGCTGCCCGGCATCGTCGCGGCGGTCGGCGACCGGCTGGAAGTCCTCTTCGACTCGGGTATCCGCACCGGCGCGGACGTCCTCAAGGCGATCGCGCTGGGCGCGCGGGCGGTGCTGGTCGGCCGTCCGTGGGTCTACGGCCTCGCGCACGCGGGCGAGGACGGCGTCCGGCACGTGCTGCGGAGCCTGCTGGCGGACTTCGACCTGACCATGGGGTTGTCGGGCCACCGCAGCCTGGCGGACCTCGGCCCGGACTCGCTCCGGCGGAGCTGAGATAACGAATCGGGAAACCAGGGGACAACTGCGGACCCGGTCGCTACCGTTCGGTTCCCAATCGCGGGCCGTCGGGGGCGGCCGGCTCCCGTTTCCCTTTTCCCGTTGGGGGTTTTCCATGGCCGGAATCGCCATGCGCATCGGTGTCGTCTTCGCCGTCCTGGGCTTCGGCTCGCTCATCCTCGAGCAGTTCGACTACGAGTTCCGGCTGATCGCCTGGGCGTCGGACATGCAGCCGTGGTTCGGCATCGCCCTCGGCGTCGTCGGTCTCGCCCTGTGCGGCGTCTCGGCGCTGGCCGGCCGCGCCAAGGCCACGCCGCCGCAGCCCGCCACGCCGCAGCAGCAGTACCCGCAGCAGCCCGGCCAGCCCGGCTGACCCACTGTCCGCTGTCCGTGAAGGCCTCCTTACCGGCTTGATGCGCCGGTAAGGAGGCCTTCACGGCGTGCGCCCGGTCACGTGGGCGGGATATTGGGAGGCCCGGGTCGTCACGCACGGCTATCCTTGGGCCGAGCATGTCCACGCCATCCCCCTTCGCCGCCCTGCGGGCGCGCCTGCCCGAGCTGATGCCGCGCGACGAACAACGTCTGCGCCGCCGGCTCGACGGCGCCCGCAAAGCCCGTGACCGCGACGCCGCACTGGCGCAGATCTCCGCCGACATCGAAAAGGCCGAGCTGCGTGTGCAGTCGCGGCGCGAGAGCGTGCCCAAGATCGAATTCCCCGAAGAGCTGCCGGTCAGCAAGCTCCGGGGCGAGATCGCGGCCGCCATCGAGAAGCACCAGGTCGTGATCGTCGCGGGGGAGACCGGGTCGGGCAAGACCACCCAGCTGCCGAAGATCTGCCTCGAGCTGGGCCGCGGCATCCGCGGGCAGATCGGGCACACCCAGCCGCGACGGCTGGCCGCGCGCACGGTCGCCGACCGGATCGCCGGCGAGCTGAAGACCGAGCTCGGCGACGCCGTCGGCTACAAGGTCCGCTTCACCGACCAGTCCGGGCAGGACACGCTGGTCAAGCTGATGACCGACGGCATCCTGCTCGCCGAGATCCAGACCGACCGGTCGCTGCGCCAGTACGACACGCTCATCATCGACGAGGCCCACGAGCGCAGCCTCAACATCGACTTCATCCTCGGCTACCTCAAGCAGCTGTTGCCGCGCCGCCCCGACCTCAAGGTCATCATCACCTCGGCCACCATCGACCCGGAGCGCTTCTCCAAGCACTTCGACGACGCGCCGATCGTCGAGGTCTCCGGCCGGACGTACCCGGTCGAGGTGCGCTACCGGCCGCTCGTCGACCCCGACGATCCCGACGCCGACGACGAGCGCGACCAGACCCAGGGCATCCTCGACGCCGTCGAAGAGCTGTGCGCCGAGGGGCCCGGCGACATCCTCGTGTTCCTCTCCGGCGAGCGCGAAATCCGCGACACCGCGGACGTCCTGAACCGCGCGAACCTGCGCAACACCGAGGTTCTGCCGCTGTACGCGCGGCTCTCGGCGGCCGAGCAGCACCGCATCTTCCAGTCCCACACCGGGCGGCGCGTCGTGCTCGCGACGAACGTCGCCGAGACGTCGCTGACCGTGCCGGGCATCAAGTACGTCGTGGACCCGGGCACGGCGCGGATCTCCCGCTACAGCCACCGGACCAAGGTGCAGCGGCTGCCGATCGAGCCGGTGTCGCAGGCGTCGGCGAACCAGCGCAAGGGCCGCTGCGGCCGCACCTCCGACGGCATCTGCATCCGGCTCTACTCCGAAGAGGACTTCGAGGCGCGGCCCGAGTTCACCGACCCCGAGATCCTGCGGACCAACCTGGCGTCGGTCATCCTGCAGATGACCTCGCTGGGCCTCGGCGACATCGCCGCTTTCCCGTTCGTCGAGCCGCCGGACCGCCGCCAGGTCACCGACGGCATCGGCCTGCTGATGGAGCTCGGCGCGTTCTCGTCCGCCGGCGCCGACCGCAGCCTGACCGACATCGGCCGCAAGCTCGCGCAGCTGCCGGTCGACCCGCGGATGGGCCGGATGGTCCTGGAAGCCGCGAAGAACGGTTGCGTCCGCGAGGTCATGATCATCGCCGCCGCACTGTCCATCCAGGACCCGCGCGAGCGGCCGGCGGAGAAGCAGCAGGCGGCCGACGCCCAGCACGCGCGCTTCGCCGACCCGACGTCGGACTTCCTCGCCTACCTCAACCTCTGGGAATACGTCGCCGAGCAGCAGAAGGCGTTGTCCGGCAACCAGTTCCGCCGGATGTGCCGCACCGAGTACCTCAACTACCTGCGGTTGCGCGAGTGGCAGGACATCTTCAGCCAGCTCCGCCAGCTGGCCAAGCCGCTCGGCATCTCGCTGAACACGAACACCGCCCCGGTGGACCCGCAGCGCGTGCACACGTCGCTGATCGCCGGGCTGCTTTCGCACATCGGGCTCAAGGACCCCGCGAAGGGCGACTACCTGGGCGCGCGCGGCGCCCGCTTCGGCGTGTTCCCCGGCTCGGCGCTGTTCAAGAAGCAGCCGCGCTGGGTGATGTCGGCCGAGCTGGTCGAGACCTCGAGGCTGTGGGCGCGGGTCAACGCGCGCATCGAACCCGAGTGGGTCGAGCCGCTGGCCCAGCACGTCGTCAAGCGGAACTACTCCGAGCCGCACTGGGAACGCAAGCAGGGCGCGGTGATGGCGACGGAGAAGGTGACGCTCTACGGCGTCCCGCTGATCGCCGACCGCCGCGTCAACTACGGCCGGATCGACCCGGAAGTGTCGCGGGCGATGTTCATCCGGCACGCGCTGGTCGAGGGCGACTGGCAGACGCGCCACCACTTCTTCGCCGAGAACCGCGCGCTCCTGGAGGAGGTCGAGGACCTCGAGAACCGCGCGCGGCGGCGCGACATCCTCGTCGACGACCAGACGCTGTACGAGTTCTACGACGCCCGCGTCCCGGACGACGTCGTTTCGGTGCGGCACTTCGACAGCTGGTGGAAGAAGGCCCGGCACGAGCAGCCGGACCTGCTGTCGTTCGAGAAGTCCATGCTCATCAACGAGACCGCGGGCGGCGTGCGGGAGTCGGACTACCCCGACTCGTGGACCCACGGCACGCAGGTCTTCAAGCTGACCTACCAGTTCGAGCCGGGCGCGGACGCCGACGGCGTCACCGTGCACATCCCGCTGCCGGTGCTGAACCAGGTGACGCCGGACGGCTTCGACTGGCAGGTGCCGGGTCTCCGGTCGGAACTGGTCACCCAGCTGATCAAGTCGCTGCCGAAGGCGTTGCGGCGCAACTTCGTCCCGGCGCCGGACACGGCCCGCGATGTCCTTTCGCGAGTGTCCCCTTCGGACGGTTCGTTACTGGAGGTGCTCGGGCGCGAGCTCCGGGCGCTGCGCGGCATCACCGTGCCGTACGCGGACTGGGACCTTTCGTCGGTGCCCGAACACCTGAAGATGACGTTCCGGGTGGTCGACGAGCGCGGCAAGAAGGTGGCCGAGGGCAAGGACGTCGAGGAACTGCAGCGGCGGCTGGCCCCGAAGGTCCGCGCGACGATCTCCAAGGCGGCCAACACCCTGGAGAAGGCCGGCCTGACGAAACCGGCGTTCGGCTCGCTGCCGAAGGTGTTCGAGTCGACGCAGCGCGGCCACGACGTCAAGGCGTACCCGGCGCTGGTCGACGAGGGCGCGTCGGTCGCGGTGCGCATGCTGGACACCCCGGGCCAGCAGGCCCACGCGATGTGGGCGGGCACGCGGCGGATGCTGCGGCTGAACCTGAACTCGCCGATGAAGTTCATCACGAGGTCGCTGACGAACTCGTCGAAGCTGGTGCTGAACCGGAACCCGCACGGCAGCGTCGCGGCCCTGCTCGAGGACTGCGTCGACTGCGCGGTGGACGCCCTGATGACGGCCGGCGGTGGCCCCGCCTGGGACGAAACGGGCTTCGCGGTGCTGCTGGAGAAGGTCCGCGCGGGCCTGCACCCGGAAGTGCTCGCGGTGCTGACGGACGTCGAGAAGATCCTGCGCGCGGCGAACGACGTCGAGGTCCTGCTCCCGGCCACGCGCGGCCCCGCGGAGTCGCTCGCCGACATCCGCGCGCAGCTCGCCGCGCTGGTGTACCCGGGTTTTGTGACGGAGACGGGTGCTTCGCGGCTGCGGAACGTCGTGCGCTACCTGCAGGGCATCTCGCGCCGGCTGGAGAAGCTGCCGACGGAGCCGACGCGCGACCTGCAGCGGACCGCCGACGTCGCGTGGATCCAGGCCGAGTACGCCGACGCGCTGGGTTCACTGCCGCCGGGCACGTCGTCGCCGGCGTTGCGCGAGGTGCGGTGGATGATCGAGGAGCTGCGGGTTTCGTTCTTCGCGCAGACGTTGGGGACGGCGCACCCGGTGTCGCTGAAGCGGATCACGAAGGCGATCGACGACGCGCTGGCGTGACGTTCAGAGGAAGACGCGGGCGATGTCCAGCCACTTGTCCGCGTCTTCGCCGACCGCGGTGAGGCCGGTTTCGGCGCGGGTGCGGCGGTGGGTGACCCGCAGGCAGAAGTCGAGTGCGCTGCCCCGGATGCGCTGAGCGGCGGCTTCGGGGCCCCACGTCCAGAGTTCGCCACCGGGACCGGTGAGTTCGACGCGGAACTCCTCGGCCGGCATCGGCGCCTGCGCCGCGTAGAACGACAGCCCCCGGCCGGCCACGCCCAGTGCGGCCACGTGCCGGAGCCGCCCGGTCGGCCGCCGCTCGGCCCCGAACGCGTCGATGACGTCCTGTCCGTGCGCCCACGTTTCCATCAGCCGGAGCGGCACCATCAGCACCGCGGTCACCTGCGAACCGAACCAGGGGAACGCGTGGTCCAGCGGCACCTCGCCGAGCGCGGCCGCCAGAGCGGCCCGGCCGGTGCGCCAGCGTCCGAGCAGCACCGGGCGCGGTTCGGCCGCTCCTGCGGCGGCTTCGAGGTCGGCGTCCTTCGGCACGGCGTCGAAGGCAGCCGGACGGCGGATGGCGGTGAGCGCGTTCGCGTCGGCCGCGGCGAGGTGGGCGATCTGGTGCGCGACCGTCCAGCCCGCGGCCGGGGTGGGCCGGGACCAGCCGGCTTCCGCGGTCACGAGGGCGTCGAGTTCGTCGCCTTCGGCCACCAGGTCGGGCAGTGCGAGGTCACGCGGAACCGCGGAGAGGTCGAGCCCGTAGTCGATCATCGCTTTCAGGCTACCGAAAATCGGTTTGTCCGGCTCCGCACTTCCGTCGGTTGACCGGGTGCGGGGACCCGGGAAGCCTGATCCGGCTGAAGACCCTCCTGGGAAAGGACCTTCCGATGTCCTTGGGTGTTTCGTCCGCCAAGCGAAGAATCCTCGCCACCCTCACCGCGCTCGTGCTGCCGCTCACCATCGTGCTCGCGCCGGCCGCGCACGCCGCCGAGCCGCGGCACACCGTGCCGAACCCGTTGCTCAAGGAACGGTTCGCCGACGGAGACGAGGAGGACGTCGACAACCCGGCGTTGTCCGCGCTCTGCCAGAGCTACCTCGGCAAACCGAACCCGTACCGGCCGCTCGGGTCCAACCGCGACGTCATCGACGGCGACACCATCGTGCCGACCGGCAGCCAGACCGGGTGCAGCACCGCCCAGAACGAGACGACCATCGCCGTCAACCCCGAGAACCCGCGCAACATCGTCGCCGGGTCCAACGACTACCGGCTCTACAACACCCGCGAGTCCCGCAACGACTCCGGCGGCTTCGCCTACACCTCGTTCGACGGCGGCAAGACCTGGGCGAACGTCCAGCTCCCGCACCTGGACTTCCCGACCGGAGCGGCCGCGCCACTGTCCTACATGGACGCCGCGGGCGATCCGGCGATCGCGTTCGGACCGCACAACACCGTCTACTACGCGACGCTCGTGTTCAGCCGGGCCGCGGTGCCGGAGGAGCAGCAGCTCGCGAGCGGCATCGCCGTGTCGGTGTCGCACGACGGCGGGCGCAGCTTCGGCGACCCGGCGATCCTGCATCTCGACGGCGTCACCCCGGCCGGCACCCCGACGCCCGCGAACATCTTCAACGACAAGGAGTGGATCGCGGCCGACCCGGTGTCGGGTACGGTCTACGTCACCTGGACCCAGTTCACCTACGACGCCGCGGGCAACTTCGTCGAATCGCCGATCGTGCTCTCGAAATCCGGCGACTTCGGCCGGACGTGGTCCCCGATGCGCCGGGTTTCGCCTTCGCTGACCGGCTTCACGGGCGGCATCACGCCGTTCGGCAGCGGTTCGAACCCGGTGGTCACCCGCGACGGGACGCTGCAGATCGCCTACGAGACGTCGGTGTGCGCCACGGCCGCGTGCGATCGGCCGACCGACCACGACGCCGTCGTCGTGGCGACCTCGCGCGACGGCGGCCGGACCTTCCGGCACGCCGAAGTGGGCCTCGACTTCGACTTCCCGGTCGACGAAGACGTCGCCAACAACGCCCTGACCGGCGAGAACTTCCGGGTGAACAGCTTCCCGCAGCTCGCCTACGACCGCGCGACCGACCACCTGTGGGTGACCTGGGCCGACGACCGCAACGGCACCTACCGCGACGGCGAGTCGGTCAAGACGAACGGGGACGCGTTCCTCAGCGGCTCCGACGGGCAGCACGGCTGGTCGAAGCCGGTGAAGATCGGCACCGGCGCCGACGAGGTGTTCCCCGCCGTCGCGGCGCTGGCCGGGCGCGTGGCCGTCACCTTCTACACGCGCACCTACGACCCGGACGGCATCGGCTTGGACTACGCCTACGCCACCGGCTGGGGCGACGGCGCGGGCACGGCCCCGATCCGGCGGATCACGACGCAGACGTCGAACCCGCAGGTGCAGTTCGTGTCGTCCGGCGCGGTGACCGGGAAGGAGCTCCAGGGCGTGTTCATCGGCGACTACACCGCGGCCGCGGTCGGCGCCGACTTCCGCTTGTACCCGTGCTGGACCGACTTCCGCGGCAATCCGGGCCGGACCCTGCCGAACCAGGACGTCGTGACGCAGCCGCTCTCGATGTTCCCGTAGGCGAGCGAGCCGTGCCGGGATGACCGGCACGGCTCACTTCGCGTCGGCGTACGTGTCCACCGGGGCGATGTGCAGCGGGAACCGCACCGGGCAAGCCGGGCCGAAGAGCATGCGCGCCGCCTCCGCCACGCTGTCCGTGATGGCTGTGGTCACCTCCTCGGCCTGCTCTTCCGGGGTGTGGACGATGACCTCGTCGTGCTGGAAGAACACCAGGTGCGCGGGGGCCGGCAGGCGCTGCCGCAGCGTCGCCAGCATGACCGCTGTCATGTCGGCCGCGCTGGCCTGGACCACGAAGTTGCGCGTGAAGCGGCCCCAGCCGCGGGAGGCGCGGCGGGCCTTCAGTTCCGCCGCCTCGTCCGAAGCCAGGCCGCCGGTCAGCGCGCGCCACGCCGCCGAGGGGGCCGGCGACGTGCGGCCCAGCCGGGAGCGGACCCGCTCGCCGCGTTCGCCCGCCTGGGCGGCTCGCTCCACATAGGACACCGCGTCCGGGAACCGCTGGCGCAGCAACCCGAGCAGCGGGCCCGCTTCGCCGGACGTGCCGCCGTACATCGCCGACAGCATTGCGATCTTCGCGCGTGCCCGGTCGTCCCGGTCGTCGTCCGCGGCCGGGACCCAGCGCGCGCCCGAGAACAGTGCCTCGCCGAGCCGCGCGTACAGGTCGGTCGCCGCCGCGACGTCGGCCAGGCGCCGGTCGCCCGACAACGCCGTGAGCACCCGGGGCTCCAGCTGGGCGGCGTCGGCCACCACCAGCTTCCAGCCCGGGTCCGCCCGGACGCACGTGCGCAGCACCTTCGGGATCTGCAGCGCGCCGCCGCCCCGGCTGGCCCAGCGCCCGGACACCACGCCGCCCACGACGTAGTGCGGGCGGAACCGCCCGTCGGTGACCCATTCGTCGAGCCACGCCCACCCGTTCGCCGTGTACAGCCGCGAAAGCTCCTTGTACTCCAGCAGTGGCGCGACGGCCGGATGATCGATCCCGCGAAGCAGGTACTTCCGCGCCGCCGGCACCTCGATCCCTTCCCGCGCCAGCGCGCGGACCACGCTCGGCGGCGAGTCCGGGTTCACCGGCCGCCCGCCGAACGCTTCGCTGATCTTCGCCGCCAGCTCCACCAGTGCCTTCGGCCGCTCGCCGGGGCGCACCCGCGGACCGAGCCGGGAGACCAGCAGCGCCTCGTGCAGGTCGGCCCGCCAGGGCAGCCCGTCGGCCGACATCTCCGCCGCGGCCAGCGCGCTCGCCGACTCGGCCGCCAGCAGCAGCCGCATCCGGTCGGGGTGCTCGGTCGCGGCCACCCGCCGCTCCTGCTCGGCCAGCACGCGCCGGACCGCCGTGACGACCGTCACGCCCTCGGGCAGGGTCGGCACCCGTGTCTCGAACAGCGTCGGCTGCGCCAGCTCGACCGACGCCGAATCCGGGGGCGGTTCCTCGCCGTTCGCCCTGGCCCAGGCCGCGCGCAGGCTCCGCGGCTGCTCCTCCGCGCCCTCATACGCCAGCAGCAGCCCCTCCGCCAGCGCGACGTCGTAGCAGCGGCGCACCCGCACCCCGGCCGCGACGAGCACCGGGTACGTCGACTCCGCCGACGGGAACACCCACCGGGGCTCCAGCGACGCCTCCAGCTCCCGCGCCGACCTGGCGAAACCCGCTTCGTCCAGCCCCGTCAGCGTCGATGACGGCGTGTGCACGGTGAAGCTCCCGTCCTCCTCACGCCCCGCGATCACCTGCACGAAGACATTGTGCCGACCACCACCGACAGTTTCCGCGCGCTCGCGGGTGGTGCGTTCGGCCTACGGTTGGTTTACTCTCCAGTAGCTCCCATACCGCCGGTACGCCCGCCGTCGGCGTGGGCTCTCTTCCCCGCAGCAACGGAGGTGCCTGGATGAGCCTGGTCGAGCTCGCCACGCAGGTGGCGGACAAGGTGGCCGAGACGGCCCGCAGTGTCGACGTGATGCGGCGCGCGGGTCTCGTCCCCTTCCCGAGGCTCGACGAGGGGGTCCGGTCGCTGGTCGCGATCCGCAAGTTCGGGCCCTTCGCCGGCGCGAACCACATCTCCGCGCGCCGCGACCCGACCGCCGTCGGCATCGTCGACGAGCTCGGCCCGCTCACCTACAAGCAGCTCGACGACCAGTCGAACGCGCTGGCCAGGGCGTGGTCGGAGCGCGGCATCGAGGCGGGCCAGGTCGTCGCCGTGCTCTGCCGCGACCACCGCGGCCTGGTCCTCACGATGGCGGCGGCCGGCAAGCTCGGCGTCCGCCTGCTGCTGATGAACACCGGGTTCGCGAAGCCGCAGCTGGCCGACGTCGCCGAGCGCGAAGGCGTCACCGCGCTGGTGTACGACCAGGAGTTCACCGGGCTGCTCGACGCGATGCCCGCGGGCGTCGACCGCTACCTAGCCTGGGTCGACCCGGACAGCGACCTGGCCGACCGGACGGTGCCGGTGCTCAGCGAGATCATCGCCAGCACCGACGACCGGCCGTGGCCCGCCCCGGCCAAGCCGGGCGGTTTCGTCCTGCTGACCAGCGGTACGACCGGCACCCCGAAGGGCGCGCCGCGGCCGCACACCTCGGCGCTGGCGTCGGCGCAGTTCCTCGACCGGATCCCGCTGCGCTCGAACGAGGCCACCTACATGGGCGCGCCGCTGTTCCACGGCACCGGGCTCTCGCAGTTCATCCTGTCCTTCGCGCTCGGCTCGACGGTCGTGATGCGCCGCAAGTTCAACCCGGAGGAGGCGCTGCGCGGCGTCGCCGAGCACAAGTGCACCGCGCTCGTGCTGGTGCCGACGATGCTGCAGCGCATCGTCGACCTGCCGAAGGAGACCCGCGAGAAGTACGACACGTCGTCGCTGCGGATCATCTTCGTCGCCGGCTCGGCGCTGTCGCCGGACCTGGGCAACCGCGCGAACGAGGCGTTCGGGCCCGTGGTGCACAACCTGTACGGCTCGACCGAGGTCGCGGTGGCGACGGTCGCGACGCCGGAGGACTGGCGGAAGGCGCCGGGCACGGTCGGCCGCGCACCGGTCGGCTGCAAGGTGGCGCTGTACGACGAAAAGGGCCGCAAGATCACCGAGCCGAACGTGACCGGCCGGGTGTTCGTGGGCAGCGGCCTGAGCTTCGGCGGCTACACCGACGGCCGCCACAAGGAGATCATCGACGGCCTGCTGTCGAGCGGCGACGTCGGCCACTTCGACGAGGACGGGTTGCTCTTCATCGACGGCCGCGACGACGAAATGATCGTCTCCGGCGGCGAGAACGTGTTCCCGATCGAGGTGGAGAACCTCTTGGTGGAGCGGGAAGACGTGCTCGAGGCGGCGGTGATCGGCGTCGAGGACCCGGAGTTCGGCCAGCGGCTGAAGGCGTTCGTGGTGCTCGCCGACGGTGTTTCGCTGGACGCCGACGAGGTGCGGGACTACGTGAAGGCGAACCTGGCGCGGTACAAGGTGCCGCGGGACGTCGAGTTCCTGGACGAGCTGCCGCGGAACGCGACCGGGAAGGTGTTGCGCACCAAGCTTTCCTGACGCCGGGTCAGCGGCGGCGCCAGGCTTCGATCAGCTCGCGCAGGCGTTGCGCGGCGGCGCCGTCGCGGGCGAAGAGCACGGCCGTGAGGACGGCGAGCGCGGCCACGGCGACGATCGCGGCCGGCCACGTGATGCCGGTGTTGAGGAAGGTGGCGGCGACCGCGCCCAGGGACAGGGCGGTGCTCGGGCCGGGCCGTCCGCGTTTCCGGAGTGTCCAAGCCAGACCGGGCATCGCGACGGCCAGCCCGGCCACGAACCCGGCCCGGCGACGCCGGGTGGGGAGTGTGGCGATTTCGCCTGCCCATTCGGCGAGCCACCGCGACCGCGCGGATTTCGGGAGCAGCAGCGCGGCGAAGGCCAGCACGCGGGGCGGGCGGTCGAGGACTCCGGAGGCCAGGTCCGTCAGTTCCCGCCCGAGATCGGGCAGGTCGAGCCGGACGGCGATGGGAACCAGCGTCCGCAGCGTCTCGGCGGACTTGACGCGCCGCTTGGCGGGGTCGAGGTGCTGGATGGTGCGCAGGTTGTGCAGCCGGTCGGCCAGTTTCAGCCGCAGCACGGCGTCCGAAGCGGACGCCACGTCCTGGGTGGCTTCCAGGCGCTGCAGGCCGGCCAGCAGCGCGGCGACCGGCGCGCCGAACCCTCCGGGCGCGGGTGCGTCGTGCAGCAGCCCGGCACAGACGAGGTCCCGGCTGCCACGCTGCCCGGCCAGGATCGTGGCGACGGCGACGGGGTGCGTGAGGTAGGGGTCACCGCTCTTGCGCAGCTGCCCGCGGTGAGCCTCCGCGGCGAACCGGTAAGCCCCTTCGAGGAAGCGCACGTCTTCGGCCGGCAGGTACGCCGACACCGCGGTGGCCAGCTGATCGGGCAGTTCCACGTCACAGCCCTCCCTCGGTCAGCAACCGCCGCGCGCGGCCGCTCTGGTGCCGGTACGCGGCCTGGGAAAGCACCCGCCGCGCCTGCGCCGCGCCCTCCGCGGTGAGGCGGTACAGCCGCCGCCGGGGACGGCCCTCGGACTCGTGCACGGCGGGGTCTTCCCACTCGCTCGTCAGCCAGCCGGCACCCTCCAGCCGGGCCAGGATCTGGTACACCGTCCCGGACTTCAGCCCGACGGCGTGCATCAGGTCCAGCCCGTACCGCGCTTCGGCTGGGTCGGTGACCAGCTCGTCGAGGATCAGCGCGGTCTGCAGTGTCATCCTCGGCATACCTCTAATTCTACATAGCCCACGAACTGCGGAAACGGGTCCGAACGGGTCAATCCCGGGGGTTCCCGCAAGCCGTGGCCGCGCGGTCAGGCCGCCACTCCGCCGCCGGTAACCCGCTCGCCCCACGTCTTGAATGACTCATTCAGGTCTTCGGAGGTCCTGAATGACTCATTCAAGACACTGGCGCACCGCTGCGGACCGCACCGACCCGACTTTGCCGGGTCAATCCCAATCGATGCCGAAGACCCCGGGCCCGAAGTCCAGCGCCACGGCGTGCACCCCGTCGCCCCCGTCCAGCTTGAGCGGGCGGCGTGCCAGCGACCCCGTCGACCCGTTCCGCGAGTACTGCCAGCACCGCTCCGGCGCGGTGCCCGGCGCGAACCGGACCTCCAGCAGGTACTCCCGCACCGGGCGGCGGAACTCGCGGTAGTGGGTGTTGCGGCACTCCGGGTACGGCGGCCCGCCGTTCGTCAGCGTGTACTCGATCAAATGCGTCTCGCCGCGGTTGATCGGCTGGTCGAAGAGCAGCTCGGCGACGATCAGGCCGTGTGCCTCGTCGACCTCGGCGCGGCCCACCCGGCAGTTGCGGACCGCGTGCAGCTCCGGGGCGCCCGCCGCCGGGTCGTCCTGGGTGTACACCAGCAGCCAGCGGTCCTGGCCGTCCGAGACCGCCTGGAACACCGCTCGGGCGGTCACCGCGCGCTGGCCGCCGTCCGCGGCGATTTCGCACAGGTCGTGCAGCCCGACCAGTTTCAGCGGGTGCTGGCGCTCCAGCGCGTTCGGGGCGCCGACCTTGTCCAGCAACGGCTGCAGCACCTCGCGCGGGAACGACATCGGCTCCCCGCCCGCGTGGCGTTTCCCGGCGCCGCCGCGGGGGCGGGGCGGGGGCAGCAGGCCGAGCAGCGCGCCGGCCGGGACGTCGAGGATCTCTTCCAGGGTCCGGACCGCCGACAGCGAACTCTGCCGTTCGGGCTGGCGCTTGCCGGACTGCCAGTAACTGAGGGCGGTGACGCTGACGACGACCCCGCGGGCCCGCAGCCGGGCCTGGATCCGGTCGAGCGACAGCCCGCTCGTCGCGATGGCCGCACGCAGTTGCGTGGCGAACGCGGTGCGCCCGTTCTCGTCGCCCGCCGTGCTGCCCGCCATTGCCGATCCGCCCCGTGCCGTCCCCCGACGATCCCCGACACGGAGCACGTTAGCAGGATTGCCCACCCCCACCGCGCCCCTGATCGCCGGGCGGTCCGCTGGGGCGAACGGGCTAGTACTGGCAACTGTGAACCATTGCCCCCGCCAGGCCGGGCACGCTTACATGACTTGCCTGCGCCGGTGGTCCCGCCTCCCCCTCACGGATCACCCGGTGCGCGGGCCGAGAAGCCGTGGACAACGGCTCCGGTTCACCCGGCCGCGTTGTGCGACCGGCCGGTGTGGCCGCGCGATGACCGGTGGCCCGGCGACGCCCCCAGCGCCGGGCCACCGGTCTTATTACCAACGGGTAGCATCCGGTCCATGACGCTGCGGAAGAACATCCTGATCACCGGCGCCAGCAGCGGGTTGGGCGAGGGCATGGCCCGCCAGTTCGCGGCGAAGGGGCGCAACCTGGCCCTGTGCGCGCGGCGCACCGAGCGCCTCGAAAACCTCGCCAAGGAACTCGAGGCAGCCCACCCCGGGATCAAGGTCGTCACCCGCACCCTCGACGTCACCGAGCACGACCGCGTGTTCGCCGTCTTCGAGGAGTTCCGCGCCGAGCTGGGGTCCCTCGACCGGGTGATTGTGAACGCCGGGCTCGGGAAGGGGCAGCCGGTCGGCAAGGGCCGGTTCGACGCCAACCGCCAGACCCTCGAGGTCAACTTCGTCGCGGCCGCGGCCCAGATCGAAGCCGCCGCCGGGATCTTCCGGGAGCAGGGCGCGGGGCACCTGGCGGTGGTCTCGTCGTTCAGCGCCATCCGCGGGCTGCCGGGCAACCTCACCGCGTACGCCGCTTCGAAGGCCGGGATCTCGGCGTTCGTCGACGGCACCCGGCTCGAACTCAAGCGCAAGGGCATCACCGTCACCGACGTCCGCCCGGGCTACATCGAGTCGGAGATGAACGACCGGCTCGGTAAGAACCCGTTGCTCGCCAGGGCGGAGAGCGGCGCCCGGGCGCTGGTGAAGGCGATCGAAGCCGAGCCGCGGCGCGCGTACGTCCCGGCGTGGCCCTGGGTGCCGCTGAGCGTCGCCATGCGCGTCGTGCCCGCCTCGATCCTGCGGAAGTTCGCATGACCACCGTCGAGGTGCGCGAGGAGGACGCCTTCGACGTCGCCGCGGTGCACGCCTGGCTGACGGCCAAGGTCGACGGGCTCGGCAACGAGCCGCCGCGCGTGCGGCAGTTCCCCGGCGGCGCGTCGAACCTGACGTACCTGCTGACCTACCCGGACCGCGAGCTGATCCTGCGCCGGCCGCCCGCCGGGCACAAGGCGGCGTCGGCGCACGACATGCGGCGTGAGTACCGCGTCCAGCACGCGCTCGAGCCGGTGTTCCCGTACGTGCCGCGGATGCTGGCCTTCGGCGACGACGAGGGCGTGCTCGGCGGCGACTTCTACGTCATGGAGAAGCTCGAGGGCCTGATCCTGCGCGGCGATCTCCCGCCCGGTCTCGAAGTGCGCCCGGAGCAGGCGCGCGAGCTGTCCGGCAAGGTCGTGGACCGGCTGGTCGACCTGCACGCCGTCGACGTCGGGAAGGCCGGGCTGGCCGACCTCGGCAAGGGCGCGGGCTACGTCGAGCGCCAGATCCGCGGCTGGTCGGACCGGTACGTCGCGGCGCGCACGGACAACGTCGGCGACTTCGCCGAGGTGCGCTCGTGGCTGGCGGAGAACCAGCCCGCCGAAGTCAAGATCTGCTTGATCCACAACGACTACCGGCTCGACAACCTGGTGCTGGACGGCCCGGCGACGCTGAACATCACCGGCGTGCTCGACTGGGAGATGGCCACCCTC
Organism: Amycolatopsis lexingtonensis; assembly: GCF_014873755.1. Classification (NCBI taxonomy): domain Bacteria; kingdom Bacillati; phylum Actinomycetota; class Actinomycetes; order Pseudonocardiales; family Pseudonocardiaceae; genus Amycolatopsis; species Amycolatopsis lexingtonensis. Next base: position 9,789,457 of record NZ_JADBEG010000001.1, read on the forward strand.
GGCGACCCGCTGATGGAGCTGGGCAGCATGCTGGCCTACTGGGTCCAGGCCGATGACGACGACGTCATGAAGGCGAGCCGCCGCCAGCCGACGCACCTGCCCGGGATGTTCACTCGCGAAGAGTTCGTGTCGCGCTACGCGGAGAAGACCGGCCTGGCCGTGGCCGACTGGCGGTTCTACGAGGTCTACGGCCTGTTCCGGCTCGCGGCGGTGCTGCAGCAGCTGTACCGCCGCTACCGCGAGGGCGCCACCCGCAACCCGGCGTTCAAGAACTTCTGGCAGTTCGTCGGCTACCTGGACTGGCGCTGCCGGGAAATCATCGCGAAGGGAAGCGTGTAGTGGGCGCGATCTACCTGGTCCGGCACGGTCAGGCCTCGTTCGGCGCGGCCGACTACGACGCCCTGTCGCCGCGCGGCTTCGAGCAGTCCACTGTGGTCGGTGCGGAGCTGCTGCGCCGCAACGTCTCTTTCAACCAGGTCCGGTCGGGTTCGCTCGCGCGGCAGCGGGACACCGCGGCGACGGCGCTGAAGGTGCTGGGCAGCGACGTCCCGGTGGTCGAGGACCCGCGCTGGAACGAGTACGACCACGTCGACATCGGGCTGCACCACGCGGGCGGCGCGCCGCAGGAGGATTCCCGGGCCTACCAAGGGGTTCTGGACGCGGCGCTGACCGCGTGGACGTCGGCGGGCCCCGACGGCCCGTGTGCCGAGACGTGGCCCGTGTTCCTCGCCCGCTGCCGCGAAGCGCTCGCGGACCTGGTGGCGTCCCTCGGCAAGGGGGAGAACGCGCTCGTCTTCACCTCCGGCGGCGTGATCGCCACGGTCTGCGGCCTGCTGATGGGCACGCCCGAAGCCGGGCTGCTGAAGCTCAACCGCGTCACGGTCAACGGCGGCATCACGAAGCTCGTTTCGGGCCGCGGCGGCGTAACCTTGTTGTCGTTCAACGAACACCCGCACTTCGAGGCCGAAGCGGCTTCGCTGCTCACCTACCGGTAGGAGACGTTCGATGCGGTTCGGCGAGGTCACGATCCACCCGGTGAACGGCCACGGCCCCGAAGACGTCGTGGTCGACGGCGAAGGCCGCGTCTACACCGGCGTCGACGACGGCCGCATCCTGCGCCTGTCCCCGGACGGCCGCCGCATCGACGTCCTCGCCGACACCGGCGGCCGTCCACTCGGGCTGGAGCTGTACGGCGAGGACGAGCTGCTGATCTGCGACGCCCGCGCCGGGCTGCTGGTGGTGCCGCTGTCCGGCGGAACGCCGTCGGTGCTGGCGACTTCCGCGCTGGGCCTGGACTTCGTGTTCTGCAACAACGCGGCGGTCGCGGCCGACGGGACCGTGTACTTCACGGACTCTTCCCGCCGCTTCGGCATCGACAACTGGCGCGACGACCTGATCGAGCAAACCGCGGGCGGCCGCCTGCTGCGGCGGTCGCCGGACGGCTCGATCGACTTGCTCCTGGACGGCCTCCAGTTCGCGAACGGGGTGGCCTTGGCGCCGGACGAGTCCTTTGTGGCCGTCGCGGAGACAGGCGCGTGCCGGGTGTCGCGAGTGTCCCTTTCGGGCGGTCGAGCGGACGTGCTGATCGATGGTCTGTGGGGCTTCCCGGACAACATCTCGACGGGCACGGACGGATTGATCTGGATCACGCAGGCGTCCCCGAAGGTGGCGGCACTGGACGTGGTCCGGCGGATGCCTGCGTTCGTACGGGCGGGAGTCCGGCGGCTGCCGACGTCGTTGCAGCCCAGCCCGGGCCGCGAGGTGGGCGTGCTGGGTGTCGCCGCCGACGGCAAGGTCGTGCGCGAGCTGCGCGGCGAGATCGACGGCTTCCACATGCTGGTGGGCGTCCGGGAGTGGCAGGGACAGCTGTACTTCGGCTCGCTGGAGGAGAACGCGATCGCGGTGACCGCCGCCGGGTGATCACCAGGGCACGGTCTCGCCGTGCCGGTCCAGGAACCGCAGTCCGGGCTTACCCGCCTGCGCCTCGAGAACGTCGACGACCAAGGGGATCGACTCCTCCGGTGACAGCGGTGCGTCCGGCCCGCCGAGGCGGGTGCGGTTGTGGCCCGGGTCGATCAGCAGCTTCGTGTGCCCGTCGCCGTCGAAGCGGGTCGCGTAGCTGCGCATCAGCTGGTTGAGTGCGGCCTTGCTGGCCTTGTACAGCTCGTACCCGGGTTCGGTGTTCAGCGTGATGCTGCCCTGCTCCGACGACATCACCGCGACCGTCCCGCCCGGGACGACCAGCTCGCGCAGGGCTTCCAGGACCCGCAGCGGGCTCAGCGCGTTGGTGACCATCACCTCGGTGAGCATGTCCGTCGGCACCTCGCCGATCGGGAGGTCGCCGCGATCGATGGCCGCGTTCACGAAGAGCAGGTCGAACCGCCGGTCGCTCAGCCGCGAGCGCAGGGCAGCCAGTTGGGTGGGATCGGTCATCTCCAGGGTCTCCACTCTCAGGCCGGGGGGAGTGTCGCCGCGGGTGGTGGCGGTGACGTCCCAGCCGCGGCGGGTCAGTTCGCGGGCCAGGACCAGGCCGAGGCCGCGGGAGGCGCCGATGACGAGTGCTTCGGGCACGGTGAGCCCCATTTGTCTAGACGCGACGTTGCGTCTAGACAATAGCACGCTATCGTGGCCGCATGCCCGCCCCGAACCAGCCGAGGGCCCGCTCCGGCAACCGGCGCGACGAGGCCGCGCGCCTCGCCGTGCTGCACGCCGCCGACGATCTGCTCGTCGAGCACGGGTTCGGGGGGCTGACCATCGAGGCGATCGCCCGCGAGGCCGGCGTCGCCAAGCAGACGATCTACCGCTGGTGGCCGTCGAAGGTCGAGATCCTGCTCGACACGCTCATCGAGGACGCGGCCAAGTGCGTGCCGGTGCCCGAAAAGGGACTCCGCGACTACCTCCACGCGTTCGCCCGCTTCCTCACCCGCGAGCCGGCGGGCAAGGTCATGCTGGCGCTCCTCGCCCAGGCCCAGCACGACCCGGCCACGGCGGCGAGCTTCGAGGAGCGCTACCTCGGCCCGCGCCGGGCGGCGGAACGCGACCTGATCACGCGTGCGATCGAGGCGGGGGAGATTTCACCGCGCCTCGGCCCCGATGCCTTGCTGGACGCGCTGTTCGGCCCGATCGTCTACAGTGCACTCACCGGTTCGGGTCAGGACCTGGCCGACGCGCTCGCCGACGAACTCCTCTAGCGCCCGACCCGAGCGCCCCAATGTGGCGTTGGTTGCGTCAGACGCACCCAATGTGGCGTTCGGTGCGTTCAACGCACCGAACGCCACATTGGGGCGCTTGAGCCGGGGACGACGGAAGCCGTGGCATCGGTGAAACTTGTCGAGCGGCTGCTCTAGCGGCCCGTCCAGCGCGGCTCGCGGCCCGCCGACCAGGCCGCGTAGAACTCCTTGTGGTCCTTCGCCGTCATCAGCAGCGCCTGCGTGATCGCTTCCAGCTCGATCGCGCTGCCCAGGTCCATGTCCAGTTCGCGGGTCAGCAGCACCTTCGTCGTCGCGTACGCCAGCGCCGGGCCGTCCGCGAGCCGGCGGGCCAGCGCCGACGCCGTCGAAGCCAGGTCCGCGTCCGGCACCACCTGGGAAGCCAGGCCGATTTCCAGCGCACGGGCCGCCGGGAGCTTGTCGCCCAGGATCAGCAGTTCCGTCGCGCGGCCGAGACCGACCAGGCGGGGGAGCAGGTACGCCGAACCCATGTCCGCGCCGGCCAAGCCGACCTTCGTGAACAGGAACGCGAACTTCGCCGACTCGGCCAGCAGGCGGAAGTCGCTCGCCAGCGCGATCACCGAACCCGCGCCCGCCGCGACGCCGTTGACCGCCGCGATCACCGGGATCGGGCACTCTCGCAGGGCCTTCACCACCGCGCCGGTCATGCGCGTGAACTCCAACAGCTCCGCCGTCTCGAACTTCTGCAGCTCGCCGATGATCTCCTCGACGTCGCCGCCGGAGCAGAAACCGCGGCCCTGGCCGGTGATCACCAGCACCCGGACGTCTTCGTGCTGCGGCAGCTCCAGTACCAGGTCGCGCAGGTCGGCGTAGACGTCGAAGGTCAGCGCGTTCAGCTTTTCGGGCCGGGTGAAGGTCACCGTGGCGACGCCGGCGTCCACAGTGAACTCGAAGTGCTCCCACTCCTTCGTCAGCGGTGCGGTCGCGCGGAACGGGCTCATCGTTGTATTCCTCCGCCGTCGAGTACGAGCGTCTGGCCGTTGATCGCGGCGGCTTCCGGCGCCGCCAGGAAGGAGACGGCGAACGCCACCTCCGAAGGTTCCAGCAGCCGGCCGAGCGGGGACGCCGCCGCCAGCGCCGCTTCGGCGTCGTCGGACGAGCGACCCGTGCGCTCCTGGATGCGCGCCACCGACGTCGCCGTCATGTCGGTGCGGACGAACGCCGGGCAGACCGCGTTCGCCGTGACGCCGGTCCCGGCCAGCTCCGCCGCCACCGCGCGCACGAGACCCAGCGCCGCGTGCTTCGACGCCGTGTAGGCGGCGGTGTAGCGGTAGCCGACGTGGGACGCCGTCGAAGCCACCGTGACGATCCGGCCGCGGTCGCGCTCGCGCATCCCCGGCAGCACCGCGCGGGTGCAGAGGAAGGCACCGGTCGCGTTGACTTCGAACTGGGCGCGCCAATCGTCCACAGTGGTCCGCGCGGCCGGGGCACTGGACGAGATCCCGGCGTTGTTGACCAGGACGTCGACCGGCCCCGCCGACGCGAAATAAGCCGTGACCGCTTCTTCGTCGGTGACGTCGCACTCGGCGCTGCCGGGCGCCAGCACGGTATCGCCGAGAGAGCGGAACCGGTCGGCGATCGCCGCGCCGATGCCGCGGGTGCCGCCGGTGACCACGACCAGGCGGCTCACGGGCGGGCCGCCAGTGCGCGCCGGTCGAGCTTTCCGTTGGCGGTACGGGGAAGTTCGGTCACGAACACCACCTCGCGGGGGTACTTGTGCTTGGCCAGGTGGGCTTTCGCGTGGTCCTTCAGCTCGTCGGCCGACACCGGCGCCCGCGCCACGACGTACGCGCGCGGCACGACCAGGCCGTCGACCTCGTGGCCGACGACCGCGCAGTCCACCACGGACTCGTGCCCCAGCAGGCAGTCCTCGATCTCGCCGGGCGCGACGAACACGCCGCCGACCTTGAGCAGCGCGTCGGCGCGGCCGTGGTGGCGGAAGAAGCCTTCGGACCGGCTGAAAAGGTCGCCGGTGGTCAGCGTGTCACCGTCGAACGTGCGCGCGGACTTCTCCGGATCGCCGAAGTACTCCAGCGCGATCGTCGGCCCGGTCACCCGCAACGGCCCGATTTCGCCGTCGGGCAACGGGTTTCCGAGCTCGTCGACGACTTCGGCGGTGTAGCCGGGGACGGCGGTGCCGAGCGTGCCGACCCGGGCCTGGCCCGGCCGGTTCGACAGGTAGATGTGGTACGCCTCGGACGAGCCGATCCCGTCCACCACCGGCACGCCGAAGGCCGCGTCCCACTTCCGGTGCAGCTCCGAGGGCAGCGCCTCGCCCGCCGACGTCGTCATCCGCAGGCAGCTCAGGTCCTGCTCCGCCGCGGCCGGGTGGGCGACCATCGCGCTCATCATGGTCGGTACGTTGACCAGCACCGTCGGCCGGTGCCGGGCGATCAGCTCGAAGATCAGGTCGGCCGTGCTGCGCTCGGGGAACGCGATCCCGGCGGCCCCGACGCCGAACGGGAACAACGCCACGAGGTCGCGTGCGTAGCCGAAGAACAGCTTGGGCACGGCGAGAACCCGGTCGTCCGCCCGCAGGCCGAGCACCTGCACGGCGTACCGTTCGAAGCTCTCCAGCGGACTGCGCAAGGTGTGGACGCACGCCTTGGGTGCGCCGGTGCTGCCCGTGGTGAACTTCCAGATCCCGATGTCGTCCAAAGTGGTCGGAGCCGCGGCCAAGTCAGGAGACGCGGCGTCGAGCAGCGCGCGAAACGACTGCTCGTCCGGGCGCAGTTCCGCCGCGGGCACGCCGAGCACCAGCAGGTTCCGCGCGCCGGCGGAGCGCAACGCGGGCAGTGTGACGGCGTCCGCGACCACGGCGACCGCCTCGGTGTACCCGAGGTAGTAGGCGTAGTCCTTGGGCTGCAGGAACGGATAGACCTCGGCGGTGACCGCGCCGATCTTCTGCGCGCCGTACCAGGTCGCGACGAACTCCGGGCCGTCGCTCAACGCCAGCAGCACTCGCTGTCCTTTTCGGACACCGGCGTCGCGTAGCACGTTCCCGGCGCGGTTGGCCAGCTCGGCCAGTTCGCCGTACGAGATCGAGCGATCCCCGGCGAGCAGGGCGACGCGCCCCGATGCCACGTGCCGGTCGAGGAAGTGCGTGGCGAGGTTGAACGGCTCACTCACGGGCCAGCTCCCGGATCGCTTCCACCAGCAGGTCGGTCAACGTCGAGAACGTCTCGGCGCCCTCTTCCGCCGTCGCTTCCGCGGGCTTGCCGCAGTACGCCTCGGACATCCCCATTTCCAGGAAGCCGCCATCGGACGGGGCCGAAGCGAGGCTCACGGGCACGTGCGGCAACGTCCGCATCACCGCCTGGTCCACCAGCTCGGGCCGGTCGGCCAGCACCAGCGACGTCTCGTACCGCCCGGCGTGGCACTCGCCGGACCGGAACTCCTCGGTCAGCCGCTGCGCGTGCCGCCGCCGGACCAGGTCGAGCAGCGCGGCGCGGCCGTCGTAGGCGAAGTTGAGGGTCTCCACCGCCCGTCGCAGCGTGACCAGGTGCGCGGGCTCGAAGTGGTTGTTGACCAGCAGGATCCGGCGGAACCGCTGGCCGATCAGCGCGGCGCCGATGTCCACCAGCAGCGCATGCAGCGTCTCTTCGCCGATGTGGACGCCGCCGGCGAACCCGGTCGCGAAGCGCGTGACGCCGTAGGGGACCTCGGGCAGGACCAGCACGTGGACCTCGTCGTCGGCCGCCAGCCGCTCGGCCGCGCGCTCGCACATGCCGCGCGAGATCAGCGGATCCGTGCCCAGGGGCGCGTGCGGACCGTGGGGCTCGACCGCGCCCACCGGGAGCAGGAGCACCGGGACGCGGTCGCCGTCCGGCAGGGCCGCGACCTGCCGCGAGGTGAGGTCCGCGAAGTACGTCACGCAAATCAAGCTACACCGCAGCGGCCTGAGGTGTATAGAGTTGCGCCCATGCCCGTCGACGCCTTCGAAACCGGTCCCCAGGACCTGGTCGTGACGTTGCTGGGCAGCTACGTGCACCCGCGCGAGAGCCGCCGGGTGTGGTCGGGCGGCCTGGTCGCGGTGCTCGCCGAGCTGGGCTTTTCCGACGGCGCCGCCCGCATCGCGCTGACCCGGCTGGTGCGCCGCGGCCTGCTCCAGCGCCACCGCGAAGGCCGCACCGTGCACTACTCGCTGACCCGGCGCAGCATCGCCCTGCTCGCCGACGGTGACCAGCGGATCTTCTCCCTCGGCCGCCGCGAGCGCGCCGCGGGCGAGTGGACCGTGCTGTGGCAGAGCATCCCGGAGAGCCGCCGCCAAGCCCGCGAGCGGCTGGTCCGGCGGCTGCGGTTCCTCGGCTTCGGGCCCTACCAGGACGGCACCTGGATCGCCCCGCACGACCGCGAGGCCGAGGTGCTCGCGCTGCTCGGCGAGCTCGACGTCGCCGAGCACGCCGGGCTGCTGCTCGGCCGCCCGTCGGCCGCGCTGGACGTCCGCCGGTTCGCCGGCCGGGCCTGGGACCTCGACGACCTGGCCGCGCGCTACACCGGGTTCGTCGAGCAGTTCGGCGGGTACGCGGGGAGCGAGCCCCCGGACGCCGAGGCGTTCGAAGTCCGCACCCGGCTGGTGCACACCTTCCGCGCGTTCCCGTCCCTGGACCCGGAACTGCCCGCCGACCTGGTGCCCGCACCGGATCGCCGGGCGGCCGCGGTCGAGTTGTTCCACGATCTGTACGCCGCGCTCGCGAAACCCGCGCAGCGCCACTTCGACGAGGTGACCCGAGGATGACCGAGCCCAGTTCCGCCACTCAGGAAGCCCTGAGCTACACCTCGTACCTCGCGCTGGACGAGGTGCTGGGCGCGCAGCGCCTGCGGTCCGACGAGCACGACGAACTGCTGTTCATCGTGATCCACCAAGTGTACGAGTTGTGGTTCAAGCAGATCCTGCACGAGGCGGAATTCCTGCAGCAGAACCTCGAAGCGGGCAACACCGCGCACTCGATCCGCACGCTGCGCCGGATCCTGACGATCCTCAAGGTCGCCGTCGCGCAGATCGACGTGCTGGAAACGATGACCCCCAGCCAGTTCACCAGCTTCCGCGCGCGTTTGGACGCTTCGAGCGGCTTCCAATCGGCCCAGTTCCGCGAGCTGGAAGCCGTGCTCGGACGGCGTGACGAGCGCGTCTTCGCGCATTACCCCGAAGGCGGGGAGCAGCGGAAACGCATTGCCGACGCGATGGCGCGGCCCTCGTTGTTCGACTCTTTTTTGGCGTATCTCAAGGCTTCTGGCTATTCCGTCGAGTGTGATCGAGACGTCACTCGACCGGTGGAGCCGTCTTCGGCCCTGCAGGCGATATTGCTGGACGTGTACAGCGACGACGGCGGACCGTCGGTCGTCGCGGAATGTCTGGTGGATCTCGACGAAGGGATGCAGGAGTGGCGCTACCGGCACGTGAAGATGGTCGAACGCACCATCGGCGACAAGACCGGAACGGGGGGATCTTCCGGCGCGACCTACCTGCGCACCACGCTTTTCCAGCCGATGTTCCCCGACCTCTGGGCAGTACGGAGCCGACTGTGACCACCCTCGACGACGTCCGCGCGGACCACAACACGCTGGCCGCGCACTACTCCCGGTTCGCGGTGGCCGATCGCCTGCTGCTGTCCGGGCATTCGCACCAGGCCTGGCCGGACGTCGCGGAGGAGGGCCTGCTGGAGTCCTTCGCGGACGCCGCCCGCGACGTCGACGCCAAGTGGGAGCGCGCCTTCGCGAAGGCCGACGAGCTGCGCGCCGGGTTCCGGCAGCTGCTCGGCGACCCGCACGGCGAATACGCGCTCGGCGCGAGCACCCACGACCTGGTGCTGCGGTTCCTGTCCGCGATGGAACTGCCGCGAAGACCTCGCCTGGTCACCACCGACGGCGAGTTCCACACCCTGCGCCGCCAGTTCGCGCGGCTCGAGGAAGAAGGCGTCGAGATCGTCCGGGTGCCGCTCGACCCGGTGGCCACGCTGGCCGAGCGCGTCGCCGGCGAGGTGAACGACGACACCGCCGCGGTGCTCGTCTCGGCCGTGCTGTTCGAGACGTCGCGGCTCGTGCCCGGGCTCGCGCACCTCGCCGACGCCTGTCGCAGCCGCTCGATCGAGCTCGTCGTCGACGCCTACCACGCGCTCGGCGTCGTGCCGTTCGCGTTGCACGACCTCGGGCTCACCAACGCCTGGGTGCTCGGCGGCGGCTACAAGTACCTGCAGCTCGGCGAGGGCAACTGCTTCCTGCGGCTGCCCGCGCACGCCCAGGAGCTGCGGCCGGTGATCACCGGCTGGTACGCCGAGTTCGGCGCGCTGGCCGACGAGCGCCACCCGGGTGCGGTCCCGTACGCCACCGGCGGCGACCGCTTCGCCGGCGCCACCTACGACCCGGCCAGTCACTACCGCGGCGTCCGGGTCCAGCGGTTCTTCGCCGAGCAGGGCCTGACGCCCGAGTTCCTGCGCGAGGTCTCGCAGCACCAGGTGGGCCTGCTCGCGTCGGTGTTCGACAAGCTCGCGCTGCCCGCGGACGTCGTCACGCGGGACCACGAGACGCCGCTCGACCGGATCGGCGGGTTCCTTTCGCTGCGCTGCGCCGACGCGGCCGGGCTGCAGGCCGCGCTGGCCGCGCAGGGTGTCCGCACCGACAGCAGGGGGTCCTACCTGCGCTTCGGCCCGGCACCGTACCTTTCGGACACCCAGCTCGAGACGGCGATGGCCACCCTCGGGTCGGTGGTCCGCGGCTGACCCCTGAGGTACCCCCTAACCCGGGGGTTACCGGTCCGTATCGCGGGACCTCCACTGGTCCGGCGGACGGCGGGGATCTAGGTTGATCCCGGGGAAATCGCACTCGGGCGGACGACCTCCGCCCCGCGCCCCTGGAAACCTTGGAGCGCGTCCCGGCCACGAACCGGGCGCGGGAGACAAAGGAGTCACCACCGTGACCGACGGAGTGTTCACCCGGGGCACCGGACACGAACAGGTCGTGTACTGCCACGACGAAGCCAGTGGCCTCAAGGCCATCATCGGCATCTACTCCACGGCGCTCGGCCCCGCATTGGGCGGGACGCGCTTCCACCCCTACGCCACCGAAGCGGACGCGCTCGACGACGTGCTCGCGCTGTCCAAGGGCATGGCCTACAAGAACGCGCTGGCCGGCCTCGACCTCGGCGGCGGCAAGGCCGTCATCATCGGCGACCCGAAGACGCTGAAGTCCGAAGCGCTGCTGCGCGCGTTCGGCCGGTTCGTGCAGTCGCTGGGCGGCCGCTACATCACGGCGTGCGACGTCGGCACGTACGTGCAGGACATGGACGTCGTGGCCCGCGAGTGCCGCTTCGTCACCGGCCGCTCGCCGGAGGACGGCGGCGCGGGCGACTCGTCGGTGCTCACCGCGTTCGGCGTCTACCAGGGCATGCGGGCCTCGGCCGAGCACCTCTGGGGCAGCCCGGACCTGGCGGGCAAGCGCGTCGGCGTGGCCGGCGTCGGCAAGGTCGGGCACATCCTGGTCGGGCACCTCGTGGCGGCCGGCGCGCAGGTGACGATCACCGACGTCTGGGAGCCGGCGATCGAGCGCACCCGGTCGATCTACCCGGACGTCCGGGTCGTGTCCGATGTGGACGCCCTGCTGCGCACCGAGCTGGACGTCTTCGCCCCGTGCGCTCTCGGCGGCGCGCTGAACGACGAGACGGTGGCGCTGCTGTCCGCCCAGGTCGTCTGCGGCGCGGCGAACAACCAGCTCGCGCACCCGGGCATCGACAAGCAGCTGGCCGACCGCGGCATCCTGTACGCGCCGGACTACCTGGTCAACGCCGGCGGCGTGATCCAGGTCGACGACGAGCGCCGCGGTTTCGACTTCGACCGCGCCAAGCGCAAGACGACCGCCATCTTCGACACGACGAAGGCCGTGTTCAAGCTGGCCGAGACCGAGGGCGTCCCCCCGGCGACGGCGGCGGACCGCCTCGCCGAGCGGCGCATGACGGAGATCGGCCGGCTGCGGTCCATCATGACCGGGTGAGTTCCACCCCTGAAGAGATCTTCGCGACGGCGGGCGTGCGGGGCTTCCTGCACGTCCGCCGTCTCGGTTCCCCCGCTTCCACCGGTGTCGGTGCCGATGCGCCGGTCGTGCTGGCGTCGGTGGTGAAGGTGCCGCTGGCGTACGAGTTCGCCCGGCAGGTCGCGGCCGGACTGCTCGACCCCACGGACCGGGTGCGCGCGTCCGCGGCGGACCGCCTGGGCGGTAGCGGCTCGGCGGGCTTCGCGGACGACGTCTCGTACAGCCTGCGCGACGCGGCCCGGCTGGCGCTTTCGGTGTCCGACAACACCGCGGCGGACCTGCTCTTCGACCGGGTGGGGGTGGCCAACGTCCGCTCGCTGCTGGCCGAACTGGGGCTGACGCGGACGACGATCATCGGACCGCCGCGGGATCTGCTGCGCACGATCATCGAGGACAACGAGGCCGGACGGCCGCTGCGGGCGTTGGACCCGTTGCGCACGTCGGCGAGTACGCCGCGGGAGATGACCGCATTGCTGGCGGCGATGTGGGGTGACCCGGCTGGGGATCAGGTCCGTGAGTGGATGGCGGCGCAGGTCAGCTGGCACCGGTTGACCGCGGGGTTTCCGCCGGAGGTCGCCGTGGTGGGCAAGACGGGCACGATGCCGGGGATCCGGAACGAGATCGGGGTGGCGACGTATCCGGACGGGGTTTCGTACGCGATCGCGGTGTTCACAGTGGGCGGGGCGGAGACGTTGCGCCGCCCGGACATCGACCGCGCGATCGGCGACGCGGCCCGGGCGGCGGTGGAGCAGCTGCGCGGGTCGTGAGTGTTTGGTCGGGTTCTGACCCGACCAAACACTCACGAGGCTTTTCACGTGCGCTCGTAGAACTCGTCCCACGGACGCGGGCCCTGCGCAGGCGGCACGATCCGCGACACTCCATCGCCCTCCAGCACCGCCGCCGCCAGCTCGGCCAGCTTCGGCGCCTGCGGGTGCGGGCTCGCCGGCGGCCATGCGAACGCCATCCGGGACCGCAGCACCTCGCCGTCCAGCGGCCGCCACACCACGCGGGGTTCCTTGCGCGGCCCCGGCTCGAACGCGACACCGTGACCTGCCAGCACCAGGCCCAGCGCGAACTCCGGGTTTCGCGCATGACGGATGGCCGACGGGCGGAAGCCGTGGTCCCAGCAGGTGCGCAGGAGGGCGTCGTAGCTGCCCGGGGCCGCCGCGCGGGGTGCGTGGACCAGGCCTTCGCCGGCGAGGTCGGCCAGCGCCAGCGAAGTGCGGCGGGCCAGCGGTGAATCGCGGGGGAGGACCACGCCCAGCGGGGTGTCGAGCACCGGGCCCAGCTCCAGGTCGACCACGTCGACCGGCAGCTGCAGGAGGCCCGCGTCCAGCGACCGCTCGGCGAGCAGCCGGGTCTGCTCCGCCGTCGTCAGCTCCTGCAGGTCGAGCCGGACCGTCGGGTGCCGCGCGGCGAACGCCGTCAGGATCGCGGCGAGGACCGGGCCGGGAAGCTCCGGAGGCACCCCCGCGCGCACCGCGTCCAGCTCGCCGCGCTCGGCCTTCGCGACCAGCGACGTCATCCGGTCCCACCGGGCGAGCAGGTCGCGGGCTTCGGCGCGCAGGACTTCGCCCGCTTCGGTGAGCGTGACGCGGCGGCCGCGGTCGAACAGCTTCGCGCCCAGCTCGGCTTCGAGCCGCTTGACGCGCTGGCTCAACGGCGGCTGCGCGATCCCGAGCCGCTCCGCCGCGCGGCCGAAGTGGAGTTCGTCGGCGACGACGAGGAAGTACCGCAGCGAACGGAGGTGGTCCACGCTGCGACGATAGCCGTTCCCATATCGACATGCCGACGGATCGATCTTGGACAGCGGACGGCGGTTCGTGGTCGGGTGTCCGGTATGGACATGGGATTCACGAGGCGCGGGCTGTTCGGCGCGGGAGCCGCGGCGGCGGCCGTCCTGGCGGGCGCCGGACCGGTGGCCGCGAGCACCGGCCCGTCGCAACTGACGGTGCGGTGGTGGGGGAACAACGGCTGGGAAATCCGGGCCGGGGCGAAGACGATCCTTGTCGACCCGTGGCTGACGCGGTTCAAGACCGGGACCTACACCCCGGCCGGCGCGGACCCGAAGACGCCGCTGTCGGTGAACCGCGCGCTGATCGACGGCGTCCTCGACCGCGGTGACCTGCGGGCGGACCACATCCTCGTCACGCACGGCCACTACGACCACCTCACCGACGTCCCCTACCTGGCCAAACGCACCGGCGCGACGGTCATCGGCACCGAGACCCATTTGAGTCTCATGGCCGCGCTCGGCGCACCGGAGGACCAGCTGGCGGTCGCGTCCGGTGGCGAGGACCTGACGTTCGACGGCTACTCGATCCGCGTCCTGCGGTCGCTGCATTCGGCTACCGGCGACCGAGCCCGGGTGCCGTTCCCGGGGTCGCGGCCCTTGTCCCGCCGCGACCGGCCGCGCGTGATCGAAGACTTGGTGGAGGGCGGCACGCTGGCCTACCAGGTGACCGGCGCCGGCGCGAGCGTGCTGAACTTCGGCGGCTCGAACTACATCGAGTCCGAACTCGCGGGCCTCCGCCCGGACGTGGTCTGCCTCCCGGCGGGCGGCGCGAAGGTGACGCAGTACGTCCCGCGCCTGCTGCGCGCCCTGGGCAACCCGCGGTACGTGGCCGCGACCCACTGGGACGACTTCGACCTGCCGCTCGGCCAGGTCAAGGACGCCGGCGGGCTGGAACCCCTGCGCACCGCCGTCGCGGCGGCGAGCCCGGCCAGCCGGTTCGTGGTCCTCGACCACCTGGGCGAGTTCACCCCGTAGACACGCCGAAGGCCCCCACCGATCGAGGTGGGGGCCTTCGCCGGAGGTCTCAGCCGCTCTTGCGGCGGAACGTCCGCTTGTTCGCCGCCGGGCCGTGGGCGTGCTGGTTCTTGCCGCCGCCGTTCTCGTGGGAAGCGCCGGAGCGGGCGTGGGCCTGCTTGCGTTCCAGCGCCTCGCGGAACTTGCGCTTGACGTCGTCCTCCTCGCCGCTGGGCGACGGGGTCGGTTCACTCATGACTACCTCCGAAAACGACGACGTGTGACCGCTCCAGCCTGTCAGCCGCGCACCCGCTTGGCGAGTCGATTTCAGCGTTTCGGGGAGGGAACCCCGCCGAACTGCACCGACTTGCGCGTCAGCGGGCGGCCGCAGTGGTCGCAGAGCAGGATCGGCTGCAGCCTGTTGCCGCACTCGACGTGGTGCAGCGTGATGTCCGGCTCCTGCCCGGTCACCTCGAAGCCCCGCGACCACTCGGCGATGAACGCCAGCGCGGGGAAGAACGCCAGGCCCTTCGCGGTCAGCCGGTAGTCGCGCGCGTCCGTGCGGGTGGCGGCCGTGCCGGTGCGCAGCACGCCCACCTCGACGAGCTTGCTCAGCCGGCCCGAGAGCACGCTCGGCCCGATCCCCAGCTCGCGCTCGAACTCCGAGAAGTGCCGGCAGCCGAGCAGCGCCGACACCAGCAGCCCGGTCGACCAGCGGTCGCCGAGCAGCTCCATCGTGTCGGGGAAGAACATCATCGGGTCGCCGGCCAGTGACTCGGCGTCCTTGCGGCGGAAGCGCTTGGACGCCGTCGCCGCCGCGACGCCGGTGCTGTCGAGGCGCTCGGCCCGCACGTCACGGGCGTCGACCCGGCGTCCGCAGGCCGCGCACCCGAGCGGCGCTGATGTAGCCAGCTCGCAGTCGAGGTGGATCAGCGTCGGCAGCACCTCGCGGCGGCCTTCGACCCACTCGCGCTCCCACGCCCAGATCGAGATCAGCAGCGGCCACAGCTCCAGGCCGCGCTCGGTGAGCCGGTACTCGTGCCGCGTGCGGCGCGCGTCGCGGTAGGGGACGCGCGTGAGCATGCCCGCCTCGACCATGTCCCGCAGCCGCCCCGACAGCGCGGTCGGCGAAATGCCCAAGCGCAGCCGCAGCTCTTCGTAGCGCCGGAAGCGCAGGAACAGGCTCTGCAGGATGAGCAGCGTCCACTGGTCGCCGACCAGTTCCAGTGCTCTGCGGAGCGGATCCCCCGCCGGCCGGACACGGTGTGCGGTCGCCTCGGTCACCGTCTTCCCCCTCATTCTCTGCGGCCTCAGCGTAACACCTGACTACACCAAAAGAAGCCTATTGACACCTGGGTACACAAATCATAGTCTCATCCCCATCAGCCAGCGCGGTGAGCCCGACAGCCAGGGAGCAGTCCGATGACCAGCACCTCCGAACAGCCGCTGATGGTGGCCCGGACGGCGGACGCGGCCGAGGAGCCCAACCCCTACCTGCTCGGCGTCTACGCCCCGGTCGGCACCGAGATCGACGCCGAAGACCTGCAGGTCATCGGCGAGATCCCGAAAGACCTCAACGGCGTCTACCTGCGCAACGGCCCGAACCCGCGGTTCGCCCCGGAAGGCCGCTACCACTGGTTCGACGGCGACGGCATGATCCACGCCGTCCACCTGGAGAACGGCAAGGCCCGCTACCGCAACCGCTGGGTCCGCACCAAGGCCTTCGAGGCCGAGTCCGCGGCCGGCAAGGCGCTCTGGACCGGCGTCATGGAGAACCCGAAGGGCAACCCCTTCGGCAACGCGCACGGCCTCGGCCTCAAGGACAACGCCAACACCGACGTCGTCTTCCACCGCGGCCGGATCCTCGCCACCTGGTACCTGTGCGGCTCGCCGTACGCGGTCGACCCGCTCTCCCTGGAGACGCTGGGCGCCGAAGACTTCCTCGGCACGCTGGTCGGGGACATGATGGCCCACCCCAAGGTGGACGAGGCGACCGGCGAGCTGTTCTGGTTCGACTACGGCCCGCGCCCGCCGTACCTGCGCTACGGCGTGATCAGCGCGGACGGCAAGGTCGTGAACACCACCGAGATCGAGCTGCCCGGCCCGCGCCTGCCGCACGACATGGCCATCACCGAGCACTACGCGGTGCTGATGGACCTGCCGCTGGTCCAGGACGCCCACGCGGCGAAGCTGGGCCGCCACAAGCTGCACTTCGACCGCTCGATGCCGAGCCGTTTCGGTGTCATGCCACGCTACGGGAACGGTAGCCAGATCCGCTGGTTCGAAGCGAGCCCGTGCTACATCTACCACGTCGTCAACGCCTGGGAGCAGGGCAACGAGGTCGTCCTCGACGTCTGCCGCGTGCAGAGGCCGGCCCCGCGGGCCGACGCGCACACGCCGCTCGCGAAGATGCTCTCCTACCTGCGCCTGGACGCCCAGCTGCACCGCTACCGCTTCGACCTGCGGACCGGCGCGTGCCACGAAGAGGCGCTCGACGACGCCAACACCGAGTTCCCGACCGTCGACGCCCGCGGCGTCGGCAGGCGGAACCGGTACTCCTACGCGGTGCACATCTCGCCCGAGTCGACGCTGAAGTTCGACGGGCTGGTGCGCTACGACAATCTTGCCGGCGCCAAGACCGAATACCGGTTCGGTCCCGGCCGGTGGGGCAGTGAGGCTCCGTTCGCACCCCGCGAAGGAGCGGCCGCCGATTCGGCGGACGGTCATCTGGTGACGTTCGTGCAGGACGAGCGCGAGGGACGCTCGGAACTGGACATCTTCGACGCCGCCGATCTCGCTGCCGGACCCGTGGCCAGGGTCCTGTTGCCCCAGCGGGTTCCGCTCGGTTTTCACGCGACCTGGGTCCGGGCGGACCAGCTGGAAAACCTCCGTTCATGAGATGCCATCGAGAGGGTCGCGCCCGGGACTTCCGGGCGCGGGGATGGTGGAGTGCGGAGACGATCGACCAGCTCGTGAAGGAGCGGGTCAGTGCCGACCCGGAGGGTCTCGTGCTGGTCGATCCACCGAACACCACCGCACTGGTCGGACGCGACCCGGTGCGGTGGACCTGGAACCGGCTCGACGAACGCGTCGACGTCCTGGCCGCGTTCCTGCTCGCCAGAGGGGTGCGAGCAGGTGACGTCGTGGCCGTGCAGCTGCCGAACTGCTCGGCCCTGGTCCAGGCGTTCCTCGCGATCGTGCGGATCGGTGCGGTGGTCACGCCGTTCCCGGTGTCCTACCGGGAGCACGAGATGGGTCCGATGTGCCGGCGCACCGGAGCTGTCGCCGTGGTGACCGCCACCAGATACGGCGAGCACGAGCTCGCCGGGGCGGCCCTTGGGCTAATCGGCGCTGCGGCGCCGTCGGTCCGGTTCGTCGTCGCCCGGGGGGACGACGAACCGGCCGGCGCCCTGGCCTGGCCCGAAAACCCACTGTCCGAAGTGGAGAAGTCCACTCTGGACGAGTACTTGTCGACACTCGACACCGACGTCAACGACTGCGTGACGATCTGCTGGACGTCCGGCACCGAAGCCGAACCGAAAGCGGTTCCGCGCTGCCACGGCGACTGGCTCGCGACGGCCGGCGGCTGCGTCCAGGCCGCGGGGATCACGCGGGAAGACGTCCTGCTGTCGCCGTTCCCGATGACGAACATGGCCGGCATCGGCGGGATGTTCCTGCCCTGGCTGCTGACCGGCGCCGTGTTCGTCCCGCACCACCCGTTCGACCTGCCGGTGTTCCTGGGCCAGCTCGCGGCCGAACGCGTGACGTACACGCTCGCGCCGCCGGCGTTGCTCACCATGCTGCTGCACAACGAGAAGATACTGTCCGGAGTGGACATTTCGAACGTGCGCAAGATCGGCTCCGGCTCGGCGCCGCTGTCGCCGTGGCTCGTGCGCACCTGGGCCGAGCGGTACGGCATCGACATCATCAACTTCTTCGGCTCCAACGAAGGCACCGCGCTGCTGTCCGGTCCGGTGGACATCCCGGACCCCGATCAGCGCGCGAGCTACTTCCCGAACTACGCCTCGGACGTCACGTGGTCGACGCCGGTCGCCGGCTGGACGTCGGTGCGGCTGCACGACCCGGTCACCGGCGAGCAGGTCACCGAACCGGGGCGGCCCGGCGAGCTGCACATCGCCGGGCCGACGGTGTTCGCCGGCTACCTGACTTCGATGGGCGAACCGCTCGACACGTCGTCGTTCGACGAAGACGGGCACTTCCGCACCGGCGACGTCTTCGAGATCGACGGCGGGCGCGGGGAGTTCCTGCGGTACGTCGACCGGACGAAGGACCTGGTCATCCGCGGCGGGATGAACATCTCGCCGGCCGAGGTCGAGGGCCTGCTGGCCGGGCACCCGGACGTCGCGGACGTCGGCGTGATCGGCGTGCCGGACGACGTCATGGGGGAGCGGGTGTGCGCGGTCGTCGTGCCGGGCGAGCGCAAGCCGTCGCTCGACGACCTGGTCGCGTACCTGCGCGAGCGGAAGGTGGCCGCGTTCAAGCTGCCGGAACGGCTCGAGTACGCCGACGCCTTGCCCCGCAACCCGGTGGGGAAGATCCTGAAGCGGAAGCTGCGGGAAAGTCTGGAGTGAGGCCATGACGGTGTTCGTGCTGGGCGGGGCGCAGAGCGACTTCGCGCGCAACTTCGCCAAGGAGGGGCGCGGGATCCTCGAGCTGTTTGCCGAGGTCGTGCCCGCCGCCCTCGCGGACGCCGGGGTCGCGCCCGAAGACGTCGAGGTCGCGCACGTCGGGAACCTCGCGGCCGAGCTGTTCACCGGCCAGGCCCAGCTCGGCGGGCTGCTGGTGGCCGCGGTGCCGGAACTGGACGGGGTGCCGTCGACCCGGCACGAAGCCGCGTGCGCGTCCGGCAGCACCGCCGTGCTCGCCGCGTGCGCGGACATCGAGGCGGGCCGTTACGACGTCGCGCTGGTCGCCGGGGTCGAGCTGATGCGCAACGTCGACGGGCAGCGCGCGGCCGAGCACCTCGGGTCCGCCGCGTGGGCCGGGCACGAAGCCGTCGGCGCGAAGTTCCCGTGGCCCGCGTTGTTCGCCGAGGTCGCTTCCGGGTACGACGAGCGGTACGGGCTCGACCCCGAGCACCTCGGGCAGTTCGCCGCGCACGCTTTCGACCGCGCGGCAAGAAATCCGCTCGCCCAGGCCCGCGACTGGCGCTTCCCGGCCGGTGCCTTCGGCGCCGACGACGACCTCAACCCGGTGATCGAGGGCCGCCTGCGCAAGCAGGACTGCGGCCGGATCACCGACGGCGCCGCGGCGGTCGTGCTGGCCTCGCCCGCGTTCGCCGAACGGCTCGGCGGCGGCTTCCCGCGCATCGCGGGCTTCGGGCACCGCACGGCCCACATCGGCCTGGCCGAGAAGCTTTCCGCCGGGGGCGAGTACCTGTTCCCGCACCTGCGCGGCGCGGTCGTCGACGCCTACGAGCGCGCGGGGGTGCCCGGCCCGGACGCGCTCGACGTCGTCGAGCTGCACGACTGCTTCACCATCACCGGGCTGGTGGCGCTGGAGCACCTGGGCGCGGCGCCGCCCGGCGACGGCGGCCGGTTCATCGCCGAGGGCGGCCTCGACGCGGCCGGCATCAACCCGGGCGGCGGCCTGATCGGGCTCGGCCACCCGGTCGGCGCCACCGGCGTCCGGATGCTGCACGACGTTTCCCGGCAGGTGACCGGGAAAGCGGGCGAGACGCAGGTCGAGGGCGCGCGGACGGCGTTGACGCTCAACGTCGGCGGCTCGTTCACCACGGTCGTGACGATGGTGGTCACCGCATGAGACTCTCGGTGTCGCTGGGGCTCTGGCAGGACCGGCCGCCGGAGGAGGCGCTGGAGACCGCGCGCGCCGCCGAGGCCGCCGGGTACCCGGAGCTGTGGATCGGCGAGATGGCGACGTGGGACGCGTTCGCGCTGGGGACCGCGATCGGCGCGGCGACGTCTTCGCTTTCGCTGACGTTCGGGCCACTCGCGGTCACCGTGCGGGACCCGGCGACGATCGCCATGGGCGTCGCGTCGGTGGCGGCGTTGACGGGCCGCCCGACGGGCGTCGCGCTGGGGACGTCCAGCGACGTCGTGGTGCGCGGCTGGCACGGCCGGTCCCGTTCGCGCGCGGCCACCGCGCTGGAGGAGTCGGCGATCGCCGTCCGGCAGCTGGTTTCCGGCGAGAAGTCCACTGTGGATGGTTCGGTGGTGGGGTCGCAGGGGTACCGGTTGCGTTTGGCCGCCCCGAAATCGCCGTTGACGATCGCCGCGTTCGGCCCGCGGGCCCTCGACGTCGCCGCGCGGCACGCGGACCGGATGGTGGTCAACCTGGTCAGCCCGGCGGCCGCGGCGACGCTCGTGCGCGGCCTGCGGGAGGCGGCATCACGGGCGGGGGTCGAGGCGCCGCCGGTGGCCGCGTGGGTCGTCGGGGCGGTGGACCCGGACGCGGCGTCGCTCGAACAGCTGCGTCGCGGCGTGGTCGGGTACCTCGCGGCACCGGGCTACGCGGACATGTTCCGCGCGGCCGGGTTCGGTGCGCTGGTCGACTTCGCGCGCACCCGGCCGCACCCGCGTGAGCTGCTGGCCGCGGTGCCGGCCGAGGCCATCGCCGTGGTCGGGCTGCTGGGATCGCGCGCGGAAGTTGCCGCGAAGGCCGCCGAGTACGCGGCGGCGGGGATCGACGAGCTGGCGATCGTGCCCGCGACCAGCGACGACGACCCCGGTGGCGCGAAAACCCTGGAGGCGTGTCGATCCGCGGTGCGCCCGTTCGACGCGTAGGCATGAGCGAACCGACGCACACCGAGAACCTCGACCGGACCGGGTCCGCGGCGTTGCCGTGGAGCAGGGCGCGCGACCTTCTCGCGACCCAGACCCCGCACGAAAACCTGACGTTCTTCGTCGGGACCATCCGCCCCGACGGCCGCCCGCACGCCGCCGGCGTCGGCGCGATCTGGGTGGACGACGCGCTGTACTTCAAGGGCGGGCCGGGCACGCGCCGGTCCCGCAACCTCGCGGCGAACCCGGCGTGCACGGTGTCGGTGCGGCTGAACGGGCTGGACCTGACGATGGAGGGCGAGGCCCACCGCGTCACCGACGAGCCGACGCTGGAGAAGGTCGCGGCGGTCTTCCGCGAGGGCGGCTGGCCGGCGACGGTGGTCGGTGATGGGCTGACGGCACCGTTCACGGCGCCGAGCGCGGGGCCGCCGCCGTGGCACCTGTACGTGCTCACGCTGCACCGCGCGATCGGCGTCGCCGGCGCGGAGCCCCACGGTGCGAGCCGCTGGGACTTCACCCGCTGACCGCCGGGCCCGGGACGAGCGCCCCAATGTGGCGTTCGGTGCGTCAGACGCACCCAATGTGGCGTTCGGTGCGTTGGACGCACCCAACGCCACATTGGGGCGCATCGGCGGACTCTTCAGCGCGCCGGAGGTAGCGAGGCTCGGCGGGCCGCGAGCGCCGCGATGATGCGGGGGAGGCCCGCCGGGTGGAGCGGGTCGATGCCCGTCAGATCACGGACCTTCCGCAGGCGGTAGTCGACCGTGTTCGGGTGGACGTGCAGGCGGGTCGCCGCGCGGCGGCGGTTCGTGTCCAGCTCCAGGTACGCCGACAGCGTTTCCACCAGCTCCGGGTGCGCCTCCAGCGGGGCGAGCACCGCGGCCAGGCGGTCGCGCGCCGCGCCCGGGCGGGTCAGCTGGTACTCCACCAGGACGTCGTCGAGGCGGTACAGGCCCGGCTCGCGGCCGAACCAGCGCAGCACGTCCAGCACCTCGGCCGTCCGCCCGGCCACCACCCGGACCTCCGGCGGCGTCGCCGTCTCGGCCGCCGCCAGCACGTCGACGCCCGCCGCGCGCCCCGCCGCGTCGAGCACCGCGTGCCAGCCCGCTATCTCCGTCAGGCGGCCGGCCAGTGGCAGCAGGACCAGCCCGCCCGGGCCGTCCAGGGACGCCAGGACGCCGTCGCCGCAGGCGTGCTCGAACGCCGCGAGGAAGCGGCGCAGCTTGCGGCGGACCGCGATCTCCGCGTCCACCCCCGGCGACGCCTCGTCGGCGTGCGGCCCCAGCTCGACGCTCAGCACCAGGTACCGCGCCGGCAGCGCGATCCCGGCGCTGCGGGCGACGACGTCGACCGGGCCACCGTCGGCCAGCACCGACAGCAGCGTGCGCCGCGCCGTGTGCTCCTGGCCGACCTTCGTGCGCAGTTCCTCGAGGTAGCCCCGGGTGACCGCGGCGGTGACCGCGCCGACCCACGCCAGCACGCGGTCGGCCACTTCGAGCAGGTCGGCGACGTCTTCGCCGCCCGCTTCGGCCGACCCGACGGCGAAGATCTCCCGCGCGCCGACGTGGTAGGCGTTCAGCACGGCTTCCAGCGGGAAGCCCTCCTCGGCCCGCCGCACCGCGGACGCGCCGATCTGCCGCAGCTCGGCGTCGTTCAGCTCGCGGTCCTCGCGCAGGCTCCGCGCGAACGCCCGCACGGCCTGCCGGGTGATGCCCGCGATGTCGCCGGCCAGCTCCTCCACCGGCAGCCGCCGGTAGTCCGCGACCTCGGCCTGGATGCGCGCCAGCACCCGCGTGATCAGCTCGGGCTCGTCCCGGGTGAGCCGCTCGTGCACGCGCTGCCCGCCGAGGGTCAGGTCCGCGCCGGTTTTGTGCTCCGTCACAACCGTTCCCCTCGTTCTCTGCCCGGATTCCCAGTCATTCCGGCCACCCGCGGTGCCGATGGTGTCACGGAGACCAGCCATCGGCACAACGTCAAGGAGGACGGCGTGCGAGTGAGGACTACGGCGTTCATCACGATCTTGGTCACCGCGCTGACGTTCACGACGGCGGGCACCGCGGCCGCCGCAAGCGGGGAGTACGTGGCACTCGGGGACTCGGCCGCGGCCGGCCCGCTGATCCTGCCCCCGGACCTCTCGTCCCTGGGTTGCCTCCGGTCGCTCGCGGACTACCCGCACGTCGCCGCGTCGCAGCTCGGCGTCCCGCTCAAGGACGTGACGTGCTCCGGGGCGACGACCGCGGACATATACGCGCCGCAGTCGACGGAGACCGGCCCGGTCCCGCCGCAGCTGGACGCGCTCAGCGCCGCCACCGAGACGGTCACCGTGACGATCGGCGGCAACGACGTCGGCCTGGTCGGCGCCGCGACCAGCTGCATCAACCTGCTCCCCGGCATCAACCCGGACTGCGTCGACCGGTACACCGCCGGCGGCCACGACCAGCTCGCCGAGCGGATCGCCGCGTTCGAACCGACGTGGGGCGCGCTGCTCGACGCCATCCACGCGCACGCCCCGAACGCGGCCGTCTTCGTCGCCGGCTACGGCACTTACCTGCCGCACAACGGGTGCTGGCCGATCGCGCCACTGACCCCGCGCGACGCGAACTACATCCAGGGCAGCATCGACAAGACGAACGCCGCACTGGCCCGTCAGGCGGCCGCGCACGACGCGCGGTACGTCGACGTCCGGACGGCCTCGATCGGGCACGACGTCTGCAAGCTGCCCGGCGTGAAGTGGTTCGAGAGCGTGATCCCGACCGCGGTCGCGGCGCCGCTGCACCCCAACGCCACCGGCATGCGCCACATCGGCGCCCTGGTGGCCGCGACGATCGGCTGAGCCGGTCAGCCCACCCGGGTCAGGCGCGGCCGGTGCGTGGTGACCTCCGCCGGACGGCGGGGCGCTGGCACCCGCACCGGCACCGGCCGGACCCGGGCCAGGACCCCGGCGACGACGGCCACCGCGAGCACCCCCGCGGCCACTGCCGACGCCGCGTCGAACGTCAGCTCGCCCGCACGCCCGAGCACGAAGCCCGAATCCAGCGCCCACGCCACCGCCGCGACCCCGATCGCGGCGGTGGCCGTGCTGCGGAACGCCGTGCCGAGGACCACCAACCCCAACGTCACCAGCGCGTACCACGGGAACCGGGTCGCGCCGGCCACGTCCGCCAGCACCACCGCGACGACCGCGGCCCCGCACCCGAACGGGAACCCGAAGCCACCACTCATGCCCCCAGCAGCAGGGTTCCGGCAAAGTCGCGGCGGCTCACTCGGCGGCGGCTTCGCTGACGTCTTGAATGAGTCATTCAGGTCTTCGGAGGTCCTGAATGACTCATTCAAGACACCGCGGACCCACCCGAACGGGAACCCGAAGCCACCACTCATGCCCCCATTAGGACCCGCCGGGGCAGGCCAAAGGATGAGCCAGGACACATTCCCTACACCCCGGCCCCGGATCTTGACGCGCTATTGACCCGTCACGCGCCCGATCGCGTCGGCGATCTCCGGCCAGACCGCGCGCGGCAGGTTGTGGCCCATGCCCGGGATGACGAGCAGCTCCGCGCCCGGGATCGCCGCCGCCGTCGCCTTGCCGCCGCTGACGTTGATCAGCGGGTCCGCGTCGCCGTGGATGACCAGCGCGGGCAGCCGCACGTCGCGCAGGCCGGCGGCGCGGTCGCCGGAGGCCACCACCGCGGCCGCGTGGCGGAGCGTGCCGACCGGGTGGCGGGCGCGGTCGTAGTGCAGCGTGGCCTTGGCCAGCAGGAACGCCTCGTCGTCCGGGTAGCCGGGGGAGCCGAGCCGACGGTAGCCCTCGACGCTGTCGGCCAGCGCCTGCTCGCGAGTCGACGCCGGCGGCCGCGCCAGCAGCCCGAGCGCCCACGGCTCGGCCTGGCCGACGGTCGGGTCGCCGGTGGTCGACATGATGGACGTGACGGACCGCAGCCGGTCCGGGTGGTCGATGGCCAGCTGCTGCACGATCATCCCGCCCATCGACGCCCCGACGACGTGCGCGCGGCCGATGCCCAGCGCGTCGAACAGCCCGACGGCGTCGTCGGCCAGGTCGGACAGCAGGTACGGCGCGGTCGCCAGGTCGCCCGCGGCGAGCGCGGCCAGGTCCGGCGCGGGCAGGTGGTCGAGCCAGGTGGAGAGCCCGACGTCCCGGTTGTCGTAGCGCACGACGAAGAACCCGCGGCCGGCCAGCAGCTCGCAGAAACCGTCCTCCCAGGTGATCATCTGGGCGCCCAGGCCCATCACCAGGACCAGCGGCGGGGCCGCCGGGTCGCCGAAGGTGTCGTACTCGAGCTCGAGACCGTTGGCCTGTGCGCGTGCCATTCCCCGATCCTGCCGTACCCGTTCGAAGATGGCACCGGCACGGGCGGTGCGGTTACCGTTACGCCCCATGCCTCCTTCATCTTCGGGCACGGGCCAGCGCCCCCGGTCGCGGGCCGCGGCGGGTCTGCCGGCACTCACGGCCGACCGCATCATCGCCGCGGCCACGGCACTGACCGCGGAGCGCGGCCTCGACAACTGGACGTTGCGCGAGCTCGCCCGCGCGGTCGAGGCCTACCCGGCGGTGATCTACCACCACGTCGGCGACCGCGACGCCGTGGTGAACGCCGTCGTCGACCGGGTCGTCGGCCTGCTGGAGCTGCCCGACGAGGGGCTGCCGTGGGCCGAGTGGTTCACCGAGCTGCTGGCCGGCCTGCGCGCCCTGCTGCGGACCTACCCGGGCTGCGCGCGGCGGCTCGCGCTCTTCGGCCCGTCGGTCCAGGCGGCCACGCGCAGCATCGACGCCGGCATCGGCGTGCTGCTGCGGGCGGGGTTCGGCCGGGAGAGCGTGCTGGCCTACAACCTGCTGGTGATGACCGCGTGCCAGTTCGTCGCGATGGAGGACGACCGCGACGGCGCGCTCGCCCTGCGGATCGACAACACCGAGGAGTACGCGACCTACCGCGAGCGGGCCGACCTGCCGGGGATGGCGGAGCTGGGCAACGCGATGCACGACCTGATGGGCGATCCCGACCTCGCCGCGGGCTACTACGCCCAGCTCTACGACTACGCGGTCGGCCGCTGCCTCGACGGCCTCGCCCACCGCCTGGACGAACTGCGCGAAGCGGACAGCCGAGGCTGACAGCGACTTGACAGTGCCCCGGCGTACCGTGGACGTGCGTCGGTGGTTCGCCCATCGACCCGGAGCCCCTGGCGCCCTCCTCCCCCTCGTGGCGTCGGGGGCTCCGGTCTATTCGCGACCGCCCTGGCGCGGGGCCGGCGGCACGGCCCGGATCGCCGGGAAGACCTCGCCGACGAGGGTGACGAGCGACTTCGACAGCAGCAGGTGCACCTGGTCCCGCGTCAGCGACCCGCGCACGAGCCATTCCCGCCCGGACGCCTTCACCATCCCGCCGAACGCGCGCACGAGCGCGTTCAGCTCGGGCCCGTGGTCGCTTTCGCTGGACAGCCCGACGGCTTCGAGCACGCGGTCGGCGGATTCGCGGTCGGCTTCCTCGAGGATCCGTTCCACTTCGAGATCGCGCCCGATGCCCTCGGGCGCGATCGCGGCCAGCCACATCCGCTCCTGGCTGGTGACCATGTCGAGGAACCACTCGATGGCGACGTCGGCGCGCAGTTCGAGCGGCCCGTCCGGGAGGATCTCGACGGCCAGCCGCGGCACGGTCAGCGCGCGGCGGATGATTTCCAGGTACAGCTCGCGTTTCGTGCCGAAGTAGTGGTTGATCAGCCCGCGCGCGACGCCCGCCGCCGCGGCGATGTCCGAAGTGGACACTTCGGAGTACGGACGTTCACCGAACAGCCGCGCGGCGCAGGCGTAGATCTGTTCCTTCCGCTCGTCCGGTTCCAGTCTTCGCCATCTCGGCGCCGGCTCGGTGGTCATGGCCCCATCGTCGCACGGCGGGTTGGGCCGGGCAGCCCGGTCCGCACGATGCCGGACGCGGTGCCACGATCGGGGCACGGTCAGTCCGGGAGCGTGATCGGGGCGAGGTCGTCGAAGACGTCTCCCGGGCCCGGGTTCACCGGATCGGTGCTGCCGCCGAAGTGGTGCAGCACGCCCCACACCGCGTTCAGCGCCGTCTGCACCGCGCCTTCGGCCCAGCCCGCCGTCCAAGAGACGTCGTCGCCGGCCAGGAAGAGGCCGCGGTGCCGCGGCTGGAGCGAATCCTGCACGAAGTGCGTGAACAGCCGGTGCTGGTAGCGGTAGTGGCCGGGCAGGTTGGCCTTGAACGCGCCCATGAAGTGCGGTTCCGCCTCCCACGACACGGTCACCGGGTCGCCGATGATGTGCCGCCGGACGTCGACGCCGGGGTAGATCTCGCGCAGCGATTGCAGCATCACCTCGACGCGTTCGGACACCGAAAGCGGCAGCCACTTCAGCGAGTCGTCGGCCCACGTGTAGGACAGGCAGATGACTGCCGGCGCCGCGGGGTCGTCGCCGAGCAGGTAGGTGCCGCGCGGCATCCGGTCGGTGAGCGTCATGCTCATCGTGTCGCGCCCGGTCGCCGGGTCGCGGTCCAGCCAGAACGGGCGGTCGACCGGCACGAACACCTTCGATGACGCCATGTAGTGCGTGCGCTCGATCGCCGTCCAGTGGTCGATCGGGAACAGCTCCGCGTCGCATTCGATCTTGGACAGCAGCATCCAACTCTGCGCGGTGAACACCGCCGCGGGGAACGTCCGGATGTGGCCCTCGGTGTCGGTCACCGTGATGTTGTTCGGCGCGGTGCGGTGCAGCCGCGCGACACCCGGCTGCGGCCGTCCACCGTGGAGCGAGCTCAGGCTCGTGCCCGCCGGCCAGAAAGCGATCTCTTCCGGCGCGTGCTCCCAAAGCCGCAGCGGCAGCTGCCTGCTGCCGCCGACGATGCTGCGGTGCTCGTCGTCGGCGCCGGTGTAGACCACGCGCAGGATTTCCAGGATGGAGTTCGGGAAGTCGGTGTCCCAGCCGCCGGTGCCGAAGCCGACCTGGCCGAAGATCTCGCGGTGGCGGAAGGAGGCGAACGCGGGCGAGTCGCAGAGGAAGCCGTAGAACGTCTGGTTGTCCAGCCGCGGCACGAGCTCGTTCCACAGCCGCTTGATCGTCTTCGCGTCGCGGTCGCGGATCGCCGTCTGCATCTCGGCGAAGGACGCGTGCTCGGCGAGCGTCCGGTCCCAGGCCGCGGCGACTTCGGCGTAGACGGCGGGCAGGTCCGCGGGCGTCCGGGCGTAGTGGCTCTGTCCTTTCAGGTCCACGACGGTGCTCGGCGTCCCGGGTGCCAGCGGGTTCGGGAACGGCGTCGTCTCGAGCCCGACCTTGTCGATGTAGTGGTACAGCGCGGTCGACGCGGGCGGGAAGCGCATCGCGCCCATCTCCGCGACGACGTCGTCGGGGCAGCCGGGGAAGCGCACGGTCCGCAGCCGCCCGCCGAGCTCGTCGATCTCGTAGACCACCGGCCGCAGGCCCAGTTTCATCAGTTCGTAGGCGGTGACGATGCCGGACAGGCCGCCGCCGATCACCGCGACTTCGGTGCCGTACCGCTCCGCCGGGACCGAGCCGAGCCCGGCCGGGTGGGCGAGGTAGTCGTCGTAGGCGAACGGGAAGTCGGGGCCGAACATCGTGATCGGGCGGCCCGGCGGTTCTTCGTGGTGGATCGCGGTCGGGACGGCGGAGGTCATGCGGTGGTTCCCCGGTACAGTTCGGGCCGTCGGTCGGCCAGGTGGGTGTTTTCCAGGCGGGACGCGGCGAGCGCTTCTCGCGTGACATCGGCGTGGACCAGCTCCGGCCCGGATCCGGCGCGCGCCAGGACTTCCCCGGTCGGGGCGGCCACGCAGGAGCGGCCGCAGTAGGTCAGCTCCCGCTCGGTGTCGCAGCGGTTCGCGTAGGCGACGAACAGCTGGCTTTCGTAGGCCCGCGCGGGCACGAGCGTGTCGGCGACCAGTTCGTACGGCGTCATCAGCGCGGTCGGCACGACCAGCAATTCCGTGCCGGCCAGCGCGTGCGCCCGGACCAGTTCCGGGAATTCGACGTCGTAGCAGATCAGCAGCCCGATCCGGAGGCCGCCGAGCTCGGCCTGCACCACGGCTTCGCCGCCGGGGGTGAACCAAGCCTTGTCGAGGTCGCCGAACAGGTGCGTCTTGCGGTAGTTCGCGAGCCGCCGCCCGGTCGCGTCGACGAGCTGGACGCTGTTGTAGACGTGCTCGCCGTCGGATTCCGGGTAGCCGTAGGCGATCGCGACGCCGGTTTCCCGTGCCAGCGCGGACAATCGCTGTGCGGTGGGCCCGTCGGCGGGCTCGGCGAGTTCGTGCGTGCGCGCGCCGATGTGGTAGCCGGTGGTGCCCATCTCGGCCGTGACGACGAGGTCGGCGTCGGTGCCGGCGAGCACCTCCGGGAGAGCGTCGAACGGGCCCTGGTGGATCGCGACCCTCATGCCAGCCTCGACTTCCGGATGCCGTAACCGAAGTAGAGGACCAGGCCGAGCGCCATCCAGCCGCCGAAGACGACCCAGGTGGCGCCGTCGAGGCTGAGCATCATGTACGCGCAGCACAGCACGCCCAGGACCGGCGTCACCGGCGAGAACGGCACGCGGAACGAGCGCGGCCGGTCCGGCTGACGGCGGCGCAGCAGCAGGACGGCGACGTTCACCAGCCCGAACGCGAACAGCGTGCCGATGCTGGTCGCGTCGGCCAGCTTGCCCAGCGGGATGAACGCCGCCAGCACGGCCACGAAGCCCGAAACCACCAGGGTGTTGACCCGCGGCGAGCCGCTCTTGGTGTCTACTTTGGACAACACGCCCGGCACCAGGCCGTCGCGGGACATCGCGAACAGGATGCGCGTCTGTCCGTAGAGGACGGTGAGCACCACGCTGGAGATGGCCACGATCGCCCCGACCGCCAGCAGCGCGGCCCAGAGCGGGTTGTCCGACACGACGCCGAGGACATGCGACAGCGCGGCTTCCTGGCCGTCGAACCGCTGCCACGGCAGCGCGCCGACCGCGGCCACCGCGACCAGGCAGTAGAGCACGGTGACGATGCCGAGCGAGAGCAGGATCGCGCGCGGCAGGTCGCGCTGCGGGTTCTTCGCCTCCTCGCCGGCGGTCGAGGCGGCGTCGAACCCGATGTAGGAGAAGAAGAGCTTGGCCCCGCCGGCACTCAGCCCGGCCAGCCCGAGCGGCAGGAACGGCGTGAAGTTCTTCGCCCGCACCGCGGTGAACGCGATCGCGCAGAACAGCACCAGCGTGCCGATCTTGACCACGACCATGACCGCGTTGGCCCGCGCGCTCTCCTTCGCGCCGGACAGCAGCAGGAGCATCGCGAGGACCACGACGGCGATGGCGGGTACGTTGACGATCCCGCCCGAGCCCGGCGGCTGGCTCAGCGCGTCCGGGATGGTGAAGCCGAACACCAGCCGCAGCAGCTCGTTGACGTACTGGCCCCAGCCGACGGCAACCGATGCCACCGAGACGCCGTATTCGAGGATCAGGCACCAGCCGCAGACCCAGGCGACGAGCTCGCCGAGGGTGGCGTAGGCGTAGGAGTACGACGAACCCGACAGCGGGATCATGCCGGCGAGCTCGGCGTAGGACAGCGCCGAGAAGAGCGCGGTGATCCCGGCGAGCACGAACGAGAGCACCACCGCCGGCCCGGCCACCGGGACGGCTTCGCCGAGCACGACGAAGATGCCGCTGCCCAGCGTCGCCCCGATGCTGAGCATCGTGAGCTGCCCGAGGCCGAGCGACCGCTTCAACGTGCCATGATCACCTTCGGCGACGAGGTCGGCGACCGGTTTCCGCCGCACCGTCGCGGCTCGCAAAGTCATGCCGACGACCGTATCCGCCGTTTCCGGCGGGCAAAACAGGGAAACATTGCGCGTACAGATGAATCACAGGTGATTCATTGCACAGGATGCGCAGATCATGGCGATTCGTTCTGCTCGGCGGCGGGCAGGAGCAGGGTGAAGGTGGGCGGGGCGGGACGGCTCAGGCGGAGCCGGCCGCCTTCGGCCTCGGCGAGGCTGCGAGCCAGCGGCAGGCCGATCCCGTGGTCGCTCGGCGCGGTCGCGAACGGATCGGTCTCGCCCAGGTCCGGGCCTTCGTCGGCCACGTCGATGGCCAGCGCGTCGCCGGCGTCGCGGGCCACCACGGTGACCGTGCCGCGGCCGTGCGTCGCCGCGTTGTCCAGCAGGACGCCGAGCACCTGGCGGACCGCCGCGGCCGCCACCCGGGCCGGCGGCGGCTCCTCGCGGATGATCCGCAGCGCCCGGCCGTGCGGGGCGAGCAGGGCCTCGCCGGCCTGGCGGACTTCGTCGAGGAGCGCGTCGAGGTCGAGCTCGGCGCGCGGGGCCCGGCGTTCGCGGCCCAGGGCCAGGAGGTCCTCGATGGTGCGTTCCAGCCGGTCGGCGGACGCGATGCCGGCGCGGATCGCCTCGTGCGGGTCGGCGCCCGGGGTGTGCAGCGCGGCCTCGAGCTGCAGGCGCAGCCCGGTCAGCGGGGTTCGCAGCTGGTGCGACGCCTGCGCGGAGAAGGCGCGCTCGCGTTCGAGTGTTTCGCCGATCCGGGCGGCCGTGGTGTCGAGCGTCTCGCCGACCTGGTCGATCTCGGCGATGCCCGCGCGCGGTGACCGGGCGGTGAAGTCGCCGTCGCCGAGCCGTTCGGCCGCGGCGGCGAGCTCCTCCATGGGGCGCACCAGCCGCTTGGTGAACCGCCGGGCCATCAGCCAGCTCATCCCGGTCGTCGCGACCGCGAGCCCGGCCATGCCGAGCCAGGTCAGCACGATCTGCAGCCGCAGCTCGGACAGCGGGAGCGCGGCGCGGACCACGCCGGTCACCCGGGGGCCGCTGACGACCGGCACGGCCAGCGCCATTTCGTCGCCTTCGCGGCCGACGACGACGTCGACCGTCGCCTTGGCCGCCTGCCGCTCGACCGGGCCGGCGACGGCGGGCCCGCGCCCGGCGAGCAGCCGCCCGTCCGGGGCGTAGACCCCGACCTCGCCGCCGGCTTCGTCGTCCTCCGCGTCGAGCGGGGGCACGGTCGGCTGCCGTCCGGCGCTCAGGTCCACCGACACGGCGAGCGCGGTGGTGTCCGCGGCCCGCTCCAGGTCGCTCTTCGCGTCGTCGTGGTAGTACTGCCACACGGCGATGCCCAGCGGCAGCGCGAACAGCACGGTCGCCACGAGTGCGGCCAGCACCGTCAGCGCGGTGATCCGGCGGCGCACGGCTAGCCTTCGGCCGCGGACCGGGCCGGGTCCTCCAGGCGGTAGCCGTGGCCGCGCAGGGTGGCGATCCGGGGCACCTCCGCGTCCGGGCCGGCGACCGAGGCGAGCTTGCGGCGCACCGCCGCGATGTGCACGTCGAGGGTCTTCGTCGAGCCGTACCAGTGCGCGTCCCAGACCTCGGCCATCAGCGTGTCGCGGCTGACCGCGACGCCGGGCTGCTCGGCCAGCCGCGCCAGCAGGTCGAACTCCTTCGCGCGCAGCACGACTTCACGGCCGTGCAGGGTGGCGCGGCGGCCGGCGATGTCCACGGTCAGCCCGCCGACGGTCACCGGCGGCCGGGCCCCGGCGGGCGCGCCGCGGCGTAGGTGCGCGCGCACCCTGGCCAGCAGCTCGCCCAGCCGGATCGGCTTGGTGAGGTAGTCGTCGGCCCCGGCGTCGAGGCCGACGACGACGTCCATCTCCTCCTGCCGGGCGGTCAGGATGACCAGCACGGCGGCGGGCAGCGCGCTCCGCAGCCGGCGGCAGACCTCGACGCCGTCCAGGTCGGGCAGGCCGAGATCGAGCAGCACGAGGTCGAACTCGCCGGCCTCGGCGGCCTGCAGGGCGGTCCGCCCGTCACGGCGCCAGCACACCTGGTAGCCGTGCAGTCGCAGGGTCGATTCGAGCACGCTGCCGATCGCCGCGTCGTCTTCCACCACCAGCAGGTTCGGCATGCCGGGCAGCCTAACCAACGACTCACCGGATTTCGGACGACTGTGGCCTATTCCGTCCGGGTGCCGAGGCCGATCTGCGATATCCGCTGCGAACCGGCCGCCACGGCTTCGGTAAACGCAGCGACTTCGCCGGGCCCGAACCGGCTGGTGGGACCGGTGACGGCGAGCGCCGCCAGCACCCGCCCGTCCCCGTCGTGCACCGGCACGGCAACGCTGGAAGCGCCGGTTTCCGGCTCACCGTGGCTGACGGCGGCCCCCTCGGCCCCGTCGAGCACCTTCCCGGCGGCCCCGAACCCGAGCGGCAGCTCGTCCCCGACCCGCCCGACATGCCGGATCGCGAGCGGCCCCTCCTGCTGGGCCACGCAGACCACGACGGAGGTGCTGCGGACGTAGAGGTTGACAGTCTCCCGGCATTCGCGCGCGAGGTCCCGCAGTACCTGCCGGACCGGTTCGGGCAGCTGCCACGCGGTGTTCGCCAGCTGCGCCCACCGCAGCATCCCGGGCCCGACGGTGATCCGCCCGTCCGGCCGCGTCCAGAGCAGACCGCGCTGTTCGCAGGTGGCGACGAGCCGTAGGACGGTGGTTTTCGCGAGGCCGCTGGCGGCGGTGAGGTCCTTGACGGCCCAGGTGCGGCGGTGTTCGGTGAAGAGGGCGAGCAGGTCGAAAGCGCGAAGGACGCTGCGGACGGCGCCTTCTTCGGTGGTGTGGTGTTCCGTCGTCATCGCGCGACCTCCCCAAGTCCGCTGGACGGACCGATTGTACCGCGGTGTGGACCGGGTGGGTCGTTTGTCGCCCGAATGCCACAGGGGTCCGCGTCGTGCGCCCGCCCGCTCAAGCTATGTGGCGCTCGAGTGCCGCGGTGCTTCGTGTCTTGAATGAGTCATTCAGGACCTCGGAAGACCTGAATGAGTCATTCAGGACCCTGCGCGGCGGCCGCCGGGGCTGGTTCGGGTGTCGTGAACGACTCGTTCATGTCGCTGGGTGCGATGAAAGGGTCGTTCACGACGTTCGGGGCCGGGCTCAAGCTATGTGGCGCTCGAGGGCTGCGGTGCTTCGTGTCTTGAATGAGTCATTCAGGACCTCGGAAGACCTGAATGAGTCATTCAGGACCCTGCGCGGCGGCCGCCGGGGCTGGTTCGGGTGTCGTGAACGACTCGTTCATGTCGCTGGGTGCGATGAAAGGGTCGTTCACGACGTTCGGGGCCGCGGGCGGGGTCAGGCCACGTGGTGCTCGAAGGCCGCGATCGTCTCCGCCAGTACCTCCGCGCCCGGGCGGGACCACAGCTCCGCGTTGAACACCTCGACCTCGATCGGCCCGTCGTACCCCGCCGCCTCGACGCACGACCGCAAGTGGCGGTGGTCGATGGGCCCGTCGCCCGGCAGCGCGCGGCCCAGCAGCGGATCGGGCAGCGGCACCAGCACGTCGCACACGTGGAACCCGGCGATCCGTCCGGCCGCCGCGGCGATCGACTCCTCGATCCGCGGGTCCCACCAGACGTGGAACTCGTCCACGATCACCCCGACCTGCCCGGCCGGGTGCTCGGCCGCGATCGCCAGCGCCTGGTCCACAGTGGACAGCACCGACCGGTCCGCGCACTGCATCGGGTGCAGTGGCTCCAGGCCGAGCCGTACCCCGCGCTCGCCCGCGTACGGGGCCAGCTCACCGACGGCGTCCGCGACGCGCTGCCGGGACGCGGCCAGATCGTTGCCCGCGATCCCGCCGACCACCAGCACCAGTACGCCGGCGCCGAGCGCGGCCGCCTCGTCGATCGCCTCGCGGGTCCGCGCCACACCGTCCACAGGGGACCCTTCCGGGGTCACGCCGGTGAAGAAACCGCCGCGGCACAGCGACGAAACCCGGACGTCGTGCTCCTTGAGCAGCCGCGCGGCTTCGGCGACGCCGACTTCCGCCACCTTGTCCCGCCACAGCCCGATCCAGCCGACGCCCGCCGCCGCGCAGCCCGCGACCGCGTCGGGCAGGGACCAGGACTTGGTGGTGATCTGGTTGAGGCTGAGCCGCTCGTCCATCACGCCACCCCGGCGGCCAGCAGCAGCGGCCGCATCCGGGCGACGGCCAGGTCGGGGTCGGCCAGCGCGCCCGCGTCGTCGGCGAGCCGCAGCAGTGTCGCGAGGTGGGTGATCGTGCGCGCCGACTCCTGGCCCGCGATCATCCGGAAGTGCCGCTGGTGCCCGTTCAAGTACGCCAGGAAGACGACGCCGGTCTTGTAGTGCCGGGTCGGCGCGCGGAAGATCTCGCGCGACAGCGGCGCGGTGGGGTCGAGCCGGGCGTGGAACCCGGCGAGGTCGCCGTCGTCCAGCCGGCGCAGCCCTGCCGCGGCCACCGGGGCGATCGCGTCGAAGATGCCGAGCAGGGCTTCGCTGTGGCCGTGGTCGTCGCCCGCGATGAGGCCGGGGTAGTTGAAGTCGTCACCGGTGTAGCAGGCGACGCCCGCGGGCAGCGCGCGCCGGAACTCGGTCTCCACCGCGGCGTCCAGCACCGAGACCTTCACCCCGGCGATCGTTCCGGCGTGCTCGGTGCAGAGCGCCACCAGCTCGCGGGCGGCCGCGCGCACGTCGTCGTGGCCCCAGTAGCCGGCCAGCGCCGGGTCGAACTGCTCGCCCAGCCAGTGCAGCAGCACCGGCCCGCCCGCCTCGGACAGCAGCTTCCCGTACGCCGCGTGGTACTCGGCCGGT
Source organism: Amycolatopsis lexingtonensis (assembly GCF_014873755.1). Classification (NCBI taxonomy): domain Bacteria; kingdom Bacillati; phylum Actinomycetota; class Actinomycetes; order Pseudonocardiales; family Pseudonocardiaceae; genus Amycolatopsis; species Amycolatopsis lexingtonensis. The sequence continues at coordinate 9,824,819 of NZ_JADBEG010000001.1, forward strand.
CCGGTGGCCGCTGCGGCGAGCGCCCGGCTGGCCATCACGACCGGGATCGCGCCCGCGCCGCCGACCAGGTCCAGCTGCTCGCGCCAGGCGTCCACAATGGACGCCATGGTCGCCGGCCCCGGCGGCAGCTGGTCGGTGCCGACGCCGGCGCACCACCGCCGGCCGGCCGCGGCCGCGCCGGTGCGCGTCACGAGTTCTTGGGTGGTCGGCCAATCGAGGCCCATGCCGCGCTGCGCGGTGTCCATCGCCTCCGCGACGCCGAGGCCGCACGACCAGAGGTGCTCGCGGAAGGCGAGCGTCGTGTCCCAGTCGACGGTGTCCGGTTCGCCGGCCAGCGCGTCCGCCACGACGTGCGCGGCGGCGTAGACGACCCGCGACTTCGGCGGCGCTCCGGCCGGCTCGGGGCACGGCGGTCCGGACGGTGTCCAGTCCAGCAACCCGCCACCGGGCACCGGGAGCACGAGCATCGGAGACCTCCGAGGACGTCAGAAAGCGCTTTCCCAAATCCACGGTAGGGCCTGTGCCGAAGCACGACAAGGCCCGACCGGGTCAGCGCTTGGGGCGTCCGGTGCTTTCGCGCAGGACGACTTCGCCGGAGAGCCGGACCGTCCGGGGCCGGGTGCCCGCGGACCCCTTGATCGCCAGGTCCATCGCGCGCTCGCCGAGCTCTTCCAGCGGCAGCCGCACGGTGGTCAGCGCCGGGGCGAGGTCGCGGACGACCGGGATGTCGTCGAAGCCGGCCACCGAGATGTCGCCCGGCACGGAAAGGCCTTCTTCCCGCAACGCCGTCAGCGCGCCGATCGCCATCACGTCCGTGACGGCGAAGACGCAGGTCGGCAGCTTGCGCTTGCGGCCGGCGAGCAGCTGCTTCGTCGCCTCGTAGCCGCCGTCGCGGGTGAAGGCGCCCTCGATGACGTCGTCCTCGCGCAGGGTGATGCCGTGCGCGGCCAGCGCGTCGGTGAACCCGGCCAACCGGTCGATGACGGTGCTCAGCCGCCGCGGGCCGGCGAGCACCGCGAACCGCTTGTGGCCGAGGCCGACCAGCGCGTCGGCCAGCGCCGCGGCGCCGCCCTTGTTGTCCGGCTGCACGGTGTCGATCTTGAGCCCGCGGTGGCGGCTGACCGCCGCGACCTGCCCGCCGCCGCGGCGGTAGGGCTCCAGCTCGGCGGCCATCGCGCGTTCCCACGTCCGGTCTTCGAACGCCGAGCCGATCAGCAGGATCGCCGCGGCCCGCTGCGCGCGCAGCGTCGAGACGTAGGCGACCTCGCGATCGGGGTCGCGGAACGTGCCGGCCAGCATGACGAGCAGCCCGTTGTCGGTCGCCACCCGCATCACGCCGCCGGCGATCGCGGCGAAGTACGGGTCGCTGACGTCGTGGCAGATCACGCCGACCGTGCGGTGCGTGCCGCCGGCGAGGGCCTGCGCGTGCGCATTCGGGGCGTAGGCCAGTTCGGCCGCGGCGGCGGACACCCGCTCCCGCAGGTCGGCGCGGACGGACGCGGTGCCGTTGAGCACCCGCGACGCCGTCGCGAGCGAGACGTTCGCGCTGCGTGCCACGTCTTCGAGTGTCACGTGCGGCCGGGCCTTCATGGCTGGCTCCTCCAAGATCGGTTTCGGGTGTCTCCGCGTGCTCGGTCGGTGCAATCTACTGGGAGGAGGGTGTCTCCGGAGAAGCCGCTGCTCGGGGGACCTGACCCGTTCGAGTGAAACCGGCGGGAAGATCGGCCGCGGTGCGTGTGTTGCAAACAAGGAGAACCTTCAAGCAGTGAGTACGCCACTGCTTGATCGACCGCGAAAGGAACCACGCATGCTGTTCGGTGACGAGCACGTCCGCCGCTACGAGGAGACCGACGGCGAGGTCGGGCACGAGTGGAAGGAAGGCGTCCCGACGCTCGTGCTGACCACCAAGGGCCGCAAGACCGGCCAGGAGCGCAAGTTCGCCCTGATCTACCAGGAAGTCGACGGCAACCCGGTGATCGTGGCCTCCAAGGGCGGCGCGCCGAACCACCCCGGCTGGTACTTCAACCTCCTCGAGACCCCCGAGGTCGGTGTGCAGGTCAAGGCGGACAAGTTCAAGGCCGTCGCCCGCACGGCCGAAGGCGAGGAGCGCGCGAAGCTGTGGGAGAAGCTGGCCGCCGTCTGGCCGGACTACAACGAGTACGCCAAGAAGACCGACCGTGAGATTCCCGTGGTGGTTCTCGAGCGGCAGTGAAATTCGCACTGTGATCTGCGCCGCGTTCGGCGCGCGCCGGGGCCGAACCGGCCGGTCGTCGGCTACGAATGACACTCATGACCGACCGCTGGACCGCCCTGGACCTCGAGGGTGAGCTGCTCACCCGACGCCAGATGATCGCCTACGGCCGGCGCTTCGCCCGCGCCGGCCGTGGCGCCTGGTACAGCTTCGCGATCGAAGTGGTCTGGCAGTTCCTCGCGCAGACCACCCGGTTCCGCGTCCGGGGCGCGCGCCACATCCCGAAGACCGGCGGGGTGCTGGTCGCGTCGAACCACCTCTCCTTCGCCGACCCGACGACGCTCACCGCGTTCTGCCTCGCCGCCGGCCGCGTGCCGCGCTACCTGGCCAAGGCCTCGCTGTGGAAGCTGCCGGTGGTCGGCCGCGTGATGCGCTCGGGCCGCCACATCCCGGTCTACCGCGGCGCGGCGACGGCCGCGGAGGCCTACCGCGACCTGGTGGCGTCGGTGCGGGCGGGCGAGTGCGTCGCGGTCTTCCCGGAAGGCACCTTCTCGAAGGACCCGGACGGCTGGCCGATGCGCGGCAAGACCGGCCTCGTCCGCGCTGCCCTGGAGACCGGCGCGCCGGTGATCCCGGTGGCCAACTGGGGCACCCATCACCTGCTGCCCTCGACCGCGAAGTTCCCCCGCGTGCTGCCGCGCAAGACCGTCGAGCTGGTCGCCGGGCCGCCGGTCGACCTGTCCGACCTGCGTGACCGCCCGCTCACCCGCGAGGTGCTGGAGGAGGCGACGGCCCGCATCATGGGCGAGGTGACGACGCTTTTGGAGTCGATCCGCGGCGAGCGCAGGCCCCTCGCGGCCTGAGTTCCGCGTCACCCCGCCCGCACCTGCCCGAAGGGGTAGTTTCTGGCGTATGAGTGCACAACACTTTGATGTCGTCGTCCTGGGGGCGGGAGTCGGCGGTTACGTCGCGGGGATCCGCGCGTCGCAGCTGGGGCTCAGTGTCGCGGTGGTGGAAGAGAAGTACTGGGGCGGTGTCTGCCTGAACGTCGGGTGCATCCCGTCGAAGGCGCTGCTGCGCAACGCCGAGCTGGCGCACGTCGTGACGCAGGAGGCGAAGGCGTTCGGCATCTCGTCCGACAGCCCGATCCGCGTCGACTACACGGCCGCGTACGAGCGCAGCCGGAAGGTCGCCGACGGGCGCGTCAAGGGCGTGCACTTCCTGATGAAGAAGAACAAGATCACCGAGTTCGACGGGCACGGCACGTTCCTCGACGACCACACGCTCGAGGTGAACGGCTCGCAGATCACGTTCGGCCACTGCATCATCGCGACCGGCGCGACCACCCGGCTGCTGCCGGGGACGTCCCGCAGTTCGCGCGTCGTCACCTACGAAGAGCAGATCCTGTCCAGCGAGCTGCCGTCGAGCATCGTGATCGCCGGCGCGGGCGCGATCGGCGTCGAGTTCGCCTACGTGCTGCACAACTACGGCGTCGACGTCACGATCGTCGAGTTCCTCGACCGGATGGTGCCGCTGGAGGACGCCGAGGTGTCGGCGGAGCTGGCCCGGCGCTACCGGAAGCTCGGGATCAAGGTGCTGACCTCGACCCGCGTGGAGTCGATCGACGACTCGGGCGACGCGGTCCGGGTGACGGTTTCGTCCAAGAAGGACGGCGAGCAGGTGCTCACCGCGGACAAGGTGCTGCAGGCGATCGGGTTCCAGCCGCGGGTCGAGGGCTACGGGCTGGAGAAGACCGGCGTCGCGCTCACCGAGCGGGGCGCGATCGCGATCGACGGCCGCGGGCGCACGAACGTCCCGCACCTCTTCGCGATCGGCGACGTGACGGCGAAGCTGATGCTGGCGCACGCGTCGGAGTCGATGGGCGTGGTCGCGGCGGAGACGATCGCCGGTGCGGAGACGATGGAACTCGACTTCCCGATGATCCCGCGGGCGACCTACTGCCAGCCGCAGATCGCCAGCTTCGGGTGGACCGAGGAGCAGGCGCGGGAGAAGGGGTTCGACGTCCGGGTCGCGAAGTTCCCCTTCACGGCCAACGGGAAGGCCCAGGGGCTGGGCGACGCGGGCGGGTTCGTGAAGCTGATCAGCGACGGCACGCACGGTGAGCTGATCGGCGGGCACCTGATCGGGCCGGACGTCACGGAGCTGCTGCCGGAGCTGACGTTGGCGCAGCAGTGGGATCTGACGGTGCACGAGGTGGCCCGGAACGTGCACGCGCACCCGACGCTGGGTGAAGCGGTGAAGGAAGCCGTGCACGGGCTGGCCGGGCACATGATCAACATGTAGGGACGTCGAAGCGGAGTTCCGGCCGTTCCCAGCGGACCTTGGGCGGGTTCGGCGGGACCGTGCCGGTGCGCCGCGCGCCCATGCGGAGGTAGAAGTCGAGTGCGGGCGGGTGCGCGACGACGCGGACGCCTTGCAGCCCCCGGGCTCGCGCTTCACTCCGCATGTGGTCGATCAACCGGCGGCCGACGCCGAGGCCCTGGGCGGCGTCGGCCACGAAGAGCAGGTCGAGTTCCGCTTCCACCAGCGCGTAGAAGCCGATGATGCGGCCGTCGTTCGTGGCGGTGAACGTGGGGTTGGTTTCGACGTAGGCGGGGGTGACTTCGTAGCCGTCGAGGATGGTGGCGTAGTCGCCTCGGTACGCCGAGGACGCGTGCACGAGGGCGGTCAGGGCGGGGGCTTGGTCCGGGGCGGCGCGGACGATCTCGACCATGGGCGCAGCCTACGATGGCGGTATGACGGACTCCGGTCGGCTCCGCGACGTCCTGGGGCGCAACGAAGTCCTCGCCGAAGTCTTCGACCGGGCGCGGGGGCTCGGCCTGCCGGAGTGGTACCTCGCCGCCGGGTGCATCTCTGGTACGAAGCCAAGTTCGGAGTCTTTTGCCCGCCCTTCGCGAGCACCGAGGCCGCGATCGATGCCTTCCCCGCCGTCTGCTCGTGTGTCGGGGTTCGGCTCGGAGCCGACGGGAGCTGGCACTCCTACACGCCCCACGGGCTCGATGATCTCTTCGCGATGATCGTCCGGCCGAATCCCGTGTCTTGACCTCCAGCTAGCTCGAAGTATCAGACTGGCGCCATGAAAGCTGTGGCGTTCACCGAATTCGGCGGTCCCGAAGTCCTCCGCGTCCTCGATCTCCCCGAACCGCACGCCGGGCCCGGCGAAGTGCGGGTGCGGGTCAAAGCCGCCGGGGTGCAGCCGTACGACGCGGCCGTTCGGGCCGGGTGGGAGCCGCCCGGGCTCGAACTCGGGTGGCCTCGCGTGCCCGGGAACGAGTTCGCCGGGGTCGTCGACGAAGGCGAACTCGAGGCGGGTACCGAAGTTCTCGGCTTCACCGCCGTCCGGGCCGCCGCCGAGTACATCGTCGTGCCCGCCTCCGATGTCACCCCGAAGCCGCCCGAAATGCCGTGGGAGGTGGCCGGAGGATTCACCGCCGGGACGCAGACCGCCTCGATCGCCTTGGAAGCGCTGAAATTGCAAGCGGGGGAGACGCTGCTCGTGCACGGCGCCGCCGGTTCGGTCGGGACCGCCGCCGTTCAGCTCGCGAAGCTCAAGGGTGCCGCCGTGATCGGTACCGCGAGTGCGTCCAATCAGGACTACGTCCGTTCGCTGGGCGCCACCGCCGTCGTGTACGGCGAAGGGCTCAAGGCACGGGTGGCGCCGCTGGGGGTCGACGTCGTGCTCGACGGTGCCGGCGGTGCAGCACTCGACCTCTCACTCGAACTGGTGAAGGACCGGACACGGATCCTCACGCTGGTCGACCACGGGCGAGCGGCGGAACTCGGCGTGCTCGTCTCGAAGTCCGGACGCTCCGCCGCGCGCCTCGCCGAGCTGGCTGCGCTGTACGCCAAGGGGGATCTGCGCTTCCACGTGCGCCGTGCTTACCCGTACACCGAGGCCGCCGCCGCGCATCGGGAAATCGAGACCGGGCACGGGCGGGGAAAAATAGTTCTCACGTTTCCCTGATCGTTCCAGGATGTGGACGGTCGCGCGATCCAGACTTTGGTCGGTGGTTCCCCGTCTCGTCACTCCTTAGATTCTCCCCATTACACCCGGTCGAGTGACCGAGGATCACAGGGAGACATCGATGGTGAGATTCAGCCGGGTTGCCGCGCACGCGGTTCCGCTGACGGTCGGCGCGCTGCTGCTGTCCACGGGCGTCTCCGCGGCGCAGCCGTCCACGGTGGACGCGGCGACCGCGCGCACCGAGGCCGGGATCAGCGCCCTGCAGAGCATCAAGAAGAGCCTGAGCCCCGCGGAACGCAAGCAATCGAGCCAGCTGGTCGTCGAGAAGCGGTTGCGGGCCGACCGGTCGCTCGCCGCGAAGCTGCCCGACTACCGCTCCGGGGTGGGCGTCAGCGGCGCCGGCACCGTCGCGGTCGACATCGCCGCGTCCGGCAAGGCCGTCGCGAACGCCGTGCGGGCCGCCGGCGGCACCGTCCGCTACACCGCGCCGGACGGGGCCGTCCGCGCCGACCTGCCGCTGTCCGCGGTGGACGCGATCGCCGGCCGCGCCGACGTCGCCGAAGTGAAGCCCGCGGCGCAGGCCACCACCTGGAGCGAGCCGGGCAACCGGGACCTGCGCCGGGACGTGGCCGCGCAGGCCGCCGCCGCGACGCAGGTGTCCGAAGGGGACAAGGCGCACGGCGCCGACACCGCCCGCACGACCTACGGCGTCAGCGGCTCCGGCGTCAAGGTGTGCGTGCTCTCCGACGGCGTCGACTCGCTCGCGAAGTCGCAGAGCGCCGGCGAACTGCCCGCGGTCGACGTGCTGTCCGGCCAGAAGGGCAGCGGCGACGAGGGCACCGCGATGCTCGAGATCATCCACGACCTCGCGCCGAACGCGACCCTCGGCTTCGCCACCGCGTTCACCAGTGAGGCCAGCTTCGCCGCGAACATCCGCGCGCTGCGCACCACCGGCAAGTGCCAGATCATCGTCGACGACGTCGCCTACTTCGACGAGTCGCCGTTCCAGGACACGCAGGTCGCGCAGGCGGTCAACGACGTGACCGCGGCCGGCGCCCTGTACTTCTCCTCGGCCGGCAACTCGGGCAACGCGACCGACGGCACCAGCGGGTACTACGAAGGCGACTTCCGCGCCTCCTCGACGAAGATCAGCGGCGTCACCGGTACCCCGCACGACTTCGACCCGAGCAGCACCACGCAGAACTTCGACGCGCTCTCGGCCGGCTCGCTCGGCAAGCCGGTGACGCTGTTCTGGTCCGACCCGTGGGGCAAGTCCGCCAACGACTACGACCTGTTCATCCTGAACTCCTCGGGCAGCGTCGTGGCCTCCAGCGAGAACGGCCAGTCCGGCTCGCAGAACCCGTACGAGATCGCGAGCGTGCCGACCACCGGCTCGGGCTACAAGGTCGCGGTCGTCAAGTACAGCGGTGCCGACCGGTTCATCGCGCTGAACGTCATCCGCGGCCGCTTCGTGGCTTCGGGTTCGCTGAAGGCGTTCAGCACCAACGGTGTCACGAACGGCCACTCGGCGGCGGCGAACGCGTTCAGCGTCGCGGCGGCCCCGGCGGCGGCCGCGTTCAGCCGTCCGCTGGAGACCGGTGACCCGGCCAACCCGACCGGCCCGTACCCGGGTCTCTACACCGCGTCGAGCAAATGGGAGCGCTTCTCCTCCGACGGCAAGCGCAAGCTGTTCTACAACGCCGACGGCACGGCGATCACCCCGGGCAACGTCTCCTCGACCGGCGGCACGACCCGCAACAAGCCGGACATCACGGCGGCGGACGGCGTGGCGACCTCGGTGACCGGCTTCCAGCCGTTCTTCGGGACGTCGGCGGCGGCCCCGCACGCGGGGGCGATCGCGGCCCTGCTGCTCTCGGGCAAGCCGACGGCGACCCCGGCCGAGATCCGCTCGGCACTGGTGTCCTCGGCCATCGACCTGGGCACGCCCGGCTTCGACACGGTGACCGGCACCGGCGTGATCATGGCCGGCCCGGCGCTGGCCGCGCTGGGTGTCCAGCCGAAGTAAGGTCCGTTTCGTGAAGAGGGCCCGGCACGCGCCGGGCCCTCTTTCGTCATTTCGCGGTGCTCAGCAGGTGGAAGCCGAGCCCGCCGTGGGTGAACCGCTCGTGCTTGCGCAAGCTCAGCCCCGCCGTGCCCAGCGCGGTTTCGAGGTCGGCGACCGGCCGGATGCGGAAGCCGTTTTCGGTCAGCATCGGCGACCGGGCCATCAGGTCCGGGTCGCCGACGCCGAGCACGAACCGCCCGCCGGGGGCGAGCACCCGCGCGACCTCGGCGAGCGCGGCGTCGAGGTCTGCCACGAAGTAGACGGTGTTCGTCGACACGATCGCGTCGACCGAACCGTCCGCGAGGGGCAGCGCCGTCATCGAGCCTTCATCGAGCACGAGCCGCCCGGCCGTGATCTCCTCGCGGAAGGTGCCCCGGGCCCGGTCGAGCATCGTCACCGAGATGTCCACCCCGTGCACGCGGGCGGCGGACCCCAGCAACAGCCGGAGGCCGAGGCCGCCGCCGAACCCGATGTCCAGTGCCGTTTCGCCGCCGGTCAGCTCGAGCGCGGCGACGGCTTTCACCACGGCCTCGCGGTTCCGGCGGTTGAGCATCGCGCCGACGACCCGGCCCCGCAGGCCGCTAGGGTGGCCGAGCTGCCGGGCGAGCCCGGCTCGGAAACTCTCGCGAAGTCCCATACGAGCAGTCTAGGAGGCGGGATGGCGAAAACGGCGGTGGTCACCGGGGCCGGATCGGGGATCGGGCGGGCGGTGGCGCGGGCCCTGCTCGAGGACGGCTGGTCCGTCGCGCTGGCCGGACGCCGAGCTGCCGCACTCGAAGAAACCGCCGAGGGCTTCGAGAGTGCCGTCGTCGTGCCCACCGACGTCGCCGACGAAGCTTCCGTCGCCGCGCTCTTCGAGGCTGTTCGCGACGCTTGGGGGCGGCTCGACCTGCTCGTCAACAACGCCGGCATCGGCGCGGCCGGGACGATCGCCGACCTGTCCGTCGAGGACTGGAAGCGGACCGTCGACGTCAACCTGACCGGGATGTTCCTCTGCGCCCGCGAAGCCGTGCGGCTGATGAAGGACCAGGCCCCCCGCGGCGGCCGGATCGTCAACAACGGCTCGATCTCCGCCCACGCGCCGCGGCCCGCGAGCGTCGCCTACACGGCCACCAAGCACGCGGTCACCGGCCTGACCCGGTCGATTTCGCTGGACGGCCGGGCCTGGAACGTCGCCTGCGGCCAGATCGACATCGGCAACGCGGCGACGGAGATGACCGAACGCATGGCGGCGGGAATTCCCCAGGCGGACGGCCGGATCCTCGCGGAGCCGACGTTCGACGTCCGGCACGTCGCCGACGCGGTGCGGTACATGGCGGGGCTGCCGCTGGACGCGAACGTCCAGTTCCTCACCGTCACGGCGACGACCATGCCGTTCATCGGCCGCGGCTAAGGGATCACGCGCGCCTTCCGGAACTCGTCGAACAGCCGGTAGAACATCTGCTCCGTCTCGACGTACTCGTGGAACCCCGCCCGCCGCGACTTCGACGTGTCCGCGAACATGTCGTAGTCCCAGCCGAACACGAAGTCGGCGAACGCCCACGACGAGGAAACGTCCGCGTAGGACGGGGAAAGCCCGTGGCGGGCCGCCATCGACGTCCACAGTGGAGCCTTGTCGGCCATGACGTCCGCCAGGGACATCCGCAGCGGCGGGGCGGCTTCCAGGCCGAAGTAGGCCGCCAGCTTCGGCCACAGTTCGCGCCAGCGGAACAGGTCGCCGTTGGCGATGTTGAACGGGCCCTGGCGGTCGCTCGCCCAGACCGTGGCCGAGGCCAGGAGGCCCGCGTCCGTCATCTCCAGGAGGCTGTCGTACGCGCCGGGCTTGCCCGGGAACCGCAGCGGCAGGCCCAGTTCCTTCGAGATCGACGCGTACACCGCGATCGCCAGCGCCAGGTTCATCGGGTTGCCCAGCGCGGTGCCGCCGACCACCGAGGGGCGGATCGCCGACCACGTCCACGAGCCCGCGCGGCGTTCGAGGAACTGCTGCTGGTCGACGTTGAACTCCGGCGGCATGTGCCCGGCGTCGGTCTCGCGCGCCGGGGTCTTGAACGGGCCGAGGTGGGCGCCGTAGACCTTGTAGCCCTGCATCAGGCTGACGTGCTCGAGGCCGGGCGCGGCGGCTTCCGCGGCGTCGACGAGGTTGGTCAGCATCGCCAGGTTCGGCGGGACCAGCTCCGCCCACGTCGGTTTGTCCTGGTAGGCGGCGTAGAAGAGGTGCGTCGTGTCCGTCAGCCCGCGGAGCTTCGCCCGGGTGTCGGCCGGGTCAAGAAGGTCGACGGCGATCGTGCCCGGGCCGCCGCGGCGGGAGAGGCCGGTGACGTCCCAGCCGCCGTCCGCTCGCAGGTGTTCGACGAGGGTGCGGCCGATGATCCCGTTGGCTCCGGCGACGAGTGCTGTCTTGCGCTTCATGACACCAGGCTCGCCGGACGCGGTGGATAAGTCCAAGGCATCCTTGTCACCATGTCGATAAGCTGAGTTCATGACAAGCCTGCGGCAGCTGGAGTACCTGGTCACGGTGGTCGACACCGGCTCGTTCACCCGCGCCGCCGAGCAGCTGCACGTGACGCAGCCGGCGTTGTCGCACCAGATGCGGGCGCTCGAACGCGGCCTCGGCGGGCCGCTGCTCGAACGGCTGCCCCGCGCCGTCCGGCTCACGCCGATGGGCCGGGCGATGCTCCCGCACGCGCGGGCGGCGCTGGCCGACGCCGAACGCGCGCGCTGCGCCGCCCGGCTCGCCTCCGGGACGACGGCGGGCGAGTTGCAGGTCGCGACGGTGTACTCGGTGAGCCTCGGCGTGCTGCCGCCCGCGTTGCGCGTGTGGCGGCGCGACCGGCCCGAGGTCGACGTCCGGCTGATCGAGTTCCGGCACGCCGACGAACTGCGCGAAGCGATGGCCGCGGGGGAGGCCGACGTCGCGCTCGGGCCGCGGCCGGGGGACTGGACCGGGCCGGTGCGGGAGCTGGGCGTCGAGGAGTTCGTCGTCGTGCTGCCCGCCGACGGCGCTTCGGAGGACGACGAGACGGGCGTGGTCGATCTGGCGACGCTCGCGGACTGCGCGTGGGTGCACTACGCGCCGGGCAACGGCCTGGCGGAGCTGGTCGACGCGACCTGCGCGGCGGCGGGCTTCCGCCCCCGCGCGGCGGTCCGCACCGAGCAGACGGCGGCGGCCCCGATCCTGGCGGCGGCCGGCCTCGGCCCGGCACTGGTCCCGGCGAACGTCCTGCCCGCGCGCTTCGACGGCCGGGTGCTGCGCCCGAGCGTGCCGGTCCGCCGGACGCTGGCCGCCTACACGCGCGCGGCGCCGGACCCGCTGACCAGCGCGTTCATCGAGACCCTCACGGACCACGCGACGGTCTAGAGGCGGTCACGCCACGGGTGGTCCGGCGGCAGGGCGTCCGCCAGCCAGCGCCGTTGAGCGGTGTCGAGCACCGGCAACGCCGCGGCGAAGTCCTGCTCGTCCTTCGGTCGGGTCCCCCGGGACTTCGCGAACAACTGCACTTCCGGGGCCAGGTACGGGATTCCGCCCGCGGTGACGGCGCCCAGCCCGGTGACGGCCCGCCGCACCGCGGGGTCGCGGCGGGAGACCCACTCGTCGCCCTCGGTCTCGTCGAGCATGATCTGGATCCGCCACGGCGCCGACGGGCCCGGGCGGCACCAGACGTCGTCGATCCCGCGCGGCAGGACCTCGCCGGGGTGCCACGGCCGGAGCGTGCCGGGCGGGTCGGCCGCCCACCACTCCCACGACGGCAGCGCCGCCTGCACCGCCGCCTGGTCGCGCCGGAGGAACAGGACGTCGACGTCGGCGTGCTCGCGAAAAGCCTGCCCCACGGCGAATTCGATCGCGTAGCCGCCCGCGATCCACCACGGTGCGGTGACCCGCGAGAACAGCGCCGCCACTTCGGCCGGGGTGGCCGGGTCCCAGGTCACGAGACCGTGATGCCGGTCAGGACTGGGCCGGTGAACGGCGTCGTCGCCACGTCGTGCACGCGCTCCGACCAGACCGCGTGGCCGTGGCCCGACCACAGCGGGGCCACCGGCAGGTCCCGCAGCAGCTGGTTTTCCGCCAGCCGGTACAGCTCGCCCGCCTCCTCCGGGGTCGCCGCGGCGTCGGCCAGCGCCAGGTTCTGGGTGAAGACCTGGTCGGTGTAACCCGACTCCGAAGCCAGCGCCGACAGCAGCTCGTACGGGCTCGCCGTCGCCAGCTTGACGTCCACTGTGGACGGTCCGTCGAGCGGGCTGGTGTTCGGGGAGGCCTGCGCCGTCACGGAAACGTCCAGTGCTTTGTGGAGCCCGACGACCAGCGTCCGGGTCCACGCCTCCGCGCCGGGTCCGAAGTAGACGGTTGCGCCGCCCGGGAAGGCCGCCTGCTTCAGGAGCGCCTTGCCCGCCGCCGCGTCGAAACTGCACGGGCGGCACGTGCCGGTGCGCTCGCCCGGGGCGTCCGCCGGGGGCAGCAGGGCCTTGGCCGGGTCGACCTGGTGGGCGAGCGGGCCCGCTTCCAGCGCCGCGCGGTCCACGCCCAGCGCGAAGCCGTGGCGGACCGTCGCGTCGGAGAACCGCGGGTTCGCCACCGGGAACGCCAGGTAGCCCGCCTGCGGCAGCGCCCACGACGCGTGGCGGTCGGCGGCGAAGTCGGTGTGCATGGCTTCGTGCTGCTCACCGGGCACCTCGGTCGCGAGGTCGAGGGTGCCCGCCTTGACCGCGTCGTACTGTGCGCCCGGTTCGCCGACGCGCAGCTCGATCTCCTCGGCCTTCCCGGCCCCGACGCGCTTGAGCGTGCCGCCTGAGCCCGGGTGCCAGCCGCCGTCCAGGCGGTACGGGCCGTTGCCGACCGGAGCCTTGGCGAAGCCGTTCCAGTCACGGGACGTGAGCACCGACGCCGGCAGCGGCACCAGTCCCGGCGCCGAAAGCAGGGCGGGGACCTGGCCGGACGGGCGGTCGAGCGTCAGCGCGATGGTGTCCGGGGCCGGCGCGGTGATCTCGCGGGCGCGCAGGAGCTTCGTCAGCACGGGGGAGGAAACCCAGTGCGACGCGGCGATCGCCGCCCAGGTGTCCACGTAGGACCGGGCGGTCACCGGGGTGCCGTCGTGGAAGGTCGCGGGCCGCAGCTTGACCGTCCAGTGCACCCGGTCGGTGCTCTCGATCGACTCGGCCGCGCGCGGCGTGACCTTGCCGGACGCGGCGTCGTAGTCGGCGAGCGGGGTCCACAGCGCGCCGGTCACCAGCCGGCCCGCCTGGTCGGCGAGGTCGGCGGGCAGCAGCGTCGCGGGCTCCCGGATGCCGACGGACAGCACGCCGGGCCGGGCCGGGTCCGAACCGGAACAGCCCGTGACGGCGAGGGTGAGGACGGCGAGCACGACGAGCAAGCGCATGCGCCAGTCCTACCAGTCAAGAGCCAACAAAAGACGGTTGTGTCCGGTTGATCTCTGTCGTACCGTTCCCGTGGTCACGCTCCGAGCGTTCTGGGAGGTTTCGCGTGCGCACCTGGTTGCGGTCGTGCTTCGCCGCCGTCACCGTCAGCGCCACGCTGGTCGCGACCGGGCTCCCGGCCGCCGCCTGCGGCGAGGACGACAAACCCGCCACCCCCGCCGCCCGCACGCTGGGCGACCCGGGCGCGATCAAGAACGTCAAGGCGGTCGGCAGCGTGCCCGACGCCGCCGGCGCCATCTCGATCAACTTCCTGGACTACGGCCGCCGCGACGTCATGGTCGTGTCCGGCGAGTTCGGGCTGAAGGTCTACGACCTGACGAAGAACCCGGCCGCGCCCAAGCTGGTCGGCCAGGTCAGCCTGCCGGGCCTGTGGGAGACCGAGGACACCGAGGTCGACCAGAACCGCAAGCTGGTGTTCCTCTCCCGCGACCCGCGCGCGTACGGCGGCACCACGCACACCGGCGAGTCCGGCATCTACGTCGTCGACGTCTCGAAGCCCGAGGCCCCGGCGATCCTCAGCTACGTCAAGGTGCCCGCCGGCCACACCACCAGCTGCGTCGACGGCTGCCGCTACCTCTGGACCGGCGGCCCGGCGAAGGCCGACGACCAGCCCGCCGACTGGGGCGGCCGCCCGATCTGGGTCACCGACATCCGCGACCCGCGGCACCCGAAGGTGAACCCGCAGCCCATCGAGCTGGCCCGCAACGACGGCAAGACCGACTACGTGCACGACGTCCAGGTGGACGACGCCGGCGTGGCCTGGGTGTCCGGCCGCGGCGGCGTGCGCGGCTACTGGACGAACGGCGTGCACCGCGACCCGCTGTCCGGGAAGATCCGCCGCGCCACCGCGCACGAGCCGATCCCGTACGCCGGCGGCGGCATCGCCGAGACGGCGGCGCCGTCCCGGTTCATGCACAACAGCTTCCACCCGGCCGGCCACCGCGTCGGCGACGGCGCCTGGCGCGGCCAGGACCTGATCTACGCGACGGAGGAGAACTTCGTCGACGGCTGCGCGGGCGACGGCGTCCTGACCATCTCGTCGCTGAAGGGCTCCTACAACGGCGAAGGCTGGCGCTCGACGCCGGCGCAACCGTTCCGCCTGGAGAGCGTCGGCACCTGGAGCGTCAACGGCCAGGAGGGCAGCGACCCGGCGTCGGACGACTGCTCCGCGCACTACTTCGACGTCCGCGGCAAGATCCTGGTGCAGTCGTTCTACGCGCAGGGCACCCGGTTCCTCGACGTCAGCGACCCGACGAACCCGCGGCAGATCGCGTACTACCGGCCGGGCGACGCGAGCGCGTGGGCCCCGTACTGGCACGGCAAGTACGTCTACGTCGCGGACAACACCCGCGGCGTAGACGTACTGCAGCTGACCAGGTAGCAATTCCGTGAAGGCCTCCTTACCGGTCATAAGAGCCGGTAAGGAGGCCTTCACGGCTTTTCAGGAGCGGAGCCAGACAGCGGTGTCGGTCGGCAGGTCGCTGTCGACAGGGTTGCTGGCCAGCAGGATTTCCCCGGCGGGGAGCGGGATCGGGGTGTCCGAGAAGTTCAGCGCGAACGTGAACCCCGTCCCGATCCGGAACGCCAGCACCCCTTCGCCGAGGTCGAGCCACTCCAGCGCACCGGTGGGCAGATCCCGTCGGAGCCGCAAGCCGTTGCGGTACAGCGAAAGCATCGACGCCGGATCCGCTGCCTCCGCCTCGGCCGTGTAGTCCTGCCACGCCTCCGGCTGAGGCAGCCACGCACCGCCCGGACCGAACCCGAACGGCGGCTCGTCGCCCGACCACGGGATCGGGACGCGGCAGCCGTCGCGGCCGGGGTCGGCGCCGTTCGTGCGGGCCCACACCGGGTCCTGGCGCAGCTCGTCGGGGATGTCCAGGACCTCCCAGAGGCCCAGCTCCTCGCCCTGGTAGACGTACAGCCCGCCGGGCAGGGCCAGCGTCAGCAGCGCTGCCGCCCGGGCCCGCCGGGTGCCCAGCTCGCGGTCCACCGGCAGCTCGTGCAGCCGGTTCGCGAACGAGAAACCCGTGTCGCCCTCGCGGCCGTAGCGCGTGACGTGCCGCGTGACGTCGTGGTTCGACAGCACCCACGCCGCCGGCGCGCCGACCTCGTCGTGCGCCTTCAGCGTCCGCTCGATGACGTCGCGGAAGCGCTTGCTGTCCCACGGGCAGACCAGGAAGTCGAAGTTGAACGCCGAGTGCAGCTCGTCGCGGCGCAGGTAGCGCGCGGCGCGGGACATGTCCGGCAGCCACATCTCGCCGACCAGCACCCGCTCGCCCGGGTAGCTGTCGACGATCTTGCGCCACGAGCGGTAGATCTCGTGCAGGCCCTCCTGGTCGGAGAACGGCGTCTCGTCGCCCTCTTCGACGTCGGGCAGGCGCGGGTCCTTGACCAGCCCGTCGGCGACGTCGATGCGGAAGCCGTCGACCCCGCGGTCGAACCAGAACCGCAGCACGTCCTCGAACTCCGCGCGGATTTCCGGGTTGTCCCAGTTGAAGTCGGGCTGGCGCGAGCTGTAGAGGTGCAGGTACCACTCGCCGTCCGGGACCCGCGTCCACGCGGACCCGCCGAAGCGCGACTTCCAGTTGTTCGGCGGTTCGGACCCGTCCGGGCCGCGGCCGGGCCGGAACCAGAACCGTTGCCGCTCCGGCGATCCCGGGCCCGCCGCCAGCGCGGCCTGGAACCACCGGTGCTCGTCGGAAGCGTGATTGGGCACGATGTCGATGATCACCCGGATGCCGCGGGCGTGCGCCTCGGCGATCAGCTCTTCGGCCTCGCCGAGCGTGCCGAACAACGGCTCGATGTCGCGGAAGTCGGCGACGTCGTAGCCGCCGTCGTCCATCGGCGACGGGTACCAGGGGGTGAACCAGATCGCGTCGATCCCCAGGTCGGCCAGGTGGTCCAGCCGGGCGCGGACGCCGGCGAGGTCGCCGATGCCGTCGCCGTTGCCGTCCGCGAAGCTGCGGATGTAGATCTGGTAGATGGCCGCGCTCCGCCACCAGCCGGTCTTGTCGGTCACGAAAGTGCCCCTCCTGTTTGTTGTGGAAAGGTCAGCCCTTGATGCTGCCGGCGGTCAGCCCGGCGAGGATCTGCCGCTGGAACGCCAGGAACAGCGCCACCATGGGCAGGCTGGCCAGCACCATCCCGGCGACGAGCACGTTGAGCGGCATGTCGATCGCCACCCGTTGCAGCATCACCGAGAGCGTCTGCTTTTCGGTGTCCGGGAACACCAGCAGCGGCCAGATGAAGTCCTTCCACGCGGTGACGACCGCGAGGATCGAAACCACGGCCAGGATCGGCCGCGAGATCGGCAGGATGATCCGCCAGAGCGTGCGCACCGGCCCGGCGCCGTCGATGCGCGCCGCTTCGATGAGCTCGTCGGGGATCTGGTCGAAGAACCGCTTCAGCAGGTAGATGTTGAACGCGTTCGCCGCCGCGGGCAGCCAGACCGCCGTCGGCGAATTGATCAGGTTGAGGTGCAGCAGCGGCAGGTCCGTCACCGTCACGTACGTCGGGACGAGCAGCGCCGTGGCCGGCAGCATCAGGGTCGCCAGCATCAGCCCGAGCACGACGTTGCCGAACTTCGGGCGCAGCTTCGACAGCGCGAACGCGGCCGGGACGTCGATGGCCAGCTGCGCCAGCCACGCGCCGCCGGCGACGACGAGGGTGTTGAGGAAGTACTTGCCCAGGTTGAGCTGGCTCCACGCGTCGCCGAAGGTTTCCGGGTGCCACTCGTGCGGGATGAGTGTCGCCGGCGTCGCGGCCAGTTCCTGCGGCGACTTCATCGCGCCGGTCACCGCCCAGTAGAGCGGGAACATGAAGGCCAGGACGAAGATCGCGAGCGTGCACGCGAAGACGACGCCGTAGACGAGCTTGCCGCGCGGGCTGCGCAGCGCGCCGGGCGAAATGAGGGTTCTCATGACTGGTCCGCCTTCCGCGTCAGCCGGACGTACCACGCCGAGAACACGCCCAGCGCCACGAACAGCAGCAGGCTCATCGCGCTCGCCGCGCCGAAGTCGTTGTAGACGAAGGCGTAGCGATAGAGCAGCAGGAGCACGGTGACCGTCGAGTCGTCCGGCCCGCCGCCGGTCATCACGTACGGCTCGGTGAACACCTGCATGGTCGCGACGATCTGCAGCAGCAGGAGCACCAGCAGGACGAACCGCGTCTGCGGGAAAGTCACGTGCCGCAAGCGTTTCCACAGCCCGGCGCCGTCCAGTTCCGCGGCTTCGTAGAGCTCGCCGGGGATCGTGCCGAGCGCGGCCAGGTAGATCAGCGTGGTGCTGCCCATGTTGGCCCACGTCGAGACGAAGACCAGCGACAGCATCGCCGTGCCGGACGAGTCGAGCCACTGGCCGCCGGGCAGGCCGACCGCGCCGAGCGCGGAGTTGAACAGGCCGGGACCCGGGTCGTAGAACCACTTCCACATCAGCGCCGTGACCACCGGCGGCAGCATCACCGGCAGGTAGACGGCGAGCCGGAAGAACGCCTTCGCGTGCCGGATCTCGTTGAGCAGCACCGCGGTCAGGAACGGCACCGCGAACCCGAAGACCAGCGCGAGCCCGGTGAACAGCAGCGTGTTGCGCCAGGCGACGCCGAACAGCGGGTCTTCGAACAGCTTCGCGAAGTTGTCGAACCCGACCCACGTCGGCGCGTTGACGAAGTCCACCTGCTGGAAGCTCAGCAGCACGCCGCGCACGATCGGGTACCAGGAAAAGAGCGCGAACACCACGAGGGCGGCGCACAACAGGCCGTACGCGGTGAGGTTTTCCCTGATCTTGCGCTTGAGCCTGGTGCGGCGGCGGTCTTCTTGCGAGACGGCCGGGCGCCCGGCCCGCGACGAAGCCGTCGCGGGCCAGGCGAGGAGGCTACTTGACCTGGGCGAGGACACTGTTGACCTTCGACTCGGCCGACGAGAGCTGCTGGTCGATGTTCGCGTTCTGGTCGGTGAGCACGGCCTGCATCACGCTGTCGAGCGCGGCGTAGATCTGCTGCGCGTTCGGCGGCTCGATGCTGCCCTTGATCTTGCTCGTGGTGTCCACGTAGGACTGGAAGTTCTGCGCGGGAACGTTGGCGTACTTGGCCTTCAGTGCCAGCTGTTGCTCGCGGACCGCGCCGGTCCAGACGTCGGGGGTCGGCTCGGCGGGCAGGCCGACCGGCTGCTTGCCGTCGACGTACTGCTGGATGTGCTTCTCGAAGCGGTCCGGGTTCAGGTACTTCCACTGGATCCACTCGAGGCCGGCCTTGATCTTCTCCGGCGACGCCTTCGGGTTGATCATGTAGCCCTCGCCGCCGAGGAGGGTGCCCTCGCCGCCGGGCATGCCCGCGATGCCGTAGTCCTCGTACTTGCCGTTGAACTGCTTGACCAGCACCGGGACGTTGTCCGGGGCGGCCATGTACATGCCGAGCTGGCCGGAGCCCATCATCCGCTGCACGTCGGTGGCTTCGAGGAGCTGCTTGGCGCCCATCGAGTTGTCGGTCCAGCGCATGTCGTGCAGGTACTGGAGGGCCTTCTTGCCCTTGTCGTTGTTGAAGTCGGCGACCCACTTGTCGCCGTCCTTGCGGGCGATGTCGCCGCCCATCGAGTACAGCCAGCCGGTCAGGTGCCAGCCGCCCTGGTTGTTCTTGCTGTAGTCGGCGTATCCGACGACCCCGTTGCCCAGCGCGGAGATCTTCTTGGCGGCGTCCCGCACCTCATCCCAGGTCTGCGGCGGCTTGTTCGGGTCGAGACCGGCCTTCTGGAACAGCGGCTTGCTGTAGACGAGGCCCATCGTGTAGTTCATCGTCGGCAGGCCGTAGAGCTTGCCGTTCGCGTCGCGGAAGTTGTCGAGCAGTTCCGGCTTGATGTCGTTGACGTGCGGGACGTTCTTCGCGGCTTCCGTGATGTCGGCGGCCTGGTGGCGCGCGATGATCTGCGCGGGGTCGGTGAAGTACACGTAGTAGACGTCTTCGAGCTGCCCGCCGGCGAGCTTCGCGGAGAAGGTCTTCGGGTCCATGAAGCCTTCGTGCGGATCGATGTCGATGTTCGGGTGCGCCGCCTCGAACTCCTTGACGTCGGCGTCGAACACACCGCGCTCGAACGGCTGGCTGGTCGGCGGCTGCCCGGTGACCGTGATCTTCACCTTCCCACCGCTCTGCGCGGCGGTGTCGCCGTCACCGCAGGCGGCCAGGGTGAGCGCCAGGCCGCCCGCGGTGAGCAGGCACAACATCCGGCGGGAGACGGTTCGGGACCAGGGACTGCTCATCTCAAGCCTCTTCTCGGGGTCGCGACGGCTGTCACGTGATTGCGGTCACCATAAAGGGGTGGACCAGATCGACGCAATAACCCGACGAGAAGTTGCAAGTTACGAACAGGCTGCGAGCCGCTGGCGTTCGGCAGGGTGCCGGGCCGTGCCGCGGGCACGAAAAAGTGAGCGACGGGTTCAGAACCCGCCGCTCAGTCGAGTGGGACCCGAGCACCCCAATGTGGCGTTCGGTGCGTCCAGCGCACCCAATGTGGCGTTCGGTGCGTCAGATGCACCCAACGCCACATTGGGGCGCTTCGGGTGGGGTCAGGCGGTGCGGCGGGCCGTGGAGCCGCGGACCACCAGTTCCGGCGCGAACAACAACTCCTCCGCCGCCACCTCACCACCGTTGATGCGCTTCACCAGCAGCTCCACCACCGCGCGCCCCATCGCCTCGATCGGCTGGCGGGTGGTCGTCAACGGCGGATCGGTGCAGTTCATCAACGCCGAGTCGTCATAACCCACCACCGAAATGTCCTCCGGCACCGACAGCCCCTGCCGCCGTGCCGCGCGGACCGCGCCCAACGCCAGCAGGTCGCTCGCGCACAACACCGCCGTCGCGCCGCGGGGGTACAGCCGGGCCGCAGCCGCGTGGCCACCCTCGATCGAGAACATCCCGTGCTCGACCAGTTCGTCCAGCACCGGCAACCCCAGCTTCGCCGCGTACGCCTGGAACGCCGCGAGCTTGCGCTGCGAGGGCACGTGGTCCGACGGCCCCAGCACCAGCCCGATCTTCTCGTGCCCGAGTGAACTCAGGTGCCCGACGACCTGCTCGACGGCCACGGCGTCGTCGCACGAGACCTGTGGCAGGCCGAGGTGCTCGACCGCCGCGTTGATCAGGACCGTCGGGAGCCGGCGCTCGACGAGGTGGTGGTAGTGCGAGTGGACCGCGTCCGCCTGCGCGTACAGCCCGCCGGCGAACACCACGCCCGACACCTGTTGCTGCAGGAGCAGCTCGACGTACTCCGCCTCGGACACCCCGCCCGCGGTCCGCGTGCAGAGCACCGGCGTGAACCCCTGCTGGGCGAGTGCGTTGCCCATGATCTCGGCCAGCGCGGGGAAGATCGGGTTCTGCAGCTCGGGCAGCACCAGCCCGACCAGGCGGGCGCGCTCGCCGCGCAGCTGGGTGGGCCGCTCGTACCCCATCACGTCCAGCGCGGTGAGCACGGCGGCGCGGGTGCTGGCGGACACCCCGGACCGGCCGTTGAGCACCCGGCTGACCGTGGCTTCGCTGACCCCGACCTGGCGGGCGACTTCGGCAAGACGACGCGTCATAGCCGAAACTTTACAGCAACCGGGCGCAAAAGTGGGACAAGCCCGTACCGGTTTCGACACCGGTACGGGCTTGCGACCGCCGAGCTACGAAGCCGCCACTTCGAACTCGGCCACCTGACCCGCGGGCCAGCCGGTGTTGCCGGTGAACGTCAGGCGCACGAAGCGCTGGGACGTCGCCGTGAAGGACGCCGACGCGGTGTTGCCGGAAGCCGGGTCGAACGCGTAGCCGCGCGAACCCACCAGCGTCGTGTACGCACTGCCGTCGGTGCTGCCGGAGATCGTCACCGTCTCCGTCCGCGCACCCCACGCCGACGACGGCGGGAGGCGAAGCGTCACCTTGTTGATCGACGCCGCCGTGCCCAGGTCCACCGTCAGCGTCTGCGGGAACGCGTTGTTCGCGCTCTCCCAGTACGAGTTGGCGTCCCCGTCCACCGCGTTCGACGGCGGGAACCCGCCCTGCGACCCCGACGCGCTGATCGCCTTGCCCTTCGCGAGGTTCGTGCCGGACTGCGGCGGCTGCGGCGGGCCCGAGTTCGGCGCCGGCCAGGTCGAGCAGTCGCTCCAAGTCCCGCTCCAGCCGCTGTTGCCGGAGCCACTGAAGGTCATGCGAGGGATCGACGCCGGGTAGGGGCAGTTGTACGTCCCGGTCACGCCGACGCCGGAGGCGGTCAGGTTGCTGATCGTCACCGACCCCTGCGTCTGCGACTGCGCCACGAACGTGCCCACGCCCTGCACCGACACGCCGTCGATCGTGATGCCCTGGATCTGCTTGCCCGCGCCGTTGCCATCGATGAACTGGATGGCCTCGTACGGGCTTTGGATCGCGGTGAACCCGGTGACGCGGATGGTCACGCCGGTGATCGCCTGGTCACGCGCGTCGAACCACAGCGCGCCGACGCCGAACTGCCAGTTCGGGTCGAGCGCCCCGGCCCGCAGCGCCGTGTTGTTCGACAGCGTCACCGTGCCGCCGAGCGGGACCGAGTTGAACCGGTTCGCCACCAGGTAGCCACCGCCGAGGGCGTTGGTGTCCTGGACGAGGTTGCCGCTCACGGTGTTGTTCGAGCCGCCGTACAACGCGATGCCGTTGGCCAGGTTCGGCTGCACGACCGTGTTGTTCACCAGCGAGTTGCCGGAGTCGGCCTGGCCGTTGGACCAGAGCGCGAGCCCGTCGTCGCCGTTGTTGCGCAGGTAGTTGTTGCGCAACGTCGAGTTCGTGACGGCGCCGTCGAAGTTCACGCCGTCGGCCTGGGTGTCGAGGATGCGGTTGTTTGTTCTCGATGGTCAGGTTCGAGGACGCGCCGTTCATCAGCCACAGCCCGCACTTCGTGTCCTGGATCCACAGGCCGCTGACGACCGAGCCGTTCCCGAGGACGCCGTGGAAAGCGTTGTCCGGGCTGCCGTCGTTCCGCTCGGTGACATCGCCGAACACCGCGAAGTCGTACAGCTTGATGTTGCCGGACGCGCTGCCGTTGTTGAAGATGTTGTTGCCGTGCAACACGGTGTACCACGGTCCCGCGCCGCGGACGGTGGTCTGGTCGATCTGCAGCGCGGACCCGATTTCGAACCGCCCGGACGGGACCCAGACCTCGCGGCCCTGCGAACGCGCCGCCGAAAGCGCGTTGCGGAACGCCTGGGTGTCGTCCGAGGAGTCGTTGGCCGTGGCGCCGTAGTCGGTCACCGAAAGGGCGTCGGCTGGTTTCGAGCCCGCGCCGCCGACCTGCTCGAAGTCGGCGAGGTCGATGGTCGCCTGCCCGACGTCACCGGAACCGGCCTGCACCCGGACCTTCGTGCCCGCCGCCAGGTTCTGCCCGAGCAGCAGGCGCGCGTCGTCGAAGAAGTGGTGCGTCTTCGAGCCCGTGATGAAGCCGGTGTCCACATAGGTGTAACGCGACGTCACGGGCAGCGCGAGCGTGGACCCGTTGACGGACACCGAAAGCCGCCCGGACGAACCGTCGGGCAGGTTGTAGTGGACGTTGATCGAGTTCGCCGCGACGGGCAGCGTGAACTCGACGTACTGACCGGTCGTGATCCTGACCGCCTGCCGCCCGGAGGCTTCCGAGGCGATGCTGCCCTGCGTGTAATCGGGGCCGACCGCCGAGCCGTTCGTCGCCGAGCACTCGGCTTCGACGGTCCGGAACGGCACGCTCGCGCCGCCGGACGCCGTCGTCGGGCAGGTGGCCGCCGCGGCGGGCGCGGCGCCGGAGAGCACGGTCAGGCCGGACGCGGCGAGCGCGGCGGCGAGCAAAGCCGGTATGCGGGACATCGTCAGCACCTCTCAGGACGAATAGGCTTCGAGTTCGGACAGCTGCCCGGCGGGCCAGCCGGTGTTGCCGGTGAAAGTCAGGCGCAGCGTGCGCTGCGAGGTCGCTGGGAAGCTGACGGTCGCGGTGTTCCCGGACGCCGGGTCGAACGTGTAGGTCGTGGCCGCCTTGACGCCGTCGACCGAGATCGTCTGCGTCCGCGCGCCCCACGAGGCGGGCAGCTTCAGCACGAGCCGCGAAACGCTGACCGTGGCACCGAAGTCGACCGTCAGCGACTGCGGGAACGCGTTGTTCGTGCTCTCCCAATAGGAGTTCGCGTCCCCGTCGACGGCGTTGGCCGGCGGGAAGCCACCCTGCGAGCCGGACGCGCTGACGCTCTTGCGCAAGGCGAGGTTCCCGGTCGGGGTCGTGGTGGTCGGCGGCGGCGTGGTGGTCGTGCCGCCGTTGTCCGAGCCGTACACCGGCGACGGCCACGAGCCGCAGAACGTCGTCGTCCAGCCCGAGTTGCCGCCCTGGTCGGCCAGGCCGCTCATCGCGTCCGGGCCCAGGCAGTTGTAGACGCCGGCCCGCCCGATCCCGGTCGCGACGACGTTCTTCACCGACCCGGCCGGCTTCGACTGCAGCTGCCAGGCGAACGTGCCGGCGCCGCTGATCCGGACGTTCGTGAAGTGCACGTCCGTGGTGGCGCCGTCGATGAACTGGATGGCTTCGTAGTTGTTGTCCTGCAGGTCGAGGTCGGTGACGTCGACGCGGCCGGTGATCGCCGAGTCGCGGCCGTCGAACCACAGCGCGCCGACGCCGAACTGCCAGTTCGAATCGAGCACGCCGGTGCGGATCGCGGTGTTGCGCGCGACCGTCGTGGTGCCCGACAGCGGCACCGCGCTGAACCGGTTCGCGATGTGCAGGCCGCCGCCCTGGTCCTGGTTGTCGGCCACGACGTTGTCGGACACGGTGTTGTCGTGCCCGCCGTAGATCGCGATGTTGTTGGCGAGGATCGGCAGCAGCACGGTGTTGAAGGAGAACGTGTTGTGGTGGTCGGCGGCGTGCTCGGACCACATCGCCAGGCCGTCGTCGCCGGTGTTGCGCAGGAAGTTGTTCGTCACCGTCACGTTGCTGATGCCCTGGTGCAGGTTCAGCCCGTCGGCGGTCTGGTCGAGGATCCGGTTGCCGGACACGGTGAGCCCGTCGAAGGGCCCGTCGAGCCACAGCCCGACTTTCGTGTGCTGCAGCCACAGGTTCTGCACGACCGAGCCGCCGCCGAGGGCGCCACCGATGGCGTTGGACTGGTCGCAGTCGACGCGGGCGTCGACCTGGCCGATGATCGCGAAGTCGTAGAGCTTCACCGCGCTGCTGGTGCCGGGCACGGCCGGGTTGCCGGGGTAGGTAGGCGTTCCGCAGCTTTCCGGCTCGCCCTTGCCGAAGATGCCGGCGCGCGGGCCGGTGAGCACCGAGTACCACGGCCCGGCGCCGCGGATGGTCACCTGGTCGACGGTGATGTGGTGGCCGAGGGTGAAGGTGCCGGACGGGATCCAGACTTCCTTGCCCTGGCTCTTCGCAGCCGCCACGGCGGAGTCGAACGCGCCGGCGTCGTCGCTCGTGTCGCCCGCGGTGGCGCCGTAGTCGGTGACGGACACGGAGTTCGACGGCCGCGTGGTGGCGGCGCCGACCTGCTCGAAGTCCGCGAGGTCGATCGTCGCGGGGACGTCGCCCGCGTCGACCTGCAGCTTGATCTTGGTGCCCGCCGGGTACGACGTGCCGAGCAGCGCGCGGGTCTCGTCGTAGAAGTGGTGTGCGTGGCCGTCGGCGGGGTTGTTCGTGAAGGGGTACGAGCCGTAGTACCAGGCCCACTTCGACGTCAGCGCCAGGTCCCGGTTGTGCGTCCCGCCGACGTACAGCGAGATCGTGCCGGTCACCGAATCCGGGACGCTGTAGCGGAAATCGATCGAGTTCGCCGGTGCGGTGAGCGTGAACTCGACGTACTGGCCCTGGCCGGAGAGTGTCACCGCCTTCCGGCCGGAGGCTTCGCCGGCGAGGGTGCCCGCGGCGCGGTCCGGGCCGATGACCGACCCGGTGGTGGCGGCGGTTTCGGCTTCCTGTTCCACGAAGGGGACGGTGGCGCCGCGGCCGGCCGCGAGCGCCGTGCTTTCCGCGGGAGCGGCGGCGATCGTGAGTCCGGCGGCGGCGAGCACGGCGGCGGCTAACGCCCCGAACCGCGCAGCGCGGGCGCTTTTGGGCGCGCTGAAGACAGAGCTGGGAGACATGGGCGGCACTGGCCTTTCCGCAGCAGGTGGGGACCTCTGTGACCGGGATCATACGAATCCTGGACAAGAAACCGCAATAGATGAACGAACTTACGCAAGTTTGCGACAGGAAGTGACGGCTGCGCCGGATGCCCGACGTCCGCTTACACCCCGCGGAGCAGCACCGGCGCCGACCGGGCGCGCTGATAGTTTCTGGGCATGAGCCAGCGACGTGCTGACGGCAGCGCCGGGGACGCGGATTACGGCGCGATCGGTGGCGTGTACACCGATTACCGCAAGCCGGACCCGCGCATCGGCCGGTACCTCCTCGACGCGCTGGGCGACGCGCGGACCGTGCTCAACGTCGGCGCGGGCGCCGGGGCGTACGAGCCCGAAGACCGGGAAGTGACCGCGGTCGAGCCGTCGGCGTCGATGCGCGCGCAGCGGCCGCCGGGCCTGCCGCCCGCGGTGGACGCCGTCGCCGAGAAGCTGCCGTTCGGGGACCGCGCGTTCGAGGGCGCGATGAGCACGTTCAGCGTGCACCAGTGGAACGACCTCTGGGCCGGGCTGAAGGAGATGCGCCGCGTGACCCGCGGCCCGGTCGCGATCCTCACCTGCGACCCGGCGCTGCTGCGCCGGTTCTGGCTGCTCGACTACGCGCCCGAGGTGATCGAAACCGAGGCCCGGCGCTACCCGTCGGTCGACGACATCGCCGACGGCCTGGGCGGGCACACGTCGGTCATCGGCGTGCCCATCCCCAGCGACTGCACCGACGGCTTCAACGAGGCCTACTACGCGCGGCCCGAGCGGCTGCTGGACCCGGGCGCGCGGCTGTCGTGCTCGGCGTGGAGCTTCGTCGACGACCGCGTGCACCACCGCTTCGCCGCGGAACTGCAGCACGACCTCGACGACGGCACGTGGGACCGCCGCTACGGCAAGCTTCGTGAGCAGCCGACGTTCGACGGCTCGCTGGTGCTCGTGGTCTCGGACCCCACGGCGTGATGCCGCCGCCGTTCGACCCGGAGCTGGCGCCGGTCGTCGAAGAACTCCGGGCACTGCGTCCGCCACTGGCGTCGCTGGCCGACATCCCCGGCCGCCGCGAGCTGAACGCCGCGGAGCACAAGACGGTCGAGGAGCTGGCCGCCGCGTACCCGGCGTACCGGGTCTCGGAGGAGCACGCCGGGGACGTCCCGCTGCTGGTGCTGGCACCGGCGTCGAGCGCGGGCGTCCTGTACTACGTCCACGGCGGCGGCACGATCGTCGGCAGCCACCTCGGCGCGGACGTGCCGAACCTGCTGGACTGGGCGGGCGAGCTGAACCTGACGATCGTCTCGCCGGGCTACCGGCTGGCGCCCGAGCACCCGTACCCGGCGCCGGTCGAGGACTGCTACGCCGGTCTCCGGTGGACCGCCGAGCACGTCCCGGGCCGGCTGCTGATCGGCGGGATCAGCGCGGGCGGCGGCCTCGCGGCGGCCACGGCGCTGCTGGCCCGCGACCGCGGCGGCCCGGCCCTCGCGGGCCAGCTGCTGCTCTGCCCGATGCTGGACGACCGCAACGACACCCCGTCGGCGCTCGACCTCGACGGTCGCGGCCTGTGGGACCGCACGGCCAACAACGTCGGCTGGACCGCTTACCTCGGCGACCTTCGCGGCACCGCCGACGTCCCGCCGTACGCGGCCGCGGCCCGCGCGGCGGACCTTTCCGGCCTGCCACCGGCGTTCCTGGACGTCGGCACGGCGGAGACGTTCCGCGACGAGGTGGTGGCGTACGCGTCCCGGCTCTGGCAGGCGGGCGGCGAGGCCGAGTTGCACGTGTGGCCGGGCGGCTTCCACGGCTTCGACTCGCTGGTCCCGAAAGCGCGCATCAGCCGGGCGGCGCGGGCCGCCCGGCTGACGTGGTTGCGCCGCCTACTCGGCCAGTAGCTCCTGCAGCTCCCGCACCGCGACCGACTCAAACGCCCCAATGTGGCGTTCGGTGCGTCAGATGCACCCAACGCCACATTGGGGCGCTCGGCTGCTCGGCCAGTTGTTCCTGCAGTTCGCGCACCACGATCGCCCCTGGCTCGTGGCGCGACCTCGGCTCGTGCGCCCCAATGTGGCCTTCGGTGCGTCTCGCGCACCCAAGGCGGCCTTCGGTGCGTCGGACGCAACCAAGGCCGCCTTGGGGCGCTCGGCTACTCGGCCAGTAGCTCCTGCAGCTCCCGCACCGCGACCGCCAGTTCGTCGGCGAAGCGGTGCATCTCCGCCGAGACGTGCTTCGGCGTGCTCAGGTAGATGTTCCAGCGGTCCGGCAGCAGCACGTACGCGATGCCGATGCACTGCGGGCTCGTCGAGCCGAACCCGAAGTACTGGATGTTGACCGACGGCGCCGAGCTGGTGCTCAGGTAGTCGTCGCGCATCTTGAGCCAGCCCGGCGACGAATAGAGCGCCGGCTCCGAAGTGTCCCCGCGGCGTTTCCCGATCAGCTGCAGCTCCCACAGGTGCTGCTCGGGCGCGTCCCCGGCCTGGCACTCCTTCGCGCGGGCCACGTGCTTCGCCGCCGCCGCGCGGAACGCGGTGCGCTTCTCCTCGGCGGACGCCGCCGGGTCGGTCATGACGTCGGCGAAGCGCACGACCTCCGGAGTGACGACCCGCATGGCTTCGGTGCGGCCGTTCTGGAACTGCCGGGTGGCGATCGACTCGTACGTCGCCCCCGTCAGGCCCTTCGCGCGGCGGTGCGCCAGCTGGTAGGACATCTGCGCGAACGCGTCCGGCGACATCCCGAGCTCCTTGGCCCGGTTCGCCCCGAAGCCGAACGACACCGTCTGCGTCGCGGTCGCGTCCGCGTACGCCCGGAAGGCGATCCCGGCCGCCAGCGCGTCTTCGCGGAGGGAATCGGTCAGCGTGAAGTCGACCGGCTCGTAGCCCGGGATCCCCGAGGCCGGCTCGCGCTCCGCCCGCGAACCGCTCAGCAGCGCGTCGGTGAAGCCGAGGATCGTGGTGCCGTCGAGTTCGCAGTGCTCGACGTTGATCCCCGCGGTGCCGTCTTCGAACACGATCAGCGACACGGCCTTGTCGTACCAGCGGTTGTCGCCGTACAGCAGCCGGTCGGCCGCCTCGAGCGTGTCCGACGGGGCGAAGTCGTCCAGGCACAGGCAGAACAGCGCGGTCTCGATCGTCTCCAGGGAGGCCGCGTTGCCCGCGTCGATCAGCGCGGTCCGCGAAACCGCCCACTCCGCACGCGCCTTCGTCGTGAAGTGCCCGGCCGGGACTTCGGCGACGCGATCGTCCTTGAGGATCGCGCGCAGTCCTTCCGCCAGCTGCGCCGGCGAGTACGGCCGGCCGTCACCGGCGATGACGTCCATCCGGAACGGGGTGTCGTGGTGGAACACGACGATGTGCCGCTCCCGCGACGGCCCTTCCCAGCCTTCGCGGTACGGCGTGCGCGCGGTGTCCAGCACCTGGCCCGGGATGCGCGTCGCCGAGAACAGGTACTTGTGCTGCACCATCGACTGCGGCGCGCCGCGCAGCAGCACCGGCGGCACCTGCTCCTCGTCGAGCTTCAGCTTGTAGTCCACGGCGGACGCGGTCAGCTCGGCCGCGCGTTCCACCTGGCCCAGCGGAGAGTCCTGGAACAGGAAGAAGAAGTTGGCGTTGAGCGCGATCCGGTCGCGGCGGCCGAGGTAGCGGTACGGCCAGAACGTGTCGAGCCAGCTGCGCACCCCGGGCGACCGGTCGTACTCCTCGAGCGCGGCCTGCAGCCCGTGCGCGGGGCTGTCCGGCGAAAGGAACTCCGCCACGGCCGCTTCGGTTTCGGCCAGCTCGTCCGGGGTCAGCAGCGGGGCGCACCACTCGAGGAAGCGGCGGCCGCTGTCCTCCAGCGTGGGAACGGGGACGCGGGGGAGCCGCTCCTCGTTGCCGAAGGTGCGGGTGGACCATTCCGGACTGCTCACGATCATCCTTCTCAGCGGGTTTCGAGCGCGGTGGCCAAGGCGTCCGCGCCTTCGGGACGGGAAACGAACAACCGGGCGTAGAGCCATCCTTCGGACTCGAGCCCGGTGGGGTCGACGCCGGCGGCGCCGAGGGTGTCGAGGATCTGCGTCTGCTCCTCGGCGGAGGCGAACCGCCGCTGCCGGAACACCCCGCCGACTTCGGCGGTCTCGTAGCCCAGCCCGGCCAGGCTGTCGGCGACCGGGTCGTAGGAGAACATCCGCAGCACGAAGTGCGCCATCCACGGCCGCGCGCCGCGCGCGATCCGGGCGAGCGTCTTCTCGGTGACGTAGCCGACGCAGCCGGTGGAGACGACGAGGTCGACGTCGTCGAGGAGCTTCCGCTGGGTGCTGTCCGGGTCTTCGCGCTCGAGGTCGGCGTGGATCGCCTCGTCGAGGAACCCGGCGGAAAGCGCGTACTCGAGCGCGGGCGCCGACGCGTCGAGGCCGTAGAAGCGCGGGCCGCCGTCGTCGACGATCTTCGCCCGGTCCGCCTCGATCAGCGACGCGTGGTCCAGCGCGGTCACCGCCGGATCGGTGTAGTGGGCGTACAGGTCGTCCATCGTGGCGTCGCACCGCACGAGCGCCGCGTTGACCCCGTAGGAGCAGCCGACGTCGAGCACGGTCGGCTGCTGGGCGGGGTGTTCGGCGATCAGCTTCGCGAAGTAGGGCTTCGCGAGCTGCGGGATGTGGTAGTCCACGCGCCGCAGCGTGCCGAAGAACGGGCGCGGGTCGGGTGCGGTGTAGATGTGGTCGAAGGAGATCTTGCCGGTCGAGTCGAAAGGCACGGGCCAGGCTCCTGATCTCTTAGTCGAGCAGTTCGTCGCTGCGGACGGTGCGTCCGGTGACGTGTGCGGGCAGGGTCCGGCCGAACAGCTGCCTGGTCCGCTCCGCGCTGCCGATCACCCCCGGGCGCTCGCTGTAGGCGAAGATCGCGGAATGCCGCGCGATCGCGCCCTCCACCGTACTCACCCGGTGCAAGGCGAAGCGACCCTGGAAGAGCTGAAGATCGCCCGGACGTAGGTCGAGGCGCTGGACCGGATGGGTGCCGTCCTCCCGGAGCACGGCGCGGACCGCGGGGAAGTTCTCGTCCGTGGTGGACCGGATGTTGGGGCAGTATTCGAAGGTGCCGCCCGCTTCCGCGGCCTGCGTCAACATGCTGACGGTGTAGGCGTTGGTGTCGAAGTGCCACGGGTGCGCGCGGCCGGGCGCGATCACGTTGAGCGTCAGCCCGGCGAGCGGGTCGGCCAGCTCGTGCAGTTCCGGCAGGCCGAAGCAGTCGGCGACGAACCGCTGGAACAGCGGGCTGGTGTAGAGCCGGTCGATGATCGACGACGCGGGGATGCGGTCGCGGGCGACGAAGGCGTTGCCGCGTTCCATGATCGTCCGGCCGGGGTGGTCACGGGGCAGCGGCTCGTCGATCGCGGTGTTGTAGGCGTTGACCTTTTCGATCTTCGTGTAGGCGTGCGGTTCGAGTTCGGCGCACTCGGTGCGCAGGACCTCCCGCAGTTCCGGCCGGATGAAGTCGGCGAGGACGCTGCAGCCGACTTCGGCCAGGTCCGCGCGCGTGCGGTCGACGGCTGCCCGCCAGGCAGCGCTTCCCGGCTCGGTGAGCGGGTAGCGCTCGGTGTCGACCATGCCCAAGGTATCCACGGAGGTGCTCAACGAAGTCCCTTTCGGCAGGTGAAGCTTCGGTGCTTGCCCTGGTCGTGAAAGGAAAGAGTTAGCACAGATCGTCACCGCTCACCCGTGCGTTTGTGAGCGGTGACACAAGGTCATCAGTTGCCGATTTCGGTGGCCCACGAACTGAGCGTGACGGTGTCCGTGGTGCCCAGGTCGGTGTCGAGAGGCTGCTTTTGCTCATGTTCGCCGGGAACCGGCACCACCGAAATCGCCGCGCCCGTGCGCGTGTCGCCGGAGGTGACGGTGGCCGACCAGGCGAGCACGGCCACGACCTTCGCGCCCGGTTGGACGGTCAGGTCCTGCGGGCCGAGGTCCCGCGCGAAGTACGAAGTCCCGTGCTCGACCTTGACATCCAGCGGCGTTCCGTCGCCCGCCAGGACTTTCAGGTCCGGGTAGCCGGTGACCTTTCGCGGCCGGGTGTCCAGGTTGGTCAGCGTCAGCACGCTGGCGCGGTGGCCGAGCCCGGCTTCCACCGGTCCGACCGAAAGGGACAGCCCGCTCGACGGCGGCGGCGCGTAGGTCGGGCTCGGCGTCACCGTGGGCACGGGCGGCGGTGGTGGTGCCGGACTGTCACAGCCCGCCAAGAGCGCGACGAGCAAAAGCGGCACGATGCGAGAAACCCCCATGGGGCCGAAGGTTAGCGCGGCGGGGGCGGCTGGTCGCGGGAGCGTCGCGAATGACTCATTCGCGGCTCCGGCGGTCTCGAATGAGTCATTCGCGACCTGGTGCGGTCCGACCGAGCCGGCGGCGGCCCGCGCCCCACCGGCTCCGCGGTGTCTTGAATGAGTCATTCAGGACCTCCGGTGACCTGAATGACTCATTCAAGACGTCGGCAGACCTACCTCACGGGGTCAGCAGCGGCAGCAGCGGCTTGCGCACCGCCGTCGCGACGCCGTCCGAAGCCGCCGCCGCGGCGAGCCGCTCGGCCGACGGCCGTCCGTAGCCCGTCGTGCGCTGCACGAGGGGGCGGCCCAGTGGTTCGACCATCGCGCGCATGTCGCTGATCGTCTTGTACGACCCGTTCGACGCACCCGCCATCCGGCTGATCGTCTCCTCCATCAGCGTGCCGCCGATGTCGTTGACGCCGCCCTGCAGCACCGCGCGGCTGCCCTCTTCGCCCAGCTTCACCCAGGAGCTCTGGATGTTGTCGATCATGCCGTGCAGCAGGAGCCGGGACAGCGCGTGCACCGCGCGGTTCTCGCGCAGCGTCGTGCCGGGACGGGCGAGGCCGGCCAGGTAGATCGGCGCGCTCTGGTGGATGAACGGCAGCAGCACGAACTCGCTGAACCCGCGCCGGCCGTGCTTCTCCAGGCCTTCGCGCTGCAGCCGCGCGAGCAGCTTCAGGTGCGCGACCCAGTGCGCGGGCGTGTCGACGTGGCCGTACATCATCGTCGACGTCGTCGGCAGCCCGACCTCGTGCGCGGTCGTGACGACCTTGATCCACTCCGACGTCGGCAGCTTGCCCTTGGTGAGCACCCAGCGGACGTCGTCGTCGAGGATCTCCGCGGCCGTGCCCGGCAGGGAGTCCACACCGGCCTCTTTCGCCTTGATCAGCCAATCGCGAAGCGACAGGTTGGTCCGCGAAGCGCCGTTCACGACCTCCATCGGGCTGTAGGAGTGCAGGTGGATCTCCGGCTGACGCCGCTTGACCTCGGCCGCGAGGTCGAAGTACGCGGTGCCCGGCAGGTCCGGGTGGATGCCGCCCTGCATGCAGATCTCGGTCGCGCCCGCGGCCCACGCCTCGTCGACGCGGTCGCCGACCTGCTCCAGGGAAAGCGTGTACGCGTCGGCGTCGGTGCGACGCTGCGCGAAGGCGCAGAAGCGGCAACCCGTGTAGCAGACGTTGGTGAAGTTGATGTTCCGCGTGACGACGAACGTGATGTCGTCCCCGACGGTCTCGCGGCGCAGGTCATCAGCCAGCCGCGTGAACGCGTCCAGCTCCTTGCCGTCGGCGTGCAGGAGCGCCAGTGCGGCGTCGTCGGACAGCCCGGCCGGGTCCTTTTCCGCGCTGCGCAACGCTTCCAGGATGTCCGTGTCGAACTTCTGCGGCCCGGTCTTGATCCGGTCGCCGATCTCCTTCCAGTCCCCGTAGACGGAGTCGAAGTCGCTGCGGCGGTCCTCGGTGCGGCCGCTGGTGTCGATCTCGGTGTGCAGGTCGGTGCGGCCGGACTCCTGCCAGCCGCCGTCCGGCTCCTGCCACGGGATGCCCACCGGCATCGCGCCTTCGCGGGCCATCCCGGTGTCGTAGTCGACGAGCGCGGCGACGTGCCGGGTGATCCGCGGGTCCAGCCACGGCTCGCCGGCCTTGACGTACTCCGGGTAGATGGTGAGCCGTTCCTTGAGCTCGAAGCCGGCCTTCTCGGTGCGGCGGGCGAGCTCGTCGATCTGCGGCCACGCGCGTTCCGGGTTCACGTGGTCCGGGGTCAGCGGCGAGACGCCACCCCAGTCGTCGATGCCGGCACGGATCATCAGGTCGTACTGGCTGCCGATCAGGTTCGGCGGCGCCTGGATACGCATCTTCGGGCCGAGCACCAGCCGCGCGACGGCGATGTTCGCGGCGAGTTCTTCGAGGTCGGCGTCCGGCGTCGCGCGCATCTTCGTGTCCGGCTTGGCCCGGAAGTTCTGGACGATGACTTCCTGGATGCCGCCGTAGGTCTTGGCGATCTTGCGGATCTCGAACAGCGCGTCCGCGCGCTCCTCGAACGTCTCGCCGATGCCGATCAGGACACCGGTGGTGAACGGCACGCTGCTGCGTCCGGCGTCTTCGAGCACCCGCAACCGGACCGCTGGATCCTTGTCGGGCGAGCCGTAGTGCGGGCCGCCCTTTTCGCTCCACAGCCGGGTCGCCGTGGTCTCCAGCATCATGCCCATCGACGGCGCGACCGGCTTGAGCCGCTGGAAGTCCTGCCAGGTCAGCACGCCCGGGTTGAGGTGGGGCAGCAGGCCGGTCTCTTCGAGGACGCGGATCGCCATCGCGCGGACGTAGGAGAGCGTGTCGTCGTAGCCGTGCGCGTCCAGCCACTCGCGCGCGGCTTTCCAGCGGTCCTCGGGCCGGTCGCCGAGCGTGAAGAGGGCTTCCTTGCAGCCCATCTCCGCGCCCTTGCGGGCGATGTCGAGGACCTCGTCCGGCGAGAGGAACGGCGATTCGAGCCGGCCCGGCACCGTGACGAACGTGCAGTAGCCGCAGCGGTCGCGGCACAGCCGGGTCAGCGGGATGAACACCTTGCGGCTGTAGGTGATGATGCCGGCGCGCCCGGCCTCGGCCAGGCCCGCGTCGCGGATGCGCGACGCGTACTCGGAAAGCTTCCCCAGGTCTTCGCCGCGGGCGTGCAGCAGGACGGCCGCCTCGGCTACGTCGAGTGTCTTCCCGTCACGCGCCCGGGCGAGCGCGCGGCGCATCGCGGAGGCGGTCGGGGTGGTGGCGTCGGGTTCGGGTCCCATTCCACCCACGCTAGGACCGTCCTCGCGCGACCAGCCAGTGTGCGTTGCGCACCTGGCTGCGGTTGTACCCGGACGTGATCGTCGTCGCAGGTCAGCGCGCTCGGCGGGTTGTCGATCACCGGTGCGAGGTGTATTACCTAAAGGGTGGCATCTGTGGTCGGCAAGAAGATCGGCGGCCGGACGTACTACTACCTGGCGGAGTCCGCCCGGGTCGACGGCAAGCCCCGGGTGGTGACCCAGCGTTATCTCGGCACGGCCGACGAGATCGCCCGGGCGGTCCCGGGCGGCGAACCGGCCGCGGCGTCGCACCGGACGTACGGCGACGTCGCGGCGGTGTGGGCGACGCTGTCCCGGCTGGACTTCGTCCGCCGCGTCGACGACGTCGTGCGTTCGAAGCCGTCGCTGGGACTGATCCTGGCCGTGGCGGTGCTGCACCGCGCGACCGCGCCGGAGACGCCGATCGGCGAGTGGTGGGAAACGAGCGCGGCCGCGGACCTGGTCCGGCTGTCCACAGTGGATGGTCTGTGGCGGGCGCTGGAACGCTTGACGCCGGAGCGGATCGCGGGCATCGAGGAGACCGTTTCCACCGCCGTCCTCGAGACGCTCGACGACCACGAGGCCCTCGCCGTCGACGTCCCGCAGTTCGCCGTGTTCGCCCCCGCGGACTGCACACTGCCCTCGGCCTGCCGGGAGGTGCTCGCCGGTGTGGGGCTGCGCGTCACCCGTGACGGCGCCATCCCGCTGGCCTCGCGGCTGTACCGCCGCGACAACGCCCCGACGTTCGCCGCGCTGACCGGCGAGCTGGGCCCGGCGACGCTGGTCTTCCACGCCGGGCAGGCCGCGCAGCTCGACCTCGGTTCCCGCAGCGGGTTCGTCGGCTCGCTGCCGCTGACCGACCACCCGGAGCTGCTGACGCAGCCCGCGTCCGCCCGCAAGCGCGTCGACCCCGAGCGGTTCGCCGGGCTCACCGCGCTGGACACGCACGCGGTGGTCGACGGTGTCCGCCGCCGGGTGATCCTGACCCACTCGGCGACCCTGCACGCGGCCCAGTCCCGGGCGTTCGCCGACGAGCTGGCCACCACCACCCGCGAGCTGGACGGCCTGGCCGCGGCGCTGGCCGCCGGCACCCACCGCGGCGACCGCGCGCAGGTGCACGCCGAAATCGGCCGGGTCACGCGGGGCCGGCGCATCGAACGCGTCCTCACCGCCGTGCTCAGCGGCACCCGGCCCGGCGAGATCCGGGTGGAACGGCGGATCGACGCCGCCGCCCTGGCCCGGCTGGACGACGAGTTCTTCGGCAAGCAGGTGCTGGTCACCGACCGGGACTGGCCGGTCGGCGACGTCGTCACGGCCTACCGCGCCCGCACTCACCTCGAGTCGACGTTCCGCTGGCTGACCGGGCCCGCGCTCACCGGCCCGACCCCGCGCTGGGAGTGGACGCGCGCGCGGATCGCGGCCCACGGCCTGGTGTCGGTGCTGGCGGCGACGGTGACCCACCTGATGCGCCGCGAGGCGGACCGGGCGGGCATGAACCTGTCGGTCCGGGAGCTGCTGGACCGGCTCGCGGGCATCGGCGAGCTGGTACTGACGTACCCGTCGACCGGCGGGCGGCCGCGGACCAAGCGCCTGCTGACCGGGTCGGACCCGGAGCAGCAGGCGCTCCTCTCCTTGTTTCAGGACTCCCGGTAGATCTGCAGCGGTGAGAAGCTCTGCACCACCGGCATCAGCTCGATGACGTTGATGTTCACGTGCTTCGGCTGACTCGCTGCCCAGTAGACGGACTCGGCGACGTCGTCCGCGGTCAGCGGCGTGGTGCCCTCGTAGACCTTGTCGGCCTTGGCCGCGTCGCCGTCGAAGCGGACCTTCGAGAAGTCCGTGCCGCCGACCATGCCGGGCTCGACGTTCGTCACGCGGACGCCGGTGCCGTGCAGGTCGCTGCGCAGGTTGAGGCTGAACTGGTGGACGAACGCCTTGGTCGCGCCGTAGACGTTGCCACCGGGGTAGGGGTAGGTGCCGGCGATCGAGCCGATGTTGATGACGTGCCCGCGGCCGCGCTCGACCATGCCGGGCAGCAGCGCGCGCGTGACGTGCGCGAGGCCGCGGACGTTGGTCGCGATCATCTGGTCCCAGTCGTCGAGGTGGGCCTGGTGGGCGGGCTCGAGGCCCTTGGCCAGGCCGGCGTTGTTGACCAGGACGTCGACGTTCTTCCAGTCCTCCGGGAGGGCTTCGACGGTGGTTTTGACCGCTTCGGGGTCGCTGACGTCGAGCTTGACCGCGAGGACGGCGTCGCCGAGCTCGCCGGCCAGCTTCTCGAGCTTGTCCTCGCTGCGGGCGACGGCGATCACGCGGGCGCCCTCGGCGACGAACCGGCGCGCGATGGCGTCACCGAAGCCGGCGCTCGCGCCGGTCACGAACACGGTCTGCTGGGTCATGGGGTGAACCTTTTTCCGGTCAGGAACGCACTGAGGGCGTCGTCGAACTCGGTCTCGCGCTCCAGGTTAGGGAGGTGGCCCGCGCCCTCGACCACCACCAGGGTCGAACCGGCGATCTCCCGGTGGATCAGCTCGGCGTCGGCGACCGGCGTGAACTCGTCCTCGCTGCCGACGACGACCAGGGTCGGGACCGCGATGTGCTTCAGGGTGGGCGTGTAGTCGGGCCGCTCGGCGCGGCCCCGCAGCGCGGCCGCGGCTCCTTCCTTCGGCGCGTTGCGCATCATCTTCCGGACGTGCGCTTCGACGTCCGGCCTGGTCACGCGGGTCTGCTTCGAGATCATCCGGGGGAGCAGTTCGTCGGCGTAACGCTCCATGCCCTCTTCGGTGATCGTCGCGGCGGTGTCGTAGCGGGCTTGCCTCGCCTCCGG